>CAVRTO010000022.1:0-345416 GCA_963724145.1 uncultured Solirubrobacteraceae bacterium
GGGCTCATCTACGTCGTGGCCAAGATCGCCGCGGCACTCCGAGCGTGAGCGGATCACACGTGGAACGTGTCGGGACTATCCCGCCCGCCGGCTGTGACGTTATGCCGACGCCGCATCCGCATGGAACTGGCCGGTGAGGCGCTGGCAGACTCGAGGCATGCACTCCGCGTGCTCGAGACCAGTCACCCACCGACCGTGTACATGCCGCCCGACGACGTGCGCGGCGACCTGCTGGCCGCCATGGCGCGCGATCGACCTGGTGTGAATTCAAAGGCGCCGCGCGCTACCTCGACGCGGTCGTCGACGGCCGCCGCGTCCATGCAGTCGCGTTGACCGACCGACCCTACGCCTGCCTATGAGGCGTTGAGCGATCACGTCGCGTTCGATCCCGGTCGTATGGATGGGCGATGAGCGGGTGCAGGCGCATGCGAGCGACTTCTACGGTGGCTGGATCACCGCCGACCTCGTCGGACCGCTCAAGGGACCACCGGAAACGCTTGCCTGGTGAGCCATCTCCAGCAAAGGCTTCCAGAAGGCGCAACCGCGGCGGACATTCCGACGCGCGGCTGTGGCCGAGCGAGAACCCGCGTCTCGGCGACCTCACTCCTCCCGCATTGCGCAGGATCTGCGGAACCTCGGCGTCAGCCGAGGCGCCCGCTCGTCGTCCAAGGCGAGCGCAGCGGGCAGCGCAGCCACGCGCGCTCGCTAGGCGGACACTTCGGCGGCGGCCGCGAGCGGCCCCCCGGCGAGCAGCCGGGCCTTCGAACGCTCGGCCAGCTCGGCGTCCGCGCCAGGGCCGGCGAGCAGCACGGGCCGCGTGGAGGCCATTCGGGCGATCTCGGCTGCGGCCCCGGCGAGCGGGTCGCGCGTGAGCGAGGAGAGCACGACGACGTCGGGCGCGAGCTGGTCGGCCGCGGCTGCGAGCGTCTCGGTCGGCGTGTCGGGTCCGAGGAACGTCACGCGCCAGCCGCGATCACGTAGCGCGAGGCCGAGGATGATGAGCCCGAGATCGTGGCGTTCGCCTGAGGGGCAGGCGAGCAGCGCGCGTGGCCCGCCACCGCGATCCCAACCGCGGGCCAGGCCGAGCAGCCGCGCGCGCAGGAGGCCGGTGGCGAAGTGCTCCTGGGCCACCGAGGCGTCGCCGTCGCGCCAGCGCTCGCCGAGCGTTCGCAGGTAGGGCAGGATGGCCGTCTCGGCGACCGTTTCGGTGCTGAACGTCGCCACGAGCCGGTCGAAGGCGGCCTGCGCGCCCGCGTCGTCGAAACTGTCGAGCGCGGACCACAGTGCTGCGGCCAGATCCGCCGGAGCGCCGTTCTGCGCGGCGCCCGCCGTCGCCTCGCGGACCAGTCGCGCTGCCTCGGCGGCCGACAGCCCCTGTGCGAGGTGCGCTCGCATCGAGCGCACGCGCGCCTCATCGTCGGCGGAGTAGAGCCGGTAGCCGCCCGCGGTGCGCTCCGGTGTGAGGAGCGCATAGCGGCGCTCCCACGCGCGGAGGAGGTCGGCGCTGACGCCGGAGCGCCGCGCGAGCTCACCGATGCGAAGCGTGGCATCTGCCATGCCGCGGAGCATAGTCGCTAGACAAACAATGAACAAACACTTGACAAGACGGCGATGTCCGTGCTTATCTGTTCAAGGCTTGTTCAGTGTTTGTTCTTCCATCTCCACCAAAGGAGCACCATGCGCACCATCATCACCGCGCGCCGCGGCGCCGCCGCGCTCGTCGCCGGACTCGCCGCCCTGGCGCTTGCGGCCGCGCCAGCGAACGCGCGCCCCGCAACCGCCGCGCCAGCCAAGCCCAACATCGTCGAGACCGCCGTCGCAGCCGGCAACTTCACCACCCTGGTCTCGCTGGTGAAGCAGGCGGGGCTGGCCGAGACGCTCTCCGGGACCGGGCCGTACACGGTGTTCGCACCGACCGACGCGGCGTTCAAGAAGGTGCCGAAGAAGACGCTCACGGCGCTCGGCAAGGACAAGGCGAAGCTGAAGGCGGTGCTGCTCTACCACGTCGCCGCGGGCCGGCTCGCCGCGAAGCGCGTCGTCAAGCAGTCGTCGATCAAGACGCTCAACGGCAAGCGCGTGCAGATCCGCGTCCGCGGCCGCAACGTGTTCGTGAACCGGTCGAAGGTCGTCACCGCCGATGTGCGCACGTCCAACGGGATCATCCACGCCGTCAACCGCGTCCTGATCCCCTAGCCGCCGGCGCCGGCGCTGCTCGCGCTTCCGTGCCCGGCACGGTCCGACCTCGGACCGTGCCGGGCAGCCCGCGCGTGCGCGCCGGCGATCCCGTCGCCCCGCTGCCAGCCGCCGGCCCTCCCTGACGACGATCGCGAACCGGCAAGCTCAAGAGCTGAGCAAGGACGAGCGCTCCTCCGCCGATGCCGCGACGGTCAAGGACGCGCCTCACGCCACGCTCGCGTGGGCTCGCGCAGGGGCCGTGAAGGACGTGGCGCTGCTGGGCCGCGTGGCTGCGGTCGGCGTCGACGCCGTGACGACCGACGATTCCGCCGCCTTGCGCGCGCGGCTCGCGGCTGCCGTCTAGGACGCCCTCGTCAGGGTCGCGATGATTCGCGGGTGCCCATCCACGACGACGGTGGCGTCGATGCGCGCCGCGGTCAGGCCGGCCAGCCGGGCGATAGCGCTCAGGCCGCCCGCGGCGAACCCCCAGTAGACGTACTGGTCGCCCGCGTAGACGCCACCGGGCTGCTGGACCTCGATCGTGCGCGCGTCGAGGCGGCCGTCGCTCGCGATCCCGTAGGTCTCGACCAGCAGGCGCCCGCCCGGCGCCAGCAGCGCGGCCAGGCGCCGCAGCAGCCCCAGCGGGTTCTCGACCCGGTGCAGGATCCCGAAGCAGAGCACGACGTCGAAGGGCTCTGCGGAGCTGTCGAGCTCAAGCGCGTCACCGCGGCGGTACTGCACGCGCGAGCCGAGCAATTCGGCGATCGTCTCGAAGCCCTCGCCTCCGCGCAGCTCGATCCCCCAGCGCGCTCGCACCCATGCCACGTACTGCTCGTTGTCGGCGGCGACCACGTACGCCGCGCGGCGGTGCTCGGCGAGGAATGCGTAGAAGCCGTCGAACGTCCCGACGTCGAGCACCCGCTCGCCGGCGAAGGACAGCGGCAGGAACGGGACGCGGTAGCGGTGGTCGCGCGCGACGCCCGGCGTGTAGAGACTGTGCTCGCGGTTGAGAGCGAACGTGTGGAACCACAGCGGGACACGCGCTAGTGCGCGTCGTGCGGCCGCAGGATCGACCTCGATCGGCAGGAGGTCCGCGACGGCCCGCTCGGCGTCCGTGACGACGGGCAGCGCGCGTCCGGCGGCGCTCGCCATGGCATACCTCGTGTTGTCAGGCTTTCGTCGAAGTGTGAACGATCGCCGACCGACATGCCAGCGAGCGCCAGTAGACGCGCAGGTCAGGCGGGAGCTAGCCGGCGTGCCGTCGGGAGCGGCGGATGTCGCCGACCGCCGCCAGCAGGCTCGCCGCCACCCGGTCGGTCGGCGCCAGGCTCTGCGCGAACAGCTCGAGCGCCTCCGGCGTCGTCGCGATCCGACCGGCGGAGCGAAGCGCGCCGCTCTCAACGAACGCGACCTCGCTCTGCGGACCATCTGCGACGATCGGTTGGTGAGTCGACGAGACCTCGTCCACGTCTTGACTGCGCTGTGGCGCCTGTCGAGCGCAAACCCAGACGTCGGAGTGCCTGTCGCCCAGATCGACGAGGCAATCGGGCGCGGGCACGGCGACATGCGCACGCCGCTCAACTTGCAGTCGCTAAGTGATGAGGGACTCGCGCTGCGGTTGCCCGAGGGGACATGGGCGCTAACCCCGCCCGGTTTCGCCTGGCTGAAGCAGGACCGCGAGCTCTCCGACCGCTGACGCTCGAGTCCCTCGGTCACGTGATGAGCTCGACAGCTGCCTTACCGGCCGGTTGGCGCGCTCGACGAGGCCGCGCGCAAGGTCAGCTCGGACCCGTCGGCAGCGTCCGCGAACGTCGATTGTTCGGTGGCCTTCGGGGACCGAGCATCGGCGCGTCCACGGTCAGCATCGCCCGCGGTGTCACGCCGGTGTCGAGGTCTACAGCCCGCGAGCGGACCTCGCTGAGCATCCTGTCGCGTTGGGGGGACGCCGGCAGCTGCTCGAGCCGCGCGAGCAAGCGCTTCAGCTGCGTACGTCGACGCGCGGACGCGAGGGAAAAATCTGTCACGGAGTAAGACATAACACGTGCTTGAGGCGAAACGCACAAAGTCGACAGATGTTCGGTCCTCGCTACCGGCCCTCCTCGCGCCTAGGCGGGCGACCGGCGGCCCGCCGCTAGGGCTTGTGGCACTCTCGTCAGCCGCCTTTCGCCGACGTGGGACCCCCGCTCTGATGATCGCGCCGGGGCCGCGCCACGGCCAGCGTCAGCAACGCGTGGTGACGGAAGTCAATGCCCGCCTCGATCGCTCCATTGCTGCTCCCGCCAGGCCCGGGGCGCAGCGCCGCCGCTCCTAACGCTCTGCAGGCAGCGCTCGAGGTTTGAGACCGTGCGCTCGACCGCACGGCGGACAGACCCGCGGTCGAACGCTCCGCGCAAGCCCGCGCGCGGCTCGTACTCGACTGCGAGGCGGCACTCGATCCATCGCCGACGGCCGAGAAGGCACGTTCATGGCGCACATCAGGTAGCCCCTGCTGGACGCTGGTGTACTCGATGAGAAGCATCACGACGCGAGCCCGATCCCCTGGCGCTCGCCACCGCGATCCCGGCTGCACGCGGATCAGGTCGGGCCAGTACTCCGGCAAGTTGCGCGGCTCGACGATGTAATCGAAGCCGTCCCGCAGTGGGATCGCGAGGCGGCGTGTCCACTCAGGCGCATCTCGTGCTTACGGCGGGCTGCCGTCCCGACGCAGGCGGTAGGAGCGCTCGTCGAACTTGAAGAGCCGTGCCAGCGCGTCGGGCTCGGTGTCTGCGTCCTCGACGTCGGTCGCCCCCCATCCGGGGAAGGCCGCCTCCACGTCGGCGCGGCCGGCGCCGCGCGGCAGCGGCCCCCTGCGCCGGGGCGCGAAGCAGTCGAGCGCGGTGGCGTCGGGGGCGGCGACGGCGCTCACCTTGCGGCCCATCGCGTGCCGCTGAGCGTCGGTGAGGCCGTGGAACGTGCCCGTGTCGAGCACCATCCGGGAGCCCGAACCGACGCCCGACTCCCGCAATTCCGTCACGTCGCCGCGCATGAGACGCATCTCGACACCCGCCTCGTCGACCCGCTCGCGGGCGCGGGGCAGGGCGCTCTCGACGAGGTCGACGCCGGTCACGCGCCAGCCCCGCTTCGCAAGCTGGACCTCCAGACCGCGCTGCCCGTGCCGAGGTCGAGCGCCGGACCGTAGGGCGGTCGCGCCCATCACCACGGGATCGTCTGCCCGAGTATGTCCGTCGGGCTGAATACGACGATCTCGCTGCCCGCGTAGTGGATGGGCGTGTGGCCCGGGGCACGTAGTAGGCGTCGCCGGCTTTGTAGGTCTCCTTCGGTTAGTCGGGGAGACAGGATTTGAACCTGCGACCGCCCGGCCCCCAGCCGGGTGCGCTACCAGACTGCGCCACTCCCCGTGGCTGTCCTCAAGCGGGCGACGGGAATCGAACCCGCCCTAGAAGCTTGGAAGGCTTCTGTGCAACCACAACACTTCGCCCGCAGCGGACGTCCGGATCATAGCCGCGGGAGCGCCGGTGTCATCTGCCACGAGCGCGGGTAGCCGCAGGCTGGCGTCCCAACGAGGGAGGGGTTCATGGCCAGCAGGACCAGCCGGCGGCTGGCGATCGCGGGTGCGGTCGCCATCTTGAGCGCAGGGCTCGACGGGCGGCGTCGTCGCCGCGACCACGTCCAGTGACGAGGCGGCGCTCGCGCCCGCGCGGGCATCGGCCGACCGCGGCATCGAGCGCCGCGTCGACGCGCTGCTCAGGCGCATGACGCTGCAGGAGAAGCTCCAGCAGGTCCAGCTGCTCTCCGACGGGCAGATCACCGACGCGGATGCGCAGGCCGGCGTCGGCGGCGTCTTCAGCCTCACCGATCCGCAGCGGATCAACGAGCTGCAGCACATCGCCGTCGACAAGTCGCGGCTCGGGATCCCGATCCTGTTCGCCTACGACACGATCCACGGCTACCGCACGATCTTCCCGATCCCGCTGGGCACGGCGGCGTCGTTCGACCCGGAGGTGGCCGAGACCGACCATCGGATCGGCGCGCGCGAGTCCGCCGCGGTCGGGCTGAAGCAGATCTACAGCCCGATGGTCGACGTCTCGCACGAGCCGCGCTGGGGCCGGATCGCCGAGGGCGGCGGCGAGGACCCGTACCTGAACTCGGTGATGGCGGCGGCGCGCGTCAAGGGCGCGCAGGGCAGCGACTACAGCGAGCCGGACAAGGTCGTCACGAGCGTGAAGCACCTCGCGGCCTACGGCCAGCCCGAGGGCGGTCGCGACTACAACACGACCGACATGTCCGAGGCGCGGCTGCGGAACTTCTACCTGCCGCCGTTCAAGGCCGCGATCGACGCGGGCGCGGACACGGCGATGTGCTCGTTCAACGCGATCAGCGGCGTCCCGGGCTGCGCGAACCCGGAGACGGAGACCGACATCCTCAAGCGCGAGTGGGGCTTCGACGGCTTCATCGAGTCCGACTACACCGCCGTCGCCGAGCTCCGCGCCTGCCCGCCGAAGACGCCGGACGAGGGCCCGTGCGGCCACGGCGTCGCGGCCGACGGGCCGGACGCGGCGGCCCAGGCGTTCAACGCCGGCACCGACTCCGAGATGGTCAGCACGTACATGCGCGACTACGGCGCCGAGCTGATCGCCCGGCGCCGCGTCTCGATGGCGCGGCTCGACGACGCCGTCCGCCGGATCCTGCGCGTGAAGTTCCGCGCCGGGCTGTTCGACCACCCGTACGTCGACCCGGCGAAGGCCGACGCCGCGCAGCTCCAGCCCGACGCGGTGAAGGCCGCACGCGAGGCGGCCGGCCGCTCGATGGTCCTGCTGAAGAACGCGGACGACCTGCTGCCGCTCGACCCGGCGAAGAAGACCGCGGTGATCGGGCCGCTCGCCGACAACCAGCACGACATGCTCGGCCCGTGGTGGGGCAAGGGCGTGGACACCGACGCGGTCTCCGTCCTCGCCGGCATCACCGCCCAGAGCCCCGGCGCGACGTACGCGCAGGGCTGCAAGCTCGAGAACCTCGAGCCGCCGAACAACACGCCGGCGAGCGAGTGCGGCTCCGACGCGGGCATCGCCGAGGCGGTGCAGGTGGCGAGCCAGGCGGACCAGGTCGTGCTCGCGCTCGGCGAGAACCGGGAGATGAGCGGCGAGGCGGCCGCGCGGTCGGAGATCGGTCTCCCCGGCGTCCAGGAGCAGCTGGTCGAGGCGATCAAGGCGACCGGCAAGCCGTTCGTGGTCGTCCTCTTCAACGGGCGGCCGCTGACGATCGGCGACGTGGCCGCGGACTCGCCGGCCGTGCTCGAGGCGTGGTTCCCCGGCGTCCAGGCCGGCAACGCCGTCGCCGACGTGCTGTTCGGGAAGGTCAACCCCGGCGGCAAGCTGCCGGTGTCGTTCCCGCGCCGCGTCGGCCAGGTGCCGATCTACTACAACCACGAGCCGACGGGCCGGCCGTGCGACGTGACGCAGAAGTACGTGTCGCGCTACCGCGACCTGGACAGCTGCGCGCCGCAGTTCCCGTTCGGGTTCGGCCTCAGCTACACGACGTTCGACGTCGGCAACCTGAAGCTGAGCTCCGGGACGGTCGGGCGGCACGGGCGCGTCCGCGCGACCGTCGACGTGACCAACACCGGTGACGTCGCGGGCGACGAGGTCGTGCAGCTCTATCTCCACGACCCCGTCGCGAGCCTCACGCAGCCGGTCCGCCGGCTGCGCGGGTTCGAGCGGGTCACGCTCGAGCCGGGACAGAAGAAGACGGTCGACGTTCAACCTCGACGCGAGCGACTTCGGCTTCTACGACAACCGCGGCAGGTTCGTGGTGGAGCCGGGCCGGATCGACGTCTACGCGGGCGACAGCTCCGACGCGCAGGCGACCGCGTCGTTCACGGTCCGCTAGGCCGGCGCTCCTCGGCCGGGATCCCGCCGCCCTCGGGGACGAGGGCGGCGGGCGGCCAGGGGCCGAACCAGTTGTCGCGGGCGCCGTCGAGCGTCACGACCGAGCCCGAGAGCGCCGCGCCCAGCGGCGAGCAGCAGAGCGCGACGAGCCAGGCGTGCTCCTCCTCGCGGCCGAGCCGCTGGAGCGGGATCGTCGCCGCGCTGCTGCGCCACACCACCTCGGGGTACTTGCGCAGCGACGCCGTGTCGTAGTGGCCGGCGGCGATCGCGACGACGGCGATCCCGCGCTCCGCCCACTCGTCCGCGAGCGCGCGCGTGTAGCCCTCGACGGCCGCGCGGGCGGCGGCGGAGTGCGCCATGCCCGCGAAGCCGTGATGGGGCGACAGCGTCACGTTGACCACCGTGCCGCCGTCGCCGAACGCGCGCTCGGCGGCGAGCCGGGCCATCCGCTCGGTCGCGCCGACGTTGAGCCGCGTGACCGCCCGCCAGCCCTTCGGCTCGATCGCCTCCGCGGGCGTGAAGTACTGCCCGCCGGCGTTGTTGACGAGCACGTCGAGCCGCCCGCAGCGCTCGAGCGCGAAGTCCAGGATCCGCTCCGCGTCGGCGTCCGCGCGGACGTCGCCGGCCACCCACGCGGCGCCGAGCTCCGCCGCCGTCGCCTCGAGCACCTCGGCGCGCCGGCCGCAGATGACGACCTCCGCGCCGCAGCGCCGCAGCTCGGCCGCCGCGGCGCGCCCGAGCCCCGTGCCGCCGCCGGTGACGAGCACCGCCCGGCCGGCGAGCGCGCCGTCGGCGAACACCTCGGAGCCGGCCATGGCGCGCAAGTCTACGGCGGAGGGTGGTAGATCCGGGCCGATTCCGGGCATCACTCCGGTATGCAGATCACGGGCGTCCACATCGAGACGTTGCACAACCCGACGCGGTACTCGTACCGGCAGATCGAGCGCGCCTGCTCGCTCGCCGCTGTGCTGAACCGCGGCAAGTTCGTGCTCGTCGAGCCGCCGCGCAACTAGCCGGCCTCGATCGCCCCGGGCGTCAGCTCGTCGAGCGACCCGAGCACGACGTCGGCCGCGGCGAGCGCGTCCGCGCCCGGCGGGAACTCGTGGTTCGGGATCGCGATCACGCGCAGCCCGGCCGCGCGCGCCGCGAGGATGCCGTTGTGGGAGTCCTCGACCCCGGCGCCGTCCGCCGGGTCGACGCCGATCCGCCGCGCGGCCTCGAGGAAGACGTCGGGCGCCGGCTTGCCGCGCTCGACCTCCTCCGACGACACCCAGGCCTGGAACACCTCACCCCAGCCGGACGTCGCCATCACCGTCTCGATCACCTCGCGGTTCGACGACGAGGCGAGCGCGAGCGGCCAGCGCGCCGCGATCCGCTCGACCGCGGCCTCCGCGCCGGGCAGCAGCGGCAGCCGCTCCTCGTAGGTCGCGAGCACGTGCGCGACGACGCGGTCGGAGATCTCGCCCGGGTCGAGCGGGACGCCCAGCTCGTCGCGCACGTAGCGCGACCACTCGGGCGAGCTCATCCCCATCATCGCCCGGGTCGCGCCGTCGGGCCAGTCCAGGCCGTGCTCGGCGACGAGCGCCCTGCGCCCGCCGTCCCAGGCGGACTCCGAGTCGAGCAGGAGGCCGTCGAGGTCGAAGATGACCGCGCGGATCAAGCGGGGGACCAGGGAATCGAACCCCAATCTGCGGTTTTGGAGACCGCCATCGTAGCCATTAGACCAGTCCCCCAAGACCGGTTGGAGGCGCGATTGTAGCCGTTCCGTCCGTGCCGTGTGCGAACGTGTGTTCGTGTCATGGCAGCCACTGACCCGCCGATCCCGAGCTCGCCTCGTCGGCGCGGCGCCGCCCGGCACGTCCACCCCGTCCCCCTGCTCGACGCGTGACGGCTCTCGCCCTGCACGGATCAGATTTAGGTATGCCATAATCTGATTCATGCCGCAACTCAGCCGCCGCGGGCTGCTCGCCGCGTCCGTACCCGCCATCGGCGGGGCCGCCGCGGCGCTCCACGGCGTCGTCCCGCACCCGCATCCGTGGGAGGACGCGGAGGCGGCGACGCACGCGCACGGCGGCGAGGAACGGGCAAACGGCGGCCACGCCGCGTTCCGCGACGGCGCGACCGTCGACCACGCCGCCAACGGCTTCGACCCGCACGCGATCCTGCGCGACTTCGACTGGGGCACCACGCGGCGGACGGCGTCCGGCACCGTGATCCGCGAGTGGGAGCTGACCGCGGTCGACAAGGAGATCGAGGTCGCGCCCGGCGTCCGCTTCGCCGCATGGACGTACAACGGCCGCATCCCCGGGCCGACGCTGCGCTGCCGCGAGGGCGAGCGGCTCCGGATCACGTTCGGCAACGGCTCGTCGCATCCCCACACGATCCACTTCCACGGCATCCACCCGGCGGAGATGGACGGCGTGCCCGGGCTGGGCGCCGGCGAGATCCCGCCCGGCGGCCGCACCGTCTACGAGTTCGACGCGCTGCCCGCGGGGCTGCACCTCTACCACTGCCACGTCCGGCCGCTGGCGGAGCACATCGCCAAGGGCCTCTACGGCGCGTTCATCGTCGACCCCGCGGACGGCCGCGAGGAGGCCGACGAGCTGGTCATGGTGATGAACGGGTTCGACACGAACTTCGACCGCGCGAACGAGGTCTACGCCGCCAACACGATCGGCTTCGCCTACATGGACCAGCCGATCGCGGCGCGCCGCGACGAGCTCGTCCGGGTCTACCTCGTCAACGTGCTCGAGTACGACCTGATCAACTCGTTCCACCTGCACGGGAACCTGTTCGACTACTTCCCGACCGGCACGGGCAAGGCGCCCTCGGAGCTGACCGACACCGTGATGCTCTGCCAGGGCCAGCGCGGGATCCTCGAATGGCGCTTCCCCCACCCCGGGCGCTACATGTTCCACGCGCACCAGTCGGAGTTCACCGAGCTCGGATGGCAGGGCTTCTTCGAGGTGACATGACGACGCGCGACCTCCCGGCCTGGGTGCTGGGGCTGATCCCGCTCGCCCTGATCGCCGCCGCGGTGGCGGCGTTCGCCGCGCTCGGCGGCCCCGGGCTCGGCGACCGCCGCGGGCCGCCGGCCGAGGAGCTCGCGGTCGAGCGCACGGTGCTCGAGCCGGGCGTGATCGCGCTCACGGTCCGCAACGACGGGCCGGACGCGGTGACGGTCGCCCAGGCGCAGGTCAACGACGCGTTCGTCCAGTTCACCGGCGCCGACGGCCCGATCGGGCGGCTGGAGAGCGCGGTCGTCCGGATCGCCCAGCCGTGGGTCGAGGGCGAGGCCTACGAGGTCGCGCTGCTCACCTCGACCGGCGGGACGGTCGCGCACGAGATCCCGGTCGCCGTCGCGACGCCGGACGCGGACCTGTCGTTCTACGGCCTGATGGCGCTGCTCGGGATCTACGTCGGCGTGATCCCCGTCGCGCTCGGGATGCTGTGGCTGCCGTGGGTGCGCCGGATCCCGCCGTCGTGGCTGCGCGCGGTCATGGCGCTCACCGATCGGGCTGCTCGCGTTCCTCGCCATCGACGCGACGCTCGAGGGCTTCGAGCTGGCCGGCGAGGGCGCGCAGGCGTTCGGCGGCGCGGCGCTCGTGCTCGTCGGCGCGGCGGTCGCCTTCCTGGCGCTGAGCGGGGTCTCCGCCTGGCTCGAGCAACGCCGCCGCACGGCGGCCGCCGCCGGCGCCTCGGGCGGGCAGCTCGCCCTGCTCGTGGCCACCGGGATCGGGCTGCACAACCTCGGCGAGGGGGTCGCGATCGGCAGCGCCTACTCGGCGGGCGCGCTCGCGCTCGGGCGCGTTCCTCGTCGTCGGCTTCGCGCTGCACAACACCACCGAGGGGCTCGCGATCGTCGCGCCGATGGCGCACGAGCGCCCGTCGCCCGGCCGGCTCGCGCTGCTCGGCCTGCTCGCGGGCGCGCCGGCCGTGCTCGGCGCGTGGATCGGCGCCGCCGCCTTCAACGCGAGCCTCGCCGCGTTCCTGTTCGGCTTCGGCGCGGGCGCGATCGTCCAGGTGATCGTCCAGCTCGCGCCCACGCTGCGCGACGGGACCGGCCGGACGCTCAACCCCGGCGCCGTCGGCGGCCTGCTCGCGGGCATGGCGCTGATGTTCGTCACCGGCCTGCTCGTCAGCGTCTGATCAGCGCGGTCCCGACGAGCGGGAAGAGCAGCAGCGACAGCATCGCGGCGCCGACGAGCGCGGCGGCGTCGTCCTCCGCGAGCGTGCCGTCCGCGGTGGCGATCTCGGTGATCGCCACGACGAGCGGCAGCGCCGAGGCGGCCATGAAGCCCAGTGCGGTCCGCTCGCGGCGCGGCAGCTCGGCGCGCGCGAGCAGGTACGCCGGCAGCCCGCGCGCGAGCAGGAACAGCAGGGCGAAGAACGGGACGAGCAGCATCGAGCCGGGATCGTCGATCAGCGAGTCCAGGTCGAAGCCGAGCCCGGTCGTGATGAAGAAGATCGGGATCAGGAAGCCGTAGCCGACCGCGTCGAGCTTGACGCGGAAGTCGCGCGCCGACGGCGTCCTGGTGATCAGCCCGATGATGAAGCCGGCCGCGAACGCGCCGAGCACGACGTCGAGCCCGAGCGAGCCGGCGATCGCGACGAGCCCGCCGAGCAGCAGCAGCGCGAGCCGGAGCGCGAGCTGCCCGCTCGAGTGCATCGTCGCCTCGATCAGGCGGACCACCCGGGCGGGCCGCGCCCGCGTCGTCAGCAGCCCGGCCCCGACCACGATGACCGCGAAGACGATCAGCAGCACGGTCCGCCACGGCTCGCCCGACGCGACGGCGAGCACGATCGAGAGCGCGACGATCGGGCAGAACTCGCCCGCGGCGCCGGTCGCGAGCACCACCCGGCCGAAGGGGTGCTCGGTCAGGTCGGCGTCGCGCAGGATCGGCACCAGCGCGCCGAGCGCGGTGGTGGTCAGCGCGAGCCCGACGAGCACCGGCGCCCCGATCACGTCCCCCGCGTAGAGCGCCGCCGCGAACGCCATGCCGAGGATCAGCGACACGAGCCAGCCGGCGCCGGCCAGCTTCGCCGTCCGCCCGCGCACGGTCTCCGGCTCGATCTCCATCCCGGCCATGAAGAAGAGGAACGCCAGGCCGAAGTCGGAGAGCGTGTCGAGCACCGCGTCGGGATGCGCGAGGTCGAGCACCTGCGGGCCGACGATGATCCCGGCGAGGATCTCCGTGACCACGATCGGCACGCGGACGCGCGACGGGAAGTCCGCGAGCAGCGGGGCGAGCGCCGCCACCGCCAGCACCACGACCACCGTCTCGCGCGAGATGTCCACGCGCTCAGCTTCAGCTCGCGGCCAGGGCCAGGTATCCGCGCACGCGGGCAGCCTAGCCCGGAGCGGAGAGGGTCGGTGCTGAGTTTGGCCCAGGCCGTAGGGTGGTCGGCCGGACCAGCGATCTCGGAACGGAGGCGACGTGCCTGACGACTATCTCTCGCGGATGTTCGGGCTGTCCGGCAAGCGCGCGGTCGTCACCGGCGCGACGAGCGGGCTCGGCGCCGCGATGGCGTCGGCGCTCGCCGGCGCGGGTGCGGAGGTCGTCGTCGGGGGGCGGGACCCCGCGCGTGCCGAGCGGGTCGTCGCCGCGATCCGCGAGCAGGGCGGCTCGGCGTCCGCGGTGCTCGGCGACCTCGGCACGTCCGCGGGGGCCGAGCGCTTCGCCGGCGCCGTGCAACAGGACGGCGCGCCGGTCGACATCCTCGTGAACTCGGCCGGCCTGTTCGAGCGCGCCGAGGGCGAGGCGACGCCGCTGGAGATGTGGGATCGCGCGCTCGCGATCAACGCGACCGCCACGTTCGTGCTCTGCCGCGAGATCGGCCGCGGGATGATCGCGCGGGGCCGCGGCAAGATCATCAACGTCGGCTCGACGGACGGCATCATCGGCGTCCCCGACCAGGTCGCCTACTGCGCCAGCAAGGGCGCCGTCGTCCAGCTCACCAAGACGCTCGGGGCCGAGTGGATCAAGCACGGCGTCAACGTCAACGCGATCGGGCCGTGCGACTTCGACACGCCGATGATCGCCGGCGCGCTCGACGACCCGGAGTACGCCGACTGGATCGTCCAAGCGATCCCGGCGGGACGGATCGGTCAGGCGCGCGAGCTCGCGGGCGCCGCGATCTACCTCGCCTCGGACGCCTCGGACATGGTCGCCGGCCACATGCTGATGGTCGACGGCGGCCGCACGATCATCTGATCGAGAGCGGGGATGCGGGCGGAGGGACTCGAACCCCCAAGCCTTGCGGCACCAGGACCTAAACCTGGCGTGTCTGCCAGTTCCACCACGCCCGCTGGACCGCCCGTCGCGCGGGCGGCCCCGAGATTGTAAGGTCGCGCCCGATGGCGGACGCCGGGATCGAGATCGACCACCCGAACCGCGAGAAGACGGCGTCGAAGGCCACGCGCGCCGTCGTCGTCGTGCTGCTGCTCGCCTCCGCGCTGGTGATGATCGTGATCACGATCGGCGCCTGGGACGTGCTCGTCGGCGCCAAGGGCGTGCAGATCCTCTACATCCTGCTCTACCTCGGGATCGCCTACCTCGTCGCGCGCTGGAGCCGCGGCGTGCTCCCGGTCGCCGCCGCGCTCGCGATCGTGCTGCTGATCTTCGCCGCGGTCTCCGTCCCGGGCTGGTTCGCGCGCGACAAGCCCGGCTTCGACGACCCGGCGCTCGCCTCCGACGTGGTCGGGATCCTCACCGCGCTGCTGATCCCGCTCCAGCTGCTGCTGATCGGGTTCGCGATGCGCGGCTTCCAGCAGGCCTGGAACGTCGAGGTCGAGCGCCCGCTCGAGCCCGCGCCCGCCTAGCGCGCGACCCCCGCACTTATCATGTGAACGCCCGCGCCCGGGTGGTGGAATTGGTCAGACACGATGGCCTCAAAAGCCATTGGCCCTTGTGGTCGTGCGGGTTCGAGTCCCGCCCCGGGTACTTCAGAAGGGCATCTTGCGCCGGCCCTTGCGGCCGGAGCTCCCGCTCTTCGAGATCGCCTTCTGGCTCGAGTCGAACGGCTTGCTCAGCCAGCGGCCGAGCTTGCCGGGCGCCTTGCTCGTGGCCAGCTTCGGTGCGCCCGCGACCTTCTGGCCGCCGCGCTCGGGATGCCGCGAGAGCCGCGGGAAGAGGAAGGCGAGGATGAGGAGCAGGATGCAGAAGCCGATCACGATGGCGATGGTCATGGCGTTCGGCCTACCCGCCGCACTACGCGGGTTAGTCGGTCACGAGCGCGGACAGCTCGTCCGCCAGCGCCGGCGGCGCGACCAGCAGCCCGGCGGCGGCCGGCGGCGCGGGCGCGAGCTCGCGCACGGCGAGCCCGGCGCGCGCGCAGATCAGGGCGCCCGCCGCGACGTCCCAGTGGTGGACGCCGCGCTCGTAGTAGCAGTCGACGCGGCCCGCCGCGGCCCAGGCGAGGTCGAGCGCGGCGGCGCCGAGCCGGCGGACGTCGCGGACCCGCGGGAGCAGTCGCGCCAGCACCCGGGCCTGCGCCTCGCGGACGTCGGCGGCGTAGCCGAAGCCGGTCGCCACGAGCGCCGTCGCGAGCTCGTCGCGCGCCGGCGGGCCGAGCGGCGCGCCGTCGAGCGTGGCGGCGCCGTCGCGCGTCGCGGAGAACGTCTCGTCGCGCATCGGGTCGTAGACGACGCCCGCGAGCGTGCCCTCGGCGTCCTCGACCGCGACGCTCACGCACCACTGCGGCAGCCCGAAGAGGAAGTTCACGGTGCCGTCGAGCGGGTCGACGACCCAGCGCAGCCCGCTCGTGCCGGGCCGGTCGTCGCCCTCCTCGCCCATGATCGCGTCGTCGGGCCGGGCCGCCTCGAGCCGCGCGCGGATGCGCCGCTCGGTCGCGACGTCGGCCTCGGAGACGAGGTCGGTCGGCGTGCTCTTGGCGTGGATCGCGAGACCGCCGTCGCCGAGCCGGGAGAACGCCTCCCGCAGCCCGGCGCCGGCCTCGTGCGCGACGTCCGTGGCGAGCGCGAGGAGCTCGCTCACGCGGGCTCCGGCGGGCGCCGCGCCGTCCAGCCCGTGGCGTCCTCGAGCTGCGCGGCGAGCGCCAGCAGCAGCGGCTCGCCGTCGGGCGGGGCGACGAGCTGCACGCCGACCGGGAAGCCGTCGGCCGCCGGGTCGGCGGGGACGCTGATCGCCGGCTGGCCCGTGTGGTTCCAGAGCGCGAGGTGGGCGGTGAAGTTCGCCATGTTGTTGAGCATCAGCGGCGTGGGCAGCCCGAGCCACTCCCCCACGCGCGGCGGCCGCCGCGTCAGCGTCGGGAGCAGCACCGCATCGAACTCGGCGAGCACGCGTGTTCACCTTCTCGCGGTCGGCCGCCTCCTGCGCGTGGGCGCGCCGCACGAGCGGGCCGGGGATCTTGGCGCCGAGTCCCGCGAGGCCGCGCGTCCAGCGGGCCAGCCGCTCGGGATGGGGCATGCCCTCGGCGTCGCCGTTGACCCCCTCGAGGTAGCGCGTGACGACGCTCGGAGCGATGTTGCCGTAGTCGGGATCGCGCTCCTCGACGTGGTGGCCGAGGCCGCGCAGGCGCTCGGCCGTCGCGATGACGGCGTCGCGCTGCTCGGTCTCGAGCCGGCCGGTCACGCCGCGCGGCATCGCCACCGAGTAGGCGATCCGCAGCGCA
Source organism: uncultured Solirubrobacteraceae bacterium (assembly GCA_963724145.1). Lineage (GTDB taxonomy): Bacteria > Actinomycetota > Thermoleophilia > Solirubrobacterales > Solirubrobacteraceae > DASQMT01. The sequence continues at coordinate 16,695 of CAVRTO010000022.1, forward strand.
CCCGGCGGCGCCACGTCCGCGTACGCCGGCCCGGCGTCCTTGACCGCGTCGAGGAACAGCGCGGTGTCGCGGACGCCGCGGGTCAGCGCGCCGCAGACCGCCATGCCGTACCAGTTGCCGCCCATCGGCACGCGGTCGCGCTGCGGCTTGAGCCCGACGAGGCCGCAGGCCGCGGCCGGGATCCGGATCGAGCCGGCGCCGTCGGTCGCGAGCGCCGCGGCGCAGAGCCCGGCGGCGACCGCGGTGCCGGAGCCGCCGCTCGAGCCGCCGCTCGTGCGGGCCGGATCCCACGGGTTGCAGGTCGCGCCGAACGCGAGCGACTCGGTCATCGGCAGCGCCTCGAGCTCGGGCACGTTCGTCTTGCCGAGGATCACCGTGCCGGCCGCGCGCAGGCGGCGCACGACCTCGGCGTCCGCCGCGGGCACGAAGTCGTGCGCGAGCGAGCCGTGGGCGGTGACCTGGCCCTCGACGTCGGTGTCGTCCTTGATCGCGATCGGGACGCCGTTGAGCGGCGGGGCGTCGTCGCCGCGCCGGCGGTCGGCGGCGTCGGCGTTCGCGAGCGCCTCCTCGGCGAGCACGACGCGGTAGGCGTTCAGGCGCGGGTCGAGCCGCGCGATCCGGTCGAGGTAGAGCTCGGTCAGCTCGCGCGACGAGACCTCGCCGGCGCGGACGAGCTCGGCCTGGCGGGCGAGCCCGGCGAAGGCGAGGTCGGCGGCATCCACGCGGCGGCACCCTATCGTTCGCCGCGATGGCGCCCCGCCCCGTCTGCAGCGACGCCGAGCGGCGGTTCGCGGTCGCCTGCCACGACGCGCTGCGCGCCGACGGTCACGAGGCGTGGGTCGAGACGCACTGGATCCGGCCGCAGCACGCGGCCGGGATCGCGCTCGCCGCGGCGCTGACCGCGATCGCCGGATTGGTGGCGCTCGGCGCACCCGTCGTGGGCCTGGTCGCGGCGGCGATCGGCGCGGTCTGCCTCGCGCTCGAGGCCGCCCACCGCGCCTCCCCGCTCCGGCTGCTGCTGCCGCGCCGGGCGACCCAGGTCGTGCTCGCCGGGCCGGCGCCGGGCGGACAGGTCGACCTGCTGCTCGCGGCGCGGACCGACGTCCCGCGGCGCGGCTGGGCGCAGCGGCTCGCGCGGGTCCGCGGCGGGCTCTGGTGGCTCGTCGCCGCCGCGCTGCTCGTCGTGGCCGCGTGCGCGGCGCGCGTCGCCGGCGCCGACGGGACGCTGCTCGGCGCGGTCCAGCTCGTCCCGACCGTCGTGCTGCTCGCGGCCGTCGCGGCCGCCTGGGACGAGGGCGTCGCGCGGCGCGGCGACGGCGCGGAGGAGGCCGCGGCGGTCGAGGCTGCGCGCGGCGCGTATGCCGCGCTCGTCGCCGACCCGCCGCCCGGGGTCGCCGCCGGGCTGCTGCTCGGCGCGCCCGACGCGCGCCGCGCCCACCTGCGCCGCGAGCGGCTGCCGGCCCGCCGGACCGCGCTGCTGATCGTCCGTGACGGGCCGGTCCGCAGCCGCCACCGCCAGTGGCGCGCGGCGGCGGACGCCGCCGGGCTGCCGGCGCGGCGCGGCGGGCCGGGCGGGCTGCCGGCCGCCGAGGCGCCGCCCGCCGCGGCGGAGCCGCTCGCGCGGGCGCTCGCGACGACGCTCTAGGCGCGCTCGCGCGCGAGCGCGACGAACGTGTCGAGCGCCTGCGGGTTGGCGAGCGACTCGCGGCTCGCGGCTCGCTCCGGCTCCTCGCCGGAGAGGATCCGCTTGACCGGGACCTCGAGCACCTTGCCCGACAGCGTCCGCGGCACCTCGGCGATCGCGCGCACCTCGCTCGGGACGTGGCGCGGGGAGCAGTCCTCCCGGATCCGCTTGCGCACCGCGGCGACCAGGTCGTCGTCGAGCTCGTCGCCGTCGCGCAGCACGACGAACAGCGGCATCCAGTTCTCCTCCCCGTCCTGCGGGACGTCGACCACGAGCGCGTCGACGATCTCGTCGAGCGCGAGCACCGCCCGGTAGATCTCGCTCGTCCCCATGCGGATCCCGCCGCGGTTGATCGTCGAGTCCGAGCGGCCGTAGATGACGGCGGTCCCGCGCGGCGTGATCCGGATCCAGTCGCCGTGGCGCCAGACGCCCGGGAACATGTCGAAGTAGGCCTCGTGGAGCTTCGCGCCGTCCTCGTCGCCCCAGAAGCGCAGCGGCATCGACGGCATCGGCGAGGTCAGCACGAGCTCGCCGACCTCGTCGATCACCTCCTCCCCGTCCTCGTCGAAGGCGTGCAGGTCCGCGCCGAGCGCGCGCGCCTGCAGCTCGCCCTCGTAGACCGGCAGCACCGGGCAGCCGCCGACGAACGCCGTGCACACGTCGGTCCCGCCCGAGGTCGAGAACAGCCAGGTGTCCTCCCCCACGTGCTCGTAGACCCACGCGAAGCCCTCCGGCGCGAGCGGGGAGCCGGTCGACCCGACGGCGCGCAGGGCGGAGAGGTCGCGCCCGCGGGCCGGCTCGACCTCGGCCTTCATGCACGAGGCGATGTAGCTCGCGCTCGTCCCGAACGTCGTCATCCCGGACTGCTCGGCGAGATCCCAGAGCCGGTCGAGGCTGGGCGCGCCGGGGTTGCCGTCGTAGAGCACGATCGCGGCGTCGGTCAGCAGCACGCCGACGAGGAAGTTCCACATCATCCAGCCGGTGGTGGTGAACCAGAACACCCGGTCGCCGTCGCGGCAGTCGAGGTGCAGGTGGCCCATCTTGAGCTGCTCGAGCAGGATCCCGCCCTGCCCCTGGACGATCGCCTTCGGCAGGCCGGTCGTCCCCGACGAGTAGAGCACCCAGAGCGGGTGGTCGAACGGCACCGGCTCGAACGCGAGCGCGTCGTCGCCGAGGAAGCCGTCCTCCCAGCCCGAGCCGTCGAGGTAGCCGAGCCGCACGACCGGCGCGCCGATCTCCTCGCCGATCGCCGCGACCGCCTCGCGGCGGTCGAAGTCCTTGCCGCCGTAGCGGTAGCCGTCGATCGCCAGCAGCACCTTCGGCTCGATCTGGCCGAAGCGGTCGACCACGCTGCGCGCGCCGAACTCCGGCGCGGCCGAGGACCACACCGCGCCGAGCGACGCCGTGGCCAGGAACGCCGCCAGCGTCTCCGGGATGTTCGGCAGGTACGCCGCGACGCGGTCGCCGCGCCCGACCCCGCGGGCGGCGAGGCCCGCGCGGATCGCCGCCGTCTCGGCGCGCAGCCGGCCCCACGTCCACTCGTCCAGCTCGCGCAGCTCCGAGGCGTGGACGACCGCCACGCGGTCGTCGGGCTTGCCGCGGAACAGCCGCTCGGCGTAGTTGAGCTCGGTGCCCGGGAACCAGACGGCGCCCGGCATCGACGCGTCCGCCAGCACCGGGCCGTGCTCGCCGAGCTCGCCGTAGCGCTCCCAGATCAGCCCCCAGAACCCCTCGAGGTCCTCCACCGACCAGCGCCACAGCGCGTCGTAGTCCGCCGCGCCGCGATCCGCCATCAGCCGCGCCATCGCGGAGTCCCGCAGCCGCTCGGCCGGCGGCTCCCACAGCAGCTTGCCGTCCGCCATCGCGCGGATCCTAGGCGGGCGGGATCCCGTGGCGCTTGACGGCCGGCGGGCGCCGCCGCCCGGCGGCGTGCGCGTAGCGGCGGATCAGCTCGCCGCGCAGGTCCTCGGGCTGGACGACCGCGTCGATCACGAGCTCGGACGCGAGGTGCAGCAGGTCGACGCCCTCGGCGTACTCCTCCATCAGCTCGGCGCGCTTCACCGCCCGCGCGTCCTCGTCCTCGATCGCCGCGAGCTGGTTGTAGAAGACCGCGTTGACCGCGGCGCTCGGGCCCATGACGGCGATCTTCGCCGTCGGCAGGGCGATGCAGGCGTCGGGCTCGAAGGCGGGCCCGGCCATCGCGTAGAGGCCGGCGCCGTAGGCCTTGCGGACGATCACCGAGAGCTTCGGCACGGTCGCCTCCGAGACGGCCGAGATCAGCTTCGCGCCGTGGCGGATGATCCCCTGGCGCTCGACGGCGGTGCCGATCATGAAGCCGGGGACGTCGGCGAGGAACAGCAGCGGGATGCCGAACGCGTTGCAGGTCCAGATGAACCGGGCGGCCTTGTCGGCGGAGTCCACGAACAGCACGCCGCCCTTGAACTTCGGCTGGTTGGCGACGATCCCGACGACGCGGCCGTCGATCCGCGCGTAGCCGACGATGACCTCCTTCGCCCAGCGGGCGTGGACCTCCAGGAAGGAGCCCTCGTCGACGACGCGCCTCGAGCAGGCCGCGCATGTCCCACGGCTTGTTCTCGTCCTCGGGGATCAGCTCGCGGATCGGCGTCGCGCCGGGCGGCGGCGGGGCGGGCGGGCCGGGCGGCGGCGCGTCCTCCCAGTGCGACGGGAAGTAGCCGAGGTAGCGCCGCGCGAGCTCGATCCCCTCCTCGTCGGTCTTCACGAGGAAGTGCCCGCAGCCGGAGACGCCGGTGTGCATCCGCGCGCCGCCCATCTCCTCGAGCGAGACGTGCTCGCCGATCACCATCTCGGCCATCCGCGGCGAGCCGAGGTACATCGACGCGTTCCCGTCGCGCATGATCACGACGTCGCAGAACGCCGGGATGTAGGCGCCGCCGGCCGCGCTCGGGCCGAACAGGACGCACACCTGCGGCACCGCGCCGGAGAGCTGGACCTCGTTGAAGAAGATCCGGCCGGCGTGGCGGCGGCCGGGGAACATCTGCACCTGCTCGGTGATCCGCGCGCCGGCCGAGTCGACGAGATAGACCATCGGCACGCGGTGGGCGAGCGCGGCCTCCTGGATCCGGAGGATCTTCTCGACCGTCTTCGGCCCCCACGAGCCGGCCTTCACCGTGGGGTCGTTGGCCATCAGCGCGACCGTGCGGCCGCCGATCGCGCCCATCCCGGTCACGACCCCGTCGGCGCCGAGCCCGTCCGCCTCCCAGTTGGCGAGCAGCGCGTCCTCGCTGAAGCTGCCGGGGTCGAGCAGCTGCGCGACGCGCTCGCGGACCGGGAGCTTGCCCTGGCCGGCGGCCTTCTCGCGATGGCGCTCGGGCCCGCCGGCGAGGGCGCGCGCGGCGGCGTCCTGGAGGTCGGTCATCACCGGCAACCTAGCGGGACGGCGGCTCGTCGTTGCGCACGTGGACGGTGACCTCGTCGTCGTCGGTGCGCGAGGCGAGCGGACGCTGGACCGAGTAGCCCGCCGGCTCGGGCGGCAGCGGCATCCGCGGGCGCAGCCCGGCGGCCAGCGCGCCGCCGCCCAGCAGCAGGAGCAGCAGCGGCCACCAGAGCAGCGTCTCGTCGGTCGCGGCGCTCGCCGCGATCACGAAGCCCGCGAGCTGCGCGACGCCGAGCCACGCGGCACCGGGGACGCGGTCGACCGCGCCGTAGGCGACCAGACCGCAGCCCGCCACGAGCAGGACGAGCTCCCAGAAGCCGGGCAGCAGGCCCGACTGCGGCGCGATCCCGAACGGCAGGACCGCGCCGAACAGCGCCCCCAGCGCCGCGACGAGGAAGATCACCAGGATCGCCAGGCCGCCCGTGACGACCATCAGCTCCGCGTGGCGCGGGTGCCCGCCGCGCAGGACGAGCGAGGCGAGCGCGAAGACGAGCGCGAGCGCCGAGCAGCAGCCAGCGGTAGGTCGTCTCCGAGTTCGCGCCGAAGATCCAGTTCGCGGCGCGACAGCACCGCGAACCCGGCCGCGATCCCGGCCAGCATGGTGCAGATGGCCGAGTCGCAGCGCGCCGCGGCGTAGGCCGGCCGCCGCGGCGACGACCAGCGAGGTCCACACGAGCGTCGCGGCCGGGAACTCGCCGAAGTCCGCGCCGAGCAGGTCGGCGAGCCGCAGCAGCCCGGCCCAGAGCGGCAGCAGCCCGCAGACGAGCAGGACCGACTGCGGCGGCGCCGGCGCTCCGCCGTCGCGCTCGGCCTGCAGGCCGAGCCCGAGGAACAGCGCGGCGGCGAGCCCGAGGATGAGGACGTGGACGATCCCGGGCAGCTCGTCGTCGAGCCGCAGCTCGACGATCGCGATCGCCACCGTCAGGACGACCGCGCCGGCGGCGATCAGCGGGCCGCGGTGCGCCGGAGGGCGCAGCAGCTCGAGCAGCTCGTCGCGACCGGCCATGGGCGGCCGCAGCCTAACGCTCTGGCGGCGCCACTTCGATCGTCCCCGCCTGCACCCGCACGCGCCAGCTCGGCTGCGGGTACGCCGCCGGGCCGCGCTCGACGCCGCCGTCGGCGAGCCGGAACACCGAGCCGTGCCACGGGCAGGTCACGCAGCCGCCGTCGAGCTCGCCCTCGTCGAGCGGCGCGCCGCGGTGCGAGCAGCGGTTCGCGATCGCGTGGACCTCGCCGTCGACGCGCGCCACGAGGACGGCCACCCCGCCGGCGTCGACGACGTGCAGCGCGCCCTCCCCCAGCTCGGCCTCGGGCAGCGCCGGCGTCCAGTCCTCCGGGCCGGCCTCGAACGCGGTCCGGTCGACGCCGAGGCCCTGGGCGTACGCGAGGTGCCCGCCGAGCCAGCCGCCGGCCCCGAGCGCGCCCGCGCCGGCGAGCGCGAGCAGCTTGCCGGTCCCGCGCGCGCCGCCGCGGCGCGCGGCGAGCGAGGCGCCGAACAACGCGGTCGCGGTCAGGTTCGTCGCGGCGTGGACCAGCCCGACGCGGCGGGCGGGCGGGCTGCCGGTCTCGGAGTCGGCCCACTCGGTGAGGCCGGTCGCCATCGCGGGCACGGTGCTCGCGATCCCGAGCCCGATCAGCAGGTCCGCCGCGCCCTGCGCGTCGGCGCCGCCGAGCCAGTCGAGCAGCAGCGCGCTCGTCCAGGTCCCGATCGGCAGGTCGGTGAGCAGCGGGTGCAGCGCATGCCCGATCGGCGTGCCGCTGAGCAGGTCCTTGGCGGGCCCGGGCGGGACGGCATCCCGCACGGCCTTGGCGATCGGCCGGGCGATGCCGTCCACCGCCTCGAGCTGCTCGATGCGGTCGGCGAGGTCACGGGCGGCGGCGCTGGCGGCGGCGGTCGTGGTCATGGGCGGGCATTACCCTTCGCCGCCCATGAGCGACCTCGTCCTGTCAGAAGATCACGGCCCCGTCCGCCACCTCGTCCTCAACCGGCCGGAGAAGCGCAATGCGTTCCACGACGAGCTCGTGCTGGCCACGGGTACCGCGCTGCGCGCAGCCGCCGACGATCCCGCGGTGCGCGTGGTGGTCGTGCGCGGCGCGGGGCCGCTGTTCTCGTCGGGCATGGACCTCGGGTCGCTCGGCGCGCTGAGCGCGGCGCCCGAGCAGCTGCGCACGTTCCGGCGCCACTGCCTCGAGGCGTGGAACCTGGCCGAGGAGATGCCCAAGCCGGTCATCTGCGCGATCCACGGCGCGTGCATCGGCGGCGCGCTCGAGCTGGCGCTCGCGTGCGACTTCCGCGTGCTCGCCGCCGACGCGATCGTCGGCATGCCGGAGACGCGGATCGGGCTGATCCCCGACGTCGGCGGGTCCTCGCGGCTGCCCCAGGTCGTCGGGCTCGGACGGGCGAAGGAGCTCGTGATGACCGGCAAGCTGATCGGCGCGGAGGAGGCCGAGCGGATCGGCCTCGCGACGCGCGTCGCGCCGGCGGGCGAGCTCGACGACGCCGTCACGCAGCTCGTGGACGAGCTGCTGGCGTGCGCGCCGCTGGCGGTGGCGCTGGCCAAGCGGGTGATGGACGCCTCGGCGCGGCCGGCGCTCTCGACCACGCTCGAGCTCGAGGTGCGTGTCGCAGGAGCGCTGCGCGGCGTCGGCCGACTTCGCCGAGGGCGCCCGCGCGTTCGCCGAGAAGCGCGTGCCGGAGTTCAGCGGCTCCTAGTCCGCCCAGTCGACGGGGCCCGCGACGAGGACGTGGGAGCCGAGCGGGCGGCCCAGCACGTCCTGCGCGGCGCGCGCGGCCTCGAGCAGCCGCGCGAGGTCGACGCCGGTCTCCGCGCCCATCTCGTGCAGCATCGAGAGGACGTCCTCGGTGGCGACGTTGCCGGTCGCGCCGGCCGGGACCGGGCAGCCGCCGAGCTCGCCGAAGCTCGACTCGAACGAGCGGATCCCGGCCTCGTACGCCGCGTAGACGTTGGCCAGCCCCTGCCCGCGCGTGTTGTGGAAGTGCGCGGTCAGCTCGACCTCGTCGCCGAGGGCGGCGCGCGCCTGCGGGAAGTAGCCGCGCACCTGCGCGGGGTTGGCCATCCCGGTCGTGTCGCCGAAGCCGATCTCCTGCGCCCCGGCGGCGATCAGCCGCTGCGCGATGTCCCACACCCGCGCCGGCGGGACGTGGCCCTCGTACGGGCAGCCGAAGGCGACCGAGATCATGCCCTCGCAGCGCAGCCCCGCCTCCCGCGCCCGGGCGATCACCCGCTCCAGCCCGACCAGCGACTCCTCGATCGAGCGGTTCACGTTGGCGCGGTTGTGCGACTCCGAGGCCGACAGGAAGACGTTGATCTCCTCGAACCGGTCGCGCTGCTCGAGCGCCAGGTCCAGCCCGCGCTCGTTCGGGATCAGCACCGACCGCGACACGCCGTCCGGGACGTCGATCCCGGCCAGCACCTCTGCGGCGTCGGCGAGCTGCGGGATCACGTCCGCGCGGACGAAGCTCGTGACCTCGAGGCGCGGGATCCCGGTGCGCGCGAGCAGGTCGATCAGCCGGATCTTCTCCGCGGTCGGGATCACCTCCGGCTCGTTCTGGAACCCGTCGCGCGGCCCCACCTCGCGGATCAGCACCATGCCCGGAATGTAGCCTGCGCGGGATGAGCGGCCCCGTGGTCCTGCTCGCCGGCGGGACCGGCGGCGCGAAGCTCGCGCGCGGGCTGCTCGACGTGGTCGGCGCGGAGCTGACCGTGATCGCCAACACCGGCGACGACATCGAGATCCACGGCGGCCACGTCTCCCCCGATCCCGACCTCGTCACGTTCTGGCTGGCCGACCGGATCGACGAGCGCGGCTGGGGCCTGCGCGACGACACGTTCACCGTGATGGAGGCGATGCGCGCGCTCGGCGAGAACGTGTGGTTCAACCTCGGGGACCGCGATCTCGGGCTCTGCCTCGCCCGCGCGCGGCGGCTCGCGGCGGGCGAGTCGCTGACCGAGATCGCCGACGACGTGCGGATGGCGCTCGGCGTGCCGGCGACGGTGCTGCCGATGAGCGACGACCCCGTCCGCACCTGGATCAAGGTCCGCGGCCGCTGGGGACCGTTCCAGGAGTTCATGATCCGCGACCGCGCGGCCGGCCCGATCGCGGACGTGGAGTTCCGCGGCGCGGCCGGGGCGGCGCCGACCCAGGAGGCGCTCGCGGCGATCGCGGGCGCCGAGGCGGTGATCGTCGGGCCGTCGAACCCGGTGATCTCGATCGGGCCGATCCTCGCGCTGCCGGGCATGCACGCCGCGCTGCGCGACTGCCCCGGCCCGGTCGTGGCGGTCTCGCCGCTCGTCGGCGGGCGGTCGCTCAAGGGGCCGACGGAGGCGTTCCTCGCCTGGGCGGGCAAGCCGCTGACGAGCGACGGGATCGCGGAGTGCTACGACGGGCTGCTCGACGGCCTCGTCGCCGACCAGCGGGCCTCCGGGATGCCGACGCTGGAGACCGACGTCGCGATGCCCGACGCGGACGGCCGCCGCCGGCTCGCGGACGCGACGCTGCGGATTCGCGCTCGCGCTCGCCGGATAGCCTCTGGCGCCGATGCGCACCGCCGCCGTCCTGCCGGTCAAGTCGTTCGGGCGCGCCAAGCAGCGCCTCGACGCCGCGGTGCAGCAGCCGGCGCGCGCCGGCCTGGCCGCCGCGATGGTCGGCGACGTGCTCGCCGCGCTGGGCCGCGTCGAGGCGCTCGACGACCTGGTCGTCGTCACCGCGGAGCCGCGCGCCGCCGCCGCCGCGCGCGCGGCGGGCGCGCACGTCGTCCACGATCCGGCCGAGACCGGCCAGTCCGACGCCGCGGCGCTCGGCATCGCCGCCGCGGTCGGCCGCGGCGCGGGGCGCACGCTGCTCGTGCCCGGCGACTGCCCGTCGCTCGACCCGGGCGAGGTCGCCGCGCTGCTGGCCGGCGCCCGCGGCGCCGGCGTGGTGATCGTCCCCGACCGCCACGGGACCGGCACGAACGCGCTGCTGCTGACGCCGCCGGACGTGCTCGCGCCCGCGTTCGGGCCGGACTCGTTCGCGCGCCACGTCTCGCGCGCCGCGTCCGCCGGCGCGACCGTGCGGGTCGCCCATGCGGCGTCGCTCGAGCTCGACGTCGACACGCCGGGCGACCTGGCGGCGCTGCGCGCCGCGCTGGCCCGGCTGCCGCACGCCGCGCCGCGCACGCGCGGCCTGCTGGAGCGGATGGCGACCGCGGCATGACGCTTGCGGCGGAGGCGCTGCCCGGCATGCCGGAGATCCGGCGCGGGGACGACCTCGGCGCGCTCCTGCGCGACGCGGCGGCGCGGCTCCCCGACCCCGGCCTGCGCCCGGACGACGTGCTCGCCGTGGCGCACAAGGCGGTCGCGAAGGCCGAGGGGCGCGTCGTCCCGCTCAGCGGCGTCCTCCCCGGCGCGGAGGCGCGCAAGCTGGCCGCCGAGCACGGCAAGGACCCGCGGCTCGTCGAGCTGATCCTCGCCGAGAGCGTCGAGCTGGTGCGCGCGGACGCGGGCCGGCTGATCGCCCGCACCCGTCACGGCTTCGTGTGCGCCAACGCCGGCGTCGACCAGTCCAACGCGGGCGGCGAGGAGCACGCGGTGCTGCTCCCGCGTCGACCCGGACGCCTCGGCGCGGGCGCTGCGCGCGGCGCTCGGCTGCGCCGTGGTGGTGACCGACTCGTTCGGCCGCGCCTGGCGGATCGGCCAGGCGGAGGTCGCGATCGGCTGCGCCGGCCTCGGCCCGCTCGACGACTGGCGCGGGCGCCCCGACACCGCCGGCCGGCTCCTGCACGCGACGGTGATCGCGATCGCCGACGAGGCCGCGTCGGCGGCCGACCTCGTCCGCGACAAGGACAGCGGCGAGCCCGCCGTCCGGCTGCGCGGGCTCGGGCGGCACGTGCTGCCGGACGACGGTCCCGGCGTCGCGGCCCTGCTCCGCGCGCCGGAGCAGGACCTGTTCGGCTGACTACGCGGCCACGTGCCGCTGCGCCTGCTGCTGCTGGATCGCGCGGCGCATGTCGAAGCGCTCGCGCGCGGCCTCGACGTGCGCGCCGCGCGCCAGCGACCAGCTCCCCAGTGCGCGCATCGGGGCCGCGAGCGTCGCCCCGAGCGGCGTCAGCGCGTAGTCGACCCGCGGCGGCACCTCCGCGTGGACGCGGCGGTGGATCAGGCCGTCGCGCTCCATCGCGCGCAGCGTCTGGGTCAGGACCTTCTCCGAGATCGGCTCGAGGTCGCCGAGCAGCTCGTGGTAGCGGCGCGAGCCGTCGCCGAGGGCGAGCAGCACGTCGACGCTCCACTTCGACTGCATGAGGGACAGGGCCTCGCGGATGAGGCGGGCGTTGCGGGTGCGTTCCGTGAGGCGGAGGGAAGTGGGTGCGGCAGACATGGGGAGGAATCCTTCCCGACCCGATTTGTCCTGTCAGTGGACCGGGTGGCGAAGCCCAGGCCGCTCGGGTTGGCCCTGCTGCCAAGCTGTGGCCCCTTGAGCGAGCGTGTGACCAGCATCGATGTGGCACGCAAGTGCGGCGTCTCGCAGTCGACCGTCTCACTTGTCTTCTCCGGGAAGGCCAAGGGCCGGATCTCCGCGCGCACCGAGGCGGCGGTCCGCTCCGCCGCCGAGGAGCTGGGCTACCGCCCGAACGCCGCCGCGCGGGCGCTGAAGACCGGCGCGGCGCGGGCGATCGTCCTGGTCGTGCCGGACATCACCAACCCGTTCTTCGGCGGGCTGCTGCGCGGCGCCCAGACCGCCGCCCGCGCCGCCGGCTACGCGGTCGCGCTGATCGACACGGACAACGACCGCGAGTGGGGCAGCGCCTCGGCCGAGGCGCTGCGCGCCGGCCTCGCCGACGGCCTGCTGCTGTTCGAGGTCGACCCGCCGCCGTTCTCCGAGGGCGGCGAGCCGATCGTGGTGATCGAGTCCGAGAGCCGCGGCCATCCGTCGGCGCGGCTCGACGTCGAGGGCGGCTCGGACGCCGCGCTCCGCCACCTGCTCGACCTCGGCCACCGGCGGATCGGGCACCTGGGCGCGGTCTTCGACCTGCCCACGTTCGCGGCGCGCGCCGCGGCGGTGGAGCGGCTCGTCGAGGGACCGGTCGCGCGGGCGACCACCGACCTGGGGATCGACCCGGCGCACGAGGCGGCGCTCGAGCTGCTGCGCGCGCACCCCGACGTCACCGCGCTGTTCTGCGACGACGACGTGATCGCGTCGGGCGCCTACCTCGCCGCGCGGGAGCTCGGGCTGCGGATCCCCGAGGATCTCTCGGTCGTGGGCTTCGACGGGCTCGACATCGGCCGGGTGCTCGACCCGCCGCTCACGACGGTCATCGCCGACGGCGCCGAGCTCGGCCGCGTCGCGTTCGAGCTGCTCGCCGCGCTGCTCGCCGGCGAGCGGCCGCGGAGCCGGGTCGTCGAGGTCAGGCTCGACGTGCGCGGGTCGACGGCGCCTCCGCGCGGCTGAGCGCCGCGAACGTCAACGGCCGCAGGTAGGGAAGCGAGGGACCGGCGCCGCGGTCAGCTTCCGGACGCGACGCTGCGCAGCACCTCCCCGCCCGACGCGCGCCGACGTGGCGTCGAGGTCTAACGCGCCGGGCGCTCCGAGCGGGTGCGTCGTGTCGTCGTCGCCCGACTGGTCGTCGCCAGCGGGTCTATGCGCCCGTCCCGGCGCCTCCTCCCCTCAATGCCGCAGTTCAAGCGCCCTCGCATCCGCAGGTCATACGTACTACCATCAAACGTATGACCAAACTCATCGTCGCCATCATCGCCGGCCTCGTGGCCGGCCTGTCGGCCGCCCCCGAGGCGCCGACGCAGCGGGCGACGGACCGGGTCGCCGTCGTCGCCGACGCCGGCGCTCCCGGTGCCGAGTCCCGCCTCGCCGCCGCCCGGGCCGACGCCCGGACCCGCGGCGCCACGTTCCGCGCCCCCCGGACGCTGCCCGAGCAGCTCGCCGTCACCTCCCGGCTCGCCGCCGAGGGGTACACGACGGTCGTCGGGTACGGCGTGAACGAGCACGCCGCGATCGCGCCGCTCGACGGCGCGGTCCGCTTCGTGTCCCGCTGACACGCAGTCACTTGCGCCCCCACCTTCCGCCGCTGTAGAACCACGGCGGCGGAAGGCCAACGAGGGAGGCTCCATGAAGCGACGTGCGGCGGCGCTCTGCGCGCTGACGGTCCTGTCCATGGCGGTGACGGCGGGTTCGGCGCACGCTGAGCCGCCGACCGGGGTCCCCGACGCGGTCGTCGCCCTCGGCGACTCCGCGATCTCCGGCGAGGCCGGCCGCTGGGCCGGCAACACCAACAACAGCCCCTCGCGCGTGGACGCGCTCGGCTCGAGCGCGTACCACGACGTCGCCGGCCGCGAGTCGACCCCCGGCTGCCACCGCTCCAAGGCGGCCGAGATCCACATCGGCGGGATCGCGTCCGCCAACCTCGCCTGCTCCGGCGCACGCACGTACACGCAGCCCTACAGCAGCGGCTCGGACTTCAAGCCCGGGCTCGACTTCTACGACGACGGCGCCGGCCACATCGGCCAGGCGAAGGCGCTGCAGCAGTACGCGACCACGCACCGCGTGCGGCTGATCATGGTCCTGATCAGCGCGAACAACTTCGGCTTCGCCGACGTCGTCCAGACCTGCGTGACCGACTGGCTGACCTCGCCGTCGTGGTGGAAGAACTACTGCAACGACGACTCGAGCATCCGCAGCCGCTTCACGGACAGCTTCATCGCGCAGCAGCGCGACGCCACCGCCGGCGCCTACGCGAACATCCGCAAGGCGATGACCGACGCCGGCTACGCCGCCACGGACTACCGGCTCGTCGCGCAGACCTACTCGTCCCCGATCCCGCGCGGGAGCGGCTTCCGCTACAAGGAGACCGGGTTCACGCGCCAGACGATCGGCGGCTGCGGCGTCTGGAACCGCGACGCCGACTGGGCCAACGACACGATGGTCGAGACGCTCGACGAGCGCGTGATCAAGCCCGCCGCGGCGACCGCCGGCGCGCAGGTCATGGACGCCCGCGGCGCGCTCGCCGGCCACCGGCTGTGCGAGAGCACGGTCGGGCTGCTCGAGGAGACCGGGGTGCCGAACTGGACGTCGCCCGGCGCCGCGGACCGCAGCGAGTGGGTGAGCCAGATCCGCACGGTCACGACGCTCGTGCCCCCGTACCAGCTCCAGGAGGACCTGCACCCGAGCTACTGGGGCCAGCTCGCGCTGCGCAACTGCGTCCGCCAGGTCTACGCGCTGAACCGCGGCGGGTCCTGCGTGAGCGAGGGCGGGATGGACGGCGCCGAGCCGAACATGGCGCTGAACTAGCCGGCGCCCGGCGCGGGGCCACCCGGCTCCGCGCCCACGGCCGCGGCGGCGAACGCCAGCTTGTCCGGGTTCAGCACCGCCCAGACGCGCTGGACGCGGTCGTCGGCGACGTCGACCGTGATGACGGTGACGAGCTCGCCGTCCGGCCCGACCGCGGCCACGCCCGGCTGGCCGTTCACGTCGACGGGCACCAGGTCGACCGCCGCGGCCTCGGGGCGCCGCCCGAACGCGGCCCACAGCCGCGCCACCTTGTCGCCGCCGAGGATCGGCACGATGGTCGCGCGCACCTTGCCGCCGCCGTCCGCGACGTGCACGGCGTCGGCGGCCAGCAGCCCGACGAGGCCCTCGACGTCGCCGCCGCGCACGGCCGCGAGGAAGCGCGCGAGCAGCGCCTCGCGGCGCTCGCGCGACGGCTCGAACCGCGGCCGCCCCGCGTCGACGTGCTGCTTCGCACGGCGCAGGATCTGGCGGCAGTTGGCGACGCTCTTGCCGACCACCGGCGCGATCTCGTCGTGGGAGAAGCCGAGCAGCTCGTGCAGGACGTAGACCGCGCGCTCGACCGGCTCGAGCCGCTCGAGCAGGACGAGGAAGGCGATCGACACCGTCTCGTCGTGCTCGACCTGCTCGTCCGTCCCCGGCGCGGAGACGAGCGGCTCCGGCAGCCAGTCGCCCGTGTAGGTCTCGCGCCGCACCCGCGCCGAGCGCAGGTGGTCGATCGCGAGCCGCGTCACCACCGTGGTCAGGAACGCCTTCGGCGCGCGCACGTCGCCCTCGCGGTGCAGGCGGAGATAGGCCTCCTGCACGAGGTCCTCGGCCTCGCCGGCGCTGCCCACCATCCGCAGCGCGATCGAGAACACGAGCGGGCGCAGCGCGTCGGCTGTCACGTCCCGGGCGGTCATCTCGTCTCAGCAGTCATCACAGCAAAAGGAGACCTCCCCATGCGCATCTTCGTCGCAGGCGCCACCGGCGCCATCGGCACCCCGCTGGTCCGCGCGCTGGTCGCGAACGGCCACGACGTCATCGGCATGACCCGCTCGCCCGCGAAGGCGGACACGCTGCGCGCGGCCGGCGCGACCCCCGTGATCGCCGACGCGCTCGACCGCGACGCCGTGCTCGCCGCCGTGACCGCCGCCGAGCCCGAGGTCGTCGTCCACCAGCTCACCGCGCTCGGCGACCTCAAGTTCCCGCGCAACATGGACCGCGCGTTCGCGGCCACGAACCGGCTGCGGACCGAGGGCACCGAGAACCTGCTCGCCGCGGCGCTCGCGGCGGGCGCCCGCCGGATCGTGGCGCAGTCGTTCGCCGGCTGGCCCGCCATCCGCAGCGGCGGCCCCGTCAAGACCGAGGCCGACCCGTTCGACCCCGACCCCGTGCCGTCGATGCGCGCGTCGCTGGACGCGATCAAGCGCTGCGAGGAGCTCGTCACGGGAGCCGAGGGGATCGAGGGGATCGCGCTCCGCTACGGCGGCTTCTACGGCCCCGGCACCGGCCTCAGCGCCGACGGCGAGCAGCTCGAGCTGGTCCGCAAGCGCCGCTTCCCGGTCGTCGGCGACGGCGCCGGCGTCTGGTCGTTCATCCACATCGACGACGCCGCCGCGGCGACCGTGGCGGCGATCGAGGGCGGCGCGCCCGGCGTCTACAACGTCACCGACGACGAGCCCGCGCCGGTCCGCGTCTGGCTGCCGGCGCTCGCCGCCGCGGCGGGCGCGCCGGCGCCGCGCCACGTCCCGCGCTGGGTCGGCCGGCTCGCCGCCGGCGAGGCCGCCGTCGCGATGATGACGACGATCCGCGGCGCGGCGAACGACAAGGCGAAGCGCGCGCTCGGCTGGACGCCCGCGCACGCGAGCTGGCGCGAGGGCTTCGAGGCGCTGTTCTAGGCCAGTCGCTGCTCGAAGACGGTCTCCAGCGAGAACCCGTCGTCCTCGCCGGGGGCCGTCTTCTGCAGCCACAGCCGCGACCGGCGGCCGTCGAGCTCGAGGAAGCAGACCTGGTTGTCGAAGTACGGGGCGTCGTGCGCCATCCGCCAGCGGACCGGCGGCGGCCCCACCCCGGCGGCGCGCGCGAGCGCGCGGCCGACGCAGCGCCACGGGCTTCGTCCACGCGGCGCGGATCGAGCGCCGCTCGCGGTCGTCGAGCGGGTTGCGGAACGGCGAGCAGGTCGCCTGGTAGACGGCCGAGCGCATCTCGCTCCCGGCCGGGAACGCGACGTCGGCGAGGTAGGCGTGGTGCACGTCGCCCGACAGCGCGACGATCGACGCCGGCGCGCTGCCCTCCGCGCTCCCGACCTGGCGCACGAGCGCCATCACCCGCTCGAGCGACACCCCGAACGCCGCCCAGTGCTCGAGGTCGACGGCCTGGCGCAGCTTCTCGCCGAGCGCGGCGGCGGGCTTGCCCCAGGCGCCGTTGCAGACCGCCTCGTTCCAGGCCTCGAGGTAGTGGAGCGCCGGCGCGAGCAGCAGCGGCAGCGACGTCCCGATCAGCAGGTGGTCGAAGTCGCCCTGCGCATGCTCCTCGAACCACTCCCACTCGCCCGGGTCGAGCATCGAGCGCTCCTCGGGCGGATCGAGCACCCGGCCCGCGCGCGAGTCGATCATGATCAGCCGCGAGGCGCCGAAGTCGCGGCAGTAGCTCCAGCGCGTGCCCGCGACCTCGCGGTCGGCCCGGAACGCGTACTCGCGCAGCAGCGGGCCGCCGTCCTCGGCCTCGCGCAGCGCGCGGTAGACGTCGTCCTGGGCCAGGTGCTCGGGCGAGAGGTTGCCCATGTGCTGGTAGAGCCAGTAGCTCGCGAGCCCGCCGACGATCCGGTCGTCCCACCAGCCGGTGGCGCGCATGTCCTCGACCCAGGTCCTCGACGTGTTCCAGTCGTCGTGGACGTCGTGGTCGTCGAAGATCATCGCCGTCGGCACCGTCGAGAGCAGCCAGCGGATGTGCGGCTCCGACCACGCGTTGCGGTAGAGCAGCGTGTACTCCTCGAAGTCCGCGATCTGCTCGCCCGGCGGGACGGTGACGTCGCGGCGCTCGCGGATCTGCTCGACGACCTCGGGCGCGACCTCGTCGGCGTAGACCTGGTCGCCGAGCAGGACGAGCGCGTGCGGCCAGACGTCGAGGTCGCCGCGGCACATGTGGTCGGCCAGCACCCGCAGCGCGTCGACCTCGCGGCCCTCGGGGTGCTCGTCCTTGGTCAGCGAGTGCGGCGGCCGGTGCGGGACGCTCACCCGGCACGAGCCCCAGGCGATCCGGAACGGCGTGCCGGGGTCGTGCGTGCGGATGACGCTCGGCGGATACGGCGTGAGGTCCTGCGGCCAGACGCGCGCGCCGTCGAGCCGGACCTCGTAGGGGATCGTCGCCGCGGGCTCGAGCCCGGTGACGTGGACGAGCGCGTAGTGGTGGCCGTCGACCCGGAACGTCGGCTCGCGGCAGCCGAGCACCTCGACCTCGCACGGGCCGTCGGTCTCGACCCAGATCGTCGCGTCGTCCGCGCCGGTGTACCGGAGCAGCGGGCCCAGGACCAGGCTCGGCATCAGGCGGCCAGCGCTCTCAGTGCCCGCACGGCGAGCATCAGCGCGGGCAGGTCCCCGGTGCCCTCCACGGTGAGCGACGCGGTCACCGCGCGCAGGCGCCGCGCCTGCGCGGCGTGCGCCTCGAGATAGGCGTCGACGGCGGTCGCGGCGTCGTCGTCGCCGGACGTGCCGGCGAGGGCGCAGCGCGCCAGCTCGGCGAGCGCGTCGAGGCAGTCCTCGCGCACCGCCTGGACCGCCCAGCGCTGCGTGCGCGTCGGCTGGGAGAGCTCCTCGAGCGCGCCGAGCAGCCAGACGATGTCGAGCCGCTCCGCGAGCACGTGGTACGCCCGCGTGACGTCCTCCACCGCGCGGCCGGTGTGCTGGGCGACGGCGATGATGTCCGGCGCCTGCATGAGCTCGGGCAGGCACGCGTGCGCCCAGGCGACGTCCTCGGGCACGCCCTTGGCGACGAGGGCGTCGGCCGCCTCCCGGCGCTGCGCGCGCCACGCGTCGCCGCCGATCTCCGGCAGCACCGCGACGAGCCGCGCGAACGGCGCCTCGGCGGCCGCGATCCGCTCGCTCGAGCGGCGCGCGGTCGTCGTGCGCGAGGTACCAGCGGGTGGCGGCGTCGACGAGCCGGTCGACCCCGTGCATGAGCTCGTCGGCGACCGCGCGGTCGATGCCGCGCGGCAGCTGCTCGATCGCGTCCCAGCGGGCGTCCGCGCCGGTCACCTCGCGCGCGACGCGGAACGCGCGGACGATGTCGGCGGCGTCGGCGCCGCGCTCCGCCGCGAGCTGGGACACGAACGTCGGCCCGAGCGAGTTGGCGACGAGGTTGGCGTTCACCGTGGCGATCAGCTGGCGCCGCAGCGGGTGCTCGGCGAGCAGGTGGCCGAAGCGCTCGACCACGGCGCCCGGGAAGTAGGAGCGCAGGTCGTCCTCCAGCCACGGGTCCTCGCACAGGTCGGAGGCGAGCAGGTCGCGCGCGATCGAGCGCTTGGCGTAGGCGAGCAGCAGCGCGAGCTCGGGGCGCTCCAGCCCGCGGCCGGCGCGGCGGCGCTCGGCGATCTCCTCGGCGCCCGGCAGCCCCTCGGAGCCGCGGTCGAGCAGGCCGCCCGCCTCGAGCGCGCTCATCAGGTCCTCGTAGGCGTACATCCGGTCGCGGGCGACCGCGACCTCCTGGGCGAGGATCTGCGCCTGCAGGAAGCTGTCGTAGAGCACGTGCGCGACGACGTCGTCGGTGACCGCCAGCAGCAGCTCGTCGCGCGCGCGGCCGGTCGAGCTCGCCGCGCCGCTCGGCCAGCCCGAGCAGGATCTTCAGGTTGACCTCGTGGTCGGAGCAGTCGACCCCGGCCGAGTTGTCGATGAAGTCGGCGTTGACCAGCCCGCCGGCGGCGGCGAACTCGACGCGCGCGCGGCGCGTGAGGCCGAGGTTGCCGCCCTCGCCGACCGCGCGGCAGCGCAGGTCGGCGGCGTCGACGCGGATCGCGTCCGAGGCGCGGTCCTGCGCGTCGTCGTCGGTCTCGTCGGACGCCTTGACCACGGTGCCGATGCCGCCGTTGAAGAGCAGGTCGACCGGGGCGCGGAGGATCGCGCGGATCACGTCCGCGGGCGCCATCCGCTCCTCCTCGACGCCGAGCGCGGCGCGCGCCTGCTCCGACAGCGGGATCGACTTCGCCGCGCGCGGCCAGACGCCGCCGCCCTCCGAGATCCGCGCGCGGTCGTAGTCGTCCCAGCTCGAGCCGGGCAGCTCGAACAGCCGCTTGCGCTCGGCGAACCCGGTCGCCGGATCCGGATCGGGGTCGATGAACACGTGCCGGTGGTCGTAGGCGGCGACGAGCCGGATCTGCTCGGAGAGCAGCATCCCGTTGCCGAACACGTCGCCCGACATGTCGCCGATCCCGACGACCGTGAACGGGTCGGTGGCGGGGTCGAGGCCGAGCTCGGACAGGTGGCGCTTGACCGACTCCCACGCGCCGCGCGCGGTGATCCCGAGCGCCTTGTGGTCGTAGCCGGAGGAGCCGCCGGACGCGAACGCGTCGCCGAGCCAGAAGCCGCGCTCCTCGCTGACCCGGTTCGCGGTGTCCGAGAACGTCGCCGTGCCCTTGTCGGCGGCGACCACGAGGTAGGTGTCGTCGTCGTCGTGGACGCGGACGCGCTCGGGGTGGACGACCCGGTTCTCGACGCGGTTGTCGGTCAGGTCGAGCAGCCCGCCGATGTAGCGCACGTACTGGCGCTCGACCTCGGCCTTGAGCTCGTCGCGGTCCCCCGGCGGCCGCTTCAGGTAGAAGCCGCCCTTGGCCCCGGCGGGCACGATCACGGCGTTCTTGGTCAGCTGGGCGCGCATCAATCCGAAGACCTCGGTCCGGTAGTCCTGCCGGTCCGACCAGCGGATGCCGCCGCGGGCGACAGGTCCGCCGCGCAGGTGGATGCCCTCCATCGCCGGGCTGTACACGTAGATCTCGAACAGCGGGGGCGGCTGCGGGATCGCCGGCACGTCGGCGGAGCGCAGCTTGAACGCCGTCACCTCGCGGTCCGGGTCGAAGGCGTTCGTCCGCAGCGTGGCGTCGATCAGCAGCAGCTGGTTGCGCAGGATCCGGTCGTGGTCGAGCGAGGCGACCGCGTCCAGGCCGGCGAGGATCTCCTCGCGCAGCGCCTGCTCGGCGGCCTCGTCGGGCGGGCGGTCCGGATCGAAGCGCTGCTCGAAGTAGCGCACGAGCGCGGCGGTGACCTCGGGGTTGGCCGCGAGCACGTCGTTCTGGTACGCCTGCGTGAAGCGCGAGCCGATCCGCTGGCGGTACATCCGGTAGGCGCGCAGGATGTCCACCTGGCGCCACTCCAGGCCCGCCAGGACGACCAGGCGGTTCAGCGTGTCCGACTCGGTCTGCGCCCTTGCGGACGGCCGTGATGGTGTCGGCCAGCCGCTCCCCGACCTCGCCGAGGTCGAGCGGACGGTCACCCGGGCCGAGGACGCCGAAGTCCTGCACCCAGGTCTCGCCGTCGCCGCCCTTCAGGCGGGTCGGGACCTCCTCGATGACGCGCAGCCCGAGGTCCTCCAGCGTCGGCATCGCGTCGCCGAGCTCGACCTTCCCGCCCGTCTTGTAGAGCGCGACGCGCGTCCGGCCCGCCTCGTTCTGCAGCCCGACGACGAACGGCTCGCGCTCGCGCTCCAGCCGCTCGAAGCACTCGACGTCGGCGATCGCCAGCGCGGGCTCCACCGAGGCGCGGTAGTAGCCGGGGAAGCGCGGTCCCCAGCGTGCCGCGAGCTCGGCGCCGCGGCGTCGGGCCGAAGCGGTCGAGGAGCCGCTCGCGCAGGCCGTCGTCCCACGTGCGGGTGAGCGAGACCAGCTCCTGCTCGAGGTCGCGCAGGGGGATGTCGGGCACGCCGGCGGGCACGTGGACCGTCACGTGGACGCGGACCCGCTCGCCCTCCCCCAGCACGGTCTGGGCGGCCACGGCGTCGGTCCCGAAGCGCTCGCGCAACAGCCGCAGGAACGCCTCGAGGACGTCGGGGTCGTAGCGCGAGGCGGGCAGCGCGGCGATCAGCGAGACCGACCGGTTGTCGGCCGACCGCCGGCCGAGCAGCCGCACGCGGTCGCCCTCCAGCGAGAGCAGCTCGACGACCGCGCGCCGCAGATCGTCGGCGCGGGCGGAGAACAGCTCGTCCTTCGGGAACGAGTCGAACAGCGCGACGGCCGCCTTGTAGTCGTGCGAGCCCTCGATCAGGTCCTCGTGGCGGAGGATCTGGCGCAGCTTGCGGTTGAGCAGCGGCGTCTGCGAGGCCGGCTCGACGTAGGCCTTCGAGGTGAAGAGGCCGATCATCCGCGCCTCGCCGGCGACGCTGCCGTCCGGCGCGATCTTGCGGACGCCGACGTAGTCCATCCGCGCGCGCCGGTGGACGGGCGAGAGCCGGTTCGTCTTGGTGACGATCAGCAGGTCGCCCTCGAGCGCGCGCTCGCGCACGCCGTCCGGCAGGTCGGCGAGCGGCCGCGGCCGCGCGTAGGCGGACGACGCCTCGTCGGCGAGGATCCCCAGCCCCGATCCGGGCACGACGCCGTAGGCCCCGTCGGCGATCCGGTACTCGCGGTAGCCGAGCAGGATGAAGTGGTCGGCCAGCAGCCACTCGAGGAAGGCGACGGTCTCGTCGACCTCGTCGTCGGCGTAGCGGGCGAGGCCGGCGCCGGCGAGCTGGACCATGCGCCGCCCGCGCTCGGCCATCGCCGGGAAGTCGAGCACGGTGCGGCGGACGTCGCCGAGGATCGACTGGGCGCGCTCGGCGAGCGCCGCCAGCTCGTCCGCGTCCAGCCGGCGGTCGAGGTCGAAGTGCATGACCGACTCGCGCGTGGTCGCCTCGCGCGGGTGCAGCACGCCGGTGATCCGGCCGTCGGCGACCCGCTCCAGCCCGAGGATCGGGTGCAGCACGCGGACGACGCCGATCCCCTCCGCCTCGAGCTCGGCGCGGACGCTGTCGACGAGGAACGGCAGGTCGTCGGTGTTCGTCTCGAGCACGCTGCCGGGGCGCTCGTAGCCGTGCTCCTCGGTCGTCGGGTTGAACGCGCGGACGGCGATCGGGCGGTCGCCGCGGGCGGCGGCGAAGTCGAACGCGCCCGCGACCTCGGCGAGCAGCGCCTCCGGCGCCGTGGTCTGGGCGGCGTCGGCGGAGAGCCGGCGGAGGTACTCGGTGGCGAATGCGCGCAGCGCGGCCGCGTCCTCCGGACGGCGCTCGGCGATCAGCGCCAGCAGCCGCTCGCGGACGGGTGCGACGGCGAGCTCCCTCGTCTCGGTCGAAGTGGCCACCCCGCGCCATCATGCCACTGCGCGGCGCTCCCGGCAAACCGGCGTCCGCTATCCGTAACCTCGGTCCGGCGATGCTCTCCGGCCGCGACTCCACCGCGTTCCGCACGCTCTCGGACGTGGTTCTGGCGCTCGCCGCGCAGCGCGAGGTGGAGCCGGTGCTCCAGCAACTGGTGCATGCGGCGCGGGAGCTGGGCGGCGCGCGCTACTCGGCGCTCGGCGTCCCGGACGGCGACGGCGGCTTCGCCCGCTTCATCACGTCGGGGATGAGCGACGAGCTGATCGCGGCGATGGGCCCGCTGCCGCGCACGCACGGGATGCTCGGCGCGATGCTCGACACGCGCGAGCCGTACCGGACCGAGGACATCCACGCGCACCCGCGCTTCCGCGGCTGGTGGCCGTCCGCGCACCCCGACATGCGGTCGTTCCTCGGCGTGCCGATCGTCGCCCGCGGCGGCGTGATCGGGGCGCTGTACCTGACCGACAAGGAGGACGGCGGCGGGTTCACCGAGGAGGACGAGCGGCTGATCGTGCTGCTCGCGGCGCACGCCGCGATCGCGATCGAGAACGCGCGGCTGCACGAGCGCGCGCGCGAGCTCAACATCGTCGAGGAGCGCAACCGGCTCGCGCGCGAGCTCCACGACTCGGTCACCCAGCAGCTGTTCGGCGTCGTGCTCGCGGCCGAGTCCGCGGGCGAGCTGCTCGCGCGCGGCGACGCCGGCGCCGGCGCGGAGGTCGAGCGCGTGCAGGGACTCGCGCAGGCCGCGATGGAGGAGCTGCGCTCGGTGGTCTTCGAGCTGCGGCCGCCGTCGCTCGAGGCCGACGGGCTGGGGCGCGTGCTGCGCAAGCACGTCGACGTGCTGCGGCGCGTGTCTCGGGGCGCGAGATCGGGCTCGCGGTCGGCAGCCCCGCCGCCGCTCGCGGCCG
Source organism: uncultured Solirubrobacteraceae bacterium (assembly GCA_963724145.1). Taxonomy (GTDB): domain Bacteria; phylum Actinomycetota; class Thermoleophilia; order Solirubrobacterales; family Solirubrobacteraceae; genus DASQMT01. The sequence goes on from CAVRTO010000022.1 coordinate 40,315, forward strand.
GCGCGTCGGGCGAGGTGTTCCGGATCGCCCAGGAGGCGCTCCAGAACGCGCTGCGCCATGCGGAGGCCGAGCGGATCGACGTCCGGCTCGAGGACGGCGGCGGGCTGCTGGTGCTGACGGTCGCCGACGACGGGCGCGGCTTCGACCCCGCCGCGGCGGGGCTGCGCGGGCGGCGGCTCGGGCTGACGTCGATGGAGGAGCGCGCGAGCGCGCTCGGCGGGCGGCTGGAGGTGGCCTCGGCGCCGGGCGCGGGGACGACGGTGCGGCTCGAGGTGCCGGCGTGATCCGCGTGCTGATCGCGGACGACCACGCGGTCGTCCGCGGCGGGCTGCGGACCTATCTCGACCTGCAGCCCGACCTCGAGGTGGTCGCGGAGGCGGCCGACGGCGAGGCGGCCGTGCGCGAGGCGGAGCGCGCCGCGCCCGACGTCGTGCTGCTCGACCTCGTGATGCCGGGGCTCGACGGCGCGGGCGCGCTGCCGCGGCTGCGCGAGCGGGTGCCCGGCGCGCGCGTGATCGTGCTGACGAGCTTCGGCGAGGACGAGCGCCTGTTCACGGCGCTGCGGGCCGGCGCGGCCGGGTTCCTGCTGAAGGACACCGAGCCCGCGGAGCTCGTGCGCGCGATCCGGACCGCGCACGCCGGCCAGGCGCCGCTGTCGCCGGCCGTGGCGACGCGGCTCGTCGACCGGCTGGCGAGCGGCGGCCGGCCGCGCGCCGCCGAGCTGCTCACCCCGCGCGAGCTCGAGGTGCTCGGGCTGATCGCCCGCGGCTACGCGAACAAGCGGATCGCGCTCGAGCTCGGCGTGGCGGAGAAGACGGTCAAGACCCACGTCGGGCACGTGCTGGCCAAGCTGGGCCTGAGCGACCGCACGCAGGCGGCGCTCTACGCGGTCCGCGAGGGGCTCGCGCCCGGCTGAAGCAGCTCGACGCCGTGGCGGGCGGCGAGCGCCATGACCTCGGCGGGCCCGGTGGCCGTGGCGGCCGCGCGCATGAACGCCTCCATCTCGCCGCCCGGCGCGAAGACCACGTGGGCGTGCGCGTCGGCGTCCGACTCGTTGCGCACGGTGTGCGCCGCGCCGCCCGGGATCGGCACGACGGCGCCGGCCGGGGCCGCGATCCGGCGCACCGCGCCGCCCTCCTCGCGGTAGATCGCGAGCTCGCCGCGGTCGACGCGGTAGAGCTCGGCCGACGGGTGGCGGTGCAGCCCGGGCGGGCCGCCGCCGGGCGGCATCGTGACCTCGACGGCGAGCAGCGCGCCGCCCGTGTCGGCGCCGGCCGCGCGCACGACGACCTCCTCGGCGCCGACGCGGATCGTCTCGCCGCCCCCGCGGGCGGTCTCGGTGCTGGACATCGGATCCTCCGGTATGGTTCGACAGGGAGCCTGTCCAAAGTAGTCAGGACGCCTGTCGTTTGTCAAGCCAGCTGCCCGACACCAGCGCGCGCCGCGCCCCCGAGAACCTCGCGATCCTGCTGCGCGAGCCGTTCGTCGCGATGTCCGACGGCCTGATGCGGCGGCTCGCGGCGAGCGGCCATCCGGAGGTCCGCTACGCGCACGGCGCGGTGTTCCAGTACCTCGACGACGCGGGCACGCGCGTGAGCGATCTCGCCGCGCGGGCGCGGATCACCAAGCAGTCGATGGCCGAGCTGGTCGCGCACCTCGAGCGCCACGGCTACGTCGAGCGCGTGCCCGACCCGGGTGACCGGCGGGCGAAGCTCGTCCGCGCCACCGCACGCGGGCGCGAGGTGTTCGCGATCGCCCGCGCGGCGATGGACGACGTCGACGCGCGGCTCGACGCCGCGCTCGGGCCCGCGCGGGTGCGCGAGCTGCGCGTGCTGCTCGAGGACGTCCGCACGGCGCTCGGCGACGGGTCCTAGGTCCAATTGACGATGGTCGGCGGGCGGCGGCGCGCCTAGCGTCGTCGGCATGCCCACCGCCATCGTCACCGGCGCCTCCCGCGGCCTCGGGCGCGCGCTCGCCGCAGCGCTCGCCGACCGCGGCTGGCGCCTCGTCCTCGACGCCCGCGACGGCGCGGCGCTCGAGCGCGCGGCCGCGGAGCTGCGCGGCCGCGCCGAGCGAAGCGGTGACGAGCGCGCAGCGCGAGGCAGGATCGTCGCCCTCGCCGGCGACGTCGCCGACCCGTGGCACCGCCACGCGCTGATCGACGCCGCGGGCGACGCGATCGACCTCGTCGTCAACAACGCGTCCGACCTCGGTCCCTCTCCCCTCCCCCCGCTCGCCGAGCTCCCCCTCGACCGGCTCGAGCAGGTGCTCCGGGTGAACGTGCTGGCTCCCCTGGCCGTCGCCCAGCTCGCCCTGCCGAAGCTCGTCGAGGGGGCGCGGGTGGTCAACGTGACCTCCGACGCCGCGGTCGAGCCCTACGCCGGCTGGGGCGGCTACGGCGCCTCGAAGGCGGCGCTGGAGCAGCTCACGGCGGTCCTGGCGGCCGAGCATCCCGGCCTGCGGATCTACGCCGTCGACCCCGGCGACATGAACACGCGGATGCACCAGGACGCGTTCCCCGGCGAGGACATCTCCGACCGGCCGCCGCCGGAGGCGAGCGTCCCCGGGCTGCTCGCGCTGATCGAGGGCGACCTGCCCAGCGGCCGCTACGGCGCCCGCGCGCTCGCGGAGGCGCCGGCGTGATCGCGGCGGCCGCGCGGCAACGGCCGCGCGCGGCGTTCACCCTGCCGCAAGCGCTCGAGGCGGCGGAGCCGCCGGAGGCGCGCGGGCTTGCGCGCGACGCCGTGCGCCTGATGGTCGCGCGCGAGGAGGCGCCGCTGGTCCACACGCGCTTCCGCGACGTCGCGTCGCAGCTGCGCGCCGGCGACCTGCTCGTGGTCAACGAGTCCGCGGTGCTCCCGGCCGCGCTGCCCGCGCGGCGCGCGGACGGGACCGCGCTGACGCTGCACCTGTCGACGCCCGAGCCGCCGCCGGGCGCGCTGGGCGGCCGCGACGACGGGCGGCCGACCGGCCGCTGGGTGGTCGAGCTGCGCCGCGACGGCGCCCGGTTCGCGTGCGCCGCGGAGGGCGAGTCGCTGGCGCTGCCCGGCGGCGGCGCGGCCACGCTCGTCGCGCCGTACCTCGGCCGCGGCCGGCTCTGGGTCGCGCGGCTCGACGTCCCGGCGCCGCTGGACGCCTACCTGGCCGCCCACGGGGCGCCGATCCGCTACGCGCACCAGCCGCGGCCGCGGCCGCTCGCCGACCACCAGACGATCTTCGCGCGCGTGCCCGGGCAGCGCCGAGTCGCCGAGCGCCGGCCGCCCGTTCTCGCCGCGCGTCCTGCACGATCTCGCCGCGCGCGGCGTCGGCGTCGCACGGCTCGTCCTCCACACCGGCGTGAGCTCGCCCGAGCGCGGCGAGCGCCCCTACCCCGAGCGCTTCGCGATCCCCGCCGCGACCGCGGCGCGCGTCGGCGCGACCCGGCGGGCGGGCGGGCGCGTGATCGCCGTCGGCACGACCGTCACGCGCGCGCTCGAGACCGCGGCGGTGCCCGGCGGCGGCGTCCGCGCCGCCGCGGGCTGGACGTCGCTCGTGATCACGCCCGAGCGCGGCGTGCGCGTCGTCGACGGGCTGATCACCGGCTGGCACGAGCCCGAGGCGAGCCACCTGCTGCTGCTCGAGGCGGTCGCGGGCCCCGAGCTGGTGGCCCGCTCCTACGCCGCCGCGCTCGCGCTGCGCTACCGCTGGCACGAGTTCGGCGACAGCCACCTGCTGCTGAGGGAATAGGCTCGGGCGGGACGCGTCCTCCGGAGTAGGAGGTCCACCATGCCGGACGTCTACGCGATGATCACCGAGGTCGACCCCGACCTGCAGGAGCAACTCGCGACCGTGCTGGAGCTGCGCGCCGCCGATCCGGCGCAGCGCGCGATGCTCGCCGAGTACACCGCCGGACTCGACCTGCCCGACGGCGGCGCCGTGCTGGAGGTCGGCTGCGGCACCGGGCCGGTCTGCCGCTACCTGGCCACGCTGCCGGGCGTGGCGAGCGTCACCGGCGTCGACCCGTCGCCGCTGTTCGTCGAGCGGGCGCGCGAGCTGGCCCCGGACCTGACCTTCGCGGTCGGCGACGGGCGCGCGCTCGACCTGCCCGACGACGGCTTCGACGCGGTGGTCTTCCACACGTCCCTGTGCCACGTCCCCGACGTCGAGCTGGCGCTCGCCGAGGCCCGGCGCGTGCTGCGCCCGGGCGGCCGGCTCGCGGCGTTCGACGGCGACTACGCGACGATGACCTTCGCGCGCGACGCGGCCGACCCGCTGCAGAGCTGCGCCGCGGCGGTGATCGAGATGGTGGTGTTCGACCCGTGGCTGATGCGGCGGATCGTGCCGCTCGTCACCGCGGCCGGCTTCACCGACGCGCAGGTCCGCGGCCACGCGTACACCTCGGCCGGCCCCGGCACGGACTACCTGCTCGCGCTCGTCGACCGCGGCGCCGACGCGCTCGCCGCGCGCGGCACGATCGGCGCGCCGCTCGCGGATGCGCTGAAGGCCGAGGGCCGCGCGCGCATGGAGTCCGGCGCGTTCTTCGGCCACATCGACTACGTCAGCGTGAACGCTCAGGCCGCGGCGGCGACCGGCGGGTAGCGCCGCCGGATCGCGTACAGGGTCGTCCGCTCGGCCGCCGGCCGTCCCGCCGGCGTGCGCGGCGGCGACGAGGTCGTCGGGATCGAGCTTGACCCCGTGGTAGGAGCCGGCGAGCCGCGAGATCGACTCCTCCATCAGCGTCCCGCCCAGGTCGTTGACGCCCCAGCGCAGCGCCTCGGTCGCGGCGTCGAGCCCCATCTTCACCCACGAGGCCTGCACGCTCGGCACCGTGTGCCCGAGCGCGAGCCGGAACGCGGCCGTGTGCTTGAGGTTCTCCTCGCGCGAGATCTCCTCGATCCCGTGCGTGCGCCCGAGCAGCGTGTGGAACGGGATGAACGACAGCGGGACGAACTCGGTGAACCCGCCCGTGCGCTCCTGCAGCGAGCGCACCACGCGCATGTGCTCGGCCAGCTCGTGCGGCTCCTCGATGTGGCCGAACATGACCGTCACCGTCGAGCGCAGGCCGGAGCGGTGCGCGGCCTCGATGATCTCGACCCAGCGCCCGGCGGGCAGCTTGTTCGGGCTGATCCGCTCGCGCACCCCGTCGTGCAGCACCTCGGCCGCGGTGCCCGGCACCGAGCCCAGGCCGGCCTCGCGCAGCCGCGCGAACACCTCCGTGGGCGGGAGCCCGGAGCGGTCGCACATGTGGGCGACCTCCATCGGCGAGTACGCGTGCAGGTGGATGTCCGGCGCGGTCTCCTTCGCGAGCCGCAGCCACGACTCGTAGTCCTCCAGCGTCCAGTCGGGGTGGATGCCGGACTGGATGCAGAGCTCGGTCGCGCCGTACGCCAGCGCGTCGTGGATCCGCGCGACGAAGTCGTCGCGCTCGTGCGTGTAGGCGTCCGGCGAGCGCCGCCCCTGGCCGAAGCCGCAGAACGCGCAGCCGACGATGCACACGTTCGACACGTTGATGTTGCGGTTGACGACGAACGTGACCGTGTCCCCCGCCAGCTCGGCGCGCAGCTCGTCGGCCGCCTGGCGCATGTCCTCGATCGCCTCGGGCCGCGTCTCGGCGAACAGGGCGGTGACCTCGCCGGGGTCGAGCGCGCCGCCGGCGCGCGCCCGCGCGATCGTGTCCGGCCGCAGCGCGCCCTTCGGCCCGTCGACGCGGCCGGACCCGCGGCGCGGGATGAAGCTCCAGTACTTCGTCTTGATCACGTCGAGGACGTGCTGCGCCAGCCATTCCGGGTCGATGAAGCGCGGGTAGACGCAGAGCCGCTCGGTCAGCGCCACGCCGTCCGCGCTCAGCCGCTTGCGCACCTGGTTCGGGCGACGGGAACGGGTGCTCGGGCGAGATGTGGTCGCCGTTGCTCGAGAGCCCGCCGAGGTCGGTCGCCCCCGCGGCCACGAGCCGCGGCCACCAGTCGGCGAGGTTCGGCGGGATCTGGATCCCGACCTCGGGCATCAGCCGCCGCGCCTCGCGCACGAGCCGCTCCATGTCGTCGACCGTCACCGGCGAGGCCCAGGCCGGCGCGGGCACGTCGGGCCCCTCGTGCAGCCCCGTGCGCCAGTACGCCTCGGCGGCCTCCGTGGCGATGTCCGCCGGCTCCTCGCCGTAGTAGCGGCGGTGCGGGACGAAGTTCTGGAGGATGACCTCCTGCAGGTTCCCGAAGCCGGCCAGCGCCTCGAGCGCCGCCATCCGGTCGTCCTCGGTCTCGCCGATCCCGACGAGGATCCCGCTCGTGAACGGGATCTTCAGCGCCTCGGCGTCGCGCAGCGTCCCCAGCCGCAGCGCGGGGTCCTTCGTCGGCGACGCCTGGTGCGCGACGAGGTCGGGCCGCAGCGACTCGATCATCAGCCCCTGCGAGGCGGTCACCTCGCGCAGCCGCGCGAGGTCGTCGCGGCCGAGCGCGCCGAGGTTCGTGTGCGGGAGGATCCCGCGCTCCAGCGCGCGCTCGCAGGCCCACGCCACGTAGCCGACGAAGTCGTCGAAGCCGAGCGCGGCGAGCCGCTCGCGGACCCCCGGGTGATGGCCCGGGTCGTCGCCGGTCAGGACGAGCAGCTCCTTGACGTTGCGGCGCGCGGCGCGGTCGATCAGCGCCTCGACCTCGTCCGGGGCGTGCAGGTGCGGCTGATGCGTCGCGAACGCGCAGTACTTGCAGTGCGACACGCACGTGCGCGACAGCGACAGCGTGACGTTGCGCGAGAACGTGACCCGGCGGCGCATCCGCGAGGGGATACTACGGAGGCGGCCGGGCCGGCCGGCTCAGGCCGCGATCAGGTCCAGCAGGGCGCCGCGCTCGAGCTCCGGCGGCGGCGCCGATCCGGCCAGCGCCAGGATCCGCTCGGCCAGGCCCGGGCCGGGCGAGGACCTCGTGCGCGGGCGCCAGGCAGCCGATGATCTCCAGCCCGGCGCGGAACGCCTCCGCGTCGCGGCCCATGGCCAGCGGCAGCGCCGCGCCGACCGCCTCGGCCGGCGTGGCGGGCGCGGGCGGCTCGCGCCCCTCGCGGTGCGCCGCCATCGAGGCGAGCCGTCCGCGGTCGCTCGCGACACACGAGTGGTAGAAGTGGCCGAGCTCCGCGTCGGTGCGCTCGCGCCAGGCGTCCTCGAGCCCGTCGCCGATCCGCTCGCGCACGACGTCGCGCAGCAGCGCGACGTGCACGAGCCCGACCGCGATGCCGCGGCCCAGCGTCGGGTTCGTGCACGCCCAGGCGTCGCCGACGCTCAGCACGCCCGGCGTGCGCGGCGCCGCCGGCGCGGAGCCGGTCGATCACGCCGCCCATCGGCAGGACGCCGGTGAGCGGCTCGCCCTCGAGCCAGTGCGCGTGGCGCGGCAGCGCGCGGACGACCGCGGTGAACGCGTCGGCGTGGCGCAGTCGCTTGAGCGGCCGGTCGGCGGCGGCCGCGTACAGCGTCACCGACCAGGTGCCGCTGTCCCCGGTGAGCGTCAGCACCGAGAAGCTTCCGAGATGGGTGAGCCGCGGCGCGCGCGGCACCGGCTCGGCGCCGCGGAAGTAGCGCGAGTAGTACGCGAACCCCGCGCCGACGGTCTCGTCGGCGCCCGGCTCGAGCCCGGCCGCCGCGAGCAGCCGCGGCAGCCGCGAGCCGCGGCCCATCGCGTCGACGACCAGGTCGGCCACGAGCTCGTCGCCGCCGTCCGTGCGGACGCCGATCACCCGCGCGGAGCCGTTGGCGCCCTGCGTCAGGAGCCCTGCGACGCCGGTGCGGCGGCGGACGGTCAGCCCCGGCTCGGCGTCCGCGATCCGGGCGAGCGCCTGCTCGAGCACCGGGCGGCGGACCTGCAGCGTGCGGAAGCGCTCGTCGCCGGGGCGCGGCGCGCGGTCGGTGATCGTCGGCGGCATGTAGACGAGCGGATCGCCGATCGTCGCGCCGGACTGCAGGCACGCCGCGACGACGTCCGGCAGCTCGCGCTCGAGGACGGTGCGTGCGAGCGGTTGCAGGCCGTGCGGCTGCTTGAAGTGCGGGACGCCGGCGCGGCGCCAGCTCCGCCCAGGCGCGCTCGGGCGAGTCCGGCACCGGCGCGGCGTCGCGCTCGAGCAGCGTCACCGCGTGGCCGTCGCGGGCGAGCATCAGGCCCGCGGAGAGGCCGCACACGCCGCCGCCGAGGACGAGGATCCGTGCCATGCCCCCGTGACCGGGCCGCGCCGGGCGCTATTCCCACTCCCCTACCCTCCTCGCCCCATGCGCCGCGCGCTGCTGCTCCTCCTCGTGCTCCCGCTGCTGGCCGGCTGCGGGTCGGATTCCGGCACCGACCGCCCGGGCGCGGAGGCGACGCTGCTGCTCGACTTCCAGCCCAACGCGGTGCACGCGGGGATCTACCTCGCGACGGAGCGCGACTACGACGAGGCCGAGGGCGTCGAGCTCGACGTCAAGGCCCCGGGCGCGTCGACGGACGCGCTCAAGCAGCTCGAGGCGGGCCGCGCCGACCTCGCGATCCTCGACATCCACGACCTCGGGCTCGCGCGCCAGCAGGGCGCCGACATCGTCGGCGTGATGGCGTTCGTGCAGCAGCCGCTCGCGGCCGTGCTCGCGCAGCCGGGCATCCGGTCGCCGCGGCAGCTCGAGGGCCAGCGGGTCGGCGTCACCGGCCTGCCCTCCGACGACGCGGTCCTGCGCTCGATCGTCTCAGGGGCCGGCGGCGATCCCGACGCGGTCCGGCCCGTCACGATCGGCTTCCAGGCCGTCAAGGCGCTGCTCGCGGAGCGCGTGGCGGGGGCGACCGCGTTCTGGAGCGCGGAGGGCGTCGAGCTGAAGGCGCAGCGACCGGGCACGCGCGAGTTCCGCGTCGACGACTACGGCGCGCCGTCGTACCCCGAGCTCGTCCTGTGCGTCACCCGCCGCACGCTCGACGAGCAGAAGCCGATGATCCGCGCCACGATCCGCGCGCTCCAGCGCGGCTACGGCGAGACCCAGCGCGACCCGGAGAGCGCGGTCTCCGCGATGCTCGCCGCCGAGCCGGACCTCGACCGCGAGAGCCTCAGCGCCCAGCTCGACGCGGTCGACGAGGCGTTCACGGCCGGCGCGCGCGCCTTCGGGCAGCTCAAGCCCGCCGTCCTCGAGGCCTGGGGCCGCTGGGACGTGCGGTTCGGGATCCTCGACCGGCCGCCGGACATCGGCCGGACGTTCGACACGTCGCTCGTCGGGCTGCCGCCGGGCGACTAGCCGGCTACTGCGAGCGGATGCGCTTGAACTCCTGCCGCACCGACTCGCCGCGGCCCCACATCTGCACGGTCTCGACGCGCCCGGTGCGCAGCTCGCGCAGCACGAGCTCGCCGGCGATCCCGGCCTGGTCGAGCAGCCGGAGGGTGCCGTGGACGACCGGCTCCGCGGCGGCGTGCCCGAACTGGTGGGCGACGAGGATCCGCCAGTGCCAGTCGTAGTGGGAGTACGGCTGGGCGTTCATCTGCACCACGAGCGTCGCCGCGTCGATGTAGCGGGTCTCGTCCACGCGGAGGTCGAGCTCGAGATCCGTCCAGTCGGACGGCAGCGAGTCGACGATCTGCTCGAAGGTCTCGGCGAGCGGCATGATGTGGGCGCAATCTAGCGGTCATGGCCGACCTCCCGCCCCCACCGGACCCCGACGACCCGCTCGCGCCCGCCCGCGGGCTGGGCCTGGACGGCCTGCTGGCGCTGCTGGAGCGGCTCGGCGGCGCCGACGAGGCCGGCGTCGTGCGCCAGGCGCTGGCGGCCGGCGTGCCCGAGGTCGTGGTGGTGGAGGAGGTCCAGCGCGAGGTCGAGCGGCGCCTGGTCCGCACCCGGCAGTTCTACGATGAACAGCAGTGGTGACGCTCACCGACACGACCGCCGACGCCCTCGCCGCCATGGAGGAGGGCTGCGCGATCGTCGACCGCTCGGAGCGCGGCAAGCTCGCGCTGACCGGCGGCGAGGCGAAGGAGTTCCTCCACGGCCAGGTGACGAACGACGTCGAGGCGCTCGTGCCCGGCGAGGGCTGCTACGCCGCCTTCCTGACCCACAAGGGGAAGATGCTCGGCGACCTGCGGATCCTCGAACCGGCGACGAGCTGCTGCTCGACACCGAGCGCGTCGCGCTGCAGGAGCTGTTCAACATGATCCGGCGCTTCAAGCTCGGCCGCGACGTCGAGCTGCACAAGCGCACGCTCGAGACCGGGCTGCTGTCGCTCGTCGGGCCGCAGGCGCGGCGCGTCGACGGGCGCGGCGGAGCTGCCGGAGCGCGAGCACGCCCATCGCCTGGCGACCGTCGGCGGGGCGACCGTGCGGCTGATCGCGACCGACCTCGGCGTCGACGTCCTGTGCGCCGCGGAGGACGCCGAGCCCGTCGCCGCCGCCCTGATCGCGGCCGGCGCGGTGCCCGCGACGGAGGCCGCGTACGAGATCCGCCGGGTCGAGAGCGGCCGGCCGCGCTACGGCGCCGACCTCGACGACACCGTGATCCCGCAGGAGGCCGGTCTGAACGACCGCGCGGTCTCGTTCGAGAAGGGCTGCTACGTCGGCCAGGAGACGGTCGCGCGGCTGTACTTCCGCGGCAAGCCGAACCGCCACCTGCGCGGGCTGCGGCTGTCCGCGGCCGCGCCCTCGGGTGCGCCGCTGCGGCTCGGCGAGCGCCAGGTCGGGACGGTCGGGACGGTCGTGACGTCCCCGCGGCTCGGCCCGATCGCGCTCGCGATCGTGCGGCGCGAGGCCGAGCCCGGCAGCACGCTCGAGGTCGGCGACGACGGCGTCAGCGCCGAAGTCGTCGAGCTTCCGTTCGCAGCGGCGTAATCTCCCTGAGGACATCACCGAGAGGAGTGCCACATGGCTGCGCACGTGCTCGTCGTCGCCACCGTCACCGCCACCTCGGACGACCTCCTGGCCGCCCTGCAGGAACGCGCGGACCGATCGTCGGTCCCGGTCGACTTCACCCTCGTCATGCCCGCCCGCACCGGCCCCGTGGCCGCGGACGCGCCGGAGCTCGAGGCGGCGCTCGCGCGCTGGCGTGACGCCGGGCTGAAGGCGACGGGCACGATCGGCGACGCCGATCCCGTGCAGGCCGTGGCCGAGGTCTGCCCGCCGGGCTCGTTCGACGAGATCATCGTCTCCACGCTGCCCGGGCAGACGTCGCGCTGGCTGCGCTCGACGTCCCCTACCGGATCGGCCGCCTGACCGATCTCCCGGTCACCCACGTGATCGCGATGGACCACCTCGAGCCGCACGCGACCGCCGCCGCCCGAGCGCGAGCGCGCGGGCTTGAGCCTGCTCAACGTGATGGCGTACCGGGGGGCGCACCCGCGCTGACGAACTCCAGCCGGTTGCCCCACGGGTCGCTCGCGTAGAACCGCGCGGCGCCGGGCAGGCCGACGTCCCAGTGCACGTCCACCCCGGCCTCGACGAGCCGGTCGGCGACGACGTCGAGGTCGCCGACCGCGAAGGCCGGATGCGCCTTCTCCGCGGGCGCGAAGTCCTCGGTGACGCCGACGTGGAGCTGCTGCGGGCCGCACGCGAACCAGACGCCGCCGCGGGCGGCGAGCGGCGCGGGCTTCGGCAGCTCCTCCAGCCCGAGCAGGCCGGAGAAGAAGCGGCGCGCCTCCGCCTCGCTGCCGGGCGGCGCCGCGAGCTGCACGTGGTCGAGGCCGCGGATCACGCGGCCGACGCTACACCGCGCACCCAGCGCCCGAGCCGCCCGCCCTCGATCGCGCGGGCGTCGAGCTCGAGCGCCGGCGGGGCATGGCTCGCCATCCAGGAGCCGACGAGCCGCGTCTCCGCGACCTCCTCGGCCGGGAGCCAGCCGCCGAGCTCGCGGCGCGGCGCCGCGCGCAGCGCCGCCGCGCTGCGCTGACGCGAGCTCCGCGTCCTCGGCGGGCAGCGCGCCCCAGTCGACGACGCGCCCGCCGGAGATCCAGAACGCGTCGAACCGGCCGTGCTTCGCCGGGTGCGGCGCGAGCACCAGCCGGACGCCGGCGTGGGTGGCGCGCAGCAGCCCGCCGAGCCGGCGGAGGAGCCCCTCCAGCCGCTCGCGCCGGCGCTGCAGCCACGCCGCGCGCTCGAAGTTCTCCTCCGCCACCGCGCCGCGGCGCTGGGCGTCGAGGTGCGCGAGCAGCGCGGCGCCGCCGTCGCGCCGGTCGACGAACAGCCGCAGGGCGAGGTCGAGCCGCTCGCGGTAGAGGTTCGGATCGAGGTCGCCGAGGCAGGGCGAGAGGCAGCGGCCCATCTGCCCGTAGGCGCTCGGGTGCTCGCGCCGGGGCAGCCGCCGCCCGCAGTGCCGCAGCCCGAACAGCGAGTTGAGCTGCTCGACGAGCTCCGCGGCGGCGGCGCGGCCGCGCACCGGGCCGACGGTGACGGCGTGACCCGTCGCCGGCTCGGGCGCGACCTCGAGGATCGGGAACGGGATGTCGAGCCGGCAGCGGAGGTAGACGTAGCCGTCCGCGCCGCGCTTGCCGCGCTTGTTGCCGGGCGGGCGGAGCGCCTTGATCAGCCGGTCCTCGAGCAGCAGCGCGCCGAGCTCGGACTGCGTCGCCTGGTAGTCGACGTGCTCGGCGTGGCCGGTCCAGGCCGCGGGCGTCGTGAAGTGCGCGCGGGCGCGGGTGCGCAGGCAGACGGACTTGCCGACGTAGAGCGGCCGGCCGTCGGCGTCGCGGAAGACGTAGACGCCGGGGTCCTTCGGCAGCGAGGAGAAGTCCGGCCGCTCGGCCGGCGGCCGCCGCCGCGCCCCGGCGCGCGGGCGCCGCCCGCCGGTGCTCCCGCCGCGCTTGGACCCGAGCAGGGCGACCGCCTCGCCGATCGTGCCCGCGTGCGCGCTGAGCCGGCCGAACAGCGCGCAGAACACGCGCGCGCAGGTCTCGGCGTCCGGCAGCGCGCGATGGGTGACGGTGACCTCGATCCCGAGCGCGTCGGCCAGCGCGGAGAGCCCGCGGCGGCGCTGGAGCGGCGCCAGCCGCCGCGCCATCGCCACCGTGCAGAGGACGGGCGGCTCGGGCCAGTCCAGCGCCGCGCGGGCGAACGCGCCGCGCAGCACGGTGTGGTCGAAGCGCGCGTTGTGCGCGACGAGCACGCGCCCGCGCAGCATCCGCGCGAGATCGGGCAGGACCGATCTCGGGCGGCGGCGCGCGATCGACCATGTCCTGCGTGATGCCGGTGAAGCGCTGGATGCCGGCCGTGAGCGGCGAGGCGACGCCGACGACCGACGACCAGCGGTCGTGCAGCTCGCCGCCGCCGACCAGCACCGCGCCGACCTCCGTCATCTCGCAGCGCTCGCGCGCGAGGCCGTTCGTCTCCGTGTCGACGGCGAGGAACTCGGCGGTCGCGAGCGGCTGCTTGAGGAGGTCCGCGGAGGCCAACAGCACTGACATGGACCGCGGGTCATACGCCCGCGGCCGGACGGCACGCAGCCGCGCTTGCAGCGGATAGGGTTCGCGCACGATGCGGATCCGCTGTGCCGTGGCCGTCGCCGGGCTGCTCGCGCTCGCGGGCTGCGGCGACGACGGCGATCACGCCAACAAGGACCGCCCGCCGTCCACGATCAACGTGACCGCGGCGATCGCCGGGCGCGAGATCCACGTCTCGCCGCGCCGGTTCGGCGGTGGCCCGATCCGGCTGATCGTCTCCAACCAGACCGGCCGCGAGCAGGAGCTGACGCTGGAGACGGCCGGCCGCGCGTCCGGCGTCACCGGCACGACGGGGGCGATCCGCGCCGCGGGGACGGGCACGCTGCAGATGGACGTGCCCGAGGGCGCGTACGAGATCCGCGCCGCCGACCGGCGGATCCGGCCCGCGCTGCTCCGCGTCGGGGCCCAGCGGCCGTCGGCCCAGAACGAGCTGCTGCTGCCCTGAGGGGGGCTGGCCACACCTACCGGTGGGGTCAGCACTTAGGGAATTCTGAGGCCACCTTCATAGTCCGGGTAGGCGAGCGATGAAAAGGTTCCCATCGTCCTCCCCCACTCCCCTTTCCGGAGCCCCCACCATGTCACCCGAACTCGAACTCGCCAGGACCCACCTCTCCGACCTCCGCGAGGAGCTCGCGGCCGCGGTCGAGAACGGCATCGCCGGCAACTCGCTCTACGAGGCCGACCTCCAGCAGGAGATGGCGCTGGCCGAGGCCGCGTACGTCGCCGCCGCCGTCACCGAGATCGCGTCCTTCCGCGCGCAGCTCTCCGGCCCGCAGGTCGGCTAGCGGGCCGCTTAGCGCGTCGACAGCTCGCGCGGCACCAGCGCCAGCCGGCGCTGCGTGCCGCCCCGCACGATCGCCAGCTCCACCGAGCGGTCGATCGTCGCGGCGGTGAGCAGCCGCTGGACGTCGTCGACGCCGCCCACCGGCTCGCCGTCGATCCCCACGACCAGGTCCTCGGGGCGGACACCCGCCTGGTCGGCCGGGGACCCGGCGATCACCTCGACGACCTCGAGCCCGCGCTCGCGGTCGAGCTGGTTCGCGACGGCGGGCGGCAGCGGGCGCGTCCCGCCGGCGATCCCGATCCAGGCGCGACGCACGCGCCCGTCCGCCATCAGCGCCGAGATGATCCCGCGCGTGGTCGCGTTGACCGGCACGGCGAGGCCCAGCCCGACGCCGGCGACCGCCGTGTTGATCCCGATCACGCGGCCGCGCCCGTCGACGAGCGCGCCGCCGGAGTTGCCCGGGTTGAGCGCGGCATCGGTCTGGATCACGTCGTCGACGACGCGCACCGCGCGGCCCGAGCGGGTCGGCAGCGAGCGGCCGAGGGCGGAGACGACGCCGGCGGTCACCGAGCTGGCGAAGCCGTGCGGGTTGCCGATCGCGACGACGAGCTGGCCCACCTGCAGCGCGCCCGCGTCGCCGAGCGGCGCCGGGTCGGGCGCCGGCTCGTCGGCCCGCAGCACCGCGAGATCGGAGAGCGGGTCGGCGCCGACGATCCGCAGCGTCAGCTCGCGGCCGTCGGTGAACGAGCCGCGGACGCGCGCGGACGGCGCCCTCGACGACGTGCGCCGAGGTGAGCAGGAAGCCGTCCGGCGTGAAGACCACGCCGGAGCCGGCGCCGGTCGTGCGGCCGCGGCGGGTGAGCCGCAGGTTGGCGACCGACGGCGAGACGGTGGCGGCGACGTGCGTCACCACGCGTGAGTACGCGTCGAGCGCCTCGGTCTCGTCCGGCGGTGGTGCGAGCGGAGTCACTTGCAGAACGATAGCGACTCCGCGGCGGTCAGCGCCAGCCGCCGCCGCACGCTCCGGCAGCGCCGCACCGAGCGCGCCGATTCGAGCACCTCGCCGAGCGTCCGGCGCTCGTAGCGCGGCGCACCGCCGGGTCGCCGGAGGTCGCGCGCGACGACACGGCAGTCGAGCGCGTGGGTCATCCCTGCGGCCGTCGCGAACCACACGCGCCGGTCGGTCTTGCGGCCGCACGCGACGGTCCTGCGGCGGACGCTGAACTCGAACCCGGGGTAGCGCTGCTCCAGGGAGCGCTCGAGCGCGCGGGCGAACCGCTCGAGCGCGGCGTCGACCCCTCCGTGGTGGTCCATCAACGGCCGGCCCTGACGATGACGACTGGATGCATGGGCGATCCCGCGGTCGGATGTGAGCTGTAATGTTGTTAACGATATACGCTAACAACTTTACATACCCTGATCCGAGCCGAGGGTTACGTGCGCGAAGAGTGTGGCCACCCGCACCGCCCGCCGATCCGGCTTTGCTTTACTTGCATGCGTGCAATCAACCGTTGCAAGCCCGCAACAACTCGCCGACCTGCTGGCCAAGCTGGCCTATCACGTGAACCGCACGGCATCGCCGGACATGTTCCGCGTGCTCGGCGAGGTGGGCTTGTCCTTCACCCAGATGAAGGCGCTCTACCAGCTCGCGGAGCTCGGCGAGAGCTCCGTCAAGGAGCTCGCCGACCGGCTCTCGATGTCGCTCCCCGCGATCTCGCGCTCGGTCGACGGCCTCGTCGGCCGCGGCTTCGTCGCCCGGCGCGAGTGCGAGCACGACCGCCGTTCCAAGCTGATCGCCCTGCTCCCCCAGGGCCGTGAGGTGCTCGACCGCCTCGGCGCCGCCCGGGAGGCGGCGCTCGTGGAGTTCGCGGGCGAGCTGCCGGACGACGAGCGGACGGCGCTGCACAAGGCCCTCCTCCCCATCGCCGAAAGGATCACCTCCTCATGACCGAACGGCTCCGTCTCTCCGAGGGCAACCGCCGCTGGTGGACCCTCGGGGCCATGAGCTTCGCGCTCTTCATGATCATGCTCGACAACACGGCGGTGAACGTCGCCCTGCCGTCGATCCAGAAGAGCTTCGACGCGTCCCTGTCCTCGCTCGAGTGGACCGTCAACGCGTACACGCTGACCTTCGCCGTGCTGCTCGTCACCGGCGGACGGCTCGGCGACATCTTCGGGCGCCGCAGGATGTTCCTGTTCGGCGTCGTCGTCTTCGCGCTCGCCTCGGCCACCATCGGCCTGGCGCCCAGCGACGGCGCGCTCGTCGCCTCTCGTGCGATCCAGGGGATCGGCGCGGCGTTCATGATGCCCGCGACCCTCTCGATCATCTCCAACGCGTTCCCGCCGCATGAGCGCGGGAAGGCGATCGGCACCTGGGCCGGCGTCTCGGCGATCGCGCTCGCGATCGGCCCGGTCGTCGGCGGCTGGCTGACCGAGGAGGTCTCCTGGCGCGCGATCTTCTTCATCAACCTCCCCGTCGCCGTCGGCGCGGTGATCGTCACGCTGTTCGCGGCCGAGGAGTCGCGCGACGAGACGGTCGACCGGCGCGTCGACATCCCCGGCATCGTGGCGATGACCGTCTCCCTCACCGCGCTCGTGTTCGCGCTCGTGGAGGGGAACGGCTGGGGCTGGGGCTCCCCCGCGATCCTCGGACTGCTCGCGCTGAGCGTCGCCTCCCTGGTCGCGTTCATCCTCATCGAGCGCCGCGCCCCGTCCCCGATCGTGGACTTCGAGGCGCTCCGCTCCAAGCAGTTCCTGGGCGCGAACCTGGTCGCGTTCATGATCTCGTTCGGCATGCTGGCGACGTTCTTCTTCCTCGCCCTCTACATGCAGAACATCCTCGGCTACTCCCCGCTCCAGGCCGGCATCCGCTTCCTCCCCGCCACCGTGGTGATCATCGTCGCCGGGCCGGTCGCCGGCCGGCTCGCCGACCGCTACGGCCCGCGTCCGCTGATCGTCGGCGGGCTGCTCCTCACCGCGATCTCGATGTTCTGGCAGTCGCGGATCCAGGTCGACACGAGCTACAGCTACCTGATCGGCGCGTTCATCCTGCTCGGCTTCGGCATGGGCGCGGTGATGTCGCCGATGAGCATGGCGGCCATGAACGCGGTCGACCGGACCAAGGCCGGCGTCGCCTCCGGCACCCTCAGCATGTTCCGGATGGTCGGCGGCACGTTCGGCGTCGCCGCCCTCGGCGCGCTGGTGGCCTCGGTGGGCCGCCACGACCTCCAGCAGTCCCTCCCCCAGGTCCCGGCCGACACGCGCGACGCGCTGGTCGACGGGCTCGGCTCCGGCGCCGGGCTCGAGGGCGCGCCGCAGCGGGTCGTCGACGCCGCGCACAGCGCGTTCGTCGACGCGCTCGGCACCGGCATGACGATCAGCGCCGTCGCGCTGGCCGTCGCGTCCGTCGCCGCCTGGTTCCTCATCGCCCCCGGCCGCGTGCAGCCCGAGACGCCGCCCGCCGCGCCGGAGGCCGAGCCGGAGCTGGCCACCGTCTAGATCCTCCCCTGGCACGCGGCGCCGGCGGCTCGCCCCAGCCGCCGGCGCCGCTCGCCGTCTAGGGCCCGGTCCAGCCGTTCGAGTGGCAGACCGCGCCGCCGCACGGCGGCGACTGCAGGCGGCCGCCGATGCGCAGGAACTGGTCCTTCATCGTCCGCGCCTCCTGCGTCCGGCGCGGGAACTCGTGCGGGTCGGTGCCCGCCGAGGGCGGCGTGTTCGTCTCCGGCGGCAGCGGCGTGCCCTGCGGGTTCGCCGCGGTCACCGGGCCGGAGTCGAACACGACCAGCGCCGAGCCGGAGGACGGGAAGCGCGACAGCGACGGGATCCCCCAGAACGGCTCCGCGTCGGCCGAGCGGCCCGGGTCGAGCTTGTCCCAGACCCGCGCGCCGATCGTCCGCGCCATCACCTCGGCGGTCACGGGCGCCACCTGGTGGTCGCCGAGCGCGACGTGCAGCAGCACCTCGTGCGGCGGCGTGCGCGGCAGCGGCTTCGTCGTCATGTGCCGCGCGTAGCCGTTCGACTCGCCGCGGTCCCACAGGTTCGTGAGCAGCGAGTAGATGAGGATCCGGTCGAGCGGGTTCCTGTACGCACCATCGAGCAGCGCGCGGAACGGCGCGAAGTCGACCGAGCGCTGCAGCAGCGTCGAGTAGTTCATGCCGACGACCCCGAGCACCGCGCGGTCGAAGTCCGGCGCGATCGCGGTGAGCGCGCCGCCCTCGATCCCGCCCTGCGAGTTGCCGTCGTAGAACAGCCGCTGCGACGCGTCGAACGCGCCGGCGAACGCGGGCTGCGCGCGGAACCCGTCCGCGGCCACCATCGCGCGGCCGAGGAAGAGCATGTTGAGCATGCCCTGCTGGAGCCGGTCGGTGATCGCGCCGAACTTCGAGAGGTCCTGGATCGCGGCGGCGGCCTGGCCGGTGTCCTCGCCGCCGTTGGCGTCCGAGAGCCCGCTCCAGTAGGTGCCGCAGACGGTGAAGCCCTGCTGGTGGGCGAGCGTCTTGAGCTGCGCCTGGGCCGAGTCGTCGGAGTCGAGCGGGCTGCCGAGCAGGCCGTGGCCGTAGAGCAGCGCGCGGCCGCCGCCGGCGGGCACGTCGCGCGGGATCACGCAGCGGAACGGCGCCGCGTAGGTGTTGCCGGGCTCCTGCTCGGGCAGGCCGCCGGCGCCGCGGTTGAAGCCGGCGCCGACCGCGCAGCCGGCGTTCTGCAGGTAGCACGGGACGCTGACCGTGCCGGAGACGATCCGCGCGATCTCCGGGTCGGCGGGCGTCGGCGTGTCGGCCGTGATCGCGAACGCGGGCGAGCGGCCCTCCGGCTTCAGGTCGGCGAGGTCGCGGTCGCCCAGCGCCGCGAAGGCCTGGTCGCGCATGTGCAGCATCGGCCCGGTCGTCGAGCGCCGGCTGGCGACCGTGAAGTCCCAGGCGAGGACGAGGTTCCCGCGCGCGACGCCGGCGCGGCGCAGCGGGCGGAAGACCTTGCGCATCGAGGCGCGCCGCGCGTTGATCGCCTTCGAGCCGGTCGCCCGCCGGTCGCGCAGCGCCCGGAACCCGAACGTCGGCGCGATCGCGCGGCCGGACGCCGTCTTGAGCTTGCGCAGGGCGACGACGTAGCGGCGGCCCTCGCGGAGGTTGCGCGCCGGCCGGATCAGCAGCGCCCGCTTCGCGGCCGGCGCCGAGCTGTCGAGCTCCGCCCAGTACGGCCGGCGCTTGCCGGTCCGCGCGTCGATCAGCACGGCCGGGGCGCGCTTGCGGAGGCTCTGCCCGGATGTCGGTGATCGGCGCCAGCCCGGTCTTGTCGAACGCGCGCCGCGTGTCGAGGCCGGGGATCCGGACGGTGATCTGCTGGCCGGGGCTGAAGCCGTCGGCGCGGTTCCACTCGCGCGGGTCGATCCGCACGCCGGCGCTGTTCGCCGGCATCACGCTGCGGTCGAGCGCCAGCCGGCGCCCGGTCGGCGTGGCGGCGTCGCGCTGCGTGAAGAAGTCGTTGGGGAACGGCAGCAGGCAGGCCCCGCCCCCGATCGGGTCGCAGCGCGCGGCCTCCGCGGCCGGTGCGGCGATGGCGACGATCGCGGCGCATCCCAGCACCGCGGCGACGAGCTTCCGTGTCATCTGCTCCCTCTCCTCCTCGGATCGGCGCGGCATGCTAGCGGCAGGTCTACGATCCGCCCCATGGCCGTCGACACAAGCCGAGTCGCGCAACTGGACGTCGAGCCGGGCGAGCTGCCCGCCACGATGGCCGCCTGGGTGATCCGCGAGGAGCGCCAGGGCGAGCCGCTGGACGCCTTCCAGCTCGAGGAGCTGGCGGTACCCGAGCCCGGCGCCTTCGAGGTCGTGGTGCGCGTGATGGCCGCCGGCGTCAACTTCAACAACGTCTGGGCCGCGCTCGGCCAGCCGGTGTCGGTCTTCCGCTACCACGACGAGGACCACCACATCGGCGGCTCGGACGCCTCCGGGATCGTGTGGAAGGTCGGCGAGGGCGTCACGCGCTGGAAGCCCGGCGACGAGGTCGTCCTGCACTGCAACCAGGCCTCCTACGAGGACATCGAGGTCCACGGGCTCGACCCGCTCGCGGCGCCGTCCCAGCGGATCTGGGGCTACGAGACCTCCTGGGGGTCGTTCGCCCAGTTCTGCAAGGTCCAGGCCCAGCAGTGCCTGCCGAAGCCCGCCGCGCTGACGTGGGAGGAGGCGGCCAGCTACGGCCTGACCTACTTCACGGCCTACCGGATGCTGATCGACCAGGCGAAGATCCAGTCCGGCGACCGGGTGCTGATCTGGGGCGCCGCCGGCGGGCTCGGCGTGTTCGCGATCCAGCTCTGCCGGCTCGCCGGCGCGGACTGCGTCGGCGTCGTCTCCTCCGCGACCAAGGGCGAGCTGTGCCGCGCCGCTGGGCGCCTGCGACGTCATCGACCGCAACGACTTCGCGGGGATGATGCGACGCGGGGGCGAGACGCCCGAGGAGGAGGCCGCGCGCGCCAAGGAGTCGCGCCGCTTCGCCAAGCACGTCAAGGAGCTGCTGGGCGCGCCGCCCGACGTCGTCTTCGAGCACGTCGGCCGCGCGACGTTCCCGACGAGCGTGCTGACCGTCAAGCCGTTCGGGAAGGTCGTCATCTGCGGGGCGACCTCCGGCTACCAGCTCGACTTCGACGTCCGGTACCTCTGGATGCGCCAGAAGCAGATCATCGGCAGCCACTTCGCGAACGCCTACGAGGCGACGAGGGCGAACGAGCTGATCGAATCCGGCAAGATCCGTCCCGTGTTGTGGAAGACCATGCCGTTCGACGGTGTCGCCGAGGCCCACCAGTCGATGTACAAGAACGAGCACCTGGGCAAGATCGCCATCCTCGTGGGCGCGGAGGCCGAGGGCCTCGGCGCGACCACCGAGGGCCCGGGTGCGATTCGCGCGGAGGTGGGGGCCTGATGGCCGGAGTCGTACACGTTCCCTGGTACTCCACGGTGTTCCGGGGCGACCGCTTCGAGGAGGCGCTGCAGCAGATCGCGCCGCTCGCGCTGCGCTACGGCGCGACCGAGTACTCGATCTACCGGTCGCGCGACGACCAGTACAAGTTCCTCCAGATGGCGACCTTCGAGGACCACGCGGACTTCGACCGCTACTGGTACGGGGAGGAGTTCTCGCTCTGGCGCGGGGACTACTCCGGCTGGTACCAGGTGCCGGTGCTCTACGTCTGGCACGACCTCGTGGAGCGCGCCGGCACCGGCGCGCTCGAGGTCACGCCTGCTCGAGCGGAGCCATCGTGAGCCCCGCGTCCTTGAGCAGCTCCCAGTAGAGCTCCGCCGGCTCCTTCATCCCCGCCCAGACGACCGCCTGGCCCTGGTTGTGGATGAGGTCGGCGATCGCGTAGCCCTTCGACACCGACACGCCCGGGATGTGGCGCGCCAGCGTGTGCGCCACGTGGTCGAACGTGTTGTGGTCGTCGTTGCGGACGATGACCCGCCAGTGCCCGCCGAGCTCGCTGTCGGGTCCCGCCGGGCGCGGTAGCTCGACGGTCTGTGCCATTGGGGAAAGCCTAGCCGCCCCGTCCGCCCGCCGCAGCCCTGCGCGGGCCGCGGCGGGGGAGGACGGGAGGAGGCTAGGGCAGGTCGAGCGGGCGGGTGCCCGGCTGGATCAGCACCCGGTGGGTGCCCTGCGCCTTGAGCAGCTTCGCCGGCGCGGCGGGCGCGGTGAAGTCCGGCAGGTCCTGCCCGCACTTCGTGCCGGCGGCCGGGACGGCGCCGTCGATCAGATACGCCTCGACGGCCTTGTCCGTGCACTCGGAGTTGTAGCCGTCGGCCGGGTAGCCGTCGTACGCGGTGTGGCCGTCGCCGGTCATCGTCAGCAGGCGGGCGTTGCCGAGCTGCTGGACGAGGCGCTTGGCCTCCTTGTACGGCGTCGCCGGGTCGTAGCGCGTGCCGACCACGAGGGTCGTCGGCGCGCTCTTCGCGGTCCGGAACGGCCCGTCGAACGCGTCGCGGGCGCGGATCGGGTACAGGCCCCAGTTCAGCTCGGCGTAGCCGTGGTTCCAGTACGCGTAGTCGTAGTCCTGGTAGGACGACCTGCCGGCCTTCAGGAACGGCTGGATCCCGCGCGGGTAGTGCTGCTCGTCCGCGCTGAGCAGGAAGTACCGGTCGGTGCCCGGCGAGTAGCTCCCGTCGTCCTCGCGGCCGAAGAACCCGTCGGCGATCGCGCGGATCCCGGCGCCGTCGCCGCCCTGGAGGAGGACGAGCGCGTCACGGAGCTCGTCCCACGCGTACGGCGAGTAGACCTCCTGCGCCAGCGCGGCGCGGATGTCGTCGCCCGACACGGGGCGGTCCGGGGCGTTCGACGCCGGGATCGGCGTCGCGTCGGCCTGCTCGATCAGGTCGTCGATCGTGCCCTTCACGTCGCCGCCGCCGATCGGGCAGAGGTCCTGATGCGCGGCGCACGAGATCATGAACCGGCTGATCGCGCGCTCGAAGCCGGCCGTCTGCTCGTCGAGGCTGTCGAGCGGATCGTTGACGTACTGGTCCGGATCCAGCGCGCCGTCGAGCACGACCGCACGGGTCTTGTTCGGGAACAGGCTCTGGATCGTGGCGCCGAGGAACGTCCCGTACGAGAACCCGAGGTACGTCATCTTCTTGTCGCCGACCGCCTCGCGGACGGCGTTGAAGTCACGCGCCGTGTTGGCGGTGGAGAGGTACTGCAGGTTCTCGTTGCGCTGGAGGCAGCGCGAGATGTAGCGGTTGTCCTTCGTCAGCAGCGACGTGACGTTCAGCGTGTCCGGCGTCGTGAACGGCTTGGAGTAGACGCCGGTCGTCTCCTGGTTGACCTTGCAGTCCAGCGTGCCGCTGCCGCGCGGGTCGAGGCCGACGATGTCGAAGCGCTGGTTGAGGACCGGGAACAGGTCCGCGCCGTAGGCCTCGATGTACGGCGCCGCCTGCGCGCCAGGGCCGCCGAAGTTGAAGAACAGTGACCCGAGCTTCTTGCCGGGGCCGGTGGCCGGGGACTTCGCGACGTCGACGTCGAGCGTCCCGAGGCCGGGCTGGTCGTAGTCCTTCGGGACCGATGCCGTCGCGCACTGGGCGCCGGCGTCGCCGCAGTCCTGCCAGTCGAGCGACAGCCCGGCGGCGGACGCCGGCCCGGCCGCGACCAGGCACGCGAGGAACGCGCCCACGGCGACGCCGAGGCGCTTGGATGACGAGCTCAAGTGAGCCTCCTGTGTGAACTATGGGTAGGAGCCCCACCCCTGGGGAGCTCCGTGTTACCCCGGATGCCTATCACGCCCGGGCGAGCGCGCGGGCGTCATCGGATCACCTACTCCACGTAGTCAGCCGTCCTGCTGTGCGGCGGCGCGCTTGTCGAGGTAACGGCGCAGGCCCAGGTAGACGTGCTCGATCGGCACGGCCTGCTCGACCTGCGGCGCGAGGTCGCCGGCCTGCTCGACGATCCGCTCGTGCAGGCCGGCCGCGAACGCCTCGTAGCCGTGGCGGGCGACGAGCGCGGTCAGCTCGTGCAGGCTGGCGCGCATCGCGTCGAGGTGCGGGCCGACGTCGTCGACCTGGCCGAAGTGGGTCAGCGCGAGCGCCGTGGGCTCCCAGCCCTCGACGAGGTCGATCGAGGCGTCCCAGGCCTCGACGTCGATGTCCGGCGGCGGCGTCGGGGCGAGCACGAAGTCGGCGGGCGGGATCCGCGCGCCGGCGACGTCGCCGACCAGCGCCATGCCGGTCGGCTCGTGCAGGTAGGCGACGTGGTGCGACGCGTGGCCCGGCGTGTACGCGACGCGGTACTCCCCGAGCACGGTCTCGCCGCCGCCCAGGACGGTCACGTTCTCCTCGGGCACCGGGACGACCTCGCCCCACTGCGCGCGCAGGCCGTCCTCCCCGCCGTACAGCCGGGCGGCGCTCGACACGAGCCGCTCGGGGTCGATCATGTGCCGCGCGCCGCGCTCGTGCACGTAGACCGGCACGTCGGGGAAGCGGCGCAGCAGCGCGCCGGTGGCGCCCGCGTGGTCGAAGTGGATGTGCGTGAGCAGGACCGCGCGCGGCTCGTAGCCGTCGCCGAGCTCCCCCAGCACCCGGTCGAGCGTGTTCTCCGGGCCGGGGTCGATCAGCACGCCGTCGTGCTCCCAGACCGCGATGACCCGGTCGCTGCCCCCGTGGAGGGTGTCGATCGCGCGCATGGCGCGGAGTGATACCCGATGCGGGAGAATGGCGGCGTGGGTCACCGCCTGCCCGAGCCCGACAAGCCGTGGATGATGCGCACGTACGCAGGGCATTCGACCGCGGCCGCGTCGAACGCGCTCTACCGCTCGAACCTGGAGAAGGGGCAGACCGGGCTCTCGATCGCCTTCGACCTCCCGACCCAGACGGGCTACGACGCCGACGACGAGCTGGCGCGCGGCGAGGTCGGCAAGGTCGGCGTCCCGGTCGGCCACAAGGGCGACATGCACGCGCTGCTCGACGGCATCCCGCTCGACCGGATGAACACGTCGATGACGATCAACGCGACCGCGGCGTGGCTGCTCGCCCTCTACATCACGGTCGCGGAGGAGAACGGGATCGATCCCGCCGTGCTCCAGGGCACGACGCAGAACGACATCATCAAGGAGTACCTCTCGCGCGGGACCTACGCGTTCCCGCCCGCGCCGTCGCTGCGGCTGATCGCCGACACCGTCGCCTACACGGTCGAGCACGTGCCGCGCTGGAACCCGGTCAACGTCTGCTCGTACCACCTGCAGGAGGCGGGCGCGACGCCGGTGCAGGAGATCGCCTACGCGATGGCGACCGCGATCGCGGTGCTCGACGAGGTGCGGCCGCGGGTGCGCGAGGACCAGATGGGCGCGGTCTTCGCGCGGATCTCGTTCTTCGTCAACGCGGGCGTGCGGTTCGTCGAGGAGCACGCGAAGCTGCGCGCGATGGCCGCGCTGTGGGAGGAGCTCGGGCGCACGCGCTACGGCGTCACCGATCCGAAGCAGCTGCGGTTCCGCTACGGCGTCCAGGTCAACTCGCTCGGGCTGACCGAGTCCCAGCCGGAGAACAACGTCCAGCGGATCGTGCTCGAGGCGCTCGCGGTCACGCTCGGGCGCGGCGCGCGGGCGCGGGCGATCCAGCTGCCGGCCTGGAACGAGGCGCTCGGCCTGCCGCGGCCGTGGGACCAGCAGTGGTCGCTGCGGATCCAGCAGGTGCTCGCCTACGAGACCGACCTGCTCGAGTACCCCGACCTGTTCGAGGGCTCGGTCGTGATGGACGGGCTGGTCGGCGAGCTGCTCGAGGGCGCGCGCGCCGAGATGGCGCGGGTCGAGGAGCAGGGCGGCGCGGTCGAGGCGGTGCCGTACATGAAGTCGGCGCTGGTCGAGTCGCACCGCGAGCGGATCGCCCGCATCGAGTCCGGCGAGCAGGTGCTCGTCGGCGTCAACCGCTTCACGACGACCGAGCCGTCGCCGCTGACGGCGGACGCCGAGGGCGGCATCCTCGTCGTGGACCCCGCCGTCGAGGCCGAGCAGGTCGCCGCGCTCGAGGCGTGGCGGGGCGCGCGCGACGAGGCCGCCGTGCGGGCCGCGCTGGACGAGCTCGCGCGCGTGGCGGCCGGCGACGAGAACGTGATGCCGGCGACGATCGCGGCGGCGCGGGCCGGCGCCACGACCGGCGAGTGGGCGCAGGCGCTGCGCGCCGCGTTCGGCTCCTACCGCGCGCCGACCGGCGTCGGCGAGGCGGCCGCGCCGGCGCCCGGCGAGGAGATCGCCGCGCTGCGCGACGAGGTCGCGCGCGTCGCCGAGCAGCTCGGCCGCGGGCTGAAGATCCTGGTCGGCAAGCCCGGCCTCGACGGGCACTCCAACGGCGCCGAGCAGATCGCCGTGCGCGCGCGCGACGCGGGGATGGAGGTCGTCTACGAGGGGATCCGCCTGACGCCGGCGCAGATCGCGCGCTCGGCCGTCGACGAGGGCGTCCACGTGATCGGGCTCTCGATCCTGTCCGGCTCGCACCGCTCGCTGATCCCGGACGTGCTGGCCGCGCTGCGCGACGCCGGCGGCGGCGACATCCCGGTCGTGGTCGGCGGGATCATCCCCGACGGGCGACGTCCCCGGCCTGCGCGCCGCGGGCGTCGCCGCGGTCTACACGCCGAAGGACTTCGAGCTGACGCGGATCCTGCGCGACGTCGTCGGCATCGTCGCGGAGCGCAACGGCATCGCCGCCGCGGCGTGAGCGGCGCCGAGCTCGGCGCGCGGCTGCGCGAGCGCGACCTGGACGGCGGCGCCCGCGGCGCTCAACCTGCTCGAGAACCGCGCGCCGGCGCGGCGCGCGGAGATCGACGCGCTGCTCGCCGAGGTCGCGCCGGCCAGGCTCGGCGGCGAGGCGCCCGCGCACGTGGTCGGGATCACCGGGCCGCCGGGCGCGGGCAAGTCGACGCTCCTCGGCGCGCTCGTCCGCGTCTGGCGCGCTCGCGGGCGGAGCGTCGGCGTGCTCGCGGTCGACCCCTCGTCGAAGCGCTCGGGCGGCGCGTTGCTGGGCGACCGGGCGCGGATCGACGCCGATCCCGCCGACCGCGCGCTGTTCATCCGCTCGATGGCGGCGGGCGAGCGCCTCGGCGGCCTCGCGCCCGCGACGCGCGCCGCGGCGCAGGCGCTGAGCGCCGCCTTCGACGTCGTCGTCGTCGAGACGGTCGGCGTCGGCCAGTCCGAGACCGAGGTGGCGGAGGCGGCCGACACGGTGGCGGTCGTCGTCCAGCCGGGCTCGGGCGACGTCCTCCAGTTCCTCAAGGCGGGGATCATGGAGGTCCCCGACGTGCTCGTCGTCTCCAAGGCCGACCTCGGCGCGGTCGCCCAGCGCGCGGTGCGCGACCTGCGCGCGGCGCTGCGCTCGCTCGGCGACGGCGCGCCCGTGCTCGCGGTCTCGTCGGTCCATCCGGTGGCGGGCATCGAGGCGCTGGCGGACGCGCTCGACGCCCATCGCGAAGGGCTCGACCTCGCCGCCGCGCGGACCCGGGCGCGCCGCCTCGGCGCGCTGGCCGACTTCGTCGCGGAGCACGGCGAGCGCGGGCTGCGCGCGCTCGGCGGCCGCCGCGCCGCGGAGCGCTTCCTCGCGGAGCAGGACCCGGCGCTCGACGGCGCCGCGCTGCTCGCGGCGCTCGAGCGCCGGTCCGGCTAGCCGGCGCCGGTCCCGCCGAGCGAGGCGATCCGCCAGCCGTCGCCGACCCGGACGAGGTCGACGGTGTCCTCGCTCGGCGACTGGCCGGCGGCGCTCGACCGGACCTGCGCGGTGGCGGTGTCGCCGGACACCTTGACCACGCCGACGGAGATGCGCGGATCCTCCAGCCCCTCGAAGCCCTTCTGCAGCGCGGTCTCGCACGGCAGCCCGATCTGCTCGAGCGTGTCGATCAGCTTCGGCGCCAGGATCCGGTCGCACAGCGCGTCGTAGTCGTGCGCCGCGGCAGCCTGCTCGAAGCTGCTCAGCGTCTCGCGGATCCGCTGCTCGTCGGAGGGGCCACTGTCCCCGCAGCCCGCGAGCACGCACAGGATCAGCAGCAGCGGCAGGCCGCGGGTCGCCACGGGCCGGAGCATAGAATGGGTCCGGATGGAGAGTTCACGCGAGCCGATCGGCTCCTGGCTCCGCTGCTACCGCTGCTGGTCGCAGGAGCTGGAGGTCCAGGTCCACTACGAGGGCATCCACCGCATCGATCCGGTCACGGGCGAGCGCGGCGAGGTCGTCGACGAGATCCAGGAGGCCGTCGTGCAGTGCCTCGACTGCATGCACGACCAGCCGCACCTCGGCTTCCACAACGGCCGCATCGAGCCGATCGAGGACCGCTGGGAGCGGATGGTCGCCGGCACGCCGTGGGTGGCGTCCTGCACGGTGACGGTCGACGCCGACGCGGTCGAGACCTGCTCCGGCCCGGAGGCCGCGGACGCGCTCGCGTACGCCGCGTTCGGCGACCACGGGACGCGCGAGTTCTTCACGCACGTCCGCTTCCACAAGCACGACGAGGACCAGATCGTCGTCCACCTGCTGGTCGAGCTCTACGCGCGCTCGATCGAGGAGGCGACGCAGGTGCTCGAGGATGCGGCGCGCGGGCTGCTCACGATCACCTCGCTCGCCGAGGAGTCGCGGCCGCCGGCCGCGACCGGCGGCGAGCACCCGCACTGAGCGGGCGCCCGCCGCGGCCGGGCTAGGCGGCGACCGGCGCGGGCTCGCGGGCCTCGAGGACGATCGCGCCGTCCTCGCCCGCCGTGGCCCGGACGGTGGCGCCGTCCTTGACGCTGCCGTCGAGGATCGCCTTCGTGAGCGCCTTCTCCAGCGTGCGCCGGATGTGGCGCTGCAGCGGCCGGGCGCCGAACTCGGCGTCGAAGCCGTCGCGGGCGAGCTGGGACACCAGCGCGCCGTCGACCTCGAGCGCGATCCCGCGCTCCTCGTGGAGCCGCGCCGCGGTGCGCGCGACCACGAGGCCGGCGATCTGCTCGACCTGCGCGGGCGTCAGCGACTGGAACGTGACGATCTCGTCGATCCGGTTGAGGAACTCCGGCAGGAACGCCTCCTTCGCGGCGGCGAGCATCCGCTCGTCGACCCCGGCCTCGGCCGCGGGCGTGAAGCCGATCCCGCGCCGGGCCTGGCCCGCGCCCAGGTTCGAGGTCATCACGACCACCGCGTTGGTGAAGTCGACCGTGCGGCCCTCGCCGTCGGTCAGCCGGCCGTCGTCCATGAGCTGCAGCAGGACGTTCCAGACCTCCGGGTGGGCCTTCTCGATCTCGTCGAGCAGGATCACGGAGTACGGGCGCCGGCGCACCGGCTCGGTCAGCTGGCCGCCGTCGCCGTAGCCGACGTAGCCGGGCGGCGAGCCGATCAGCCGCGCGACCGTGTGCGGCGCGCGGAACTCGGACATGTCGATCCGGACGAGCGCCTTCTCGCTCGCGAACAGCCGCTCCGCGAGCGCCTTGACCAGCTCGGTCTTGCCGACGCCGGTCGGGCCGAGGAACAGGAACGTGCCGAGCGGCTTGTCGCCGTCCGACAGGCCGACGCGGGCGCGCCGCACGGTGTCGGCGACGATCTCGACGGCCTCCTCCTGGCCGATCACGCGGGCGTGCAGGTCGGTCTCCAGGTCCTGGAGCCGCTCGAGCTCGCCGGTCACCAGCTCCCCGACGGGGATGCCGGTGCGGGCGGCGATCACGGCCGCGACGTCGGTCTCGCCCACGACGGGCGTCTCGGCGCCGGCCTCGGCCAGGTGCTGCTCGATCCGCTCGATGTGGACCTTGATCTGCGCCGCGTCCTCGTAGGCCTCGGCGTCGACCGCGGCCTGCTTCTCGGCCGCGAGCCGGTCGCGCTCGGCCTCGAGCTTGGCGGTGTCGGGCGCGCCGCCGGTGCGCAGGCGCACCTTCGCGGCGGCCTGGTCGACCAGGTCGATCGCCTTGTCCGGCAGGCGGTACTCGGGGATGTAGCGGTCGCTGAGCCGCGCCGCGGCGACGAGCGCCGCGTCGTCGATCGTCGCGCCGTGGTGCTCCTCGTACGCGCCGCGCAGGCCGCGCAGGATCTCGACGGCCTCCTCGACCGAGGGCTCCTCGACGGTCACCGGCGAGAAGCGCCGGGCGAGCGCGCCGTCGCGCTCGATCTTGCGGAACTCGGCCAGCGTGGTGGCGGCGACCATCCGCAGCTCACCGCGGGCGAGCATCGGCTTCAGCATGTTCGCGGCATCCATCGCGCCCTCGGCGTTGCCGGCGCCGAGGATCGTGTGCAGCTCGTCGATGAACAGCACGATGCGGCCCTCGGCCTGGGCGACCTCGGCGAGGGCGGTCTTGAGCCGCTCCTCGAACTGGCCGCGGAACTGCGCGCCGGCGACCATGCCGGCGAGGTCGAGCGCGACCAGGCGGACGCCGAGCAGCGTCGCGGGCACGTCGCCCTCGGCGATCCGGCGGGCGAGGCCCTCCACGATCGCGGTCTTGCCGACGCCGGCCTCGCCGATCAGCACGGCGTTGTTCTTGCGCCGGCGGGCGAGGATCTCGACGGTCTGCTCGATCTCGTTCTGCGCGGCCGATGACCGGGTCGATCCGGCCGTTCCGCGCCTCGTCGGTGAGGTCGCGGCCGAACTGGTCGAGCGTCGGGGTCTCGGACTGCGGCGCATCCGGGTCGGGCTGCGCGGTCGGCTGAGCGCCCAGCGGGGCGCCCTGGGCCTGGGCCGCCATCAGGCGGTTGGCGCACGGCTCGCAGACCGTGGCGGCGCGGCGCTGGACGCCGTCGGAGGCCACGACCCGCAACGTCCCGGGACGCTGGCCGCAGACGGCACAGGTGCCGCCGGCGACGGCGCTGGGGGTGTCGGAGAATGGGTTCACGTCAGGTGGCTCCAGTCAAATCTCAGTGGACGTCACTAAGATTAGCTCACGTACTGAAGATAAGTGTGCTCCGGGTCACAGGATGGCGCGCGCAAGTCGGTCGCCGAGCAGCGGCGCGAGCTTGAACAGGTTGTGGCCCGCGAGGACGGCCAGCCCGGGCTCCCGATGGAGCACATACGCGTCCTCGTCGTCGCCGGGGAGGACGGTGAGCAGGCGGACGACCTCGCCGACCGGCTCGCCGAGGCCCGGGAACGCCGCGCGCGCGTAGTCGTGCAGCCGCGCGCGGACGGCGGCGAGGTCCGGCGGCGCGCCGACCTCCGCGGCGAGCGGGTCGGCCGGCGCGGGCTGCGCGTCGAGCTCGGCGAGCCCGAGCGCGAAGCGCCCCGGCCCGTCGGCGACGCCGTAGGTGCGCGCGCCGAAGTCGCCGGTCCGGTCGGCCCAGGTGGCGGCGCCCCACGAGGCGCGTGCCGCGTCCGCCGGCGCCTCGGGCGCGGCGAACGTCACGCGCAGGTGGATCGTGCGGCGCAGCTCGACGTGCGGCCAGAGGCGCTCGGTGCCCGCGCCCGCGCAGACCACGACCGCGCCGCAGTCCAGCGCGCCGCCGTCGGTCTCCACGCGGCCCGGCGCGACCGCGGTCGCCTCCGCGCGGCGGACGTCGAGGCCGTCGCGCAGCCAGCGCGATCGCGCGCTCGGCGCGGATCGCGCCGCCGCGCGGGTCCCAGAGCAGCGGGCCGGCGCCGGGGAGCAGCGCGGGATGGCGGTCGCCCGCCTGCTCGACGACCTCCGCGGGGACGCCGCAGGCGCGCAGCCGCGCCGCGTCGGCCGCGACGTCGCCGCCGAGCCGGAGCGCGCCCTCCTCCCCCACGAGCGGCTCGCCGGCGCGTTCCGACCACGCGTCCCAGCCGGCGCGGGCGGCGACGGCGTCGGCGATCTGCGCCTCCGTCGCGTGCAGGTGGCGGAAGCCGCGCGCGGCGCCGGCGGACTGGCCGGCGCCCGGCT
Organism: uncultured Solirubrobacteraceae bacterium; assembly: GCA_963724145.1. Taxonomy (GTDB): domain Bacteria; phylum Actinomycetota; class Thermoleophilia; order Solirubrobacterales; family Solirubrobacteraceae; genus DASQMT01. Next base: position 71,759 of record CAVRTO010000022.1, read on the forward strand.
CGCCGCGCTCGAGCACGACGACCGCGGCGCCCGCCGCGCCAGCGCATCGGCGGCGGCGAGGCCGACGATCCCGCCCCCGACCACCGCCACGTCCGCCGCGCGCGCCGTCAAGGCGCCGACCCTACGCGACGGCAGGGACAGCGCGCGCGGATGGGCTCAGGGACGAACTTCGGCATTGAGAGGAGGATCCGAAACGCAGCACGGGTCCGAATCCGGCCGGCGTGCTGCGTTGATGTCGTCAGACGACCACAACGCAGCACGGAGCCTCGCCTCCGAGTCCCGTGCTGCGTTGATGTCGTTGCCGCCCCGCCCCGCGCCCCTACGCGACGGCAGGGACGGCGCGCGGGCGCGTCCGCCACGCCTCGCCCGCGACGACCAGCGCGAGCCCGGCGACGACCGCGCCGAAGACCTCGAACGTCGTGTCGAGCCCGAGCGGCGTGATCAGCAGCCCGGCGAGGATCGCCGGCACCGAGATCGACAGGTAGGCGACGACGTAGAACGCCGACATCACCGCCGCGCGGTGGTCGGGCGGGATCACGATCGACAGCGCCCGCAGCGCGCCGAGGAACGCGACGCCGAAGCCGGCGCCGCCGACGAGCGAGCCGACGATGAACAGCGCCGGCGACTCCAGCGCGACCGCGCCGACGATCAGCAGCATCCCGGTCGCGAGCGCGATCGACCCGGTGACGGCGCCGACCCACGGGCGCGCCCGGCCGAAGGCGAGCTGCGCCAGCGACCCGGCGCCGGCGAGCAGGAACACGCCGAGCGCGGTGACGAGGTGGTCGGTGCTGTCGAACAGGCCGGCGGAGAGCTGCGGGCCGAGCGAGAAGAACAGGCCGCCGATCGACCACGAGGAGATCACGGCCAGCGCCGCGAGCAGGAACGCGCGCCGGACCGGACGGCGGGACGCTCGGCTGCTGCGGCGTGAGCCGCGGGCGCGAGCGCTCCTCGACCGGCTCGGGCAGCGCCAGGGTGCCGGCGAACGCGATCGCGAAGAGCAGGAAGAGCAGCACGTACGGGAGCACGCGCGGGGCGGGCGCCAGCTCGACGAGCGTCGCCGAGGCCAGCATCCCGAGGCCGATCCCGCCGGCGCTCAGGACGCCGTTGGCGAGCCCGACCGCGGACGGGTCGCGGCGCGGGTGCAGGTCGAGCATCGCCGCGCTGGCGGCGCCGAGCGCCAGGCCGGTCGCGAGCCCCTGCAGGCCGCGCGCGACGAACAGCCAGACGACCGAGTCGGCGAGCATGTAGAGCACGCTCGTGACCATCAGGGTTCCGAGCGCGACGAGCAGCACGGGCCGGCGCCCGGCCTGGTCGGACACGCGGCCGGCGAGGATCAGCGTGGCCAGCACGCCGAACGCGTAGGTGGCGTAGACGAGCGTCAGCACGAGCGGGGAGAAGCCCCACAGCTCGCGATAGGTCCCGTAGAGCGGCGACGGGGTGATCGAGGCGACGAGGGCGAGGCCGATCACGGACGAGGCGACCGCGTAGGCGGCGGTCGGTCCGAGCGTGCGCCGCTCGGTCTTGGGCGGGGAGGAGAGCATCAGCGACATTTGATCTTTCCAAACATTTGGAAGTTCAGAAGTTGTACCATACCCACCGTGCCCACCACCGCCTCGACCCGCGAGCGCATCCCCCACCCGTCGACCGAGGCGCTGGACCTCGCGACGGTCATGCGGACCGCGGGCGACCCGATCCGGCTGGAGATCGTGCGGATCCTGTCCGGCGGCGGCGAGCGCTCCTGCACCGACCTGCAGCGTCAGGTCGGGCTGCCCGCCTCGACCGGCTCCTACCACCTGCGGCTGCTGCGCGAGGCGGGCCTCACGCGCACGCGCGCCGAGGGGACCCAGCGGTTCATCTCGCTGCGCCGCGACGACCTCGAGGCCCGCTTCCCCGGGCTCGTGGACGTCCTGACGCGCTAGGCCGCGTCGCGCAGCCGCTGCTCGAGCGCGTCGAGCTGCGCGCGCAGCTCGTCCGGCAGCCGGTCGCCGAACTCCGCGTAGAACGCGCGGATCGGCTCGATCTCGGCGAGCCACTCGTCCGGCTCGACGGCCAGCACCGCCTGCCAGGTCGTCCGCGGCGATCTCGAGGCCGTCCGTGTCGAGCCCGTCCTCGGTCGGGAGCCGGCCGATCGGCGTGTCGCGCGCCTCGACGGCGTCGTCGCAGCGGCGGAAGACCCACTCCAGCACGCGCGCGTTCTCGCCGAACCCGGGCCACTGGAAGTGCCCGTCGTCGAGGTCCTTGCGGAACCAGTTGACGTAGAAGACCTTCGGGAGGACCGCGCCGTCGCGCCGCCCGATCTCCAGCCAGTGGCGGAAGTAGTCGCCCATGTGGTAGCCGCAGAACGGCAGCATCGCGAACGGGTCGCGACGCAGCTTGCCGACCTCGCCGGCCGCCGCGGCCGTCGTCTCGGAGCCCATGATCGAGCCGAGGAAGACGCCGTGCTCCCAGTCGAACGCCTCGTGCACGAGCGGGACGACCGTCGAGCGGCGGCCGCCGAACAGCATCGCGTCGATCGGCACGCCGGCGGGGGCCTCCCACTCCGGCGCGATCGCCGGGTCCTGCGCGGCCGGCGTCGTGAAGCGCGCGTTGGGATGCGCGGCGGGCGCGTCGGCGTCCGGCGTCCAGTCCTCGCCGTGCCAGTCGATCAGGTGGGCGGGCGGCTCCTTCGTCATCCCCTCCCACCAGATGTCGCCGTCGTCGGTCCGCGCGCAGTTCGTGAAGATCGTGTTCGAGCGGACCGTCGCCATCGCGTTCGGGTTGGTCTTCTCGCTCGTGCCGGGAGCGACGCCGAAGAAGCCGGCCTCGGGGTTGATCGCGTAGAGCCGGCCGTCCTCGCCGAACTTCATCCAGGCGATGTCGTCGCCGACGGTCTCGACCGTCCAGCCCTCGATCGCGGGGATCAGCATCGCGAGGTTCGTCTTGCCGCACGCGCTCGGGAACGCGCCCGTGACGTACTTGACGTCGCCCTCGGGCGAGGTGAGCTTGAGGATCAGCATGTGCTCGGCCATCCAGCCCTCGTCGCGGGCCATGACCGAGGCGATCCGGAGCGCGAAGCACTTCTTGCCGAGCAGCGCGTTGCCGCCGTAGCCCGAGCCGTAGGACCAGATCTCGCGCGTCTCGGGGAAGTGGACGATGTACTTCTCCTTGTTGCACGGCCACGCCCCGCTCACCTCGCCCTCGTCCAGCGGCGCGCCGGTCGTGTGCATGCAGGGCACGAAGTCGCCGTCGTCGCCGAGCTCGTCGAGCGCGGCCTGGCCCATCCGGGTCATGATCCGCATCGAGACCGCGACGTAGGCGGAGTCGGTCAGCTGGACGCCGATCTCGGCGATCGGCGAGCCGACGGGACCCATCGAGAACGGGACCACGTAGAGCGTGCGCCCGCGCATCGAGCCGGCGAACTTGTCCTCGAGCAGGGCGCGCATCTCGTCCGGGTCGCGCCAGTGGTTCGTCGGCCCGGCGTCGTCCTCGGACACCGAGCAGATGAACGTCCGGTCCTCGACGCGGGCGACGTCGCCCGGATCCGACAGTGCGAGGTACGAGTGCGGCCGCTTGGCGTCCGACAGGCGCTCGAACGTGCCGGCGTCGACGAGCCCCCGGCAGAGCTTGTCGTACTCCCCGGCGCTCCCGTCGCACCAGTGAACGGCGTCCGGCCCGCACAACGCCACCGCCTCGTCGACCCAGTCGAGGAGGCGGCGGTGTTTGGTCGGGACGCTCGTTTCGGTGGCCATTTTCGGACCTTACCCCTCCCCTACCCGGCGATGCGTCACCTCATGGACGAGTTGCCGATTCGGCTGACTTCCGGCCGTTTTCACCGCCCGGCGCCCACCAGCCGCGGCGGCGGATCGACGATGTCGAGGATCGTCCCACCGGCGGTGGCCACGCCGTCGTCCGGCTCGCCGCCGCTCTGCGCGCGCACGATCGCGACCGGATTGGTCGTCGGCTCGCCCTTGCGGGTGAAGCGCAGCCGGCCGACGGGCGTGTCGGGCAGGTCGACGCTCGCCAGCGCGTCGGCGACCGACACGCGCGAGCCGTCGGAGCGGGCGATCGCGGCGAGCAGCGCCTCGGTGGCGGCGGCGCCGTAGACCGCCCATTCCGGGACGCGCCCGCCCGGCCGGCTCGAGCCGAAGTCGCGCACGAAGCGCCGGCCGGCGGGCGGGAGCCGGTCGACCGGGAGGCCCGGGCTCGTGACGTGGATGCCGCGCGCCGCAGCGCCGGCGCGTCGAACAGGCCGCTGATCGGGATCCCGCCGAAGGCGGCGAGGATGACCGTGACCTCGTCCCCGAGGCGCGCCGCGGAGCGGCGCGATGAAGCGGTCGGCCCCGGTCTGCAGGTACACGGCGCGGGCGCGGGACGCGTCGATCCGCCGCGCGAGCACCGCTACCTGGCGCGACCGCGACCGCTGGAACGCCGTACCCAGGATCGGCAGTCCGAGGCGGCCGGCGGCCCGCCTGAACCAGATCGGCGACGGACCGTCGTGCGTGAACTCGTCCGTGACCACGAACACGCCCCGCCGGGCTCACGCGCTGCGCATGCATCGCGGCCGCGGCCGCCTCGTAGTCGTCGGCGGGCATGATCCGCGCGTAGCCGCGACGGCCGCCGGGGAACGCCGGGCGAGCTCGCCCGCGGGCGCCAGCGGGTCGCGTCCCACGAGGAAGGCGCCGGTGTTGGCGTGCGAGACGATCGGGACCGGCCCTCCGGCGGCCCCGTTGAGGATCGGCAGCATCGCCGCGGTGCAGGCGGAGTGCGACGGGCCGACCACGCCGATCACCGCCGGGTTGCGCGCGTAGGCCCGGGCGTTCGCCCGGCACTTCCCCTCGTCGAAGAAGCCGGACTGCAGCCAGCCCGTCGCTGCACGCCTGCAGGCCGACGCGCAGCGGCCCGGCGCGGAACGCGTGGGCGCGCAGCGTGTGGGCGACCGCCGCGTTCGTCGCCTCGACCCGCGACCGGAACGCGCCGACGAACAGGTCGTCGAAGACGATCAGCGCGTCGGGGTCGCCGCTCGGCCCGGCCAGCACGGGGCCGCAGTCGCGCGAGGCCACCGGGCTCGACCCGCGAATCGAACCGCAGCGACGTCGCGGCTCCGGGCGCGCTCGGCGCCGGCACGTTCGTCACCCACACCCGCCCGGCCCCGATCGCGATGCCGCGCGGCGCGCCGCCGAGGTCGAGCTTGTCGCTGACGGCGTTGCGGGTCGTGTCGATGCGCGCGACGGTGCCGGTGACGCTGTTGGCCGTCCAGACGCCCTCGTCGGCCGCCGCGATCGCGTCGACCCCGGGATCGACGGGGATCTGGCGCGGCAGCGCCCGCAGGGTGGGATCGACACGCCACACCGAGCCGTTGAAGCTGTCGGTCAACCAGACGCCCCCGGCGCCGACGGCGAGCGCCCCGAGCGATCGGCCCGGCACCCGGACACCGGCGGCGATCCGGCCGTCGCGCGGGTCCAGCCGGACCAGGTTCTCGGCGCGCGACCGCCGCGGCGGCGGCTCGATCAGCACCCAGACCTGGTCGTCGCCCGCCGCGACCCGCACCGCGGAGAGGCCGCGCACCGCGTCCACGTCGCCGGAGACGGGATCGATCCGGTGCAGCCGGCCCGTGCGCCCGATCGCCCATACGCCGCCGGCGCCCGCGGCGACGAGCTGCGGCGGCGCGCGCGTCGGCATGCCCGCGCGGGGCGTGAGCGGCTGGGAGGCGATCGGCGCGCCCGAGGCGGCGTCGAGCCGGTCGATCCGCGCCGGCGGCGGCACGGACCGCAGGTTGCTGCCCCCGGTGACGAGCCACGCCGACTCCTCCCCCGCGGCGATGTCGAGCGGGATCGCGTCCGCGGGCTCGGTCCGCACGACGTCCGTGCGCAGATCCACGCGCGACACCGAGTTCTCGTCCGCGTTCACGGTCCAGACCGCGCCCGCGCCGACCGCGACCGCCGACGGCGTCGCGCCCACCGGCGTCCGCCCGACGACCTCGCCCGTGCCCGGGTCGATCGCGACGACGGCGCCCGACGGCGCCTGGACCGCGCGCGACGCCGGCGGATCCGGGTCGCCGCCGGAGCCGAGCGCGACGACGAGCGCGACGGCGGCCACGACGACTCCGACGCCGACGGCGACGGCGGCGACCACGTGGCGCCTGCGCCAGGACGCCGGTCGACGGCGCCTGCGGCAGCGTGTCGGGGGCGCCCAGCTCGGGGTCCTGGGCGAGCACCGCCTGCTCGAGCCGCCGCAGCGCGGGCCCCGGCTCGATCCCCAGCTCGCCGACCAGGCGCTCGCGCGTGTCGCGGTAGGCGGTCAGCGCCTCGGCCTGGCGGCCCGACCGGTACAGCGCGAGCATCTGCTGGGCGTGCAGCCGCTCCCGCAGCGGGTGCTGGGCGGTGAGCGCCTGGAGCTCGACGATGATCTCGTGGTGGCGGCCGAGGAGGAGATCGGCGTCGATCCGGTCCTCGAGCGCGACGAGCCGGGCCTCGTCCAGGCGCGCCGCCTCGTCCGCCAGCGCGCGATGGCCGGCCAGGTCCCCGAGCGGCGGACCGCGCCAGAGCGCCAGCGCCTCGCGCAGGGTGGCGTCCGCCCGCTCGGCGTCCCCGGCCGCGAGCGCGACCGAGCCCCGCTCGGCCAGCGCCGCGAACCGCTCGGCGTCGCACTCGCCGGGCACGACGTGCAGGACGTAGCCGCCGTCGCGCGTGACGAGCGCGTCGCCGACCGCGCTGCCGGACGCCGGAGACGAGGTTGTGCAGGCTGCCCGCCGCCGTCGGCGGCGGCGCGTCCTCCCACAGCGCATCGATCAGGCGGTCGCGGGAGACGACCTGATTGGCGTTCGCCAGCAGCACGGCAAGGAGGAGGCGCTGGCGCCCTTGGGGCAATGTCACGGGGCGCGAGCCGTCCTCGACCTCCAATGGACCGAGAATCTGATAGCGCATTTTTCCTTGCTCGACCGACCGTACCATCGGCCGTCCGAGCTGTCGCGTGAGCGCCGTGTGAGCGCTCGTGAGCGCGCCGTGCCCCCGCTCCGGCAGCGTCGGCTCAGCCGACCGCACCCCGGCGGTCGCCGATCCACGGAGGGACCCATGCGAAGCACCCGCACATGGATGATCCGCAGCACGCTGCTCGCGGCTGCGGTCGTGCTCGCGTCGGCGTCGTCGGCACTGGCGATGCCCCCCGAGGAGGAGTACGGAGGCGAGGGCGGCTACACGGCCGTCTGGCAGGCGACCGACCTGCGCTCGCCCGACAGCGCAGGGCGGGACGACCGCCCAGGCGCCGGCGCAGGCCGGCCAGGACCTCCGCTCGCCGGACGCGCAGGTCTCGCAGCCCGCCGCCCCGCCGGAGCGTCCGGTCGCCGTCGCGGCGATCGCGCGCGACGTCGCGCCCGTGGCCGACGACGGGTTCAGCTGGTCCGACGCGGCACTCGGAGCCGGCATCGCGCTGGCGCTGATGCTGCTGCTCGCCGGCGGTGTCGCCGCCGCCGGGCACTACCGCCATCCCCCGGCCGCCTCGGCGTGACCGGAGAACAGCAGGCGGACTACGGCTTGCGCGGGACCAGCACGAGCCGCTTGAACTCCGCCACGAGCACCCCGTCCTGGTTGAGGACGCGCGTGTGGACGCGCACCGTGCCGCGGTCCGGCTTGGACTGCGACTCGCGGACCTCGAGCACCTCGGACTCGCAGAACAGCGTGTCTCCGTGGAACACCGGGGCGGGGTGCTTGAGCTCCTCGGTCGCGAGGTTCGCGATCGCCTTGCCGGACACGTCGGAGACGCTCATCCCCAGCGCGAGCGAGTACACGAGCGGCCCCACGACCACGTTGCGCCCCTGCTGCGAGCCCGCCGCGTAGACGTCGTTGATGTGCAGCGGGTGGTGGTTCATGGTCAGGAGGCAGAAGAGGTGGTCGTCGCCCTCGGTGACCGTCTTCGCCGGCCAGTGCTTGTAGACCGCGCCGACCTCGAACTCCTCGAGGTAGCGGCCGTAGGGATGGGCGCCGCTCGCCTCGCGCGCGGCCTGGTCGGTCTCGATCGAACGCGTGGTCATACGGCGCCATGCTGGCAGGAGCGCCGGTACGGTGCGCCATGTATGCGCAACCCACGTGACTTCTTCAAGCCGCTCGCCCAGGGGGCGCCGGACCCGCTGCCCGAGATCCCGGTGACGCCCTCGCGCATGATCCACTTCTTCGACCCCTCGAACGAGCGGATCGTCGCCAAGCTGCCGGCGATCGCCGAGCAGGCCGACATCGTGCTCGGCAACCTCGAGGACGCGATCCCCGCCGACCGCAAGGTCGCCGCCCGCGAGGGGCTCGCGCGGCTCGGACGCGAGACCGACCTCGGCGGCACCGCGCTGTGGACGCGCGTGAACGCGCTCGACTCCCCGTGGGTGCTCGACGACCTCGAGACGCTCGTCGGCGCGATCGGCGACCGGCTCGACGTGATCATGGTCCCGAAGGTCGAGGGGCCGTGGGACATCCACTACGTCGACCGGCTGCTCGCCCAGCTCGAGGCCAAGCACGAGCTCCAGCGGCCGATCCTCGTCCACGCGATCCTGGAGACCGCGCTCGGCGTGACCAACCTCGAGGCGATCGCCGCCGCCTCGCCGCGGATGCAGGGGATGAGCTTCGGCCCGGCCGACCTCGCCGCGTCGCGGCGGATGAAGACGACGCGCGTCGGCGGCGGGCACCCCGGCTACACGGTGCTCTCCGACCCCGACGAGGACAACCCGCGCGTGAGCGCGCAGCAGGACCTGTGGCACTACTCGATCGCGCGCATGGTCGACGCCTGCGCCGCGACCGGGATCCTCCCCTTCTACGGGCCGTTCGGCGACATCGCCGACGTCGAGGGCTGCGAGGCGCAGTTCCGCGCGGCGTTCCTGATGGGCTGCGTCGGCGCCTGGTCGCTGCACCCGCGCCAGATCGAGATCGCCCGGCGCGTCTTCTCGCCCGACCCGGACGAGGTGAAGTTCGCCCTGCGCGTGCTCGAGGCGATCCCGGACGGCCGCGGCGTCCACATGCTCGACGGCAAGATGCAGGACGACGCGACCTGGAAGCAGTGCAAGGTGATGGTCGGGCTCGCGGAGCTGCTCGCCGAGAAGGACCCGGAGCTGCGCGCGGCGTACGGGATGTAGCGGATCCGTCCGGCCGCGCGTCGATCCTGGCGCGGTGGCGGACGAGGACGAGAACGACGGCGTCGGCTTCGCCAGCGACCTCGGCCGCACGATCGCGTTCAGCGACGGCGTGTTCGCGATCGCGATCACGCTGCTCGTCCTGAGCATCGACGTCCCCCGCGGCTTCGACGACAAGCACCTCGGCGAGTTCATCCGCGAGGAGTGGCCGCAGTTCTTCGCCTACTTCCTCAGCTTCGCGGTCATCGGCCGCTTCTGGGTCAGCCACCACGGGAACTTCGCGATGCTGCGCGCGATCGACCCGCGGCTGGTGGTGGTCAACCTCGTCTACCTGGCCTTCGTGTGCCTGATCCCGTATCCCGACCAACCTGCTCGGCGGATTCAACGACAGCTCCGTCTCGGTCGCCCTCTACGCGCTCGTCGTCGGGATCGCGTCGCTGCTCGCGCTCATGATGGTCCGCTACACGCGCCGCCACGGGCTGCTCGTGCCCGCGGCCGCGGCGCAGGCGGCGGCGAACGAGCGAGCGATGGTCGTGCCCCCGATCGTCTTCCTCGGCTCGATCCCGTTCGCGTTCGTGATCCCGTCGTGGACGCCGCTGCTCTGGCTGCTGCTCGCCGTCGACGGGCGGCTGCGCAGCTAGCGCAGCCGGATCGAGCGCCGCGGGCAGCGCTGGCCGGGGTCGCCCATGCCCGAGCCCTTCGAGTAGGAGAAGCAGCTCACGTACGAGAAGCGGCCGCCGAACGAGGCGGGGATCCGCACGCGGGCGCGGGCGACGTAGCGGCCGGCGCGCACCCGTCGCGTCTTCGCCTTCGCGGCCAGCGGCGCGCGCCCGGCCGTGCACCGGCCGGCGGAGTCCGGCTTGCAGGCGCCGACGTAGAAGCGGGTCGGCGCGCTCAGCCGGACCGCGCGCGGGACGGTGTAGACCTGTCGCAGCCGGATCGCCCGTCGTCGCGCGACCGGAACGAGAGCGTGAACGCCGGGAGCACGAAGGCGTCCGCGGCCGGGCTGAGACCGGCGTCGCTGCCGTCCGGCAGCGGGTCGAGCGCGGACGCGGACGCGGTGGTTGCGCTGGAGTCGCGGCGCGAACGCGTAGGTGCCGTCGGCGCCGGTCACGGCACTCGCGCGCTCCTTCCAGTCGCCGTCGAACGGGTGCGCGCGGACCTCGAGCCGGACGGTCCGGCCGGTCAGCGGCACGCCGGCGGCGGTCACGCGTCCGGCGAGCCCGGTCGCGTTGCCGAGCCGCACGCCGGCCGCCTCGTCGAGCTTGAGCGAGACGTCGGCGGCGGACGCGGGCGCGGCGGCGGCGAGCGCGGCCGCGACGGCGATCAGAACGGCTCGGGCCCTCACGCGCCGGAGGGTAGAGCAATGGAGGTTAGGCACCCCGTCGACCTGGGCATTCCTCATCTGCATGAGCGCCCACGTGACGGACCCACTGACGGCCACGCCCCTCGTCGCGCCCACCATCCGGCGGCTCGGCGAGCGGACCTGCGTGATCAATGTCGGGACGGACCTCCGGCACATCGAGCTCCCGGCCGTCGAGGAGGCGGTCCGCTCGCTCATGCACGAGGACTGCATCGACCTCGTATTCGACCTCACCTACCTCCGCCGCTACGAGACGTTCGCGCTCGTGCGGCTCGCGCGCGAATGGGACCAGCTCGCCGCCGCGGGCTGCACGGTCCACATCGCCGCCCGCGAGGCGCGGGTCGTGGCCGACCTCGAGCGGCTGGACGGCACGGTCGGGTGGGAGCTGCACCCCTCGACGACGCGCGCGCTGCGCGCGCTGCTCTCCGAGCCGGTCGCGTAGGAACCGGCGCGAGCCGCCCGCGCGCCGCTTAGGCTGCGCGGAGCGATGCGCTTCTTCGAGTACGAGTCCCGCCGGATCGTCGCCAAGGCGGGCATCCCGGTCTCCGCCCACGGCTTCGCGACGACGCCGGAGGAGGCGCGCGAGCTGGCCGCCGGGATCGGCGCGCCGACCGTGATCAAGTCGCAGGTCCTGACCGGCGGCCGGATGAAGGCGGGCGGCGTCAAGTTCGCCGACACGCCCGACGAGGCCGCCGCCCACGCCGAGGCGATCCTCGCGCTCGAGATCGGCGGCCACATGCCGCGCGGCGTGCTGGTCGACTCGCGCGTCGCCGTCAAGCAGGAGTACTACGCGGGCGTCACCTGGGACGGGACGCGCAAGCGCCCGGTGCTGATCTTCTCCGACATGGGCGGGATCGACATCGAGGAGGTCGCGGAGACCCACCCCGACCGCGTCGGCCGCGGCCACTTCTCGACGCTGCGGCCGTTCTCCGACTTCGAGGCCAAGCAGGTGATCGCCTCGGTCGGCGTGACCGGCCGGGCGCTGACCCGCCTCACCCCGATCCTGACCCGGCTCGCGCGGCTGTTCCGCGAGTACGACATGACGCTCGCCGAGATCAACCCGCTCGCCGAGCTGGAGGACGGGAGCTTCGTCGCGGTCGACGCGCACATGGACATGGAGAACGAGGCGCGCCCGCGCCAGGCCGCGCTGCTGCGGGAGCTCGGCGTCGGCGACGAGGAGACGCGCCAGGCGCGCGAGGCGACGCCGTTCGAGCTCGCGGGCGAGGCGGTCGACGCGCAGGACCACCGCGGCGTGGCCGGCAACGTGACGGAGTTCGACGGCGACATCGGGCTGGTGATCGGGGCCGGCGGCGGCTCGCTGACGCTGTTCGACGCGGTCCGCGCGCACGGCGGGCGGCCGGCGAACTACTGCGAGATCGGCGGCAACCCCTCGGTCGCGAAGGCGTGCGGCCTGGCCAAGCTCGTGCTGCAGAAGCCGGGCGTCGACAAGATCGCGGTGATGATGTCGATCGTCTCCAACACGCGCGTCGACATCGTCGCGCGCGGGGTGATCAAGGCGTGCGTCGAGCTCGGCTACGACCCGGCGGAGAAGATCGCCATCTTCCGGATCCCCGGCGCGTGGGAGGAGGAGGGCTTCAAGCTGCTCGAGCGCTACGGGGTCCCGTACGCGGACCGGTCGGTGTCGCTCAACGAGGCCGCGCGGCGCGCGGTGGAGGCCACCCGATGAGCATCCTCATCGACGCCGGAGACGACGTTCATCGTCCAGGGCATCACCGGGCGCGAGGCGGTCAACCTCACGCGCGAGTGCCTGGACTACGGCGCGGGCGCGCGGATCGTCGGCGGCGTGACGCCGGGCCGGCTCGGCCGCGACGTCCACGGCGTGCCGGTGTTCGACACCGTCGCGCAGGCGGTCGCGCACCACGGCGCGCCGATCGACGGCTCCGTCGTCACCGTCCCGCCCGCGTTCACCAAGGACGCCGTGTTCGAGGCGCTCGAGAACGGGGTGAAGCTCGTGGTCATCGTCACCGAGCGGATCCCGCGCGCGGACGTCGCCGAGATGGTCGAGCTCGCCGATCTGCGCGGCGCGCGGATCATCGGCCCGAACTGCCTCGGGATCATCGTCCCCGACGTGATCAAGATGGGCGGGATCGGCGGTCCGGCGCGGAACGCCCGGCAGGCGTACTCGACGCGGACCGGTCGGCGTGATCAGCCGCTCGGGCGGGATGACGACCGAGATGTCGTCGACGCTGACCGCGGCCGGGCTGGGCCAGTCGACCGCGGTGTCGATCGGCGGCGACGCGATCATCGGGTCGACCTACGCCGAGCTGATGCCGCTGTTCGAGGCGGACGCGGCGACCAAGGCGATCGTCATCTACACCGAGCCCGGCGGCCGGATGGAGGCGCAGCTCGCCGACTACGGCCCGCGGCTGCCGGTGATCGCGTTCATGGCCGGCCGCTTCATGGACGAGATGCCGGGCATGTCGTTCGGCCACGCCGGGACGATCGTCGAGGGCAAGGAGGACACGGCGACCGAGAAGATCGCCCGCCTGCAGGCGGCGGGGATCACGATCGCCGAGCGGATCGAGGACATCCCGGACCTGGTCCGGCAGGCGATGGGGGCGGCGGCGGTATGAGCTTGTTCATCGAGGTCGAGGTCGACGCGTCGGTCGCCGGGGACCGGGCGCTGGCGGCCAAGCTGACCGAGGTCTGCCCGGTCGACATCTACGCGCAGGGCGCCGACGGGACGCTCGAGATCGTCGAGCCGAACCTCGACGAGTGCGTGCTGTGCCGGCTCTGCATGGACGCGGCGCCGCCCGGCACCGTGACGGTGCGCCGGCTGTACGACGACGGCGCGCCGCTCTAGGCGCGCGCCGAGGCGCCGCGCGGTGCGCGGCGCCTCGATCCGCGGTCAGTGCGCGGCCTGCGACGGGGGTCGGAGGCGCGTGACGGTGAACACCGCGACGCCGCCGAGCGCGAGCGCGCCGAGGAGCGCGATCAGGACGACGGGGGCGTCGTCGTCGGTCCCGCCGGTGACGGGCGCCGGCGCGACGCGCGGTGCGATCGGCGTGGGGTTCTCGGGCCAGGTCGGCGGGCCCGGGAGCGGCCGCACCGCGGTGCGCGTCGCCGTCCGCGGCGGCCTCGCCGCGGAGATCCCGCCCGACGTCGGCGGTGCGCGTGCCGTCCGCGGCGGCCTCGCCGCGGAGATCGCCCGGCGTCGGGTAGGCCGGGTACGACTGGGCGGCCTCGCCGCGGAGATCGCCCGGCGTCGGGTAGGCCGGGTACGACTGGTCGATCGGCATCGCGCCGGCCGCGGGGGCGGCGGCGGCCGCGGTCGCCAGCCCGAGGGCGGCGATTCGCGTGAGGGTCTTGCGTGGGGACATCGCTCCTCCTTGAGGTGATCCGGGTTACCGGGGAGGGATGCGCGGGCGGCGGCCGCTGATACATGGCCGACCTGCCACCCTCGATCGCATGCGCGCGATCGAGGAGACCACCGTCCTGATCACCGGCGCGACCGACGGCCTCGGCCGCGCGGTCGCCGAGCGGCTCGCGGCGATGGGCGCGCTCGTCCATCTCCACGGCCGCGACGCCGGCCGGCTCGCGGCGACCGCCGAGGCGCTCGGCGTGCCCGCGGAGCGGACGCACCGCGCCGACCTCGCGGCGCTCGACGAGGTGCGCGCGCTGGCCGCCGAGCTGGACGCGCTGCCCGCGCTCCACGTGCTGGTGAACAACGCCGGGATCGGCAGCGGCGCGCCGGACGAGCGGACCCGCCAGGAGAGCCGCGACGGCTACGAGCTGCGCTTCGCCGTCAACTTCCTCGCCCCGTTCCTGCTCACGCAGGAGCTGCTGCCGCTGCTGCGCCGCTCGGCGCCCGCGCGGATCGTGCACGTCGCGTCGCTCGGCCAGGCGCCGATCGACTTCGCCGATCCCCAGATCGAGCGCGGCTACTCGGGCGGTCGTGCCTACGGCCAGTCGAAGCTCGCGCAGATCACCGCCGGCTTCGCGCTCGCCGACCGGCTCGACGGCAGCGGCGTGACGGTCACCAGCCTCCACCCCGCGACGTTCATGCCGACGAAGATCGTCCTCCAGGAGCGCGGCAGCGCGCTCGACGAGCTCGAGACCGGCGTCGAGGCCACCGTGCGGCTCGCCGTCGCGCCGGAGCTCGAGGGCGTCAGCGGCCGGTTCTACGACCGCACGCGCGAGGCGCGCGCCGACGCACAGGCCTACGACGCCGACGCGCGCGAGCGGCTGTGGATGCTCGCGCGCGAGCTGACCGGGCGCGCCGGACGTCACGTAGCCCGGCGGGACGTATCAGGGCGGGACGCCCGCGCTCTCTCCCGTATGGAGCTCGAGCTCACGTCCTGCCCGTGGTGCGGGTGCCCGGCCGAGGTCATCGACCGCTTCGTCGTCTTCGAGCGCCGCGGCCCGATCGAGCACCTGGTCGTCCGCTGCGTCACCGGGGCCGTGTCCGAGCGGCCCGTCGGGCCCTGGTGCCCGGGCGCCCCGCCCGGTCCACGCGGCGATGCGTGAGCCGCGAGCGCCCTATCAACGCGACACGCCGGAAGGTAGCGTTGCGCCGAGGACGATGGAGTTCAACATCCTGGGACCTTTGGAGGTCCGCGGCACCGACGGCTCGATCCCGCTCGGTGGAGCCAAGCCGCGAGCGGTCCTCGCCGTCCTTCTCCTGAATCCGAACGAGCCGGTCAGCGCCGAGCGGCTGGCGCTCGCGCTGTGGGGCGAGGACGCGCCGACCGGGTCGGTCAAGACCGTGCAGGTCCACGTCTCGCGGCTGCGCAAGTCGCTCGGCGACGGCGACGCGGTGACGCGGACCGCGGCCGGGTACCGGCTCCGCGTCCGCCCCGGCGAGCGCGACGTGGAGCGCTTCGACGAGCTCGTCGCGCGCGGCCGGCGCGAGCTGGCGGGCGGCCGGCCCGAGGCCGCCGCGGACCTGCTGCGCGAGGCGCTCGGGCTGTGGCGCGGCGCGCCGCTCGGCGACCTGGCCGACGCGCCGTTCGCCTCGGGCGACGTGCGCGAGCCTCGAGGAGGCGCGGATCGCCGCGCTGGCGTGCCGCGTCGAGGCCGACGTCGCCGCCGGGCGGCACGCCGAGGTCATCGGCGAGCTGCGCGGGCTGGTGGCGGAGCACCCGACGCACGAGGGCTTCGCCGCCCAGCTGATGCTCGCGCTCTACCGCTGCGGCCGCCAGGCCGAGGCGCTCGACGCGTTCCAGGACGCGCGCGAGCGGCTCGTCGGCGAGCTCGGCGTCGAGCCGGGACCGGAGCTGCGCGAGCTGCAGGAGGCGATCCTGCGGCACGATCCGAAGCTGACGCCGCGGCCTGCCGAGCTGCCCGACGAGCTCGCGGCGGCCGCGCGGCCCGCGATCCTCGGCCGCACCGCCGAGCTGGACTGGCTGCTCGCGCGCTGGGAGCGCGCCGCGAGCGGGCGCGGCGAGCTCGTGCTGATCACCGGGCCGCCCGGGATCGGGCGGACGCGGGTCGCCGCCGAGCTCGCGGAGGAGGTCCACCGGCGCGGCGACACCGTGCTCTTCGCCTCCGGCGCCGGCCCCGGACGGGGCGCGTGCGCCGCGCGATCGACCGGGCGCGCGTCGCCGAGCGCGCGACTGCTGCTGGTGCTCGACGACGTCGACGCGGCCGACGCCGACGCGAAGCTCGCGCTTCGACGCGCTGGCGGGCGCGCTCGCCGCACCTGCCCGTGCTCATCCTCGCCGTCGCCGCGAGCACCGCGGCGGTGGACGGCGCGCGGCCCGACGCCTCGATCGAGCTCGGGCCGATCGGCGTCGAGGCGGTCCGCGCGATCGCGGCGGCGCTCGTCCCCGGCGCCGACGCGGACGCGATCCCCGCCGAGCTGCTCTGGGCCGCCGCCGAGGGCGTCCCCGCGCGCGTCGAGCGGGTCGCCGCCGAGTGGGCGCGCGACGAGGCGGAGCGGCGCGTCGGCGCGCTCGTCGGAGAGGCCGCCGCCGGACGCGCGCGGCTGCGCTCGATGGAGGACGAGCTGGCGGGCGGTGTCGCGCTGCTGCGCCGGAGCGTGCGCGGCCCGGCGGGCGGCGACCGGCCTGGTGATCTGCCCGTTCAAGGGCCTCGCATCGTTCGAGGCGGCCGACGCCGACTACTTCTGCGGGCGCGAGCGGCTCGTCGCCGACCTCGTCGCGCAGCTCGTCGGCGCGCCGCTGCTCGGCGTCGTCGGCCCGTCCGGCAGCGGCAAGTCGTCGGTCGTCCGGGCCGGTCTGCTGCCCGCGCTGGCGAGCGGCACGCTGCCCGGCAGCGAGGACTGGCCGCTGCTGCTGATGCGCCCGGGCGAGCATCCCTGCGCCGAGCTCGAGCGGGTGACCGCCGGCGTCGGCGGCCGCTTCGTCCTCGCGGTCGACCAGTTCGAGGAGCTGTTCACCGCCTGCCGCGACGAGCCGGAGCGCAGCCGCTTCGCCGCCCGGCTCTCCGGCCTCGCCCAGGGCGGCGACGGCGCGTCCGTGGTCGTCGCGCTGCGGGCCGACTTCTACGGGCGCTGCGCCGCGTACCCCGAGCTCGCGCGGCTGCTCGCGGCCAACCACGTGCTGGTCGGCGCGATGCGCCACGTCGAGCTCCGCTCGGCGATCGTGGATCCCGCCGAACGGGCCGGGCTCGTCGTCGAACCCGAGCTGGCCGACGCGCTCGTGGCCGACGTCGAGCACCAGCCGGGTGCGCTGCCGCTGCTCTCGACGGCGCTGCTCGAGCTGTGGCAGCGGCGCGACGGGACGCGCCTGCGGCTCGCGACCTACGAGGAGACGGGCGGCGTGCTCGGCGCCGTCGCGCGGCTCGCCGAGGACGCCTTCGGCCGGCTCGACCCCGCCCAGCAGGCCGTGGCGCGCACCGTGCTGCTGCGGCTGGCCGAGGTGGAGCCCGAGGGCGGCGTCGAGCGCCGCCGGCTCCCGCTCGCCGAGCTCGAGGCGACCGGCGACGGCGCCGCCGCAGGCGTGATCGAGCAGCTCGCCGACGCCCGGCTCCTGACGATCAGCGCGGGGAGCGTCGAGTTCGCCCACGAGGCGCTGCTGCGCGAGTGGCCGCGGCTCCGGGACTGGATCGAGGAGGACCGCGACGACCTGAGGCTGCACCGGAGCCTGAGCCTCGCGGAGCAGGAGTGGACGCGCCTCGACCGCGACGACAGCGCGCTGTACCACGGCGCGCGGCTCGCCGAGGCGCAGGCGTGGGCGGAGCGCGGCGATCCGGGGCCGACGGAGCCGGAGCGCGCGTTCCTCGCCGCGAGCACCGAACGCGAGCGGCGCGAGCGCCGGTCGCACCGGCGCCGGCTCGCGATCGCGGTGCGCGGCGCTCGCGACCGGCGTCGATCGCGATCGCCGCGATCGCGCTCGTCGCCATGGCGCAGCGGCGCGACGCCGTCCAGCAGCGCAACGTCGCCGTCTCGCGCGAGCTGGCGACTGAGTCGGAGCAAGGCGCTCGGCGTCGATCCGGAGCTCGGCGTGCGGCTGGCGCTCTGGGCGGACGACACCGCGCCGACCGCCGCAGGCCGGCGCGGCGCTGCGCGAGGCGACGCTCGGCCTTCCAGCAGCTCGGCGTGCTGCAGGCCGACTCGCTCGACGCGAACGCGGCCGCGTACAGCCCGGACGGACGCCGCATCGTGACCGGCGGCACCGACGGGCGCGCGCTCGGTGTGGGACGCGGCGACGCGGCGCGAGGTCGCGCGCCTCGACGCGGGACACGGCGCGCGTGCTCGCGGCGCCCGGTATGCGCCCGACGGCGACGGGCATCGCTGCTCGGCTTCGAGGACGGCACGCGTCGTCGTGACGGACGCCGTCGCTCGGCCGCGCCGCGACGTGCTGTTCCACCGAGCAGGGCCAGGCGCGTCCAGAGCGTCGCGGTCTCGCGCCGACGGCCGGCGCGTCGCCGCGGCGCTCGACGACGGCACGGTGCGCGTGCTCGCCGCCGACGGCAGCGAGGCCGCGCGTCGCCTCGGCGGCCACGAGGGCGCCGGTGCTCGGCGTCGACATCGAGCCCGGACGGAGGCCGCGTCGTCGAGTGCCGGCGAGGACGGGAGCGTCCGGCTCTGGGACGCGCCGGCGTCGGCGGCCGGGACAGATGCTGCACCGCGGCGGCGACGCCGGCGACGGACGTCGCGTTCAGCCCGGACGGAGCCGCATCCTCGGCGTCGGCAACGACGGCCGGATCCGGCTCTGGGACGCGCGCGACGCGGCGCGAGCCGAAGCAGCCGTTCGACGGTGACGGCCGGCAACTCGCAGCGGCCGCGTTCAGCCCCGACGGGCGCCGGTTCGCCGCCGGCGGCCGGGACGGGGTGACCCGGGTCTGGAGCGTCGACGGCGGGCCGCCGGTCGCCGTGCTGCGCGGTCAGCGCTCGCGCGTGTTCGACGTCGGCTTCGGGCCGGCGAGCGACCGCGTCGTCAGCGCGGGCGACGACGGCACGGTCCGGATCTGGGACGCCGGACGGACGCAGTCCTGGACGCGTGCCGAGCCTGACCTACGACCTCGACTTCAACCGCGACGGCCGGCGCATCGCGAGCAGCAGCGACGACGGGACCGTGCGGGTGTGCGACACCGCGACCGGCGCGCTGCGGACGCCAGCTGGCCGGTCCGGACGGCTACACGGCGGCCAAGTTCTCCCCGGCGACGGACAGGCTCGTGATCCCGAGCGACCGGCGTCCCGCGTCCGCGATCTGGCCGGTCGCCGCCGACTCCGCCGAGACGCGTCGTCCGGCGCCCGGACGGCCAGCGGGATGGACACGGCGCGGTTCGACCCGACGCGGCAAGCGGATCGTGTACTCGACCCAGGGCCGCGTCGCGGTGCGCGACCTGGCGTCCGGGCGCGAGGCGGCGCTCGGCGGCGCCCCGGAGCCGGTGTACGGGGCGCCCAGTTCAGCCCTGACGGCGAGCATGTCGCCGCGATACGCGGGACGCGGCGACGTCGTCATCTGGCGCCGGGACCGCTGGTCCCGGCCGGAACGCGTGTTCAGGGCCCACCGGGGCGACGTCAACACGCTGGCGTACGGCCCGGACGGCCGGCATCGTCACCGGTGGCGCGGACCGGACGGTCCGCATCTGGGATCCCGACGGCGGGGCGCCCGTCGTGCTCCGAGGCCACGAGGACGAGATCCGAGGCGGAACGACAGCGCGACACCGCCGCGTCGCGCGAGCTGGCCGCCAGATCGTCGAGCTTCCTCGACGTGGATCCCGGTCTGAGCCTCACGCTCGCACTCCGGGCGCTCGAGCGTCGGGACACGGAGCAGGCGCAGAACGTGCTGCGGCAGGCGACGCTCGCCTCGCGAGCCCTCGCGGTGTGGCACGCGCACGACGACTGGGTCCACGCCGTCGAGCCCAGCGCCGACGGCCGGCAGCTCGTCACCGCGGGGCGGGACGGCGCGGTGCGGATCTGGGACACCGACAGCGGGCGCGGCGCCTGGTCGGTCGATGCGCACCGCGGATGGGCGCTCGGCGCAGCGCTCTCACCCGACGGCCGGCAGGTGGCCAGCACCGGGGACGATGGCGTCGTCGCCGTCTGGGACGTCGCCACCCGCGAGAAGCGGACGCTCGCCCGGCTGGCACCCGCCTACGCGACGGGGGTGCAGTTCAGCCCCGACGGGACCAAGCTCATCGTCTCGGCCGTCGACGGCACGGTTCGGGTGCTTCCGGTCTCGGGCGAGGGGCCGGCGACCGTGCTGCGCGGTCACGCCGGGCCCGTCTGGTCAGCCCGGTTCGATCCCGACGGACGCCGCGCGGTGAGCGCGGGTCTGGACCGCACGGTGCGCATCTGGAACCTCAGCGCCGGCACGGCCACGGTGGTGCGGAGCCCCGCGGCGCTCACGGGGGTCGACTTCAGCCCGGACGGCCGACATGTCGCGGCGGCCGGAGAGGACGGGGTCGTGCGCGTCTGGCCCGCGGACGGGCAGGGACGGCCCCTGCGCATCCGCACTGACGAGCAACAGGTCAACGCCGTGCGCTTCAGTCCCGATTCCAAGCGCCTGGTGACCGCGGGCGACGACGGCGTGGTCCGCGTCTGGAGCGCCGAGGGAGGACCCGAGCTTGCCGAGCTGCGAGGCCATCGCGGGACGGTGCTGGCAGCCGCGTTCGTCCCGGGCACCGACACGGTCGCGAGCGGCGGTGAGGATGGCACGGTCCGGCGCTGGGCGCTTCCCGACACGCAGATCGTCGAGGCCCCCGTGACCGGCGCGAGCTTCGCTCCGGACGGCCGGCGCGTCGTCGCCGGCGGCGCCGACGGCGCAGTGCGCATCTGGGATCCGTCGTCCGGCGCGGTCACGACGCTGCGCGGGCACCGGGAGCCGAGCTTCGCGCAGCCGTCAGCCGACGGGAAGCGTGTCGTGAGCGCGAGCCAGGACGGGACGGTCCGGATCTGGGACATGGGAACCGGCAGCTCCGAGGTGGTGCACTCGGAGCAGCGGCCGCTGTTCGTCGCGCGCTTCGATCCCTCCGGCGAGCGCATCGCGTTCGCGGGCGGGACCCGCCGCATCGTCGTCCAGCGATCGGAAGGCGGCGACCAGGTGGTGATGCGGGGGCATGGCGGGGTTGTCCGGGACGTCGCGTTCAGCCCGGACGGCGCCCGGCTCGCGAGCGCGTCCGACGACGGCACCGTGAGGATCTGGAGCGTCTCGACCGGGAAGCTCGAGCGCACGCTCCGTGGTCACGCCCAGTCGGTCGTCTCCGTTGCGTTCAGCCCCGACGGCCGACGCGTCGCGAGCAGCGGCGCGGACGGCACCATCCGCGTCTGGCCGACCGACAGCGGTTCCCCGGTGATCCTGCGCGGACATGAGGGCCTGGTGGCGTCGGTGGCGTTCGACCCGACGGGCCGCCTCCTGACGAGCGCCGGCCAGGACGGCACCGTCCGCGTGTGGAACGCGTCGGGCGGCGAGGCGCTCGTCACCCTCTACCGCCACCAGGGCTCCGCGTACGCCGCCCAGTTCAGCCCCGACGGACGCCGCGTGGTCAGCGCCGGGGACCCGGGCACCATCCGCGTCTCGCCGTGCGAGGTGTGCGGCTCGATCGACGCGGTCCTCGAGACTGCGCGCACGCGTGCGAAGCGTCAGCTCACCGCCGCCGAGCGGCAGCGCCTGCTGCCCGGCGACAAGTGAGATGACCTGACCGGCTAGCCGCAGCAGCCCCGGTTCATCGTCCGATAGCGGGTGATCCGCAGCTGCTCGTCCTGCTCGTCCCACCAGCCGGGGCCGGGCTGCGCGAGTCCTGCGATCAGGTCGCGCTCCGCGTCCGAGGGCAGGAGGAACTCTGCCTCGAGGCGATCGAGCACCGCGTCGTCCAGGTCCGGCGCCAAGGTCGTCATGCGTATCCCCCCTGTCCTGCGTCCGGATCGCGCGGGAGGAGGTCCAGCATCCCTGCCGCGACGTACAGCGTGCCGGGGATGAGCTGCCAGGTGCTCATGGACCCGTGCTCGAACTGCTGGTCCAGTGTCGTGAGTACGCCCTCGTTGAAGACACTCTGCAGCATCGCCGTGCGTTTGACCCACACCACGCTGCGGCCGTCGCCGGACGCGGTGGGTTCGCTGTCGACCACATCGTCGTTCGGGATCGCCAGCCAGCGCTGGTAGTCGACGTCGGGGTGCAGCACCACGTGACCGTCGCGGGGGACGCC
Source organism: uncultured Solirubrobacteraceae bacterium (assembly GCA_963724145.1). GTDB lineage: Bacteria > Actinomycetota > Thermoleophilia > Solirubrobacterales > Solirubrobacteraceae > DASQMT01. Next base: position 93,784 of record CAVRTO010000022.1, read on the forward strand.
CACGTAGCCGATCAGCGCAACGACGTCCTCTACCTCGTTGTCGGGGCTTTGTAGCCGCTCGACGACCTCGTTGGGCGATGGGTTGGGAACGCGGCTCACGTCGCTCCTCCTTTGCCGGATTGCTCCGACCCTATGAAGGGCGCGACACCGCTGTCAACCTGTCCGGAACGGACGAGCAGGGCGCTCGGGACGCGCGGATCGAGCAGCCGCAGACACAGCAACCCCATGCCCGCGGGTCCGAGCAGCAGACCGGGCGAGACGGCGGGCGCGCGACGAGCCCGGCCGGCGCCCGCGTCGAGCTCGGCTCCCCACCGGGACACGGCAGACGCCAGGCCGGCCCGCCGCTCCTCGTTGCCGGCCGCCGCCGCCAGCAGCGCCTCGGCCGTGCCACAGGCCCCGTGGCACAGCGAGAGGTCGTGATGGGCGCGATCGAACGCCTCGGCCGCGTCGCGTTCGCACGCCGCAAGCGCGGTCGCCAGATCGGCGCGGAGCTCCTCGACGGGGAGCAGCTCCGCGGCCCGGAGCCGTGAGAGCGCGATGCCCGCCGACCCGTTGCACCAGGAGCCGGACGCGGGGATCGGCGCGTCGCGCGGCGCGGCCCGCCCGACGCCGCGCAGATCCGGCCAGGTGCCGGACCCGTGGTCGAGCCACGAACGCTCGTACGCGAACGCGGCCCGCGCGGCATCGCCGAACCTGGACTCGCCGGTCGCGCCGAACAACTCCGCGAAGGCATGGCCGATGCCCGCGGCGCCGTGCGCATATCCGCAGAGATCGTGCATCGTCCGATCCCCCGGCCCACTCCAGGACCACCCGGCAGCCACCGCGCGCCGCCGCCCGATCAGCGCATCGCCGAGCCCGATCGCCGCATCGAGCGACCACGGGTCGCCCACAGCCGGCCGCGCGGCGAGCAGACCGATGATCGCTCCGGCACAGCCGCTCATCACGTCCGCGCCCTCTGGGAGCGGCGACTCCCGGTACCGCGACGCCGACAGCGCGTCGGCCCGCAGTCGGATGTCCTCGGCGTCCAGGAGCGCCGCCACCCGCGCCGCGGCATAGGCGACGCCCGCCGGCCCCTGGTAGAGCCCGTCCGGATCGCCGGGCGCCTGTCGACCGGCGTGCTCGAGCGCAGTCCGGATGGCGCCCAGCGCGGTTGCCCGTAGGCGCTCGTCGCCGAACCGCGCCGCACACTCTGCGAGCCATAGGGAGATCCCGCTCGTCCCTCCGTACAGATCGGGCCCGAGCGCGGCCAGCGCGGGCGCGCCCGGTCGCGCCGTCGGCGCGCCCACCCAGTTGCAGCGCCCGCGGAACCAGACGGCGGCGTCGGCGACCGCCTCCGCGATCCGGATGACCGTGTCCTGCACCGCAGCGTCCTCAGGACGCATGACGCGCCGTGCTCCGCGGGGCCAGGTACGGGAGGTCGAGATCGAGTCCGTGATCCGCGAACCGCGCCGCCACGGCATCCAGGCGCTCCGGCAGGGCGGTCGTTCCCCGGCGCTGGGCGGCGACGACGCCCTCGGCGACGAGACGGCAGCGGAAGCTGCCGAAGCTTCCGCCTAGCGCCGGGCGATGCTCGCCGACCGCAACGCCCGGAACGAGCGGCCGGGTGAACGCCGGCGCGCGCGGACGGAGGTGGGAGGGGCACGCCGAGAAGATCGCGGGCATCAGACCGGCGAGCCGCTCGACACCCCCCTCGTCCAGGTACAGCACCGCCGGATCGCACCGGTCGTAGCCCGCCGGATGGTCGGCGACCTTGAGCTCGAACGGGATCGCCGCGCCGTTCAGCAGACGCGTGCAGACCGAGACGAGCGCCGGCGCTCCGGCCGGCGTCACGTTGAAGTAGACCCGCGTCTCCACGTCGTCGGCGCGGCGCGACCGCGCGGCGTCGCCGAGTGCGGCGTAGAAGCCTGCGGACGCCGTCTCCTTCGGACGGCGCAGGCGTACCGGAGCCCCGACACGGAGCGGGCCGCGCCCGGGACAGCAGTCGGCGGCCGGCGCCCGCACGCGGAGCCCGCGCCCGCTGAGGCGCACGACGTCGTCCTGCGCTGCGTCGATCCGCCATCCCGGCTCCCAGCCCCCGGTGCCCTGGTTGGCCGCCGACAGGGATCGCACGAAGTCGGGATCGGAGCGAGCGGGTCCGATTCGCGCGGGATCGCGCGGCTCGGGGCGGCCGCGCGTGTAGAACGATCGGTAGAGCTCGTGCGCGAGACCCGCGACGAGGTGATCGCGGACGGCGTCCGGCGTCGCGCTCGCGCTGCGCGGCGCGCGGGAGACGACCCCATACCACGCGTACGAGCCCGGGAGCGCCACCGTGAGGGCGCGCAGCGCGTCCGCCAGCTGGTCGCGGTAGGCGATCATGCGGACACGGGGCCGGTGGCGAGCCCGAGCAATCGCGCCGCCCGGCCCGGACCTCGCAGGACCCGCCGCCCCAGCGCCAGCAAGTGGAGCGTGCTCGGGCGGAGCTCGTCCATCGCCTGCGCCTCCTCGAACGCGGTCGTGACGAGGCGCAGGCCGGCGAAGCGGACCGAGCGCCGGAGCAGGACGCCCCTTGCTGCGGGCGGCAAGCCGCGCTGCGTGACGTAGCCCTCCCAGAACCGGCGGACCGCGGGTCGCATCCGGGGCAGTGGACGCTCCGCGTCACCGCCCTCCGCCGGGTTCGAGATCGCGATGGACCGCCGCCACGCGCCGAGGTACTCGCCGAGGAAGCCACCGAGATCATGCGCAGGATCGCCGGCACAGCTCAGCTCCCAGTCGATGAGCAGCAGCCGTGTCCAGCGACCGGAGCGGTCGTCGCAGACGGCGAGACAGTTCTGCCAGCGCACGTCACCGTGGATCACGGCCCGGGACGGATCGTCGGCGAGCAGTGCGTCGAGCTCCGCGCAGAGCTCGTCGTCGTCCTGGACGATCCGCGTCAGCTCGAGCGCCGCCGGACTCGAGGTGTACAGATCGATGCGGTCGAGCTGATGCAACGGCGCCCGCCAAGCCGGGTGCGCGACCCCGATCCGAGCGCCCATCGCGCCGACCGACGTCGCGTGCAGCTGGCCCAGCGCTCGCCCGGCCTTGGACGCGAGCTCGCACGAGTACCGGCCACCGGCATGGTGGACCGCCAGGTCGCGCGCGCGAGCGGGCGATTCGAGGATCAGCACGCCCGCGGCCGTGTCGTGTGCGGCAACCACCGGAAGACAGTCCGCGAGCGGGCCACGCGCGTGAGCGGCAGCGAGCGCGGCCAGTACGCCCGCCTCCCGCGCGAGCGCGCCGCTCATCGGCGCCGATCTTGAGGACGTAGCGCGGCTCCCCCTCCGCGCTCACGACGAACACCGCGTTCCGGCGCGACCGGTCGTCCACCCGGAAGCCTCCGTCGACCACCGCACGCGGGCTCAGCAGCCGGCGCTCGAGCAGGTATCCGGGGATGTCGGTGGGTGCGAGCACCGGTCTGGGCGGAGCTCCGGCCGTCGGCGCCCCAGAGGCTGCGGGCACCGAGAGCGACCCTAACCCGGTGTCACCGGCGCGGGCAACCGCGCCGCGGCCGTCCGGGCCTGACGGCGAGGCCCGGACGAACGCGAACCTAGACGCCCGCCGCGTGCAGCGCCCGCAGGCCGTCGTCGCCGCGCAGCCGCACGAGCGAGCGCGCACGCGTCGGGCCGATGCTCCCGACGGGCATGCCGAGCCGCTGCCCGACCTCCTCGTAGCTGAGCTCGGGCTGCGCGACCAGCACGCGCATCAGGTTCCGCTGCCGCTGCGGCAGCTGCGCGAGCGCGCCCTGGAGCAGCGCGGCTGCGCTCGGCCTCGAGCAGCTCGTCCTCGGGCCCGGCGCAGTCGCCGACCTCGTCGCACGCGGGGTCGTCGCTGAGCCGCTCGCGCACGTGGCGCTGGAGCAGCCAGAGGCTCTGGCGGCGCGCCGTCGTGGCGAGCCAGCCGGAGACGGCGGACGGCTCGCGCAGCTAGCGGCCGTGCTGGAGGAACTGCAGCCAGGTCGCCTGGATCACGTCGTCCGCGTCCCACGAGCTGAGCCGGAACGAGCGCGTGACGCGGCGCAGCAGCGGCTCGAAGCGCTCGACGAGGCGGCGGAGGGCGGCGGGGTCGCCGGCGGCGGCCGCGCGGACGACCGCGGCGAGCTCCGGCGTCGGTGTCGGTGTCGTGCGGCCGCATGCGCAGCCGCTCCGGCTGTTGCAGCACGGGGAGCAACTCCTTCGAGAGCGGTGGTGGGTGGGGAGTCAGCGCCCGCTCGACCGCGAGTCGCCGGGGCGACCGCAGGGCGGGTGCGGGGGAAGGCCGGAAGCGCGGGCCTGTCGCCGCAGCCGTCGAGGAACGGATCGCGGCAGGCCGGCTCGAGCGCGACGGCGAGCTCGGTGACCACGGCCCTGACGATCGTGTGCCGACCGCTGGGGCGCCGGCGGCGCTCCGGATGCGATGGGTGGGATCGGAGGTCAGGCATGGGAGGAGCGTGCGCCCGGCCGCTTGCAGCGCGGTTGCGGTGCGCTGTCAGTCGCTTGCAGACCGCCCCGGAACGCAGAAGAGGCGCCGCGCGGAGCGCGACGCCTCGGTGATCGGGACCGCCGGTGGGCTAGTGCGACGAGCGCGGCCCGGCGGGCGCCTTGAGCGCCACCACGGCCAGCCCGCCGCCGAGCGCGAGCGCCCCGGCGACGACGAGCAGCAGGACGGGCACGTCGACGACGCCGCCCCCGCCCGCGTCCGTGCTCGGCGGCGCGGCGGGCAGCGAGACCGGCTCCGGGCCGGAACGGGCGCGCCGGCGGCGCGGGGAAGGCCGGCAGGTCGAGCGGATCCGCGGCGGCCTCGCCGCGTGCGTCCTGCGTCACCGTCCCCTGCGACTCGAACGGTGCGGCTGAAGCCCCCGGCGCGGCGACGAGGCCGGCGACCAGCAGGGCGAGGGCAAGACGGGACAGCGAGCTGCGAAGCGACATCGCTCCTCCTTGAGAACCGTCGATGGACACGCGAAGAGGCGCCGCGCGGGATGCGCGGCGCCTCTGGGCGCGTGCTAGTGGGCCGCGCGCGTGGTGTGCGCGCGGGCCTTCATCGCGGCGACGGCGAGGCCACCGCCGAGCGCGAGCGTGCCGGCGAGGATCAGCAGGGCGACCGGGAGGTCGATGCCGATGTCATCGCCGTCGCCGGTCGCGACGGGCTGCTGCTCGGGCTGCGGGAGCGGCGCCGGGTTCACGGGCCACGTCGGCGGGCCCGGGAGGGGCGCCTTGGTGGTCGTGCCGCCGGTCGTGCCGCCGCCGGCCGCGGACTCGCCGCGGGCGTCCCGCACCACGACGACCTTGTCGGGCTTCTGGACGGTGCTCGCGTGCATGTCCTGCTGCCGCGGGTCCTGGGTCGTGGTGCCGGTGCCCGCCGGGTCGGTCGGCGCCGCGGACGCCACGGGCGCCCCGATGCAGAGGGCCGCGAGCGAGGCGAGCGCCAGCCGGTGGAGGATCCTGCGGTGGGTCTTCCTGCGTTGCGTCATCTCTCCTCCTAGGGGAGCTGAGTGGATCGGATGCGAACGGAGAGGCAGCGGCACGCCTCGCTGATACATCGCGCGGCCCGCGTATCACCGCGAGCGCCCGGCACCTCCCTCCCTGCATCCCGTCCCACCTCGAAGGAGGAACCACCATGAAGCGCCGTATCGCCGCGCTCACCGCCGCGCTCGTCGCGTTCCCGGCGGTCGCGTTCGCCGACCCGCCGGAGTCCGTGACCGGGCACTGGGCGCCGCCCCCGCTCGTCGTCCCCGACAGCGCGGAACGTGCCGTCCCACCTGCCCGCCCTGGGCACCGACGTCGCGGCCCCCGACCAGCAGGCGTCCAAGCCCGCCCCGTCCCTGACCGTGTCCGCCAAGGGCACCGACGTCGCGGCCGCGGACCAGCAGGCGTCCAAGTCCGCCCCGTCCCTGACCGTGTCCGCCAAGGGCACCGACGTCGCGGCCGCGGACCAGCAGGCGTCCAAGTCCGCGCCCGTGGCACTGACCGTGTCGACCGGCGACGACTTCGACTGGGCCGACGCCGGCGTCGGCGCGCTCGCCGGCACCGCGCTCGCCGCCTTCGCGATCGCGGGCGCCGTCGGCCTCCGCCGCCGTCCCCCCACCCCGCTCGCCGGCTAGCGAGCAGCCCCGGCGCGGCGCGGCATGGACGCCGCGCCGCGCCGGGTCGCTAGCGCCCCGCGAGCTCCGCGACGATCTCCGCCGCGGGCCGGACCGCCCGCACGGCGCCGGCCGACTGGCCGGCGTAGAACGGCATCGCCTCGATCGCGCCCGTCGACTCGCGCGTCGGCGGCAGCGGCGAGAACCGCTCGACGGTGATCTCCGCCCCCGCGAGCCGCACGACCCCCGCCTCGCCCTCCGCGAGCGCCTCGGCCGCCTCGATCGAGCTCCGCAGCACCCGGTGCGGGCCGGCGAACGGGCATGCCGGCGTTGAACGCGGTCGTCACCACCGCGTCCTCGGGACCGGCGGCGATCACCGCGTCGACCCAGGCGGGATGGGCGTCGGACTCCGCCGCGGCGATGAAGCACGTGCCGGCGCGCACCGCCCCGGCGCCGGCGGCGAGCACCGCCTCGGCCCCGCGCCGCGTCGCGATCCCGCCCGCGGCGATCACCGGCAGGGCGACGGCGTCGAGCACCGCGTCGAGCAGCGGGATCAGCGCCGGGCCCTCGCGCCGCTTGCGCCCGCCCGACTCCCACGCCTTGGCGATCACCACGTCGCAGCCCGCAGCCTCGGCGGCGCGCGCCTCGTCCACGGTCTCGACCTGCCAGCCGCAGACCGCGCCGCCGTCGTGGACGACCGCGACGAGCGCCGGATCGGGGTCCGCGAGGAAGAAGTCGACGTACGGCGCGCGCGCCGCGGCGAGCTCGAGCGATCCCCGGTCGATCAGCGGCACGATGAAGTTGACGCCGAACGCGGCGGTCCGCGGCGCGAGGGCGTCGAGCACCGGCGCGAGCGCCGCCGGGGGCAGCGAGAGCGCGGGGTACATGCCGTGGCCGCCCGCCGCCGCCACCGCCAGCGGGAGTGCGGCCGTGGCCGAGACGCTTCCCATCGGCGCGAGCTGGATCGGCAGCTCGCAGCGCAGCAGATCCATGCGCCCATTCGACCACGCCGGCGCGGTGGTGTCTACGAGGCCGAGGCGGCCCGCCGCGGCGCCTCGGGGCGCGTCGTCCGCGGCCTCCCGCAGCACGTCGGCGACGTGGCCCGCGATCGCCGGCCACGAGAAGCGCTCGGCGGCGTCCTGCGCCGCGGCCGCGCCGCGGCGGGCGCGCTCGGCGGGATCCGCCAGCGCGGCGCCCAGCGCCTCCGCGAGCGCCGCGCGGTCCTCGATCGGGACGAGCCAGCCGGTCTCACCGTCGCGGACGATCAGCGCCGGGCCCTGCGACGCCGTCGCCACCGGCGGCAGCCCGCAGGCCATCGCCTCGACCAGGACCTGGCCGAAGCTCTCGCGGCGCGACGTGAGCGCGAGCACGTCCGCGGCGCAGAGCAGCTCGGGCAGCGCGTCCTGCGTGCGCCAGCCGGTCAGCAGCACGCCGTCGGCGCCGAGCCGCGCGGCCGTGTCGCGCGGATGCTCGCCCTCCCACTCCCCCGGATGGCCGCCGACGAGGATCAGCGTGGGCGGCGGGCCGGTGCGGTCCGGCAGCGCCGCGAACGCCTCGATCAGCAGCGGCAGCCGCTTCACCTTGGTGAAGCGCCCGACGTAGAGGATCACCGGGCCGGGCGGCGCGAAGCCGAGCTCGCGCTCCCAGACGGCGTCGCGGTCGACCGCGCGGCGGCGGAAGACCTTCGGGTCGAACCCGTTCGGCAGCGCGACGCAGCGCTCCTCCGGCACGCCGAGCAGCTCGACGGCGCGCTCGAGGTTGCCGGGCGCGACGATCAGCCGCGCGCACGCGCCGGCCCAGCCGCGCATCCGCTCGGCCCACGCCGCCGCGTGCGGCCAGTCCGCGCCGTCGGCGATCTCCTCGAGCATCAGCAGCTCGGTGCCGTGCAGGTGCCCGACGACCGGGACGCCCGGCGCCACCTTCGCGGCGGCCGCGTTCAGCGGCGTGAGGTGGTGCAGGTGCAGGACGTCGGCGTCGGCCGCGCCGGCGGCCTCGAGCGCGCGCGCCCACGCGGCGACCTGGCGCCGGCAGGCGAGGTCGTCGAGTGCGGCGAAGACGCGGTCGGGCTGGCCGGGCCGGTCCTCGAAGGAGGGGTGCAGCGGCGCCTCGCCCGGGCCGCCGGCGAACGCCATCGGGTCGTCGGACGCCAGCGCGGCGGCGAAGTCGACCGCGCGGACGTCGAGGTCGCCGTAGAACACGCGCGCGTCACCGGCGTCGCCCTCCAGGTCGGAGCGCGAGCCCGACACGTGCGTGATCTCGACCCCCTCGGGGCGCAGGCAGCGCGCGAGCGCACGGGCGACGAACGCGGATCCTCCGCGCGGCGAGAACAGGGTTGCGGAGACCACCCGGAACGGCTTCACGACTCGTTCACGAGTATCGCAGTCAGGCGGCCGCGTGGGCGGGCGGCAGCCGGACCAGCAGTCCGGTGATGCGCAGGTCGTCGAGCCGCTCGACGGTCAGCTGCACCGCCGCCGACTCGACCGTGTCGCCGGGCACGGGGCGGCGGCCGAGCGCGTCGAAGACGAGGCCGGCGAGCGTGCGCGGGCCGTTCTGCGGCAGCTCGCGTCCCCATCGCCTCGTTGAAGTCGTCGATCGTCATCGAGCCGGCGACCCGCACGGTGTCGTCCGCGACCCGCTCGATCCGCCCGTCGGGCAGGTCGAACTCGTCCTGGATCTCGCCCACCAGCTCCTCGAGCACGTCCTCGAGCGTGACGATGCCGGCGACCGCGCCGTACTCGTCCACGACGACCGCGAGCTGCGCCCCCTCCGCCCGCTGCTCGCGCATCAGCGCGCCGATGTCCTTCGTCTCCGGCACGATCAGCGCGGGCCGCGCCAGCGGCCCGATCGTCTCCGGACGGCGCCCGTGCGCGCGGCGGCGATCAGGTCGTGGACGTGGACGATGCCCTCGAGCCGGTCGAGGCTCCCGCGGCCGACCGGGTAGCGCGTGTGCGGCGTCTCGATGTGGCGGTCGATCGCGTCGGCGGGCGTCAGGTCGGCGTCGAGCCAGCAGACGTCGAGCGCGGGGACCATGACGTCGCGCGCCTCGCGGTCGGGGAAGTCGAACACGTTGTGCAGGAGCTCCTCCTGCGCGCGCGGGATCACGCCCGACTCCTCCGCCTCGTCGACCAGCGCCCGCAGCTCGGACGGCGTTGCGGATCGACTCGCCGGCGGTGACCTCGCGGATCCCGAACGGGCGCAGGACCAGCGCCGCCGAGCCCTGCAGCACCCAGACCACCGGCCGCAGCGCGATCGAGATCAGCTCGATCGGCCGCGCGATCAGCACCGCGAGCGTCTCGGACTTCTCGAGCGTCAGCGCCTTCGGCACGAGCTCGCCGAACACGACGGACAGGTAGGTGACGATCGCGAAGGCGAGCACGTAGGTCGCCCAGCCGGGCAGCGCGTCGCCGATCAGCCCGCGGACGAGCGGCTCGGCCAGCGCGCCGGCGAGGATGCCGATCGCGGTGATGCCGACCTGCACGGTCGAGATCACGCGCACCGGATCGTCCATCAGGCGCAGCGCGGCGGCGCTCCCGCGCCGGCCCTGCAGCGCGGCACGGCGCGCCGTGACCACGGCGTACTCCCCGATCACGAAGAAGGCGTTGCCGGCGACCAGGCCGAGCACCGCGAGGATCCTGAGGAGGTCGCTCACCGTGTCCGGTGAGTGTAGGAGATGGCTAGCCGAGCAGCGCGCGCAGGAAGGCGAGGCCGTCGACGGCGATGTCGTCCTGATGCGCGGCCAGCGGCCGCCAGACCGACGCCGCCGTGGCGATCGTCTCGTTCTCGGCGGTGAACGACTCGATCACGATCGGGCCGCCGTAGCCGGCGGCCCGGATCGCGTCGCGGAACGCGGGCCAGTCGATGTGGTCCGCGCCCGGCGCGCCGCGGTCGTTGGCCGACGCGTGGACGTGCGCGAGCCGGTCGCCGGCCAGCGTGAACGCGGCGGCGAAGTCCTTCTCCTCCACGTTCGCGTGGTAGGTGTCGACGAGCAGCCCGCAGCCCTCCGGCGGGAGGCCGTCGATGACCTCGAGCGCCTGCTCGGTGGTGTTGATCACGCTCGTCTCGTAGCGGACGAGCGGCTCGATCGCGACCTTGACGCCGCGCTCGGCGCCGTGCTCCGCGAGCGGCGCCAGGTTCTCGCGCAGCTCGGCGTAGCACCGCTTCCGCTCGTCAGGCGTCATCCGCCAGGTCCGCCCGACCGACGCGTAGATCGGCCCGGCGATCGAGCCGGCGCCGACGACCGCCGCGGTGTCGATGCACTCCTTCAAGAAGGACTGCGTCGACGCGACGGTCCCGGCGTCGGTCGCGCACAGCTCGCGCCCCGGCCCCATGGCCACACAGACCGAGGCGCGCAGGCCGTGCTCCTGCAGGATCTCCGCGGCGCGCGCGGGATCCCAGTCCCCGTGCTGCTCGATCGGCAGCTCGAGCACGTCGAACCCCCAGGCGCGCACGCGCGGCGCCAGCGCCTCCAGCCGCTCGTTGGTGAGCGGGGAGACCCAGATCCACGCGTTGGCGCCCAGGGGGTTCATGCTCCTACTTGCCGCCCCAGACCTCGGGTAGCCCGGCATGTCCTCGCAGCCGCAGAGCGCGTAGTGCAGCGGCGGCATGTTCGGATCGACGTACTCGTCGAGGTTCTCGGCGATGATCGCCGGCTGCGGCAGGACCCACTCCTTCGGGACCTCCTCGCCCTTGAGCACCTTGACGGCCGCGATGACCGCGGTCCGCCACTGGTAGTTCGAGTACGTCGGGGCGATCGCGTTCAGCTCGTCGTTCTTCCACTTGGTCAGGAAGTCGTTCTGGTCCTCGCCGACGAACGGCGGGATCTCCTGGCCGTTGTCCTCGAACGCCTCCATCGCGGCGACGGCGGTCGCGCCGGCGTCCATCCAGACGCCGTCGAGCTGGCCCTCGCGCTGGAGGTAGTCCGACACGATCGACTTCGTCTTCGCCGCGTCGCCGTCGGTGAACTCGACGCCGACCACGTCGAGGTCGGAGTCGTCGAACTGGACCTTCGCGCCCGACCAGCGGGTCTCGAGCACGTCCACGCCCGGGAGGATGCGGAGCGCCAGGATCTTGCCGCCCGAGTCGACCTCCTCCTTCAGGAACTCGGCGCCGTCGACGCCGAACGCGTAGCCGCCGATCGGATGGACGAACGTGACCGGGCAGTCGGTGTCGACGCCGCGGTCGAACACGATGACCGGCACCTTCTTGCAGGCCGCCTCGACGGCCGGCGTGAGCGTGGCGGTGGTGTTCGGCGACACGATCAGCGCGTCGCAGTTGCCGCCGGCGAGCTCCTCGATGTCGGAGATCTGCTTGTCGTCCTTCGCCTCGGCGTCGACCGCCTTGAAGTTGGCGATCTCCTTGTGCAGCTTGACCTCCTGCTGCATCGTGGTCCAGCCGACCTGGCGCCACGGGTTGTCGACCGCGGCGTTCGAGAAGCAGAGGTTCCAGCCGCTGCTCTCCTTGGCGGCGAACTCGGAGGTGTCGCGCATCTCCGGCTCGATCATCTGCTCCCACGGCTTGTCGTCCGGCCCCTCGGGCGGGATGTCGCGCTGGGCGAGCTGGCGGTCGTAGTCGGCCTGCACGAAGAACTCGGACTGCTCCCCCGTGTTGGACTCGGTGTTGCCGCCCTCCTCGGCGGTCGCGGTGGCGGCCGGTTCCTCGGACGCCGTCTCGCTGTCGTCGCTGCCGCACGCGGCCGCGAACATGGCACAGGCGATCATGGCGGCGAGCGCCAGATTCCTCTTCATGACCCTCCTCTGGGTATAGGTGCTGCCGGTTGCCGTCATCGCGTGCCCCGCAGGCGGTACGAGGCGAAGGCGACGGCGGCGATGATGATGATGCCCTGCACGGTGTCCTCCAGCGCGCCGGAGACGCCCTGGAGGTTGAGCAGCGTGAACAGCGCTTCCAGCGTGAGCGCGCCGGCCATCGCGGCCAGCACGGTCCCGCGGCCGCCCCCGAGGGCGACCCCGCCGAGGACGACCGCGGTGATCGCCTCGAACTCCAGTCCCTGGCCGACCTGCGCGGAGACGCCGGCGAACCCGCCGAGCAGGATCCCCGCGACCGCGGCCGAGAGGCCGGAGAGGATGAAGGCGAACGTGCGCATGTCCTCCACACGGACGCCGGACATCCGCGCCGCCTGCTCGTTGTCGCCGACGGCGAGCAGGCGCCGCCCCCATGCCCTCCGCATGAGGACGATCGCGCCCGCGCCGAGCACGAGCATGATCAGCACCGACCACGGCAGCTGATCGAGGACCGGGAAGTCCTCGATGCCGAGCCGGCCGATCTCGCGGAAGTTGTCGGCGAGCGCGCCGCGCGGGGCGCCGCCCGTCCACAGGAACACGGCGCCCTGGAGGATCAGCAGCATCCCGAGCGTCGTGATGAACGACGGCACGCGCAGGCGCGTCGTGATCACGCCGTTGGCGACGCCGACCGCGGCGCCGATCGCGAGCAGCAGCGCGATGACCGGCCAGGTGTTGCCCGGGTCGCCGTCGATCAGCCGCGCGGCGACCACCACGACGACCGTCACCACCGAGCCGACGGAGAGGTCGAACTCGCCGGAGACGATCACGAAGTACTGGCCGGCCGCGAGGATCACGAGCGGCGCCGCGCGCTTCAGGAACGACAGGAAGACCGGCGGCTCGAGGAAGTTCGGGTTGAGGATCGTGATCCAGACGAGCAGCACGATCAGCACGAGGAAGATCGGCGCGGTGCCGATCAGCGCCTTGCGGATCCGCTCGCTGCGGCTGCTGTGCGGCGTCTCGAAGGAGTCGGCCGTCGCGGTCGTCACACGCGCCCCCCGGTCCCGCGCCGCGCGTAGACCGCGACGGCGGCGATGATGATGAAGCCGCGCACGACGTCCTTCAGGAACGCGTTCACCTCGAGCTGGTTGAACGTGTTGTCGAGCACGGCGAGGATGAAGACGCCGCCGAGCGTGCCGAGCACGCCGCCGCGGCCGCCGGCGAGCGCCGTCCCGCCGAGCACCACCGCGGCGATCGACTCGAGGTCGTAGCCGCCGTCCTGGCCGACGGTCGGGGTGCCCGAGCCGAGCCGGCTCGCGAGGAACAGGCCGGTGAGCACCGCGCAGAGCGAGCAGACGACGTGCGCGGCGATGATCGTGCGATGCGTGCGGACGCCCGAGAGGCGGCTGACCTCCTCGTCCCCGCCGACCGCGTACAGGCGGAAGCCGAAGCGCGTGTAGCGCAGCAGCAGGTAGATCACGAGGACGACCGCGAGCAGCAGGAAGACCGACACCGGGATGACGCCGAAGCGCCGGTAGCCGAGCTCCTCGAAGCCCTCGGGAATCGCCCCCGCCGGCCCGTCGTAGCGGTCGTCCATGTACCCCTTGATGATCAGCCCGGTGCCGAGCGTCGCGATGAACGCGTTGACGCGGAGCTTCGTGATGACCAGGCCGTTGCCGAGGCCGACGATCACGCCGAGCAGGACCACGGCCCCGATCGCCGGGACCATGTTCGCGCTCTGGCCGTCCATCGTCTCGGCGGCGAGCAGCGACGAGAGGCTGATCAGGTACGCGACCGAGAGGTCGAGCGAGCCGGCGAGGATGACGACCGTCTGGCCGGCGGAGACGATGCCCAGCGCGACCGAGCGCTGGAGCATGTTCACGATGTTCTGGACGGTCAGGAACGTCCCGCCGTCGATCGTGACGACGATCCAGGCGAGGATGAAGACGCCGATCAGCGCGAGGTAGACCGGCGTCGCCGGCGAGTCGCGGATCGCGATGCGGGCGTTCTGCCACCAGGTCGCGCGCCGGCGGGTGGTCGTCGCGGACTTGGTCTCGGAGACGCTCACGCCGCCTCCACCGGCTCGTCGGCCGCGGCCAGGGCCATGATCTCGGTCTCGGCGGCGCCCGCGGGCAGCTCGCCGGCCAGGCGGCCGCCGCGCATCACGAGGATGCGGTCGGCGACGCCGATCAGCTCCGGCATCTCGGACGAGATCATCAGGATCGCCACGCCCTCGCGCGCGAGCCCGCGCATGAGGTCGTGGATGCCGGCCTTGGCGCCGACGTCGACGCCGCGGGTCGGCTCGTCGAAGATCAGGACGCCCGGCTGGATCGCGAGCCACTTGGCCAGCACGACCTTCTGCTGGTTGCCGCCGGACAGGAAGCGGGCCTCCTGCTCGAGCGAGCGGGCGCGCAGCTCGACGGAGCGGGCCAGCTCCTGCACGCTGACCGTGCCGGGCAGCCGCCGCCGCTGCTTGCCCCCGAGCGACCGGAGCGCCAGCAGGGTGTTGTCGCGGATCGGCTGGGCGAGCGCGAGGCCCTCGAGCTTGCGGTCCTCGGTGATGAAGCCCATCCCGGCCTTGATCCCGGCGCGCGGCCCGCGGCGGACGGGCTTGCCGTCGACCTCGACGGTCCCGGCGCTCGCGGTGTCGGCGCCGAACAGCGCGCGGGCGAGCTCGGTCCGTCCCGAGCCCTGGAGCCCGGCGAGGCCGACGATCTCACCCGCGCGGACCTCGATCGAGACGTCGTCGAGGACCCGCGGTGGTCACGCCGGCGGCGCGGAGCCGGACGTCGCCGAGCTCCTCCGGCGTGCCGCGCGGCGGGAAGTAGCCGTCGAGCTCGCGCCCGACCATCTGCGAGATCAGCTTGGCGGTGTCGACGTCGGAGGTCGCCTGGGTGGCGACCAGCTCGCCGTCCTTGAGCACCGTGATCCGGTCGCAGATCGCGAAGATCTCGCGCAGGCGGTGGGAGATGTAGAGCATCCCGAGCCCGCGCTCGCGCAGCCGTCGCAGCAGCGTGAACAGGACCTCGACCTCGTGCTCGGCCAGCGCCGCGGTCGGCTCGTCGAGGACGAGCAGGCGCGCGTCGAGCGAGAGCGCCTTGACGATCTCGACGACCTGCTGCTGCGCGGTCGAGAGGTTGCGGACGAGCGTCCGCGGGACGAAGCCGACCTCGCCGACCTCCTCGAGCAGCTCCGCCGTCCGGCGCTCCATCGCGCGGATGTCGACGATCCCGTGGCGCGTCGGCTCGCGGTTGACGAAGACGTTCTCCGCGACCGTGCGGTCGGGGAGCAGGTTGAACTCCTGGAAGATGATCGCCACGCCCGCGGCCTGGGCCTGGATCGGGTGGTGGAAGGTGTGCGGCTCGCCGTCGATCAGGACCTCGCCGGCGTCGGCGGGATGGACGCCCGCGAGCACCTTCATCAGCGTCGACTTGCCGGCCCCGTTCTCGCCGACGACCGCGTGGATCTCGCCTGCGCGGCAGTCGATGTCGACGCCGTGCAGGACCTCGACGCCGAGGAAGCTCTTGCGGATGCCGCGCATCTCGAGCAGCTCGGCCATGCTCAGACCTCCACCCATGCCGCGCGCCGCGCGGACGCGAGGACGGCGTCGATGAGCCGCGCGCTGCGGGCGCCGTCGGCGAACGTCGGGAGCCCGTCGGGGGCGTCGCCGCCCGCGATCGCCGCGTAGGTGTCGGCGACGAACAGGTCGAAGCAGTCGAGATAGCCCTGCGGGTGCCCGGCGGGCGCGATCGCGTACGGCGCGGCCTCGGGCCCGAGCGTGCCCGGGTCGCGCCAGAGCGTCTCCCCGTGGTCGCGGCGGCCGACCCAGAGCGTCTCCGGGCGCTCCTGCTCGAAGCGGACGCTCGCGTGCTCGCACGCGATCTCGACGTGGAGGTCGTTCTTGCGGCCGGGCGAGACCTGGCTGACGATCAGCGTGCCCTGGGCGCCGGACTCGGTGCGGAACAGCGCGGTGACCGCGTCCTCGGTCGTGACGGCGCGCCGCTTGCCGTTCCCGGACCCCGTGGCGGCGAACGCCTGGGCGTGCGCGTGCGACGCGCGCTCCGGGAAGACGGTCGCGGTCTGGGCGCAGAGCGCGGTGATCCGGTCGCCGGTCATGAACTCGACGAGGTCGCACCAGTGCGAGCCGATGTCGGCGAAGGCGCGCGACGGGCCGCCGAGGTCGGCGTCGATCCGCCAGTTGTCGTCGTCGGCCGAGGCGAGCCAGTCCTGCAGGTAGCCGCCGTGGATCAGGCGGACCGGGCCGAGCGCGCCGGCGCGGAGGCGGGCGCGGGCCTCGCGGACGACCGGGTGGAAGCGGTAGACGAACGGGACGGTCGCGACCCGGTCGGCGGCGCGCGCCGCCTCGATCAGCTCGCCGGCCTGCGCGGTGCTGACCGCGAGCGGCTTCTCGCAGACGACGTGCTTGCCGTGCGCGAGCGCGAGCGCGGCGAGCTCCGCGTGCAGGTGGTTGGGCGTGCAGATGTGCAGCACGTCGACGTCGTCAGCGGTCGCGAGCTGCTCCGGCGTGGCGTACGCCTCCTCCGCGCCGAGCCGCGCCGCGGCCTCGCGCGAGCGCTCGGGCGTCGAGGTGGCGACGCCGGCCAGCGTCGCCCCGGCCAGCCGCGCCGAGCGCGCGTGCACCGCGCCGATGAACCCGGCGCCGGCCACGCCGACCCGCAACGCGCCATGCGCGAACTCGCTCACCGTTGCACCCGCCTGCGCGGGCGTGGGAAGGTGAACGTCGTGGCCCACGACGTCTCCGCTCTCCTCCATCGAGCGGCAAGGTATGGGGGCTTTTGCAGGATGTCAAGCAAAAGGCTGCAAAGTACGACACGGAATAGTGCAGACCCGAATTAGGTTGAATCGCAAACTTTTGCTCGCACAAAGCAGAAGTCGCTAACGTGACCAAACGGATGACGATCGAGCCGACCATCCCCACCAGCTCGCCCGGCGCCGGCGCGCTGCTGCGCCTGATCCGCGACGGGCAGGCCAGCACCCGCGCGGAACTGGTCACGCTCACCGGCCTCGCGCGCTCGACGGTGGCCCAGCGGATGGAGGCACTGCTCGCGCAGCGGCTCGTGGTCCCCGCCGGCGGGAGCGTCTCCACCGGCGGCCGGCCGCCGCAGATGTTCGCCTTCAACCGCGAGGCCGGCGTGGTGCTCGCCGCCGACCTCGGCGCGACCCACTCACGGCTCGCCGTCACCGACCTCGGCGGCGACGTCCTCACCGAGGGCGCCGAGGACATCGCGATCGCCGAGGGGCCCGAGGCGGTCCTGGGCTGGCTCGAGACGAAGCTCGACGCGCTGCTCGAGGAGGTCGGCCGGAGCCACGCCGACGTGCGCGGCGTCGGGGTGGGCGTCCCGGGCCCGGTCGAGTTCGCCACCGGCACCCCCGTGGCGCCGCCGATCATGCCCGGCTGGGACGGCTACCGCGTCGCCGACCGGCTGGCCGACCACTTCGGCGCGCCGACGCTCGTCGACAACGACGTGAACATCATGGCGCTGGGCGAGCACTGGAAGGCCTGGCGCGCCTACGACCACCTGCTCTACGTGAAGGTCGGCACCGGCATCGGCTGCGGGATCATCACCGACGGCCGGATCCACCGCGGCGCCCAGGGCGCGGCGGGCGACATCGGCCACATCCACGTGCCGGGCAACGAGGAGATCTGCCGCTGCGGCAACCGCGGCTGCCTCGAGGCGGTCGCCGGCGGCGGCGCGATGGCCGCGCGGCTGCGCGCCGAGGGGATCGCGGCGGAGAACTCGCGCGACGTCGTGCAGCACGTGCGCGACGGGCGGCCCGAGGCGATGCAGCTCGTGCGCCAGGCCGGCCGCGAGCTCGGCGAGGTGCTCGCCGCGTCGGTCAACTTCTTCAACCCGGGCGTGATCGTCATCGGCGGCGACATCGCCCACGCCGACGAGCACCTGCTCGCCGGGGTCCGCGAGGTCGTCTACCAGCGGGCGGTCCCGCTGGGCACGCGCTCGCTGCGGATCGTCCGCTCCGCGCTCGACGACCGCGCCGGCGTGATCGGCGCCGCGGTGATGGTGATCGAGCACGTGCTCGCCCCCGAGGCGATCGACCGCATGCTCGCGAACGCCGCCGCGGCCTAGCGGGTTCCGGCGCACCGCCACGCCGCCGCGCCTCTAGGCTCCTCCGCCTCATGCCCGAGCTCCCCGAGGCCGAGCGCGCCCGCGTTCAGATCGACCGCGCGCTCGACCGCGAGATCGTCGCGGTCGACGATCGCGACACCTACGTCTGCCGCCCGCACGCCGCCGGGCGAGATCGCGGCTGCGCTGACCGGGCAGCGGCTGCTGCGCAGCCACCGGCGCGGCAAGTTCCTCTGGGTCGAGACGACCGGGCCGGAGCTCGGCCTGCACCTCGGGATGGCGGGCCGGATCGTGGTCGACGAGCCGCCGGCGCCGCGGCACTGGGACCGGTTCTCGCTCGAGTTCGCCGACGGCGGGCGGCTCGCGCTGCGCGACAAGCGCCGGCTCGGCCGCGCGCTCATCGCGCCGGACTTCTCGCACGTCGGGCCCGACGCCGCCGAGGTCTCGCGCGCCGCCTTCCGCGCGCGGGTCGGGCGCGGCACGGCGCCGCTCAAGGCGCGACTGCTCGACCAGCGCGTGATCGCCGGCGTCGGCAACCTGCTGGCCGACGAGACCCTCTGGCGCGCGCGGCTGTCGCCGCGGCGGCCGGCCGGGTCGCTGTCGGAGGAGGAGCTGGACCTGCTGCGGCGCCAGCTGCGAGCGGCGACGCGCTCGGCGATCCGGCAGGGCGGCGTCCACACGGGCGACGTGATCGGCGAGCGGCGCCGGGACGGGCACTGCCCGCGCTGCGGGACGCCGCTGGAGCGCGGGGTCGTCGGAGGGCGGACGACGTACTGGTGCCCGGAGTGCCAGCCCGACCCCGTGTAGGCCTGAACTGCCGGCATTGAGGGAGGGCTCGGGCGGAGCGCCCAAAACGTCGATCTCTGGCGCCGATCTCGGCGCGGCTCGACGTTGTGGGCGCATACGGCCCACAACGTCGAGTTCCCGCGACTCAGGCGCGGGATCTCGACGTTTTGCGCCCCCGCACTCCGTTCCTCCCGTCAATGCCCGCAGTTCACGGACCCGGCGCTGCGTTCTCCTCCGCCTCGGCCTCCTGCACCGCGGCCCGCACGGCGACCGCGGCCTGCTCGTAGGACATCCCGGTCCCGCGCAGCAGGTCGACGGCCGTCGACCGGACCTGCCCGACGATCACCGACACCGACAGGTTGCCGGTCCGCTCCAGCACGAGCGTCGCGCGCCCCGCGGCGCGGAGGGCCGGCGCGCGGACGGCCTCGGCGCGGCCCGGGTCCTCGAGCGCGCCGCGCAGCGCGCGGACCGCGGCCGCGAGCTCGCGCAGGGCGTCGGACAGCTCGGGCGGGACGTTCTCGTCGAGGTCGACCGCCCGCCGCGCGCCGCGGGCGAGCACGCGGACGTTGCGGACCGCCAGGTCGATCTGCGCCGCGGCATCGGAGTAGACGTCGACCGTGCTCAGCGTCCGCCAGCGCGGCGGGACCAGCCGCGCGGTCTCGCGGCCGACCACCAGGGCGTCCTCGAGCTCGCGCCCGAGGTCGTCGATCGCCCGGCCGCGCAGCAGCGCGGCGTCGACGGCCTCGCGGTCGCGCGTCCTGAGCGCCGCCGCGACGTCGTCGAGCACCCCGGCGAGCTCCGCCAGCACCGGTCCGGCCGCCTCGCGGACCATCCGGCCCGGGGTGGACCGGCAGGACGAGGGCGCTGACGGCCAGCGCGACGCCGCCGCCGATCAGGGCGTCGACGGCCCGCGCGAACGTGATCCCGCCGTCGGGCGGCTGCAGCGTCGCCACGAGCGCGGCCGAGACCGCGGCCTGCTGGGCGAACAGCTGACCCGACCCGAGCAGCAGCGCCACCGTCATCGAGAGCGCGATCACGAGCCCGAGCTGCCACCAGCCCGATCCGAGCTCGATCACGAGGAGAGTCGGCGACCGCGATGCCCAGCGTCACGCCCAGGACCACCTCGACGGCGCGCCGGCCACGCTCCCCCTGCGTGAGCCCGAGCGTGATCATCGCCGAGACCGGCGCGAAGAACGGCGTCGCGTGCCCGACGATCTCGGTCGCGAGCAGCCAGGCGATGACCGCGGCGAGCGTCGCCTGGAGGATCGCGCGCGCCGCGTTGCGCACGCGCTCGGCCCGGGTGCGCGCGGAGACGCGCGAGCGGACCGCCGCCTCCTCGAGCAGCGGTTGCGCCCGCTCGGAGAGGGTCCGGTGCGGCTCGGCCACGGACCGGATGCTAGCCCGCGGTTCCCGGAGCCGCGGAACGCCGTATCTCACCCTCGACTTGAGCGTTAGCCCGGCGCGGATGGGGTGAAGACCCGGGTTTCCCTGCTCAAGTCGCCCTACGGGGGTGCCGACACCGAGGATGCGACCCGTCCTGCCCCAGCGCAGGGCGTTCCCCCTTCGCCGTGCGATCGCTTTCATCCCGCATCCTCACCATCGCGCTGGTCTGCGCCAGCCTCTACGCCGCCCTGCTCGGCGCGGGCGCGTTCGCGCAGGATGAGGACGACGACGCCGGCCCCGGCCGAGACGGCGGCGCCCGCGCAGACCGAGGTCCCGCCGCTCCGCCGGCCGCCGCGACGCCCGAGGAGTCGGAGCCGACCCCCTTCCCCTCGCCGGTCGAGACCGTCGTCGAGGCGACCCCGGAGCCCACGGAGACCGCCGAGGCGCCGAAGCCCGACCCGACCGCGAAGCCGACCGAGGCCCCCGCGCAGGCCCGCAGGCGCCCGCTCAGACCCAGCAGCCGGAGCAGACCCCGGCCGCGACGCCCGGCAAGCCGGCGGCGACGCCCGCGCCGAAGCTCGGCGTCGACAAGGTCAAGCGCGCACGCAAGGACGACAAGCACCCGAACCGCAAGCAGGGGTCCGCCGAGAAGTGCCCCCGCAACGGCAAGCTCGTCGGCACGGTCGGCATGGCCTCGACCTCGACTCGAGGGTGTGTCGAGGCCAAGGGTCACGACGGTGAGAAGGGTCACGGCGACAGCGACCTCCCGTTCGGCGGCGCCGACTCCCCGGCCGCCGCCTACACGCCGAGCGGCATCCCCACCCCGGCCAACCCCGGCTACACGCTCGCCACCCCCGGGCCGGCTCCGATCGGCGTCCCGAACTTCTTCATCGAGAAGTTCCGGATCCCGCCGTTCCTGCTCCCGATCTACCAGGCGGCCGGCATCCAGTACGGGATCCGCTGGGAGGTCCTCGCCGCGATCAACGAGATCGAGACCGACTACGGCCGCAACCTGAACATCTCCTCCGCGGGCGCGCTCGGGTGGATGCAGTTCATGCCCTCGACCTGGGACATGTACGGCGTCGACGCCAACGGCGACGGCCAGAAGGACCCGTTCAACCCGGTCGACGCGATCTTCGCCGCCGCGCGCTACCTGCGCGCCGCGGGCGCCGACAAGGACCTCTACCGCGCGATCTTCGCCTACAACCACGCCGACTGGTACGTCGAGTCCGTGCTCATGCGGGCGCGCGTGATCGGCGGCCTGCCGACCGACCTCGTCGGCTCGCTGACCGGCCTGACGCAGGGCCGCTTCCCGGTCGGCGCCAAGTCGACCTACGCGGGCCAGCTCCCCGACTCCGAGACCGGCAAGCGCTTCGAGCCCGGCCAGAACGCCGCGCACGTGGTCGAGTCGGACGGCACCCGCCGCGACATCCGCATCTTCAGCCGCCAGGGCGCGCCGGTCGTGGCCGTCAACGACGGCCGCATCACGCGGCTCGGCCACTCGCGCCGGCTCGGCAACTTCGTCGAGCTGCAGGACACCTACGGCAACACCTACCTCTACTCGGGCCTGGGCGAGATCGCCAAGACCTTCCCGTTCCCGCGCGAGCGCAAGGCGCGCCGCGGCGACCTCGCGCTGCCCGAGAGCGGGCCGGCGCCGAAGGGCCCGGCCTCGCGCTCGACGAAGTCCGCGGTCGCCAAGCGGCACGGCGAGAAGCCGCGTGCGGGCAAGAAGGCGCACGACAAGAAGAAGGCGCACGGCAAGAAGAGGCGCACGCAAGAAGAAGGCCCACGGAAGAAGCACGCGGCGGCGCCGGTCAAGGAGCGGATCTCCGCCGCGAAGCCGAAGGCCGACCTGCCCGAGGCCGCGCCCGCGAAGGAGCGCCTCTTCGCCCACCCCACCCGCCCGACCGTGCGCCGCGTCATGCGCACCATCGAGTCCGCCGCCGCCCCCAGCCCCGGCCTGAGCGACGAGACCCTCACCATGGACGGCCAGCGGCTCGACCCCCGCGACTTCGTGGCCAAGCCGCTCAAGCGCGGCGCCCGCGTCACCGGCGGGACCGTGCTCGGCAAGATCGGCCGCACGAGCGACGAGCTGGCCCCGAACCTCCGCTTCGAGATCCGCCCCGCCGGCCGCGGCGCCCCGCGGATCGACCCGAAGCCGATCCTGGACGGCTGGAAGCTGCTCGAGTCGACCGCGATCTACCGCTCGGCCAAGCGCAACCCGTTCTTCGGCGCCGACGCCGAGGCGCCCACGATCGGCCAGATCATGCTGATGAGCAAGGAGGCGCTGCAGCGCCACGTGCTCCACAACCCGAGCATCGACGTCTACGGCTGCGGCCGCCAGGACGTCGCGACCGGCCAGATCGACCGCCGCGTGCTGGCGATGCTCGAGTTCCTCGCCTCCTCCGGCCTGAAGCCGACGGTCACCTCACTGCGCTGCGGCCACGGCGTCTACACGACGTCGGGCAACGTGTCCGAGCACAGCACCGGGTCCGCGGTCGACATCGGCGCGGTCAACGGCATCGTCATCAGCCCCGGGACCCAGGGCAAGGGCTCGATCACCGACCTGACGATCCAGCGCCTGCTCACCCTCCAGGGCACGATGAAGCCGCACCAGATCATCTCGCTGATGACGTTCGCCGGCACCGACAACACGTTCGCCATGGGCGACCACGACGACCACATCCACGTCGGCTACCGCCCGCAGTACGGGGAGAACTCCGAGGCCGCGCGCCGCGTCGCCGAGGTGCTGAAGCCGGATCAGTGGATCAAGCTCATCGACCGCATCGGCTCGATCGACAACCCGGTCGTCCGCGAGCAGCCGTCGCGCTTCTCCGTCGCCGTCACGAAGCAGGCGTCCGGCGCCCACCGCGGCGAGTAGCCGCTAGCCCCACTCCCACGGCGGATAGCGGTCCGTGAGGAAGTAGGCGTACGCGTTGCCGCGGAAGTTCCAGCGGAGCCCCGGCATCATCAGCTCGAACAGCCCGCGCGGGATCTCCTTGGTGAACAGCACCGTGAAGAAGGCGACGATCGTGAAGATCCCCGTCAGCCAGTAGAGGACCGAGGCGACGAGCAGGTACGGGATCGCCAGCAGCCACTGGACCAGCGGGCGCCAGTTCGAGACGTGCTCCGGGTAGTCGATCGCGAGCCGGACCGGGTAGTCGGGATCGTCCTGCAGCGAGAACGGCGGGTAGCGATCGGTCATCAGGTGGACATACGCCGCGACGCGGAACGCCCAGCGGAACGTCCCGACCATGTAGTCGAACGCCCCGCGCGGCCAGCGCCCGGTGAACAGCACCGCGAAGAAGCCGAAGATCGCGACGAAGAACGCGCCGAAGCCGACGAACGCCAGCACGATGTAGTGCGGGAACGCGAGCAGCCACTTGACCAGCGGGAGCCAGCGGTTCAGCTCCGCCGGGTAGGCGATCTCGAGCCGCGCGGGGTGATCGGGCGACGGCGGGCCCGCAGGATCGGCGACGGCGACGGACTCGTGCACGGACTGGCCCGCGAACGGGTCCGGGGGAGGCGCAGCGGGATACTGCGGCTGCTCTGGGGTAGCTCATGGGACAACCCTAAACCGCGTGATGGATGATGTGGGATCGATGCTCTTCCGGCAGCTCACCCACGACGACCTCGGCTGCGCCTCCTACCTGATCGGCGACGAGGACGAGGGCGTCGCCGCCGTCGTCGACCCGCGGCTCGAGATCGGCGAGTACCTGCGGCTCGCGCGCTACACCGGCGTCCGGATCGAGCACATCCTCGAGACCCACACCCACGCCGACCACGTCTCCGGCCACGGGCGGCTGGCCGCGGCCACCGGGGCCACGATCCACATCCACCGCGACGCCGCGCCGGCCTACGACCACGAGCCGTTCGACGACGGCTGGGAGCTCGAGCTGGGCGCGCTGCGGGTGCGCGCGCTGCACACGCCCGGCCACCGCCCCGAGCACACCGCGTTCGCGCTCACCGACACCGGCCGCGGCGAGGAGCCGTGGGCGGTCCTGACCGGCGACAGCCTGTTCGTCGGCGACATCGCCCGCCCCGACCTCGCCGTCGAGAAGCACGCGGGCGCCCGCCTGATCTTCCGCTCGCTGCACGAGCGCCTCCTCACCCTGCCCGACCGCTGCGAGGTCTGGCCCGCCCACCTCGGCGGCTCGCTCTGCGGCGGCCCCGGCATGGACCTGAAGATCGCCTCCACGATCGGCTTCGAGCGCGGCGCCCAGCCGCTGCTCGCCGAGACCGGCGAGGACGACTTCGTCGGCGCGCTCCTCGCCGGCCTCGGGCCGCAGCCGCCGAACTTCGAGCGGATCGTCGAGCGCAACCGCGGCCCGCTGCACGTCGGCGGCGCCGACACCCACCCGCTGACGCCGCGCCAGGTGGTGGTCGCGCAGGAGCGCGGGGCGCTCGTGGTCGACGTCCGCACCGAGCTCCAGTTCGACGAGGCGCACGTGCCCGGCGCCGTGGCGATCACCGGGTTCCGCGCCGGCTTCGGCTCCAAGCTCGCCTGGATCGCGAAGCCGGACGAGCAGATCGTCCTGATCGGCCGCGACGACGACGACGCGCGGATCGCCGCGCGGCTCGCCGCCTCGGTCGGGCTGGAGGACATCGCCGGCCACCTCGCCGGCGGGATGACGTCCTGGCGCGAGGAGCGCCGCCCGGTCGCGCGGATCGAGCGGATCACGGTCCCCGAGCTGCACGAGCGTCGCGACGCGCTCCAGATCCTCGACGTGCGCGAGCGCGACGAATGGGAGCAGGGCAGCATCCCCGGCGCCGTCCACACCCCGTACCACGACGTCGACGGCATCCCCGGCGGGATCGACCCCGACCGCCCCGTGGCGGCGATCTGCGCCACCGGCCAGCGCGCGGCGGTCGCCGCGAGCCTGCTCCAGCGCGCGGGCGCGCGCGAGGTCCTCCACGTGGTCGACGGCGGCGTCGGCACGTGGCGCCGCGCCGGCTTCTAGCTCGCCGGGACCTGCTGGGTGATGCAGTGCACGCCGCCCCCGCCGCGGGCGAGCGTCGCGCCCGGCACGGCGACCGCCTCGCGCCCCGGGAACAGCGAGGCGATCAGCGCGAGCGCCGCGTCGTCGGTCTCCTCGCCGCGGACGGGGACGATCAGCCCGCCGTTGCAGACGTAGAAGTTCGTGTACGGGACGACGCGCGTCCGGTCCGCGTCATGCAGGTACGGCAGCCACGGCAGCTCGGTCACCTCGATCCCCGCGTCGCGCAGCCGGCGCAGGTTCTCCTGGCAGTTCTCGAAGTTCGGATTCGCCTCGTCGAGCACGGTCTGGAGCACGGCGCGGCCCGGCGCGATGAACGCGCAGATGTTGTCCACGTGCCCGTCGGTGTCGCGGTCCTCCACCAGCCCGAGCCCGAGCCAGACGACCCGCTCGGCGCCCAGCTGCTCGCGCAGCTCGGCCTCGATCTGCTCGCGCGAGAGCTGCGGATTGCGGTGCTGCTCGAACAGGCACTGCTCGGTCGTCACCAGCGTCCCGGCGCCGTCGACGCTGATCGACCCGCCCTCGAGCACGAAGTGGGCGGCGTCGCGGCGCGCCACGCCGAGCTGCGCGAGCACGCGGGTCGCGAACTGCGCGTCCTCGTCGTAGGGGACGTACTTCTCGCCCCAGCCGTTGAAGCCGAACTGGACCCCGGCGCGGCCGCCGTCCTCGTCGCGGACGAAGATCGGGCCCGAGTCGCGCGCCCACGAGTCGTCGAGCGGCAGCTCGACGACGTCGACGCCGGCGCCGCACAACCGCCGCGCCTCCGCTGCCTGGCGCGGATCGGCGGCCATCAGCACCGGCTCGAAGGCGGCGACCGCGTTGGCGACGGTCGCGTAGTCGGCCTCCGCCTGGGCGAATCGCCGCCCCAGGCCTCGGCGCGCGCCGGCCAGCACATGATCGTCCGCTCGTGCGGCGCCCACTCGGCGGGCATGCGGACGCTCATCGCTGCCTCAGCTTGCGCGTCCGCGTCCGTTCCTCCTGGCGCTCGACCACGTTCTGGATCAGCTTCAGGATCTCGGCGGGGCCGCTCGCCTTCACCGTGCCGGTGGCGAACGCCTCGCGCCACTGCCGCAGGCTGCCGTCGCGGGCGAGCTCGTTGAACTCGGCGCGCGGGACCGACAGCCTGACCTTGGCGTCGGAGGCGATGTCACGGGTGACCTTCGGCCCGGGAACCTCGACGCGGAAGAGCTGGATGTCCCCGCGGCCGCGGAGCTCCAGCTCGATCACGAGCTTGAGCTTGTCGAGCGCAGGCACCTCCTTCTGGAAGTTCCGCACCCCCTCTTCGATCAGGGCCTTCGTCTCTGCGGTCGACATGCGACGCGGCATCCTATCCCGGCGCGGCCGAAAGGCTGCCCGAACCGCCTTGTCCGGCCGCCGCGCGCCGGGTAGCTTCGTCGTCATGAGGGTCGTGCAGCCGCAGGCGGTGGCCGGGACCGTCCGGCGCTCCGGCGCGCCGGCGCGCACGGGCGGCCGCTACGCCGGCGTGCTCGCCCTGCAGCGGTCGATCGGCAACGCCGCCACCCGGCGGCTGCTGGCGCGCTCGCCGCGCAAGCCCTACCAGCACCAGTGGGAGAACCCGGACCTGGTCGCGACGATCTACCCGGCGCGCGAGGCGATGCTGCGGAAGTTCGTGGCGATGTACCGCGAGATCGAGCTCGCCGACATCAAGGACCCCGAGGAGCGCAAGGCGGCCGCCGCGCGGCTCAAGGAGGGGACCGACGCGCTGAAGGACGACGCGCTGATGGCCGAGGTCAAGCGGCTGCTCGCCACCAAGGGCGCCCCGGAGTGGCTCGGGCCGCTCGTCCTCGACTACGCGGGCATGCGCTACAAGAGCGCGCACGGCTCGTACTACAGCCCGGTCCGGCTCGTCTACTTCTACGAGCAGGCGAAGGGGACGTGGGCGTCGGAGGCGGCCAAGGAGAACGCCGCCCAGGACGCCGCCCACGACGCCAAGGTCGCCGAGTGGGAGGCCGCGGACCCGAAGAAGCGCGGGAAGAAGCCGGCGAAGCCGAAGGCGATCAAGACCTCGACGGCGGAGAAGGCGGCGCCCGGCATGGCCGCCGACGCGGCGGTGGCGAAGCTCGAGGCGCTGCACGACGCCGGCCAGATCCCCGAGTGGGCGTGGCACAAGATCGTGCGGCTGACCGAGCTGCGGATCTGGTATGCCGGGACGGACTGGGAGGACACGGCGGCCGAGAAGCCGACCGGGACGTCGCAGGACGCCGTCTGGGTCAAGGCGCTGGCCGACTGGACCGGCGACAAAGCGGTCGGAGGCCTCGGCTACGGGATCACCGGCTGGCGGCGCGAGATCCAGCGCCGCAACGCGCTCGTGACCACCCGGATGGTGTGCAACGAGCTCTCGGAGGCGACGCAGCGATCGCGCGGCATCAGCCTGCAGGGCGGGATCTCGAAGAACGCCCGTCAGTACATCGGCAGCGCGGGCACGCCGGGCGCGTACTTCAAGCGGCCGTCGTCGCCGGACGACTTCAAGCCCGGCGCGGCGCTGTTCTGGATCGACGACACGCGCTGGGAGGCCAAGGAGCCCGACGACTCCAACAAGGTCTACGGGATCCCGGGCGTGACCGAGTACCCGATGCCGATCACCCCCGAGTACATCTCCGCCTGGACCGCGTGGGACAAGAGCGACGCCGGCAAGGCGTACAAGAAGAGCGACGCGGAGTACAAGAAGGCCCAGAAGGCCTACGACGCGAAGGTCGTCAAGGACAAGGCGGCGGCCAAGAAGCTGAAGGTCGAGTACGACCCGGCGACCTCCGGTACGGCCCCGGTCAAGCCGGTCAGCGACGCGCCGGAGTACCTCGAGGGCAAGGTGCTGCCGCGCGACGGCGAGGTGTCGAACGGCTGGACCTACACGGTCAAGGCCGGGCAGCCGATCACGCGCAGCAAGGACGGCGTGACCCACTGGATGCGCTGGCGCCACCAGGCCACTGTGCTGAAGGCGATGCCCGGGAACCGGATCTTCACCTTCGAGACGACGGACGCGCTGGCCGGCTCCGCGCACCTCGGCGTCTCCGGCTTCGCCGAGCGCTCGCTCGGCTCGCTGTCCAAGCCGGGCGTCTTCGTCGGCTACCTGCCCAACGCCGACGAGGTCGCGGCCGCCCGCGCGGCCGCCGCCGACGAGGAGACCGACCCGTTCGCCTCCCCCGTCGACATGATCAAGTGGGCGCTCGACCTGTGAGCGGCTACGAGCATCTGCGCTACGAGCAGGACGGGCCCGTCACGGTGATCACGATCGACCGGCCCGAGCGGATGAACGCGATCGGGCCCGTGGTCGCGCGCGAGCTCGTCGCCGCGTGGACCCGCTTCCGCGACGACGACGCCGCGCTCGTGGGCATCCTCACCGGCGCCGGGGACGAGGCGTTCTGCGCCGGCGGCGACCTCAAGGACGCGTTCGCGGGCGAGCTCGTCGTGCCGATCGCGCCGGACGAGCGGGCCGCGCACGTCCGCGGCGAGCGGCCGGGGATGATCGGGCCGACGCGCTGGACCGACCTGACGAAGCCGACGATCGCCGCCGTCAACGGCGTCGCCTACGCCGGCGGGCTCGAGTGGGCGTGCTGGACCGACCTCTGCGTCGCCGACGAGCACGCCACGTTCGGCGTCACCTGCCGGCGCTGGAACATCGGCCTCGGCGACGGCGGCACGCAGCGGCTGCCGCGGATCGTCGGCCATCGCGTGGCGATGGAGCTGATCCTCACCGGCCGCGTGATCGACGCGGCCGAGGCGCAGCGGATCGGGCTGGTCAACGAGGTCGTGCCGCGCGGCACCTGCGTCGCCCGGGCGCGCGAGCTGGCGCACGCGCTCGCCGCCCTCCCCCAGCCGGCGCTGCGGACCGACAAGGAGGCCGCCGACCGCGGCTCGGGCCGCCCGCTCGCCGAGGGGCTGCGGATCGAGGCCGAGTGCTTCGACCGCCTGCTCGACGGCCCCGAGATGGCGGAGGGGCTCCGGCGCTTCAACGAGCGCGACCATCCCGACCGGCGGCCGGGCGAGCGCCGCCGCGACCCCTGGGCTCGCGCGCCCGCGCGGCGGCGACTAGGCCCCCGGCTCGATCGCGACGACCTCGAGCCGGCGGCGCCCGCGCGGCGCGTCGAAGCCGACCTCGTCGCCGACCTTCGCGCCCGACAGCGCGCGGCCGAGCGGGGCGTCGATGCTCAGGCGTCCCGCGGCCGGGTCGGACTGGGCCGCGCCGACGATCTCGTGGCGCTGCTCGCGGCCGCTGTCGAGATCGCGAACCGTGACGACGGAGCCGAGCGCGACGACGTCCGTCGCGCCCGTCGTCTCGACGACGACCGCGCTGTCGCGCATCGAGCGCAGGCGCAGGATCTTCGTCTCGAGGTGCGCCTGCGCCTCCTTCGCGTCGTGGTACTCGGCGTTCTCGCTCAGGTCGCCCCACTCGCGCGCGGTCTTGATCCGCTCGGCGATCGCGCGCCGTCCCTCGGTCTCGAGCTCGTGGAGCTCGGCCTCGAGGGCGGCGTAGCCGGCGGGCGAGATCTGATGGGTGGCCTCGTCGGGCATCAGCGGTGGTGGTTGACGAGCTCGACGTTGTTGCCGTCCGGATCCAGGACGTAGGCCGCGAAGTAGCCCGGGTGGTACTCGGGCCGCTCGCCCGGCGCGCCGTGGTCGGCGTACCCGAGCGCGGTCGCGGTGGCGTGGAACCCCTCGACCGCCGCGTCGTCGTCGGTCCCGAACGCGAGGTGGACGTTCTCGGTGGGCGGGCCGGCGACGAGCGAGAACGAGCCGTCGGAGAACTGGAAGTGGGCGAGCTCGGGCGTGTCGTGGGTCAGGCGGATTCCCGCGTAGGGCGCGATCGCGGCGTAGAAGTCGCGCGCGGCGGCGACGTCCGCGACGCGGATCCACAGGTGGTCGAGCTGGCCGCGCCGGCGCGGCTCGGCGACGTACACGGCCTCGGCGCTGTTGCCGTCCGGATCGAGCAGGAACCCGCCGAAGTACTCGGGCGTGTACTGCGGGCGCGGCCCGGGCTCACCGTCGTCCTGGTAGCCGGCCTCGACGCCCGTCCGCCAGAACCCGCGCACCTCGTCGTGCGAGGGGGCGAAGAAGCCGATGTGGAGGTTGCGCGTGACCGGATGCTCCGCGTCCGCGCGGGCCAGCGAGAGGTCGTTGTCCCACTCGGGGCCCATCTCGTTGTCGAGCCGGGGGACGCCGAGCGTGTCGAGCACGGTCGTGTAGAAGCGCGCCGCGGCGTCCAGGTCGGCGACGCGCAGGGTCACATGGTCGAACATCGGGTGAGCGATCATGGCACGCGGACCGCTCGCGCGCGGGCGCCCGACGCGCAACCATCTACGGATGCTGGCAGCCGCTGCGACGCTCTGGAGCCTCTTCTCGCTCTGGCTCACGGCGCCGTTGATCGCGCTGCCGCGGCTGCTGCGCCAGACCGCCGCCGCGCTGCTGATCGCCGAGCTGCTCCTCCTGTTCTTCTTCAGCTACGGGACCGAGGGCTGCGACGACGACGCGTGCGCGCCGTTCGCGCAGGCCGCGGGGGTGGCGGCACGGACCGACGTGCCCGCGCTGACGGCCGGCTTCTTCGTGCTGACCGTCTACGCCCTGGCCCGCCGCGCCCGCGCGCACGGGAGCGCGACGGTCAGCCGCCGGCCAGGACCACGTCGTAGCCGTCGGCGCGCAGCAGCTCGACGACGACGTCGCGGTGGTCGCCCTGCAGCTCGATCACGCCGTCCTTCGCCGAGCCGCCGACGCCGCAGCGCTTCTTGAGCCGCCCGGCCAGCGCGCGCAGCCCGGCGTCGTCGAGCGGCACGCCGGAGATCGTCGTCACCGCCTTGCCGCGCCGCCCCGCGACCTCGCGCCGGACCTTGACGCGCTCCGCCACCGCTAGCGGACGCCGATCAGGTCGACGACGAAGACGAGCGTCTCGTCGGGGCCGATCACCCCGCCCGCCCCGCGCTTGCCGTAGGCGAGGTCCGGCGGGATCGTGATCCGGCGCCGGCCGCCGACCTTCATGCCGGCGACGCCCTGGTCCCAGCCCGGGATCACCTGGCCCTTGCCGAGCGCGAACTTGAACGTGTCGCCGCGGTCCCAGGAGGCGTCGAACTGGCGCCCGTTCTTCCACGAGACGCCGACGTAGTGGACCTCGACGATCCGGCCGGAGACCGCCTCGTCGCCGTCGCCGACCTCGAGGTCCTCGAGCTCGAGCTGGTAGGACGGCGGCTGGTCGGAGGGGACGTCGACCTGGGGCTTCTCGTTCGTGGCCATGCCGGGACGGTAGCCGGTCAGAGCAGCGCGGCCGCGAGCGCCCGGTAGTCGTCCTCGGGGTCGGGCCCGTGGCCGACCGGCTGCAGGCAGACGTGGTCGGCGCCGGCGTCCAGGTGCGCGCGCACGACCTCGGCGATCGCCTCCGCGCTCCCGTGCGGGACGACCGCGTCGATCAGCCGGTCGCTGCCGCCGTCCGCGAACTCCGCCTCGGCGTAGCCGAGCCGCTCGAGGTTCGTCGTGTAGTTCGACGTGGCGAGGTAGCGCGCCGCGTACTCGCGCGCCAGGCCGCCGCGCGGTCGCGGCGATCGGTCTCGACCACGACGGCGACCTCGGTGGCGACGACCGCGTCCGGCCCGACCGCGGCCCTGGCGATCCGCGTGTGCTCGACCGGGACGAAGTACGGGTGCGTGCCGAGCGAGCGCGCCGCCGCCAGCTCGAGCATCCTCGGGCCGAGCGCGGCGACGATCCGCGCGTCGCGCGGCACGGGCCGCGGCGCGGCGTCGAGCCCGTCGAGGAACGCGCGCATGGTCGCCAGCGGCTTGCGGTACTCGCTCGTCGCCTCCGGGTGCCCGATCCCGATCCCGAGCAGGAAGCGGCCGGGATGCTCGCCCGCCACGACCGCGAACTGCGCGGCGACGTCGGCGGGGTCGTGCTGCCAGACGTTGAGGATGCCGGTGGCGACCGTCATCGCGGACGTCGCCTCGAGGTACGCGCGCATCTCCTCCACGCCCGGGCTGCCGCCCATCCAGAGCGTCCCGAACCCCAGCTCGTCGAGCAGCGGCACCGTGTCGATGCCCTGCCGGTTGGTGCGCCAGATGCCGATCGTCCCGAGCTCCATGCGCCACAGGATGCCCCGGACGCGGGGCGGCGCAGTCGCGCTAGGCGGGCACCCCGTGGCGCTCGACGGCGCGGTCGTAGTTGAGCCGCAGGAGCGCGATCACGTCCTCGACGTCCTCGTCGCCGGCGATCCGCCGCGCCGCCCAGCCCTGATGGTCCGGGAAGGCCGGATGCGGGCCGACCCGGCCCTGGGCGCGCAGCACGCGCGAGACGTCCTTGGGGAATCCGAAGTGGGCGGCGCGGTCGCCGTGCAGGTGGCCGATCTCGCGCTTGCCCGCGCGGATCGACAGCTCGCCGCGCGAGCCGTGCGCGGTCGTCACGCCGGGCCACGCGGTGGCCGCGGCGACGATCCGCTCGCTGGGGGAGGTGCTCATGGCTCCATGATCGGGCGGACCCGGTCGCGGTCGCCAGGGGCAATTGGTCCTAGGACCGCACGCGCGCGCCGTCCGGGTCGAACAGCGGCTCGCGCTCGACCCGGCCCGGCACCCACTCGCCGAAGATCTCGACCGCGACCTCCGTGCCCGGCTCGGCATGCTCCGGCGGCAGGTAGGCGTAGGCGATCGACGCCCCGACCGTGTAGCCGAAGCCGCCGCTGGTCACGCGGCCCGCGATCGCATCCCCGACGCGCACCGGCTCGTTCGAGAGCGCGACCGCGCGCGGGATCGTCGAGCACGAGGCAGCAGAGCCGCGGGGCCGACCCGTCCGCGCGGGCGGCCACGAGCGCGTCGCGGCCGACGAAGTCGCGCCCGTCGAGCTTGACGGCGAAGCCGAGCCCGGCCTGGAACGGGTGCTCGTCGGGCGTGATGTCGGCGCCCCACACGCGGTAGCCCTTCTCCAGCCGCAGCGCGTCGATCGCCCGGTAGCCGCCGGCCACCAGGCCGTGCCCCTCCCCCGCCTCCCACAGCGTGCGCCACAGCGCCGCGCCGTACTCGGCCGGGCAGTAGAGCTCCCAGCCGGGCTCGCCGACGTAGGTCACCCGGAGCGCGCGCACCGGCACGTCGCCGACCGCGATGTCCGCGCACGACAGGTACGGGAAGGCCAGGTCGTCCGGGCTGCAGCCGGAGAGGATCGCGCGGGCCGTCGGTCCCCAGAGCGCGAAGCACGCCCACTGCGAGGTGACGTCGGCGACGCGCACGTCGTCGTCCGGGCCGACGTGCGCGGCGATCCAGGCGAGGTCGTGGCCGCCGAACGCGGTCCCGGTGACGATCCCGAAGCGGTCCTCGGCGAACCGGGTCACGGTGAAGTCGCACTCGATCCCGCCGCGCCGGTTGAGCATCTGCGTGTAGGTGACCTGCCCGGCTCGCGCGCGACGCGGTTCGCGGTCAGCCGCTCGAGGAAGGCCGCCGCGTCCGGGCCGGAGACCTCGAGCTTGGCGAACGAGGACTCGTCGAACAGCGCGGCGGTCTCGCGGCAGGCGCGCGCCTCGGCGCCGATCGCCGGCGACCAGTGGCGCCCCGCCCAGCCGCGCGGGCGCAGCGACTCGTCGCCCGCCGCCGCGTTGGCCTCGTACCAGTTGACCCGCTCCCAGCCCGCCTTCTCGCCGAACGCGGCCCCGTGCGCGGCATGCCACGCGTACGCGGGCGAGAGCCGCAGCGGCCGCCCCGCCCGCCGCTCGTGGTTGGGGAACTTGATGTCGTAGTACGTCTCGTAGACCTCGCGCGTGCGGGCCAGCGTGTAGCGCGGCGAGCGGTAGTGGCCGCCGAAGCGGCGGACGTCCATGTGCCAGAGGTCCAGCGACGGCTCGCCCTCCGCGATCCACTCGGCCATCACCTTGCCGATCCCGCCCGCGCCGGCCAGCCCGTGCGCGCAGAACCCGGCGGCGACGAACAGCCCGCGGACCGGGGTCTCGCCGAGGCAGAACTCGCCGTCGGGCGTGAACGCCTCCGGTCCGTTGATCAGCCGCGTGACGCGGACGTCCTCCATCGCCGGCACCCGCTTGCGCGAGTTGACGACGATCTCCTCGAAGCGGTCCCAGTCGTCCTCGAGCAGGCGGCCGTTGAAGTCGGGCGGGATCGCGTCGAGCCCGCCCGCGTCGAGGAACCACGGCGCGGACGCGCGCTCGTAGCCGCCCATGACCAGCCCGCCGCCCTCCTCGCGGAAGTAGATCAGGAGGTCGGGGTCGCGCATGGTCGGCAGGTGGGCGCGTTCCTGGAGCGAAGCGGTGGCGAGCCCTCCGGGCGAGACAGGGGCTGCGTGACGAGGTACTCGTGGGCGAACGGGACGACCGGGATCCGCACGTCCGCGAGCCGGCCCAGCTCGGCCGCGTACATCCCGCCGGCGTTGACGACCACGTCGGCCTCGATGTCGCCCTTGTCGGTCCGGACGCCGCGCACGCGCCCGTCGCGGACGCCGATCCCGGTGACGCGCGTGTTCGTGTGGATCGCGCAGCCGCCGCGCCGCGCCCCGTCGGCGAGCGCGTAGGTCAGCTGCGACGGGTCGAGGTAGCCGTCGGTCGGCAGCCAGGAGGCGCCGAGCACGCCGTCGGTGACCATCAGCGGGAAGCGCTCCTGCGCCTCCTCGGCCGAGATCAGCTCCAGCGGGAGCCCGAACGTCTTCGCCCAGCCGGCCTGGCGCCGCGTCTCCTCCCAGCGCTCCGGCGAGCAGGCGAGCCGGATGCCGCCGCACTCGGTCCAGCCGGGGTCGAACTCGCCGCCGCCGAGCTTCCGGTAGAGCTCGACCGAGTACATCATCATCTTCGTGAGCGACACGCTCGACCGGAGCTGGCCGACCAGCCCCGCGGAGTGGAACGTCGAGCCGCTCGTGAGCTGGTTGCGGTCGAGCAGCACGACGTCGCGCCAGCCCAGCTCGGCCAGGTGGTAGGCGATCGACGTCCCGCCGACGCCGCCGCCGATGATCACGCAGCGCGCGGCCGCGGGCAGGTCAGGCACCGGCGTCCTCCAGCCAGGTCGGGAAGCGCGGGTCGGCGAGGCCGGCCGCGACCCGCGCGAGGTGCTCGTCCGCGTAGCCGGCGAAGTCGAAGTCGAGCGCGGAGATCGCCGTCTGGACGACGCCCCACATGCCCTCGCGGAAGTCGGACATGATCCGCATCAGCCGCAGGGCGGCGAACCGCCGCGGCGTCGACGGCTCGCCGAAGTAGGCCGCGAGCAGGCGCTCGTCGTCCGCCTCGGCGAAGCCGTTGTTGACCGACAGGTTGCCGAGGTCGAAGAAGCGGTCGCCCATCCCCGCGTACTCCCAGTCGACGATCCGCACGCGCACGCCGTCGTCGATCAGGTTGGCGGTCAGCAGGTCGTTGTGGCACGGCACCGGCAGGTGCTCGTGTCCCTGCGAGCGCCGCGCGGATCCGCCGCGCGCCGCCGATCAGGTCGTGGTAGGCGGGCGGGATCGCGGCGCCGCGCTCGCGCGCGGTCGCGTGGTAGGCCTCGACGACCGCGAGCGCGTCGAACCGCGACGGCAGCCCGGCGCCGGCGTGGACGGCGCGCAGCGCCGCGGCGACGTCGGCGAGCGCGCCCGGCTCGCGCAGCCCCTCCGCGGTCACCGGCAGGCCCGGGATGAACGCGGTGACCAGGCACGGCGGCGACTCGCGGTACGCGACCACGGCCGGGCCGACCCCGGCGGCGGCGGCCGCGGCGGTCGCGGCGCGCTCGGCCGCGCGGTCGATCCCGAGCAGCTCGGTGTCCTTGCCCGGCAGGCGCACGACCACGTCGCGGCCGCCCGCCGTGAGGCGGAAGTTGCGGTTCGTGATGCCGCCGTCGAGCGCGACCGGCTCGGTCTCCGCGGCGCCGATCTCCGGCTCGAGCGCCGCGAGCGCGGCCGCCAGGTCAGCCCGCACGGCCGAGCAGCTCCTCGGAGAGGACGCGGACGTGGAAGCGCGCGCGGTCGCCGCGGTGGCGGTCGCGGGCGAACTCGACCGGCGTGCCGGCGGCATCGAAGGCGACGCGCTCGACGAGCATCAGCGGCGACCCCTCGGCGACCCCGAGCGCCTCGGACTCGTAGGCGCGCGCGGCGACCGGCTCGAGCCGCTCGTCCGCGCTCGCCGGGCCGCGGTCGTAGGCGTCGCGCATCAGCGCGTAGAGCGACCCGCCGAGGTCGCGGTCGAGCAGGCCGGGGAAGAGCGCGGACGGGAGCGTGGTGTCCTCCAGCGTCAGCGGCCGCCCGCCGCCGAGCCGGACCCGCTCGATCCGCAGCACCTCGGCGCCGGGCGCGAGGCCCAGGGCGCGCGCGGCGCGGTCCGGGGCGGCGCAGGCGCGGGCGGACAGGATCCGCGCGCCGGCCGCCAGGCCCTGGCCCTCGACCTCGGCGGTGAACCCGGCGACGCGCGTGAGGTCGTGGTCGACCGGCGCGCCCTCGCGCACGAACGTCCCGCGGCCGACGCCGCGCTCGACGAGCCCGCGCGCGGCGAGCGAGGCGAGCGCCTGGCGCACGGTCATCCGGCTCACGCCGAGCGCCTGCGCCAGGTCGCGCTCGGGCGGCAGGCGGTCGCCGGGCGCGAGCGCGCCGGCCTCGATCCGGTCCGCCAGCTGCTCCTCGATCTGGACCCAGGCCGGCTTGGGCGTGCCGTCGGCGACCGACCAGCGGTCGCCGAGGATGCGCGTGCCGAGCCCCGGTTCGGATGCCGCCATCGCACCTCCGCGCGCCCGCATTGGTCTAGACCAAACGGACCCTACGACACCCCGTCTCCGCCCGTCAAGCCGCCTGCGCGCGTGATGGTTTGGCATCGGCACCTTTGCCCGGGTACGGTGCGCGGCCATGGCCCCACTCTCGCTCGACGATCTGCGCTCGGAGGTCGACGCCGGGCGCATCGACACCGTCCTGCTGTGCCTCACCGACATGCAGGGACGGCTGCAGGGCAAGCGCCTCACCGCCCGCCACTTCCTCGACGAGGTCGTCGGCCACGGCGCCGAGGCGTGCAACTACCTGCTCGCCGTCGACGTGGAGATGAACACCGTCGACGGCTACGCGATGTCGTCGTGGGAGCGCGGCTACGGCGACTTCGAGATGAAGCCGGACTTCGACACGCTGCGGCTCGTCCCGTGGCACGAGGGCACCGCGATGTGCCTCGCCGACCTGCAGTGGGCGGACGGCGCCCCGGTGGTCGCCTCGCCGCGCCAGATCCTCCGGGCGCAGCTCGAGCGGCTCGCCGAGCGCGGGCTGACCGCCGTCGGCGCGACCGAGCTCGAGTTCATGGTCTTCAAGGACTCCTACGACGAGGCGGCGGCGCTCGGCTACCGCGACCTCACCCCCGCGAACCTCTACAACGTCGACTACTCGATGCTCGGCACCGCGCGCGTCGAGCCGCTGATCCGGCGGATCCGCAACAGCATGGCCGGCGCCGGGCTGCGGGTCGAGAACTCCAAGGGCGAGTGCAACTTCGGCCAGCACGAGATCAACTTCGCCTACGGCCCCGTCCTCCAGACCGCGGACGAGCACTCGATCTACAAGAACGGGGCCAAGGAGATCGCCGACCAGGAGGGGATGGCGATCTCCTTCATGGCCAAGTTCGACGAGCGCGAGGGCAACTCGTGCCACATCCACCTCTCGCTGCGGGGCCAGGACGGCACCCCCGTGTTCGCCGACGACGACACGCTGTTCGCGCCGTTCCTCGCCGGCCAGCTCGCGTGCCTGCACGAGCTGTGCCTGCTGTACGCGCCGAACATCAACTCCTACAAGCGGTTCGCCGTCGGGTCGTTCGCGCCGACCGCGATCGCGTGGGGCGAGGACAACCGGACGTGCGCACTGCGCGTGGTCGGCCACGGGCCGAGCCGGCGGATCGAGCTGCGCCTGGCCGGCGCGGACGTGAACCCGTACCTCGCGCTCGCCGGGCTGATCGCCGCGGGGCTGCACGGGATCGACCAGGGGCTCGACGCTCGAGCCCGCCTTCGAGGGCAACGCCTACGAGTCGGACAAGCCCCACGTCCCGGTCACGCTGCGCGAGGCGCGCGACGCGTTCGCGGCCAGCCAGGTGGCCCACGCCGCGTTCGGCGCGGAGGTCGTCGAGCACTACCTCAACAACGCGCGGATCGAGCTCCAGGCGTTCCAGGCGGCCGTCACCGACTGGGAGCGCGTGCGGGGCTTCGAAAGGTTGTGAAGCTCGCGCTGCCGGGCAGCTCGCAGCGGACGGTCTTCGCGCCGGTCGAGTCCCAGACCGCGTTCGAGGAGACGCTGGAGCGGCTCGGCACCGCGATCAAGCTCGGGCTGCTCCAGCCCGGCGAGCGGCTGCCGGCGGAGCGCGAGCTGTGCCGCCAGCTCGGCATCTCGCGCTCGACGCTGCGCCAGGCGCTCACCGCGCTCGTGCAGAGCGGCCACCTGACGGCGGCGCGCGGCCGCAGCGGCGGGACGTTCGTCGCCGCCTCGCCGCCGCCCGCCGACCCGCCCTCGGCCGAGCTGCT
Organism: uncultured Solirubrobacteraceae bacterium; assembly: GCA_963724145.1. Taxonomy (GTDB): domain Bacteria; phylum Actinomycetota; class Thermoleophilia; order Solirubrobacterales; family Solirubrobacteraceae; genus DASQMT01. Next base: position 132,283 of record CAVRTO010000022.1, read on the forward strand.
CGCCGGCTGGCGCGACATCTGCGACCAGCGGCTCGCCGTCGAGCTCGCCGTCGCGGTGCTCGCCGCCGAGCGGGCGGAGGAGGCGGCGCTCGCTCCGCTCGAGCCGCTGATGGACGCGATGGACGCGGCGCTCGAGGACTTCCCCGCGTTCCGCCGCGCCGACGTCCGCTGGCACATCGGGCTCGCCGAGGCGACCGGCAGCGACCGGCTCGTCGCCGCGGCGACCGAGGCCCAGGGCGGGATGAGCGACCTGATCGGGCACATCGCCCACCCGCCCGAGCTGCTGGCCTGGACGAACCGCCAGCACCGGGAGATGGTCGCCGCGGTGCGCCGCGGCGACGGCGACCGCGCGATGCAGATCATGGCCGAGCACCTGAAGGGCACCGAGCGCGTGCTGTCCGGCCTGCTGCCCTCGGCTTGACTTCCGTCTGACGCGACCCGTAGATTCGCGTCCGCCGAAGGGCCGGTCTTCATACCTTTTACCCGAGGGGAGTCGGGAGATGAGCACCACGACGCCGGGCCGCGACGAACAGCGACTCGCCGAGCTGGGCTATTCGCAGGATCTGAACCGCGCGTGGAGCGGGTTCTCGAACTTCGCGATCTCGTTCACGATCATCTCGATCCTGGCGGGCTGCTTCACGACCTACGGCCAGGCGTGGAACAACGGCGGCCCGATCGCGATCTCGATCGGCTGGCCGCTGATCTCCTGCATGATCCTGCTCGTCGCGTTCTGCATGTCCGAGCTCGTCTCGGCGTATCCGACCGCGGGCGGCATCTACTGGTGGGCGAGCGAGCTCGGCGGCGCCGCCTGGGGCTGGTTCACGGGCTGGTTCAACCTCGTCGGGCTCGTCGCCGTCGTCGCGTCGGTCGACTACGGCTGCGCGACGTTCATCTCCGCCCTGCTCAACCTCTGGAGCGTCGACCTCGGCATCGTGAACTTCGCCGACGGCGCGTCGCTCAGCGACGTGTTCATCGTCTTCGCGTGCGTGCTGGCCCTGCACGCGCTGGTGAACATCTACTCCTCGCACCTCGTCGCGCTGTTCAACAACGTCTCGGTCTGGTGGCACGTCGCCGGCGTGGCGATCATCCTCGTGATCCTGATCGTCGGGCCCGAGTCGCACCAGAGCTTCTCGTTCGTGTTCACCGAGACGATCAACAACTCCGGCTTCGGCCAGGGGATGTTCTGGTTCTACGTGCTGCCGCTCGGGTTCCTGCTGACGCAGTACACGATCACCGGCTTCGACGCCTCCGCGCACATATCGGAGGAGACGCACGGCGCCGAGGAGGCGGCCCCGAAGGGCGTCTGGCGCTCGGTCTTCTACTCCGCGCTGATCGGCTGGGTGCTGCTGCTCGCGATCACGTTCGCGGCGACCGACGTCGATGCGATCAACGACGGCGCCGGCGGGTCGCTCGCCGTGCTCGACAGCGCGCTGTCGGCGACCGCGGCGGAGATCGTGATCCTGATCTCCTGCATCGGCCAGCTGTTCTGCGGCATGGCCTGCGTCACCAGCGCCTCGCGGATGACCTACGCGTTCTCGCGCGACCGGGCGATCCCGGGCTGGCAGCTCTGGACGAGGCTGAACAAGAACCACACGCCGGTCGGCGCGGTGCTGTTCGTCGTCGTGTGCGCGCTGCTGATCACGCTGCCCGGCGCTCTGGAACGTCGCCGAGGGGATCCCGGTCGCGTTCTTCGCCGTCGTCTCGGTCTGCGTGATCGGGCTCTACATCGCCTACGCGATCCCGATCTTCCTGCGCTGGCGGATGGGCGACGCGTTCAAGCCCGGGCCCGTGGACCAACGGCCCCAAGTACAAGTGGATGAACCTGGCCGCGACGATCTGGGTCGGGATCATCACGGTCATCTTCTGCCTGCCGTTCACGCCGTCCGGCGTGCCGGGCAACGCCGACTTCAGCTGGAGCTCGGTCAACTACGCCCCGCTGACCGTCGGCGGCCTCCTGATCCTGGTCGGCGGGTGGTGGCTGATCCGCGCCCGCCACACCTTCACCGGCCCGGTGCGCAACATCGAGTTCGCGGGCGAGGGCGTCGGCGTCGCCGAGGAGACCGAGAAGGTCTAGCGGCGGCGCGCGTCATCCTGGGGCGATGAGCTCGTCACCGATCATCGGCCTGTGCACCGCGCTGGAGCAGGCGCGCTGGAGCGTCTGGGACGCGCAGGCCGTCCTCCTCCCCCGCAGCTACGTCGACGCCGTCCAGGCCGCCGGCGGGATCGCGCTCCTGCTCCCGCCGGACCCGGCCGCGGTCGAGGACCCCGACCGCCTGCTCGACCTGCTCGACGGCCTGCTGCTCGCGGGCGGGGCCGACATGGACCCCGCCAGCTACGGCCAGGCGCCGCACCCGCAGACGGTCGGTGCGGTGCCGGAGCGCGACGCCTTCGAGCTCGCGCTGGCGGGCCGCGCGATGGAGCGCGACCTGCCGTTCCTCGGCGTCTGCCGCGGGATGCAGATCATGAACGTGGCCCGCGGCGGCACGCTCAACCAGCACCTCCCGGACGACCTCGGGCATGAGGACCACCGCCGGTCGCTGGGGTCGTTCGACAACGCCGACCACGACGTGCACCTCGCGCCGGGCTCGCTCGCCGCGCGCGCCGGGCGGGCCGAGCGGCACGGGACGAAGTCGCACCACCACCAGGGGGTCGACGCGATCGGCGAGGGCCTCGAGGTGACGGGCTGGGCGACGCTCGACGAGCTCCCCGAGGCGCTCGAGATCCCGGCCAACCGCTTCACGCTCGGCGTCCAGTGGCACCCCGAGGCGGACGCGGCATCGCCGCTGATCGGGGCGCTCGTCGATGAGGCGCGCGCCTATCGCGAGGAGCGGACCGGGCAGGCCGCGCTGTGAGCGGCCGGCTCGACGGGAAGGTCTGCGTCATCACCGGCGCGACGAGCGGGATCGGCGCCGAGACGGCGCGGCGCTTCCTCGAGGAGGGCGCGACGGTCGTCGGCGCCGACCTGCGCGACGACGGCGTCGGCACGCGTCGCGCGCGCGGTCGACGTCGCCGACGAGGAGCAGGTCGCGGCGCTCTACCGCGGGGTGCGCGAGGAGTTCGGCCGCGTCGACGTGCTGTTCAACAACGCGGGCATCTCGCCGACCGACGACGCCTCGGTGCTGGAGACGTCGCTCGACGCGTGGCAGCGCGTGCAGGACGTCAACCTCAAGTCGGTCTTCCTCTGCTGCAAGCACGGGATCCCCCACCTGATCGACGCCGGCGGCGGCTCGGTGATCAACACCGCGTCGTTCGTCGCGACGATCGGCTCGGCGACGTCGCAGATCTCCTACACCGCCTCCAAGGGCGGCGTGCTGGCGCTGTCGCGCGAGCTCGGCGTCGAGTTCGCGCGCCGCGGGGTGCGGGTCAACGCCCTCTGCCCCGGGCCGGTGAACACGCCGCTGCTGCAGGAGCTGTTCGCCAAGGACCCGGTCGCCGCGGCGCGGCGGCTGGTCCACGTCCCGACCGGCCGGTTCGCGGAGGTGCGCGAGATCGCCAACGCCGTCCTGTTCCTGGCCAGCGACGAGTCGTCGTACGTCAACGCGACGAGCTTCATGGTCGACGGCGGGATCACGCAGGCGTACACCACGCCCGAGTAGCGCCTCCTGACATAAGCTGCGCGCTTGCACGACAGCGCAAGCGTCCTCATCGTCGGCGCGCTGCTCGCGGCTGCGCTCGGCGCCTCGCTGATCGCGGGTCGCCTGCGGCTGCCCGGCCTCGTCCTGTTCCTCGGGCTCGGGATGCTCATCGGGTCCGACGGGCTCGGCTGGATCGACTTCGACGACTTCGCGTTCGCCGAGTCGGTCGGCGTCATCGCGCTCGCGCTGATCCTGTTCGAGGGCGGCCTCGCCGCCGGCTGGACCGAGATCCGCCCGGTCCTGCGACCCGCGCTGAGCCTCGCGCTCGTCGGCACGCTGGTCACGGCCGTGGTGACCGGCTTCGCCGCGTCCTGGCTGTTCGGGTTCAGCACGATCGAGGGGCTGCTGCTCGGCTCGATCGTCGCCTCGACCGACGGCGCGGCGGTCTTCTCGCTGCTGCGCGGCACCGGCCTGAAGCGCAAGCTGGAGCGCACGCTCGAGGGCGAGGCCGGCATGAACGACCCGATCGCGGTGCTGCTCGTGCTCGGCTTCATCGAGTGGGAGCTGCATCCCGGCTACGGCGTCCCCGACCTGCTGCTGCTGTTCGTGCAGGAGCTCGGGATCGGCCTCGTCGCCGGCCTGGCCGTCGGCCGGCTGTCGCGCTGGGCGTTCCAGCAGATGCAGTTCTCGTCGCCCGGCCTCTACCCGGTCGCTTCGCTCGCCGCGGCCGCGCTGTCGTTCGGGTCGGCCGCCGCGCTGCACGGCTCGGGCTTCCTCGCCGTCTACCTCACCGGGCTCGCGCTCGGCACCGGCAACCTGCCCGCCAAGCGCACGGTGACGGCGTTCCACGAGGGCCTCGCATGGGTCGCCCAGCTCGGGATGTTCCTCACCCTCGGCCTGCTCGTGTTCCCGTCGGAGCTCGGCGAGGTCGCCGGGAAGGGGACGCTGCTCGCGCTGCTCGTGGTCTTCGTCAGCCGGCCGCTCGCGACCGTGATCTCGCTCGTCGGCGCGCGCTTCAGCTTCCGAGAACAGGCGCTCATCGGCTGGGCCGGGCTGCGCGGCGCGGTCCCCGTCGTGCTGGCCACGTTCCCGATCCTCGACGGCGTCCCGCGCTCGGACGAGTACTTCAACATCGTCTTCTTCGCGGTCCTGCTCTCGACCGTCCTCCAGGGCACCACGATCGAGCCCGTCGCGCGCTGGCTGGGGGTGACGTCCGACGAGCCGGCCCGGATGCCCTCGGTGGTCGAGGTCGGCACGATCCGGGAGCTCGGCGGCGACGTCGTCGAGCACGTGATCCGCGAGGGGGACGCCGCGGCGGGCGCGCGGCTGCGCGACCTCGGGCTCCCGCGCGACGCGCTCGTGTCGCTGATCATGCGCGGCGACGAGGTGCTGCTGCCGCGCGGCTCGACGCGGCTGGAGGCGGGCGACCGCATGCTCGTGCTCGTCCGCCGCGAGGTCGCGGGCGAGCTGCCCGCGATCATCGACCGCTGGCGCAAGGGGCCGGTCACGCGCCCGGTCCGCCCGCCGCGCACGTACACCGGCAGCGTGCCGATCTACACGGCGCGGCCGTGGAGCGCGGCGGACGGCGATCCCGCGCATCCGCAGGCGGTCGGCGGCATCGCGGTCGTCGAGCACGTCCGCACGCGCCGCGACGTGCCGGGCGCGCTGGTGGTCCTGGAGGACGGGCGCTACGCGGTGACCGGGCCGATCCTGATGCTCGGGCCGCCCGGCCAGCTGCAGACCCAGGCGCGGCGCCGGCTGGCGCGGGCGCGCGACGACGCCGAGATCTCCTGGTGGCAGGAGGTCATCGGCGCCTGCGCGCTGTGAGGCGCTGCCGGGCGCCCCGCAGGGCGCCCGGCGTCGCTCATGCTGCTAGCGGGCGAGCCGCTTGTGCCCGCGGTAGCGGGCGTGGAACTTCCGCCCGCGCTGCTTGGCCCGCTTCGTGGCGGACGTGCGGGCGATGCTGGCCGTCGCCGCGCCGGACCCGAACGGGTTCTTGACGGAGCTGAAGTACCAGGTGGCGTACGTCGCCCCGGCACCGAGCTCGATCATCGACTTGCGCGAGCCGCCGCGCATCTTCTGCGCGGAGACCGCCCTGTCGGCGTCGGTGCGCGTGGCCTCCGGGATGTCGACGGCGAGACCCTCGGCGTCGAGCGGCGGGACGCCGCTCAGCACCGTGGTGATGTCGTCGCACGCCTGGTGGTAGCACGGGTCGTACCACGAGCCGGCGTCGCCGCCGAAGACCCGCTCCTCGTTCGCCGTCTTGACGCCCTCGGCGCCGGCGAACACGCCGCCCGCGGGGATGCCGCGGTCGGTGAAGCCGACGTAGTCCGAGCGCCCGTCGAACGGGATCCCGACCACGGCCTGGCGCTTCGAGGCGAACCACTCGCGGTAGACCTCCTCGACCGTGCCCGAGCCCTCCGGGCCGGCGGGGTTGTCGCCCTCCGAGCCGTCACCGTCGTACACGAGCCGCGCGTAGTTCGGCGAGCTCAGCATGTCGTAGTCGAGCATCACGTCGATCTTGTCCACCTCCGCCTGCGACAGGTTCTCGGCGTAGTAGTTCGAGCCGACGAGGCCCTCCTCCTCGGCGCCCCACCAGCCGAAGCGGATCTTCTGCTTCAGCGGGTGACCCGGGCGGGCGAGCCGCTGGGCCATGGTGAGGAGCAGCGAGGTCCCGCTGCCGTCGTCGTTGATGCCCGGGCCGGCCTCGACCGAGTCGAGGTGGGCGCCGACCACGACGACGTGGTCCGGGTCGCCGCCGCGCGTCTCGGCGATCACCTGGTTGAAGAACCGGTCGGTGAACGTGCCGAACGTGCTGAGGTCGACCGTCGACTTCGCCCGTCTGCGCGGCGTTGTACAGCTCCGTGCCGACCGCGGTGCTCGTCATGACCGTCGGAACGCCGAGGTCCCCGCCGAGGTCGAAGTACTCGGGGTTCTGGCGCGCCGCCGTGTTGCCCTCATTGAAGATGATCACGCCCACGGCGCCGGCTTCGACGGCGAGCTGGATCTTGGTGACGAACGGGCAGGTGCCGCGCTGGATCAGCGCCACCGCGCCCGCGACCGCGGCGGAGTAGTCGTCCGCTTCGCAGCCGCTCGCCGTGCCGCCCGGGCTCGGGATCTCGATGCCGCCGACCGGCACGACCCGCACGTCGTCGAGCGCCGCCGTGGGCGAGCCGCCGAACGTGATGAAGTCGGACGTCGGTCGTGCCGCTCTGCTCCGCGGTGCCGGGCCGGTAGGTCTTCGGCGGCGCCGGTGTGACCCGGTTGAGGACCGGCAGCGCCGACTCCTCCCAGAACGGGAAGTTGAACGGCGTGACCTGCGGGTTGTAGCCCGCGTTCTCGAGCACGCGCACGACGTAGTCGAGCGAGGCCGTGTAGCCGGTGCCGAACACGTCGCGCGTGCCGCCGTTGGCGGTCGCGATCTCCTGCAGGCGCTGCTGATGCCGCTCGACCCGGTCGACCGACACCTCCTTCACGAAGGCCTTGGCCCTCGGATCGTTCGGGCTGCCGTCGTTCTGCGCCGCGTCAGATGCCGCGACGGGAACGAGCACAGCCACGGCCGCGAGCGCGGCCAGGGAAGCGAGTCGCTTCCTCACGTGGTTCTCCCTTCTGCCCCTGGGGACTCCGGAGGCCTCCCGAGCCTCCGAAACGTTGCGCGGAATGTACTCCGAGCTGCGGTTCTTTGCGTCCTCGGGCCGTCAGACCCAAGACAGCATCGCCCCGGCTCAGGCGGCGCCGAGCTCGACGACGACCTTGATGTCGTCCGGCTCGCGTTGCAGCGCGTCGTGCCAGCGGTCCAGCGGCACGCGGCGCGTGATCAGCCGCTCGAGCCACGCGCGGTCGGCGCGGGCGAGCGCCTCGGCCGCCGCCTCGTAGTGGCGGCGGTTCGCGTTGACGGAGCCGAAGATCACGTCGTTCTCCAGCACGAGCGTCCGGTTCAGCGTGCCCGCGTCGAGCTCGATCGGGCGCCCGCCCGACGAGATGCCGGTCAGGCAGACGATGCCGTTGGCGCGGTTGTGGGCCATCGCGTCGAGCACGACCTGGCTCGCGCCGGTGGCCTCGATGACGATGTCCGGCACCGGCTCGACCTCGAGCACCGGCGTGGTGTGGTAGGTCGCGCCGAGATCGGCGACGAGCTGCGGCTTCGGCCCGTCGGTCGTGCGGTCGAGGACGTGGACGTCGTAGCCGCGCTGCACGGCCAGCAGCGCGGCGAGCAGGCCGATCGGCCCGGCGCCGGTGACGAGCACGCGCTCCGGCCCGATCGACGCGCGCGCGTTGATGCGGTCGATCTGCTCCCACGCCTTCGCGACGACCGTCGTCGGCTCCATCAGCACGCCGAGCAGGCCGAGCGACGGATCCAGCTTGACGGCGAAGTCGGGCTCGATCCGCCAGCGCTCGGAGCCGTAGCCGTGGCGCGCCTTGATGCCGCGCTCGGTGTACTCGCCGTTGCGGCAGAAGTCCCACTCCCCGGCGGCGCACGACGCGCACGGGACCGGGTCGGGGCGGCGGACGATGCCGACCACCAGGTCGCCGGGCGCGAAGCCGCTGTCCGCCGGCGCCTCGCGCACGCGGCCGAGCGACTCGTGGCCGAGGATCAGCCGCTCGCTGCCGGGCGGCGCCTCGCCGTAGTCGCCGTGCACGATCTCGGCGTCGGTCCCGCAGATCCCGAGCGCGACGCCGTCGACGAGGATCGCGCCCTCGTCCGGCGCGGGCTCGGGCATCTCCTCGAGCGCGGCGGAGTCGGGCCTTCCGGGTCCGATCGTGATCGCGCGCATCAGCGGCGGGCGGCCCCGCGGCGCCGCGCGCGGCGCCCCGCGGGGGCGGTGGTGGCGCCGTCCAGGTTCATCGCGGTGTTGACCAGCCCGACATGCGTGAAGGCCTGCGGGAAGTTCCCCACCATCCGGCCAAGGCGCGGATCGTACTCCTCGGCGAGCAGCCCGACGTCGTTGGCGAGCCCGGCGAGCCGGTCGAACAGCGCGTTCGCCTCGTCGGTGCGCCCGATCATCGCCAGGCAGTCGGCGAGCCAGAACGAGCAGGGCAGGAACGCGCCCTCGCCGGGCGGGAAGCCGTCCTCGGCGTCGTGCGTGTCGTAGCGCAGGACGAAGCCGTCGACGTAGAGCTCGCGCATGATCGCCTCGACCGTCCCGGTGACGCGCTCGTCGTCGGGCTCGAGAAAGCCGACGAGCGGGATCATCAGCGTCGCGGCGTCGAGCCCGCGCGAGCCGTAGGACTGCGTGAACGTGCCGCGCTCGCGGTCGAACCCGCGCTCGCACACCTCGCGGTGGACCTGCGCGCGCAGCTCGCGCCAGCGGTCGACCGGGCCCTCGCGGCCGAACTGCTCGGCCATCCGGACCGCGCGGTCGAACGCGACCCAGGCCATCACCTTGGAGTGGACGAAGTGGCGCCGGCCGCCGCGCACCTCCCACAGGCCCTCGTCCGGCTCGTCCCAGGCCTCCTCCAGGTAGGCCATCAGCGCGACCTGCAGCGTCCAGGCGTCGTCGTCCGAGCTCAGGCCGTCCTCGCGCGCGAGCAGCAGCGCGTCCATCAGCTCGCCGTAGACGTCGATCTGGAACTGGCCCGAGGCGGCGTTGCCGATCCGCACCGGCGCGGAGCCCTCGTAGCCGGGCAGCCAGTCGATCTCGATCTCGGTCAGCCGCCGCTCGCCGGCCGGGCCGTACATGATCTGCATCTCGTCGGGCGAGCCCGCGACCGCGCGCAGCAGCCAGTCGCGCCAGGCGCCGGCCTCCTCGGTGTAGCCGGCGTGCAGCAGCGCCTGCAGCGTGAGCGTCGCGTCGCGCACCCAGCAGAAGCGGTAGTCCCAGTTGCGCACGCCGCCGATCGCCTCCGGCAGCGACGTGGTCGGCGCGGCGACGATCCCGCCGGTCGGCGCGTAGGTCAGCGCCTTCAGCGTGATCAGGCTCCGCTGCACGAGGTCGCGGTGGCGGCCGTCGTAGCGCGAGCGCGCGGACCAGTGGCGCCACCAGCGCGTGGTGTCCTCCGTCGCCGCGTGCCCGTCGACGGGGTCCGGCTCGGGCTCGTGCGACGGGTACCACGTGAGCACGAACGGGACCGACTCGCCCGCCTCCAGCTCGAACCGCGCGGTCGTGGTGAGGTCCTCGCCGGTCGTCGGGCGCCCCGGGACGAAGTGGATCGCGTCCGGCCCGGCGATCGCCGTCAGCCCGCCGCCGTCGCCGGTGTGGCGGACCCACGGGACGACGTGGCCGAAGTCGAAGCGCAGGATGAGCTCCATCCGGACGGTGACGCGGCCCTTGATGCAGCGCGCGACCCGGACGACGTCGGGCGCCTGGTCGCGGATCGGCATCGAGTCGACGACCCGCAGCACCCCGTCGTCCGTGTGGAAGTCGGTCTCGAGCACGAGCGTGTCCTTGCGGTAGCGGCGCTCGGTGCGGCGCACCTCGGCGGCCGGCGCGAGCAGCCAGCGCCCGTGCGACTCGTCCCCGAGCAGCGCGGCGAAGCACGCGGGCGAGTCGAACCGCGGCAGGCAGAGCCAGTCGATCGAGCCGTCGAGGCCGACGAGCGCCGCGGTCTGCGTGTCGCCGATCAGGGCGTATTCCTCGATCCGCGACGGCATCCGCAGGCATTCTCCCCGCTGCACGGGCGGCTAAGCGCCGGGCACGTGGCGGAGCTTGTCCGGGTTGCGCACCACGTCGACCGCCACGATCCGCCCGGCGTCGACCGTGAGCGAGAGCACGGCGGTCACGCGCGGGCCGTCGCCGACGACGACCAGGCCGGGCCGGTCGTTGACGCGGGCCACGCGCACGCGCGCGCCGCCCGCCATGCGGTTGAACGCCTCGAGCACCCCGGCCACGCGGCGCGCGCCGTGGACGGCCGGCGGGCGGCGATCGCCTGTCCGCCGCCGTCGGCGGTGTAGGTCACCGCGGGTCGAGCACGCCGAGCAGCGCGTTCAGGTCGCCGGCGCGCCAGCTCAGCGCGAACGCGCTGACGATCCGCGCGTGCTCCTCGTCGCTCGCGGGGAAGCGCGGCGTGCCGTCCTCGGACGTGGCGGCGGGCGCGCGAGGCGAGCTGGCGGACCGCGGCCGGCGCCGCGGCCGACGACCTCCGCGACGTCGTCGAACGGGAGCCCGAACACGTCGTGCAGCACGAACGCGGTCCGCTCCGCGGGCGAGAGCCGCTCGAGCACCACGAGCAGCGCGGTCGTGACGCGCTCGTCGAGCGTCACGCGCTCGGCCGGGTCCGCGGCGTCCGGGTCCTCGACGAGCGGCTCCGGCAGCCACGGGCCGACGTACTGCTCGCGCCGCCGCCGGGCGGACCTGAGCGCGTCGAGCGCAAGCCGCCCGACGGTCGTGGTCAGCCATGCGCGCAGGTCGCGGATCGCGCCGGCGTCGGCGCGCTGCAGCCGCAGCCACGCCTCCTGCACGACGTCGTCGGCGTCGGCGAAGCTGCCGAGCGTGCTGTAGGCCAGCCGGCGCAGGTACGGGCGCTCGGCCTCGAAGGCGCCGGCCAGGTCGTCGGCCGCGGTCATCGTCGTCCTCATGCCCCGAGGACGAGGCGGCGCACCCTCGTGTGACAGTCCGGACGGCGGCGCGGGCGGTCACGCCGCGTCACGCGACGCGGTTCGCCGGTAGGGTTAGGGAACCCTAACTCGGAGACGTGATGACCCGATCCCTGCTCACGGCGGTGCTGCTGACCGCTGCGCTCGTCGCCGGCTGCGGCGCCGGCGAACCCGACTCCGCGCCGCCTGCGGCGCCCCCCGCGGACGCGGCGTTCCCGGCGACCGTCGAGCACAAGTTCGGCACCACGACGGTCCCGGCGCAACCGGAGCGGATCGCGGTGGTCGGGTTGACCGAGCAGGACACGGTGCTGGCGCTGGGGCACAAGCCGATCGCCACGACGGAGTGGTACGGCGAACAGCCCGACGCCGTGTGGCCGTGGGCGCAGGACGAGCTCGGCGACGCGAAGCCGACCGTGCTGAGCAATGCCGACGGCTTCCAGTTCGAGAAGATCGCCGCGCTCCGGCCCGACCTGATCATCGGCACGAACGCGGGGATGCAGCGCGCGGACTACGAGAAGCTCTCGAAGCTGGCGCCGACGATCCCCGGGGGCAAGGGCAGCACGGACTACTTCTCGCCGTGGGACGACCAGGTCGCGCTGATCGCGCAGGCGCTCGGCAAGCCGGATGAGGGCGAGGCGCTCGTCAAGCACGTGAAGGACCGCTACGCGAAGGTCGCCGGGCAGCACCCGGAGTTCAAGGGCAAGACGGCCACGTTCAGCCAGAACGGCTTCTACAACGGGCTGATCTACCTCTACCCGGAGGGTCTGAACACCGAGTTCCTGACCTACCTGGGCTTCGAGATGAACCCGAAGGTGAACGCGCTCGACCACAAGCCGGGCGAGCAGGTCGCCGTCTCGGCCGAGCGGCTCGACACGCTCGACGCCGACGTCATCGTCTTCGCCACGGAGAAGCCGTCCGACGTCGCCGAGCTCGGCAAGACCCCGACGTTCGACAAGCTCGACGCGGTCGCGGAGCACCGCTCGGTCTACACCGACGGGACGCTCGCGGGCGCGCTCTACTTCATGACGCCGCTGAGCCTCGAGTACGCGCTCGACCGCCTCGCCCCGCAGCTCCAGGACGCCGTCGACGGGAAGGCGCCGCGGAAGGTCGTCGACACGTCGGCGCCCTGATGGCGCGCTAACGGAAGGCTCACGGACGGCTGACGGACGGCCCGTACGGTCCCACCCTCGTCCGTCCCCCTCCCCGAGGAGCTACCCCGATGCGCCAGTTCAACCCCAGGCGGCGACTCGTCGTCGCCACCCTCGTCGCGGCCGCGACGATCGGCTCGGCCGCGCCGGCCCAGGCCGGCAGCGGAACCGCGCGCGCCGACTGCGACAGCCGGCTCGAGCAGCTCGAGGCCCGGTTCCGCGTGATCGAGGAGCGGCGCGGCTACGAGGCCGCGACCGCGTGGTGGCAGGTGCGCTGGCAGACCTACTACAAGCGCTGCCTCCAGCCCTAGCGATCAGGCGGGCGCGCGCCCGGGCGACCCCGGGCGCGCGCCGCCGCGCGCTAGGGAACGTCCGCGCGCGCCGCGTCCCGGATCAGCGAGAGCCCGTCGGCGACGGTCAGGTAGCGCCGCGCGACGAGATCGCCGACGTCGCGCACCACCTTCCGCACGTAGACCCCGTGCGACGGGTAGAGCGACTTCAGCGTCGCGTGGTCGAACGGGACCTCGTGACCGGCGATGAAGCAGAACGACGCGCCGGTCGAGCTGCCGAACCAGGTGCTCGTCGGCACGTCGACGAACGGGGAGCGCAGCCCGCCGGTGACGTTCCCGTGCGCGTCGAGCACGGGCGCGCCGTCCCACGACGTTGATCTGCCGCCCGGGCGGCGCCGGGATCCCGTAGCGCGTCCAGAGGTCGAGGTTGCGCAGCCCGGCGTCGAAGTGGATCGAGCTCGGGAAGCGGCTGCGCGGGCCCTGATCGCAGGACGCGGGCGGCACGTCCCGGCCGGCGCGGACGATGTCCGCGGGCGCGGCCGAGTAGTAGAGCTCGTCCGGCGTCGCGTGCGCGGCGCCCGCCATCTCGTAGTGGCGGAAGCGGTCCGCGCGCGTGTTGCCGTCCTCGACGCCGCGCGGCGATCCCGAGCAGGTAGTCCGACTGGGACATGATCCGGATCACCGGCACGCCCGCGTTGCGGATCTGCAGCCGCGGATCGTTGTCCCGCGGCGCGCGCTCGCACTGGTTGAGCGGGACCGCGCCGACGAAGTTGCCGCCGGCCACGCCGACGAGGTAGCCGTCGTAGATCGGCTTGCCGTCCTCGGCGACGACACGCGGGTGGATCGCGTTGATGTAGTCGACGAGGTAGCCGCCGGTCTGCGAGTAGCCGAAGCCGTAGGCCTTCTCGACCTGGCTGCGGCCGCGGCCGTAGTCGAGCGGGTTGGAGCGCGCGCCGCTCTTCAGCCACGCGCCGACCTGGCTGTTGATGTCCCAGACCAGGCCGTCCTCGGTCAGCCGCGAGCGCAGCGGGACCGGGTCGACCGACGACTGGATGTCCGTGCAGTTGCGCGGATCGGACGAACGGCAGCGGGTTGGCGAACGACAGCGACCCGTAGCGCTCCGGGTCGAACGTCTTCAGCGCGGTGACCGTGATCGGCTTGGCGGTGATGCCCACCCAGACGTCGCCGTTGCGCATGAACTGGTCGTGCGACAGCGCCCAGCCGATGTTGAGGTCGAACAGGTTCGACGGGTTGAGCATCTCGACGATCACGTTGCCGCTGAAGTGCGACCGCTTCGCGGGCCGGCGGACGAGGATCCGCGTCGTGTACGGCGCGTCGGGCGTGCGCACGACGGCCGGGCCGGACGCCGGCCAGCTGTAGACGTTCGCCTTGCCGCTGACGAGGTACTCCTCCTCGACGTAGCCGTGGCGCGACAGGTCCTGCGGGACGAGCTGGTGGTCGGCGGCGCCGAACGGATACGAGTCGGCGGACACCGGCAGCGGCCCGGTGACCTTGGGGATCGGGGTCTTCGCGCCTGCCGCCCCCGCGCACAGCAGGAACGCTGCCAGCATCGTCGCCAGCCCGAACGAGCACCTCGCAGCACGACCTCCTCCCCCGTCGCCTCCCGTCCCGGCGGACGATTCCCCGCGTCAGGTCGGCGTCCAGTCGCTCGACATCCAGGGTTCGGCCGGCATCAAGCAGCGCGTCACGGACGACGCGGTCATCTTCACGTTCGGCGACGCGCCCACCGTCCTGCGGGCGACCGTCAAGGTGGCATCGGCGGACCCGGATGTGGAGGTCGGCTTCCTGCAGTTCGTGACGTCCGACGCCCGCCGTGGCGGATACAGCGACACCGGCGCGGACGGCGAGGTCCTCGACTTCCACGTCCCGCCCACCACGGCGATCGACTACGACCACTGCATGAACGCGTTCGGGCCGAGCCGCGACGTCCGCTTCGCGCGGCTGCCGTTCAGCCGGGAGGGAGCCGGACGCGTCGCCCGGCCCGCGCCCCAGTCCGCGGCCATCAGCTTCGACGACCGCCGCGAAGCCGTGTTCCCGCACAAGCTCCAGATCTCCCGCGGCCGCCGCGGCGTGCTGACCCAGATGCTCTGGACGATGTCGTTCAAGATCCTCCTCGTCGCCCGCAAGGGCGAGTCGATCGTGCCGCTCGACCAGGCCGAGTGGGAGCTCAGCGCGGCCGTCGAGATGATCATCGGGCCGGCCCCGAAGGTCCTCTCGAAGTCCGTCACGGCCGTGTCGCAGATCGATTCGCGCAGCGGCTTCCTGGCGACCCGGCCGTTCCCGGAGGTCGACCGCGCGATGTCGCTGCCGACCTCGACCCTGCGCGAGCGGATGATGAACCAGCTCTGCAAGCCGACGCTCACGCCCGTCACGGCGGGCCTCGGGCCCGACTTCGACGACGCGATCAGTGGCGGCGAGGAGGCGCTGCGCAAGGCGCGGCGGCTCGCGCTGCCGGACTGACCCGCTAGGCGAGCTCCGGCGGCAGCGCCTTCGGCCCGTCGGGGTATTGGCGCGCGAGCTGCTCGGGGCTCATCTCGAGCGTGTTCGCCGCCTCGGGCGGGGCGCCGGCGACGAGCCACAGCGCGTCGGCGTCCGTGTCGTTGAAGACCTGCCGGACGTCGCCGGGCTCGACCAGCACGGCCGACATGCGGGGCGAGCGTCAGCAGCTCCTCCCCCACGCGCATCCGGCCGGTCCCCTCGAGCACGACGTAGAGCTCCTCCTGCGCCACGTGGCGATGGCGCGTGCTGGCCTGCCCCGGCGCGAGCCGCCACAGCCGCGCGCCGAGCGCGGCCGCCTCGAGCTGCTTGCCGAGGTCGGTGTTGAGCACGCCCATCTGGTTCGACGGGCGCCAGAACGCCGCGTCGGCGGCGAGCACGCGGTGGGCCATCGCGCGAATCTAGCGCGGGCGGAATAGGACCGGCGCCGGAGGAGTCCTTGGGAGCATGGACGCACTCGTCATCGGACCGCCCCGGGAGCTCACCGCCGCCGTGACGCGCGCGCTGCGCCGCACCGGACGCAGCGTGCTGCAGGCGATCCCGGCCGACGCGGACGGGCGCGACCGCGCGCGCTGGCTGCTCGACGAGGCGGGCCGCCCGCCGCTGATCGTCGTCCTCGACGACGCGCCCTACGGGACGCTGCACGAGCTGCTGGCGCTCACCACCGCCGAGATCGTGCTGGTCGCCGAGCACCGCGCGCCGGCCGCCGGCGCAGCGCGCCGCGCGGTCGTCCCGCGCGACGCGGAGGACTTCACGGTCGTCCCGCTCGGCCGCGCCGGGCGCCGCTGGTTCACGCTCGGTCCCGGCCGCCGCGAGACGCTGAGCGCGGAGCGCGCCGCCGCGCTGGTCGTCCGCGCGTGCCGGACGCCCTCGCCGCTGCCGGCGTTCTAGACCTTGTTGCGCTGCAGCAGCTTCTTGCCGATGACCATGCGCTGGATCTCCGAGGTCCCCTCGCCGATCAGCAGCAGCGGCGCGTCGCGGTAGAGCCGCTCGATCTCGTACTCCTTCGAGTACCCGTAGCCGCCGTGGATGCGGAAGGAGTCCTCGACGACCTCCTTGCCGGTCTCGGAGGCGAACAGCTTCGCCATCCCGGCCTCGAGGTCGGAGCGCTCGCCGGCGTCCTTCATGCGGGCGGCCTTGAGCGTCAGCAGCCGCGCGGCCTCGACCTTCGTGGCCATGTCGGCGAGCTTGAACTGGATCGCCTGGTGCTCGGCGATCTGCTTGCCGAACGTCTTGCGCTCCTGCGCGTACCGCAGCCCGAGCTCGAGCGCGCGCTGGGCGATGCCGACGCCGCGCGCCGCGACGTTGACGCGGCCGACCTCGAGCGCGTCCATCATCTGGACGAAGCCCTTGCCGAGCCCGGCCTCCTCGCCGCCGAGGACCATCGCGGCCGGGCAGCGGTAGCCGTCGAAGACCAGCTCGGTCGACTCGACGCCCTTGTAGCCCATCTTCCTGATCTTGGGCGGGACGGTCAGGCCCGGGTTCTCGGCCGCGCCGGGCTCCTTCTCGCAGATGAAGCAGGTCATGCCCTTGTAGGGCGGGCTCGCCTCGCGGTCGGTCTTGACGAGGACGAAGACGACGCCGGACATCAGGCCGTTCGTGACCCACATCTTCTGGCCGTTGATCTCGTAGTCGCCGTCGGCCGTCTTCGTGGCGGACGACTTGATCGCCTGGACGTCGGAGCCGAGCTCGGGCTCGGACAGGCTGAACGCCGCGCGGATCTCGCCGGTCGCCATCCGCGGCAGCAGGTGCTGCTTCTGCTCGTCGGTGCCGAACTTCATCAGCAGGTAGGAGCCGATGAAGTGGGTGTTGACCACGCCGGAGATCGAGATCCAGCCGCGTGACAGCTCCTCGACGATCATCGTGTAGGTCGTCAGGTCGAGCCCCATCCCGCCGTACTCCTCGGGGATCGTGACCCCGAACAGCCCGAGCTCCTTCATCTGCTCGACGATCGGCTCCGGGTACTCGTCGGCGCCGTCGTAGTGCTCGGCCTTGGGGATGATCTGCTCGTCGACGAACTGGCGGACCATCTCGATGATCGCCTTCTGCTCGTCGGTCTTCTCGAAGGGGGATGTCGCGACGGCCATCTGCCGAGCATAACCCCGCGATGGGCACGGACCCGCCGGTTCCCCCGTACGCTCGCGGCGATGAACTTCGCGCGCGACGTCGTCGAGGCCGGAGACCCCGGGCGGCGCGGGATGGTGACGATCGCGCGCGGCGGCGCGCGGCGCGAGTGGACGATGGGCGAGGTCGCCGCGGGCGCCCGCGCGCTGGCCGCCGAGCTGGGCGCGCGCGGCGTGGCGCGCGGCGACGTCGTCCTGACCCTGCTCGGCAACCGGCCCGAGTGGGTCCTGACCATGGTCGCCTGCTTCCGCGCGGGCTTCGTCGTGCTGCCGTGCACGGAGCAGCTGCGGCCGAAGGACCTGCGGCTGCGGCTCGACGTGGCGCGGCCGCGGCTCGTCGTCGCCGACGAGCGCAACGCGGACGCGCTCGCCGCCGCCGGCTGGGACGGGCCGGTGCTGTGGGCGCCGTGGCGCGCCCTGCCCGAGCGGGAGGTGCCGCCGGCCGCCGAGCTCGGACCGCTGGATCCATGCCTGATCACGTTCACCTCCGGCACCGCCGGCGAGCCCAAGGCGGTGCTGCACGGCCAGCGCTACCTCGCCGGCCAGCACCTGCAGGCCGAGCACTGGCTCGCGCCGGAGCGCCGGCGAGCTCGTCTGGTGCACCGCGGCCTCGGGCTGGTCGAAGTCGGCCCGCAACGCGTTCATCGCGCCGTGGCTGCGCGGCGCCGCCGCGCTCCTGCACGACGCGCGCTTCGACCCGCACGAGCGGCTCGAGCTCGTCGAGCGCGAGGGCGTGAACGTGCTCTGCATGGCGCCGACCGAGTACCGCGTGATCGCGAAGCGCGCCGAGCCGCGCCCGGTCCGATCGCTGCGCGGCCTCGTCGCCGCCGGCGAGGCGCTCGACCCCGGGATCCTCGGCGCGTTCCACGCCGCGACCGGGCTGTGGATCCGCGACGGCTACGGCCAGACCGAGACCGGCCAGCTCACCGGCATGCCGCTCGGGGAGCCGGCGCGGCCCGGGTCGATGGGCCGGCCGCTGCCGGGCGTCGGGCTCGGCGTCGTCGACGGCGAGCTCGTCCTCGATCCCGCCACCGACCCGACGTTCTTCCTGCACTACCTCGGGCGAGGAGCCGTCGTCCGGGCCGTGGCGGACCGGCGACCGCGTGCGCGCCGACGACGACGGCTTCCTGTTCTTCGAGGGGCGCACCGACGACGTGATCATCTCCGCCGGCTACCGGATCGGCCCGTTCGAGGTCGAGAGCGCGCTGTGCGCGCATCCGGCCGTCGCGGACGCCGCCGTCGTCGCGGCGCCCGACGACGAGCGCGGGAGCGTCGTGCGCGCGGTCGTCGTCCTGCGCGACGGGCACGCGCCGTCGGACGCGCTCGCCGCGGCACTCCAGGACCACGTCAAGGCCGAGACCGCGCCGTACAAGTACCCGCGCGATCGTCGACTTCGCCTCCGACCTGCCGCGCACCCCGAGCGGCAAGCTCCGTCGCGCCGCGCTGCGCAAAGACGCGGGATAACCGCACCCTCCACCCGGATAGGTTGGGCGCAATGACCGTCACGCTCGACAACACCGACGTCGATCCCGCCCGCGTCGCCGCCCTGACCGAGCGCGAGCGCGCACGGCTCACCGAGCGCACACGGCGCTCCGGCGAGCTGTTCGCCCGCGCCGGCGCCGTGATGCCGGCCGGCGTCCCCTCGCAGTTCCAGAAGAGCCGACCCGTGGCCCGTCTACGTCGACCGCGGCGACGGCGCCCGCGTGTGGGACGTGGACGGCAACGAGTACGCCGACTTCCACAACGGCTTCGGCGTGATGTGCGTCGGCCACGCCAATCCGGTGATCGCCGAGGCGGTCAAGGCGCGGATGGACGCGCGGCACCCACTTCGCCGCGCCGACCGAGGGCTCGATCGTCGTCGCGGAGGAGCTGCGCCGCCGCTGGGGCCTCCCGCAGTGGCGCTTCACGAACTCCGGCACCGAGTCGACGATGGACGCCGTCCACCTCGCCCGCGGTGCGACCGGCAACGACGTGCTGATCAAGATCGAGGGCACCTACCACGGGCACCACGACGCGGTCATGGTCTCGGTCAAGCCGCCGCCGGAGCTGATGGGCGAGCGCGACCACCCCAACGCCGTCCCCTACGGCCTCGGCTACCCCTCGACCACCGCGTCGCAGACGCGCCCGGTCCCGTTCAACGACGCCGATGCGCTCGAGCGCGCGCTCACCGAGCTCGAGGGGCAGGTCGCGGGCGTGATCCTCGAGCCGGCGATGATGAACGTGAACATCATCCCGCCGGATCCGGGCTACCTCGAGCGCGTGCGCGAGCTGGCGAGCGAGCACGGCGTCGTGCTGATCTTCGACGAGGTGAAGACCGGCGCGGCCGTCGCCGCCGGCGGCGCGACCGAGCTCTACGGCGTGACGCCCGACGTCGTCTGCCTCGCGAAGGCGATCTGCGGCGGGCTCCCCGGCGGCGCCGTCGGGATGACCGACGAGCTCGGCGAGCTGGTCGCCGCGGGCCGCGTCCGCCAGCAGGGCACGTTCAACGGCAACCCGCTCGTGATGGCGGCGGCCGAGGCGGCGCTCCTGCACGTGCTCACCCCCGGCGCGTACGAGCGGCTCCACGCTGCGAATCGCGAGCTGATGGGCGGCTGCGAGCGCGTGATCGAGCGCTACGGCCTGCCCGCCCACACGGTCGGCATGGGCGCCAAGGGCTGCGTCGTGATGTCCGCCGAGCCGATCCGCGAGTACCGCGACTACCTGACGAGGATCCACCACCCGCTCACCGAGCTGGCCTGGCTGTACCACATGAACCGCGGCGTGTTCATGACCCCGGGCGTCGACGAGGAGTGGACGCTCTCGGTCATGCACGAGGACGCGGACCTGCGCCGCTACGTGGAGGTCTTCGAGTCCTTCGCGTCCGACGTCGCGGGCTGAGCGCGGGCGACCGCCTCGGCGACGAGCAGCCGCAACTCGGGCAGCGCCGCGGTCAGTCCCGCGGCGCTGTGCCGGTCCCCGAACAGCTCGACGAGCCAGCCGGCGCCGTCGCGGTCGAGCCGCGGCGGCGGCGAGCACGGACACGTGGCCCCACTCGGCGAGCAGCGCGCGCTCGGCGGGGTCGGCCGCAGCGTCGTCGGCGGCGACGACGAAGCCGCCGCCGCGCTCGAGGATCGCCGCGGTCCGCGGGTAGTCGGCGAGCGGGTACTCCTCGTCCTCGACGCTGAAGCGGACCGCGTTGCGCTCGGCCGCGAACGCGGTCGCGACCGTCGCGGCGCCGGGCGCGCGGCGCGAGATCGCCCACTTCGCCGCGTCGAGCGTGCCCGGCGAAGGCGACCGCGACGGCCTCGAGCCGGAGCGCGGCGTCCGCCTCGGCGAGGTCGCCGTCGAGCACGTCGAGCACGCCGCGGACGAGCGCCTCGCGGTCGTCGGGGCGGGCGTCGCGGAAGCGCCGCCGCGAGGCGGGCTCCGGCGCGGGATCGGCGAGGCCCGGCTCGGCCACGAACACGCTGCCGCCGCCGACGCGCTTGGCCGCGTACTGCGCGGCGTCCGCGGCCCGGAAGAGGTCGCCGGCGTGGCGGTGCTCGGCGTCGAGGACGGCGACGCCGCACGAGAACGCGAACGGCCCGCCGGGCACGGTCGCGAGCCGCTCGCCGGCCTCGCGCGCGAGGGCGCGGGCCGCGTCGGCGCCGTGGCCCTCCAGCAGGACGCAGAACTCGTCGCCGCCGAGCCGGCTGGTGAACGAGCCGGGGTACGCCTCCGCCGCCGCGGAGAGCGCCGCGCCGGTCGCGATCAGCGCGCGGTCGCCGGCGGCGTGACCGTGGAGGTCGTTGACCTCCTTGAGCGCGTCGAGGTCGCAGAACAGCAGCGCGAGCTCGCCGTCCAGCGCCTCGGCGCGCGCGACGGCCTCCTCGAGCCGGACGTCGAGCGCGCGCCGGTTCGGCAGCCGCGTCAACGGGTCCTCGTAGGCGAGCGTCTCGAGCCGCGAGAACAGCTCGGCGCGGCCGATCGCCGTCGCGACCTGCGCGCACAGCGCCTCGGCGAAGCGGACGTGCGCGGCGCTGAACGGTGGCGCGCCGGCCGCGGAGTACGCCTCCAGCACGCCCCAGATCCGATCGCCGTACGGGATCGGGCACGCCAGCACCGAGCCGCGCTCGATCCGCTCGAGGAAGTCGCGCTCGTCCGCCGGGATGCCGGCGTCGGTGAGCGACACGACGTACGGCTCGGCCGAGGTCGACGAGCCGGCGGTCGAGCGGGCTCAGCGGCCACGTCTCGAGCGTCGGCCGGGGATCCTCCCCGGGATGCAGCTCGCCGGCGTTGGAGAGCGTGCGCATCCAGTCGTGCTCGACCTCGTAGCGGCTGATCGAGATGCTGGCGGCGCGCAGCACGAAGCACGCCTGCTCGCCGACCGCGTCGAGCACCTCGTCGAAGCGGTGCGCCGCCGCCACCGCGCTGGAGACCGCGATCAGCGCGCGCAGCTCCGCCTCGAGCGGGCGGTCGGGGCGCATGCGCGGCAGCTCGGTCGTCGTCTCCGCGCCGCCGTCGTGGCCGGGGACGTCGCCGCGGTCGAGCACGCGCAGCAGCGCGGCGACCGTCGTCGGGCAGAACTGCGTGCCGGCGTGGCGCTCGAGCTCGACCCGCGCCTCCGCCTCGGTGAGCGCGCGGCGGTACGGGCGGTCGGAGGTCATCGCGTGCCAGGCGTCGCAGACGAGGCAGATGCGGCTCGGGAGCGGGACGTCCTCCCCCGCGAGGCCGTCGGGATAGCCGCTGCCGTCCCAGCGCTCGTGCTCCGCGCGCACGGCCGGCGCGAGGTGGGAGAGCGAGCCGATCGCGTCGACGATCCGCGCGCCGATCGCCGGGTGCTGGCGCATCACGTCCCACTCGGGGGCGGTCAGGCCGCCGGGCTTGCGCAGGATCGCGTCGGGCACGCCGACCTTGCCGATGTCGTGCAGCAGCGCGACCTGGCCGACCGCGGTGGCGTCGTCGGCGTCCATCCCCAGCTCGGCGGCGACCGCGAGCGCGAGCTCGAGCACGGCCTCGGAGTGCTCCGCGGTGTAGTTCTCGCGCGCGTTGAGCGCGGCGATCAGCGCCTGGCCGGCGGCCGCCTCGACCTCGGCGCGGCGGTGGAGGCTCGGCGCCCTCCGCGTGGTCGATCCGCGCGGCGGCGATGCGCGCGAGGCCGGAGAGGTAGCGCAGGTCGCGCTCGCCGAGGTCGGGGCGCGGGCGCCGGCTGAGGCAGCAGAGCGAGCCGTAGATCGAGCCGTCGGCGCGCACGACGGGGACGCCGGCGTAGGCGCGGATCCCGGTCGCGACGACGAACGGGTGCGCCGCGGCGGCAGGGCTCGCCTGCGCGTCGGTGACCAGCTGCGGGACCTCGCCGGCGACCATCGCGTGGCACCACGAGTGGTCGCGCGGCAGCGTGAAGCCGGGCGCGACGCCGCCGAACGCCGCGCGGTCGCCGTCGACGCCGCGCAGGATCAGCGCACGGTCGTCGAGCTCGGCCAGATAGGCGAGCTCCATCCCGAGCGCCTCGCGAGCGGCGGCGAGCAGACCGTCCATCGGAGCTGCATCGGCTGCCGGCGCCGTACGGTGAAGCCTCGTGGTCATGAAGCGGACCGGGCTACGCGGCGGCGCGCGCCGGCTCCCGCCGCGCGCCCGCGGCGGGGATGTGGCTCATCGCGTGCTCCGCGAGCGCGGTGATGGTCAGGCTCGGGTTCACCCCGACGTTGGCGGGAATCGCGGATCCGTCGCACACCAGCAGATTCTCATAGCCGAACACGCGCTGGCGCCCGTCGATCACGCCGTCGGCGGAGCTTGCGCCGATCACCGCGCCACCCAGGATGTGGGCCGTCGTGGGGATGTTCGCCGCCGCCTCGGTCAGGCCGCTCTGGGCGATCCCGCCGGTCCGCTCGGCCAGCCAGTCCGCGAACTGGTTGGCCACGGGGATGAACGTCGGGTTCGGGCGCTCCGGGTCCTGCTCGGTCTGCAGCCGCACGCCGCGGCGCGTCTGCTTCGCCCGCAGCGCGATCGCGTTGTCGAGCGACTGCATGACGAGCACGATCACCGTGCGGCGCGACCAGCCGCGCGGCCAGGTGATCCGGGCGAAGCGGAGCGGGTGGCGGAGGAGCGCGCCGATCAGCTTGAGCGGGCGGGTGAGCCGGGTGCCGTCGCCGACCAGCAGGGTGAACATCCCGCTGATGCTGTCGCCCGCCGCGCCGTAGGTGACGGTCTCGATGTGCGTGTCGGGGTCCGGGTAGACGCTCGAGGAGATCGCGACCCGCTTCGTCATGTCCTCCGCGCCCTTGGGCAGCGTGACGGCGAGGATCGCCTCCGAGTTCGTGCGGACGAGCTCGCCGAGCCGGTGCGAGATGCGCGGCAGCGCGCCGGACAGCTTGGCGTGGGCCAGCAGCTTGTTCGTGCCGAGCGGGCCGGCGGCGACGACGACGCCGCGCGTCGTGTGCACGCGGCGGTCGCGGCGCAGCCACGCGCCGGTGCGCTCCGTGGTCACCGCGTAGCCGTCCGAGCCGTCGGGCGCCCCGAGCGGCCGGACGTCGACGACCGTCCGCTCGGGCGTGATCGTCGCGCCGGCGCGCTCGGCGAGCCAGAGGTAGTTCTTCGGCAGCGTGTTCTTGGCGTTGTGCGGGCAGCCGACCATGCAGCGCCCGCAGGCGATGCAGCCGGTCCGCGCGGGGCCCTCGCCGCCGAAGAACGGATCCGCCACCGTCTCGCCCGGCGTGCCGAAGTACACGCCGACGCGCGTCTTCGCGTAGGTCTGCTCCGCGCCGATCTCGCGGCCGAA
The DNA here is from genome assembly GCA_963724145.1 of uncultured Solirubrobacteraceae bacterium. Classification (GTDB taxonomy): domain Bacteria; phylum Actinomycetota; class Thermoleophilia; order Solirubrobacterales; family Solirubrobacteraceae; genus DASQMT01. The sequence continues at coordinate 156,206 of CAVRTO010000022.1, forward strand.
CTCGCGCAGGAGCTGGTCGGCGGGGTCGTCGGCGGTGACGGTGACGACCCCGAGCATCCGCTCGGCGGTGTCGAAGTGCGGCGCGAGCGCGGTCGCCCAGTCCTCGATGCCCGCCCACTGCGGGTCGCGGTAGAACCGGTCGGGCGCGCGGTAGAGCGTGTTCGCGTAGCCGAGCGAGCCGCCGCCGACGCCCGCGCCGGAGACGACCGCGACGTCGCGGAACAGCGTCAGCCGGAAGATGCCCCGCAGGCCGAGCTTCGGCGCCCAGAAGTAGCGCTTCAGGTCCCACGTCGAGCGCGGCATGTCGTCGTCGGTGATCCGCCGGCCGGCCTCGATCAGGCCCACGCGGTAGCCCTTCTCGGCCAGCCGCAGCGCGGACACGCTGCCGCCGAAGCCGGAGCCGACGACGAGCCAGTCGTAGTCGAGGTCCTGACGCACCGTCGACGGAGTCTACGGCCAAAGATGACGGAGGCGTCACGTTTGTGCCGCGCTCGGGTGCAGCAGCGGGACCGCGCCCGCCCAGCCGGCGGCGAGCAGCCGGGTCAGGGTCGGCGGCGTGAGCAGCGTGGCGGCGCCGCCGGGCCGCGACGTCGCGGTCCGTGTAGCCGGCGGGCGTCCAGCGGAGCAGCGCGTCGCCGCGGACGAGCCACGGCGCGTCGTCCTCGAGCACGAACGCGCCGTCGGGCAGCTCGGCGTGACGCGCACGGTGGGTCCGCCGCGCGCGGCCGTCGAGCCGCTCGGCGTGGAGCCGGGCGTCGGCGTCGTCCGCGCCGGCGAAGCCGCCGGCGGCGAGGAAGCGCTCGTAGTCGGCGCGGCGGCAGAGCGCGCACGGGCGGTGGCCTGCGGCGAACGCGGTCGCCTCGTCGAGGAAGAACAGCTCGGTGAAGCGGCCGGGCTGTATGCAGCGGGCTCCGGCGCCAGTCCTTGTAGCGGAGCCGGCAGCCGATCCAGCGGCGCGTCGCGTAGGCCCGGCGGATCTCACCGTCCGCGTCGTGCAGGCAGCCGCGGTTCCCGAAGACCAGACCGCGCGCCGGGTCGGCGATCAGCTCGCCGAGCGGCGTGACGCGGTTGCGCCGCGGCACCTGTACCAGGCCGAGCCCACCTGCGCCGGGGGCGCAGGAATCTCGCGCACGACCGGGAGGGCGAACCAGCGGGGGGCGGTGCGGTTGCTCTTGATGGTCTGGGTGGCGATGGGGGACATGGTCGGCCCTTTCGAGGGAGGTCTTTGGGGCGATGCGCACAATGTCCCACCTTCGGATCACTCGCTCGCTGGGGTGAGCGCCCCTCTTCCCGGGGCGGTCCCGACACTTGCCGTACGGCCTGCCGCACCCCGTGCGGACCGCGATCGTCCGGTGAGCTATTCGAGCGGCTGGGCGGGATAGCCGGCGCCGCGCATCGCGCGCAGGACGCGGTCAGCGTGCTCGCGCCCGCGCGTCTCCAGCACGAGCTCGACCGCGGTCTCGCGCACATGCAGGTCGAAGCCCTCGCGCACGTGCGAGACGTCGACGACGTTGCCGCCCGCCTCGGCGACGCACGTCAGCAGGCCGGCCAGCTTGCCCGGGCGGTCGGGCACGCGGCTGAGGACGACGAGCCGCCGTCCCGCCAGCGTCTCGTGCCGGCGCGCGATCGACAGCAGCAGGCCGGGATCGACGTTCCCGCCGCTGAGGATCGCGACCGTCGTGCCGTGCTCGGCCGGCGCGACCTGGCCGCCCAGCAGCGCCGCGACACCGACCGCGCCCGCGCCCTCGACGACGAGCTTGCAGCGCTCGAGCAGGAGGAACATCGCCTCGGCGGCGTCCTCGTCGTCGACCACGGCCATCCCGTCGAGCCACTCGCCGAGCAGCGCGAGCGTCAGGTCGCCGGGGCGCTTCACCGCGATCCCGTCGGCGATCGTCAGCGCGGAGTCGGCGGTGACCGGCGCGCCCGCCTCGAGCGACGCGGGGTACGGGGCGCAGGCCGCGACCTGGACGCCGATCACCTCGACCTCGGGCCGCTCCGACTTGACCGCGATCGCGACGCCGGACGCCAGCCCGCCGCCGCCGACCGGCACCACGATCCGCGCGAGGTCGGGGACGTCCTCGAGCAGCTCGAGCCCGAGCGACCCCTGCCCGGCGACGATCGCCGGGTCGTCGAACGGATGGACGAACGCGAGGCCGCCGTCGCGCGCCCGCGCCTGCGCGGCCTCGAGGCACTCCTCCAGCGAGGCGCCGCCGATGTGGACGATCGCGCCCTGGCCGCGCGCGGCCTCCGCCTTGGCGATCGGCGCGTCGGCGGGGACGAAGACCTCGCAGCGCACGCCGCGCGCCGCGGCGGCCGCGGCGAGGCCCTGGGCGTGGTTGCCGGCCGAGGCGGCGACGACGCCGCTCGCGCCCTCCTCCCCGAGCGCGGCGAGCTTGGCCGACGCGCCGCGGACCTTGAACGAGCCGGTGCGCTGGAGGTTCTCCGCCTTGAGCGCGACGGTGCCGCCGGCGCGCTCGGAGATCGTGCGCGACGACAGCACCGGCGTGCGGCGCGCGACCTTCTCGGCCTCCGGCCGCGCCGCGGCGATCGCCGCGGCGGTGACGGTCTCAGTCGGGGACGGCAAGGATCGCGTCGATCTCCACCTCGGCGCCGAGCGGGAGCGAGGCGACGCCGATCGTGGTCCGCGCCGGTGGCGCGTCGCCGAAGAACGAGCCGTAGGCGGTGTTGACGTCCTTGAACACCGAGATGTCGGTCACGTAGATCGCACAGCGGACCGCGTCGTCGAGCGAGGCGCCGGCCGCCGCGGCGACGATCGCGAGGTTCTCGAGGCAGCGGCGCGTCTGCGCGCCGATGTCGCCCTCGACGAGCGTTCCGGTGTCGGGATCGACCGGCGTCTGGCCGGACAGGAAGATCAGCCCGCCCGCCTTGACGGCGTGCGAGTAGGGGCCGGCGGCGTCCGGTGCGCCGAGCGCGGTGACCGTTTCGCGATGATGGGACATAAGGGGGACTGTATGCCCAACCGACTCGCCACCGAGACCTCGCCGTATCTGCTCCAGCACGCGGAGAACCCCGTCGACTGGTATCCGTGGGGCGAGGAGGCCCTCGGCCGCGCCCGCGCCGAGGACCGCCCGATCCTCGTCTCGATCGGCTACGCCGCCTGCCACTGGTGCCACGTGATGGAGCGCGAGTGCTTCGAGGACCCGCAGATCGCGGCGCTCATGAACGAGCGCTTCGTCTGCATCAAGGTCGACCGCGAGGAGCGCCCGGACGTCGACGCGATCTACATGGACGCGGTCCAGGCGATGACCGGCCACGGCGGCTGGCCGCTGAACGCGTTCCTCACGCCCGCGGGCGTGCCGTTCTACGCCGGCACCTACTTCCCGCCCGAGCCGCGCCAGGGGATGCCGTCGTGGCCGCAGGTCCTGGAGGGCGTGGCGGAGGCGTGGCGCGACCAGCGGCCCGAGATCGACGAGACCGGCCGGCGGATCCTGCCGCGGCTCGCCGGCGCCGCCGCGCTGCCGCCGGCCGAGGGCGAGCCGGACCCGGCCGCGCTCGACGCGGCCGTGACGATCCTCCAGCGCGGCTACGACCAGCAGCACGGCGGCTTCACGACCGGCGCGCCGAAGTTCCCGCCCGCGTCGGTGATCGAGTTCCTGCTCGCGCGCGGCGAGCGGCGGATGGCGCTGCACACGCTGCGCGCGATGGCCTCCGGCGGGATGTACGACCAGATCGGCGGCGGGTTCGCGCGCTACAGCGTCGACGCGCGCTGGGAGATCCCGCACTTCGAGAAGATGCTCTACGACAACGCGCTGCTCGCGCGCGCGTACCTGCACGGCTTCCAGGTGTCGGGCGAGCCGTTCTTCGAGCGGGTCTGCTGCGAGACGCTCGACTGGGCGCTGCGCGACCTGCGCCAGGCGGAGGGCGGATTCGCCTCGGCGCTCGACGCCGACTCCGAGGGCGTCGAGGGCAGGTTCTACGTCTGGACGCCGGACGAGCTGCGCGCGGCGCTCGGCGACGCGGACGCGGACGCCGCGATCGCCTGCTTCGGCCTCGACCGGCCCGCGAACTTCGAGGGACGCTGGGCGCCGGTCCGCGCGGCGAGCGACCCGGAGGGGCTCGCCGCGATCAAGGCGCGGCTGCTGGAGGTGCGCGAGGCGCGGGTCTGGCCCGCGCTCGACGACAAGCGGCTGACCGCCTGGAACGCGCTGATGATCTCCGCGCTCGCCGACGCGGGCGGCGCGCTCGACCGCTCGGACTACGTCGACGCCGCGGTCGCGTGCGCGGAGTTCGTCTGGGGCTCGATGCGCGACGGCGAGGGCGGCTGCTGCGGACCTACAACCGCGGCGAGGCCCGGCTCGCCGCCTACCTCGAGGACCACGCGTTCCTGCTCGAGGCGTTCCTGACGCTCTACGGCGCGACGTTCGACCCGCGCTGGTTCGACGCGGCGCGCGAGCTCGCGGACACGATCATCGCCCGCTTCTCCGACGCCGACAACGGCGGCTTCTTCGCGACCGCGGACGACCACGAGGCGCTGATCGCGCGGCGCAAGGACCTCGAGGACAACCCGATCCCGTCCGGCGCCTCGGCCGCCGCGTCCGGCCTGCTGCGGCTCGCGGCGCTGACCGGCGAGCACGGCTACGAGGAGGCGGCGCTCGGGGTGATCCGGTTGCTGCACGGCGTCGCGCCGGAGCACCCGCACGCGTTCGGGCATCTGCTGCAGGCGATGGACTTCCACTTCGCCTCGGTGAAGGAGGTCGCGATCGCCGGTCCGGACGCGGCGCCGCTCGAGCGGGTCGTGCGCGGCGCCTACCGCCCGCACGTCGTCCTCGCCGGCGGGCCGGCGGCGGACGTGCCGCTGCTCGCGGGCCGCGAGCCGGTCGACGGCCGCGCCGCGGCGTACGTCTGCGAGCACTTCACCTGCCTGCGTCCGGTGACCGAGCCGGACGAGCTCGCCGCGCTGCTCTGACGCTGGCCGGAAGGTCGATTGCTTTCGCCCGGCGATTCGGAGAGGGTTGCGGGCGATGAAGAGACTGATGCTGCTCGCGGCGCTCCCGTTCCTCGCCCACGCCGCATCGGCGCAGGCGAGCTTCGCCCAGGAGCTCGGCTCCCCGCTGCCCGTCGACACCGATCCCTACGACGTCGTCGCCGCCGACTTCAACAAGGACGGACGGCCTGACCTGGCCGTCGCGAACGGCACCGCCAGCACGATCTCGATCCTGCTGCGGCAGCCGGGCGGCGGGTTCGCGCAGGAGGGGCCGTCGATCCCCGCCGGGCTCGGGCACCAGCGCACTCGCCGTCGCCGACTTCAACTCCGACACCCGCCCCGACATCGCGAGCGCGCAACTACGTCAACCCCGGCACCGGGCCGCAGACGGTCTTCGACCGCAATCCGGTCGCGCGGCTTCGCCCAGGAGCCGACGACGTACTGCGCTCCCGGGCGATCCAGTCGGTCGTCGCCGGCGACTTCAGCGGCGACGGGCAGCCGGACGTCGCCTGGGGCAGCGGCGTCAGCGACGCGATCTACGTCTACATGCGCAACGACGGGCCCGGGTTCACGCACGAGGGCGCGGCGATCACCACCGGCGGCCACAAGGCCGACCTCGTCGGTCGCCGACTTCAACGGCGACGGCAAGCTCGACATCGCCTCCGCGAACAGCAGCGGCAACCCCGGCTCCGTCTCGGTCTTCCTGCGCAACGCGACGAACAACGGCTTCACGTCGACAGCAGCATCCGCCCGTCGGGCTGAATCCGCTGAAGCTCGCGGCGGGCGGACTTCAACGGCGACCGCAAGGCGGACCTCGCCGTCTCCAACAACGACTCGAACACCGTCTCGCGTGCTGCTCGGGCAGGGCAACGGGACCTTCGCGACCGCCCCGGCCGTGGGCGTCGGCGCCGGCCCGATCGGCATCACCACCGGCGACTTCAACCGGGATGGCAGCGGTCGACCTCGCCGTCGTCAACCAGGACGCGCGGTCCGTGAGCGTGCTGCTGCGATCCGGCAACGGGTTCGTCCAGGATCCGAGCTCGCCGCTGCCGACGGGCCAGATCGGCGCGAACGGCGTCGCCGCCGCCGACTTCAACGGCGACGGCCGCGACCGACCTCGCCGTGTCGAACCAGACGTCGAAGACCGTCACGGTGCTGATCAACACCACGCCGGCGCCGACCGCCGCCGCCGCCGCCGAACCTCGACAAGGACCGCGACGGCGTCGCGGTCCCGCTCGACTGCAACGACGCCAACCCCGCGATCCGCCCCGGCATCAAGGACAAGCCCGGCGACAAGATCGACCAGGACTGCTCCGGCAAGGACGCGGCCTACCCGCGGTTGCAGCGCCGGATCCGCTTCGCCTACCGGACCTCCCCGGAGGGCTGGACGCAGTTCACGACGCTCAAGGTGACGCCGGTCAAGAAGGGCGACCGGATCCGCCTGTCGTGCAAGGGCAAGAGCAAGGGCTGCCCGCTCGGCACGAAGAAGATCAAGGTCAAGAAGGGCAAGCGCTCGCATGTCGCTCGTCGAGCGACTGAACGACGCGAAGCTCCGCAAGGGCGCGGTGCTCGAGGTGCGCGTGACGCGGCGGGCGACGATCGGCGTGATGACGCGCTGGACGATCCGGGCGCCGAAGGACGTGCTGAGCAAGTCGCGCTGCCTGCGGCCGGGCAAGAAGAAGCCCGTGCGCTGCTAGCGCGAGCGGCTGCGCGTCGAGTCGTGCGACGGGTACGGCCATCCCCCATGGCACCTCGTCCCGTATGTGGGTAGTACTCCGCCCTTCCCCGTGACTGGAGCCCCCGCCCCGTGACCCGCATCCTGACCATCCCGTCGGGCCGCCGCGCCAAGTGGATCGTCTTCGTCGTGATGCTGCTCGTCGCGTTCTTCGCCGGCTCGTACGCCGGCAAGTTCGAGGACGCGCAGGAGAACGAGACCTCGTCGTTCCTCCCCGGCGGCGCGGAGTCGGTCGCGGTCGTCGACAAGGTCAAGCAGTTCCCGCAGGGCGAGGTGTCGACCGCGGTGACGGTGATCGCGCGCGACGGCGAGCCGCTCGGGCCCGCACGAGCAGCAGGACGCGCGGCAGCTGATCGAGACGCTCAACGGCAGCCGGACGGACCTGATGGAGGAGTCGAGCGGGCCGATCCCGTCGGAGGACGGCCAGGCGCTGCTCGTCATCACGCCGGTCCAGGCCTCGCCCGACGACGGCGAAGCGTTCCTCGACACCGTCACCCACATCCGCGACGAGGCGCACCAGCTGCGCGGCGACGGCGTCCAGGTGGAGGTGACCGGCGCGGCCGGCTACGGCGCGGACGCGATCGACGTCTTCGGCGACATCAACGGCCAGCTGCTGCTCGCCGCGGGCGGGCTCGTGCTGATCCTGCTGATCCTCATCTACCGCTCGCCGATCTTCTGGGCGATCCCGTTCTTCACGGTGCTGCTCGCCGAGGTCTCCTCGCGCGGGTTCGGCTACCTGCTCTCCGAGGCGGGCGTGACGATCAACGGGCAGACCGGCGGGATCCTCCCGGTGCTCGTGTTCGGCGCCGGCACGGACTACGCGCTGCTGCTCGTCTCCAGATACCGGGAGGAGCTGCGCCGCCACGACGACAAGCACGAGGCGATCCGGATCGCGCTCGGCACCGCCGGCCCGGCGATCCTCGCCTCCGGCCTCACGGTGATGGCGGCGCTGCTCGTGCTGATCCTCGCCGACGTCAACTCGACCGCCGGGCTCGGGCCGATCGGCGCGCTCGGCGTCGGCCTGGCGATGATCTTCATGCTCACGATGCTGCCGGCCGCGCTGGCGATCTTCGGCCGGCGCGCGTTCTGGCCGTTCATCCCCTACGGGCCGTCCGGGCCCGGGCCGCACGGCGCGATCGCCGGCCGGCTCGCCCGCTACTCGCACCAGACCGACGAGACGCACGGCTTCTGGCGGCGGACCGGCGAGCGCGTCGCCCGCCGTCCGCGGATGGTCGCGAGCACGACGGTCGTGATCCTGCTCGTGCTGTGCGGCGGCCTGTTCCAGCTCGACACCGGCCTGACCAACGGCAACTCGTTCCGCGGCGAGGTCGAGGCGGTCAAGGGCAACGACCTGCTCGCGGAGCACTTCCCGGCCGGCGCGAACGTGCCGAGCACGGTGATCGTCCCGCGCGGCGGCGACGTCCAGGCGGTCACGGACGCGCTCAAGCAGGACCCGGCGGTCGCGGACGTCGGCCAGCCGCAGGAGGGCCCGCCCGGCACCCAGCTGTCGATGCAGCTGAAGGCCGACCCGTACTCGACCGAGGCGTTCGACCAGATACCCCACCTGCGCGACGTCGCGAAGCAGGCCGGCGGAGAGGACGTGCTGATCGGCGGCCCGACGGCGGAGTCCTACGACTACCGGACGTCCGCCGCGCGCGACAACAAGGTGATCATCCCGATCGCGCTCGTCGTCGTGTTCCTGATCCTCGCGTTCCTGCTGCGGGCGATCTACGCGCCCGCGATGCTCGTGGCGACGAACATCCTGTCGTACGGAGCCGCGCTGGGGCTCGGGGTGTTCTTCTTCGAGAACGTGTTCGACTTCCCCGGCGAGGATCCGTCGCTGCCCCTGCTGACGTTCGTCTTCCTCGTCGCGCTCGGCATCGACTACAACATCTTCCTCATGGCCCGCGTGCGGGAGGAGGCGCACGGCCACGGCACGCGGGAGGGGATGCTGCGCGGGCTCGCGGTGACCGGCGCGGTGATCACGTCGGCCGGCATCGTGCTGGCGGGGACGTTCTCCGCGCTCGCGGTGCTGCCGCTCGTCTTCCTGACCGAGATCGGCTTCGTGATCGCGGTCGGCGTGCTGCTCGACACGTTCGTCGTGCGCTCGATCGTCGTCCCCGCGCTGACCTTCAGCATCGGCAGCCGGATCTGGTGGCCGTCCTCGCTCCGGCACGTCGACGACGAGCTCGACGAGCCACCGCCGCCGCCCGGCATCACGATGGGCAACGGCCACGTTCCCGCCGAGGAGCGCACGGCCGGGTAGTCTCGCCGTCCCGTATCCCCAGGAAGGCCAACGCTCAGGATCCGGCCGGCGCCGCGTCGCTCGGGAAGGCGATCGGCAGCCACGACGCGGGTCTCGTCGAGGGCGGCGTCGACCTCGACGAGGTCGACGCGGACGACGGCGACAAGATGAGCAGCCGCAGCACGCAGGGCGGCGGCACGGGCAGGCGGCGGCGGGCTGACCGACATCCTGGGCAGCGTGCTCGGCGGAGGCGGCGGCAAGGGCGCCGGCGGCCTCGACCTCGGCTCCGTGCTGGGCGGCCTGCTGGGCGGCGGGAAGCGCTAGCTCAGAGGATCCCGAGGTAGCGCTCGAGCTCCCACGGGGTGACCTGGACCCGGTAGTCCTCCCACTCCTGGCGCTTGATCTCGACGAAGCGGTTGAACGTGTGCTCGCCGAGCGTGCGCAGCACGAGCTCGGACTCGGCCGTGATCTCGATCGCCTCCCCGAGCGTCTCGGGCAGCTGCTCGATGCCGAGCCGGCGCCGGTCGTCCGGCGCCAGGTGGTAGAGGTTCTTCTCCATCGGCTCGGGCAGCTCGTAGCCCTTCTCGATCCCCTCGAGCCCCGCCTGCAGCAGCGCCGCGAACGTGAGGTACGGGTTGCAGGCGGGATCGGGGCAGCGCAGCTCCATCCGCGTCGCCTTCTCCTTGCCCGGGTGGTAGAGCGGGACGCGGACGAGCGCCGACCGGTTGCGGCGGCTCCAGGCGACGTAGACCGGCGCCTCGTAGCCGGGGACGAGCCGCTTGTAGGAGTTCACCCACTGGGCGAAGATCGAGCAGATCTCGCGCGCGTGGCGGAGCTGCCCGGCGATGAAGGCCTTGCCGACGTCGGACAGGAAGTACTTGTCGTCGGCGTCGTAGAACGCGTTCGCGCCGCCCTTGAACAGCGACTGGTGGGTGTGCATGCCGGAGCCGTTCTCGCCGAACAGCGGCTTGGGCATGAACGTCGCGTGCCAGCCGTACTTGAGCGCGTACTCCTTGACCGTGATCCGGTAGGTCATGCAGTCGTCGGCGATCTTCAGGGCGTCGCCGTAGCGGATGTCGATCTCGTGCTGGCTCGGCCCGACCTCGTGGTGGGAGTACTCGACCTGGATGCCGAACTTCTCCAGCGCCAGCACCGTGTCGCGGCGGACGTCCGAGCCGGCGTCGAGCGTCGTGAGGTCGAAGTAGCCGCCCTCGTCGAGCACCTCGGTCGAGCGGCTGTCGCGGAAGAGGAAGTACTCGAGCTCCGGGCCGACGTTGAAGTGGTCGAAGCCCATCGCCTTCATCCGCTCCTCCGCGCGGCGCAGGATGTGGCGCGGGTCGCCCTCGTAGGGCTCGCCCTCGGGCGTGCGGATGTCGGCGAACATCCGCGCCACGCCGCCGCCCTCGGTCTCCGGCCGCCACGGCAGGACCGAGAACGTGCTCGGTCCGGCATGGCGATCATGTCGGACTCCTCGATCGCGTTGAAGCCGGTGATCGAGGACCCGTCGAACCCCATCCCGCCCTCGAAGGCGTCGTCGAGCTCGGCCGCGTTGATGGAGAACGACTTCAGCTGCCCGAGGATGTCGGTGAACCACAGGCGGATGAAGCGGATGCCGCGCTCGTCGGCGAGCGCCTTGACGTCCTCGGGCGTGCTGGGCTGGTCCATGGTCCGCGCAGCCTAGTGATCGCCGGGGCGCGCGGCACTCGACCGCGCGTACAAGATCGGCCGGGTCAGTCCAGCCAGCGGTGCGACCAGGACTTCAGCTGCTGCAGCGCGGGCGCGAGCTCGCGGCCCATGTCGGTCAGCGCGTACTCGACGCGCGCCGGCGTGTCCGCCTGGACGCGGCGCTCGACGATCCCGCGCGCCTCGAGCTCCTTCATCCGCTCGGACAGCAGGCGGTCGGAGAGCTGCGGGATCGCGTGGGCGATCTCGGAGAAGCGCATCGCGCCGCCCTCGAGCAGCACGACGATGATCGCGCCCGACCAGCGCTTGCCGATCAGCTCGACCGCCTCGTGGAGCTTCGGGCAGCACTCGACGGCCGGGCGCTCCAGCGTTACGACTCCGGTGCGGCGGCGCACGGACATCGTCGAGCGCAAGCCTACGCCGCGCGGAGGACGCGTGCATCCTCCGCCGAGCCGTCGACGGGCACCTCGCCCGCGACGTTGATCATCGCCGTGAACGACTCGAGCGCCACGTAGGAGATCGCCTCGAGCAGCTCCTCGTCGCTCCAGCCGGCCTCGCGCGCCTCCTCGTGGAGGTGCATCGGCGCGCGGCCGTGGTGCTCGAGCAGCGCGTGGAGGTAGCGCAGGAGCGCGGCCTCGCGCTCGTCGGCGGAGTCCCAGTCGCGCGCGCGGGCGACCTCGTCGATCCCGACCCCGGCCAGCCGGGCCGTGCGCTTGTGGATCGCGCGCCCGGGGGCGCTGCGGTAGTACTCGGCGACGGCGAGCGAGATCCGCTCCATGCGTCGCGGCGGGCAGGACGCCGTGGCGCAGCTCGGACCGGAAGCGGGCGTAGGCGCGCAGCGCCGCGGGCGAGCCCGCCATCACGCCGAGGAAGTTCGGCAGCTGCCCGCCGGACGCCATCGCGCCCTTGAGCACCGGCAGCGATCCCTCCGGGGCGGACATCTCGTCGTGGATGTGGAAGCGGCTCATCTGCGTCTTCATCGTTCGGGACCCTCTGCGACTCGGGGAGGAAACGCCGGTTCTTACACTTTGTAAGTGTAGAACTCGCACAAAGACAGCGCAAGCGCGCGAGGGCGCCACGGAGCGAAGGCTCCGCGGGGTGCGACGGGGCGCCTGGCGGCGCTCAGGCGTCGGCGGTGGAGATCGCGACGAGGATCAGGATCAGGCCGAGCACGAAGGCGTAGGCCATGATCCGCTCGGGGCTGCCGCCGATCCACTCGGCGGGGGTGCGGCGGGGGCGCCGGCGCTCGGGCGGGACGAGCGAGAGCGGCCGCGGCGCGGGGTCCGGGTGGCCCGTGATGACGCGCGTGCGGCGGCCGTTCGGGGCGCGCTCCTCCTCGGGCTGCGCGAGCATCGCCTCCCAGCGCGGGTCCTCCGACGCGAACGATCCGTCCCACTGGCGGACGGTCGCGGCGACGGCCTCGAGCGGGTCGTCGTCGGCCACGACCGTGAGGGCGGGCGGCTCGGCGGCGGGGGCCGGGGCGGGCGCCGGCGCCGGGGCGGGCTCGGCGGGCGGGTCGACGAGCACGAGCGAGGGGCGGAAGCGCGGTGCGGGGGCGTCGTCGACGACGCGCGGGCGCGGCATCCGGGTGAACAGCTCGTCGCCGCCCCAGTCCGCGATGCGGTTCTCGTTCTGCTGGTCGTACAGCCCGATGAACCTGTTGGCGTGCGGTGGCATGACGGCGGTCGTCCTCTTCCCTTGCTTACGGGGTTAGCTGACGGGCTCGCGCTGAAAGAGCAGCGCTACGCAGTGGCGATTCGCCCCAACCACACGGGTCCCCCGCTCCCCGATTCCGACAGGGATTCAGCGGATGCGGCCGGGCACTGTAGCAGTCGTGAATTGCCCTGCAAGCAGGTCTGTTCATGACGATTCCCCAAGTCGGGACGGCGCGGCTGCACCGACCCGCGGCACATGGTTGCGGACGCTCCGGCGGAACCGAACCCGGGCGCCGACGAAAAGCGCGGAGTGTGCGGGGTGAACGTCCGCGGCGGCGGGTTTCAGCCGCCGCCGGCGCCGCTGTCGCCGCCGCCCTCGAGCGAGCCGCCGGTGGCGACCGCGACGAACTCCGCCACGGCCTCGGCGTCCTGGCCGACGACGAGGTCGGCGGCCATGTTGCCGTTGCCGCGCGCGCGCCCGTTCTCGATCGCGTCGAGCACGAGCGCCTTCGGCGGGGCGAGGTCGTCGAGGTTCGGGCCGACCTTCGCGCTCGCGTTCGCGGCCTTCAGCGTGTGGCACATGCGGCAGTGCTCGCCGAACAGCTCGCGCCCGCGCTCCTGCAGCGGGGTGAGCTCCTTCACGCCCGCCTGCGGGATCGAGTTGCGGTCCTTGTCCGCCGCGATCACGGCCAGCGGGACCGCGAAGCCGAGCACGACGAGCGCGATCAGGAACAGCACGATCCCGCTGCGGCGCCCGCTGCGGGTCTGCGTCTTCGCACGGCTGCTCTTCTTGGGACCGCCGCTGAACGCGAGGAACAGCGCCCCCAGCGCGAGGAGCACGAAGAGGAGCACGAAGGCGAGCGTGGCCATCGGCGCGGGACCATATCCGTTTGCCCGGCGCGGTGGGGAGGCAACATCGCGCCGCGCTCCGGTCGCCCGCGCGTCAGCGGCGGCGGCCGGCGGCGAAGCTCTGGACCGCGGGGGCGACGCCGCGGAAGTCGGCCAGCGCGCCGTCGGCGGGCACCTCCTCCGGCGGCCGGGCGCGCGCCCGCTCGCTCAGCGCGACGACCTCGGCGACCGCGGCGCTCGGCGCCGACAGCGGCTCGATCGCCCGCGCGTAGACGTTCAGCGCGCCGCCGGCGATCGGCAGCTTCTCGAGCTTGCCGCGCACGAGCAGGAGCGGCTCGGTCCGCACCGCCAGGCGCGTGCGCTCGTACAGGTCCGGCGGCACGATCACGTTGATCGTCCCGAACTCGTCCTCGAGCAGCAGGAAGACGATCCCCTTCGCGGTGCCCGGCCGCTGGCGCGCGACGACCAGCCCGCCGATCGCCACCGGCGTGTCGTGGGTCAGCGTCTCGAGGTCGCGCGTGGAGACCGCGTTCGCGGGCAGGTCGGGCCGCAGCAGCGCGATCGGGTGCGGGCCGAGCGTCAGCCCGGTGGTCGCGTAGTCGGCGACCATCGCGTCCCAGGCGGCGAGCGGGTCGAGCGCGGGCGCGCCGGGCAGCTCGAGCGGGAGCGCGAGCTGGGTCCCCGCGTCGCCGACCGTGGTGCCGGGCGCGGCGACGCCGAGCCGCCACAGCGCGGTGCGCCGCGCGCGCGAGACCGCCTGGGGCGCCGCCGCGGGCTCGGCCGAGCCCGGGCGGCGCCGCACGCGCGGCGGCGGGGCCGGGCGCCGCGGCCTCGGCGGCGACGTCGGCGGCCGCCAGCGCGTCGCACGCGCCCGCCCAGGCGAGCCGGTCGAGGATCGCGCGGCCGGCGCCCGCGCGCGAGGCGAGGTCGGTGAGCGAGCGGAACGGGCCGCCGGCCTCGCGCGCGGCGACGAGCGCGGCGACCTCGTCGGTGCGCGCGCCGAGCACGAAGTTGAGCCCGAGCCGGATCCGGCCCGCGTCGTCGACCGTGCACTCCGCGCCGGACAGGTTGACGTCGGGCGCGATCAGCTCGATCCCCTTGCCCTGCGCCTCGTGCGCGAGCGTGTCGGAGGCGTAGAAGCCCATCGGCTGCTCGTTGAGCAGCGCGCAGAGGAACTCCGGCCCGTAGTGGACGCGCAGCCAGGTCGACTGGTAGGCGAGCAGCCCGAACGCCGCGCCGTGCGCCTTGGGGAAGCCGAAGCCGGAGAAGCCGACGATCATCGTGTAGACCCGCTCGGCCGTCTCCGCGTCGACCCCGTGCGTCGCCGCCGCGCCGTCGATGAAGCGCTGGTGGTAGGCCTCGATCGCCGCCTCCGAGCGCTTGCGGCTCATCGCCCGCCGCAGCCCCTCGGCCTCACCGGGCGAGAAGCCGGCGAAGGCCATCGCGACCTCGATCACCTGGTCCTGGAAGATGATCGTCCCGAGCGTGTCGCGCAGCACCGGCTCGAGCGAAGGGTGGTCGTAGGGGACGACGAACCCCGGGTCCTCGCGCAGCTGCTGGCGGCGCGCGATGTAGGGGTTGACCGCGCCGCCGAGGATCGGCCCCGGCCGGACGATCGCGACCTGGATCGTGAGGTCGTCGAGCGACTCGGGCCGGGTCCGGTGCAGCGACTGCATCTGCGCGCGCGACTCGATCTGGAAGACGCCCATCGTGTCCGCCCGCTGGATCGCGCCGTAGGTGTCGGCGTCGTCGTACGGGATCCGCGACAGGTCGACCCGCTCCCCGCGCGTCTGCGCGATCAGCTCGACCGCGCGCTCGACGCACGAGAGCATCCCCAGCCCGAGCAGGTCGATCTTGAGGAAGCCCGCGTCGGCGCACGAGTCCTTGTCCCACTGGCACAGCTGGCGGCCCTCCATCGCCGCCGGGAGGACCGGGCAGCAGTCGACCAGCGGCCGGGTCGAGACGATCATCCCGCCCGAGTGCTGGGAGAGGTGGCGCGGCAGCCCGTAGGCCTCGTCGCACAGCCGCGCGAGCCACGCCCAGCGGCCCGGCAGCGCAGAGCGCCGCCCCTCGTCGCCGGGATGCGTCTCGGTGTGATCCGGCCGGCGCCCGTTGACCATCGCCTGCCACTCGGTCGTCGA
The DNA here is from genome assembly GCA_963724145.1 of uncultured Solirubrobacteraceae bacterium. Taxonomy (GTDB): domain Bacteria; phylum Actinomycetota; class Thermoleophilia; order Solirubrobacterales; family Solirubrobacteraceae; genus DASQMT01. The sequence continues at coordinate 171,459 of CAVRTO010000022.1, forward strand.
CATCGCGAACGGCCCGCGCGAGTCGGGGTCGACCAGCGGCGCCGGCGGCCCGCCGGCCTCCAGCCCGAGCGCCGACTCGACGTCGGCGGTGACGCCGCGCACCGCCCACGGCTCGGCCCCGCGCGCGACCCGCTCGAGCTCGCCGGGCGGCAGGCCGAGCACCTTCCCCAGCTCGCGGATCGCCCCGCGCGAGCGGAACGTCGGGAACGCCGCGACCAGCGCCGAGCGATCGCGCCCGTAGCGATCGTGGATGCGCGGGATCAGCACCTCGCGGATGTCGCGCGGGAAGTCGAGGTCGATGTCCGGCAGCGCGGTCAGCTCCTCGTTGAGGAAGCGGCCGAGGAAGAGGTCGTTCGCGACCGGGTCGATGTGCGAGAGGCCGGTGAGGTAGCAGACGATCGAGGACACGGACGACCCGCGCCCGCGCCCCGGCGGCAGCAGCGCGCGCGCCGAGTCGGGCCCGCGGACCTCGACCGCGACGTCGCGCGCGAGCTCGAGCAGCTCGCGGTGGAGGATGAAGAAGCCGGGCAGGCCGAGGCCCTCGATCACCCGCAGCTCCTCCTCCAGCCGCGCGTGCGCCGCGCCGTGGTGCGGGCTGCCGCGCGGGTAGCGGTCGTCCATCCGCGCCCGGCACAGCTCGGCGAGCTTGCGCCCCGCGTCGGCATCCTCCGAGCCGGGGTAGCGGTAGCCGAGGTCGACGGTGAGGTCGAAGCGCAGCCGGTCGGCGAGCGCGACGGCCTCCGCGACCGCGCGCGGGTGGTCCTCGAAGCGCGCGGCCATCGCCGCGGGCGGGGCGAGCACGTGCGAGGTGTTGCCGCGCCGCAGCGGCTCGGACGCGTCGAGCGTCGTGTGGTGGCGCAGGGCGCAGAACGCGTCCTGCAGCGGCGCCCGCGCGAGCGCGTGCGCGTGGACGTCGCCCGTCGCGACCGCGGCGACGCCGAGCCGCTCGGCCAGCCCGGCCAGCATCCGGTTGCGCGCGCGGTCGTCGCGCTGGAACGGGCGCTGCAGCTCGACCCGCAGGCCGTCGCGCCCGAAGGCGGCGAGCAGCCGCCGCAGCGTCGGCTCGTCGTGGACGCCGTGGCGCGCGCACCCGCTCAGGCAGACGAGGCCGCCGGCGTGCTCCTCCAGCGTCTCCAGCGGGACGGCGGGCGGCGGCTCTCCGTGATCCCGCGCGTGGGCGTGCGCGCGCGTGAGGATCCGCGAGAGGTTGCGCCAGCCCGCCTGGGTCTCGACCAGCAGCGTGAGGTGGCGGCCGTCCTCGAGGTCGATCTCCGCCCCGTGGATCGCCCGCACGCCGAGCCCCTTGGCCGCCTGCGCGAACTCCATCGAGCCGCTGACGCCGTTGTGGTCGGTCAGCGCGAAGGCGTCGTAGCCGAGCTCGGCCGCCGCGGTCGCGAGCTCGTCGGGCAGCGACGCGCCGTCGAGGAACGAGAAGGCGGAGTGGGCGTGCAGCTCGGCGTACATGGATCGAACACATGTTCGCATGCGGAGCGGACGATCACGACCGCCCGATGTGCCACGTTGCACGGCGATGCGCATCCCCGTCCGCGAGCCGTACGACTGGGACCGGGTGCTCGCCTGGCTCGACCCGCGCTCGATCCCGGACCTCGAGTCGGTGGAGGACGGCGTCTACCGCCGCGGGGACCTGACCGTCGCCCGCGCGGACGGCGGCCTCGAGGTCAGCGGCACGGCCGACCCGGTCGCCCTCGCGCGCGTGTTCGACACCGCCCACGATCCCGCGCAGCTCACCGACCCGCTGTTCGCCCGCGCCCCCGGCATCCGCGTCCCCGGCACCTGGAGCGGCTGGGAGCTCGCCGTGCGCGCCGTGCTCGGCCAGCAGGTCAGCGTCGCCGGCGCGCGCCGGACCGCGCACAAGCTGATCGAGCTCCACGGCGACGGGTTCCCGCCGCCGGAGGCGCTGGTCGACGGCGCGCTGCCCGGCATGCCCGCGAGCCGCGCCCGCGCGCTGCGCGCGCTGGCGGAGGCCGTCGCGGGCGGCCTCGTGCTCGACCCGCCGCTCGACCGCGCCCGCACCCGCGCGCAGCTGCTCGCGCTGCCCGGCTTCGGCCCCTGGACGGTCGAGTACATCGCGATGCGCGCGCTGCGCGACCCGGACGCCTGGCCGGGCACCGACCTCCACCTGCGCCGCGTCGCCTCCGCGGCCGACGCCGAGCGCTGGCGGCCGTGGCGCGCCTACGCCGCGATGGTGCTGTGGCAGACCTGAGCGACACCAACTGCACTCGACCGCGGAAAGCGGTGTTGCGTGTGCACTTGAGGTCGCTCTACGACAGCAACTGCACCCGGATCGCCTCGGCTGCTCGGCGAGTTGCGTTAACGCTGCGCGAACCACCCCCCGTCGACCAGATCGCGGAAGACGACGAGGTCGCGGCCGTCGGCGGTGACGACCTCCCAGTAGCGGCGGCGCAGCGGGTCGTCGGTCCACCAGCGGTCCTCGACGAGCCAGGACTCGCGGACGGCCTCGACCGCCCGCCCGCCGACCGCCTCGGGCCGGCCGTCCCCGGCGGCGGCGACGCGGACGGGCCGCGGCGCCGCCAGCCGCTTCACGGATCCCATGGCGCCAGCGTGAGCCGCCGCTCGGGCACGCGCGACTCGGGATCGACGGTGACGATGCGCAGCGCCGCGTCCGGCCCGGCGACCGAGCGTGCCTGGCGGACCGCCTCGCGCAGGCGCGCGCGGCGGATCGTCGCCGGCTCGGCCAGCAGCGAGCGCTGGTCGCCCGCCGGCGGGCCGAAGCCCTCGGCGCGCAGGCGCAGGACGTCGGTCGGCGACGGCAGCTCGGCCAGCCGCTGGCCGAGCACGAGCCGCATCCGCCGCGCGTCGGCGTGCGGCTCGCGGAAGGTGAGCCGCGCGCGCCACGTCCCGCCCTCGACGAGCTGGGCGGAGAGGACGACCGCGCGCAGCGACCGGCCGCGCCGCTCGCGGCGGGCGAGCAGCCGGTCGATCAGCAGCTCGAGGCCGCGCTGGAGCTGCGTGCCGGAGGCGGACTCCGGCAGCTCCAGCCGCTCCTCCAGCCCCTCCTCGGGCACGCGCGGGACGAGCGGCGTGTCCTTGCCCTTGGCGAGGTCGCGCGCGACCGGCCCGGCCGGTCCGAAGCGGTCGGCGAGCGCCGCGCGCGGGAGCTTGGCCAGCGCGCCGAGCGTCCCGATCCCGAAGCGCTCGAGCGCGTCGGGGAGCAGCGCCACCTCGGGCCGGGCGAGCAGCAGCGAGACGGGCAGCGGGGCCAGGTAGGCGGCGAGCGCGGCGTTGGCGAGCGGCGCGATCTCCGGCCGGCGGGCGCGCGCCCGGCCGGCGGCGGCGAAGGCGGCGAAGCGGGACGGCGCGGCACCGAGCCGGACGGGCGCGCCGGGCGCCGTCCGGTGCGCGCCGCGCAGGGCGCGGCGCGCGGCGGCGAGGACCCCTCGAGCGTCCCGCCGTGCAGCGCGCGGATCCCGCCCGAGGCGAACCAGGCGGTGCCGGGCGCGCCGGGCTCGACCGCGGCGCCGATCCCCTCGAGCGCGCGCACGTGCGCCTCCCAGGCGTCGGCGACGCCGGCGGGGTCGGGTGCGACGAGCCGCAGCGTCGGACAGCGCGCGAGCGCCTCCCCCAGCCGCAGCCCGGCGCGCAGGCCGTAGGCCTCGGCGGCGGCGGAGACCTCGCCGATGAACTGCTCGCGCCCCGGCTCGGGCGCCAGGGCGACCGGGCCGGCGGCCAGCACGTCCCGCCCCCCGGCGGCCACGGCGAGCGCGAAGCGGGGGATCTGGACGCACACGATCATGCGAACGCATGTTCGCATACACGGGGGCGCTACGCGAGCAGCGCGCCGGTGCGGGTCAGCGCCGCGACCCGCTCGAGGTCGGCGCTCAGCGAGCGCTCGGCCCGGACCGGCTCCAGCGCGATCGCGGTCACCGCCGCCTCGAGCCGCGGCGGCAGCGGGAGGTCGCGCAGCACCCGCGCCTGGGCGCCCGCGATCAGCCAGGCGGCGACGATCAGCTCGCAGCGGCCGAGGATCGCGCCGAGCTGCTCGCCGGCGACGAACGTGAACGCCTGGACGTCCTCCTGCCCCGACGAGCCGTCCACGCTCTGGGCGCTCGCGGGCGTCGCGAGCAGCCGGCAGGCGGCCGCGTGCTCGATCGCCGCCTTGTGGAGGAAGACGAGGCCGGTCTCCGTGCCGGGCTCGGCGGCGAGCTGGTCGGGGAGGCCGGAGAAGCGGTGGTCGAGCAGCCGGTGCAGGCCCTTCTCGGCGACGTTGGCGACCTGGGCGAAGGCGAGCTTCAGCGTGTCGAGCGCGAAGGCGAGCGCCTGGGCGTGGAAGTTGCCGGACGGGTAGAGGCCGGCGGGCTCGTCGTCGAGCGCGTCGAGCAGCGCCGGGCTGTCGGTGACCGCGTGCAGCTCGCGCTCGACCTGCGCGCGCGGCGTGGTCGACGAGGTCGAGCGCCGCGCCGAGCACCTGCGGCAGCACGCGGGTCGAGACCGGCGGCTGCGGGCGGTCGGACCAGTCCTCCGCGCCGGCGTGCCAGGCGACCAGCGCGGCGGCGACCTCCGCCTGCCCGGGATCGCCCTTGAGCGCGGCGATCCGGGTCGAGTGCGGGCGCAGCGAGCCGCCGCTCTGCGGCGACGGCCAGCGCGCCGGCGAGCGTCGCGTGGTCGAGCACCCCGCGCGCGCGTGAGACGAGCGACGCGGTCAGCGCCGGGGCGAGCGGCGCGCCGTTGACGAGCGCGATCCCCTCCTTGACGCCGGGCTCGAACGGCGCGACGCCGCGGCGCGCCAGCGCATCGGCCGCGGGCACCGGCACGCCGTCCTCGAGCACCTCCCCCTCCCCCGCGAGCGTCCCGAACAGGTGGCTCAGCGCGACGACCTCGCCGGCGCTGGAGATGCCCTGCGACGGGACGAGCGGCGACCAGCCGTCGTTGAGCCGGTCGGCGAGGAAGGCGCACAAGCGCGGGCGAGACGCCGGCGGCGCCGTCGAGGAAGCCGGCGAGCCGGAGCAGGAGCGCGCCGCGGACGACCTCCGGCGCGAGCGGCGGGCCGGTCCCCGCGCCGCGGGCGAGCAGCGCGCGCTGGAAGGCGAGCTGGGCGTCCGGCTCGAGCGCGGTGCCGGCGAGGGCGCCGACCCCGGTGTTGACGCCGTAGGCGCGCCCGCCCTGCTCGAGGTGGGCGAGCAGCCGGGCGCGCGCGGCCTCCACGCGGGCGAGCGCGGCGGGGTCGATCGCGACCGGCTCGTGGTCGAGGACGATCCGGCGGTAGCGGTCGGGGTCGAGCGCGCCGAGGACGATCATCGGTAGGGCAGCAGCGTGCCGACGTCCCGCTCGACCGCGCGGTCGAGGATCGCCTGGCCGAGTGCGATGTCGGTCGTCGCGAGGCCGCGGTGCCAGAACAGGATGCGCTCGCCGGGCGACTCGCGGCCGGGCCGCGTCCCCGCGACGACGTCGCCGAGCTCGCCCGCGATCGACTCGCCGGTGACCAGGCCGGCCTCGACGTGCGCGCGCAGCGCGCCGAAGCGGCCGCCCTTGCACTGGCCCCAGTCGTCGACGTAGACCTTGTCCATCCCGTCGACGAGGTCGAGCTCGACCGCGCTCATCGTCCCGTAGGGCATGACGAGCGTGGCGTCGGCGAGCCACTCGGTCTTCATGATCGGCTCGGGCGCGGTGAGCCGGGTCGCCTCGACGACGATGTCGGCGCCGCGGACGGTCTCCTCGATCGAGTCGCAGACGCGGACCGGCTTGCCGAGCGCCTCCTCCAGCCGCGCGCCGAACGCCGCGCGCGACTCCGGCCGCGCGCTCGTGACCCGGATCTCGTCGAAGTCGTGGACGCGGTCGAGCAGCGTGACGTTCGAGAACGCGGTGCCGCGGGCGCCGACGTGGCCGAGCACCTTCGCGTCCGGCGCGCCGAGGTGGCGGCCGCCGAGCGCGGTCACGGCGCCGGTCCGCCACTCGGTGATCGCGGTCGCGTCGACGATCGCGCGCGGGACGCCGGTCCGCGGGTCGTAGAGCGTGAGCAGCGCGAGCTCGGACGGCAGCCCGAGCTTGAAGTTGCCGTGGAAGTCGCCGACGACCTTCACGCCCGCGACGTCGAGCGGCGCGATGTACGCGCGGAGCAGGTTGAAGTGGCCGTCGAAGGCGGGATCGGGGACGAGGTGCTCGCGCGGCTCGAGCACCACGCGGTGCTCGCCCTGGGCCTTCAGCGCGCGCTCCGTGGCCTCCAGGATCAGGTCCGGCCCGATCGCGAGCGCGTCGACGTCGGCGCCCGAGATGAAGCGGATCTCGATCGAAATGTGTTCGGAGGGTGACAACTTCGGAAAAGTGGGTATTACGCGGCGAAGGTCCCGTTGGGGAGCGGGGCCGGGGGAGCTGGACTGGAGAGGGCTCCCGCTAGGGGAGCCCTCTCTTCAGCTGGTCTATAAGCCGGATTCTGTCTTGAGCAGCCATCCATCTAAGCGGCCTACCTGGACCTCAGCGGGCAACCTGCGAGCGGTCCTGCTCGGCCTTGCATCGGGTGGGGTTTACCTGGCCGCCGCGTCACCGCGACGCCGGTGCGCTCTTACCGCACCTTTTCAACCTTGCCGTCCCACGCCTGAGCGTGGACTTGGGCGGTGTGTTTTCTGTGGCACTGTCCCGCGGGTTTCCCCGGGTCGGCGTTACCGACCACCCTGCCCTGCGATGTCCGGACTTTCCTCGAAGGACGAACCTCCGCGACTGCTCGGCCAGCACGAACCACGGTATCGCGTCGGGAGCCCCCGGCGCGCAATAGAGAGGCGACCGCCACCATGAGCGACATGGCGTACGACGTGATCTACATCGACGCGGGCGGTTCGGAGGAGCCGGTGGCGTCGCACCTCGAGCGCGTCGACGCGGCCGACCTGGCCCGGCGCACGGCGGCGGAGCGCGGCGCGGGGCGGCTGATGCTGCCGGGCTCGCCGCACCTGCTGCCGAACTGCGTCTGCGTGGTGCCGGTCCCCAGGGCCGCGTAGCGCTGGTGCGGCGGAGGCCGGGCGCCGCTCCGCTAGCGTCCCGGCCCATGCGGATCGGAGTGGTGGGCGGCGGCTTGATGGGATCGGGGATCGCGGAGGTGTGCGCGCGCTCGGGCGTCGACGTGACCGTCGTGGAGGCCGATGCGGACGCGGTCTCGCGCGCGCAGGCGCGGATCGAGAAGTCGCTGGACCGCGGCGTGCGCTCCGGCAAGCTGTCGGCGGACGACCGCGACGCGGCCGCCGACCGGCTCGCCTACAGCGCGAGCATCGACGACCTCGAGGGCTCGGACGCGGCGATCGAGGCGATCATCGAGAACGAGCCGGCGAAGCGCGAGCTGTTCCAGCGGCTCGACAAGGTGCTGCCGGACGCCGAGTTCCTCGCCTCGAACACCTCGTCGGTGCCGATCATGAAGCTCGGCGCGGGCACCTCGCGGCCGGAGCGCGTGCTCGGCCTGCACTTCTTCAACCCGGTGCCGGTGCTGCCGCTGGTCGAGGTCGTGCGGTCGATCATGACCGGCGACGAGGCGCTGGAGCGCGCGCGGACGTTCGCCGAGGACACGCTCGGCAAGAAGTGCATCGACTCGCAGGACCGCGCCGGGTTCGTGGTCAACGCGCTGCTCGTGCCGTACCTGCTCTCGTCGATCCGGATGTACGAGTCGGGCTTCGCCTCCAAGGAGGACATCGACGAGGGGATGATCAAGGGCTGCGCGCACCCGATGGGGCCGCTCGCGCTGTCCGACCTGATCGGGCTCGACACGCTGCTCGCGGTGTCCGAGTCGCTCTACGACGAGTTCCGCGATCCGGCGTCGGTCGCGCCGGCGCTGCTCAACCGGATGGTCGAGGCCGGGCTGCTCGGGCGCAAGAGCGGCCGCGGGTTCTACGACTACTCGAACTCGTAGCGCCGCGCGTCGGCTTCAGGCGCGGTCATCGCGCCGGCGAACGGCGGGCATTGAAGGGAGGGTTCCGGGCGGGCGCCGGCTTCGGATGCGTTGCGTTGCGTCCTGATCTCGCTATGCGGTAGCTGAGCCGCAACGCAACGCAGGCCCGCGCGCGGAGCGAAGTATTGCGTGGCGCGTTTGTCTCGGTATGCGCGACAAAGTCGCCACGCAGTCGCCGCGACGGTCCGTCCTCCCTTCAATGCCGCAGTTCGTGGACCGCGCGCGTCCGGCCCGCCGCGCTCAGCCGAGCACGGACGAATGCCGCGCGACGACCTGCCAGCGGCCCGTGTGCTTGGACCACACGTCGGTGAGCCGGAAGACGTTCGAGAGGTTGACCGTCGAGTACGAGGCGATCTGCGAGTAGCGCGCGTGGACGACCGCGGTGTCGCCGAAGATGTCGATGTCCATGTCCTCGAACGCGAACGTCGTGATCCGGTAGCCGCCGAGCGCCGCGCCCATCCACTGCTCGCGCGTCATCGGCTCGGGATGCAGATGGATGGCGGTGAAGCGGAAGCCGTCGGCGACGAGCTCCTCGAGCCGGTCGCGGTCGCGCGCCTGGTGCGCCTCCATCCACTCCTGCTCGAGCCTGCCGACCTCCTCGCGCGCTTCCTCGTCGCTCATCGCGCGAGAGTACCCGAGCCCGAGGCGGGAGCGCGCTCCCTGGCGGCGCCGCGCGCGCGTGGCGGCAGCGGCGCCGGTCGTGAGCGGAGCGGCGCCGCGCGGGCGGCGAGTCGCGAGCGCGGGCAGCGCGGATCGCGAGGCGGCGCGGCGCGGATGCGAGCGAAGTGGCGCGGGCCGCGAGCGGAGTAGCGCCGGGCGCCGCGCGGCACGGCGCGGCGGCGGCGCGGACGGCCGCGCTCAGCGCAGCTCGCTGCCGCAGTCGCGGCAGCGGCCGCCGACGACGCCCGCGCCGGCGGACCAGCGCGGCGCCAGCTCGCCCGCGCAGACGGGGCAGGCGACCGGGGCGGCGGCGGCGGACAGGCCCTCCCAGGCCCCGGACAGGACGTCGTCGAGCGTCCGGTTCCGCTCGTCCACCGCCGCCCGGTCCGGGGAGCGATCCGATCGGTATGCGACCCCCGCACGCGGCGCCCCTCGGGAGGGGAGCGTGCGCGGGCCCGCGTCGAGAAGCAGGGCCACGGCTACACCACCTTTCTGAACACCCCGACCACGCGCCCGACGATGCTGACGTCGCGCGTCCTGATCGGTTCCATCGTCGCGTTCTCCGGCTGCAGGCGGATGTGGTCGGACTCCTTGAAGAAGCGCTTGACCGTCGCCTCCTCGCCGACCAGGGCGACGACGATCTCGCCGTCGCTCGCCGTGTCGCGCCGCTGCACGACCACGAAGTCCCCGTCGAGGATGCCGGCGTCGACCATCGAGTCGCCGCGCACCGCCAGGATGAACTCGCCGTCGTCGCCGCCCGCGAGCTGCGGCACCTGCACGTAGTCCTCGATGTTCTCCTCCGCGAGGATCGGCTGACCCGCCGCGACCTGGCCGACGAGCGGCAGCCCGCCCCCGCCGGTGACGGCGCTCTTGGCGGCGTCGACCGCCTTGTCGAGCATCTCGATCGCGCGCGGCTTCGACGGGTCGCGTCGCAGCAGGCCGACCTTCTCCAGGTTGGCGAGATGCGCGTGCACGGTCGAGGACGAGGCCAGTCCGACGGCCTTGCCGATGTCCCGCACCGTCGGCGGATAGCCGTAGCGCGCGGAGTACTTCTTGATGAACTCGAAGATCTCCTGCTGGCGCTTCGTCAGGTCCTTGCCGATGTCCATGCGGCCTAGGCTCCTCGGGGTAGTACGAACATGTGTTCGGTAAGGTAGCCGGGGGGGCGGACGGAAGCAAGGACCGGCAAGATGCCGCCCATGACACCCCTGGAAGACGACCCGCGGGTCCGCCGCGGGATGGAGCGGCAATTCGAGCTGCGCCGCCGGAGGCTCGGCGAGGGCGCCCGGCCGATCGGCTGGAAGCTCGGGCTCGGCACGAGCGCGGCGATGGAGCAGCACGGGACGTCCGCGCCGCTCGTCGGCTTCCTCACCGATCGCACCCTGCTCGAGCCCGGCGACGTCGTCGCCGTCGGCGGCTGGAGCAAGCCCACGGCGGAGCCGGAGATCGCCGTCCACGTCGCGGCGGACCTCCCGCCCGCCGCGGACCGCGAGACCGTCGCCGCCGCGATCGGCGGCCTGGGCGTCGCGATCGAGATCGTCGACATCACCGGCGGCGAGGTCGAGGAGATCCTGGCGGGTGACATCTTCCACCGCCACGTGGTCCTCGGCCCGGCGTCCGCGGGGATCGAGGCGAGCGACCTGCGCGGCGAGATCGCCCACGGCGACGAGGTCCTCGTGGTCGACGATCCGCTCGCGCTCGTGCCCGAGCCGATCGCCGCCGTGACCCATCTCTCGGCCCACCTGGCCGCGTTCGGCGAGACCGTCAAGGCCGGCGACGTGCTCATCACCGGCTCGATCGTCCCCGCGCTCGCGATCGCCCCCGGCGACCGCGTGAACTACCGGCTGGAGCCGCTCGGGGCGCTCACGCTCGACGTCTCGGAGCAGTGAGCCCCGGCTATACTCCGCGAGCCCTCGCGCCGATGGCGGAATTGGTAGACGCGCCAGGTTGAGGGCCTGGTCCGGGATAACCGGGTGGAGGTTCGAGTCCTCTTCGGCGCATTCCGAGAAAGCCCTGCGGACGCGGGGCTTTTCTCGTTCCGGGGCCACATCGGCCCGCACCCTCGCGCCGGAACCCGTCATCCGGGACAATGCCTGCGTGACGACGTCCGCGAACGGTCGCCAGCGCTCCGGATCGAGGGATTGGGCGAACGAGGCGGTCCGTCGCATCGAGGCCGACGCGAACCGCTCGGCCGACACCCATCTCCACACCTTCCCGCTGCCCGAGGCGTGGGGGATCGACCTCTACCTCAAGGACGAGTCCGTCCACCCGACGGGATCGCTGAAGCACCGGCTCGCCCGCTCGCTGTTCCTCTACGGCCTGTGCAACGGCTGGATCACCGAGCACACCACGATCGTGGAGGCGTCGAGCGGCTCGACGGCGGTGTCCGAGGCGTACTTCGCCCGGTTCCTGGGCCTGCCGTTCGTCGCGGTCATGCCGGCTTCGACGAGCCTCGAGAAGATCGCGCTGATCGAGGCGCACGGAGGCTCGTGCCACCTGGTCGACGACCCGCGGACGATGGTCAGCGAGGCGCAGCGGCTGGCGGCCGAGTGCAACGGCCACTTCCTCGACCAGTTCACCTACGCCGAGCGGGCGACGGACTGGCGCGGGAACAACAACATCGCGGTGTCGATCTTCAGCCAGATGGAGCTGGAGCGGCATCCGGTGCCCGCCTGGGTCGTGATCGGGGCCGGCACCGGCGGGACGAGCGCGACGATCGGCCGCTACGCGCGGCTGATGCAGTACCCCACGCAGCTGTGCGTCGTCGACCCCGAGGACTCGATCTTCTACGCCACCTGGGCGGACGACCCGTCCGCGTTCACCGGCCGGCCCTCGCGCATCGAGGGCATCGGACGCCAGCGCGTCGAGCCGTCGTTCCTCCCGGACATCGTCGACCGGATGATCCAGGTCCCGGACGCCGCGTCGATCGCGACGATGCGCCTCGTGCGCGAGCGCACGGGACGCAGCGTCGGCGGCTCCACCGGGACCAACGTCTGGGGCGCCTGCCGGCTCGTGGCGGAGATGCTCGCGCGCGGGGAGCGCGGCAGCGTCGTCACCCTGATCTGCGACGCCGGGGACCGCTACGCCGGCACGTACTACGACGACGCCTGGGTCGGCGACCAGGGCCTCGAGCTCGCGACCTACACGGAGGCGCTCGAGACGTTCCTGCGGTCCGGCGTGTTCCCCGGCTCGCGCTCGCGCGACCTAGACCTCGGTGATCACGGCGTGGATCTTGTCCACGACCTCCGGCGGCACCTCGTCCATCGCATGGGCCTCGCGCGCGTGTGAGCTGATCTCGGCGAACAGCTCCTGCTCGTCCTCGTTGCGCGCCACCCACTCGCAGCCCAGCACGACGTCACCGCACCTGAATTGCTTCATGGCACCTCCGGTCCGTGGATTCCCGCCGATACTAATGGCCGCCGCCGGCGCGCCAGTACGATCGGCGCGTGTGCCGGATCCTGGCGTACCTCGGTGAGCCGCTGCCCGTGGAGCAGCTGCTGTTCGACACCGACAACAGCCTCGTCCGGCAGTCGTACAGCCCGCGGCTGATGAACACGTTCCTCAACCTCGCGGGCTTCGGGATGAAGGCGTGGGATCCGACGTCGCTGCGGCCCGACGACCCGTTCACCTACCGCGCGACCGCCCTGCCGTCGTTCGACCGCAACCTGCGGTTCATCTCGTCCAAGGTCGCGTCGACGTGCCTGGTCGCCCACGTCCGCGGGGTCACCTACTCGGGCGAGGCGGTCGTCGCCGACACGAACCTGCACCCCTTCCACTTCGCCGGCGCCCGCGTCGTCCTGGCGCACAACGGGCACCTGCGCCAGTTCGCGCGCATGCGCTACTCGCTCATCGAGCACGTGCGGCCGGAGCTCGCGCAGCGGATCGAGGGGACGACCGACTCCGAGTGGATCTACGCGCTGATCCTGTCGCAGCTCGACGACCCCTACGGCGTGCCCGAGACCCGCGAGCTGGCCGCGGCCACGGCCGACGCCCTCCGCATCCTGCGCGACGTCCGCGCCGCGCACGGCATCGACACCTCCTCGCCGGTGAACCTCTGCGTCGGCACCGGCCGCAGCGTGGTCGCCACCCGCGTCTCGTTCGACTACGGCTGGTACCCGCCCGAGGACGAGATGCTCGAGACCGACCTCCCGTTCGTGAGCCTCTGGTACGCGATCGGGGGCGCGTACACCGAGCAGGACGGGAGCTGGCAGATGACCCCCGGCGAGCCGCCCCGGTCGGTGATCATCGCCTCCGAGCCGCTCACGGCCGACTTCTCCTCCTGGCTCGAGGTGCCGGAGTACTCGATGCTGACCGCAGAGCTGACGCCGGCAGGGCTCGCGTTCGAGACGCGCGACCTGGATGTCTGACCGCGAGACCGTCGACTTCCTCGCCGGCGTCCCGCTCCTCGCGGGCCGGGACGAGGCCGACCTGGCGGAGCTGGCGCGGGTGATGCGGCGGCGGACGGTGCAGGCAGGGCGAGACGCTCTGGCGCCAGGGCGACGACCCCCGTGAGCTGGCGCTCATCGTCGACGGCACCGTCTCGGCCTCGGTGCAGGTGACCGGGGGCCGGGCGGCCGAGATCGGGCGATCCGGCCGCGGGGAGATCGTCGGCCTGATCGGGGTGCTCGACGGCGAGGGGCACGCCACGAGCGTGCGCGTGACCGAGACGGCGACGGTGCTCACGCTCGGGCGGCTGGACTTCGCGGCGCTGCTCGCCGGCCAGCAACCCTCGGCGTTCAGGCTGAAGCGCCACCTCGCGACGCTCCTCGCCGCGCGCCTGCGCAGCCAGCTGGAGTACCTCGCCGTCTCGCTCGGCGGCGCGTCGGCCGGTCCGCCCGCCCTGGAGGCCGCGGAGATCTGCGACGACCTGGAGGACGCCCGCGCGCCCGACAGCCGGTACGTCCGCCGGATGGCGACGTTCCACGACTTCGATCCGCTGGCGCTCTGGGGCTTCCTGACCTCCGGGCGCTATGTCCGCTGCCCGCCGGGCCGGACGCTGCTCGCCGAAGGGCGCGCCCTCGACGGCCTACTACCTGACGATCAACGGCGCGGTCGAGAAGGTGATCGTCCGCGGCGACCGGCGCATCCGCGTCGGGCTCGCGGGACCGGGGAAGGCGTTCGGCTACGAGAGCCTCATCGACGGTCGCCCGTCCCCGGTCACCGCGATCACGCGGGAGCGGGCGCTCCTGCTCGTCGTGCCGCGCGACCTGTTCGGGCAGCTCTTCAACGGGGAGGACGCGGTCTCCCGCGGGTTCCTGGACGTGATCCAGAAGGACCTGATGGCCACCTTGCGCGAGACGCTGCGCCCGTGCGCCCGCCTGGCGGCGAGCCGGTAGCGCCGTGACCCGCCGGCTCGCCATCGCCTGCCCGGAGCGCCGCGCGACCGCGGCCGGCGAGGCCGCGTTCGCGGCGGGCGGGAACGCGATCGACGCGGCGCTGGCGGCGGCGACCACGCTCGCGGTCACCTACCCGCACAACTGCGGCGCCGGCGGCGACCTGTTCGCCGTCGTGCGCCGTCCCGGCCGCGACCCCGTGGCGGTCAACGCGAGCGGGCCGGCCGCCCGCGGGGTGAGCGCCGCCGAGCAGCGCACCCGCGGCCGCCGGATGCCCGTGTCCGGCCCGGATCCGATCACGGTCCCCGGCGCCGTCGCGGGCTGGGGCGCGCTGCACGCGCTCGGCGCCGCCCGCCCGTGGGCCGACGCGTTCGCCGCCGCGATCGAGGCGGCCGAGGACGGGTTCCCGATCCCGCGCACGCTCGCCGTCGCGCTGACCGAGCACCCGGACGTGGCGGCGCTGCTCGACGTCGAGGACGACGCCCTGCGCCAGCCCGCGCTCGCCCGCACGCTCCGCGCGCTCGCGGCGCACGGCCCGCGCGAGCTCTACGAGGGCGAGACCGCCGCGCGGCTCGCCGCCGGCCTCCAGGCCCGCGGCAGCCGGATCGACGCCGCGGACCTCGAGGCCTTCGCGCCCGAGGAGACCGCCCCGCTGACCGCCCGCTTCCGCGGCCTCGACCTCTTCACCGCCCCGCCGAACAGCTCCGGCGTGCTGCTCCTCCAGGCGCTCGCCGCGCTCGACCGCTCGCCGCGGCAGGACCTCGGCACGCTCGCCCGCCTGCTCCGCGCCGGCATGGCCCAGCGCGCGGCGACGCTCGCCGACCCGCGCCACGTGCCGTTCGACCGCGCGGCGTGGCTCGGCGACGAGCGGCTCGACGCGCTCGCGCGCGACCAGGCCGCTCCGGCGGCGGGCGCCCCCGCGACCGGCGACACGATCGCGATCGTCGCCGCGGACGACAGCGGCCTCGCCGTCTCGCTGATCCAGAGCCTGTTCGGCGGCTTCGGCGCCCACGTGCTCGAGCCGGAGACCGGGATCCTGCTCCACTGCCGCGGCGCCGCCTTCTCGCTCGAGCCCGGCCACCCGAACGAGCTCGCGCCCGGCAAGCGCCCCGCGCACACGCTGCTCCCGCTCGTCGTCGAGCGCGACGGCGAGCTCGCCGGCGTCCTGGGCACGATGGGCGGGCAGGCCCACGCGCAGTTCATGGCGCAGGTCCTGCTCCACCTGCTCGACGGCGACGACGCCGCGACCGCGGTCGCGCGGCCGCGCTGGGTGGTCGGCGGGATCGACCCGGAACGCGCCGTCACCGAGGTCCAGGCCGAGCCGGGGGTGCCGGCGGACGACCTCCGGGCGGCCGGCTTCGACGTCACGCCGCTCCCCGCGCGGTCCGAGCACGTCGGCCACACCCAGGCGGTCTGGCGCCTGGAGGCGGGCAGCGATCCGCGCGCGGACGGCCGCGCGGGTTGAGCTCCGCCCATATGCTCCCGCGATGGCACGGAAGCGGCTGACGTCGGTGGAGCGCCGCGCGCAGATCGCCGACGCGGCCGCCCGCGTCATGGCCGAGCGCGGCGTCCACGCCTTCCGGCTCCGCGACGTCGCCGGCGCGGCCGGCGTCTCGCAGCCGCTCGTCAGCGCGCACTTCGCCGACCGCGAGGAGCTGATCCTCGCCGCCTTCGAGACCTCGGACGAGCGCGCCTACGACCTGATCGTCCGCTACGCCCGCAGCGCGCGCAACGGCCGCGAGCGGCTCGTCGCCTGCGTCCTCGGCTGCCTGCGGCTCGACCCCGAGATCGTCGAGGCGTGGGACCTGTGGCACCAGCTCTGGACGCTCGGCCGCTACTCGCCGGAGATCTTCGAGCACGTCCGCGCCCGCCAGCAGCGCTGGGTCGACCTCGCGGCGCGGACGGTGCGCGAGGGCCAGGCGGACGGCAGCATCTCCGACGAGGTCGACCCCGCCCGCTCCGGCGTGCTGCTGATGACGCTGATCGACGGCGTCACCCCCGCGCTGCGCGGCGGGCTGTTCGACGTCGGGACCGCGCGCGAGATCGTGTCGGACGCGATCGAGCGGACCCTGCGCGGCACGCCCGCGCTGCTCTAGCGCCCGGAGATCGCCTCGGCGACGCGGCCGACGATCGCCGGGCGGCCGCCGGAGCGCTCGCGCTCGTCCGCGGCGCGCATCAGGCCGTGCACGGCGTGGACGGCGGCGAAGCGCAGCGGCTCGGGCTCCCAGCGGCGCGCGAACGGCCCGACCCACGGCAGCGACGTGAGCTCGGTGGAGCGCCCCAGGAGGAGATCGCGCAGCGTCCGCCCCGCGAGGTTCGCGGCGGCGACGCCCTCGCCGACGTACCCGCCCGCCCACGCGATGCCCGTCGCCGGGTCGAGCCCGACCGCCGGCGACCAGTCGCGCGGGACGCCGAGCACCCCGTGCCAGGCGCCGTCCACCCCGACGTCGCCCAGGACCGGGAACAGCTCCGCCAGCCGCGCCCGCAGCTCGGCGACCGTCCCGGGATCGAGCGGGCCCTCGCGGTCGGTGCTCGAGCCGAACCGGTACGGGACGCCGCGCCCGCCGATCGCGATCCGCCCGTCCGCGGTGCGCTGCAGATACGCGTAGCGGCGCAGGCCGTCGAGCAGCGTCTCGCTGCGCTCCCAGCCGATCTCGGCCCAGACGTCGTCGCCGAGCGGCTCGGTGACGATCATCGAGCTGGTGAGCGGGAGCAGCAGGCGCCGCAGCCCGGGCAGCCCCGCCGTGTAGCCCTCGGTCGCGCGCACGACGTGCGGCGCGCGGACGATCCCGTACGGCGTGTCGACGCGGCCGGGGGCGATCCGCGTCGCGCGCGTCCCCTCGCAGATGACCACGCCGGCGCGCTCGGCCGCATGCGCGAGCCCGCGCGCGAGCTTGGCCGGCTGGACCCGCGCGCAGTGCGGCGTGAACGAGGCGCCGAGCGCGCCGGCCACCCCGACCCGCGCGGCGGTCGCGGCCGCGTCGAGCAGCTCGTCGTCGCCCTCCCACGCGCGCGACTCCTCCACCTCGGCGACGACGCGCTCGAGCTCGAGCGGCGTCTGCGCGACGTGCAGCGACCCGCCCTTGACGAAGTCGCAGTCGATCCCCTCGGCGGCGACGACGCGGCCGACCTCGTCGACCGTCTCCGCGATCGCGCGCGCCTGGGCGATCGCGCCCGCGCGCCCACCGCGCTCCGCCCAGTGCTCGCGCCGCCCCGACAGCGCGCCCAGGACCCAGCCGCCGTTCCGGCCGGACGCGCCGAAGCCGGCCGTCTCCGCCTCGAGCACGACGACGTCGAGGGCGGGGTCGGCGCGCGCGAGCTCGTACGCGGTCCAGAGGCCGGTGTAGCCGGCGCCGACGATGCAGACGTCGGCCGAGCGCGAGCCGCCGAGCGGCGGCCGGACCGGCTCGGCGTCGAGGGCGGAGTGCCAGAACGAGACCATGCCCGGCGGACGATACGGTCTCGGCCATGCCCGCTGCCGACGGCGCGATCATCGGCGCCCACGTCCGCACGCTCGACGCCGGCCGCCCGGCCGCGACGGCGATCGCCTGGCGCGACGGCGCGATCGTCGCCGTCGGGGCCGACGACGAGGTCCGCGGCGTCTGCGGCGCGGGCACGGAGCTGATCGACGGACACGGGGCGACGGTCCTCCCCGGCCTCACCGACAGCCACATCCATCCCTTCTGGGGCACGCTCGCCACCCGCGGCGTCGACCTGCGCAGCGCGGAGACGCTCGACGAGGTCCGCGGCCGGCTGGCGGCGGAGCGGCGGCGCTGCGGCGACGGCGCGTGGGTGCTCGGCCACAGCGTCCGCTACGAGCCGTTCCACGCCTCCGGCATCCGCGCCGACGCGATCGAGGAGGCGCTCGGCGGCGCACCGGCGCTGCTCAGCTTCTACGACGGCCACACCGCGCTCGCCAGCCGGCCGGCGCTCGCGCTGGCGGGCGTCGCCGGCGCGCGCAGCTTCCCGGAGTTCGCCGAGGTCGTCTGCGACACCGACGGGAGCCCGACCGGCGCGCTGCTCGAGAACGGCGCCATGGACCTCGTCCGCGACGTCGTCCCCGCGTGGACCGAGGCCGAGGCGCTCGACGCCTACGCGGCGACCCTGCGCGCGCTCAACCGCGTCGGGCTGACCGGCGCGCACGTGATGGTCGGCGATCCCGGGCTGCTCGCGACGTGCGCGCAGCTCGAGGCGCGCGGCGACCTCACCGTCCGGCTGCTGATGCCGATGCACCAGGCGCCCTCGATCACCGACGCGGAGGTGGAGGAGCGGCTGCCGCTGGCGGGCGAGCGCGGCCGGCTGTGGCGCGCGGGGACCGCGAAGTTCTTCCTCGACGGCGTGCTCGACTCGGGCACCGCGTGGCTCGTCGACCCCGGCCCCGGCGGCGCCAACGCGCACCCGTTCTGGCCCGACGTCGGCCGCTACGCGGAGCTGGTCCGCCGCTTCACGGACGCCGGCTTCAGCGCGATCACGCACGCGGTCGGCGACGGCGCGGTGCGCGGCGCGCTCGACGCCTACGCCGCCGCCGGCCCGCCGCGGCGCGGGATGCACCGCGTCGAGCACATCGAGACGCTGCTCGACGAGGACCTGCCGCGGTTCGCGGCGCAGCGGGTGGCGGCGTCGATGCAGCCGCTCCACATGGAGGGGCTCGACGACCCGGCCACCCCCAGCTCGTGGGTCGACGGGCTGTCCGCGGGCCGCTACGAGCGCGGCTTCCGCGCCGGCGACCTCGCCCGCGCCGGCGCGCTGATCCCGCTCGGCTCGGACTGGTTCGTGGCCGACTTCGACCCGCGCGTCGGGCTCGCCTGGGCGCAGCTGCGGCGCAAGCCGGGCCGCCCCGACCTCGTCCCCTACCTGCCCGCGCAGGCGCTCGACGCCGAGACCGCGCTGCTCGGCTACACGACCGCCGCGGCGCGCGTCGCGGGCGACGAGGACGTGTGCGGGCGGCTGCGGCCGGGCCTGCGCGCCGACGTCACCGTGCTCGGCGGCGACCCGCTCGCGATCGCGCCGGACGAGCTGCCGGACGTCCCCGTGCGGTGCACGGTGGTCGACGGCGACGTCGTGTTCGCCGCCTGACGCTGGGAATATCGCCTGCAGCCGCACCTATCCGCCCGTGCCAGGGTTGTGAACCGGGAGACGGAAACAACGCGCACCCCGCGCCGCACCGGCGCGATCCCAGCGCGAAAGGAGTGAGCAGGCTTGAAACGCAGGTCCCTCGCCGCGTTCGCCGCGGCCGCCGTCAGCTTGACGGCCCCCGCGATCGCCGCCGCCGCAGAGCCGCCGGCCTATGTCGCCAACGGCAGCGCGGTCACCCCGATCGACACCGCCACCAGCGCAGCCGGGTCGGCGATCGCCACCGGCGCCGGCGCGAACGCCGTCGCGGTCACGCCCGACGGCAAGACCGCCTTCGTGGCCAACAGCGCCAGCGTGAGCCCCGTGGACGTGGCGACGAACGCCGCCGCGACCGCGATCGGCGGCTTCACGAACGCGAAGGCCGTCGCGATCACCCCCGACGGCAAGACCGCCTACGTCGTCAGCGACGGCGCGGTGACGCCGGTCGACGTGTCCGCCCGCACGAAGGGCACCGACATCCCGGTCGCCGGGGCGCAGGCCGTGGCGATCACGCCGGACGGCAAGACCGCCTACGTCGCGACGACGACCGGCGTGACGCCGATCGCCATCGCGACCAACACCGCGGGCGCGGCGATCGGCGGCCTCGCCGACGCGCGCGCGCTCGCCGTCACGCCCGACGGCAAGACGCTGATGGTCGTCCGCGCCGGCGTCGTGACGCCGGTGACGATCGCGTCGAACGCGCCGGGCGCCGACATCCCCGTCGGGACCGACCCGCAGGCGATCGCGATCGCGCCGGACGGCAGGACCGCCTACGTCGCCAACACCGGCTCGAACAACGTCACGCCGATCGACGTCGCCACGGCGGCGCCGAAGCCGGTCGTGAACGTCCCCGCCCCCAGCGGCGTCGCGGTGACGCCGGACGGCAAGACGGCCTACGTCAGCGGCGGGAACAACGTCACGCCGATCGCCACGGCGACGAACACCGCCGGCAACGCGGTCGCCCTGACCGGCGCCGCCCGCGGCGTCGCCGTCGTGCCCGACCAGGCGCCGCAGACGGCGTTCACGTTCAAGCCCGCGGCCGCCGGCGCGGCGGTCAAGTTCGACGCGAAGACGACCACCGTGAAGTACGGCACGGTCGCGTCCTACGCGTGGGACTTCGGCGACGGCGCGCAGGCCACGACGACCACGCCGACCGCGAGCCACGTCTACGCGAAGGTCGGCACCTACACCGTCAGCGTGACCGCGACGTCCTCGAACGGGACGTCGACCACCACCGTGTTCACCGGCCAGACGGCGAGCCGTCGCGGCGCGGCCACGGCCACGGCGACGACGTCGGTCAAGGTCCCGCCGGAGCTCTGCAACGGCAAGATCCCGACGATCGTCGGCACGCCCGGCAACGACAAGCTGCAGGGCACGAGCGGGAAGGACATCATCGTCGGGCTCGGCGGCAACGACCGCATCGACGGCAACGGCGGCGACGACCTGATCTGCGGCGGCGAGGGCAACGACACCCTCTACGGCAACGGCGGTCGCGACTACCTGATCGGCGGCAACGGCAACGACCTGATCCGCGCCGGCCGGGACGACGACCGCGCCCAGGGCAGCGCCGGCACCGACACGATCTACGGCGATCGCGACGACGATCGCGTCCAGGGCGGCAAGGACGACGACCGGATCCAGGGCAACGGCGGCGAGGACGTCCTCGAGGGCGACAACGGCGACGACGGGATCCGCGGCGGCAAGGACGACGACCGCATCCAGGGCAACGCCGGGAACGATCGCCTCAACGGCGACCTCGGCGACGACCGGATCAACGGCGGCAAGGGCGACGACCGGATCAACGGCGGGCCCGGCGACGACCTGCTGTCCGGCGACCAGGGCGACGACCGGATCGAGGGCGGCAAGGGCGACGACCGCCTCGACGGCGGCCCCGGCGACGACTCCCTGAAGGGCAACAAGGGCGTCGACCGCAAGATCGGCTAGCGCAGGGTCAGCCGCGGCCGCATCGTGCGGTCGCGGCTGACGCGCCCTGCTCCGGGGCACTAGGCTTCCCGCCGCGTGCCCGTCGACCTGATCGTCGCCACCCCCGCGTTCCTCGACCTGACCGTCGTCGGGCTCGACGCGCTGCCCAGGCTCGGCGAGGAGCGCTTCGCGGGCGACCTCGTGCGGTCCCCCGGCGGCGGCGCGATCACCGCCTGCGCGGCGGCCCGGCTCGGCCTGAGCGCCGCGCTGGTGGCCCCGCTGGGGACCGACCTCCCCGGCGAGTTCGTGCGCGGCGAGCTGGAGCGGGAGGGCGTGATCGTCCAGAGCTCCGGCGCGGCCCGGACGCCGCAGACGCTGGTCCTGCCCTGCGGCGAGGACCGCGCGATGATCACGGTCGACCCCGGCGCGCGCGCCCGCAGCGCCGACGTCGAGGCCGTCATGCCGGCGGCATCCGTCAGCGCCAACCTCGAGCAGCTGCACCTGCTGCCCGACGGCGTCCGCGTCTACCTGACCTGCGGCAACGACGACGCCCAGGCGTTCGCCGGCCGGCTGCCGGCCGACCTGGAGCGCGGCAGCGCGCTGTTCCTCGACGCCAAGGACGCCCCGCTGCTGACCGCGACCGACTCGCCCGACGCGGCCATCGCCGCGCTCGGCGCCGCGATCTCGACGGTCGTGATCACGCGCGGCGCGCAGCCCGCGATCGCGATCCTCGACGGCGAGCGGCTCGACAGCGAGGGCTTCGACGTCGGGCCCGCCGTCGACCCGACCGGCGACCGCGACCTGATGGCCGCGGCCTACGCCTGGGCGGACCTGGCGCGGCGCGGACGCCCGCTCGGCGGTGAGCTGGGCGCGGCTCTACTCCGAGCTCGCGATGACCGTCCCGACCGCCACCGGCGGCGCGGTGACGGAGGCGCGGCTGCTCGAGGAGGGCGTCAGGCGGGGGCTCGAGCCGCCGCCGCGAGCGCAGCCCCGATGACGGGCGCGTCGGCGCCGAGCGCGGCCGGCACGACCGGCAGGTCGCGCGCCTCCGGGTCGTAGACCGCCGCCCGCAGCGCATCCTCGACCCGGGCGCGGTACCCGTCGTGCAGCCCGAGCCCGCCGCCGATCACCACGGCGCCCGGATCGAGCCCGTTCACGAGCGCGGCGAGCGCGAGCCCGAGCCGCCGCGCCGCGTCGTCGACCAGCTCCGCGCAGGCCGGATCGGCGAGCGCCTCCTCCGCGCTCGCGTGGCCGCTGCGGCGCGCGAGCGCCAGCCCGCCGGACCACTGCTCGACCAGCGGCGCGCCGGTCCCGATCGCGCTGCCGCGGACGCCGAGCCGCGGCGCGCCGTCGCAGATCAGGCAGTGGCTGATGCCCGTGCCGACGCTGACGTAGAGGAAGTCGCGCCCGCCGGCGCCGAAGCGCGCCTCGGCGAGCGCCGCCGCGCGCACGTCGGACTCGACGCGGTCGAAGGCGGAGAGGTCGGCGCCGCGCCAGTCGACGGTCTCGGCGCTGCGCACCCGTCCCGCGGGATCGACGAGCTCGCAGACGGCGAGGCCGCGCGGCCCCTCCCCCAGCGCGTCCGCGAGCGCGATGCAGTCCGCGAGCACCGCCGCGGGACCGCGCGCCGGCCGGGTCGGCATGCGCCGCGCCTCCAGCACCGCGCCCGTGCCGGTGTCGACGCGCGCGGCGGCGAGCTTGGTCCCGCCGACGTCGACGCCGACGGCTTCGCTCACAGCAGCCAGCTCGGCGCGACGCCGCAGATCGCGCGTGCGGTCGTCCCGCCCGGGTTGCGGTACTCGTGGACGCTGCCGGCCGGCAGGTAGCACGCGTCGCGCGGCTCGAGCTCGAAGACCCGGACCCCGCCGTCGTGCCAGGCGCGGACCCAGAGCGGGCCGTCGAGCGCCATCAGCACCTCGTCGCCGCCGTGCGCATGCGGCGCGGCGACCTCGCCGGGCCCGAGCTCCAGCGTCGCGACGGTCAGGTGCTCGGTGCTGGCCAGCACGCCGCACAGCACGCCGAGGTCGCGGCGGTACAGCACGTCGCCCGCCCGCACCACCCGCAGGCGCGCATCGGCCGGCGCATCCGGCGGCCAGTGCCCGAGCCGGGCGTCGTCGGCGTAGCGCGATGCCTCGAGGTAGGGCTGGGCGCGCGCGTAGGCGCTCGACGCGCCCGCGGCCGGCGGCGGCGCGAACAGCTCCAGCACGCGCAGCGGCTCCGGCCCGAGGGCGAACGCGTGGTGCCAGGTGTCGCGGCGGAAGAACACGCTCTCCCCGGTCCCCACGCGCTGGACCTCGCCGGTCTCGGGGTCCGCGATGACCATCGTGCCCTCGAGCACGTGCAGCACCTCGTCGGCGGCGAAGATCGTGCGGAAGTCCGGCGAGTGGCGGAAGCCGCCTCCGGGCGGCACCCCGAACAGCAGCATGTGGACCTTGTCGGTCGAGGCGTAGATCCAGTCGAACACCTCGCCCGCCTCCGGGTCGCCCCAGACGTGGCGGGTGACCTCGGCGCGGCGGATCTGCGCGGGCCCGTCGAACGTCGGCCGCGGCGAGGACGACGGCAGCGGCGGCCGGTCGACGAGCGTCACAGCGCGCTCCGCGGGTCGTGGACGCGCTCGTTCGCGGCCACGGCGCCGAGCCGGTCCAGGTCCGGCTCGGGGAAGCCCGAGCGGATCTCGCGCGCCCGCCCGTCGGCGCCCGCCGCCTGCGCCGCGAGCATGATCTCGAGCGCGTGGTAGGCGTGCTCGGGCCGCGTCACCGGCTCGGTCCCGGTCTCGATGCACTCGACCAGGTGGCGCAGGCCGTCGGTCCAGGGCCACGTCGGGTCGGCCTCCGGGTGGAGCTCCCAGACGCCGGTGTCGTTGCGGTAGAGCTCGTATCCCTCCGGCGCCCAGTCGTCGCCGAGCAGCTGCAGCACGCCGTGGGTCCCGTAGAGCTCGATCGCCGGCGAGCGGTACTGCTGCATCGTGAAGCCGGTCGTGACGACGGCGAAGCGCGCGTCGCCGAAGTCGATCAGCACGTGCGCGTTGTCCTCCGCCTGCACCTGGATCGCCTCGCCGTCGACGATCCGCTCGGGGATCGCGACGCCGGTCATCGCGGTCACCCGCCGCGCGGGCCCGAAGAAGCCGCACAGGCTCGTGACGTTGTAGACGCCCAGGTCGAACAGCGAGCCGCCGCCCGGCTCGTAGAACCAGCGGCTCCAGTCCGGGCCGGCCCAGCCGTAGCGGGCGCGCGCGGTCAGCAGCCCGCCGATCTCGCCCGCGCGGACGCGCGCGTGCATGGTCCGGTAGGTCGGCGAGAGCAGGATGTGCGGCGCGCAGACGAGGTGGCCGGGGGCGTCCGCCGCCGTCGCGAGGACCAGCTCGGCCTCCTCCAGCGTCGTCGCGACCGGCTTCTCGACCAGCACGTGCTTGCCGGCCTCGAGCGCGGCGCGGGCGAGCCGGCCGTGCTCGGGCATGCTGGTGAGGATCAGGACGGCGTCGACGTCGTCGTCGGTGCAGACGGCGACGTCCGACGGCATGTCCGGGCTCAGCCCGAGCCGCTCGGCGGCGGCGACGCGCTTGTCGGGATTCGCGTCGTAGACCGCGGTGACCTCGACGCGGCCCTGCCCCTGCAGCCGCTCGATCAGGCTCATGTACGGCGTCCAGAAGACGCTGCCCAGCCCGACGACCCCGAGCCGCACGCTCACGTCGCGCTCCGGGCGGTCTCGTAGTAGGCGTCGGTCCAGGTCGGCTTGTCGACGTCGTGGCCCGCGGCCTGCGCGAGCCCGGCCGAGAGCGCCGCCGACGCGGGCAGCGAGGTGATCATCGACATCCGGGCGTCGGCCGCGGCGCCGGGCGGGCGCAGCGTGCGCGCGCCGGCGGCGGCGCACAGCCGCACCGCCTCGTCCCCCAGCGGGTCGCCGCCGGGGTCGAGCGAGACCATCAGGTGGCCGGGCGCGAGGCCGAACATCGCCGAGGTCGCGCCCTCGCGCGTCTCGACCCCCTCGGCCGGGATCCGCGAGACCTCCTTGAGCATCAGCGCGAGCTCCATCGCCGCCGCCCAGGCGGTCCCGCCGCCGGCGACGATCGCGGCCGGCGGCGCGCCGAGCCCCGGCAGCACCTCCTCCGCCCATGCCTCGGCGTCGCCGATCGCGGCCTCGAGCGCCGCGACGGCGCCGTCCAGCAGCCGCTCGAGCCCCGCGTCGCCGGTCACCGCCGACCACAGCGCGAGCCCCGCGGCGTAGGCGCCGGACAGCGCCTGGGTGTGCGTGACCGCGCGCTGGTTGGCCACGGTCTGCAGGACCGTCGCGGTCGCGGCGGCCGCGAGCGAGGAGGACGCGTCGGCGGTGATCGCCACGCACGGCCGCGAGCCGGCGCCGCGCGCGATCTCGACCACGTCGCGGAACTCCCCCGACGAGGAGACCGCGAGGACGGCGTCGCCGTCGCGCCAGCGGAACCCGCCGCGGACCGCGACGCCGCACGGCACGGCGACGATCGGCGGCCCGTCGGCCTCCGCCTCGAGCGAGGCGAGCCAGAGCGCGTGCGCCACGTAGTAGGCGGCGCCGTTGCCGGTCGCCACGATCCGCCGCACGCCGTCGCCGCGGAGCAGCGCGGCCGCCTCGGCGACCCCCGCGCGCGCGTCGATGGTGTCGGCCAGCGGCCCGGGCATCTCACGCACGTCAGCCCACAGGCCGGTGTCCTGGAACCCCATGGACCGGAACGTACCATGACCGACCAAAGCAGACCAAACGGCTTGACATGCGCGCAAACCTTGGGATAGTCCGGCGGCACATGCCGATCAGCGAGGCATCGCAACCGCTCTATCTCGGGGTCTACCGCGAGATCGCGAGAGAGATCGAGAGCGGCGCCCTGCTGCCGGGCGACCGGCTGCCCTCCGAGCGCTGGCTGTGCGACGAGCTGGGCGTCAGCCGGGCGACCGTCCGGCGCGCGCTCGAGGAGCTGATGGCCGACGGCATGGTCGAGAGCCGCGGCCGCGGCTCGTTCGTCACCGGCGAGGCGCTCGTCGAGCCGCCGAACACGCTGATGGGGCTGACCGAGCTCGGCCGCAGCCGCGGGCTGGAGGCCGGCGCCGACGTGCTCGAGGCGAACGTCCGCCCCGCGACGCTCGACGAGGCCGAGACGTTCAGCATCGCGCCCGGGCGCCGAGCTGTTCGAGCTGCGCCGCGTGCGCAAGCTCGACGGGCTCCCGATCTCGCTCGACCACAACCGCGTCCCGCTGCGCTTCGCGCCGGAGCTCGCGGACACCGACTTCACCACGGCCTCGCTGTACGACGTGCTCGACCGCGCAGGGCATCCGCCCGGCCGCGCGGACTACGAGCTCGAGGCCCGCTCCGCCGCTCTGGAGGAGGCGGAGCTGCTGGGGCTGGCGCAGGGGGCGCCGGTCCTGTTCGCGACGACCGTCGCCATCGGCGCTGACGGCAGGATCGTCGACCTCGGACGCACCGTGTACCGCGCCGACCGCTACCGATTCCAAGCGACGCTGATGCGCCGCGCACACGTTCAACGAGAGGCAAGCCATGAGGAGACGTTCGCTATGCGGGGTGCTGCCGCTCCTGCTCGCGATCGCCGTCGCCGCGTGCGGCGGGACCCCGGGGGAGGACAAGCCCAACGAGCAGTCGGAGGGGACGCCGGCTGAGGCCGTCAAGACGGACGGGTTCGACAAGCTCGGACCGGTCACGCTCAAGGTCATCTCCGGAGAGGGTTCCGGCGGACCGCGCGATGCGCTGAAGGAGCTGACCGCGCAGTTCGAGGAGAAGTACCCCAACGTCACGGTCGACCTGTCGTTCCGCGACACCGCGAGCTGGTTCAAGCAGGCCAAGCTCGTCGCCGCGAGCGACAAGCCGCCGGACGTGTTCGCCGGCAACCAGGGCTACCAGGTCGACGGCGAGCTCGTGAAGGCGGGGCTGATCCTGCCGCTCGACGAGTACGCCAAGGCCTACGGCTGGGACAAGTCCTACACGCCGGAGACCCTGCAGCAGTTCGAGTGGACCGACGACGGCCAGACGTTCGGCGAGGGCACGCTGTGGGGCGTCGCCCAGTCCGGGCAGTCGACCGGCGTGTTCGCGAACAAGGCGAAGCTCGAGGCGGCGGGCGTCGACCCGGCGTCGATGAAGACGTTCGCCGACTTCGAGGCCGCGCTGCCGAAGCTCAAGGCGTCGCTGCCCGCCGACGAGCCGGTCATCGCGCTCGGCAACAAGGACCAGTACGGCGCGATCCACCTCTGGGGCATGGTCCAGGGCGCCTACACGCCGGCCCAGGACATCCGCGACTGGATCTTCCAGAAGGACGGCGCCACGTTCGACACGCCGGGCAACCTCGAGTCGCTGCAGAAGCTCAAGGACTGGGCGGACAAGGGCTACATGGGCCGCGGTGACTCGTTCAACGCGCGCGGCGACTCGGAGGCCGCGATCGCGTTCGGCAAGGGCGAGGGCGCGTTCATCCTCGGCGGCAACTGGAACGCCGCGACGGTGAAGGACGGGCTCGGCGACGACGCCATGTTCTTCGACATGCCGCCCGGTGACAGCGGGAAGAAGGTGGCGATCGGCTCGGCGAGCCTCCCGATGCACATCTCGGCCAAGACGAAGCAGCCGGACCTCGCCGCGGCGTACCTCGACGCGATCACCGGACCCGACGCGGGCCAGGCGCTGGTCGACACCCAGCAGGTCCCGGCCGCGACCAACGGGACCGCCGAGCCGAGCGACCCGTTCGGCAAGGAGGTCCAGGAGGGCTGGGACCAGCTCGTCGCCGACGGCGGCCTGACGCTGTTCCCCGACTGGTCGTCGCCGACGATGCTCCAGACGATGGGGCAGTCCTTCCAGGAGATGCTGGCCGACCGCACGTCCCCCGAGGACGTGATCAGCCGCACCCAGGACGACTGGGAGAAGTACCACGAGGAACTCGCGGGGAACTGAGCCTCGTGCCGGACCAGCAGCAACGCCGGGTGCGCACGCGCGCACCCGGCGAGCCCCGGCGGGTGGCGTACCTCTACATCCTCCCCGCGTTCGCGTTCTACGCGCTGTTCGCGCTCGGGCCGCTCCTCTACACGTCGTACCTGTCGTTCTTCGACTGGGACGGCCTCACCGTCGGGACGTGGGCGGGCCTGGACAACTACAGGGAGCTGTGGGACGACCCCGGCATCCGGACGTCGTTCGTCCACTCGTTCGTGCTGATCATCTTCTACGCGTTCCTGCCCTGCTTCCTCGGGCTGGTGCTCGCGTCGCTGATCGCACACAGCCGCGTGCGCGGCGTCACGTTCTTCCGCGCGGTGCTGTTCCTGCCCCAGACGATCGCGACGGTCGTGATCGCGATCGCCTGGGTCTGGATCTACGCGCCCGACGGTCCGCTCAACGAGGCGCTCCGGGCGGTCGGGCTGGGCAGCCTCGCGCGCGGCTGGCTCGGCGACTTCGACTTCGCGCTGCCGGCGCTCGGGCTGGTCGGCAGCTGGGTGATGTTCGGTCTCTGCCTCGTGCTGTTCCTGGCCGGCATCCAGAAGATCCCGATCTCGCTCTACGAGGCCGCGCGGGTGGACGGCGCGGGCCGGGTGCGCGAGTTCTTCGCGGTCACGCTGCCCGGCCTCCGCGGCGAGCTGGCGGTGGCGCTCACGCTGACCACGATCATGGCGCTGCGGACCTTCGACCTGATCTACGTCACGACCGCCGGCGGCCCCGGCACGCAGACCACCGTCCCCTCCGTGCTCGTGTACCAGAACGCGTTCGTGAACGGCAAGGTCGGCCTCGCGGCGGCGGTCGCCGTCGTGCTCACCGCCCTGATCTTCGTGGTCGCGTTCGGGATCACGCGGATCGTCGACCGCGACCCGAGCCGATGACCGCCGCCCGCCGCGAGCAGCTGCTCAGCTACACCGTGCTGATCGTCTTCGCGATCATCGCGATCTACCCGATCGTCAGCATCGTGCTGCTCGCGCTGCACAAGCGCTCGGATCTGGTGACCGGGTTCTCGATCCCCGACACGCTGGACTTCGGCACGTTCAAGACCGCGTGGCAGGAGGGCGCGCTCGGGCGCGGGCTGATCAACAGCTTCATCGTCGCGGGAACGGTGACCGTCGTCTCGGCGGTGCTCTCCACCTTCGCCGGGTACGCGTTCGGCGCGATGCGCTTCCGCGGCTCGGAGCTGCTCTTCTACCTCCTGCTGCTCGGGCTCATCTTCCCCTACGAGGCGACGGTCATCCCGCTCTACTACATGTTCAAGGACGCCGGGCTGACCGACAGCCTGTGGGCGCTGATCCTCCCCCAGATCGGCCTCTCGGTGCCGTTCGGCACGTTCTGGATGCGCGCCTTCTTCCGTTCGACGCCGGGCTCGCTCGTCGAGGCGTCGCGGCTGGACGGCGCGTCGAGCTTCACGACGCTGTGGCGCGTGCTCCTCCCCCAGGCGTGGCCGGCGATCACGACGATGATCGTGCTCGTCTTCATGTGGACCTGGAACGAGTTCCTGCTCGCGCTGATCATGATCCAGAGCGACGACCTGCGGACCGCCCCGCTCGGGCTCGCGCTGTTCGCCGGCGCGAACCGCGGCTCGAACGACGTGACGCTGACCGCGGCGGCCGCGGTGATCGTCGCGCTGCCGGTCGTGATCGTCTACGTCTTCCTGCAGCGCAGCTTCATCCGCGGGATGTTCGCCGGGGCGGTGAAGGAGTGAGCCCGGTGCTGGCCGTCGACGGCGGCAACACGAAGACGCTCGCGGCCGTGGCGGCGCCGGACGGCCGGACGCTCGGCGCCGGCAAGGGCGGGATCTCCGACATCTACAACGCGCCGACCCCGGACGCGGCGATCGACGCGATCGCCTCCGCGGCGCGCGACGCGCTCGCCCGGGCGTCGCTGGCGCCGGACGCGCTCCGCGCGGCGGTGTTCAGCCTCGCCGGGGCGGACTGGCCGGAGGACTTCGCGCTGCTCGAGGCCGCGCTGCGCGAGCGGCTCGGGCTGAGCGTCGCGCCGCTGGTGGTCAACGACGCGCTCGGCGCGCTGCGCGGCGGCTCGCCCGACTGGACCGGCGTCTCGGTCGTCAGCGGCACGTACAACGCGGTCGGCGCGCGCCACCCCGACGGGCGCGTGTTCCACCTCGGCTTCTGGCCCGACGGGGCCGGCGGGCGGCACCTCGCCAAGGCGGGCCTGCGGGCCGTCTACCACGAGGCGCTCGACATGGGCCCGCGGACGGCGATCTCCCAGCGCGCGCTGGCGCTCTTCGGCGCGCCGGACGCGATCGGCCTGCTGCACGCGTTCACCCGCCGCGGCGGGCTCGAGGAGCACGAGGCCGACCGGCTCGCGCCCGCCGTGCTGGACGTCGCCGACGCGGGCGACGAGGTCGCGCAGACGATCGTCGCGCGGATGGGCTCGATCCTCGGCCGCCAGGCGCGCGCCTGCGCCGGCCAGCTCGACCTGTCGCTGGAGGGCACGCCGATCGTGCTCGCCGGCGGCGTCTTCGGCCACCCGACCGACCGGCTCGCGAACGCCACGATGGCCGAGCTGCCGGGCGCGGTCGCGGTCCGCCACCCGGCGCCGCCGATCGCCGGCGCGCTGCTGCTGGCGCTCGACCGCGCCGGCGTCAGCGTCGACGCCGCCACCGTCGTGGCCGGCCTCCCCTTCGTCCCCGAACCGAGGAGCGCAGCATGGGCGGGATCGCCCTCCAAGGCGTGAGCAAGGTCTTCCCGGGCGGCGTCGTCGCCGTGGACGACGTCGACCTGGAGATCGGCGACGGCGAGTTCATGGTGCTCGTCGGCCCGTCCGGCTGCGGCAAGTCGACGCTGCTGCGGATGATCGCCGGGCTCGAGGGCGTGTCGAGCGGCACGATCCGGATCGGCGACAAGGACGTGACCGAGGCGACGCCGCGCAGCCGCGACATCGCGATGGTCTTCCAGAACTACGCGCTCTACCCGAACATGCGCGTCTGGGACAACCTCGCCTTCGCGCTCAAGCTGCGGCGCACGCCGAAGGCCGCCATGCGCGAGCAGGTCGGCTCGGTGGCCGGCGTGCTCGGGCTGAAGGAGCTCGTCGACCGCAAGCCCGGCGCGCTGTCGGGCGGCCAGCGCCAGCGCGTCGCGATCGGCCGCGCGATGGTGCGCGAGCCGCAGGCCTACCTGATGGACGAGCCGCTCTCGAACCTCGACGCGAAGCTGCGCGTCGGGATGCGCGCGGAGCTCGCGCGGCTGCACGACCGGCTCGGCACCACGACGGTCTACGTCACCCACGACCAGGTCGAGGCGATGACGCTCGGCGATCGCGTCGCGGTCCTGCGCGACGGGACGATCCAGCAGTGCGACACGCCCGAGGCGCTGTTCGAGCGGCCGGCCAACCTGTTCGTCGCGGCCTTCATGGGCTCGCCGCCGATGAACCTCGTCGAGGGCGAGGTGCGCGCGGGCCGGCTGACGATGGCCGGGATCGAGGTCCCGTTGCCCGAGGGCGTGCGCCACGAGGGTCCGGTGATCGCCGGCGTGCGGCCGTCGGACCTGCGCCCGGACGGCGAAGGGGGCGGCCCGGTGCTGCGCGCGCAGCTCGAGGTGGTCGAGCGGCTCGGCAGCGAGAGCCACGTCATCTTCCCCGTCGACGCGCAGCGCCCGAGCGGCGAGGCGGCGGCCGCCGCGGACGAGGCGACCGAGGACGGCGACGCGACCCTGCTCGCCGACGACGACCGCGCCCGCTTCACGGCGGTCGTGCCGGGCCGCACGCGGCTCGCGGTGGGCGACGTGCTCGAGCTCGCGGTCGCGCCCGAGGAGGTCCACCTGTTCGATCCGGAGACCGGCGCGGCCCTACGCTGAGCGGACCGGCCTGCGCCGCTCAGGCCGAAGATGGGGAGCGATTCCCCATGGTCAGGACACCCCATCGTCGATTACGGTCGATCGACGATGGAGCGAGAGGCGACACCGGACCACCGGCGCCCGCCGCCGCGGGAGCCGCCCGTCACGATGCCGGGCCGGAGCGAGGTGCTCGCGCTCCAGCGCCGGGTCGGAAACCGCGCCTTCGGGGGGCTGCTCGCACGGCGAACGTCCTCGAGTTCCGTCACCGTCGAGCTGCGCAAGCCGCCGCCCTGGCGCAAGGCGGATCCCGCGTCGCCGCGCGCGACACCGGAGAACCGGCAGCTGGCCGCCGAGATCGACACGCTCGACGCGCTCGGGGACGACGTGCTCGTCACCCGGCGCTGGCAGGTGACCTACAAGCTCCCGTTCGCGATCGGGGACGAGGAGGCGCGGCTGAAACGGACCCTGCAAGCGCTGGAGTACGTCCTGGACCAGCGCGCGCGCCAGGCACGCTACGAGGGTGACAAGGCGCGGGAGGCCCGGGTCGGGCCGGTCACCCCCGACTGGCAGCAGTGGCGCTATGTCTCGGGCGACCCCGAGAAGCGGGCCGCGTGGGTCCGCTGGCTGCTCGAGCAGCGCGTCCGCGAGACGGGCTCCTTCAAGGCGGCGCTCGCCGCCATGGCGACGACCTCCGGCGTCGAGGACGAGGTCGACGCGCTGCGCCGCGAGGCCGGCCGCTTCGGTGACGAGTTCGAACGGCAGGCGCAGATCAACGCGGAGCGGGTGATCTCGGGCAGCCTCCGCGTCGTCGACGACATGCTCACCTCGTACGGCGTGCCGCTGGCCCTGGCGCACGGCGCCGCTCGCGCGTACTTCCAGACGGAGCAGGGCGTACCCGGCGTGCACGTCCCGCTCCCTCAAGCCGTCAAGTCGGTGATCGGCGGGATGAAGCGCGCCGGCTCCGCCGAGGTCGATGCGCCGGCGAAGGTGCGCAAGCGCATGCAGCTGGCGAACGCCGCCGCGCGAATCCGATCGCTGCAGATCAAGACAGCCGAGGCGCAGCACGCCATGTGGCAGTCCGCGACGCCGCAGCAAGGCCGGAAGATCGACTGGAAGGAGGCCGGCGAACGCAAGGCCACGTTCGTGGCGGCACGCGACGAGCTCGCCACGACGTGGCTGGCCGAGGAGGAGGCGCACCCGGTGCTCGCCGCCTTTCGCCGCGACGCCCAACGCGAGAAGGGCGACCTGGTCTCCGCCTTCGCGAAGCTCGACCTGGGCGAGCTCGGCAGCAGCGACGTGGACAAGGAGATCGCGACGCTGTTGACGCGCGTCCTCCCCACCCTCGCGCACATCGGCCGCGCGAAGGAGCTCATCTTCAAGCGCCTGATCTCACCCCTCACCTTGCCATCGGTGGTTGCGCTGACGCAGGCGAACATGTTCATCCCGGCGGGGTCCATCCGCGCCGGCGTGGTGCGCGACCGGGTGCAGGCGGCGCGGGACGACCGCGAGTCCTGGCTCGTGTCGGCGCTGTCGCTGGCCCTGGCGCTCGTCACGCTCGTCCCCACCGGCGGAACCTCGCTCGCGATGGTCGGCGTGGCCTCGGCGACCCTGGCCACGTACTCGACGTTGCGGGAGCTCGAGCAGTTCGAGCTGCACAAGGTGCTCGCCGACACCGATCTCGACCGCGCTCGCGCGCTGATGCAGGGCGACCCTTCGCTGGCGCGCTTCGTGACCAGCCTGCTCGCCCTCGGCCTGGAGGGGCTGCCCCTCCTGCATGCGATCACCGCCGCCAGGCAGTTGCGCGTGGCGGTGCGGTCGGGCGACGACACGTCGCGGCTCGTCAGGCAGATCAACGACGTCACGGGCGAGGCGAAGCTCGGCGAGCAGGCGCTCGCGGACGCACAGGCGGCCGAGCGCCGCGCGGCGCGTGCCGGCGGCGAGCAGCCGCCGAAGGCGCCGCACGAGCCGACGGTCCGCGTGCCTGGCCCCGGCGCCCAGCCGTCGCGGGTCCCGGAGCTGTTCATGGGCTATCGGGACCGGCACGAGGTCGCCGACGCGATGCGGAACGCGCTGCGCGGCCAGACCGTGGCCGACACGCCCCAGCAGATCCGCTCCGGGATGGCCGTGGCCGACCTGCCCAAGGACTGGCACTTCATCGAGCGGGCGCTCGCGAAGGCGACGCCCGCCGACGCCGCACGCGAGGTCCAGGAGCTGCTGCCGATCGTCCAGACGTCGCTGCGCGATCCCGACCTCTACGCCGAGGTGATCGCGGACGCCTGGGAGCGCGCGCGGCGCGCGAACGGCTCGATCCGCGACGCGCTCGTCGAGATGGCGAAGGAGACCGGGGCACAGGTCAAGAGTGATCGAGCGAGGACAAGATGTTCCAGCGCGCAGAAGTTCTACGAGCGCTATGGCGGGGAGGCGGTGTACTGGGTCGACAACCCGCTGCATCATGGAGGACCACGGCGCGATGACCCATCTGGTGCAGGACCTCGTGGTCGAGCCGCGGGCTGCGAGCGGGCGGGCAAGCGACTGACGGGCCCGGCAGTTCCGCGCACGGCTGGGCCGGCTGCGCGGCGAGCGTCGACCCGGGCCGAGTTCGAGACGAGCCGAGGCGATGACCTTCCTCGACAAGGGCAGCATTCGGCGCGACTGCGGACCGAGACGTCAGCTGAGCGTCGGCGACTACGTCTGGCGGCTGACGTACGACCTGTACCGAGCGTCAGCGGACCTCCCGACAGCACATCAACCAGCCCGAGGCGATCGGCGCGATCCTCGACAAGCTGATCTTCAGTCCTCATGAGCTCCTCGAGCGCCGCGCGCAGGAAGCGGTCGGGCGCGTCGAGGAACGCGCGCGTGAGCCGGACCGCCTCGAGGTCGTCGTAGCCGCGCTCGGAGAGACCGCCGTCGTCGAGCTCGTAGATCCGCGCGCCCGGGCAGGCGAGCAGGACCGGCGAGTGGGTGGCGACGACGAACTGCGCGCCGGCCGCGCGCGGCGCGCACCATGATCGCCAGCAGCGCGAGCGCGCCGCTCACCGACAGCGCGGCCTCCGGCTCGTCGAGCACGTAGAGGCTCGAGCCGCCGAAGCGGTTCGCGGCGAGCGCGAGGAACGACTGGCCGTGCGACTGCCCGTGCAGCGGGACGTCGCCGTAGAGCGAGAGGTCGGGCGCGAACGTCGAGCCGCCGTCGATGAACTGCGCGATGTTGAAGAAGCTCTCCGCGCGCAGGAAGTAGCCGTTGCGGCGGCTTGCGCGTGCCGAGCACCGGATCGAGCGCATCGCCCATGACCGGGCGCACGACCGGCGGCAGCTCGCCGGGCCGCTCGAGCTCGCCGCCCTCGGCGGCGAAGCCCATCGCCTCGGCGACCGCCTCGG
This sequence comes from uncultured Solirubrobacteraceae bacterium, assembly GCA_963724145.1. Taxonomy (GTDB): domain Bacteria; phylum Actinomycetota; class Thermoleophilia; order Solirubrobacterales; family Solirubrobacteraceae; genus DASQMT01. Next base: position 206,513 of record CAVRTO010000022.1, read on the forward strand.
TGATCGTCGACTTGCCGGTGCCGTTGTCGCCGGCGAGCAGCGTCACCGGCGCGTCGAGCCGCAGGTCCTCGATCGCGGCGACGCCGGGACGCCGTAGGGGAAGCCGGCGCCCCAGCGCTCCGCGTCGCGCTCGAACCCGAGGATGTACGGGCCACGGCCGAAGCGGCGGACGTCACGGCGGCGCGGCACGCGACGAGCCTAGAGCAGCGTCGCGAGCGTCTCGGCCGGCGCCGCGGTCCAGCGCTCGTCGAGCGCCTCGCCCTGCTCCCACGCGGACCGCAGCGCGCGCTCCCAGGTGAGGACGCGCGCGATCGTCGCGACGCGGCGTGCCAGCTCCGCCTCCTCCCGCAGCGCGTGCCGGTCGCCGAACCCGTCGAGGTAGGCGCCCGGGTCCGCGTCGAGCATGACGGGGACCAGCAGCGTCGCGAACGGGTGTGCGACGACGGCGTCGCCCCAGTCGAAGAAGCGGCCGTCGCCGAGCACGTTCCAGCGGTGCAGGTCGTTGTGGTCGAGGCTGGGAGCGCGTTCCCCGAGCCGGTCGCACCAGTCGCCGAACGCCGGCTCGAGCGCGGCGGCGCGCGTGACGAGCTCGCGGTCGCCGGGGCGATCCGCGCGCGCCGCGATCGCGGCCACCGCGTCGAGCGCCTCGCGGAACCGCGCCGGCATGATCGCGGGGCGCATGTCGGGGACGCCGAGCGCGAGCAGCTCGCCGGCATGCGCGGCGAGCCCGCGCTGGAGCGCGCCGTAGCGCGCGAGAGCGGCGTCGAACCGGTCCGCCGGCAGCGGCTCGCCGCCGTCGGGCAGGAGCAGCCAGCCGCGCTCGGGGTCGGCCGCGATCGGGGTCAGGACCGCATCCGGCGCCAGGCGTGGCGAGCAGTTGCACCAGCCCGGCCTCGAACGCCGTCGCCGGCCCGGCCGCCTTGAACCAGACGTCGCCGCCGGCGGTGGGCGCCCGGATCAGCGTCGACCACGGGCGCACCCTGGTCTGCTCCGCTGCGCCGGTGCGCTCGCGGCCGGCCGCCGCGAGCTGCTCGTCGAGCCACGCCGTCGCGCCGGCGATCCACGCCGGCGATGACCAGGCGGCGACGCCGTACGCGGTCTCCATCGGCCCGCGTCAGGCCGGGACGAGCCGCTCGGGCAGGTGCTGCGCGTGCGCGGCGGCCATCTCCGCGTAGAGCCGCTCGGCCATGTCGATCGAGCGGACGAGCGGATGCGCCGCGAGCGCGCGGACCGCGTCGTGCGCGTCCCCGGACCAGGCCGCGTCGGCAGCCGCCTGCTGGTACTCGCCGAGCGCCTCGACGAGCCCGCGCAGGTGCGCCGGCAGCCCCGGCATCTCGAGCGGGCGGATGCCCTGCGCGTCGCACACGCCGAGCGTCTCGACGACGAGCGAGTCCGGGAAGCCGGGGATCGAGCCCTGGTTCGGCACGTTGACCGGCAGCGTCTCGCCGCGGTCGTTGTAGACCGCGTCCATGCAGTCGATCGCCAGCTCGAGCTCGTGGATGCCGCCGCGCGAGCGGCCCGGGTCGAGCTCCGGCCGGTCGCTGCGCGCCTGCTCGACGTAGTGCTCCCAGTAGCCGGGCACCCAGCTGAGGATGTCCTCCGCGCGCGTCGTCGGCTTGCTCGGTCAGCTCGCCGAGGACCTCGTCCTCGAAGTAGTAGTACTGGAAGTACTCGCTCGGCAGCGCGCCCATCACCGACGCGAGCCGCAGCATCCGGCGGGTCTGCGGGCGCAGCTCCGGGTCGTCCGCGCGGCGCTCGTAGGCGGCCTGGACGAGCGGGAGCAGGTCGGCGCCGTCGTACTGCGCGCGCACGCTCCACGAGCCGTGGTTGAGCCCGACGCTCGCCACGTCGAGCTTCGCGGGGTCGAGCCCGGCCGCCTCGGCGATCTCCTCCGGGAAGACGATCGGCCCCTCGCAGAGCGACACGAACGGCACGTCGGAGTGGTCGCAGACGGCCTGCGCGACGAGGTTGACCGGGTTCGTGTAGTTGAAGATCCGCGCGGACGGGGCGACGGCCTCGAGGTCCTCGAGGATCCCCTTCATGACGTGGATCGAGCGCAGCGCCATGAAGAAGCCGCCCGGCCCCTGCGTCTCCTGCCCGATGACGCCGTGCGAGAGCGGGATCCGCTCGTCGAGCACGCGCGCCTCGAAGCCGCCGGGGCGGTAGGACGTCAGGACGGCGTCGACGCCGTCGAGCCCGGCGCGGCGGTCGGTCGTGGCCGTCACCGTGAGGTCGACGCCCTTCGCCGCCGCCATCCGCTGCGCCAGGTCGCGGATCAGCTCGAGGCGCTCCGCGTCGAGGTCGATCAGCACGATCTCCGAGCCGGAGAAGTTCTCGCCCTGCTCGATGAAGCTCGCCATCGTGCCCGCTCCGCGGGTCGACCCGCCGCCGACGTAGGCGATCTTCAGTCGTGCCATCTGCTCCTCCAGCGTGCTCGGGTCGTCAACTCTGTGCCATCTTCCAGACTACGACATGATCGGTCAAGACCAAAGCCGGACCGAAACAGACCAACTGCGGCCGGTCGCCGGCATCGTGCTCGACGTCGACGGCACGCTGCTCGACCCGGCGCACCGGCTCTCCCCCGCGAACGTCGCCGCCGTGGCGCGCGCTCGCGCGGCCGGCCTCCACGTGCTGCTCGCCTCCGGCCGCAGCGCGCGGGCGCTGGAGGGCGTCGTCGCGCGCGCTCGAGCTCGACGGCCCGCTCGATCGCGTTCAACGGCGCGCTGACGTTCCGGCTCGGCGGACGGCGCGATCGAGGCGCTCGACGGCACGACGCTCGACCGGGACGTCGCCGCCGACGTGCTGCGGCTCGCCCGCGGGCACGGCATCGAGGCCGGCTGGTTCGAGCTCGACGGCTGGCGCGTCCGCTCGATCGGACCGGGCGCGGTCGAGGAGGCGATGCTGACCGACGAGCCGCCCACCGAGTCGCCGGACCTGCCGGACGGCGCGGGGCCGCCCTACAAGCTGATGTGCATCGCGGTCACCGCGGACGAGACCGCCGCGCTGCACGCGCTGCGCGACCGGCTGCCGGACACGGTCGCGGCGTCGTTCTCGCATCCGCGCTACCTCGAGGTCACCGCGCCCGGGATCGACAAGGCGCACGCGGTCCGCGCGGCCGCCGCCCGGCTCGGGCTCGCGCCGTCGGACCTCGCCGCGATCGGCGACGCCGAGAACGACGTCGCGATGCTGCGCGAGGCCGGCGTCGGGATCGCGATGGGCAACGCCACGGACGCGGTGCTCGCCGCCGCCGCGCACCGGACCGCGGCGAACGACCGCGACGGCGTCGCCCTGGCGATCGACGCGCTGCTCGCCGCGCGATAATCGGCGCCGTCACCCCCCGACGGAAGGACCGCATGGCGCAGAAGCGGAGCAGCACGCGGCGGCGGCGCACGCCGGCGTTCCCCGACCGGATCTTCGCGCTCGCGTCGCCGCGCTCGATCGGCGGGCGCTCGCTGTTCGACCCGGGCGTGGTCACCGAGGCGAGCAACGTCGCCGCCTTCGCCTCCGACGACGACGTCGTCGCGCGCGCGGTCGACCTGCTCGCCGGCGCCGGCTTCGAGGTGCTCCAGTCGACCTCGCTCATGATCAACATCGCCGGGCCGCGCGAGCTGTTCGAGGAGGCGTTCGCGACGTCGCTGGTGGCCGAGGAGCGGACGGTCATCAAGGGCGGCGGCGAGGAGGCCGAGGCGACGTTCTTCGACACGCCCGAGACCGACGTCCGCGGGCTCGTCAGCACGGACGGCACCCGCTTCGAGGCCGTGCTCGAGGGCGTGGCGATCGAGGAGCCGACGTTCCCGACCGCGACCGCGATGCCGCCCTCGGTCCCCTACTTCCACCTCGACGTCCCGGCCGGCGTCGCGATGGCCTGCAACGCGTCGGCGGCGCACCGCGCCGGGACGACGGGCACCGGCGTCACCGTGGCGATGGTCGACACGGGCTGGGCGCGCCAGCCGTGGTTCACCGCGCACGGCTACCGGATCGACCCGGTCGTGCTCGGGCCCGGCACGTCCGACGCCGGCAGCGACGAGAACGGCCACGGCACGGGCGAGTCGGCGAACGTGTTCGCGACCGCGCCGGACTGCACGCTCAAGCCGGTCAAGGCCGCGACCGCGTCGGGCGCGCTGGTCAACATGACCGCCGCCTTCAACGCCGCGGTCGCGCTCGGGCCCGACATCATCTCCAACAGCTGGAGCGCGGACATCCGGTCCGGCCCGCTGAGCGCCGCCGACCAGGCGCGCGCGGCGGCGGTCGCCGCCGCGTGGGCGGCGGGGATCGTGGTCGTGTTCGCGGCCGGCAACGGGCACTGGGGGTTCCCGGGCCAGCACCCGGACGTGATCAGCGTCGGCGGGGTCGCGATCGACCAGGCGGGCGCGCTCCGCGCCTCCGACTACGCGAGCGGGTTCGACTCGCGAGATCTACCCCGGCCGCCGGGTGCCGGACGTCTCCGGGCTGGTCGGGCTGCTCCCGCGCGCCGAGCTGATCATGCTGCCGATCCCGCCCGGCTGCGCGATCGACCGCGATCTCGCCGGCGGGACGTTCCCCGAGGGCGACGAGACCGGGCCCGACGACGGCTGGGCGGTGTTCAGCGGGACCTCGGCGGCCTGCCCGCAGGTCGCCGGCGTCTGCGCGCTGATCCTCCAGGCCTGCCCGCGGCTCGGCCCGGCGGAGGTCCGCGAGCTGCTGACGACCACCGCCCGCGACGTCACCACCGGCACGAACCACCCGAACTTCGGCAACGAGGCCGTGCCCGGGCCCGACAACGCGACCGGCGCAGGCCTGGTCGACGCGCAGAAGGCCGTCCTGCTGGCGAAGCTGCGCTGCAGCACGACGCCCGCCGGCCCCGGGCCGCTCGGCCCGGAGGACGTGGCGATGATCGAGCGCCTGATGCTGGGCGGGACATGAGCGACGACGCTCGTCGCGACCGTCGTCATGCGGCCCGCCTCCGGCCGCTCGCTGGAGGACGCTCCGCCGATCACGGCCGAGTCGCTCGACGCGTTCCGGCCCGCCCCGGAGGACGTCGAGGCGGTGACCGGCGCACTCGCAGGGGCGGGCTTCGAGGTCGGCCCGCTCGTCGGCATCGCGATGGCGGTCTCGGGGCCGCGGGAGGCGTTCGAGCGCTACTTCGGCACCGGCGTCGAGACGGCCGCGGCAGGCGGCTGGAGCGCCCAGGGCGCGCGCGAGCTGCCGCTGCCCGAGGCGCTCGCCGGGCGCGTGCACGCGGTCACCTTCGAGCCGCCCGCCGAGCCCGTCGTCTGACGCCGCGTCTTGCCGGGCCCCGGCGCGGTCTGGCACCTTTCCCCGATGCGCCTCCTACCCGCCGTCGTCGCCCTGCTCCTCGCCGCCCCTGCCACCGCCGCCGCCGACAGCCCGTGGCAGGCGGGCGCCCGCACGCTCGGCGACCCGCTGCTGCCGCAGATCGGCAACGGCGGCTACGACGCGCTGCACTACGACATCGACCTCGCGATCGACCGGCCGGCGAACACGTTCACGAGCGCCACCACGACGATGACCGCGATGGCCACCGAGAACCTCGACGAGCTCAGCCTCGACTTCCAGGACCTGGCCGTCGTCTCGGTGCAGGTCAACGGCAAGCCGGTCAAGTTCGAGCAGGTCGCGTCCACGCCGGAGCTCCCGGGCGACGTCACCCAGCCGATGAAGCTCGTCGTCCAGCCGCGCCCGAAGCTGCGCGCCGGGAGGACGTTCACGGTCCGCGTCGACTACTCCGGCGCCCAGCCGCAGGTCTTCACCGATCCGGACGAGTCGATCGAGGGCTGGATCCCCGCCTGCTACACGCCGGCCGGCGGCACGCGGACCTGCGACTCGTTCTTCGTCGTCGGCGAGCCGATGGGCTCCCAGGCGTGGTTCCCGTCGAACAACCACCCGTCGGACAAGGCGACGTTCGACACGACGCTCACCGTGCAGACGGGCGACACCGCGCTGGGCGTCGGCGAGCTCGACGGCGATCCGGCCGACAACGGCGACGGCACGACCACCTGGCGCTGGAGCGAGGACGACCCGACCGCGACCTACCTCGTCACCGCGTCGAACGGCGCGTTCGACTACAGCGAGAGCTCGATGACGGAGACGCTGACCGGCCGGACGCTGCCGCTCTACAACGCGATCGACCCGTCGGCGACGACCACTCAGCGGGCGAGCATCGACACAGCGCTCGCGCGGACCGGCGCGATCATGAACTTCTACGCCGACCGCTACGGCCCGTATCCGTTCGACTCCAACGGCGCGGTCGCGGAGCGCAGCACCGGCATCGGCTATGCGCTCGAGGTCCAGGGCAAGTCGCACTACGCCGGCAACAACAACGGCCCGAGCGTCTCGCAGGGCACGCTCGCGCACGAGATCGCGCACCAGTGGTTCGGCAACAGCGCCACGCTCGAGGACTGGAACGACATCTGGTTCAACGAGGGCTGGGCGCAGTGGTCGGCGACCGCCTGGAGCTTCGCCGTCGGCAACAGCACCATCAGCACGGCGCAGTTCTTCGCCGACGAACTACGCCTCCGGCCCGGAGACGAAGTGGGCGATCGCGCCGGCCGTCCTCGACGGCGACCCGGCCGAACCTGTTCGCGACCTTCCCGACCTACACCCGCGGCGCGATGACGCTCGAGGGCTACCGGCAGATCGTCGGCGACGAGCGGTTCTTCGCCTTCGCGCGCACGCTCCAGTCGCGCTTCGCCCACGGCAACGTGTCGACGCCGGAGTTCATCGCGGTCGCGAAGGAGCGGTCGGGGCTGCAGGGCGCCGAGCTGGCGCTGCTCGACACCTACTTCCGGCAATGGCTGTACGGGACGACGAAGCCGACGGTGGTGCCCGCCGACTTCGCCTGACTGCCGGCGCGCGCCGTGCGCGATGATGCGTCCCATGGCGTCGCATCCGGTCCGCGATCACTGCCTCGCGCCGGGCCGTGAGGCCGAGGCCGCGCTCGGCGCGGGCGGGTACGGGCGCATGTTCCCGGACCTGCCGGCGCTGCGGGACGGCGAGGACTTCTTCCGCGCGCGCGGGCGCGAGGCGGTCGCCGGCGCGGCGTCGCCGTTCGTCGACCGCGACCCGTCGGGGGCCACGACCGACGCGCAGGGCGCCGCCGGCTGGCCGGTGTTCGCGCAGTTCCTCGCGCACGACCTGACCGCCGACCGCAGCGCGCTCGCGTCGCGCGCCGACGTCGGGACGCTGCGCAACGCGCGCGTCGCGCGGCTCGACCTCGAGTGCGTCTACGGCCTCGGACCGGCGGGCCAGCCGTACCTGGTCGAGCGCGACGACCCGGCCCGGATGCTGCTCGGCCGCGACGCCGCGCGACCTGCCCCGCAACGCCGAGGGCGTCGCGCTGATCGGCGATCCGCGCAACGACGTCCACCTGCCGATCAGCCAGCTCCACGTCGCGTTCCTGCGCGCGCACAACCGCTTCGTCGATCGCCTGCGCGAGGACGGCGCGGACGACGTCTTCGAGGAGGCGCGCCGCGCGCTGCGCTGGCACCTGCAGTGGATCGTGCTGCACGACTACCTCCCGCGGCTCGTCGGCGACGAGCTCGCCGCGCAGGTCCGCGACGGCGGCCGGGGCTGGTTCCACCCGACCGACCCGCCGTCGCTGCCGGTCGAGTTCGCCGACGGCGCCTTCCGCTACGGCCACAGCCAGGTCCGCAACACCTACCGGCTGCGGCCGGACGGCGATCCGCTGGCGCTGTTCCCCGACCTGATGGGCTTCCGGCCCGTGCCCGCCGAGCGGGTGATCGACTGGAGCCAGCTCTTCGACCTGCCCGGCCGCCCGCCGGCGCCGCAGCGCGCCAAGGCGATCGACGGCCGGCTCGTCCCGGCGCTCGTCCGCCTGCCTGCCCAGATCACCGGCGAGGTGCACGAGGCCGAGTTCCGCTCGCTCGCCGTGCGCGACCTGCAGCGCGGGCTCGCGACCGGGCTGCCGTCCGGGGAGGCCGTCGCCGCGGCGATCGGCGTCGAGCCGCTGACGCGCCGACGAGGTCGCCGTCGCCGGCTGGGAGTGGGAGACGCCGCTCTGGTACTACGTCCTCAAGGAGGCCGAGCTGCGCGCCGGCGGTGAGCGGCTCGGCCCGGTCGGCGGCACGATCGTGGCCGAGGTGCTGGTCGGCATCGTCGACCACGACCCGAGCTCGTACCGCGCCGTCGACCCCGGCTGGCGGCCGACGATCGCCGGCCCCGGCGCGGACGCGGGGCTCGGCGACCTGCTCGTCTTCGCCGCCGGCTAGCCCAGCGGGGCGAGCAGCTTCTTCTTGCCCTCGAACGCGAACAGCAGCAGGTCGACCATCCGGAAGGTGGTCGAGTTCGGGCCGAAGCTGGGCCGGAACGCCGTGTCGCGCACGATCGAGTGGCTGCTGCCCTCCATCGCGCGGTGGAACGTCTCGGCGAGGATCCGCCCGCCGACGCCGCGCATCCGCCCGTCGTTCAGCTCGGCCTCGCGCAGGACGTAGAACCACAGCGGCGTGTTCGTCGCCAGCCCGTCGCGCTGCGACGCGGTCAGCCCGTCGAGCTCGGCGCCGTTCTTCCCGTTGCGGATCTGCGCCTTCGTCAGCGCGCGCACGTTCACCCCGCGGTCCTTGAGGAACGCGGTCATCCCCTGCCCGGTCGCGAGCCGCACCATCTTCGCCCGCGCGAGGTTGCGGAAGGCGAGGTTGGCCACGATCGTGCCCTCGTCCGCGGCCTTGCCGCCGAACGAGCCCTTCGGGAGGAAGCGCAGCGGGTTGGTCAGCGACGTGTCGATCCGCATCGCGTGGTTGACGCCGCCCGGCGCGGCCAGGTTCGCCTTCCCCGCCTCGCCCGCGAAGTCGTAGAGCCGGCGGAAGTCGGCGATCCAGTTGCTCGGCAGCCGCGGGAACCCGCCCAGCGACCCCGACGTGCCGCTGAAGTCGAACAGGAAGAACAGCGCGCCGGCGGTGCCCGGGAAGCGCTTGTTCCAGTTGTAGTCGCGCCGGATCATGCTGTGGCCGAGCCGGAAGGCGGCGACGGAGAACTCGATCGGCATCGTCGGCACGTCGGTCGGCGCCGCGTTGCGCTCGAACGCCTTGCGGCCGTTCGTGAACACGTCGGCGAGGATCCGCTCCTCGCAGATCCGCGGCAGGTAGTCGTGGCGCAGCATCCACTGGTAGTGCTTGACCGCCAGCTCGCGCGCCTTGGCGAAGCGCTGCCCGGCCGGGACCGACGCCGGCAGCGTGTCGACGATCCGGTTGTGGAAGCGGGCCATCGCCAGGTGCGTCTGGGCGACGGCCAGGTTCTCGTCGTTGCGCGGGTCGGGGATGATCGCGCGGCGCTTGGCCTTCTGCGTCGAGCCGGCGCCGCGCGGCAGGTCGTGGCCCTCGAACGCCGGGTCGGGGTCGATCGCCGCCGTCTTCCCCAGCTTGAGGTGGCGGTCGTCGCTGTAGAACTTCTCCGACGCGGGATCGGTCGGCCCGGCGCCGTAGAGCGAGTCGAGGTCGAGCGTCGGCGAGCGGGCCTGCAGCAGGTCGGCCGGCGAGACGTGCTGGCCGAGCGTGACCTGCGTGCGGTCGAAGGTGAGGTCGTGGTCGACGAACTGGCCGAGGTAGGTGTAGCCGGCCGGGACCGGGCCCGTCCCGCCGCCGCCCGCGGTCATCGCCAGCGCGATCTTCTTGCGGTTCGCCTCGCCGAGCGCGCGCCCGCGCGGGCCCATGCGCGAGAACCGGAACGGCGGCGCCGCCGCCGCGACCGCGAGCGTCCTCCCGCCCACGCTCTCGGTCAGCAGTCCTTCGCCGATGACGTAGTAGCTCTCCGAGCCGTGCGTCTCCACCTTCGCCTCCTTGGGGGGTCGAGCGACCCTCCCACGTCCGGCGGCCGGCCGTCAAACGCGTGCGACGATGCCCGGATGGACGCGGCCGGACTGCACGCCTGGTGCCTGCGGCAGCCGGGGGCGGTCGAGGAGTTCCCGTTCTCGCCCGGGACCTCGGTGTTCAAGGTCGCCGGCAAGATCTTCGCCATCTGCGCGCTGGCACGGGCGCCGCTCGAGGTGAGCGTCAAGTGCGAGCCGGACCTCGCCGTCGCGCTGCGCGACAGCTATCCCGCGATCCGCCCCGGCTACCACCTCAACAAGCGCCACTGGAACACGATCGCGGTCGCCGGCCTGCCGGACCGGCTCGTGCGCGACCTCGTCGAGGACTCCTACGACCTGGTGGTCAGCGCGCTGCCGCGGGCGCGTGCGCGACGAGCTCGGATGGGCGCCGGAGTAGCGTGATCCCGATGAGAGCGCCGATCCAGCTGGACCTGCACCTGCCGAACTTCAACTACCCCGGCGTCGGGCCGGAGGCGATCTTCGACAAGCTCGTCGACATCGCCAGGACGGCCGAGGGCGCCGGCTTCACGTCCCTGACGCTGATGGACCACTACCACCAGATCCCGCCGGTCGGGCCGCCCGAGAACTGGATGTTCGAGGGCAACACGATGCTCGCCGGCCTCGCCGCCCGCACCGACACGATCGCGCTCGGCCTGCTCGTCGGCGGCGTCGGGTACCGCAACCCCGCGCAGCACGCCAAGATCACCTCGACGCTCGACATCATCTCGGGCGGCCGCGCGATCCACGGCATCGGCGCGGGCTGGTTCGAGGCCGAGCACCAGGCGTACGGGTATGCCTTCCCGCCGCTGAAGGAGCGCTTCGAGCGGCTGGAGGACCACCTGCGGATCGCGCGCGCGATGTTCACCGAGGAGCGCGCGACGGTGGCGGGCGACCGCCTCTCGGTCAGCGGCGCCTACAACAACCCCAAGCCGCTGCGCGGCGACATCCCGATCCTCGTCGGCGGCAGCGGCGAGCGCAAGACGCTGCGGATGGTCGCCCAGTACGCGGACGGCTGCAACCTGTTCGGCGACGCCGAGCGCGCGCAGCACCTGCTCGGCGTCCTGGGGCGCCACTGCGAGGACGTCGGGCGCGACCCGGCGGAGATCACCAAGACGTCGATGGTCCAGATCGCGATCGCCGAGACGGAGGACGGCGTGCGCGCCAAGCTCGACGCGATGCGCGCGGCGGGCCTGCCGGAGGACCGGATCGCCGGCACGACGGCGGGCACGCCGGAGCAGGTCGCCGAGCGCGCCCAGGCGTTCCGCGACGTCGGCATCGAGGGCCTGACGTTCTCGATGGCCGACGTGCACGACCTCGAGGCGATCGAGCTGGCCGGGCGGACGCTCGCGCCGCTGTTCACCGCGTGAGGCTCAGGTCCGGCGGCCTGATCTGCCGATGCAGGTCCGATGGGGGAAGAGCGGCATCACGTCGCACTGCGCCGGAGATCGTTCGGGCTGCTCGCCGCCGCGGCGCCCGCGCTGACCCGCGCGCACGCCTTCGAGATCGAGGCGGCCGTCGACGCGGGCGACTTCCGCGACGCGCTCGACCGGCTGGTCTCCTGCCTCGGCGAGGCGGGCGCTCCGGTCGGCCAGCGGACGCTGGCGATGATCGACGCCCTCGCCGATGCGCTCGGGCTGACCGAGTCGATCGCGGGCGGCCGCGCCCGGCTCTCCGCCGGCGTAGACCCTCGCCCAGCGGGCCTCGGCACTCGCGCGTCGACGCGACGCCTCGGAGTTTCGTGCTTTGCAACCCCGATTCGCGCGGCGTAGGCTCGCGGCTCGGACACCGATCCTGGAGCGCGCGATGCCCTGCCGCAGCCGCCGGATCCGCGCCGCCGGACAGCTGATCAGCTGCCGCCCCGCCGCGTCGATCGTCGTCCTGGGACTGATGGGCGGACTGGTGGCCGGCTGTGGTGGGTCGTCCACCGACGCGGCCGATCGCGCGGCCGGCACGCCCGCCCGCCGCGAGCCGAAGGGCTTCGATCCGCAGCTCGCCGCGCGGCTGCAGGAGACGCTGGAGCGGGTCAGCGAGCATCAGGGCATGCCCGGCGCGGCGGCCGCCGTGGTGATGCCGGGGGCGGGTGTCTGGACCGGCACGACGGGCTACGCCGACCCGCGCACGAAGCGGAAGGTGACCGACCGCACGCAGTTCGCGGTCGGCAGCGTCACCAAGCCGTTCGTCGCGGCGCTCCTGCTGCGGCTCGCCGAGCGCGACGTGCTCGACCTCGACGACCACCTGAGCCGCTGGGTGCCCGGCTTCCCGCACAGCCGGCAGATCACGATCCGGCAGTTGCTCAACCACACCGCAGGCACGGCCGACTTCGGCGAGAATCCGGCGCTCTGGAAGGCGTTCGAGCGCGATCCGGCGGCGGTGTGGACGCCACGGCGAACCTTGCGCTACGGCCGCGAGTCGCGCTGGAAGCCGGGCGAGACGTGGAAGTACTCGAGCACGGGCTACATCCTGGCGGGGCTCGTGATCGAGCGGGCGACCCACTCGTCCGCGGCACGCCAGCTCCACCGGCGGCTGTTCGAGGGCCGCTTCCCGCGGATCGCCCTGCAGGGCGACGAACGGCCGCGCGGCCCGGTCGCGGTCGGCCACCAGAACCTCGACGACGACCCTGCGCTCGAGACCGCGCCCGACCATCCGTTCATCCCCACCACGGCCGACGCCACCCTGGCCTGGACCGCGGGCGGGATGGCGGCCAGCGCCGGCGATCTCGCCCGCGCGGCCGACGGCGTGCTCCGCGGACGCCTGCTCAGCGACGCATCGCGCCGCGAGATGACGCGCTTCACATCCACGTTCGGGAGGTTCATGCCGGAGTACGGGCTGGGCCTCGGGCGCGGGGAGCTGGGCGGCGAGGAGGTCTGGGCGCACGGCGGCGAGACCTTCGGCTTCCACGCCGACCTCGCCCACCTCCCCGATCGCCAGATCACCGTCGCGGCGCTGAACAACCTGCAGCAGGACCGGCCCGGCCAGGACAGCCTGATCGACGCGCTGGTCAGCGACATCGGCGCCGCGGAGTGAGTCCGGAGGCGCCGCGCGCGTCAGAGCGTCCGCTCCGTCGGGTCCCAGCCCGCGGGCAGCGCGCGGGATCGGCTCGAACCGGCTGGCGACCGTGACGAACGCGTCGCGCTCGGCGGACGCCGCCGTGGCGAGCATGGCGTCGAGCACGTGGAGCGCCAGCCGCCCGGTGGCGCGATGGCGCCCGCCCGCCCGGATCGCCCGGGCCATGTCGACCGCGCCGATCCCGCGCCCGCCCTCGACGCCGGTCGACGGGGATCGACTCCGGCTCCTCCCCGCCCCGGTCGATCAGGACCGTGCCGGTGAACCGGTTCGGGTCGGGCGCGACGATCGTCGCGTCGCTGCCCGCGATCTCGACGATCCCGGTCCGCCGCAGCGGGGAGTCGAAGCTGAACGTCGCCTGCGCGACGCCGCCGTCCGCGAAGTCGTAGAGCGCGGCGACGTAGGTCGGCACGGCGACCGCGATCTCCTCGCCGGCGCGCGGACCCGTGCCGATCGTCCGCGTCGGGCCCGCGGACGCGCCGCGCGCCGCCACGCGCGTGACGGCGCCGAACGTCTGGCTGAGCGCCGTCAGGTAGTACGGGGCCATGTCGAACAGCGGCCCGGCGCCCGCCAGGTAGAGGAAGTCCGGATTCGGGTGCCAGCGGTGCGGGCCCGCGTACTGCATCACGGCCGACGCGGTCAGCGGGGTCCCGATCGCGCCCGCCTCGATCAGCCGCCGCACCGTCTGCAGGCCGGGTCCGAGGAACGTGTCCGGGGCGGAGCCGAGCAGCAGGCCCGCAGCATCCGCGCGGGCGACCAGCGCCTCGCCCGACGCCAGGTCCGCCGTGATCGGCTTCTCGTTCCAGACGTGCTTGCCCGCGCCGAGCGCGGCCGCGGCCACCTCGGCGTGCGCGGCCGGGATCGTGAGGTTGACGACGAGCTCGACGTCCGCGTCGGCGAGGAGCTGCTCGACCGTGCCCGACGCCGGCACCCCGAACTTCTCCGCCTGGCGGCGCGCGGCGTCCGGGCGGAGGTCCGCCACGATCCGCACGTCGAGGTCGGGGAACGCCCGCATGTTCGCGAGGTACTGCTCGCTGATCGTCCCCGCCCCGATGACGCCGACCCCGACGGGCCCGCTCCCGCTCATCGGTCGCGGACGTTAACGAAAGAGACCGCCGCGGGGGGAACGCGGCGGTCTCGTGAAGCACATGCCCGGGGCTGCTGGGGAGGAGGGAAGAGCGGGACCTGGGGCAGGGCGGGTGAGGAATCCCATCCGTGGGATATGTGTTGGGTTTGCGGAGCATGCTCCCGAACGGCCGCGGAGCCCGACATACGGGCGGCAGGCGGAAGGCGGTGCGGACAACCGCACCCCTGCGCGATGATGCCCGGATGAGCGACGCGAGATGGATCGTCCCCTTCGACCGGGGCGGCCGCGACATGCGCGAGCTGCTGGGCGGGAAGGGCGCGAACGTGGCCGAGATGACGCGCGTGCTGGGCGCGGATCGCGTGCCGACCGGGTTCACGATCACGACCGAGGCGTGCGTCCGGTACATGGAGCGCGACCGGCGGTTCCCCGACGGCCTCGAGGACGAGGTCGCGGCTGCGCTGGCGGCGCTGGAGGAGCGCGCGGGCAAGCGGCTGGGCGACGCGGACGACCCGCTGCTGGTCTCGGTCCGCTCGGGCGCGCGCGAATCGATGCCGGGGATGATGGACACGGTCCTGAACCTCGGGCTCAACGACGAGTCCGTCGAAGGGCTCGCCGCCCGCACCGACAACCCGCGCTTCGCATGGGACGCGTACCGGCGCTTCGTCCAGATGTTCGCCAACGTCTGCCGCGGCATCCCCGGCGAGGCGCTCGAGGCCGCGATCGCCGCGCGCAAGCAGTCCGCGGGCGTGACCGACGACGTCGAGCTCGGCACCGGCGATCTGCGCGGGCTCGTCGACGACTTCAAGGCGATCTTCACCGAGCGGACCGGCGAGGCGTTCCCGCAGGACCCGGCCGACCAGCTGCGGCAGGCGATCCGCGCCGTGTTCGACTCGTGGGTCGGCAAGCGCGCCGCGACCTACCGCCGGATCAACCACATCCCCGACGACTGGGGCACCGCCTGCAACGTCCAGCAGATGGTGTTCGGGAACAAGGGCGACACGTCGTGCTCGGGCGTCGCGTTCAGCCGCGACGAGGTGACCGGCGCGCCCGAGCCGTCGGGCGACTTCCTCGTCAACGCCCAGGGCGAGGACGTCGTGTCCGGCGTGCGCACCCCGCGCGACCTCGCGCAGATGGCCGACGTGATGCCCGAGGCGCACGCCGAGCTGCTGCGGATCCTGCGCACGCTCGAGGCGCACTACCTCGACATGCAGGACACGGAGTTCACCGTCGAGGAGGGGCGCCTGTACATGCTGCAGACGCGCAACGCCAAGCGACCGGCGCAGGCCGCCGTGCGCTTCGCGGTCGACGCGGTCGGCGAGGGGCTGCTCGACGAGCGCCGCGCGCTGGCCACGATCGACGCCGCCAGCCTGGACGCGCTCCTCCACCCCACCTTCGATCCGCACGCCGACTTCCACGTCCTCGCCACCGGCGTCGCCGCCTCGCCCGGCGCCGCCAAGGGCCAGATCGTCTTCACGCCGGACGACGCGGTCGACTGGGCGCAGCGCGGCCGTGCCGTGGTGCTCGTCCGCCCGTTCACCGAGGCCGACGACGTGCACGGCTTCTTCGCCGCGCAGGGGATCCTCACCGCCGAGGGCGGCAAGGCCTCGCACGCCGCGCTCGTCGCGCGCGGGATGGGCAAGCCGTGCGTCGCCGGCGCCGCCGCCCTGCGGATCGACCTCGAGACGCGCGAGCTGCGCGTCGGCGACACGACCCTGCGCGAGGGCGACCTGATCGCGATCGACGGCTCGACCGGCCGCGTGACCGCCGACGACGTCCCGCTCTCCGAGCCCGAGGTCGACCCCAACCTCGACCGCGTCCTCGCCTGGGCGGACGCGCACCGCCGGCTCGGCGTGCGCGCCAACGCCGACACGCCCGAGGACGCGCGCAAGGCGCGCGAGTTCGGCGCCGAGGGGATCGGCCTGTGCCGGACCGAGCACATGTTCATGGCCGCCGACCGCCAGCCGAAGATGCAGGCGATGATCATGGCCGAGGACGGCGAGCACCGGCGCGCCGCGCTCGCCGAGCTGCTCCCGCTGCAGACCGAGGACTTCGAGGGCCTGTTCGAGGCGATGGCCGGGCTGCCGGTCACGATCCGCCTGCTCGACCCGCCGCTGCACGAGTTCCTCCCGAACGGCGAGGACCTCGCCGTCGAGCTCGAGCGCGCGCGCCACGAGCGCCCCGGCGACGTCCGCCGGCTCGAGCGCACGCTCGACCGCGTCCGCCAGCTCGAGGAGACCAACCCGATGCTCGGCACCCGCGGCGCCCGGCTCGGGATCATCGCGCCGGAGATCTACGACGTGCAGGTCGAGGCGATCATCGCCGCCGCGCGCACGGTGCGCGAGCGCACCGGCGACACCCCGCTGGTCGAGATCATGCTCCCGCTCGTCGCCTACGAGCAGGAGGTGGCGATCCTGCGCGCCCGCGTCGAGCACGTGATCGAGCGCATGGCGGCGGAGGACCTGCGGCCGCTGATCGGGACGATGATCGAGCTGCCGCGCGCGTGCTTCATCGCCGACCGGATCGCGCGCGAGGCGGACTTCTTCTCCTTCGGCACCAACGACCTCACCCAGACGTCGCTCGGCCTGTCGCGCGACGACGTCGAGTCCGGCTTCCTCACGCACTACCTCGAGCAGCGGATCCTCGACCGGTCCCCGTTCGAGACGATCGACGGGCCCGGCGTCGGCTGGCTCGTCCGGCTGGGCGCGTGGGTCGGGCGCGAGGCCAAGCCGTCGCTGAAGCTCGGGATCTGCGGCGAGCACGGCGGCGATCCCGACTCGATCGCGTTCTTCGACATGGCCGGCCTGGACTACGTCTCGTGCTCGCCGTATCGCGTCCCGATCGCCCGGCTCGCCGCCGCGCAGGCGGCGATCAGGGCGGAGGGTGCTCAGCTCGCCACGGCGGCGAGCGCCACGCCCGGAAGCTCGTAGCGACCGCCGGCCTCGAACGGTGCGAACGCGGCATGGAGCTGCGCCCTCAGGTCCTCGCGCTCGTGCTCCGGCATCCCCCGGAGCGCCAGCGCGGCCGGGCCGCCCGTGTCGGTCGAGAAGGTCGTGTAGTCATCGAGGTCGCGGAAGGCGAAGCGAACCGGGATCTCCTCGGTTCGCACCGACGGGAAGCCGGCGTCCGCGAGCAACGCCCGCGTGCCCTCCTCGTCCGCCATCGCGAACGGGCCCGGGTCGCCGGGATCGGGTGGCGGCAGATGACCGTGCTCGACCAGCAGCCCGAAGCCGATCGTGATCCACGGGTTGCGCTCGGGCGCGCCCCACACCGCCAGCGCGAGGCGCCCGCCCTGGCGCAGCACGCGGCGCGTCTCGGCGAGCGCCGCGGCCGGGTCGGGCATCAGCATGTACCCGAAGCGGCAGAGCACGCCGTCGACCGCGTCGGCGTCGAGCTCGATCCGCTCGGCGTCCATCAGCCGGCAGTCCACGTTCCCGAGCCCGAGCTCGGCGCCGCGGCGGCGGGCGACGTCCAGCATCGCCGGCGAGAAGTCGGTCGAGATGAGCCGGCCGCGCTCGCCGAGGACCGCAGCCGCCTCGAAGCCGGTGTCGCCCGCGCCGGCCGCGAGCTCGAGCACCGTGTCGCCGGGCCGCGGCGCCAGCCCGGCGAGCATCCACCCGCGCACCGGGGAGACGACGTCCTCGATCCGGGCTCGCCAGCGCTCCCAGCCCGGGGCGATCGCCTCCGCCATCTCGTAGATCGATCTCGTGCTCATCGTTCCTCCCTCTCCGCGGCCAGGGCGGGTCGAAGCTCGGCCGCAACCTGCAGGGCGTCGAGGAACGCGCCGGTCCGCTCGATGTGGGGGACGTGGCCGGCGTCGTCGATCACGTGCAGCGGCCAGCCGAGCCTGGCGCTCGCCTCCGCGGCCAGGCCGAGCGGGACGAAGCGGTCGTGCCTGCCCCACAGCAGGGCGATCGGGACCGCGATGCGGCGCAGCTCGGCGTCCGGGATCCGCTTGGTCCCGGTCGTGATCAGGTGCCGCATGGTCCGCTTGACGTGCGGGACCGTCGCACGCTGTCGCGTGTAGGCGCTGAACGCGTCCAGCCACTCCGCGTTGCGCTGCCGTGCCCGGTCGAAGTCGTAGAAGGCCCAGCGATCGAACCGCTCCGCGTTGCGCGCGGTCGGGCGCAGCCCGAACCGGACCGCCACCACGCGGAGTCCCAGCGGCATCCGGTAGGGGCCGACCCCGGGCGCCGCGTAGACGACCAGCCGGCGCAGGAGACCGCCATGCGCGACCGCGAAGCGCGCGGCGACGCTGCCGAGCAGCGAGTGGGCGATCAGCGTCGGCGGCTCCTGGCACGTCGCCCGGATCAGCTCGCCGAACCAGCCGGCGAAGGCCACGTCGTCGAGGCGGGCGACCGGATCGGACTCCCCCAGACCGGGAACGTCGGGGACGATGACGCGGTTGCTCTCGGCGAGGCGGCTGATCGCGGGCGCCCAATACGCGCCGCCGCATTCGATCCCGCCGTGGAGCAGGATGAGCGGCGGGCCTTCGCCACCCTCCAGCACCGCGGTCGACGACACCGGCCAGACCGACCCGTCGTTCCGCGACCGGGACCCCGGCGAGCAGACGCTGCCGCAGGCCCTTCGCTGCGCTGCGGCCTGGCCATGACGCGACGCTACGACGCGCCGACCGTCTGCGCTTCGGGCAGAACACCCAACCGCGCGCGACTGCCGACGTGGGTGATTCTGTGCAGCTAGACGAGGTCGTGCTCGTAGGCGTAGGCCGTCGCCGCCGCGCGGCTCGACACACCCAGCTTGGCGAAGATGTTGCTGACGTGGCGGGCGACCGTCTTCTCGCTGAGGAACAGGTCGGCGGCGATCGAGCGGTTGGTCCTGCCGGTCGCGACGAGCCGCAGCACCTCCAGCTCGCGCGCCGTGAGTCCGCCCGCCGGCCTGGTGACCAGCCTCCGGGAGAGCGCCTGCGCCCGTGCCAGGTCGGGCGCGGCGCCGAGCTGCTCGAAGGTCCAGCACGCCGCGTCGAGCTCCATCTCCGCCGTGATCCGTGTCCCCGAGCTGCCGGCAGGCCAGGGCGATCAGGACGCGGGTCCGCGCGGCTTCGTACGGCACCTCGAGCGCCTGCCACGCCGTCCACGCGTCGCGCAGCCTGCCGTGCGCGGCCTGCGCGTCGCCCTCGAGCAGCAGCACCGCGCCCTCCGCAGCGGTCGCCAGCGCGTGCAACAGCGGCGCGTCGAGGTCGGCGGCCATCTCCGACAGCTCATCGGCGGCGGCGCGCGCGGCGAGGACGTCACCGGCGGCGAACATGACCTCGACGTGCGCCGGCAGCAACCGGGACCGCGCCACGCGTCCCTCGGTGCCATCCACCACCCGGCGGATCGCCGCCTCGGCCGCATCGACCTGTCCCTGGATCAGGCGCAGTCGTGCCAGACCGGGCTGCGGCTCCCGTCCCCACCTGCTGGCCTGGCGGTACCCCTCCTCGGCCTGGGCGAACTCGCCGCAGAGCCGGTGCAGCTCGGCCTCCTGGTAGAAGGCGGCACCGAGCGCCGGCTGAGCGCGCGGGAGGAGCCGCTCGCACGCACGCCGCGCCGCGCCGCGCGCGTCCGGCCACGCGCCGTGCAGCTGCATGATCTCCGCGCGATGGACCAGGCAGTTGCCGCTGAACGGGACCAGGTCCGGCTGCGCGTCGCACCAGTGGGTCAGTGCCGCCGTCCATTCCTGCGCCCGACGCAGGTCGAAGACCTCCTGGCATGCCTCGATCACGCTGCAGTAGACGGAGCCGGCGACGATCTCGGACACCTCGTCGGCCATGACCGCGACCATGACCTCGTCGAGCAGCGTCATGCCCGCCGTCGTGTCTCCCTGCGCGATCAGCGCGCGGCCCTGGATGTTGCGGGCGAGCGTCACCAGGTCGACGTCACCGAAGCGCAGGCCGATCTCGACGGCCCGGCCGGCGAGCGCGTAGGCGTTCGGCCAGTCTCCCTCGAACGCGTGCTGGAACGCCGCCGGGACGAGCAGGTGTCCCTGCTCCGCACAGTCGTGCCCGACCTCGTCGACCAGCCGCCGTGCCCGCGCGAGCCAGCCGCCGGCGCGGGCGAACTCGCCGCCGTTCAGCAGGACGAAGACCAGCCAGCCTGCGCAGCGGGCGGCCCGCTCGACCTCGCCCCGGCTCCAGCATGCGCGTGATGGGCACGCTCCCACGCCGCGACGCTCTCCTCGTCCCGACCGATCAGATACGCCGCCATCGCGAGCCGCTCGACGTCCTCGGGTTCGAGCGAGGCGGCCCGATCCGCGGCCGACAGCTCCGCGAAGGCATCGGCCCAAGCCCGGCGGCCGAAGCACTCGCGACCGCGCGCGCGAGCCTCGATGTCACCCGACACGAGGGCATCCTACGCCTGCCGCGTCGTCGCGATCGCGCGGTAACCCCGGGGTGCCGTCGTAACACCGGACGGCGGTAGGTAACGCCCTACCGTGGGTCGATGAGACGCCTGCCGTTCCTCGCCGCCTGCGCCGCGGCGATCGCCATCGCGGGCTGCGGCGGAGGCGACGACGGCTCGTCGTCCTCGTCCGGCACGCCCGCCCAGTCCGAGTCCGACAACCCGACCGAGCAGCTGTTCGCGGGCAGCGCCACGGCCAACCTCAAGGACCCCGCCCAGGGGAAGAAGGGCGGCACGCTCACCGTGCTCTCGGCCGGCGACGTCGACTTCCTCGACCCCGGCAAGACGTACTACACGTACACGATCGGGATCATCAACGCGCTCCACCGCGGCCTCTACGCCTACCTCCCGCAGGACGCGAGCAAGCCGGTGCCGGACCTCGCCTCCGACATGCCGAAGATCTCGAAGGACGGCCGCACGGTCACCGTCAAGCTGCGCAAGGGCGTGATGTTCTCCGACCCCGTCGACCGCGAGGTCACCTCGGCCGACGTGAAGTACGCGATCGAGCGCGCGTTCACCGCCGCGGTCTCGAACGGCTACGTCCAGACCTACTTCGGCGACCTGGTCGGCGCGCCGAAGGCGCCCGGCGACTACCGGCCGATCAACGGCATCCAGACGCCCGACAAGCACACGATCGTGTTCAAGCTCAACGCCGGCACCGGCGCCGCCCTCGCGGGCGCGCTCGCGATGCCGATCTCGGTCCCGGTGCCGAAGGAGTTCGCCCGCCGCTACGACCGCGAGGTGCCGTCGACCTACGGCGAGCAGCACGCCGTCTACACCGGCCCCTACATGGTCAAGGGCGACGCGCAGGGCGACGTCACCGGCTTCCAGCCGCAGCAGCACCTCAACCTCGTCCGCAACCCGCAGTACAAGAACGTCGGCGACTTCCGGCCCGCCTACCTCGACGCGATCGACTTCAGCTCCGGCAACGACGACACCGCCGTCGCCACGCGCCGGATCCTCAGCGGCGAGCACATGGCCGGCGGCGACATCGAGGCCCCGGCGCGCCAGCTCGAGCGGCTGCTGCAGACGAACAAGCCCGAGCTGTCGGCCGTCCCCGGCGGCGGCTGGCGGGCGGTCTCGCTCGACACGTCGCGGCCGCCGTTCGACGACCTCGACGTGCGCAAGGCGGTGATCGCCGGCTTCGACCGCGTCGCACTGCGCCAGCAGCGCGGCGGCGAGGCGCTCGGTCCGATCGCCCAGCACTGGATCCCGCCGGGCATGGCCGGGTTCGAGGAGTCCAACGGCACCGACGGCTGGCCCGAGTTCGACTGGATGGACAAGCCGGAGGGCGACCGCGCGCTGTCGGCGAAGTACTTCAAGGCCGCGGGCTACGCGTCCGGCAAGTACGAGGGCGGCGAGACGCTGCTGCTCGTGGCGGACAACGCCGAGCCCGACAAGTCGATCGCGCAGATCGCCGAGCGCCAGCTCAACGAGATGGGCTTCAAGACCAAGCTGCGCCTCGTCACCCGCGACACGATGCTGACGCGCTTCTGCCAGGTGCCGAAGTCGGACGTGAACGTCTGCCCGTCGTTCGGCTGGGCCCAGGACTTCGCCGACCCGCAGACGGTGCTCGACCCGACGTTCAACGGCGAGAACATCCTCCAGGTCTCGAACTCGAACTGGTCCGAGCTCGACGATCCGTCGGTCAACGCGGCGATCGACAAGGCGAAGACGATCGTCGACCCCGACGAGCGCGCCCAGGCCTGGGCCGACGTGAACAAGAAGATCGTCGCGCAGGCGCCGGCGATCCCGTACATGTGGGACTACCAGCAGGTCGTGGCGTCGCCGGACGTCCGCGGCGTGCAGAACGGCTACTCGACGACCTGGGACTGGGACTTCACGTCCCTGCGGTGAGCAGCTGATCCGCCGGGGCGTCGTCGTCGGTCAGCACGGCGGCGTCCCCGGCGAACCGGCGGACCGCGGCGCGGTCGAGCGTCCGCGCGCCGCGCGCGCTCGGACCCGACCGCGGCCGGGGAGCGGCCGCGCCGAGGCGATCAGCACGAGGTTGCCGCCCGCCGGGCCGGGCCGGGCGACGAGCCGGACGTCGGCGAAGACGTCGAGCAGCGTGGCCGCCTCGGCGCGCACGAGGTCGAGGTCGCCGAAGTCGATCACGTTGAGCAGGTAGATCCCGTCGGGGCGCAGGACGCGCCGGATGTCGGCGGCGAACTCGCGCGTCGCCAGGTGCCACGGGAACCGAGCGCCCGCCGAACGCGTCGCCGACGACGAGGTCGGCGGAGCCGCCGGGCTCGCCGCGCAGCGTGACCCGCGCGTCGCCGACCTCGACCCGCAGGTCCGGCCCGGTGCGCAGCCCGAGCTCGGCGCGCGCGAGGTCGACGAGCTGCTGGTCGACCTCGAGCACGCGCGAGTGCGAGCCCGGCCGCGTGGCGGCGAGGTAGCGCGGGAGCGTGAACCCGCCGCCGCCGACGAAGACCGCGTCGAGCGGCTCGCCGGGCGGGCGCATGGCGTCGATCGCGTCGCCCATCCAGCGCGTATAGGCGAACTCGAGGTGCCGCGGGTCGCGGAGGTCGACGTAGGAGTGGCGCAGGTCGTCGAGCATCAGCGTGCGGCCCGCCGGGCGGTCCGGGTCGGCCACGACGTTCGCGCAGAAGTAGACGCTCTCGGTCTGGCAGCGCGACCCCGACAGCGCCGCGACCGCGGCGAGCAGCGCCGCGGCGCCCGCGACGGCGAGCGCCGTGCCGCCCGGCAGCGCGCGGAACAGCAGCCCGACCGCGAGGCCGGCGAGCACCAGCAGCGCGCCGATGCCGATCACCGTGGCGCGGACCGGGAGCAGCGGGACGAGCACGAAGCCGGTGGCGAACGTCCCCGCCAGCGCGCCCGCGGTCGCCCAGCCGGACAGCCGGCCGACGACCGTGCCGCTCGCGGCGAGGTCGCCGAGCTCGAGCTTGACGACGACCGGCGTCACCGCGCTGAGCACGGTCGCCGGGGGCAGCAGCGCGAACAGCGCGAGCGCCATCGCGCTCGCCGTGCCCGCGCCCTCGAACGCCTCCCCCAGCACCCGCACGAGCGGGACGGTCAGCAGCGCGAGCAGCCCGCCGCCGGCCAGCAGCAGCGCGAGCAGCGGCCGCGCGGGGACGCGGTCGGCCGCGCGACCGCCGGCCGCGGCGCCGATCGCGATCCCGGCGAGGACGACGCCGATGATCGTCGTGTAGGTCTCGAGCGTCAGCCCGACGTAGGGCGCGAGCAGCCGCACGCCCAGGATCTCCAGCACGAGCACGGCGCCGCTTGCGACGAACACGAGCAGCGGCGCGAGCCCGCGCGGGAGCACGTCAGCGCCCCAGCTGCGCGACCGCGTCGACCACCAGGTCCCAGAAGCGCGCGACGTCGAGCTCGGTCCCCACGCGGGCGTTCGGCGCCTGCCCGAGCCGGCCGTCGAGGTCGACCACGGTCGCGCCGCGCGTCCAGCGGCCCTCGGTCTCGATCGCGACGAACGCGTCGACGGTCGCCACGACGCCCGGCGCCGCGACGAGCGCGACGGCGCACGGGTCGTGGACCGGCGGCGCCGGGAAGCCGAACTGCGTGCGGTACGTGGTGGCGAAGAACGACAGCCAGCCGGCGACGGCGTCGGACAGCGGCGTCCCGAGCGCGGCGAACCGCGCGATCACGTCCGCCGTCGCGAGCGCCTGGTGGGTGAGGTTGAGGCCGACCATCGTGAACGGCACGCCGCTGGCGAGCACCGCCGCGGCCGCCTCCGGGTCCGCCCAGGCGTTGAACTCCGCGTACGGCGCGCGGTTGCCGCGCTCGGTCGAGCCGCCCATCCACACGACCTCGCGGACGCCGGCGAGGTCGGCGGTCTCGAACACCTCGGCGACGTTGGTCAGCGGACCGGTCGCGAACAGCGTCAGCGGCTCGGGGGCGGCGGCGATCGTCTCGGCGATCAGCCGCGCGCCGGGGCGCGGGTCGAGCGCGACGTCGGGCTCGGGGAGCACGGCGCCGTCGAGCGCGCTCTCGCCGTGGATGTCGGCCGCGACCTCGAGCGTCGCGCCGCGCGGGCCCGCCGCGCCCTGCGCGACCGGCACGTCGCGGATCCGCGCCAGCGTGCAGACCGCGAGCGCGTTGTGGGTCACACGGTCGATCTCCCCGTTGCCGGCCACGGTGCTGACCGCCCGCAGGTCGAGCGCGGGATGCGCCGCGGCGAGCAGCAGCGCGATCGCGTCGTCGTGCCCCGGGTCGCAGTCGAGCAGGCAGGGTGCGGGCATCCCGGCACGGTAGCCGCTCAGTCGACGGGGACGAGTGCGTCCTCCGCCGCCTCGCGCGACCCGAACAGCGCGAACAGGTCGGACACCCCGGTGAGCTCGAACACGCGCCGGATCGGGCCGTGCGGGCAGACGAGCACGAGGTCGCGGTCCGTCGCGCGCGAGCAGCGCCCGGGCGTGCATCAGCACCGCGATCGTGCTCGAGTCGAGGAAGTCGACGTCGCTCGAGGTCGATCACCAGCGCGCCCTCGGTGACGCGGACGATGTCGTCGAGCGTGTCGGTCAGCAGCGGGGCGGTGTGCAGGTCCAGCTCGCCGTGGAGCCGGACCCCCGGGACCGCGCCGAGCGGCGCATCTTCGACGGCGAACTCTGCGGGCAGGGACATGGCAGCCGACCCTAGGCCCGGCCGCGCGATCGGGAAGGCGCGCCGTCGGGGCACCGACGTCCGCATGCGGACGTGATGCCTGCGGGTACGCCCATCTCCATGGCGCCCGCCAGCGTGAGCATCGTCGACGCCGATCCCGACCTGGGCGACCTGCTCGACCCCGGTGAGCTGGAGCGCGCGCGGCGCGAGGCGCTCGCCCGCGTGGTGCGCCTCTCGACCGGCGAGTGGGACGCGGGCGCGGCGCTCGAGGTCGACTCCCACCACCGCGGCTTCATGATCGTCGACGGGCTCATGAGCCGGACGGTCGACGTGCTCGGCCGGCGCTGCTGCGAGCTGATCGGCCACGGCGACGTGATGCGGCCGTGGCGGTGGGACGACGAGGGCTCGCACGTGCGCGCCGAGGTCGGCTGGATGGTGCTCGAGCCCGCCCGGCTCGCGGTCCTCGACCACGGGCTCGTGAAGCGGATCGTCCCGTGGCCGCAGCTCGGCGTCGAGCTGTTCAATCGCGGCACCCGGCGCGCGCACCACCTCGCCGTCGCGCTCGCGATCGCCTATCACCAGCGCGTCGACGACCGGCTGCTGCTGATGCTCTGGCACCTCGCCGAGCGCTGGGGGCGCGTGCACCCCGACGGCGTCGTCGTCCCGCTCCCGCTCAGCCATCAGCGGCTCGCCGACCTGATCGGCGCGCACCGCCCCAGCGTCACGACCGCGATGGGCGAGCTGACCCGCGCCGGGACGCTCAGCCGCCGCGACGACGGCGACTGGGTGCTGCACGGGGCGCCGCCCGAGAAGCTGCGCCACCACCGCCTGGCCGCGGCGCTCTAGGGACGCGGGGACGGCGTCCTCGTCGAGCGCGGGGAGCCCGTCGATGCTCGCCGTGTTGTGCTGGGCGCGGTAGGCGGCGAACGCCTCCTCGCCGCCGGTCCGCAGCCGCTTCTGCGCCCACAGCCCGGAGTGCTCGCGCTCGCCCTCGTAGGACAGCAGCGGCACGCCGTAGCCGCAGCTGTCGGCGATCCGCTCGACGCGGACGACGACGAGCGACCGCCGGCTCGCGTCGACCTCCGGCTCCTCGAACCCGCCCTCCGCGAGCAGCGCGTCGAACCGCGGCTCGCCCGGGAGGACGACCTCGCCGCGGCCGTGCAGGCGGAGGATCCGCGGCGGGCCCTCGAACGCGCAGAACATGACGACGATGCGGCCGTTCTCGCGCACGTGGGCGATCGTCTCCGCGCCGCTGCCGATGATGTCGAGGTAGGCCACGGTGTCGTCGCCGAGCACGCGCAGCGACCCGATCGGGCCCTTCGGCGAGACGTTCACGTGGCCGTCGGCGGCGAGCGGCGCCGTGCCGACGAAGAACATCGACTGGCGCGCGATCCAGGCGCGCAGGTGATCGTCGATCCGATCGAAGACCTTGGCCATGCGCCCGAAGCTAGCAAGCGGGCCGGGTGGCGCGGCTCAGCGGCTGCTCTCGAGGAACGCGATCACCGCGAGCACCCGCCGGTGGTCGTCGTCGGTCGCGTTGATGTCGAGCTTCGCGAGGATGCTCTTGACGTGCTTCTCGACCGTCCCGCCGGCGAGCCACAGCCGCCGCGCGATCCCCGCGTTCGAGCGCCCCTCGGCCATCAGCGCGAGCACCTCGCGCTCGCGCGGCGTCAGCTCGCCGAGCGGGTCGGAGCGCCGCTGCTGCGCGAACAGCTCGGCGACGAGCCCGGGATCGACGACCGAGCCGCCGGACGCGACCCGCTGGAGCGCGCCCATGAACTCGTCGACGTCCATGACGCGGCTCTTCAGCAGGTAGCCGACCCCGCCGCCGCCGCTGATCAGCTCCGTCGCCTGCTCGAGCTCGGTGTAGGCGGAGAGCACGAGCACCCCGACGCCGGGCAGCGCGCGCCGGATCTCGAGCGCCGCCTCGAGCCCCTCGGTGGTGTGCGTCGGCGGCATCCGGATGTCCACGATCGCCACGTCCGGCGTGTGCATGCGCGTGTAGGCCAGCAGCTGCGTCGCGTCGCCCGCCGCGCCGACGACGTCGAAGCCGTGGCGCTCCAGCAGGCTCACCAGGCCTTCGCGGAGGAGCACGTCGTCGTCCGCGACGACCAGGCGCTGCCGGCTCATGGGGTCGCGAGTGTTCAGCGCCACGGCCGGGAAGTCAACGGGTAGCCTTCTCGGCGTGCGACCGCACTGGGGCGGGACCCGTCGTCGACTGGCCGTCGTCGAGCAGGAGCGGGGCGCGCTCGCCGACGCGCAGCGCGCATTCCGGCGCGTCGCCGCGTTCGTCGCCCAGGATCCGCCGCCGGACCAGATCTTCGCGACCGTCACGCGCGAGCTCGGCGAGCTGCTGGACGCCGACATCGCGCACCTGCACCGGCTCGAGGGCGAGCGCCGCTGGACCGTCGCCGGCGCCTGGGGCCCGGACGGCCATCTCCCGCTCGGGCTGGAGTGGACCGACGACGGCGGGGTGCTCGAGCGCACGCTCGTCGCGGGCGGGCGCACGTTGCGGATCGACGACTACGAGATCGCGATGCTCTCGATCGCGCCCGAGCTGCGGCGGCTCGGCGCCCGCTCGTCGGCCGGCGCGCCGATCACCGTCGAGGGCCGCGTCTGGGGCATGGTCGCCGCGTGCTCGTGCGGCGAGCCGCTGGCGCGCGAGATCGAGCCGCGCCTGATCGAGTTCGCCGAGCTGGTCGGCAGCGCGGTGGCGAGCGCCGAGAGCCGGCTCGCGCTGAGCCGGCTGGCCGAGGCGCAGGCCGCGCTGCGGCGCGTCGCCACGCTCGTGGCGCGCGAGTCGCGCCCCGACGCGGTGTTCGCCGCCGTCGCGGACGAGGCGCGCGGCCTGATCGGCGCCGAGATCACCACGATGCTGCACTTCGAGGAGCCCGGCAGCGCGACGCTCGTGGCCGGCTCCGGCGCTCCCTACAGCGAGCTGCCGAAGGGCTCGCGCGTCCCCACCGGACCGGGCACGATCGGCGCGCTCGTCCGTGCGAGCGGGCGGGTCGAGCGGCTCGAGCGCTTCGACCCGGACGCCGGCGCGTTCGCCGCCTACCTGCACCGGATCGGGATCAGCTCGGCGGTCGGTGCGCCGATCGCCGTCCAGGGCCGGCCGTGGGGCGTGCTGCTGGCCGGCGCCTCCGAGCCGCTCCCGGCGCGCACCGAGGCGCGCCTGGCCGAGTTCGCCGAGCTCGCGGCCGTCGCCGTCGCGAACGCCGAGTCGCGCGCCGAGCTCGCCGGCTCGCGCGCGCGGATCGTCAGCGCCGCCGACGAGGCGCGGCGCCGGATCGAGCGCGACCTGCACGACGGGATCCAGCAGCGGCTCGTCTCGCTCGGGCTCGAGCTGCGCGCCGCGCAGTTCGCGATCGACGACCGGCCGCGCGAGGCGCAGCGCCGGATCGACGCCGTGGCCGGCGGCCTCACCCGCACGATCGACGACCTGCGCGAGATCTCGCGCGGGATCCACCCCGCCTCGCTCGCCGGCGGCCTCGCCTCCGCGCTCAAGGCGCTCGCGCGGCGCTCGCCCGTTCCCGTCGAGCTCGACGTCGGCGCCGTCGACCCGGTCGCCGAGCCCGCGCAGGTCGCGATCTACTACGTCGTCTCCGAGGCGCTCACGAACGCGTCCAAGCACGCGCACGCGTCGGTCGTCCGCGTCACGGCGTCGCGCACCGACGGGCTGATCCGCGTCGCGGTGACCGACGACGGGATCGGGGGCGCCGACCCACAGCGCGGCTCCGGCCTGATCGGGCTCAGCGACCGCGTCGGCGCGATCGGCGGGACGCTCGCGATCGAGAGCCGTCCGGGCCAGGGCACCGCGATCGTCGCGGAGCTGCCTGCGGACTAGCGCAGCGCGACGGGAACCGGCTCGTCGAGGAGAGCTACGGCCGGTCCCCGTGCGCAACGCCCGGCGGGCGCACATCTCGTCCACTTCAGCGCTCCCGGGTCCGGGGGGGCGTCATCGACCATCCTCGCCGCCGCCTCCCGCCGCGTCTGCCCCGCGCGCGGGCATCCCGCATGGGGGCTAGCGGGGTGCGGCGGCCGCCGCCTCCGCGTGCCCGTGGCGGTAGAACGGGACCGGCTCGGGCGCCAGCGGCGTGTTGCCGAGGATCAGGTCGGCGGCCTTCTCGGCGGTCATCATCGTCGGCGCGTAGATGTTGCCGTTGGTCACGTAGGGGAACACCGAGGCGTCGACGACGCGCAGCCCGCGCAGCCCGTGGACGCCCATCGTGCGCGGGTCGACGACCGCGTCCGCGCCGGTCCCCAGCTTCGCCGTGCACGACGGGTGCAGCGCCGTCTCGGCGTCGCGCGCGACCCAGTCGAGGATCTCCGCGTCGGACTCGACGCCGGGGCCGGGCGAGAGCTCGCCGCCGCTGAACGGCGCGAACGCGGGCGCGCCGAGGATCCGCCGGGTCACGCGGATCGCCTCCACCCACTCGCGCCGGTCCTGGTCCGTCGAGAGGTAGTTGAACCGCAGCGCCGGCTTGCGCCGGGGGTCCTTCGAGACGATCTTGCAGGTCCCGCGCGCATCGGAGTACATCGGGCCGACGTGGACCTGGTAGCCGTGCCCGCCGCCGCCCTCGGGCAGCGTGCCGTCGTAGCGGACCGCGATCGGCAGGAAGTGGTACATCAGGTTCGGGTAGGCGACGTCGTCGTTCGAGCGCACGAAGCCGCCCGCCTCGAAGTGGTTCGTGGCGCCCGGGCCGCTCTTGCGCAGGAGCCACTCGAGCCCGACCTTCGGCCGCGCGGACATGCGGAAGTGCGGCGCCATCGTCACCGGCTGGGTGGCGGCGTGCTGCACGTAGACCTCGAGGTGGTCCTGCAGGTTCTCCCCCACGCCGGGGAGATCGGCGTGGACCTTCACGTCCAGCGCGCGCAGCTCGTCCGCCGCGCCGACCCCGGAGAGCTGGAGCAGCTGCGGCGAGTTGATCGCGCCGCCGCACAGGATCACCTCGCCGGCGTCGATCCGGCGGATCCCGCGGCCGCCGCGCCGGGCGACCTCGACGCCGGTCGCCCGCCCGTCCTCGATCCGGATCCGGGTCACCGGCGCGTGCGTGACCACGTCGAGGTTCGGGCGGCCCATGACCGGGTGCAGGTACGCGCGCGCGGCCGACAGCCGGCGCCCGCGGTGGACGTTGCGGTCGAACTTCGCGAAGCCCTCCTGGCGGTAGCCGTTGACGTCCTCGGTCAGCGGGTAGCCGGCCTCCTGGACCGCGGCGAAGAACGCGTCGAAGAGCGGGCCGCGCGCCGGGCCGCGCTCGAGCACGAGCGGCCCGTCGTGGCCGCGGAACGGGTCGTCCGCCGCGGCCGCGAGGCAGGTCTCCATCCGCTTGAAGTACGGCAGGCAGTGGGCGTGGTCCCAGGTCTCCATCCCCGGGTCCGACGGCCCAGCGCTCGAAGTCCAGCGGGTTGCCGCGCTGGAAGATCATCCCGTTGATCGAGCTCGATCCGCCGAGCAGCTTCCCGCGGGCGTGGAAGATGCGGCGGTCGTGCATGTGCGGCTCGGGCTCGGACTCGTAGCGCCAGTCGTAGAAGCGGCTGCCGATCGGGAACGCGAGCGCCGCCGGCATGTGGACGAAGACGTCCCACGGCGGGTCGCCGCGACCCGCTTCGAGCACGAGCACCCGGTGGGCGGGATCGGCCGACAGGCGGTTGGCGAGCGCGCAGCCCGCGGACCCTCCGCCGACGATCACGAAGTCGTACCGGGAGCGCGCCACGGGTGTGATATATCACACGTCGTGAGCGTCCCCCGCGTACCGGAGTCGGCCGGCATCGTGATCATCGGCGGCGGCGTCGCCGGCGCCTCGGTCGCCTACCACCTCGCGCAGCTCGGCCGCGACGACGTCGTGCTCGTCGACCAGGGCCCGCTGTGGGAGACCGGCGGGTCCACGTCGCACGCGCCGGGGCTCGTGTTCCAGCACAACCCGTCGCGGACGATGACGCGGTTCGCGCAGGAGACGGTCGACCTGTTCGCCGCGCTCGGCTGCTTCCACGGCGTCGGCGGGATCGAGGTCGCCGCCACGCCGGAGCGCTGGGACGAGCTGCACCGGCGCTACGGCCGCACGCAGTCCTACGGGCTGCCCGCCGCGCTGCTCGAGCCCGGGCAGGTGCAGGCGCTCGTCCCGCTGATCGACCCGGAGCGGATCCTCGGCGGGCTGCACACCCCGACCGACGGGATCGCCAAGGCGCTGCGCGCGGCCGAGGCGATGGCGACCGCCGCCGGCGTCGACGCCTACGGCGGCTGCGAGGTCACCGGCTTCGAGATCGAGCGCGGCGCGGTCCGCGCCGTCCACACCGCGCTGGGCACGATCCGGACGTCGGCGGTCGTGCTCGCCGCGGGGATCTGGGGCCCGAAGGTCGCCCGGCTCGCCGGCGTCCGGCTCCCGCTCGTCCCCGTCCTGCACCAGTACGCGGTGACCGATCCGCTGCCCGAGCTGGCCGGCGAGACGCGCGAGGTCGTCCACCCGATCCTGCGCCACCAGGACGCCGACCTGTACTTCCGCCAGGTCGGCGACGCGTACGGGATCGGCAACTACGACCACGAGCCGCGGCTGGTCGAGCCGTGGGAGATCGCCGCGCCCGGCGGGCCCGGGCAGCCGTCGATGCTGCCGTTCACGCCGGAGGACTTCGCCCGCGCCGCGGCGGAGACCGACCGGCTGCTGCCCGCCGTCGGCCGGGCGCCGCTGGCACGCAGCTTCGACGGGCTGATGTCGTTCACCCCCGACGGCATGCCGCTGATCGGCGAGGCGGCCGCCGCCCGCGGGCTGTGGCTGTGCGAGGCGATCTGGGTCACGCACTCCGGCGGCGCGGGCCGCGCGCTCGCCGAGCTGATCGTGCGCGGCGACGTCCGCACCGACCTGCACGAGTGCGACCCGCAGCGCTTCGACACGCACGGGCTGAGCCGCGCCTACGCGCGGCTGCGCGGCGCGCAGCAGTACCGCGAGGTCTACGACGTGCTGCACCCGCGCCAGCAGCAGGAGCAGGTCCGGCTGCTGCGCCGGACGCCGCTGTACCCGCGCCAGCTCGAGCTCGGCGCGCACTGCTTCGAGAGCGCCGGCTGGGAGCGGCCGCAGTGGTTCGAGGCCAACGCGGAGCTCGATCCCGGCGACGTGCTGCCGCGCCACGCCTGGCCGGCGCGCGACTGGTCGCCGATCGCCGCGGCCGAGCACCGCGCCTGCCGCGAGCGGGTGGGCCTGTTCGACCTCACGCCGTTCACCAAGGTCGAGGTCCGCGGCCCGGGCGCGCTCGCCTTCCTCTCGGGCCTCGCCGCGAACGACGTCGACCGGCCGGTGGGCACGATCGTCTACACCGCCATGTGCGCGCCGCGCGGCGGGATCATGTGCGACCTCACGATCACGCGCACCGGGCCGCGAGACGTTCCTCGTCGTCACGGGCGGCGCGGTCGGCCGGCACGACATCGCGTGGATGACGCGCCACCTGCCGTGGGACGGCTCCGTCCAGCTCGAGGACAAGACCTCCGGGCTGTGCACGATCGGCGTCTGGGGCCCGCGGGCGCGCGACCTCGTCGCCGGCCTCGCCGACGCGGACGTGTCCAACGCGGCGTTCCCCTACATGACCGCGCAGGACCTCCACCTCGGCCCGGTCCCGGTGCGGATGCTGCGGATCTCCTACGTCGGGGAGCTCGGCTGGGAGATCTACGCGCCGACCGAGTTCGGGCTCGCGCTGTGGGACCTGCTGTGGCAGGCGGGCGCGCCGCTCGGCGCGGTCGCGTGCGGCGGCGCGGCCTACGACTCGCTGCGGCTCGAGAAGGGCTACCGGCTCTGGGGCGCGGACATCGACGAGGAGCACGACCCGTACGAGGCCGGGCTCGGGTGGGTGGTCAAGCTCGACAAGGGTCCGTTCAGCGGCCGCGAGACGCTCGCCCGGGTCAAGGAGGCGGGCGTCCGGCGGCGGCTGCGCTGCCTCGTGCTCGACGACCCGTCGGTCGTGCTGGTCGGCAAGGAGCCGATCCTCGACGGCGACGCGGCGGTCGGCTACGTCACGAGCGCCGCGCTCGGCGCGAGCGTCGGCGAGAGCATCGCCTACGGCTACCTGCCGGTCGAGCGCGCCGAGGTCGGCACCGTGCTCAGCGTCTACGCCGAGGGCGAGCGGCATGCGGCGACGGTCGCGTCGGAGCCGCGGTTCGACCCGCGCAACGAGCGCCTGCGCGAGGTCGCGCCGGCCGCCGTCGCCGGCTGAGCCTCAGGTCAGCGCGTTGACCGTCGCGGCGACGCCGGCCGACGCGACCAGCACGACGAGCAGCGGCGCCCGCAGCAGCAGCGCGACCGCGGCGGCGGCGACCCCGGCGACGCGCGGGTCGACGCTCAGCGCCTGACCGTCGCCCACGGTCTGGACGACGACGAGCGCGGCGAGCAGCGCCGGCGCGAGCGCGCCGCTGACGCGCGCGAGCGGCGCCGGCAGCTCGCGCTCGCCGAGCAGGACGGGCGCGAGCCCCTTGAGCGCCACGGTGGCGGCGCCGACGAGCACGACGATCAGCCACGTCGTGCTCATGCCCGGCGCTCCGGCCGCAGGGCGATGAGCGCGCCCGCCGCGGCGGCCACGATCGGGATCCCGGGCGGCGCGACCGGGGTGAGCGCGAGCGCGATCAGCGCCCCGGTCAGCGCCGCGGCGCGCGCGCGGCCGTCGCCGAGCTGGCCGACGAGCAGCGCGAGGAAGAGCGCGGGGAACATCGCGTCGAAGCCGTACGTGGCCGGGTCGCCGAGCGCGCTCCCGCCGACCGCGCCGGCGACGGTGCCGGTCGTCCACGCGACGAGCAGGACGAGCCCGGCGCCGATCAGCCGCTCGCGGTTGACGCGGCCGCGGTCCTGGGAGATCGCCCACGACTCGTCGGTGGCGAGCTGCGACTCCGCGAGCCGGCGGGCGCGCCGGCCGCGCAGCGACGGCGCGACCGAGACGCCGATCGCGACGTAGCGGAGGTTGAGCAGCACCGCCGCGGCCACGGCGGCGGCGACCGCGCCGCCGTCGTGCATGACGGTCGCGGCGGCCATCTGGGCCGAGCCGGCGAACGTCGTGAGCGACATGACGATCGGCGCCACGACGCCCATGCCGGCGTCGCGGGCGAGGATCCCGAACGAGACGCCGATGACGAGCGCCGCGAACGCGATCGGCGCGACGTCGCGCGCGCCGCCCAGCATGGTACGGTCCACGTTGATGGCGTTTGATTCCATCATGATGGACATGGTGCCACAGGAGTGGAACTTTGTCCAATGAAGTAGAACTCTTCGTCGGCACGGTCGCGACGAACATCCGCCGGCTCCGGCAGCAGGCCGGTCTGACGCTGGCCGACCTCGCCGCGGAGGCGGGGCTCGGCAAGTCGACGCTCGCGCAACTCGAGTCGGGCCGGGGCAACCCGAGCGTCGAGACGCTGTGGGCGATCGCGGCCGCGCTGCGCGTCCCGTTCGGCCGGCTCGTCGAGGAGGAGGGCCCGGCGCTCCGCATCGTCCGCGCCTCCGAGCAGCCGGTGGTCCGGTCGGCCGAGACCGCGCAGATCGGGCGCCTGCTGACCGCGTCGCACCGGCGCGGGACGTTCGAGCTCTACGCGATGGACATCGGCCCGGAGCCGCGCAACGCCGACCCGCACCACGCGGGCGTGATCGAGCACCTGCTGGTCGTCGAGGGCGCGCTGCGGGTCGGCCCGGCCTCAGGCCCGGTCGAGCTCGAGGCCGGCGACCTCGTCACGTTCCCCGGCGACGTGGCCCACCTGTACCAGGGGCTGCCGAGCGCGCACTACGCGCTGCTCATGTCCTATCCGTGAGCTGCGTGCCGCGCTAGACCGGCGGCGGGCCGGGAGGCACAGGCGCCGGCTGCGGCTCGTCGGGCGCATGGACCTTGAGCGTCTCCTCCTCGATCCCGGCCTGCTCCGTCGCCGACTCGCTCGGCCGCAGCACCCGCAGCGCCTCGGGCGGCAGGTGCAGGCTCACCGCGGCGCCCGGCTCGAGCGACACGCCGAGCGTCGCGGCCGTCGTTCGCGACCATCGTCTT
This sequence comes from uncultured Solirubrobacteraceae bacterium, assembly GCA_963724145.1. GTDB lineage: Bacteria > Actinomycetota > Thermoleophilia > Solirubrobacterales > Solirubrobacteraceae > DASQMT01. The sequence goes on from CAVRTO010000022.1 coordinate 241,455, forward strand.
GAGCAGCTCGCCGCCGAGCACGCGCACGTGCACCTCGTGCGAGCCGCCGAGGAAGACGGAGCGCTCGACGATCCCGGGCAGGCGCTCCTCGCCCGCGTTCTCGTGCGGCTCGATCGCCGATCCGCTCGGGCCGGATCATCACCTTGACCTCGCCGCGCGCGTCGAGCTCGCCCTGGCGGCAGCGGAACACGCGGTCGCCGATGCGGACGGCGCACGCCGCGCCCTCGTTCCCGATCGCCTCGGCGGCGAGCAGGTTCGACACGCCGAGGAAGTCGGCGACGAACACCGTCTCCGGCTCCTCGTAGATCGCCTTCGGCGAGGCCGCCTGCTCGACGAGGCCCTTGTTCATCACCGCGATCCGGTCGCTCATCGTGAGCGCCTCCTCCTGATCGTGGGTGACGAACACGAACGTGATGCCGAGCTCGGCCTGCAGCGCCTTGAGCTCGACCTGGAGGTTCTTGCGCAGCTGCGCGTCGAGCGCGCCGAGCGGCTCGTCGAGCAGCAGCACGCGCGGGCGCAGCACGAGCGCGCGGGCGAGCGCGACGCGCTGCTGCTGGCCGCCGGAGAGCTGGTCGGCCTTGCGGTGCGCGTACTCGGTCAGGTTGACGAGCTCGAGCGCCTCCCCCACCCGCTTGGCCCGCTCCTCCTTGCCCAGCTTGTGGTACTTGAGCCCGAAGGCGACGTTCTTGGCGACGTCGAGATGCGGGAACAGCGCGTAGCTCTGGAACACCGTGTTGACGTTGCGCTGATGCGGCGGCGTGTTCGCGACGTCGTTGCCGTCGAGCAGGATCCGCCCGCTCGTCGGCCGCTCGAAGCCGGCGATCATCCGCAGCGTCGTGGTCTTGCCGCAGCCCGACGGCCCGAGCAGCGTGAAGAACTCGCCGGGCGGCATCTCGACGTCGATGCCGGCGACGGCCATGTGCTCGCCGAACGCCTTCGTCAGTTCCTCGAGCTGGATCTCACCGGGCATGTCAGACCTCCAGGGTGGCGAGCGAGGTGGCTTCCTTGCCGCCCGCGAAGCGACGGTAGACGAAGAAGGCGGCGGCGAGTGTCGCCAGCGTGATCACCAGCCCGACGGTAGCGATCGCGTTCAGCGCGGGCGTCGGTGCGCCGCGCGCGTTCGAGTAGAGCAGCATCGAGACGGTGGTCGTGCTCGCGTCGCTCGACAGGTACTGGGTGACGACGAAGTCGTCGATCGAGATCGCGAACGCGACCGCGGCGCTGGCCACGATCGCCGGGGCGAGCAGCGGCAGCAGCACGCGGAAGAGCTGGTCGCGCGGCGGCGCCCCGAGGTCGGCCGCCGCCTCCTCGTACTCGGGCCCGATCGAGACGAGCCGGCCGCGGACGATCACGACCACGTAGGACAGCGTGAACGTCACCTGCCCGATCGCCTGCGCCTCGGTCCCCAGCCCGATGCCGGGGAAGACGCGCAGGAAGAGCAGCAGCAGCGCGACGCCCATGACGATCTCGGGCGTCACGAGCGGCAGCAGCATCAGCGAGTTCACCGAGCCGGAGCCACGCCCGCGCCAGCGCTGCAGCCCGAGCGCGAGCGCGACGCCGAGCGGCACCGCGATCGCCACGCAGATCACGGCGAGCAGCAGCGTGTGCTCGAGCGCGTCGCGCAGCGCCGGGTCGTGCAGGACGCTGCCCGTCTCGCCCGTGAACCAGCGGAGCGAGAAGCCCTGCCAGGTCGTCCGCGAGCGTCCCGCGTTGAAGGCGAACGCGATCGCGATCAGCACGGGCACCACCGCCCACAGCACGTAGATGCCGGTGATCAGCGCGAGCCAGCGCGGCTTGCCCCACGGATTGCGCAGCCAGGTCATGCGGTCGTCTGGGCGCTCGTCCCCGCCTGGCGGGTCGTGCGCAGGTAGTAGAACATCAGCACGAGCAGGAACGACGAGAGCAGCAGCGTCAGCACCGCGCCGGTCACCTTCTCCGAGCCCTGGCGCATGAACTCGTCGATCTGGTTGCCGATCATGTTCGTCTGCGTCGACGCCGACACGAGGTCGGCGGTGTAGTAGTCGCCGAACATCGGCAGCGAGATCAGGACCGCGCCGGCGAGGATCCCCGGCACCGACAGCGGCAGCGTCACGCGCAGGAACGCGCTCAGCGGGCTGGCGCCGAGATCGCGCGCCGCCTCGATCTGGCGCTTGTCGATCCGGTCGATCGCGACGAACAGCGGCAGGATGAAGAACGGGATGTAGCCGTAGACGAGCGCGAGGATGACCGTGGACGGCTGGCCGTTGAGCCAGCCGCCGGGCTCGCTGAGCAGCCCCAGGGTCAGGAACAGCTTCTCGATCCCGAACGTGTGCAGCAGCCTGGAGCCGATGCCGTCGGGCGCGAGCAGGTTGATCCAGGCCAGCATCCGCATCAGGTAGTTGATCCAGAGCGGCAGGATCAGCGCGAGCAGGACGATGCCCTTCCAGCGCCCGGCGTGACGGGCCGTGAAGTACGCCACCGGGTAGCCGATCAGGAGCGAGAGGCCGACCGCGATCACGACGAACTCGATCGTGCGGAGCGAGACCGTGAGGTACTGGTCGCCGTTCCACAGGTTCTCGAGCACCTCGAGGACGTAGCCGACGTTCCAGTCCAGCGGGTTCCAGTACGGGACCGGGTTCGAGAGCGTGTCCTGGTTGCCGAACGCGACGGCCACCACCGCGTAGAACGCCGCGAGGAAGAAGACCGACAACCACGCGACGCCGGGCAGCGCGAGCAGGCGCCACGTCCAGCGGGATCCCATCAACCAGCCTTGAACTTCGACCAGGCGTTGTCCCAGTACTGCTGGCCCTTGACGCTCAGCTGCAGCAGCTCCTGGTTCGCGGCGAACTGGTCGGGCCGGACGACCGCCTGCTCCAGCGTGTCCGGGATGGCGCCCGACTTGATCAGCGCCTCCGCGTCGATGTTCTTCTGCGGCGGCGTGTACCCGGTGTAGTTGATGAAGTTGTCGTAGGCGTTCTTCTCGTCGAGGAAGAAGTTGATGAACTCGTGCGCGAGCGCCGGGCTCTTCGACGACTTCCCGATGCAGAAGAAGTCGTTCTGGACCACGCCGTTGGAGTCCGGGCCCCAGAACGAGAGCACGGTCGGCGGGACGCCCTTGGGCATGTAGTAGAAGGCGGCGCCGAGCAGGTCGCCCGACCACGAGTGGTGGAGCACCGTCTTGCCCTCGGGCAGCGTCTGGTAGTCGGTGATCGTGACCTTCGGGTTGGAGATCGGGCCCAGCGCGGACAGCTCGCGCTGCGCCTTGTCGATCACCGCCTGGTCCTCGGTGTTGAGGTCCGGGCGGACGCCCTTGTGCATCGCGTCGCGCTGCATCGGCATGCTGAGCGCGTCACGGCGGTCGTCGAGGATGCCCACCCGCCCGCGGTACGCCTCCGACTCCCAGAAGATGTCCCACGGCACGTCCATGGCGGCGACGTCCTGGGAGACCTTGTCGTTGCGCCAGCCGATGCCGTCCATCCAGACGACGTACGGGACGGTGTAGCGCGCGCCGCGGTCGTAGAACGGGTCGGCCAGCTCGGGCCAGATGTTCTTCTCGAGGTTCGGCAGGTACGAGTGGTTGAGCGGCTTGAGCAGCTTCTGCGCGATCAGGTTGACGATGTTCGAGCCGCTCAGGCCCATGACCAGGTCGAACTCGACCGCGCCGGAGGCGAGCTTCGCCGTCGCCTCGTCGGCCGAGTTGTACGTCGCGATCTGGACCTTCGTGTTGAACTGCTTCTGGAACTTCTTGACCGTCGCCGGATCGATGTAGTCGGCGTAGTTGTAGATCTTGAGCGGGCCGGCCTCGGGCTTGACGCCGTCGGCGATCGGCTTGTTGTCGTCGGTGATCGCCCAGGTGACCGAGTTGTCGGGGCGCGGCAGCGGCAGCCCGGCCGGGCCGAGCGGCTTCGGGACGACCAGCTCGGCGGCCGCGCCGGACGTCTGACCGGCCGCGGTCTCGGCGCCGATCGGCGTCGTCGTGTTCTCACAGCCGGCGAGGACGCCCGCGACACCGAGACCGGCGGCGGCACCGGCCGATCTGCGCAGCAGTTGTCGCCGGCTGATGCCGGATTCCTTGGGATGCTCCATTCGACCCCTTTCGATTCAATCGTGGCAGTGCAAGGCAAGTCAAGCCAGCACCGTGCCGACAATGCGATGGGCAACCCCTCCGAGGTCGCGCGGTTCTACGATCGCGCGACTCCCTTAATGCGAGATCTTTTGTGTGTGCTCGCGGCCGCGCCGGACCGCCCGCGGCCGTTCCCGGCCGTCGAGGACGAGCTCGGCTGGCCGCACCGCCGGATCGCCTCCGTGCTCGGCGGCGCGGGCCGGATGCGGCAGCTCGAGTTCGGCGGCCGGCGGCCCTACCGCTTCCTCGACGAGCGCAACGCCGCCTCGGGCCGCTGGGAGATCTGGATGGACGCCGCGCAGGCGCGCGCCGCTCATCGCGGCGCGGGACGACGAAGCCCGATGACGGCGAGCGCGGCCGCCGCGAGCAGCGCGGCGGTGGCGGTCCACAGTCCGGCGTGGAGCCCGGCCATGAACGCGTGGTGCCCGGCGGCGACCTCGCCGCCGGCGACCTGCTGGAGCACCGAGTCCGGTCCCGACCACGAGCGCGCGACCGCGGCGACGCCGATCGACCCGAGGATCGCGAGCCCGGCGGCCGCCGCGAGCTGGCGCGACGCGTTGAGGATCCCCGAGCCGACGCCGGCGTGGGCGGCCGGCACCGCCCCCATCGTCGCGGCCGGGACGGCGGGCGCGAGCAGCCCGTAGCCGAGCCCGAGCAGCACGAAGCCGGCCGCGAGCTGCCCGTACGGGGCGCCGATCCCGATCGCCGCGAGCGTGCCCAGGCCGGCGGCGGCGAGGAGCGCGCCGACCGTGCAGGTGGCGGCGCTGCCGAACGCGCGGACGATCCGCCCCGCGAACGGCGACACGATGAGGAACGGCACGTTGAGCGGGATCCACGAGAGCCCGGTCTCGAGCGCCGTCCACCCGCGCACGTTCTGGAGGTAGAGCGTGATGAAGAAGAACATCCCGGCCAGCGACAGGTAGGCGAGCCCGTAGACGACCGAGCCGGTGACGAACGTGCGCGAGCGGAACAGGCCGAGCTCGATCATCGGCGCCGGCGCGCGCCGCTGCCAGGCGAGGAAGGCGGCGAGCAGCAGCGCGGCGGCGGCGAGCAGGGCGATCGTCCGCGCCGAGCCCCACGGGTGCTCGTTCGTCCCGATCAGCGCGAAGGTGAGCAGGAACATCGCGGCCGCGGCGAGCGCCGCCCCGAGCGGGTCGAGCCGGCGTGCGTCCGGGTTGCGCGACTCGCGCACCACCGCCAGCGTCAGCACCCCGGTCACGATCCCGGCGGGCACGTTGACCCAGAAGATCGCCGACCAGTCGAACAGCTCGATCAGCACCCCGCCGATGATCGGGCCCGCGCTGAAGCCGAGCCCGGCGGCGGCCGCCCAGATCCCGATCGCGCCGGTGCGCTGCCGCTGGTCGGGGTAGGCGTCGACGATGATCGAGAGGGCGAGCGGCGCCATCAGCGCGGCGCCGGCGCCCTGGATCGCGCGGAACGCGATCAGCTGCGGGTCGTCGACCGACAGCGCGCAGGCCGCCGAGCCCGCCGTGAACACGGCGAGCCCGGTCACGAACACGCGCCGGCGCCCGAACCGGTCGCCGAGCGTCCCGCCGACGAGGATCAGCGCGGCGAGCGCGAGCACGTAGGCGTTGACGACCCACTCGAGGTTGCCCGGCGTGACGCCGAGCTCGGCCTGGATCGACGGGAGCGCGACGTTCACGATCGTGTTGTCGAGCAGGATCATCCCCTGCCCGAGGCACATGGCCGCGAGCGTGAGGCGCTGAAGTCGCCGGTCGGGCGCGGGCATCGCAGGTATGGTCGCGGACAGCGACCACCCCGAGGGAGGAAGCGATGCCGCCGAGCCACGCCGCCGGACCGAGCGAGCCGCCTCTGCTCGAGGAGACGATCGGCGCCGTGCTCCGGCGCGTCGCGGCGGCGCAGGGCGACCGCGAGGCGCTCGTCGCCCGCCACCAGGGCATCCGCCTGAGCTATGCGGAGCTGGACGCGGCGTCCGACCGGCTCGCCTGCGCGCTGCTCGCGCTCGGCGTCGAGCAGGGCGACCGGATCGGGATCTGGGCGCCGAACTGCGCCGAGTGGGTGCTGACCCAGTTCGCCACCGCCCGGATCGGCGCGGTGCTGGTGAACATCAACCCGGCGTACCGGACGACGGAGCTGCGCTACGCGCTCGCCCAGTCGGGCTGCCGGGCGCTGATCGCGGCGCGCGCGTTCAAGTCGTCGGACTACGTCGCGATGGTCGACGAGGTCCGGCCGGAGCTGCCCGCGCTGGCCGACGTGTTCTGGCTCGGCGGCGCGGAGTGGGACGCGCTGCTCGCCCGCGCCGGCGAGGTGGAGGCGGACACGCTCGCCGCGCGCGAGGCCGCGCTCTCCCCGTCCGACCCGATCAACATCCAGTACACGAGCGGCACGACCGGCGCCCCGAAGGGCGCGACGCTCTCGCACCGCAACATCCTCAACAACGGCTACCTGGTCGGCGCCGCCTGCGGCTACGGGCCGGAGGACCGCGTCTGCATCCCGGTGCCCTTCTACCACTGCTTCGGCATGGTCATGGGCAACCTCGGCGCGGTCGCCCACGGCGCGTGCATGGTCATCCCCGCGGCGCGGCGTTCGAGCCGGAGGCGACGCTCGCCGCCGATCGCCGAGGAGCGCTGCACGTCGCTCTACGGCGTGCCGACGATGTTCATCGCCGAGCTCGGGCATCCGTCCTTCGCGGACCACGACCTGTCCTCGCTGCGGACCGGGATCATGGCCGGCTCGCCGTGCCCGGTCGAGGTGATGAAGCGCGTGATCGCCGACATGCACATGGGCGCGGTGACGATCGCGTACGGCATGACCGAGACGTCGCCGGTGTCGACGCAGACGGGCGCCGACGATCCGCTCGAGAAGCGCGTCGGCACCGTCGGCCGCGTCCATCCGCACGTCGAGGTGCAGATCGTCGACGCGCGCGGCGCGGTCGTCGGGCGCGGCGAGTCGGGCGAGCTGTGCACGCGCGGGTACAGCGTCATGTCCGGCTACTGGGACGACCCCGAGCGCACGGCCGAGGCGATCGACCGCGACGGCTGGATGCACACCGGCGACCTCGCGACGATGGACGCGGACGGCTACGTGAACATCGTCGGGCGGATCAAGGACATGGTCATCCGCGGCGGCGAGAACGTGTACCCGCGCGAGGTCGAGGAGTTCCTCTACGGCCATCCGGACGTCGCCGACGTGCAGGTCGTCGGGGTGCCCGACGCCCGCTACGGCGAGGAGCTGGTGGCGTGGGTCACCCTGCGCGAGGGCGCGGTGGCGGGCGAGGAGGACATCCGCGAGTTCTGCCGCGGGCAGATCGCCCACTTCAAGGTCCCGCGCTACGTGCGCTTCACCGACGCGTTCCCGATGACCGTCACCGGCAAGATCCAGAAGTACAAGCTCCGCGAGGCGGCGATCGCCGAGCTCGGGCTCGAGGACCAGGTCCGCGCCACCGCCTGACGGATCGGCAGGTCGGGCGCGCGGATCGTTGTACGCCGCGGCGATTGCCCTGGGGCGCTGCCGCCAGACAGGCTGCCTGAAATCCGAACACTGCTAGAGGGGGCCGGGGATGGCGGGTAAGGGCGAGGGCAAGCAGGACGGGATCAGCCGCCGCGACTTCCTCGACGGCGTGGCGATCAGCGCCGCCGGGCTCGCCGCCGCCGCTGCCGCGCCGCACCTGACCGGCGCCGAGGCCGCGCTCGCCGCCGCCCACGGCGGGCGCCCGCAGCCCCCGACGCTCCCGCCCGGCTACTACCCGCCGACCGCCACCGGCCTGACCGGCGAGCCGGACCACGTCATCGAGAAGATCTACAAGATCGACGGCAAGCCGGACGCGGACGCCGCCGCCCGCCACTCCTCGCGCGGCGGCCCGGGCGTCAAGGTCGCGCACGTCGTCGACGAGGGCGAGTGCTACGACTGCGTCATCGTCGGCGCCGGGGCGAGCGGCCTCGCGGCGGCGAAGTTCTACCGGGACCGCTTCGGAGCGGACAAGAAGGTCCTGCTCCTCGATCCGCTGCCCGACTTCGGCGGCCACTCGCACCGCAACGAGTTCCACGTCCCGAACGCCGCGGCCGGCGGCGCCGACGTGACGATCCTGCGCAACGGCGGGACGGTCAACCTCGACAGCATCGGCGCCTGGGACCAGCCCGCCGGCAGCCTGCTCGACATCCCCGGCTCCTACGGGCAGCCGGCGCTCGACATGCTCGACTTCTGCGGCGTCGACATCGACAACTTCCCGAGCAGCACGGCGCCCGGGATCCCCACGTCCTACGGGCTGCGGCAGATGCTGCTGTTCCCGGCCGCCGACTGGGGCGCGGACACGCTGGCCCAGAACCGCAACAACACGACCGAGCCGAACACGCCCGAGGGCTGGACGGCGTTCGTCAACCGGCTGCCCTACTCGCAGGCGGCCAAGGACGCGATCGTGCGGATCCAGACCGACACGACGACCGACTGGCTCTCCGCCAAGCACGGGCCGCTGACGACCGACCAGAAGCTCCAGCTGCTCACGCGGATCACCTACAAGCAGTACCTCAAGACCTACGTCGGCGCGCCGGAGGAGGCGATCGTCCAGTACCAGCGCTCGTCGCACGGGCTGCTCGGCGCGGGCGCCCAGGCGGTCAGCGCCGCCGACTGCTGGATGCTCGGCCAGCCCGGCTTCGACGGCCTCGGGCTGCCCGACACCGAGGGGCTGACGTTCCCCGGCGTCGGGCGCACGCCGCAGATGGACAACATGGTCGACTCCGAGCCGTCGCGGGCGTGGCCGGACGGCAACACGTCGCTGCTCCGGCTGCTCGTCTCGAAGCTGATCCCGGCGGCGTTCCCGGACGTCGACGGCGGGCGGCCGAACCAGGAGAACATCGTCAAGGCGCCGTGCGACTACACGCAGCTCGACCGGCCGGGCAACACGGTCCGGATCCGGCTCAACTGCCTCGTCACGAACGTCAAGGCCGCGGGCCGCGGCGATCGCCACGCCGAGGTCGTCTACACGCCGGTCGGCGGCAGCGGCAAGCCGGTCGGGTTCCGCGTCCGCGGGTCGCACGTCGTCATGGCGTGCTGGAACCGCGTCACCGCGCACCTGGTCGACGGGCTGCCGCGGCGCCAGGTCGACGACCTCTGCTACGCCCGCAAGGTGCCGCTGATCTACGGCCGCGGCGTGCTGAACAACTGGCAGGCGTGGGCCGACGCCAGGATCAGCTCGGTCAGCCCGCGCGGCAAGAGCCTGTTCTGGGACAGCACCTCGATCAGCGCCGGCGCGCGCTTCGGCAGCGCGTACGGGCCGACGCCGAACGAGCCGCCGGCGGCGCCGGCGTCGCTCACGTTCACCGTGGTCCCGAACGACCCGCTGCGCGTGCCGCAGATCGCCGCCTACGAGTCGGGCCGCGAGCAGCTGTTCGCGATGAGCTTCGCGGACCTCGAGGGCGCGCTCTACGACGTGATCGACCGGAGCGTCAACAAGTCCGGCGGCGACTTCGACCCCGAGCGCGACCTGCACTCGCTGACGATCAACCGCTGGAACTACGGCTACGCGCACGAGCTCACCTCGGTCTGGGACCCGTCGGTCTACGGGCCGGTGGCGAACCAGCCGCAGGTGCGCGGGCGCGTGCCGTTCCGGAACGTGTCGATCGCGAACAGCGACTCGGGCGCGATGGCCTACACGCACAGCGCGATCAGCGAGGGCTTCCGCGCGATCGGGGACCTGCCCGAGGCGCCGCGGCCGCACCGCCCGCGCCACCGGCACGGGCACCACGCGCACCACTAGCCGCGACCCTGGTCGGGCACTGTCGACCTGATCGGACAAGTACGTCCGATGGTCGACCCCGCAGGGAAAACCGGGATACCTGATCGGTATTATGGAGGAAGCCTTTACGACCGAGGAGAACCAATGGCACTCACGATCGGCGACACCGCGCCCGACTTCACCGCCCAGAGCACCGAGGGCGAGATCTCGTTCCACGACTGGATCGGCGACAGCTGGGCCGTCCTGTTCTCGCACCCGCGCGACTTCACGCCGGTGTGCACGACGGAGCTCGGCTACATGGCCTCGATCAAGCCGGAGTTCGACAAGCGCGGCGTGAAGATCGCCGGGCTCTCGGTCGATCCCACCGACAACCACGAGCAGTGGGCGAAGGACATCGAGTCCAGCCAGGGCACCGCCCCGAACTATCCGCTGATCGCGGACACCGACCACTCGATCGCGAAGGCCTACGGGATGCTCCCGGCCGACGTCGAGGGCGACCCGACCGCGCGCACGCCCGCCCAGAACGCCACGCTGCGCAACGTCTTCGTGGTCGGCCCCGACAAGAAGATCAAGCTGATCCTCATCTATCCGATGACGACCGGCCGCAACTTCGACGAGGTCCTGCGCGTGATCGACTCGCTCCAGCTCACCGCGACGCAGCAGCTCGCGACGCCGGCGCAGTGGCGGCCGGGCGACGACGCGATCATCGCCGGCTCGGTCAGCGACGAGCAGGCCAAGGAGCGCTACCCGGACGGCTGGGAGTCGCCGCTCCCCTACCTCCGCATCGTCCCGACGAAGTAGTCACGACATCAACGCAGCAAGGGCGCGGATTCCGGCTGGGCGTGCTGCGTTGGCGTCGTCATACGACATCAACGCAGCGCGAGGGCGCCCATCCGGACCCGTTGCTGCGTTGAGGTCGCTGAGGCCTAGGCGACGAGCGCCTCGAGCCCGCGCTCGAGGCCGCCGTCGCCGGCCGCGCGGACGATCAGCGGGAGGCCGAGCCGCGCCGCCGCCCGCTCGGCCGCCGCGCGGGTGGCGGGCGTCGGCGCGCTGCGCGAGCCAGACGACGCGCGTGTAGTGGCCGAAGTAGGCGTCGCGCAGATCGGGATGGCGGTCGAGCCCCAGCTCGCGCCAGACCGTGTGCTCGAACGTGCGCGCGAGGAAGTCGGTCAGCAGGTAGGTGCCGGGCTCCTCGGCCAGCGCGGCGCGGACCTCGGCGCGCGCGAGCACGTCGTAGCAGTGGTCGCCGGCGAGCCGCGGGACGTCGCCCAGCGCGGCGTCGAGCGCGCCGTAGGTGCCGCAGTCGGCGTAGGCGACGGCGACGCGGTCGTAGCGGCCGCGCAGCCGCTCGAGCTCCGCCGCCACCGCGGGCGCGATCCGCTCGGGCCGGTTGTGCAGCAGCGCGGGGACCGGGTGGACGTCGACGTCCCAGCCGCGCCGCCCCGCGATCCGCCGCACGTCGGCGGCGAGCGCCCCGCAGGCGATCACGGCGGTGCTGGTCATCCCGGGAAGGCGAGCTGGTCGATGAAGCGGTCGTTGAAGTCGGTCCGCCCGGACAGCTCGACGTAGCGGACCTCGCGCACGATCGCCTCGGCCTCCGCGCGCTCGCGGAGGCTGAGCGCGGCGATCTTCGCCCCCTCGCCCGCGACGTTGCCGGCGGAGACGATCCGCGGGAGCGCCATCCGCGGCACGAGCCCGATCCGGATCGCGCTGGCCGGCGAGAGGTACGCGCCGAACGAGCCGGCGAGCAGGACCTGGCCGACGTCCGCCGCGGTGGCGCCGAGCTCCTCGAGCAGGATCGTCCAGCCGGTCGCGATCGACGCCTTCGCGAACTGCAGCTCGCGCACGTCGCGCTGCGACAGGAAGATCGAGTCGGCCGGGTCGCTCCCGCGCCAGGCCATCACGAACACGCGCTCCTTGCCGATGAACGTGAGCCGGTCGGCGAGGCCGGGCGCGACCTCCGCGGCGACCTCGTCGGTCGCGTAGCGGCCGGAGTGGTCCAGCAGTCCCGCGTGGACGAGCTCGGCGACGCAGTCGACGAGGCCCGAGCCGCACATGCCGACCGGCGCGACGTCGCCGATCACCTCGAGCGTCAGCTCCCCGTCGGCGATCTTCACGCCCTCGATCGCGCCGTCGGCGGCGCGCATCCCGCAGCGGATCTGGGCCGCCTCGAACGCCGGGCCCGCGGGCGCGGCGGTGGCGACGACGCGGTCCTGGTTGCCGAGCGCGATCTCCGAGTTCGTGCCGACGTCGATGAACAGCCGCAGCCGCCGGTCGCGCGTCAGCCCGGTGGCGAGCATCCCGGCCACGATGTCGCCGCCGACGTAGGCGCCGAGCGACGGGAACGCGAAGGCCGGCGCGCGCGGGTGGACGGGCACGCCGAAGTCGGACGCCGCGAGCGCCGGCGGGTTGTGCGTCGTGACCACGAACGGCGCCATCGAGAGCGGCTCGGGGTCGATCCCCAGCGCGAGCTGGGTCATCGTCACGTTGCCGCAGAGGGTGATCTCGTAGACCTCGCCCGGGTCGACGCGCGCCTCGGCGCAGACCTCCTCGGTGAGCTGCGCGAGCGTCTCCTGCGCGCGCGCCTGGAGCGTGTCGAGCGCGCCCTCGTCCATCATCGTCGCGCTGATCCGCGTGATCACGTCGGCGCCGAACGGCTGCTGCCGGTTGAGCATCGAGCGGACCGCGGCGGGCGTCCCGGTCTCGAGGTCGAGCAGCGTCGCGACGACCGTCGTCGTCCCGAGGTCGAAGGCGATCGCGAAGCGCCGCGCGGTCGTGTCGCCGGGCTCGACGTCGATCAGCTCCTCGTCGCAGACCACCGCGGTGACGTCCCAGTCGGCGCGCCGGAGCACGCGGCCGAGCGTCCGCAGCACCGGCAGCCCGGCGTGCGGCGCGAGGTCCTCGAGCGCGTCCTGCATGCGCTCGAAGTCCGAGCGCTGGTCCTCCATCGTCGGCTCGGTCAGCACGAGATGGCGCTTCTGCACCGAGGGGCGCAGGATCACGTGGCGGCCGACGCCGGCCAGCGCCGCCTTCGGCCGCGTCTGCAGCGGCGGCACCTCGATCACCAGCTCGCCGTGCGCCGGCGCGCGGCAGGCGAGCCGCCAGCCGTCGCGCAGCTCGTCCGCGGTGAACGCGCGCGGGTCGACGCTCGACACCGGCAGCTCGCCCTCGCGGACGCGGACCTTGCACTTCTTGCAGGTCCCGTGGCCGCCGCAGGTCGAGTCGATCGCGATCCCGTTCCAGCTCGCGGCGTCGAACACCGGCGTGCCGTTGGGGACGCGGACCTCGGCGCCCTCGGGCTCGAAGCGGAGCCGCGCCCGCTCGGTGCCGGCCGGCGCGGCGACCTCCTGCGTCACGCCGCCTCGGCCGCCTTCACCCGGGCGCGGTGCTCGGCGATCCAGCTCGAGCCCCACGGGTCGTGGCCGAGCAGCAGGTCGGCGGCGCGGGTCTGGTCGACGATGATCGGCGCGGTGCTCATGATCGCGCTCGTCAGGCCCGCGGCGGCGGCCATCGGGATGAACGCCGGCGTTGAGCTCGTGCCGGCGCGGGAGCCCGAACGACACGTTCGACGCGCCGAGGCACATGTTCACGCCGAGGTTGTCGCGGATCAGCCGGATCGCCTCGAGCGTCGTCGTGACCGCCTCGGTGTCGGCGCCGACGGTCATCGCGAGCGGGTCGATGACGACGTCCTCGGGCGGGATCCCGTGGTCGCCGGCCACCGACACGATCTTCGTGGCGATCTCGAGCCGCTGCTGCGCGGTCTCGGGGATGCCGGTCTCGTCGTTGGCGAGGCCGATCACGGCGGCGCCGTGCCTGGCGACGAGCGGGAGGATCTCCTCCAGCCGCTCGTCCTCCCCGGTCACCGAGTTCACCAGCGGCTTGCCCTCGTAGACCGCGAGCCCGGCCTCGAGCGCCTCGATCACCGACGAGTCGATGCAGATCGGCGCGTCCGTGTGCTGCTGGACGAGCTGGAGCATCTTCGCCAGCAGCTCCGCCTCGTCGACGAGCGGGATGCCGGCGTTGACGTCGAGCACGTCGGCGCCCGCCGCCATCTGGGCCTCGGTGTCGGCCACCACGGTGGAGAGGTCGTCGTTGCGCAGCTCCTCGGCGAACTTCTTGCGCCCCGTCGGGTTGATCCGCTCGCCGATGATGCAGAACGGCTGCGTCGACCCGATGACGACCGTCTTCGACCGCCCCTGGAGGACCGTGTCCATGGTCTACGCCGGCACCGCGGCCCGGCGCTGCTCGAGCAGCTCCTTGGCCTTCTTGACGGCGGAGGAGGCGTCGGCCGAGTAGCCGTCGGCGCCGACGGCGTCGGCGTACTCCTGGGTGACCGGCGCGCCGCCGACCATGACCGCGACCTTGTCGCGCACGCCGGCCTTCTGGAGCGCGTTGATGTTCGCCTTGAACATCGGCATCGTCGTGGTCAGGAAGGCCGAGAAGCCGACGATGTCGGGCTCGTTCTTGTTGATCTCCTCGACGAACTTCTCCGGCGGGACGTTGACCCCGAGGTCGATGACGACGAAGCCGGCGCCCTCGAGCATGATGTTGCAGAGGTTCTTGCCGATGTCGTGCACGTCGCCCTTGACCGTGCCCATCAGGAACGTGCCGAGCGGCTTGGCGCCGGTCTCGGCGAGCAGCGGGCGGAGGATGTCCAGCGCGCCCTGCATCGCCCGTGCGGCGATCAGCATCTCGGGCACGAAGTAGTCGCCGCGCTCGAACCGCGCGCCGACCTCCTCGAGCGACGGGATGAGCGCGTCGTAGAGCAACACGCCCGGGTCCATGCCGAGCTCGAGGCCCTGGTTCACGCCGTCCTTCACGGCGGGCGCGTTGCCGACCAGGGTCTCCTCGTACAGGAGGGTGAGGATCTCCTCGTGGGTCATTCGACTCCCTCGGGACGATGGCCGAGCGCTTCCCCGAGCGCCCGCGCCTGCTTGATCACGATCGGTCGCAGCTCGGCGACGCGGCGCGGGGAGAGCCGCAGCGTCGGGCCGGACACGCTGAGCGCCGCGACGGCGCGGCCGGACTCGTCGAGCACCGGCGCGGCGACGGCGCTCAGCCCCAGCTCGAGCTCGTCGACGGCGGTGGCGAAGGTCTCGCGGCGGACGCGTCGCGAGCTCGGCGGCGAGCAGCGCCGGCTCGGTGATCGTGCGCGAGGTGAGCGGCTCGAGCGGGCCCTCGGTGGCGCCGGTCGCCGCGAAGGCGAGCAGCACCTTGCCGTTCGCGGTGCAGTGGTACGGCACGCGGCGGCCGACCCAGTCGCTCGTGCCCAGGTAGTGGCGGCTCTCGACCTGCGCGAGGTGCTCGACGCCGTCGGGCGCGGCGACCGCGACGTTGATCGTCTCCCCCGTGGCCTCGGCGAGCGCGGCCATCGGGCGCTCGGACGCCTCGACGAGCAGCCGCGCGGAGAGCCCGCGGCCGGCGTAGCGGGCGACGACCGGACCGGCGCGGAACGCGCCCCGCAGCCCCTCCTGCTCGACCAGCCCGTTGCGCTCCAGCGCGCCGAGCAGGCGCGAGGCGGTGGACTTCGGCAGGCCCGCATCCGCGGCGAGCTCGCCGAGCGGGCGCGGGGTCTCGGCCGCGAGCACGAGCGCCAGGAGCTGCGCGCCGCGATCGATCACCTGCGTCCCGTGCGTAGGTTGGAACTCTTGTTCCACGGAAGATATATTACGATCGCCGAGCGCGACGTCAAGGACAGGAGCCGCATGTACGTCAACGAGATGCCCCGCTACGAGATCCTGAGCGAGGACGCGATGGCGGTCCTCGACGGCGGCTGGCGCCGGATCGTCTCCGAGCTCGGCGTCGAGTTCATGCTGCCCGAGGCCGTCGAGTACTTCCGCGCCGCGGGTCAGAAGGTCGACGGCGAGAAGGTGTTCCTCGACCCCGAGTTCATCCTCGAGCAGGTCGCCAAGGCGCCGCGCGAGTTCGACCTCGTCGCGCGCAACCCGGAGCACAGCGTGCACATCGGCGGCGACCACATGGTCTTCTCCGGCGTCTACGGCCCGCCGTTCGTGCGCGAGGGCGACACGCGCCGCGACGGCAAGATGGCCGACTTCGAGAACTTCGTGAAGCTGTCGCAGTCGTTCCCCGAGCTGGACTCCGCCGGCGGGACGATCGTCGAGCCCGAGGACCGCCCGCTGGACTCGCGCCATCTCGACATGGTCTACGCGCTCCAGACGCTGTCCGACAAGCCGCACATGGGCTCGGTGATCTCGGCCGAGAACGCGCGCGACACGATCGCCATGGACGAGATCGCGTTCGGCGGCACGCTGCCCGACGCCCCGGCCAGCATCTCGCTGATCAACTGCAACTCGCCGCTGCGCTGGGACGACCGGATGCTCAGCGCGATGCTCGAGTACAACCGCCGCGACCAGGCGGTGATCACGACGCCGTTCCTGCTCATGGGCGCGATGTCGCCGGTCTCGATCCCGGCCACGCTCGTCCAGCAGATGGCCGAGGCGCTGTCGGGGATCGCGCTCACGCAGCTCGTGAACCCGGGCTGCCCGGTCGTCTTCGGCTCGTTCCTCTCGAACACCGACATGAAGAGCGGCTCGCCGAGCTTCGGCACCCCGGAGTCGGCGATCGGGCTGCTCTGCACCGGGCAGATCGCGCGCTCGTTCGGGCTGCCGTTCCGGTCGGGCGGCGGGCTCAACGCGTCGACCGTCGTCGACGCCCAGGCCGCCTACGAGTCGCTGATGACGATGCTGCCGACGTTCCTCGCCGGCACGAACTTCGTCATGCACTCGGCCGGCTGGCTCGAGGGCGGGCTCGTGTCGAGCTACGAGAAGTTCATCGTCGACATCGAGCTGCTGCGGATGCTCAAGCACGAGTTCAAGCCGCTCGAGGTGACCGAGGAGAGCCTCGCCTTCGACGCCCACGAGGAGGTCGGCTCGGGCGGGCACTTCCTCGGCGCCGCGCACACGCTGCTGCACTTCCGCGACTGCTTCTACCGGCCGCTGCTGTCGTCGACCGACAACTTCGACCGCTGGACGAAGAACGGCGGGCTCGACGCGACCGCGCGCGCCGCGAAGATCTGGCGCGAGACGCTCGACGCGTACGAGCAGCCGCCGATCGACGAGGGCGTGCGCGACAACCTGCGCGACTACGTGGCGCGGCGGCGGATCGAGCTGGGCGACGAGCCGATCGCCACGCCGGCGTTCTAGTGCTGGAGCACGAGCACCCGGACTTCCTCTGGCGCACGCCGGACCCCAAGCCGTCCTACGACGTGATCGTCGTCGGCGCCGGCGGCCACGGCCTGGCGACCGCGTACTACCTCGCGAAGCGCCACGGGATCACCGACGTCGCGGTGCTCGAGCGCGGCTGGCTCGGCGGCGGCAACATGGGCCGCAACACGACGATCATCCGCTCGAACTACCTCTGGGACGAGAGCGCGGCGATCTACGAGCACTCGCTCAAGCTCTGGGAGGGGCTGGCGGAGGAGCTCGACTACGACCTGCTGTTCAGCCAGCGCGGCGTGCTCAACCTGGCCCACAACCTCGGCGACGTGCGCGAGGCCGTCCGGCGCGTGCACGCCAACCGGCTCAACGGCGTCGACGCCGTCTGGCTCGACGCCGACGGCGTCAAGGAGGTCTGCCCGATCGTCGACACGTCGGCGGCCGCCGCGCTACCCGGTGCTCGGCGCGACCTACCAGCCGCGCGGCGGGATCGCGAAGCACGACCACGTCGCCTGGGGCTACGCGCGCGCCGCGGACGCGCTCGGCGTCGACCTGATCCAGGGCTGCGAGGTGACCGGGCTGCTGCTCGACGGCGACCGGATCGAGGGCGTCGAGACGTCGCGCGGGACGATCCGCGCCGGCCGGGTCGCGCTCGCGGCGGCGGGTCACTCGTCGGTGCTCGCGGCGATGGCCGGGCTGCGCCTGCCGGTCCAGTCGCACCCGCTGCAGGCGCTCGTCAGCGAGCTGCTCGAGCAGGTCCTCGACTGCGTGGTGATGTCGAACGCGGTCCACGTCTACGTCAGCCAGGCGCACAAGGGCGAGCTGGTCATGGGCGCGGGGATCGACGCCTACAACGGCTACGGCCAGCGCGGCGGCGTCCACGTGATCGAGGCGCAGATGTCGGCCGCGCTCGAGCTGTTCCCGATCTTCGCGCGCGCGCACGTGCTGCGGACCTGGGGCGGGATCGTCGACGTGACGCCCGACGCGTCGCCGATCGTCGGGCTGACGCCGATCTCCGGCCTCTACCTGAACTGCGGCTGGGGCACCGGCGGGTTCAAGGGCACGCCCGGCTCGGGCTGGGTCTACGCGCACACGATCGCGCACGACGCGCCGCATCCGCTCAACGCCGCGTTCTCGCTCGACCGCTTCGAGACCGGCGCCCTGATCGACGAGCACGGCGCCGCGGCGGTGGCCCACTAGTCGTGGCTCACTGATGCTCAGCCTCCCCTGCCCGTACTGCGGCGACCGCGACGAGACCGAGTTCCACTACGGCGGGCAGGCGCACGTCCCCTACCCCGACGATCCGGCGGCGCTGGGCGACGCCGAGTGGGGCGCGTACCTGTTCGTCCGCGACAACCCGAAGGGGCCGTTCGCCGAGCGCTGGGTCCACAGCGCGGGCTGCCGGCGCTGGTTCAACGTGCGGCGCGACACGGCGACGCACCGGGTGCTGGGGAGCTACCGGATCGGGGAGCCGGCGCCATGAGGCGCGTCGACGGGTTCGGGCGCGTCGACCGGAGCGCGCCGCTCGCGTTCACGTTCGACGGGGTCGCGCTGCGCGGGTTCCGCGGCGACACGCTCGCCTCGGCGCTGCTGGCGAACGGCGTCGACGTCGTCGGGACGAGCATCCACCGCGGCCGGCCGCGCGGGATCTCGGCGGCCGGCGCGGAGGAGCCCAACGGGCTCGTGCAGGTCGAGCTCGGCGGCGGGTCGGAGCCGATGCTGCGCGCGACCGAGGTCGAGCTGTTCGACGGGCTCGTCGCGCGCGGGCTGCCCGGGCGCGGCGCGCTCGGCGCGCGGGACGGCGCGACGTACGACCGCGTGTACGCGCACTGCGACGTGCTCGTGATCGGCGGCGGGCCGGCCGGGCCTCGCCGCCGCCTACGCCGCGAGCGCGACCGGCGCGCGGGTGATCCTCGCCGAGTCGGCGCCGGAGCTGTGGCCGCGGGCGCCCGGCGACCGCGGCCCGGTGCGGGCGGCGGGCGCGCGGCTGGCGATCGCTCCCGAGACGCGGGTGCTGCTGCGCACCACCGCGGTCGGCGCCTACGACGCGGGCTACGTCGTGCTCGCCGAGCGCCGCACCGACCACGAGCCCGGCGAGCCGCCGCCCGGCGTCGCGCGCGAGCGGCTGTGGCACGTGCGGGCGCGGCAGGTCGTGCTGGCCACCGGCGCGCACGAGCGGCCGGTCGCGTTCGCGGGCAACGACCTCCCGGGCGTGATGCTCGCCGGCTCCGCGCGCGAGTACCTCGAGCGCTTCGGCGTCCTCGCCGGTTCGCGCGCGGTGCTGCTGACGACGAACGACGCCGGCTACGACGCCGCCGGCGCGCTCGCCGCCGCCGGGCCTGGAGCTCGCGGCGATCGCCGACCCGCGCTCCGGGGACCGCGCGGTGCCCGACGGCGCCGAGCACCTGCCCGGCGCGGTGGTGTGCGCCGCCGAGGGCGAGCGGCGCGTGACCGCCGCGGTGGTCGGCGACCGCGCGATCGCCTGCGACCTGCTGCTCGTGTCGGGCGGCTGGAGCCCGGTCGTCCACCTGCTCAGCCAGGCGCAGGGCAGCGTGCGCTGGGACGCGGGCGCGGGTGGGTTCGTCCCCGACGCCGTGCCGGACGGCTGGCACGTCGCCGGCGCGGTGACGGGCACCTACGACCACGACGCGTGCGTCGCGCAGGGCGCCGCCGCGGGCGCGGCGGCGACCGGCGCCGGGTCACCGAACGGCGCCGCGCGCGCGACGACGGCGGCGGAGCCCGCCACGGTCCTGTGGTCGGTCCCGCCACCGGCGGGCCGCGGCGAGGACGACTGCTTCGTCGACCAGCAGCGCGACGCGACGGTCGCCGACGTCCGCCGCGCCGCGGCCGCCGGCCTGCGCTCGCCCGAGCACGTCAAGCGCTTCACGACGATCGGGACCGCCAACGACCAGGGCCGCACGTCCGGCGTGCTGACGCTCGGCGTCATGGCCGAGCTGCTCGAGCAGCCGATCGACGCGCTCGGCCCGACCACGTTCCGGCCGCCGTTCACGCCGGTCAGCTTCGCGCTGCTCGCCGGGCCCCGACCGCGGCGACCTGTCCGACCCGGTGCGGACGACCACGATCCACGCCTGGCACGTCGCGCACGGCGCGGTGTTCGAGGACGTCGGCCAGTGGAAGCGGCCGTGGTTCTACCCGCGCGCCGGCGAGGACATGGACGCCGCCGTCCTGCGCGAATGCGCCGCCGCGCGCGACTCGGTGGCGATGATGGACGCCTCGACGCTCGGCAAGATCGACGTCCAGGGCCCGGACGCGGTCACGTTCCTCAACCGGCTCTACACCGGCGACTTCTCGACGCTCAAGCCCGGCCGCTGCCGCTACGGCCTGCTCTGCACCGCCGACGGGATGGTGTTCGACGACGGGGTGACGATGCGGCTGTCCGAGGACCGCTTCCTCGTGACCACGACGACCGGCAACGCGGCCAAGGTGCTCGACTGGTTCGAGGAGTGGCTGCAGACCGAGTGGCCCGAGCTGCGCGTCCACTGCACCTCGGTGACCGAGCAGTGGGCGACCGTGGCGATCGCCGGCCCGCGCTCGCGCGACGTCGTCGGCGCGCTCGCCCCGGACCTCGACGTCAGCCGCGAGGGCTTCGGGTTCATGCACATCCGCGAGGCGACCGTGGCCGGGCTCCCGGCGCGCGTCTGCCGCGTGAGCTTCTCCGGCGAGCTGGCCTACGAGGTCAACGTCCCCGCATGGCACGGGCTCGCGTTGTGGGAGGCGGTCTGGGACGCGGGGCAGCCGTACGGCATCACGCCGTACGGGACCGAGACGATGCACGTGCTGCGCGCGGAGAAGGGCTACGTGATCGTCGGCCAGGACACCGACGGGACCGTCACGCCACAGGACCTCGGGCTCGGCTGGATGGTCGCGAAGGACAAGGGCGACTTCGTCGGGCGCCGCTCGCACGAGCGCGCGGACACGAAGCGGGCGGGCCGCAAGCAGCTCGTCGGCCTCCTCCCCACCGAGCGGCTGCCGGAGGGCGCCCAGCTCGTGGACGACCCGGACGCGCCGGTGCCCGTCCCGATGGCCGGGTTCGTCACCTCCAGCTACGACAGCGCCGCGCTCGGCCGGCCGTTCGCGCTCGCCCTGCTCGAGGACGGCCGGGCGCGCGAGGGGACGACGATCCACGTCCCGCTCGAGGACCGCGTCGTGACCGCGCAGGTCACGGGCACCGTGCTGGTCGACCCGGAGGGCACGCGCCGTGACGGATGACCGCCGCACCGCCCCGCTCGCGGGCTTCGCCGACGCGTTCGCCGCCGCGGCGTCCGACGCCGTCCGGCTCGTCGAGCGGCCGTTCCTCGCGCAGGTCGGCGTCCGCGTCTTCGGCGCCCGCAGCGGCGTCCCGGATCCCGCGGGCCTGTCCGCGGCGGAGGCCGCGCTCGGCTTCCCGCTGCCGGCCGAGCCGAACACCGTCGCCGGCGCCGGCGGCACCGACGTGCTCTGGCTCGGTCCCGACGAGTGGCTCGTGGTCGCGGCGCCCGGCTGCCGAGGCGGCGCTCGAGGCCGAGCTGGCCGAGGCGCTCGCCGGGCTCGGCTCCGTCGTCGACCTGTCCGCCAACCGCACCGCGGTCCAGGTCGTCGGCCCGCGTGCGCGCGACGTGCTGGCCAAGGGCTGCGCGCTCGACCTCCACCCGCGCGCGTTCGGGATGGGGCGCTGCGCGCAGACGCTGCTCGGCCGCGCGCAGGTCGTCCTCGAGCAGCTCGCCGACGAGCCGCTCACCTACGGACTGCTCGTCCGCAACTCGTTCGCGGCCTACGTGGCGACCTGGCTGCTCGCCGCCGCGGAGGAGTTCTCCTCGGCGCGCGCGAGCGCCGACCGGCGCCAGCGCTCGGTCCGCGCCACCTCGTTGAACGTGTAGAGGTGCAGGCCGGCGATCCCGGCCCCGGGATCGGCGGCCAGCGGCGCGAGCCCGCGCAGCAGCGCGTCGGGCCGGAACTGGCGCGTGATCAGCCGCTGGAGCCAGCCGCGATGGTGGGCGAGGAAGCGGGCGGACTGGCCGAGCCCGATCTTCATCGAGATCCGCAGCAGCCGCGCGTGGTCGACGGGGCCGGGCGTCCCGATCCAGATCGGCAGGTGGGTGCCGCGCCGCCGGACCTCGCGGACCCAGGCGCCGATCACGTCCGCGTCGAAGCAGATCTGGCTGATGATGCACGTCGCCATCGGCGCCTTGGCGAACATCGCCTGGATCGTCTCCTCGTCGGAGATCAGGTGGTGGCTCTCCGGGTAGCCGGTGATCCCGATCTCGTCGAACCGCGCGCGCAGCGGCCCCATCGCGGTCAGCAGGTCGACCGCACCGTGGAAGTCCCCCGGCTCGGCGGCGTCGCCCGCCGGGACGAACAGCTCGCGGATGCCGGCGTCCGCCAGCCGCTCGACCGTCTCCTCCAGGTGGACGCGGTCGCGCACGAGCCGCGCCGAGAGGTGCGGCACGACCGGGTAGCCGGCGCGCGCGAGCCGCTCGCTCAGCGCGAGCGTCTCCTCGAGCCCCTTGCGCGGCGAGGCGGTCACGGTGACCTTCGTCCCCGGTTCGAGGTGCGCGCGGACCTCCTCCTCGACGCCGTCGAGCGGCAGCACCTCGAAGCGCGGGTGACGGAGCAGTCCGGCGAGCGCGGCGGCGCTCATACCTGTGATATATCAGGCCGCGTCCGGCGGCGCCAGCAGGCGCGTCTCCGGCGCGACGTAGGATCAGCGCGAGCCATGGCGACCGACCCATCGACGCTCTTCGCGGAGCGCGCATACCACGAGCTGCGCGACCGCATCGTGACGCTGCGGCTCCCGCCCGGGACCGTCCTGCGCGAGGACGCGCTGATGCGCGAGCTGGAGATCGGCCGCACGCCGCTGCGCGAGGCGGTCAAGCGGCTCGCGCTCGAGGACCTCGTCGCCGTCCAGCCGCGCCGCGGCACGTTCGTGTCGGGCGTCGAGGCGTCGGACATCGTCCACATCACCGAGGTCCGCGCGGAGCTCGAGGGCTACGCGGCCGAGCTCGCGGCGCTGCGGATGAGCGCGGAGGCGCGGGTCGACGGCGAGACGCTCCTGCGCGAGGTCGAGCACCTCGAGCGGATCGAGGACCAGGACGGGCTGATGCGGTTCGACGAGCGGATCCACCGCTACACCTGGGAGGCGGCCGGCAACCCGTTCCTGACCGGGACGCTCGAGCGCTACTTCACGCTCTCGCTGCGCGTCTGGTACCTCGTGCTCGACCGCGTGCCGGGCCTCGGCCACACGGTCCACGACCAGGTCCAGCTGATCGAGGCGCTGCTCGACCGCAACGGCCCGCGGGCGCGGACGATCATGCGCGAGCACGTGCTCGCGTTCCAGCGCGACATCATGGCCGCGTTCACCCAGGCCTGACCCGTCCGCGATGACTTGCCGGCGCCGCGGCCGGTCATAAGGCGCGACCCGTCCCCGTCCCAAGGAGCCCGCCATGGGTTACATCGATCTGTACCTCCTCCCCGTGCGGGAGGACCGCATCGAGGAGTACCGCGAGCAGGCGTCCGCGTTCGGCGCCGTCCTGAAGGAGAAGGGTGCGCTGTCCTACCGCGAGTTCCGCGCCGACGACCTCGGCGACGGCTTCGCCGGGAGCGCCGGACCGGGGCTGCTGCTGACGTCGGCCGTCGTCGAGTTCGAGTCGCGCGCGCACCGCGACGCCGTGATGGAGCAGGCCCTGGCCGACCCGCGGGTCGTCGCGATGGCCGACGCGCCGAGCCGATCGCGGACATGTCGCAGATGCGCTACGGCGGCTTCGAGACGTTCGTCGAGGCCTAGCGGGCGCCCGCCGGGCGCCCCGCTCGCCGCTCAGGCGGGCGGGTCGTCCGTGAACTCCTGGCTGAGCGTCCCGCGCTCGTGCACGGAGACCACGAGCAGCGGCTCGTCGCCGATGTTGCGGAACCCGTGCAGCGTCATCGGCGGCGCGATCGCGATCCCGTCCGGCTCGAGCTCGACGACGGTGTCGCCGATCGTCCAGCGCCCGTGGCCCGCGAGCAGCAGGAACGTCTCCGCGTACGGGTGCGTGTGCAGCTCGACGAACCGGCCGGGCGGCGTGCGGGTGACGAAGATCGAGCAGTCGACGCCGCCGCCGTCCTTCTCGCCCTGGAACAGCGCGGCGGTCGGGCTGAGCATCAGGTCCTCGAGCCGCAGCGTGATCGCCTCGGGACGCGCGAGCGGCAGCCCCGCCGCGACCCAGTCCTCGATCCCGTCGCGGTACTCGCGCACGTCGGTGTAGCCGAGGTCGCGCAGCCGCGCGGCCAGCTCGGGCCCGCGGGTGCAGTCCGCGTCGGTCGAGTAGGTCACCACGGCGGCGGAGGGATCGGGCAGGACCGCGCGCACGCGCTCGTCGGGGTCCTCGGCGACGAGGTTGAGCGCACCGGGCAGATGGCGCTGTCCGTAGGGCGCTGCGGGCAGCGCGTCCACCACGGTCACGGTGCCCTCGTCGAGTGCGTTGGAGAGCTCCTCGCGGGTGATCGTCGGCATCCGCGGATGATCGCGCACGAAGGCGCGAAGGCGCACTTGGCGCGCGCCGCGGGCTCGGGTAGAGTCCGCGCCCGGATGGCTGATATATCTGCCCGCGCAGAGACGACGGAGGCCACGGCGGCCGCGGCGGAGTCGCCGCACGCGGTGGACCGGAGCGGCGAGCCGCTCCTCCGCGCGAGCGGCCTCTGGAAGGTGTTCGGCCCGAATCCCGAGCGGGTCGTCGGCAGCCCGGACGCGGACCTCTCGCGCTCCGAGCTGCGCGACATGACCGGCAACACCGTCGCCGTGCGCGACGTCGGGCTCGAGATCTGGCCCGGCGAGGTGTTCGTCGTCATGGGCCTGTCGGGCTCCGGCAAGTCGACGCTCGTGCGGACGCTGATCCGGCTGATCGAGCCGACCGCCGGCGAGATCTCGATCCTCGACTGCGACGTGATGGCCGCCGACGCCGCGGAGCTGCGCGAGCTGCGCCGCCACACGGTCTCGATGGTGTTCCAGCACTTCGGGCTGCTCGCCCACCGCACGGTGGTCGACAACGTCGCCTTCGGGCTCGAGATCCAGGGCGTCGCGAAGCCGGAGCGGCTCGCGCGCGCGGGCGAGGTGCTCGACCTGGTCGGGCTGGAGGACGTCGCGACCTCGTTCCCGGACCAGCTCTCGGGCGGCATGCAGCAGCGCGTCGGGCTGGCGCGCGCGTTCGCCGTCGACCCGAAGCTGATGCTCTACGACGAGCCGTTCAGCGCGCTCGACCCGCTGATCCGGCGCGACATGCAGGACGAGGTCGTGCGGCTCCAGCACGAGACCGGCAAGACGATGCTGTTCATCACGCACGACCTGCCGGAGGCGCTGCGGCTCGGCGACCGGATCGCGATCATGCGCAACGGCTCGATCGTCCAGCTCGGCACGCCGGAGGAGCTCGTCGGCTCCCCCGCCGACGACTACGTCGCCAACTTCGTCCGCGACATCCCGCGCACGCACGTGCTCACCCTCCGGTGGATCATGCGCGAGCCGCGCGCGGGCGAGGAGCAGGCGGGCGCGGAGCTGCCCGTCACCACGACGGTGCGCGACGCGGTGCCCGTGGTCGCGGCCACGGACGGCCCGGTGCGCGCCATCGAGGACGGGCGGGTCGTCGGCGTCGTCGACCGGGTCACGGTGCTCGAGGCGATGGCCGAGGGTCCAGGTGGCGGTCGCTAGCGGGCCGATCGCCGCACCGGCGCTCTCGGTCCCGAGCTCGCGCTGGCGCAGCAGTCCGGTCCAGGTCGCGCTCATCGTCGCGGTCATGCTCGTGCTCTTCGCGCTGTTCCGCGGGGAGTACCCGTGGCCGGCGTCGCTGACCTGGAGCCAGCTGCCCGACAAGCTCGACGAGCTCCAGGACTGGCTGCTCGACGAGCGCACCGCCGCCGACCCGAACATCGTCTTCGCGATCTTCGAGGGCTTCCGCGTGCTGGCCGACTGGCTCGTGACCGCGCTCACCGACGCGCTCGAGTGGCTGACCTGGGTCGGGACGCTGGCGGGGTCGGCGCTGCTCGTGTGGCGCTTCGGCGGCCTGCGGCCGGCGCTGATCGTCGTCGCCGCCTGGGTCTCCTTCGCGCTGATGGGGCTGTGGGAGGAGAGCGTGCAGACGCTCGCGCTCATGCTCGCGGCGGTCGCGCTGTCGCTCGTGATCGGGATCCCGATCGGGATCGTCGCCGGCCGGTCGCCGGGCTTCCACCGCAGGCTGACGCCGTTCCTCGACGCCGCGCAGATCATCCCCGCGTTCGCGTACCTGATGCCGGTCGTGATCCTGTTCTCGGTCGGCCCGGCCGCCGCGGTGATCTGCACGATGATCTACGCCGTCCCGCCGGCCGTCCGGATCACCGCGCTCGGCATCCGCAACGTCACGCACGACACCGTCGAGGCCGCGAGCGCGTTCGGCGCGACGCGCTGGCAGACGCTGGCGAAGGTGCAGCTGCCGCTCGCGCGCCGGCAGATCCTGCTGTCGGTCAACCAGACGATCATGTTCGCGCTGTCGCTGGTCGTCATCGCCGGGCTGATCGGCGGGAAGGGCCTCGGCGACGTGGTGACGAACGGGCTCTACTCGAACGCCGCGCTCGCGCTGCTCGCGGGGATCGCGATCGTGATCATGGCGATCGCGCTCGACCGCTCCACGCAGGCGATCGCCGAGCGCACCGACCCGACGCACCGGCACCTGACCGACGCGCGCAAGGCGCGCGCGCGGCGCAGCACGCTGCTCGTGCTCGCGGCGATCGCCGTGATCGGGGTCGTGACGCACCTGCTCGGTGTCCAGTCGACCTACCCGGACGAGTTCGAGACCTCGAGCTACGTCTACACCGCGACGATCCAGGACCAGCTGCTGGGCTGGATCCAGTCGGTGCTCGACTGGGTCCAGGACCCCAACTCGTTCATCTTCCAGATCACCGAGCCGATCGGGAACTTCCTCGTCGAGTACGCGCTCGAGCCGCTGCGCGTCTTCCTCGTCGAGCTGCCGTGGTTCGTGACGATCGCGGGGCTGACCGCGATCGCGCTGGTCGTCTCCGGCCTGCGGCCCGCCGTGACGGTGGCGCTGATGCTGTTCGCGATCGGCGTGATGGGCGTCTGGGACCCGGCGATGGACACGGCGTCCCAGGTCCTGGTGGCGACGGCGATCGCCGTCGCGATCGGGATCGCCGTCGGGGTGTGGGCGGCGGAGAGCCCGCGCGTGGAGCGGGGGCTGCGCCCCGTGCTCGACACGCTGCAGACGCTCCCGCAGCTCGTCTACATCATCCCGTTCATCTACCTGATGCCGGTGTCGCGCGTTCCGGGCGTCGTGGCGTCGGTGCTGTACGCGGTGCCGGTGATCATCCGGCTGGTGACGTCGGGCCTGCGGGGCGTCCCGCCGGCGGCCGTGGAGGCGGCCTCCGCGTTCGGGGCGACCACGTCGCAGGTGCTGGTGAAGGTCAAGCTCCCGCTGGCGCGCGAGGCGATCATGCTCGGCGTCAACCAGGGGATCATCATGGTCCTCGCGGTCGTCGTGATCGGCGGGCTGGTGGGTTCCGGGGCGCTCGGCGACGAGGTCGCGCGCGGGCTCCAGCGCAACGAGTTCGGCCAGGGCGTCGTCGCCTCGCTGGCCATCCTCGCGCTGGGGATCGCGCTCGACCGCGTGACGCAGAGCAGGGGACTGAGGGACGGAGGAGGTCAATCACGATGAGGGGAACTCCCATGCAGAACCGGAGGGCGCGCGGCGTGATCGTCGCGCTCGTCCTCGCTGCGGCCATGACGGTCGCCGCGTGCGGCGAGAAGAAGGAGGAGACGACCGCGAGCAGCGGGTCGGGCAGCAGCGAGACCGCGGGCAAGGACTGCGGCAAGGTCGTGCTCAACGAGCAGGCGTGGGCCGGCTCGACGGCCAACACCTACATCGCCAAGAACGTGCTCGAGGAGAACCTCGGCTGCCAGGTCGAGATCACCAAGGTGGCCGAGATCCCGGCGTTCCAGGCGATGGCCGACGGCGAGGTGGACGCCGTGCTCGAGGACTGGCAGCACACCGACGAGTACAAGAAGTACATCGACCAGGCCGGCACCGTGGTCGACGGCGGCCCGCTCGGCGTCGAGGGCCACATCGGCTGGTTCATCCCGAAGTACCTGATGGACGAGCACCCGGAGTTCGCCGACTGGGAGGGCCTGAAGGGCGAGGAGGACCTGTTCAAGACCGCCGAGTCCGGCGATCAGGGCATGTTCCTCGGCGGCGATCCCTCCTACGTCCAGAAGGACAAGGAGCTGATCGAGGCGCTCGGGCTGAACCTCAAGCACGTGACGGCCGGCGCCGAGCCGGCGCAGGTCGCGCGCTGGAGCCAGCTCTACAAGCAGAAGAAGCCGGTCCTCTTCTACTGGTACACGCCGCAGTTCTACAACCAGGAGTACGACCTGGCCGAGGTCAAGCTCCCGGAGCGCACGGCGGACTGCAAGGACGACGCGAAGGCCGGCGGCGACGTCGACCAGTACAAGTGCGCGTACGACGTCACGGTGATCGAGAAGCTGTTCTCGAAGAAGTTCGCCGACAGCGGCTCGCCCGCCTACGACGTGCTCAAGAACATGAAGCTCACCAACGACGACCAGGAGGCGGTCGCGAAGGCGATCGCCGGCGACAAGCAGGATCCCGAGAAGGCCGCGGCGGACTGGGTCGCGGCCAACCAGGACACGGTCAAGACCTGGCTCGGCACCTAGCGGGTCACGACCGGCCGGCGCGCGCTGCGCGCCGGCCGGTCAGGCCAGCCATTCGAGCCACGCGCCGCCGGGGTGCCCGAGCCCGAGCACCCGGGGCGTCGCGACGCCGTCCCTGACCGCCAGGCGCCCGAGCACGCCGAACACGCCCTCGTGGCGCGCGCGCTCGAGGAGCCCGGGCGGGAGCTGCGCCCCGAGCACGCTCGCCCGCGGGTCGGCGCCCATCGGCACCAGCGGGTCGAGCGAGATCCAGTCGAGGTCGCGGTCGCGTCCGAGCCGCTCGACCTGGTCGCGGAAGCGCGCCTGCTGCCGCGCGGTGAAGAAGACGTGGACGTAGGCGTCGAGCAGGCACGGGTGCACGTCCGCGGGGAGCCGCTCGACGACGCCGGCGAGGACCTCGAGCGCGTCGCCGCGCACCGTCGTGGCGGGGTGGGCGGCGGCGTGGTCGGCGGCCAGGTCGAAGCGCGCGAGCGCCTCCGCGACCGGCGGCGTGCACGCGCGCAGCCACGCGCGGACGGCCGGGTCGGCGACGTCGAGCGGCTCGGTGTCGATCCCGACGCGGACCGCGACGGGCGGCGGCGCGGCCGGCAGCGGCGGCGTGCGCGGGCCGCGCAGCTCGGTCTCCAGCGTGACCGGCGCGTCGGCCGCGCCGACCTCGAGCGTGGTGGCGCCGCGCCGATAGCGGTAGCGGTAGGCGTCCAGGTGCAGGGCGAAGCCCGCGCCGGTGCCGACGTCGACGAGCGCCAGCGGCCGGCGCACGTCGGCCGCGACGGCGGCGACCGCGGGCAGCAGGTGCGCGCAGCGCGCCGGCTCGCTCATCTGGTAGCGGTGCGCGCCGGCCAGGGCGAGCAGCTCGTCGCCGTGGGCGAGGCAGAACGCGCGCAGCTCGCCCGCGAAGTCCGCCGGGAGCGGCGGCTGCCCGTCGCCCGCCGGGAGCGCGCGGGCGAGCGGATCGGGGCGGTCGCGCTCGACGAGCGCCATGACCGAGGCGACGAACAGGAGCGCAGGGAGGCGATCGGGGTCGATCCGGGCCGCGAGCGCCAGCAGCTGCGGATCGTCGCGCAGCGTGGCGAAGAGCGCCGCGGTCAGCGCCCACGAGGGCGGCGCCCCGGCGCCGGACCACGCCGTGGCGAGCTGCTCCGCCTGCGCTGGACCGCGGCTACGCCTTCCACTTCACCCCGCATCCGCGCGCCCGCGTCTCGGGCTCCGCGACCGGCTCCCCGGCCAGGACGGCGTCGAGCGCGGCGCGCAGCCACGCCGCGTCCTGCGCGGGGTCCTGGTGGTCGGCGTCCGGCGCGCCGCGGTAGACCAGCCGCTGCTCCCCGTCGAGCACGAACACGTGCGGCGTCACCTCGGCGCCGAGCGCGCGCGCCACGTCCTGGGACTCGTCGTGGAGGTACGGGTACGGCCAGTCCTGGTCGCGCACGAAGCGCTGCATGTGGTCGAGCGAGTCGGCGGGGTAGCGGGTCGCGTCGTTCGCGTGGATGCCGAGGAAGCGGACGCCGCGCGGCGCGTACGCCTCGGCCACCGCGCGCAGGCGCGGGTTCCAGGCGACGACGTAGGGGCAGTGCAGGCAGGTGACGATCAGCACGGTGGCCGGCGGGGCGTCGGGCAGCGGCGCCCGGTGCTCGGCGCCGGCGGTGTCGGGCAGGGCGAACGGCGGGACGCGGTCGCCGAGCTGGAATGCGGTCGTGGTCGACATGTCCCGAGCGTACGCGCTCGCCGCGCTCGGGCCCCGGCGCCCCGCGTAGACTCGCCGCGTGACCGCTCCGGCGGACGTGGCGATCAGGGGCGCGGGCGAGCTGCCCGCGCTGCGGCGGGCGCTGATCGCGCTGGGCTGCGCGTCCGTCGCGGCGGGCCTCGCGGCCGTCGCTCTCGTGCTCTCGAGCGACCATGTGGACGACCGCGGCCTGACCGCGGCGCTCGGGCTGGCGGTCGGCTGGTCGTTCGCCGGGACCGGGCTGCTCGCCTGGTGGCGCCGGCCGGTCAACCGGACGGGCGCGCTGATGGTCGCCGCCGGGTTCGCGTGGTTCCTGCAGAGCCTCGGGACCGCGAACGGGAACGTCCTCTACACGATCGGCATCGCCTGCGACGCGCTGTTCCCGGCCGTCGTCGGGCACCTCGTGCTCGCGTATCCGAGCGGGCGGCTGCAGACCCGGGCCGAGCGGCTGGTCGTGGCGGCGGGCTACGTCACGACGACGGTGCTGCAGATCCCCTCGCTGCTGTTCGAGGAGCACCCGGCCGGCGAGCCGCGGAACCTGCTCGTGATCCGGCCGGACCAGGAGCTGTCCGACCGGCTCGACCTGATCCAGTTCTTCGGTGCGCTGCTCGTGATCGCGGTCAGCCTCACGATCATGTGGCGCCGCTGGCGCGCCGCGACCGCGCCCCAGCGGCGCGTGCTCGCCCCGGTGATCTGGACGTCGGGCGTCGCGTTCCTCGTGCTCGCGGTCGCCGCCGGGCTCGACGCGGTCGGCGCTGGCGTCGACGCGCTCGAGACGCTGTCGATCCTGCTGCTCGCGACGGTGCCGTTCGGGTTCCTGGCCGGGCTGTTGCGCAGCCGGCTCGCCCAGGCGGACCGGATCCCGGCGCTGATCGCGCAGCTCGGCCGGGCGCCGGGCGGGGACGCGGTCCGCGCCGCGCTCGCCGAGGCGCTCGGCGACCCGTCGGTCGCGGTCGCGTACTGGCTGCCCGGACCGGGCCGGTTCGTCGACGCCGCGGGGCGCCCCGTCACGCTGCCCGAGGGCGGCTGGACCGAGGTCGAGCTGCAGGGCCGCCGGATCGCCGCGATCGAGCACGACCCCTCGCTCGCCGATCAGCCGCAGCTGATCCGCGCGGCCGGCGCGGCGGCGGCGCTCGCGCTCGAGAACGAGCGGCTCGCCGCGGAGCTGCGGGCGCGGATCGAGGAGCTGCGCGCGTCGCGGGCGCGGCTCGTCCGCGCCGGCGACGACGAGCGGCGGCGGCTGGAGCGCGACCTGCACGACGGCGCGCAGGCACGGATGGTCGCGCTCGGGGCGCAGCTCGGGATCGCGCGCCGGCGCGCGGAGGGCGACCCGGAGCTCGCCGCGCTGCTCGACTCCTCGCGGGCGGAGCTCAAGACGAGCCTGGACGAGCTGCGCGAGCTCGCCCGCGGGATCCATCCGGCCGTGCTGACCGACCGCGGGCTCGACGCGGCGCTGCGCGCGCTCGCCGTCCGCGCGCCCGTCCCGGTCGACGTCGCCGGCGGCGTGCCCGGCGACCTGCCCGCGCCGGTGGCGACCGCGGTCTACTTCGTCGTCGCCGAGGCGCTGACCAACGTGGCCAAGTACGCGGAGGCGGACCGGGCGACCGTGACGGTCGCGCGGGCGGGCGCCGTCGTCCGGGCCGAGGTCGCCGACGACGGCGTCGGCGGCGCGACGCCCGGCGGGGGCTCGGGGCTGCGCGGCCTCGCCGACCGCGTCGCCGCGCTCGACGGCCGGCTCGACGTCGACAGCCCGCCCGGCGCCGGCACGCGCGTGCGCGCGGAGATCCCGCTGTGAGCGATGACTAGGCGGTGCCGTGCGCGAGCGCGTCGACGCGCTGCTCGAGGCCGGGGAAGGCCTCCGGCCCGCCGAGCCGGGCGAACGTGTCCGCCGCGCCCCCGTCGGACCGGCGCAGGACGGTCTCGGCGGCCGCGCAGCGCTGGTTGATCCGCGCCCGGCGCGCGTCCACGTTGCCGAGGTTGACGGTCTGGAGCAGCTCGCGCGTGTCCGAGATGCACGCCAGCAGCCCGCGGGCGCCGCGCTTGAGCTGCGCGGTGGCGGCGGCGGTCGACGCCGTCGGCTCCAGCGAGAGCGCGACGGAGACCTGCCCGGCGGCGCTGCGCTCGGCGGCGCGCAGCCGGCGGAAGCCGGCGGGCGTTCCCGCGGCGCCGTCGGCCGCCCAGGCGCGGAAGCGCCGCGTCGCCTCGGCGCGGGCGAACTGGGCGCGGGCCAGCCCCTCGTACCAGAGCGAGAACGCGCTCCGCTCGGCGGCGAGCGCGACCTCGGCGCTGTCCGGCCGCTGCGGGGCGAGGATCGCCGGCGCGCCCTGGTCGTCGCGGGCGAGCCCGGCGACGGCGATCGCGGCCCACACGACGAGGATCAGCGGGAACGAGAGCAGCACCTCGGTCAGCGGCCGCGGCTGCTGGGCGAGCGCGAGCACGCCGGTGACGACGAGCGCGCAGGCGAGCAGCGCGACGATCGCGATCAGCGCGCCGACCGCGATCCGGGCCGGCACGGGACGGGTGATCCACGTCCACGGATCCAGCGCCGGGAGGCCGGCGAAGCCCACGAACAGCGCGAGCACGGGGCCGCGGACCCACCACGAGCGGTACCACTCCCGATGCCGATGCGGCATCCGGCGCAGCTCACGTTCGTGCATGGCGACCACGCCCATGTGTGAACGGTAGCCGCAAGCAGGGACGTCGGCACGTAAGAATCCGACCGTGATGAGCGATTTCGGCGTCACCTCGATGATCGCCCCGCTGCGGCGGGTGCTGGTCCGGCGGCCGGCGACCGCCGGCGACTGGGACGGCGCCGCGTGGCGCACCCCCGATCCCGCGCGACTGGAGGCGCAGCACGAGGCGTTCTGCACCCTGCTCGCCGAGCTCGGCGCGGCGGTCGAGGTCGCGGGCGCACTCGAGGGTCAGGTCGACGCGGTCTACATGCACGACCCGATGGTCATGACCGGCCGCGGCGGGATCCCGCTGCGGATGGCCAAGCCGATGCGGCAGCGCGAGCCGGAGGCCGCCGCGCGCGAGCTCGAGCGGCTCGGCATCCCGGTGCTGGGGACGCTCGCCGCGCCCGCGTATGCCGACGGCGGCGACCGCTACTGGATCGACGACGCGACGATGGCGGTCGGGATCGGCTACCGCACGAACCGGGCCGGCGCCGCGGCGCTCGCCGAGCTCGCCGCTCCCGAGGGCGTCCACGTCGAGCCGTACGACATACCGCACGACGAGGGGCCGGGCATGGTCCTGCACCTGCAGTCGTTCCTCTCGGGCGTGGCCGACGGCGCTGTGCGTGATCTTCGAGCCGCTCGCCCCGGTGCGACTGCTGCAGGACCTGCGCGAGCGCGGGACCGACTGGATCGCGATCGACCGCGACGACTACCTCGCGATGGGCTGCAACATCCTCGCGGTCCGGCCGGGCGTCGTCGTCATGGTCGACGGCGTGCCGGGCGTGCGGCGCGCGCTGGAGCGGCGCGGGATCGAGGTCCACGTCTACGACGGCTCCGACCTGTCGCTCAAGGGCGACGGCGGGCCGACCTGCCTGACCCAGCCGCTGCTGCGCGGCTAGGCGGCCTCGAGCACCAGGGCGATGCCCTGGCCGACGCCGATGCACATGCTCACGAGCGCGTGCTGCCCGCCGCGGCGGCGCAGCTCGTGGGCGGTGGTGGCGACGATCCGCGCGCCCGACGCGCCGAGCGGGTGCCCGAGCGCGATCGCCCCGCCGTTCACGTTGAGCCGGTCGTCCGCGGCGTCGAGGTCCCACGCGCGCAGCACCGCGAGGACCTGCGCGGCGAACGCCTCGTTGACCTCGATCAGGTCCATGTCCGCCAGCGTCCGCCCGGCCCGCGCGAGCGCCTTCGCGGCGGCGGGGACCGGGCCGATGCCCATGATCCGCGGCGGGACGCCGGCGACGGCGACCGACCGGACGCGTGCGAGCGGCGCCAGCCCGTGGGCCTGCGCGTAGTCCGGCGAGGTCAGGAGCAGCGCCCCGGCGCCGTCGTTCAGCGTGCTCGAGTTGCCCGCGGTCACGGTCCCCTCGCGCGCGAACGCGGGCCGCAGCCGCGCGAGCGCCTCGGGCGAGGAGTCGCGCCGCGGGACCTCGTCGGCCGCGACCGTGACGGTCTCCCGGCGACCGGGCACGTCGACCGCGACCAGCTCGGCGTCGAAGCGGCCGGCGTCGATCGCCGCGACCGCCTTGGCGTGGCTGTGGAGCGCGAACGCGTCCTGCTCGGACCGGCTGATCCGGTGCTCGACCGCGAGGTTCTCGGCCGTCTGCCCGAGCGAGCCGGTGTGGCCCAGCGCCTCCATCCGCGGGTTGACCAGCCGCCACCCGAGCGTGGTGTCGGCCATCTCCAGCGGGCCGGTCGGATACGCGCGCGACGGCTTCGGGACCACGAACGGCGCGCGGCTCATCGACTCCACGCCGCCGGCCACGTACGCGGCGCCCTCCCCCAGCGCGATCGCGCGCGCGGCGTAGGCGACCGCGTCCATCCCGGAGCCGCACAGGCGGTTGACCGTGACCCCGGCGACCGACTCGGGCAGCCCGGCGAGCAGCGCGGCCATCCGCGCGACGTCGCGGTTGTCCTCCCCCGCCTGGTTGGCGCAGCCGAGCACGACGTCCTCCACGTCGGCGCCCGGCACGCCCGTGCGATCGAGCAGCGCGCGGACGGCGTGCGCGGCGAGGTCGTCCGGCCTGACCGCCGCGAGCCCGCCGCCGTGGCGGCCGAACGGCGTCCGCAGGCCGTCGATGATCAGCGCGCCGGTCACGCCTCGGAACGGTACGGGGCACCGGTGTGCTCGCGCACCCACTCCGGCGACGACCCCGGCGCGACCTCGGTCAGCACGAGCCCGCCGTCGCGGACCGCGAACGTCGCGTGCTCGGTCACGATCAGGTCGACCGGGCGCTCGGCGGTCAGCGGCAGCGTGCAGGTCTCGACGAGCTTGGGCTCGCCCCGCTTGGTCACGTGCGTGGTCGCGACGATCACCCGCTGCGCGCCGACCAGCAGGTCCATCGCGCCGCCGACGCCGAGGATCGGCCGGCCCGGCACCGCCCAGTTGGCGACCCGGCCGCGCGCGTCGACCTGCAGCGCGCCCAGCACGGCGACGCCGACGTGGCCGCCGCGGATCATCGCGAAGCTCTCCGACGAGGAGAAGTACGCCGCCCCGGGGGTCTCGGAGACCGGCAGCTTGCCCGCGTTGACGAGGTTGACGTCGACCGCGGCGCCCTCCGGCGTCGGCCCGACGCCGAGCATCCCGTTCTCGGTGTGCAGCACGAGCGGGCGGTCCTCGATGAAGTCCGCCACCAGCGTCGGGATCCCGATCCCGAGGTTGACGGTCTCGCCGTCGCGCAGGTGCCCGGCCACCCGCCGCGCGATCGCCTCCGACACGCTCACAGCGTCAGCTCCGCGCGGACCAGGTAGTCGACGAACAGGTGCGGCGTCGCCACGAGCTCCGGCGCCAGGTCACCGACGGGCACGATCTCGTCGACCTCGGCCACCACGACCCGGCCGGCGGTCGCCATGTCCGGGTTGAAGTTGCGCGCGGTCTTGTCGTAGACGAGGTTGCCGAGCTCGTCGGCGGTGCGCGCCCGCACCAGCGCCACGTCCGCCCGCAGCGACGGGTAGAACAGGTAGCGGGCGCCGTCGATCTCGCGCTCCTCGCGCCCGTCGGCCAGCTGCGTGCCGACCGCGGTCGGCGTGTAGAACCCGCCCAGGCCGGCGCCGCCCGAGCGGATCGACTCCGACAGGGTCCCCTGCGGCAGCAGCTCGACCTCGAGCTCGCCGCGCTCATGTGCCGCGACGACGTCCGGGTTGCTCGTGAAGTACGACCCGATCGCCTTGCGCACCCCACCGGCCAGGAGCAGCGCCCCGAGCCCCTTGCCCGGCTCGCCGAGGTTGTTCGAGATCACCGTCAGCTCGCGCGCGCCGGCGCTCGCGACCAGCGCCTCGATCAGGGTCAGCGGCGCGCCGACCAGCCCGAAGCCACCGACCATCACGGTGTCGCCGCGCCCGATCTCGGCGACGGCGCGCGCCGCGTCGACGACCTCCGCCGCCATCGGCTAGCCCCACACCTCGTCCGCGACCTCGACCACGAGCCGCAGCTTCGCAGCCTGCTCGTCGCGCGTCAGCGCGTTGCCCTCGACGGTCGAGGAGAACCCGCACTGCGGGGAGAGGCACAGCTGGTCGAGGTCGACGTGGCGCGAGGCCTCCTCGATCCGCCGCAGGAGCGCGTCGCGGTCCTCCAGCGCGCCGGTCTTCGTCGTCACGAGCCCGAGCACGACGACCTTGCCCGGCGGGACGAACCGCAGCGGCTCGAAGCCGCCCGAGCGCGCGTCGTCCCACTCCATGAAGAAGCCGTCGACGGCGAGCTCGCCGAACAGCGCCTCGGCGACGAAGTCGTAGCCGCCCTCCGCGACCCAGGAGGAGCGGAAGTTCCCGCGGCACATGTGGGTCGTGACCGCCATGCCCTCGGGGCGGCCGGCGAGCGCCTCGTTGATGTGGCGGATGTAGGCCTCGTGCTGGTGCTCGGCGTCGCCCCCGATCTCGCGCACGTGCTCGCGCTGCGCGGGATCGTTGAGATAGGCGAGGCTCGTGTCGTCGAACTGGAGGTAGGTGCAGCCCGCGGCGGCCAGCCGCCGCACCTCCTCGGCGTAGGCCGCCGTCAGGTCCGCCCAGAACCCGTCGAGGTCGGGGTACACCCCGGCGTCGATCGCCGCGCGGCCGCCGCGGTAGTGGACCATGCTCGGCGAGGGGATCGTCAGCTTCGGCGTCTGCTCCGGCGCGGCGACCGACCGCAGGTACGCGAACGCGTCGCCGAAGATCGTCTCCGAGAGCCCGATCCGGCCGTCGACGCGGGCCGAGGGCGGCGCGAACTCGAGCGTCCCGGCCGCGTTGCGGAACTGCACGTGCAGCGTGTCGTCGACGACCTTCGAGACGCCGTCGAGCGCGTAGATGAAGTCCATGTGCCAGGACGCGCGGCGGAACTCGCCGTCGGTGACGGTCCGCAGCCCGACGTCGCGCTGCAGCGCGACGGCGTCCGCGATCGCCGCGTCCTCGGCGGCGCGCAGCGCGCCGGCGTCGATCGCGCCGCCGGCGAAGCGCTCGCGCGCCTCCAGCAGCTCGGGCGGGCGCAGCAGGCTGCCGACGTGGTCGGCGCGGAACGGCGGTCGGTCGCGCAGGCTCATGGGGCTCCTCGGTCCGCGTCCTCCGCGAGCACGCGCTGGGCGACGGCGAAGGCGGCGTTCGCCGCGGGCACGCCGCAGTAGATCGCGCAGTGCAGGAGGACCTCCTTGATCTCGTCGTCGGACAGCCCGTTGCGGCGCGCGGCGCGGACGTGCAGCGCCAGCTCCTCGAGGTGCCCGCGCGCGACCATCACGGTCAGCGTGATCGCCGAGCGGGTGCGCCGGTCCAGGCCCGGCCGCGTCCAGATCTCGCCCCAGGCGTAGCGCGTGATCAGGTCCTGGAAGTCGCGCGTGAACTCGGTCGGCTCGGCGCGGTCGACGTGCGCGTCGCCCAGCACCTCGCGGCGGACGCGCATGCCCTCCTCGCGGCGGTCGGTCATGCCCCCAGCTCCTCCTCCGCGCGCGTGAGCGCGCGCTCGACGAACAGCGCCGCGGCGCCCGTGCCGCCGGCGACGCCGGACGCGGCGAGCAGCGCGTCGAGGTGCGCGCGCATGGCGTCCGGCCGGACCTCGAGATCCTCCAGCGCCTCGCGCGCGCCCGCCGCCGCGCCGCCGGTCAGCGCGAGCACCTCGCCCAGCGGCTCCCACTCGGCGTGCCACGCGCCGGCGGCGCGCTCGTGCTCCTGCGCCATCGCGCCGAGCAGGAGCGCCGCGAGCGGCGGCACCCGCAGCGCGCACGCCCGCGCGCGCACGGCGCCGACCGGATTGCGCTTGTGCGGCATCGCGGACGACGCGCCCGCGCCGGCGACGACCTCCGCGACCTCGGACTGCGCGAGCAGCACGAGGTCGAGGCCGAGCTTGCCCATCGTGCCCGCGGCGACCGCGAGCGCGGCGCCCAGCTCCGCGACGCGCCCGCGCGCCGTGTGCCACGGCAGCGCCGGCGCGCCGAGCCCGAGCCGCCGGGCGAAGTCCTCCGCGACCGCGGGGCCGGCGTCGCCGAGCGCGGCGAGCGTCCCGGCGGCGCCGCCGAGCTGCGCGTCGAGCCGCGTCCGCAGCAGGCCGGCGCGCGCGTCGAGCGTCGCGTCGAGCCAGCCGGCGGCCTTCAGCCCGAACGTGACCGGGAGCGCCTGCTGGAGCAGCGTCCGGCCCGCCATCGCGGTGCCGGCGTGCTCGCGCGCGAGCGCCGCGCAGGCGCGCGCGACGGCGTCGAGCTCCTCGACGACGAGCGCCCGCGCGCGGCGTGCCACGAGCATCGCCGCCGTGTCGACGATGTCCTGGCTCGTCGCGCCGTGGTGCACGTGCTCGGCATGCTCCGCGCCGACGCGCTCGCGCAGCGCCGCGACGAGCGGGACGACCGGCGTGCCCGAGGCGACGGCCGCCTCGCCCAGCGCGGCCGCGTCGATGGCGCCGGCGCCCGCGATCGCCGCGGCCGCCGCCGCGGGGATCACCCCCGCCTCCGCCTCCGCCGCCGCGAGCGCCGCCTCGGCCTCCAGCATCGCCGCGACCCAGGCGCGCGCGGACACCGCCTCGCGGAGGCGGGCGGGCGCGAAGAGCGGGCCGAAGAGCGGATCCATCAGAAGCGCAGGAACGCCGTCTCGCGCTCGCCCTGGAGGTGGAGGTCGAGGACGTAGCCACCGTCGGCCGGCGCCGCGATCAGCGTCGCCCGCTGCGCCGCGCCCAGGCGGGCGAGCAGGGGGTCGGCGGCGTTCGCCGCGGGCTCGTCGCCGAAGTAGATCCGCGTGACGACCCGGTCGAGCAGGCCGCGCGCGAACAGCGAGACGGCGACGTGCGGCGCCTGCGGCACGCCGTCCGGACCCGGCACCGGCCCGGGCTTGCGCGTCACGATCCGCCAGCTCCCGTCGGCGCCGGTCGGGCAGCGCCCGAAGCCGCGGAAGCCCGCGACCCGGCCGCGCGGGTCGTCGGGATGGTCGAAGCGGCCGTCCGGGTCGGCCTGCCAGGTCTCGATCAGGGCGTCGGGCACCGGCTCGCCGGCGCCGTCGAGCACGCGCCCGCGGAGCGCGATCGCCCCCGGCGCGTCCTCCGCGACGACGAACGGGCCGTCCTCCCACGGCAGGCCGAGCGCGAAGAACGGCCCGACGGTCTGGGACGGCGTCGTCATCCGGCGTCCTCGTCGCCGGGCGTCGCCGCCGGACCCCGCAGCACGATGTCCCAGCGGTAGGCGAGCGCCCACTCGGGCTCGGTCGCATCCAGGTCGAACGCGCAGACCATCCGCGCGCGGGCGGCGGGGTCGCGGACCGAGTTGAAGATCGGGTCCTGTCCGAACAGCGGGTCGCCCGGGAAGTACATCTGCGTGACGAGCCGCTGGGTGAACGCGCGCCCGAAGAGCGAGAAGTGGATGTGCGCGGGGCGCCAGGCGTTCGGGTGGTTGCCCCACGGATAGGCGCCGGGCTTGATCGTCACGAAGCGGAACCGGCCCTCGGCGTCGGTCAGGCAGCGGCCGGCCCCGGTGAAGTTCGGGTCGAGCGGCGCCGGATGGCGGTCGCGGTCGTGCCGGTAGCGCCCGCCGCTGTTGCACTGCCACAGCTCGACGAGCGTGTCGCGCACCGGGCGTCCGCCCTGCTCCAGCACGCGGCCGTGGACGATGATCCGCTCCCCCAGCGGCTCGCCTCCGTGCTGGATCGTCAGGTCGGCGTCGGTCGGCCGGACGCGGTCCTCGCCGAGCAGCGGCCCGGTCAGCTCGGTCAGCGTCTGGGGCACGGCGATCAGCGGCTGCGACGGATGCCGCAGGGCGGTCGAGCGGTACGCGGCGTGGTCGAGCGCCGGCCGCGCCGCGGCGTCGTCCGCGTAGGGCGGCGGGAGGATCAGCCCGCCCATGCCGTCCCCAGCCCGACGTAGTTCTCGGCGAGCGTCGTCGCCGCCGCCTCCGAGCCGACGACGTACTCGAGCTGCGAGCGCTGGAGCTTCTCCTCGAACCCGGCGCCGTCCGGGAAGCGGTGGAGCATCGACGTCATCCACCACGAGAAGTGCTCGGCGCGCCAGACGCGGCGCAGGCACGTGTCCGAGTAGGCGCGCAGGCCGGCGTCGTCGCCCGCGGCGAAGTGGTCGCGCAGCGCGGCGGCGAGGACGCGGACGTCGGCGACCGCGAGGTTCAGGCCCTTCGCGCCGGTCGGCGGGACGATGTGCGCGGCGTCGCCCGCCAGGAACAGCCGGCCGGACTGCATCGGCTCGACGACGAACGAGCGCATCGGCGTCACGCCCTTCTCGACGATCGGGCCGGACGCGAGGTCGAGGGCGAGCCGCGTGCGCAGCTCGTCCCAGATCGCTCGTCGGGCCAGTCGCCCAGGATCCGCGTCGCGCTCGCACTGGAGGTAGAAGCGGCTCAGCACGGGCGAGCGCATGCTGTGCAGCGCGAACCCGCGCTCGTGGCGCGCGTAGATCAGCTCCTCCGTGGACGGCGCCACCTCGGCGAGGATCCCCAGCCAGGCGAACGGATACTCGCGCTCGTAGGCGACGAGCGCGCCGTCCGGCACCGACGGGCGGCAGACGCCGTGCGAAGCCGTCGCAGCCGGCGACGACTC
Source organism: uncultured Solirubrobacteraceae bacterium (assembly GCA_963724145.1). Classification (GTDB taxonomy): domain Bacteria; phylum Actinomycetota; class Thermoleophilia; order Solirubrobacterales; family Solirubrobacteraceae; genus DASQMT01. The sequence goes on from CAVRTO010000022.1 coordinate 282,506, forward strand.
GCACGCAGCTCGTGGCGCTCGCCCGCGTGGGTGAAGCGGATCGCCGGGCGGTCGCCGTCCAGCCCGGCCGGCTCGACGTCCTCGCACTCGAACAGCGGCAGCGCGCCTGCCGCCTCGCGCGCGGCGAGCAGGTCCTTGACCACCTCCTGCTGCCCGTAGACCGTGATCCCGTGGCCGCCGGTCAGCGCGGCGAAGTCGATCCGGTGCCCGTCGCCGCCGAAGCGCAGCTCGATCCCGTGGTGGACCATCCCCTCGCGGCGCATCCGCTCGCCGACGCCCGCCGCGTCGAGCAGGTCGGTCGTGCCCTGCTCGAGCACTCCCGCGCGGACGCGCCGCTCCAGGTGCTCGCGGCTGCGCCGCTCGACGACGACCGACTCGATCCCGTCGCGGCCGAGCAGGTGCGCGAGCAGCAGGCCCGGCCGGGCCCGCACCCACGATCCCGACCTGGGTTCGCATCGTGCTGACATCCTCCCATCAGACGGTCCGGTCGCGCGCGCAGGCACGCCGGGGAGCAGCTGGGCGACCGAGATCGCGAGGATGAAGGCGAGCGTCGCGGTCCAGCCGCCGCTCAGGTCGTGCAGCACGCCGGCCACCCACGGGCCCAGCGCCGCGGCGTAGATAGCCGACGCACAGGGTCATCGCGGTCAGCGACGCCACCGTCGCCGGATCGCCGCCGCGCAGCACCGGCAGCATCAGCGCGAGCCCGAGCGCCCCGCCCTGGCCGAGCGCCGAGGACCGACCATCCAGAGCGGCCGCGGCGGACTCGGCCACCAGCAGGCCGAGCGCCCCGAGCGCGCAGACGGCGGCGATCCCGGCCACGATCGGCACCTGGCTCCGCGCCGCGCGGCGAGCACGGGCAGCAGGAACGCGGACGGGATCGAGGCGAGCGAGGACAGCGCGAGCAGCAGCCCGGCCGCCGCTCGGCTGTAGCCGGCGTCGTCGGCGAGGCGGACGGCAGCCACGCGAGCCCGGCGTAGAACGCCATCGACTGGACCGCGAAGTAGAGCGCCACCGCCCACGCGAGCGGATCGGCCCGCAGCGGCGCGGGCACCGGGCCGCGCACGACGCGTGGCGGGCGTGTCGCGCGAGCCAGGCCAGCGCGGCCGCCGCGGCGGGCAGCGCCCAGAGCGCGAGCGACAGGTCCCACGAGCCGAGCGCGTCGGCGAGCGGGACGGCGAGCGCCGGCGGCGGCGGTCGCGCCGAGCGGCAGCGACGCGGAGAACGCGCCGGTCAGCGGGCCGGCGCGGCCCGGCGTGGCGCGGTGCGGACGTAGACCGGCAGCGCGCGCCTGGGCGATCGCCACGCCGGCGCCGGCGAGCAGCGTCCCGGCGAACAGCGCGGGCGATCCCGCCCGCGCCGCGCAGCGCGAGCGCGACGGCGGTCAGCGCCGCGCAGCGCGCGAGCAGCGCGCTCGATCGCGGTGGCGGCGGACGAGCCGCGGCACGAGCGGCGCGAACGCGCCGAACGCGAGCACCGGCAGCGCGGTCAGCACGCCGGCGGCGGTGCCCGACAGCCCGAGGTCCGCGCGGATCTCGTCGAGCAGCGGCGGGAGACTGGCGACGCCCGTGCGCAGGTTCAGCCCCGAGCAGGACGACGGCGGCGAGCGCGCCGAGGGCGGCGCGGCCGCGCGTGGCGACCACGCGCGGCTACTGCCCCATCGGGTGCCAGACCGTCTTGAGCTCGAGGAAGCTCGAGATCTCGTACGGGCTCTGGACGTCGCCGCGCGCCGACACGACCCGCTTCACGTTCTCGGCGGCGGCGCGCTCCAGCTCCGCGTCGCCGCGGTCGAGGTCGAGCGCGTCGACGTCGAGGTGGGAGGCCAGGTGCGGCGCCAGCTCGTCGCGGCGGCCGGTGAGGATGTTCACGACGCCCCCGGGGACGTCGGAGGTGGCGAGCACCTCGGCGAGCTCGATCGCCGCGCGCGGGTGCGCCTCGCTCGCGATCACGACCGCGGCGTTGCCGCCGGCCAGCACCGGCGCGAGCCGCGACACCAGCCCGAGCAGCGCCGGCTCGGCGGGCGCGACGATCCCGACCACGCCGGTCGGCTCCGGCACCGTGAAGTTGAAGTACGGCCCGGCGACCGGGTTCGCGCCGCCGAGCACCTGGGAGAGCTTGTCCGTCCAGCCCGCGTACCAGACGACGCGGTCCGTGGCGCGCTCGACCTCCTCGGCGCCGCCGCACAGCGCGGCCAGCTCGCCGGCCCGCGCCTCCAGCATCTCGGCGACGCGGTAGAGCACCTGCCCGCGGTTGTACGCCGTCGCGCCCGACCACTTCGCGAGCGCGCCGCGCGCCGCCTTCACCGCGTCGCGGACGTCCTTGCGCGACGCCATCGCGATGTTGTGGCCCTCGGCCTCGTACGTCCGGCCCGACTCCGAGCGCGGGAACGCGCCGCCCAGGTAGAGCTTGTAGGTCTTGTTCACCGGCACGCGGCGTCATGGGACGTCGAAGCGGAGGTAGGGCTCGAGGCCGTGCAGGCCGCCCTCGCGGCCGAAGCCCGACTCCTTGTAGCCGCCGAACGGCGACGTCGGGTCGAAGCGGTTGAACGTGTTCGCCCAGACGACGCCGGCCCGCAGCCGCTGCGCCATCCAGAGGATCCGCGAGCCCTTCTCCGTCCAGACCCCGGCCGACAGCCCGTAGGCGGTGTTGTTCGCCTTCTCGAGCGCCTCCTCCGGCGTGCGGAAGGTGAGCACGGAGAGGACCGGGCCGAAGATCTCCTCCTGCGCGATCCGGTGGCTCTGCGCGACGTCGGTGAAGACCGTCGGCGCGAACCAGTAGCCCTTCTCCGGCAGCACGCACGGCGGCTGGTAGAGCGTCGCGCCCTCCTGCTCGCCGGCGGCCACGAGCTCCTCGATCCGCTGCAGCTGCGCGGCGGAGTTGATCGCGCCGACGTCGGTGTTCTTGTCGAGCGGGTCGCCGACGCGCAAGGTGGCGAGCCGGCGCTTGAGCCGCTCGACCAGCGGCCCGGCGATCGACTCCTGGACGAGCAGCCGCGAGCCGGCGCAGCAGACGTGGCCCTGGTTGAAGTAGATCCCGTTGACGATCCCCTCGACGGCCTGGTCGAGCGGGGCGTCGTCGAAGACGATGTTCGCGGCCTTGCCGCCGAGCTCGAGCGTCAGCCCCTTGCCGCTGCCGGCGAGCTCGCGCTGGATCGCCTTGCCGACCTCGGTCGAGCCCGTGAAGGCGACCTTGTCGACGTCGGGGTGCGAGACGAGCGCGGCGCCGGTCGACCCGTCGCCGGTGACGATGTTGACCACGCCCGCGGGCAGCTCCGCCTGGCGCAGGACGTCGCAGAACAGCAGCGCGGTGAGCGGCGTCGTCTCGGCCGGCTTGAGCACGACCGTGTTCCCCGCCGCGAGCGCCGGCGCCACCTTCCAGGCCAGCATCAGCAGCGGGAAGTTCCACGGGATCACCTGGCCGGCGACCCCGACGGGGCGCGGGCGCCGGTTCGGGAACGCGTACTCGAGCTTGTCGGCCCAGCCCGCGTAGTAGAAGAAGTGCGCGGCGGCGAGCGGCAGGTCGACGTCGCGCGACTCCTTGATCGGCTTGCCGCCGTCGAGCGACTCGAGCACGGCGAACTCGCGCGCGCGCTCCTGCAGCAGCCGGGCGATCCGGAACAGGTACTTCGCCCGCTCGGCCGGCCGCAGGCCGCTCCAGCCGTCCTCGAACGCGCCGCGCGCGGCGGCGACGGCGGCGCCGACGTCCTCGGCGCTCGCCTGCCCGACCTGCGCGAGCGGCTCCTCGTCGGCGGGCGAGATCGTGGTGAAGGACTCCGCCGCCGTCCGCCACTCGCCGCCCACGAACAGGCCGTAGGACGGCTCGAGCCGCACGATCGCGCGCGACTCCGGGGCGGGCGCGTAGTCGAACCCGCCGAAGCTGGTGATCGCCTCAGTCACGCGTGAAGTGCTCCGGGTTCTGGTAGCGGCCGGTGCGCTGCGCGCGGACCTGCATCAGGACGTCGTTGAGCAGCGACGAGGCGCCGAGCCGGAAGCGGTCCGGCGTCAGCCAGTCGGGGCCGAGCGTCTCGTTGACGACCACGAGGTTCTGGATCGCCTGCTTGGCGGTGCGGATCCCGCCCGCGGGCTTCATCCCGACGACGCGCCCCGTCTCGTCGTGGACGTCGCGGATCGCCTCGAGCATGCAGAGCAGGATCGGCAGCGTCGCCGCCTTGGGCAGCTTGCCGGTCGAGGTCTTGATGAAGTCGGCGCCGGCCGCCATCGCGAGCAGCGAGGCGCGGCGGATGTTGTCGTAGGTGCCGAGCTCGCCGGTCTCGAGGATCACCTTGAGATGCGCGGTCCCGCACGCCTCCTTCACGCGCACGATCTCGTCGTAGACCCGCGCGTAGCGGCCGGAGAGGAACGCCCCGCGGTCGATCACCATGTCGATCTCGTCGGCGCCGGCGGCGACCGCCTCCTCGACGTCGTGGACCTTGACCGCCAGCGACGACTGGCCGGACGGGAACGCGGTCGCGACGCTGGCGACCTTGACGCCGCTGCCGGCGACGGCGGCGCGCGCCGTCGGCACGAGGCTCGGGTACACGCAGACCGCGGCGCAGCTCGGGATCGACGGGTCGGCGGGATCCGGCTGGATCGCCTTCGCCGACAGGGCGCGGACCTTGCCCGGCGTGTCGGCGCCCTCGAGCGTCGTCAGGTCGATCATCCGCACCGACAGCAGCAGCGCGGCGACCTTCGACTCCTTCTTGATCGAGCGCTTCGCGAGCGACGGCGGCGCGCTCCTCGAGGGCGACCTGGTCCACGGCGCCGATACGCGGCAGCCGCGGCTCGAGCGGGAGCTCGAAGCCGCCCGGCAGGACCTGGATGCTGGTCGGCGACACGGCCACCCGACCCTAGCGCGTCCGCATAGACTGCGGCCGTGGAGCGGCGCACCGTCCCCTGGCTCGTCGGCGGGCTCGTCGCCGAGGTCGCCCTGGCAGCGGTCGACATCGCCACCGGCGAGAGCTCCTTCGGCCGCACCTGGTACCTGCTGCCGGTGCTCGGGATGGCGCTCGGAGCCCGCTCGCGCGACGTCGGGCTGGTCGGCGTGCTCGCCTTCTTCCTCTCGCTGATGAGCCCGGTCTGGCACGGGTCGTTCGGGGAGAACGCGGCGGTGCCGCTCGTCACCGTCGCCGCCGGCGCGGCGCTCGCCGTGTTCGCCGCGCGCCAGCGCGAGGCCGCGATGCGGGCGCGCGGCAATGCCGAGACGGAGCGCCACCAGCTCGAGCTGCTCGCCGACGCGGCGCGCATCACCGACGGCGCGGCGGACATCGACGAGGCGCTGCGGCGGCTGCTGCGAGCTGCTCGTCCCGGCGGTCGCCGACGCGGCCTGGGTCGACGTGATCGATCCCGACGGGACGATGCGGCGGCTCGCGACGCGCGCCCACGGGCCCGACCGCGCGGAGATCGAGGCGTGGATCATGGGCCGCGCGCTCGACCGCTCGGCGGCGTCGCCGACGACGCGCGTGCTGGAGGGCGAGGGCGGTCGCGTGGCGGAGCTGACCGGCGAGCTGCGCGAGGCGATGATCCACGACGAGGAGGACCGGCGGCACATGGACGCGTCCGGCCTGCGCTCGACGATCGCGCTGCCGCTGGCGCCGAGCGGCGGGCCGCTCGGCGCGCTCGGCATGGCGGTCGGGCGCTCGGGGCGCACGTACGGCGAGGACGAGCTCGTGTTCGCCCGGCTGCTCGTCGGACGCGCGGGACTGGCGCTCGCCAACGCCCAGCTCGTGTACCGCCTGACGTCGGCGCAGCGCCGGCTGGACGGGATCCTCGGCGCGATGGCCGAGGCCGTGACCGTGCAGGACAGCCGCGGCGACATCGTCTACGCGAACCAGCAGGCGGCGGTGCTCCTCGGCCTGCCCGACGTCGAGGCGGTCCTCACCGCGAAGCCGGGCGAGCTCGTCGGGCGGTTCGAGATCCACCATCCGGACGGCCGCCCGGTGCCGCCCGAGGAGCTCCCGGGCGCGCGCGTGCTCGCGGGCGAGGACCCCCCGCCGCTGCTCACCCGCAGCGTGTTCCGCGCGACCGGCGAGCTGCACTGGTTCCTGACCAAGGCGACGCTGCTGGTCGACGCCGGCGGCGAGCAGCTGGCGGTCAACGTGATCGAGGACGTGACCGAGCAGGAGGAGGCGGCGCTGCGGGTGCGCTTCCTGGCCGAGGCGGGGCGCGTGCTCGGCTCCTCGCTCGACGCTCGACGAGACGCTGCGGCGGGTCGCGCGGCTCGTCGTCCCGCGGATGGCGGACTGGTGCGCGATCGAGCTGCCCGACGAGCGCGGCGAGCTCGAGCAGGTCGCGCTCGCCCACAGTCGACCCCACGCTGGTCGAGACGGCCCGGGCGCTGCGCGAGCGCTGGCCGCCGCAGCCGGACACGCCCAGCTCGCCCTACGAGGTGCTGCGCACGGGCGAGGCGCAGCTGCTGGCGCGAGGTCCCCGACGCGCTGCTCGAGGCGGTCGTCACGGACCCCGAGCAGCTCGCGGCGGTGCGCAAGCTCGGGCTCAACTCGGCGCTCACGGTCCCGATGATCGCGCGCGACCGGACGCTCGGCGTGATGTCGTTCGTGTTCTCGGAGAGCGGGCGCCGGTACACGGAGCGCGACATCGCGTTCCTGCAGGAGCTCGCGGGGCGGGCGGCGACCGCGATCGAGAACGCGCGCCTGTACACCGAGCGCTCGCAGGTGGCGCGGACGCTCCAGGACAGCCTGCTGCCCGAGCAGCTGCGCGACGTGCCGGGCTGGCATTTCGCCGCCGGCTACCAGGCCGGCCAGCGCGGGTCGGAGGTCGGCGGCGACTTCTACGACTCGTTCCCGGTCGCCGGCGGGCACATGGTGCTGCTCGGCGACGTGACCGGCAAGGGCGTGCGGGCGGCGGCGCTGACCTCGCTCGTCCGCTACACGGCGCGGACCGCGGCGGGCTACGACCCGGCGCCGTCGGCCGTGCTCGCGCGCGTCAACGGGGCACTGCGCGAGCGGCCGCTGCTGGCGCCCGTCACGATGCTGGTCGCGCTGCTGCGCGACGGCGAGGCGCTGCTGGGCGTCGGCGGTCACCCGCTGCCGCTGCTGCGGCGCGCCGCCGGCGGGACCGAGCCGGTCGGGCGGACCGGCATGCTGCTGGGCGCCGTGCACGACTACGAGCTCGCCGAGGACGTCGCCGTGCCGCTCGGAGCGGGCGACGTGCTGCTGCTGTACACCGACGGGGTGACCGACACGCCCGGCGAGCACGACCGCTTCGGCGAGGAGCGGCTGCGCGCCGCGCTGACCGCCGCGCCGCCCGACCCGGACGCGGTGCTCGGCGCCGTCTTCGCGGCGCTCGACGACTTCGCGACCGGCGACATGCAGGACGACCGGGCGATCCTCGTGGTGCAGCGCGCGTGAGCCTCGCCGCGGACGCCAACGCGGGGCGCGTCGCGCTCGTCACCGGCGGGGGGAGCGGGATCGGGCGCGCGACCGCGCTCGCGTTCGCGCGCAGCGGCGCGCGGGTGGCGGTCTGCGGGCGGCGGCCGGAGCCGCTCGAGGAGACGCGCGCGCTCGTCGAGGCGGCGGGCGGCGAGTGCCTGGCGGTCGCCGCGGACATCCGCGAGCCGGACGCGGTCGGGACGCTCGTCGGCGACGTGCTCGAGCGGTTCGGGACGATCGACGTGCTGGTGAACAACGCCGGCGGGCAGTTCGTCGCCCCGGCGGAGAAGATCTCCGACAACGGCTGGCGCGCGGTCGAGCGGGTCACGGTGGACGCGACCTGGGGAGTGACGCGCACGGTGGCCGAGCGCGCCATGATCCCCGGCCGTGACGGCCTCATCGTGTTCATCGGCTTCAGCCCGCGGCGCGGAACGCCGGGGATGGCGCATGCCGCCGCGGGCCGTGCGGCGGTCGAGAACCTCGCCGCCGGCCTCGCGCTGGAGTGGAGCCGCCACCGGATCCGCTCGGTCTGCGTCGCGCCGGGGTCGATCCGCAGCGAGGGGCTCGACGGCTACGACCCCGAGCTGGTCGCCGGCTGGGAGCGCAGCATCCCGCTGGGACGGCTCGGCCGCGCGGAGGAGGTCGCGTCGGTGATCGCCTTCCTCGCGTCCGCGGGCGGCGCGTACATCACCGGGACGACGATCGTGGTCGACGGCGGCGCCGACGCCTGGGGCATGGGCGAGCCGCCGCCCCCGGTGGAGGGCGGCGCCGTGACGCTCGCGCCGGCGCGGCGCGACCTCTCCGTGCTGTTCGCGCCCGCCTCCGTGGCGGTCGTCGGCGCGTCGGACGACCAGGCCAAGTGGGGCCACTGGATGGCGCGCGGAGCGATCCGCGGGAGCGGGCGGCGGCGCGTGTTCCTCGTCAACCGGCGCGCGGACACGGTGCTGGGCCTGCCGGCCCACCGCTCGCTCGCCGACCTCCCGGAGCCGCCGGAGCTCGTCGTCGTCGCGGTGCCGCCCGCGGCGCTCGACGCGACCGTCGACGAGGCGATCGAGGCCGGCGCCCGTGGCGTGGTGATCATCACGGCCGGCTTCGCCGACGGCGACGCGGGCGGGCGCCGCGCGACCGCGCGCTCGCCGAGCGGGCGCGGGCGGCCGGCGTGCTGCTGCTCGGGCCGAACTGCATGGGCGTGTTCGACGCCGGCGAGCAGCTCGACCTCGCCTCGGAGGACCTCCCCGCGGGACGGATCGGGCTGATCTCGCAGAGCGGCAACCTCGCGCTCGAGGTCGGGATGCGCGCGGCGGAGGCCGGCCTCGGCTTCTCGCGCTTCGTCTCGGTCGGCAACCAGGCCGACGTCGGCATCCCGGAGCTCGTGGCCGAGTTCGCGGCGCACCCGGAGACGGAGCTGATCGCGGTCTACGCCGAGGACGTCCGCGACGGCCGCGCGTTCGCCGCGACGGCCGCGGAGGCGGGCAAGCCGGTCGTGCTGCTCGCGATCGCGCACGGCGAGGCGACGGCCCGCGCGGTCGCCTCGCACACCGGCGCGCTGGCGTCCGACGCCGCGGCGATCGACGCCGCCTGCGCCGCCGCGGGGATCGAGCGCGTGCGCACCCCGTCCGAGCTGATCGACGCGGCCGACGGCCTCCTGCGCGCCGGCCCGCTCGGCGGGCGCCGGATCGCGGTGCTGTCCGACGGCGGCGGTCACGGCGGGATCGCGGCGTCGCTCGTCGAGGAGGCCGGGCTCGACGCGCCGCGGCTGAGCGACGTGCTCGCGGCCGAGCTGCGCGCCGACCTGCCGCCGACCGCGGCGGTCGGGAACCCGATCGACCTCGCGGGCGGCGGCGAGCAGGACGTGCGGTCGTTCGACCGCACGGCGGCGGCGCTGCTGCGCTCGGGCGAGGTCGACGCGGTGCTGCTGACCGGCTACTTCGGCGGCTACGCCACCTACGGCGAGCCGCTCGCGAGCGCCGAGCTCGACGCGGCCGACGCGCTCGCGGCCGCGGCGCGCGCGACCGGCCGCCCGGTGATCGTGCAGGCGATGCACCCGCGCTCGGACGCGTCCGAGCGGCTCCGCAGCGGCGGCGTGCCGGTGCTGGAGACGATCGAGCGCGCGGTGGCGATCTGCGCGCGCCTGGCCGCGCGCGGTGCGCGCGAGCCGCGCGGCGTGCCGGTCGCTGCCCGCGCCGGCGCCGCCGGTCGCGGACGACGGCTACGCCGCCGCGCGTGCGCTGCTCGCCGGCGCGGGGATCGCCTTCGCCGACGGCGCGCACGGTCGCGGGCCCCGAGGCGGCGGTCGCCGCCGCGGCCGAGCTGGGCTATCCCGTCGTGCTCAAGGCGCTGGGCACGCTGCACAAGTCCGATGCGGGCGGCGTCGCCGTCGGGCTTGCGGACGCCGCGGCGCTCGCCGCGGCCGCCGCCGACATGGCGCGGCGGCTCGCCCCGCCCGCGTTCAGCGTCGAGCGGATGGCGCCGCTCGCCGACGGCGTCGAGCTGCTGATCGGCGCGCGGCGCGACGCGCGCTTCGGCCCGATCGCCGTCGCCGGCCTCGGCGGGCTCTACACCGAGGTGCTGGCGGACGCCGCCGTCGCGCTCGCGCCCGTCGACGAGGACGCCGCGCACGCGCTGCTGCTCTCGCTCCGCGGCGCGCCGCTGCTCACCGGCGCGCGCGGGCGCCCGCCGCTCGACCTGCGCGCCGCGGCCGCCGCGCTCGCCGCGCTGTCGCGCGTCGCCGCCGCCCATCCGGAGCTCGCCGCGCTCGAGATCAACCCGCTGCTCGTGCTGCCCGAGGGCGCGCTCGGGCTCGATGCCCGCCTGGAGGTCGCGCCGTGAGCGAGCCGCTCGTCGAGGTCACCCGCACCGGCGCCGCGGCGGTCATCGCGTTCCGCCGCGAGGCCAAGCTCAACGCGCTCTCCACCGCCGTCGAGGCGCAGCTCGGCGACGCGCTCGAGCACCCGGACGTCGGCTCGGCGCCGGCCGTCGTCATCACCGGCGGCCCGCGCGCGTTCTCCGCCGGCGCCGACGTCGACGAGATGGGCGACATGGACCCGGCGGCGATCCTCGCCTACTACCGCCAGACCGGCGACGTCTACGAGCGCGTCGCGCGGATGCCGCAGCCGACGATCGCCGCGATCAGCGGGTACTGCATCGGCGGCGGGTTCGAGCTCGCGCTCGCGACCGACTTCCGCGTCGCCGACGACAGCGCCGTCTTCGGGCTGCCCGAGGTGGCGATCGGGATCCTGCCCAGCTCCGGCGGCACGCTGCGGCTGGTGCGCATGCTCGGCACGGCGCGCGCGAAGGAGCTGATCCTGATCGGCGACCGGTTCGGCGCCGCGCGCGCCCACGCGCTGGGGATCGTCACCGAGGTCGCCGAGGCGTCGCTCGACGGCGCGCTCGCGCTGGCCGAGCGGCTCGCCGCCCAGCCGCCGCTCGCCGTCGCCGTCGCCAAGCAGGTGATCGACGCGACCCCGGACGCCTCCGCCGAGGCCGCGCTCGCGCTCGAGCGGCTCGCCTACGGCATGCTCGGCCAGACCGGCGAGCACGCCGCGGCGACGAGCGCGTTCACCTGCGAACGCGGGCATCATCCGCTCCGCCACCAGCTTGAGCTGGTCGTCGACGCCCGGCACGTTCTCGACCTTCTGGCCCGAGAAGAACTCGACGAGGTGCGCGTCGGAGAGCGCGAGGATCATGTGGTTCACCCCGGCCGGCTCGATGTCGCGCTTGATCTTCTCGACGCACTCCTCCGGCGTCCCGGCCACCGACAGCCGCTCGGCCAGCTCGGGCGAGAACGCGTCGATCGCGCCCGCGACGTCGCCCTTGCCGAGCGCGTCGACCACCGGCTGGACCTCGCTCAGCGCGATGTCGTGGCGCGCGAGCTGCTCCTCCGGCATCGAGGAGATGTAGAACGCGACGAGGATCCGCGCCGCCTGCTTGGCCGCCGCCGAGTCCTCGGCCACGACGGTGACCACCCACGCGCCGATGTCGAGGTCGCCGAAGTCGCGCCCCGCCTTGTCGGCGCCCTTCTTCACGTTCTCGACCACGTAGTCGTAGGCCTCGCGCGAGTAGGAGAGCGCGTGGTGCATCCCGTCGGCCAGCTCGCCGGCGGCGATGAACGAGCGCGGGCCCTTCATCCCGCCCATCAGCAGCGGCATCCGCTCCTGCACCGGGCGCGCGGCGGTGAACAGCCCGCTGTACTCGAAGAAGTCGCCCTTGAAGTCGATCTTGCCGTCGTCGAGGAAGGTGCGCATCACGTACAGCGCCTCCTTCAGCCGCGAGAGCGGCTTGCGCGCGGCCCAGTCGACGCCGTACTGCGTGCATGAGGCCGAAGTTGCCGGTCGAGACGACCGCCTCGACGCGCCCGTCGGTCAGCTCGTCGAGCGTCGCGAGCGTCTGGACGATCAGCGTCGGCTCGCGCAGGAACACGTGCGTGACGTTCGGGCCGAAGCGGATCCGCTGCGTCTTGTCCGCCGCGGCGGCGAACAGCACGGCCCAGTCCTTGTGCCACGTCTCGTCGACGCTGTAGACCGCGTGGAAGCCGAGCTCGTCCGCGATCCGGATCGTCTCGATCGAGTCCTTCAGCGGATAGTCCGGCAGCATGCAGTAGCTGAAGCGCATCGCGCCGTTCCCCTCACTCATCCAGCAGCTCCTCTCCGGATACGACGACGGTGGCCCAGTGGCGGTGCATCCAGTCCAGGTGGTCGGTGCGGCTCGCGGCGATCCGCTGCGTGTCCCAGTTCGGGAAGTCCTGCTGCCGCACGTGCTCGCGCATCAGCGCGGGGTCGACCTCGAAGATGTGCTCGAAGCGCATGATCGCCACGTCGCTCATGCGCTGCGGCTCGGGCGGCGTGACGTCGTCCTCGCGGCGGTACGGGCTCACTTGAGGTCCTCCTCGAACGCGCCGTCGAGCCCGTACTTGCCCGGGTTCATGACGTTGTTGGGGTCGAGCGCGCGCTTGAGCGTGCGCATCACCTCGTAGCCGCCGCCCAGCTCCTCGGGGACGAGGTCGACCTCGCCCTCGCGGCAGGCGCCGTGGCAGGCGGAGATCGAGCCGCCGTGCGCGACCGCGACGGCGGCGATGTCGCGCTTGGCGTCGCACCCACAGTCGCCCAGGTCTCGTCGTCGAGCTCCTGCTCCCAGATGCCGACGTCGATCTCGGTCAGGTAGTCGACGCCGGTGCGCGCGCTCGTGTAGGCGAACATGCCCCAGTCGTCGAACACGTCGCTCTTGCGCGCGCAGCTCCGCGACGATCTCGTGCCACTTGCGCGGACGGCGGGAAGCTCGGCCAGTTGATCGCCGCGTCCTCGCAGTGCCAGCTCATCGGGACGACCTGGCCCGCCTTCGTGCGGCCGTGGAGCGGCGTCGCGTAGCGGTCGTGGCGCGCGGCCCAGTCGCCCTGCGAGATCTCGTCGCCGAGGTAGCGTGCGCCGTTCTCGCGCGCGACCCGCATGCAGCCGCTTCCCGCCCACGCGGACCTCGTCCTCGTTGCCGTAGAGGACCGCGCAGACGAGCGCGCGGACGTCGTCCGGCTGCGGGATGTAGGCCTCGTCGTCGCGCCGCAGGTAGCGCGACCTTCGCCTCGTCGAAGATCACGGCGCCGGCGAACGTCGCGCAGTCGGCCCGGGCCAGCTCGCGGAGCGCGCGATGCGCGCTGTCGTAGTCGTCGAACGCCCAGAACGGCGAGAGCTCGGCCTCCGGCTTGGGGTAGAGCTTCAGCGTCGCCTCCGTCGCCACGCCGAGCGTCCCCTGGTGGCCCATGAACAGCGGCTTGAGCGTGTAGCCGGTCGAGCTCTTGGCCAGACTTCGCCGCCGCCGCCGTCGCCGAACCGGACGACCTCGCCGGTCGGGAGCACGTGGACGAAGCTCAGGACGAGGTCGCGCGTGTGCCCGTAGCGCGAGCCGATCAGCGACCAGCCGCTCGTGCCGATCCGCCCGCCGACCAGCGAGCACGGGTAGGAGGCCGGGTCGTCGGGATAGATCAGCCCGTGGGGGCCGAGCCGCTCGTTGAGCTTGAGCATGTTCATGCCCGCGCCGACCGTGCAGGTGCGGTTCTCGAGGTCGAGCTCGATCAGCCGGTCGAGCCGCTTGAGGTCGAGCAGGATCCCGTGCCGCAGCGGGACCGCGCCGTCCGTCAGCCCGGTGCCGCCGGAGCGCGGGACGACCGGGACGCCGAAGCGGTTGGCGATCTTCACGATCTCCGCGACCTCCTCGGTGCTGCCGGGGAGGACGACCGCGTCGGGCGTGTGGTCGGCCCAGCGATGGACCGGGAACGGCGCCGGGACGCGCGCGCGGTGCATCCGCGCGGGCTTCGACGTGATCAGGTGCTCGGGCCCGAGGACCTGCGCGAGCTCCTCGAGCGCGCGGTCGTCGATCCCGCCGGCGACGGCGCTCATGCCCTTGCCTCGCCGAGGCCCCAGCGACTCCGCGAGCAGCTCGTGGAGGTCGACGACGTCGATCTGCCGCGCCTCGCCGGCCTCCGACAGCGGCCGCTCCGACCACGGGCAGGCGGAGACGAGGGTGTCGATCTCGAGCTCGGCCGCACGCTCCAGCCGCCGCTCGGAGATCTTCGCGGTCAGCTCGGGCTTCTCGACCGAGAGCCCGGCGCCGGCGCCGGAGCAGTACGACCACTGCGTCACCCGGTCGACGTCGCGGAAGTCGAGGCCGGGGATCGCGCGCAGGATCTCGCGCGGCTCCTTCCAGATCCCCTTGCGCTTGTTCAGCCGGCACGGGTCGTGGTAGGTGATCGTGCGCTCGACGGGGACGTCCGGCGTGAGCGTGCCGTCGCGGATCAGCCCGGCGAACAGCTCGACGGCGAGGACGATCTCGATGTCGTCGTACTCGGCGCCGAAGTACTTCGGGTAGTCCTCGGTGAAGGTGATGTAGTCGTGCGGGTCGAGCACGATCACGCGCTTGACCCCGGACGCGCGCCAGTCGTCGAGGTTGTGGCGCGCGAACCGCTGCGCCTGCTCGGCGTAGCCCATCTCGGCGGCCGGCCCGCCGCAGCACCACTGCTCGCGCATCAGCCCGAACTCGACGCCGGCGCGCTGCAGGATCCGGGCGACCGCGCGCGGGACCGAGGTGCGGTGGAAGGCCGCCTCGCAGTCGACGAAGAGGATCGTCTCGCCGCCGGTCGGCAGATCGAGATCGGCCGCCCAGTCGGCGACGTGCGCCTGGTCGACCGGCACCCCGCCGTCGGCCTCGCCGAGCACCGGCTCGTGCCGGCGCTCGTCGGTCAGCAGGTTCCAGCGCCGGTAGCCGGGCTGGTGGATCCCCTGCTCGACGGCGAGCCCGCGGACCGCCTTGACGAGGTCCACCGTGCGGGTGCGGAAGCGGTAGAAGTCGCCGGTGAACAGCGTGTTCGGGCAGCGCAGCTCGCAGGCGCCGCACTGGGTGCAGTTGACGTAGTCGGCGGCGACGTCCTCCACCGACAGCTCGCCCTGCTCCATCGCGACGACGTTGGCGTGGAACGCGGTCGGCGTCCACGACTCGTTGCGCTCGACCTGCATGACCGGGCACACCTCGCGGCAGAACTTGTGCCCGCTGCTGTAGCAGTTGTACGCAGCGTTGCGCCACTCCTGCACGAACTCGTCGGTGCTGCTCATCGCCACCTCTCGCTCGACGACGGCTTGTCGCCGAGGAACCTATGCGGCGGCGCGTCGCCGCGCAACCCGGCCTACGGCCCGGTCACGCCGTGCTTGGTGAGGTACTCGATGTAGAACGGGCGCATCAGGTCGCCGACCTCGCCCTTGCCGGAGTCGGCGACGTCGTCGGCGTGCGCGCTCAGCCGCATCACGTCGGTCTCGGCGAGGTCCATCTCGCCGGCGGCGGCCTCGGCGGACGGAAGGAACCGCATCAGGTCCCAGAAGAACTTCGCGTCCAGGTGGTGCTTCGCGCGCTTCACGGCGAGGTCGTGCAGCTGCTCGGACGTCAGGGCCTCGAGCGGGTTCTCGGTGGTCATGTGGGTATTCCATCGCTTCGGGGGCCTTGCGCGCCTCCCCCGGTCGGGGTGATCCGCGCGGCGCCGCCCACGCGGGCGAGCAGGCGGACGAACGCGGCCTCGGAGAACCCGACCGCGAAGGCGACCGTGGCGACCCCCGCCGCGCCGCCCGCGACCTCGACGAGGCCGGACTCGTCGGCGGCGAACACGAGCAGGCCGCCGGTGACGCCGATCAGCAGCTGCCCGGCGTAGAACGGGATGAACTCGCGCACGTGCGCGCCGCGGGTCACCTCGTCGCGCAGCTCGAGCAGCCCGCCCAGGGCGGCGCCGGCGAGCCCGGCGGCGCCCGCGAGCAGGACCGCCTCGACGTCGTCGGCGACGAGCGCGAGCGCGACCGCGAACAGGCAGGTCGCGACCAGGATCAGCGGCATGATCAACCGCACGGCGCGCGCCTTGAGCTCGCGCCGGGCGCGCAGCGGCAGGTCCTGCGCCTCCTTCGCGGCCATCAGCCGCTCCAGCATCAGCCGCGTCGCCTCGGTCCGGTCGCCCTTCGCGGCGGGGTCGAGCAGCGGCGGCGGGCCGCCGAACATGCCGCGCCAGCGCACGTACGTCCCCTCGCCCTCGTCGTAGACGCCCGGCCGCCCGCATCCGCAGGTACTTCTCGTCGCCGCGCGCGATCAGCAGCTGCTCGACGGCGAAGCGGTGGGCGAGCAGCGACTCGAGCGTGAGCGGCCCGTCGTGCGGCAGCGCGATCCGCCCGGCCAGCTCCGCCGGGTCGGTGCCCGTGCGCTCGCACAGCCCGGCGGCGGCGACGCCCAGCAGGAGCAGCGTGCGCAGGTTCTTCGTGAACTCGGGATCGCCGAGGTCCTCGGTCCACTCGACGCCCGCGCGCTCCGCGCGCTCCCGGTCGGCACCGCGGCCGAGCCCGAGGAGGCGCGGGCCGTGACACGCCAGGAGCTCTCGATCCGGCCCTGCTCGGCCCGCAGCGGGCCGCGGTCGTCGTCGTCGGGCACGGGGCCGATCATCGCCGAGCCGCGGCGCGGTTGCCAACCGGCGCAAGCCGCGGGCCGCGGCCCGGCCACCGCCGACGGTGCGGCGCCACGACGCCGAGCCGGGCGCCGCGCGCACGACGGTGTAGTCGGGATGGCGCACCCAGGTCGGGACGTAGTCGATCCGGGTGACGCGCGCGCGGTCCGCCGCCGACGCGCAGGCGCAACCGGACGAGCATGCCGTCCTGGCTGCCCGGCGCGCAGCACGCCGGCGTCTGGTTCGAGAGCAGGTTGCCCTCGCCGAACACGACCGGCATGCCGCCGATCCGGCGGATCGGCTGGACGACGTGGGCGTGCTGGCCGACCACCGCGGTGATCGCGCCGGAGCGCGCGAGCGCGCGGGCGAGCGTGGACTGGAACGGGTCCGGCGCGTGCTGGTACTCGGTGCCCCAGTGCAGGTTGACGATCACCGCCCGGGCGCCGGCGCGGCGCGCGCGGCGGGCGTCGCGGACGATCCGCCCCGCCGCGGCGAGGTCGACCGACCAGGGGTGCGGCAGCGGCAGGCCGTTCGTGTGCTGGGTGTAGGCGAGGAACGCGATCCGGACGCCCTTCGCGCGCAGCAGCAGGAGCTTGCGGGCCTGGCGCGCGGTCGACGCGGTGCCCGTGTGGCGCACGCCGCGGCGGCCGAGCGCGCGCCGCGTCGTGGCGATCCCGTGCGCCCCGCGGTCGACGGAGTGGTTCGAGGCGGTGCTGCACGCGTCGAACCCGGCCCAGCGGATCGCGCGGGCCAGCTCGGGCGGCGAGCTGAAGCGCGGGTAGCCGGAGGGCGTGCCCGGCACGAGCGGCGTCTCGACGTGGCAGAGCGCGAGGTCGTTGCGCCGCACCCACGGCCGGATCCGGCGCAGCATCGGGCGGAAGTCGGGGCGGCCGTCGCCGTACGCGACCGCGCGCGCGACGACGGGCAGGTGCGGCAGGAGGTCGCCGCTCACCCCGACCGTGACCTCCCGGGGCGCCGCCACCGCCGCGGGGGCGGTCGCGCCGAGGAGGACCGCGACTGCCGCCAGCCGGCGCAGCACGGCTAGGAGACCGCGGCGCCGGCCGCGCTCAGGCGGGCGAGGTTCTCGTCGGCGATCGCGGTCGCCGCGGCGCGCGGCAGGACCCCGTCCGCCGCCGCACGGTCGAGCAGCGTGCCGACCAGCCGCCGCATCGTCGCGGCGATCTTCGCGAAGGCGGCGTCGCGCTCGGGCGCGATGTCGCCGAACAGCGTCCACCACCACCAGGCGTTCGTGGCGACGTTGGCCACGAAGTCGGGGACGACGAGCACGCCGCGCGCGGCGAGCAGCCGCTCGGCGTCCGGGCTCGTCGGCACGTTGGCCGCCTCCGCGATCACGCGCGCGCCGATGCGCTCGGCCTCCGCGCGCCCGATGACGTAGGAGAGCGCGGCGGGGACGAGCAGCTCGGCGTCGAGCGCGAGCCAGTCGGCGCCCGGGCGCTGCTGCTCGCCGGCCAGCGCGGCCCGGTCGATCGCGCCGTGCGCGTCGCGGGCGCGCAGCAGCCGCTCGACGTCGAGGCCGTCCGGGTCGGCGACGAGCCCCTCGCGGTCGGCGATCCCGACGACGCGGACGCCGGCGCGCGCGAGGTAGCGCGCGGTCGCGCCGCCCATCGACCCGAAGCCCTGGATCACGGCGCGGGTCGCGCCGGGGTCCAGGCCCGCGCGCGGCAGCGCGGCCAGCGCCGCCTCGGCGACGCCGTAGCCCCCGACGACCTCGCCGAGCGCGATCCCGTCGACGTCGACCGCGAACGCCGCGCGCAGCCGGGCGAGCCCCGCGGCCGGGTCGTCGAGCCGCAGCAGCGCGGCCTCGATCGAGGAGCGCAGGCCGGCCTCCGCGAACGCCGCGTCGATCGTGTCCTGCTGCAGGCCGAAGTCCTCGCCGGTCGCCCAGTGGCGCTCGATGAACGGGCGCATCGCCTCGGCGTAGCGGCGCAGCACGCCCTCGGCGCCCGGGTCGTAGGGGTCGCAGTCGATCCCGCCCTTCGCGCCGCCGAACGGGCGGTACGCGTCGGCGGGGTCGTAGACGACCGCCTCCTTGAGGCTCATCGCGCGCGCGAGATCGCCGACCTCGTCGAGC
The DNA here is from genome assembly GCA_963724145.1 of uncultured Solirubrobacteraceae bacterium. GTDB lineage: Bacteria > Actinomycetota > Thermoleophilia > Solirubrobacterales > Solirubrobacteraceae > DASQMT01. The sequence continues at coordinate 300,938 of CAVRTO010000022.1, forward strand.
GTGCAGCCGTCGCGCATCCGCAGCCCGCCGCCGCTGCCGCCGTCGATCAGGCGGTCGATCACGAGGTAGCCGGGCTTGCCCGTGACCGGGTCGTGCCAGGTCACCGCCATGTACGGCGGGCGCGTCATCCCTCCGGCACCGCGATCAGCGTCGGCACGGGCGCCTCGAGCGCCTCGGCGACGGCGGCGGTGAGCCCGGCGGGATCCTCGACGGCCGTCCCGCGGCAGCCGAGCGAGCGCGCGAGCGCCGGCAGGTCGGGCACCGGCAGGTCGACGCCGACCGGCGGCTGGCCCGCGTCGACCATCTCGTTGCGGATCTCGCCGTAGCCCTCGTTGACGAACACGACGACCGGCATCGACAGCCCGAGCGCCGCGGCCGACGCCAGCTCGCCGACGCTGAACATCAGCCCGCCGTCGCCCGACAGCGCGGCGACCGGCCGTTCGGGGGCGCCGAGCGCCGCGCCGAGCGCGGCGGGGACGGCGAAGCCGAGCGTCCCGAACCCGGTCGGGAAGAGGAACGAGCGCGGCGCGCCGACCGGCAGCCCGCCGATCGCGCCGTGGTAGCAGACCATCGCGTTGTCGCCCGCGATCACCGCGTCGTCCGGGAGCCCGGCGCGCAGCGCCGGGAGCCAGCCCGCGTACGCGGTCGCTCCCGCGGCCCACTCCCCGTCGAGCTCCGCCCGGACCGCCGCCGCCCGCTCGCTCGCCGCCGGCCTCGCCCGGCAGCGCCTCGCCGATCAGCGCGATCGCGTCGGCGGCGTCGCCGATCACCGCGACCGCGGCGCGCTGGTTCATGTGCGCCTGGCGCGGGTCGACGTCGACCCGGACGACCGCGCCCTCGAGCCGCAGCGGCGGGCCCCAGAGGTCGGACTCCGCCAGCTCGGTCCCGACCGCGAGCACGACGTCGCAGTCCTCGAGGAACGCGCGCGCGGCGGGCAGGTTGAGCCGCGCGCCGAGCGACAGCGGGTGGTCCTCGCGCAGCGTCCCCTTCCCGTTCACCGTGGTGAGCACCGGCGCGCCGAGCCGCTCGGCGAGCGCCCGCAGCGCGCCGGCCGCGCCGGCCGCGCCGCCGCCGGCGACGATCGCCGGGCGCTCCGCGTCGCGCAGGCGCTCGACCGCGGCGGCGATCGCGGCGGGCGCCGGCTTCGGCGGCCCGGTGTGCTGGAGCTCGGGCAGCGCGACCTCGGACGCCTCGGCCAGGAGGTCGAGCGGGACCTCGACGTAGCGCGCGCCCGGGCGCCCGGTGCGGAAGGCGATGAACGCCGCCGCCAGCTCGGCCGCCAGCTCGTCGTGGCCCATCACGCGCACCGCGTGGCCGGCCACCCCGCGCATCGCGCCGACCTGGTCGCGCATCTCGTGCAGGTAGCCGGTCTGGGCGCTCGGGTGCGCGCGCGGCATGCCGGGCGCGATCACGAGCTGCGGGACGGAGTCCGACTGCGCCTGCCCGGCCGCGGCCGCCGCGTTCATCACCGCCGGCCCCGCCGTGGTGACGACCACGCCCGGGCGCCCGGAGACGCGCGCGTAGCCGTCGGCGGCGTGCCCGGCGCCCTGCTCGTGGCGCGGCGAGACGTGCCGGACGCCGTAGGCGTCGAGGTGCGCGTAGAGCGGGAGGTTGTGGGTGCCGGGGATCCCGAAGACCAGCTCCACGCCGTGCGCGGCCAGGCTGCGGACGACCAGCTCCCCACCGCTGAGGGCCTCGGTCATGGCGGCGGAACCTACAGCAAATGATTCCTGACTACACAATCAGGAAGTGATACCGTCCGCGCCGTGTTCGAGCTGACGGCGGAGCAGGAGGAGATCCGGCGCGTCTGCCGCGACTTCGCGGCGCGGGAGATCCGCCCGGCGGCCGCGGGCGTCGACGCGGCCGAGGACGGCGTGCCGATGGATCTGTGGCACAAGGCGGCCGGGATCGGGCTGACGGGGTTCATGCTCCCCGAGTCGCTCGGCGGCGGCGGGATGACCGACGCGCTGACCGGCTGCCTGGTGCAGGAGGAGCTCTGCCACGGCTGCGCCGGGATCGGCAACCTGATCACCTCCAACGGCTTCTTCGCCGAGCCCGTGCTGACGCTCGGGACCGAGGAGCAGCAGGAGCGCTGGCTGCGCCCGCTGACCGGCGACCGGCCCCCGCTGACCGCGCTCGCGACGACCGAGCCCGACGCCGGCTCGGACGCCGCCGCGATGCGCACCCGCGCCCGCAAGGTCGACGGCGGCTACGTCCTCGACGGCCAGAAGGCGTGGATCTCCAACGGCGGGATCGCGCAGTTCTACGTCGTCTTCGCCACCGTCGCGCCCGGCACCGGCCACCGCGGCGTCACCGCGTTCCTGCTCGACCGCGACGACGAGGGGCTCTCGTTCGGCGCGCCGATCCCGAAGATGGGCCAGCGGGCGATCCCGAACACCGAGCTCTTCCTGCAGGACTGCTTCGTCCCCGACGACCGCCGGCTCGGCGCCGAGGGCGAGGGCTTCCGCGGGCTGATGACGACGTTCGACCGCTCGCGCGCGAACCTCGCCGCGGCCGCCACCGGGCTCGCCCGGGCGGCGACCGAGTACGCGCGCGACTACGCGAAGGAGCGCGTCCAGTTCGGCAAGCCGATCGCCGAGCACCAGGCCGTCGCCTTCCGGCTCGCCGACATGGCGCTGCGCGTCGACGCGAGCCGCCTGCTCGCCTGGCGCGCGGCGGCGATGCTCGACCGCGGGGAGCGGGCCACGACCGAGGCGGCGATGGCCAAGCTGCACGCCTCCGAGACCGCGATGTTCTGCACCTGGGGCGCGGTCCAGACGCTCGGCGGCTGGGGCTACTCGCGCGAGTACCCGGTCGAGAAGTGGATGCGCGACGCGAAGCTGGAGGAGATCGAGGAGGGCACCTCGGACATCCAGCGGCTCGTCATCTCACGCGGGCTGCTGCGCTAGCTGCTCCCGCACCCAGCGCTGGAAGTGCGCGATGAGCTGCTCGTCGTGCGCGAGCAGCCGCCCCTCCGGCACGAGCCCGCTGCCCGCGCCCGCCTGGGCGCCCTCGACGAGCGCGGTGTCCTCCGCTCCGACCTGGTCGTCGAAGGCGAGGAACTCCGCGATCCACTCCTCGGGCGCGTCCGGCGCGAAGAAGTAGTCGAGGAACCCGCGGCAGCGGTCCGGCGCGACCGGCCAGACCGGCCCGATCGAGAGGTTCGGCAGCCCGGGCTGCGCGTTGAACTTCAAGCTCGGGAAGAGCAGGTGGAACTGGCCGCGCGGGATCGCGCCCGCCGGCAGCTCGTGGTCCGGATGGACGGGGTTGAACTGGCTCGCGCGCAGCGCGTCCGCCTCGAGCGCCAGCCGCCGGTCGTCGATCAGCGAGACGAGCCCCGGGTGGTTGAGCTGGCAGTGGTAGCACTCGAGGTAGTTCTCGAGCGCGATCTTCCAGTTCGCGCGGATCTCGTACTCGACGCGGTGGTGGAAGACGAGCGCGCCGACGTCGAGCCCGTGCGCGGCCACGACCGCGGGGAGGTCGCCGAGCGCCTGCTCGAGCGGCTCGGCGTCCGGCGTCGGGGTTGACGAACACGAACGGCCCCCAGGTCCCCGCCGCCATCGGCACGAGCCCGAGCCCCTCGGTGTCGAAGCCCGGGTCGTCGCGCGTGCGCGGCGCGCCGCGCAGGCAGCCGTCGAGGCCGTACGTCCAGGCGTGGTAGGGACACTGGAGCGTCCCGCGCTCCCCCGCCCCGCGCGCGACGATCGCGCCGCGGTGGCGGCAGACGTTGGCGAACGCGCGCAGCGTGTCGTCGCGGTCGCGGGTCAGCACGACGGGCAGCCCGCCGACCTGCGTCGCGACGTACGAGCCGGGCGCCGTCAGCTCGGCCGTGCGGCCCGCGTACTGCCAGCTGCGCATGAAGATCCGGTCGCGCTCGCGGCGCGCGACCTCAGGGTCCTCGTACCAGCTCCACGGGATCGTCCTCATACGCCGTCCCGCGGGATCGCGTGCGTCCAGGCGCGCGCGTGGACGCGGTCGGCGCCCTCGTAGCACTCGAGCCGCGTGGTGAGGAGGAAGGCGTCGGCCGTGCTCGTCATCTCCCCCGCGGCGACGACGCGGAGCGGTCCCCAGTCGCCGCGGCCGAGCTCGACCTCGACCTCGACAGTCGACCTTCGCGGAGAGCGGGTCGCCCTCGCACAACCGGTAGTGGACGACGTTGCGCTCGCCGAGCAGCGTCCCGTCCTCGGTCAGCGTGTGGCGGTGGTCGATCCACGGGAACTCGACGTCCTCCGCGCCCGTCGCGAGGTCGCGGTGGACGATCCGGCCGACCGTGCCGACGCGCTCGTGCTCCTTCGTCATCCCGGGCGCGGTCTCGGGCGCGCCGAACGGCTTCAGCCCGGCGTCGAGCGGGGACGCCCCGCGCACCGGCAGCTCGAGCGTCGCGCCCGCGGCGGTCAGCGTCACCGGCTCGGGCGACGGCCAGATCCACGGCCAGTAGGTCGGCGAGAGCGCGAGCCGCAGCGCGTGGCCGGCGGGCACCGCGTAGGACGTCGACTGCATCGGGACGCGGACGCGCACCGGCACGCCCGGCTCGATCGGGTCGGCGCGGTCGTGCCCGTCGCGATGCGTGAGGTTGAGCGCCCCGCGCGCGATCAGCGTCGACGTGCCGTCGGGCGCCACCTCGCACAGCCGCGCGACGACGAGCGCGAGCGGGCGGTCGGCGGTCAGCTCGAGCTCGGCGGCCGCGTGCCCGAGCAGCTCGAGCCGCTCGCCGAGCGGCGGCGTGTCCCAGCACAGCGACGCGCCGTCCTCCGGGCGCTGGTCGCCGCCGCCGTCGGCCGGGCTGCCGTCGCCGCACCAGACGCCGGCCTCCGCGCCGGTGAGCTGCAGCCCGCGCAGCGAGCGCTCGGGCGCGTCGAGCTCGAGCCGCCGCGCCTCGACGTGCGGCGACGGCCACGCCGGGTCGGCGACCCAGCGGCCGGGCCGCTCCGCGCACTGCGGCACGGGCCCGATCCGCTCCTGCAGGTAGCTGACGAGCGCCGGCTCGTCGAAGAAGCCGTTCTCCTCCCCCTTCAGCGCGGCGTCGAAGAACCGCACCAGCTCCTGCAGGAAGCCGATCGCGGGGCCGGGCGAGCCGGACTCCGGGCTGCTGTGCCCCCACGGCCCGATCAGCCCGCGCACGGGCGCGCGGACGTGCTCGAGCATCCGCAGCACCATGTCGCGGTAGCCGTCGGACCAGCCGCCGATCGCGAACACCGGGCAGGTGATGTCGGCGTAGCGCTCGCAGGCCGAGCCCTGGCGCCAGTAGGCGTCGCGGCGCTGGTGGGCGAGCCAGGTCGCGGCCCACGGCTCCATCGACGCGATCCGCTCGGCCCAGCGCTCGCGCCAGCCGTCGCCGACCACCGCGGGGTCCGGCGGCTGGCCGACGTAGGCGGCCATGCAGGTCGACCAGTGCAGCATGTCGGTCGCCAGCACGCAGCCGCCGAAGTAGTGGACGTCGTCGGCGTAGCGGTCGTCGGAGGCGTGGATCGGGGCGATGCCCTTGAGCGCCGGCGGGTTGCGCGACGCCGCCTGCAGCGCGGCGAACCCGCCCCACGAGACCCCGGTCATCCCGACCGCGCCCGTGCACCACGGCTGCTCGGCGAGCCAGGCGATCACGGCGTCGACGTCCTCGGCCTCCTGCTCGGAGTACTCGTCGAGGATCAGGCCGTCGGAGTCGCCGCTGCCGCGCAGGTCGATCCGCACCCCCGCGTAGCCGTGCCCCGCGAGGTAGCGGTTCGACGGCATGTCGCCCGCGGCGGTGCCGTCCCCCTTGCGGTAGGGGACGGCGTCCAGGATCGCGGGCACCGGGTCGCGCTCGGCGTCCTCGGGCAGCCAGGCGCGCGCGGCGAGCCGGGTGCCGTCGGGGAGCGGGATCCACAGGTGCTCGACGATCCGGACCGGGCGCGGGAGGTCGGTTCGGATCTGCACGTTCGTGTTGCGCCGCTTCGGGGCGCGTGTATTCTCACATATCCAACATGCGGAAGGAAGTTTCATCAACTGAAACTTCAGTCGGCACGCTCGCCCGGGGCCTGGACATCCTCGGCCTCTTCTCCCGCGACCTGCCCGAGCTGACGCAGACCGAGATCTCGGCCCGGCTCGGGCTCCCCCTGCCGACCGTCCACCGGCTCACCGCGGTCCTCGCCGAGCGCGGCTACCTCGACCGCGACCCGCGCACGCGCCGCTTCCGGCTCGGGCTCGAGATCGCCCGCTTCCTGCCGCCGCTGCTGTCCGGCCTGCGGCTGCCCGAGGTCGCGCGCGGGCACGTCGCCCAGCTCGCGGCCGACTCGGGCGAGACCGTCAACCTCGCGCTGCTGCAGGACGACGAGATCGTCTACCTGCTCAGCGAGTCCGGCGACCACCTCCTGAGCGCCCAGACGCCGGTCGGGATGCGGCTGCCCGCGCACTGCACCGCGCTCGGCAAGTGCCTGCTCGCGCAGCTCCCCGAGGAGACCGCGCGCGACATGCTGGGCGACGAGCCGTGGGAGGGGCGGACGCCCGCGACCGCGACGACCTGGGCGGCGCTCGAGCCGATGCTCGCGCGGATCCGGCGCGACGGCGTCGCGCAGTCGTGGGAGGAGTACGAGATCGGGCTCGCCGCGATCGCGGTGCCGGTGAACTGGCTCGGCGACACCGCCGCGCTGAACGTGTCGCTGCCGACCACGCGCGCGACGCGCGCGTTCCGGCTCGAGCTGGTGGGGCGCCTGCGCGACGCCGCCGCGAGGATCGAGGCGAGCCTTGCCGCACGCGGCCGCTGAGGTCTCGATCGACGCGCTGGCCGGCGACGCGGACCGCTTCGCGGCGGCGCTGGCCGAGCGGATCGCGGACGAGCCGGGCCTGCGCTGGCAGGGGATGCCGTCGGACGGCGACTCGCGCGCCGGGTACGCCGCGCTCGGCGAGGCGGGCTGGATCGGCCTGCACTGGCCCGAGCGGCTCGGCGGGCGCGGGCTGACCCCGCTGCACACCGTCGCCGCCGAGGAGCGCTTCGGCTACCACTGGCTGCCGCTCTCGGGCTACCTGCTGTCGGTCAAGACGATCGGCAACGCGCTCGGCCGCTTCGCCGCGCCCGAGCTGCAGGAGCGGCTGCTGCCGGAGATCGCCGCCGGGCGGCTGCTGTTCTGCCAGGGGTTCTCGGAGCCCGACGCCGGCTCCGACCTCGGCTCGCTGCGCACGGTGGCGCTCGACGCCGGCGATCGCTTCGTGGTGAGCGGCCGGAAGCTGTGGACGTCGAGCGCGGAGGTCGCCGACTGGATCTACCTCGCCGTCCGGACCGGGCCGCAGGAGCGCCACCGCGGGCTCTCCGTCCTCGTCGCCCCGCTCGACACGCCCGGGATCAGCGTCGGCGCGCACGCGACGCTCGGCGGCGGGACGATCGGCGAGGTCGTGCTCGAGGAGGCCGAGATCCCGCACGCGAACCTCGTCGGCGAGCTGCACGGCGGCTGGGCGGTGCTGATGGGCACGCTCGCGCACGAGCGGGTGACGAGCGAGAAGGTCGGCATCGTGCTGTGGCTGCTCGACCGGCTCGACGAGCTGGCCGCGACGCGCGCGGACCGGTTGCGGCTGCTGCGGCTGCGCGGCGAGGCGCTGGCGGCGCGCGGGCACGGCCGCCGGGCGGCCGCGCTGCTCGGCGCGGGCGCCCCGGCGGCGGCCGAGAGCTCGATGGCGAAGCTGGCGATCGCGGTGCTGATGCAGAAGACGGCGGCCGCCGCGGTCGAGCTGCTCGGCCCGGCCGGGCTGCTCGAGGAGGGGACGGGGACGCTCACGGGGCGCGTGGCCGCGTTCCACCGCGCGGCGGTGGCGACGACGATCTCCGGCGGCGCCGCCGAGGTGCAGCGCTCAGGTGATCGCCCGGCAGGGACTGGCGTGTCCGCGGTAGGGCTCCCGCTCGAGGGCCTCCGGGTGCTCGAGTACGCGCAGTACGTCGCCGGGCCGTTCGCCGGGATGCTGCTCGCCGACCTCGGCGCCGACGTGGTCAAGATCGAGCCGCCGGCGGGCGACGCGTGGCGCCGGTACGAGCCGTTCGACGCCGGCGAGAGCCGCTACTTCTACGCGCTCAACCGCAACAAGCGGTCGGTCGTCCTCGACCTCAAGACGGCCGAGGGCCGGCGGGCGAGCCGGGCGCTGATCGCGCGCGCCGACGCCGTGCTGCACAACCAGCCGCCGGCGCGCGCCGAGCGCTGGGGGCTGGACCGCGAGAGCGTCCGCGCGGTCAACCCGCGCGCGGCGTGGTGCATGGTCTCGGCGCTGGGCAGCGACGGCCCGGACGCCGCGCTGACCGCGTTCGACCTGATCGCGCAGGCGCTCTCCGGGCTGCTGCTCGCCGACGCGCGGCCCGGGGACGAGATCCCGCGCCGCCCGGGCGGCCTCGCGATGGCGGACTTCACCGCCGGGCTGCTCGCGGCGGTCTCGATCCTGGCCGCGCTCGTCGGGCGCGACAGCCGGCCGCGGCGACGCGCCCGGGCTCGAGGTGTCGCTGCTCGGCGCGGCGCTCGCCGTGCAGGCGCAGCGGTTCGTGTCGGTCGGGTCGGTCGACGCCGCCGCGTCGAACGGCCGCGCGCCGGCGACGCCGGACGACCTCGCCGAGCGCGGCGAGCGGACGCGCGCGTCGGAGGAGCTCGAGCCGTACTACCGCGCCTACCGGCGCCGCCGACGGCTTCTTCGTGCTGACCTGCCTGAACGAGGCGCAGCGGCGGACCGCGTTGCGGCTGCTCGGGCTCGACGATCCGTTCGTGGCCGATCCGCAGGCGCCGCCGGCGAGCGCGGGCGAGCGGGCGGCGCGGCTGGCGCTCGTCCGCCGCTTCGAGGCGACGTTCGCGGCCGAGCCGTCCGGGCACTGGATCCGGCGCCTGCGCGCCGCGGGCGTGCCGGCCGCGCCGGTGCGGACGCTCGACCAGGTCTTCGACGATCCGCAGGCGCGGGCGAACGGGCTCGTGCAGGAGGTGGCGACGCCCGCCGGCCGCGACGCGCGGCTGCTGGGCGGGGTGTTCAAGGTCGACGGCGAGCCGGCCGGAGCGCGGCGCGGCGTGCCCGCGCTCGGCGAGCACACGGCCGAGGTGCTGGCGGAGGCCGGGGCGTGAGCGCGGTCGCCGAGGCGGTCGCGTTCGCCGAGGCGGTCGCGACCGCGGCCGACCGGACGCTCGGCCCGGCGCCGGAGTGGACGCCCGGCGCGGTGGTCGACGACCGCTCGCCCGCGCTCTCGGCCGCGCTGGCGGAGATGGGCTGGCTGGAGCTGGCCGGCGACGCCGAGCTGGTGCCGCTCGCGGGCGCGGCGGCGGTCCCGCTCGGGCGCCGGCTGGCGCCGCTGGCCGACGTCGACGCGCTGCTCGGCGGGAGCCCGCTCGCGGGCGAGCTGGTCCGCTACGGCGCGCGCGCCGCGGTCGTGCCGGGCGGCGCGCGGGTGGCGGTGGTGCGCTCGGAGCCGGTCGCCTACGCGGACGCGCTCGGCGTCCACCGGGTGCTCGAGCTGGAGCCGGACGGCCGCGCGGCGCCGCACGCGGTCGCGGCCTGGACCGCGGCGAGCACCGGCTACCTCGCGGGGCTGTCGGCGTGGGCGTTCGAGACCGCGCTCGAGTACGTGCGCGGGCGGCGCGCGTTCGGCGCCACGCTCGCCGCCCTCTCCCCCGTCCAGCAGCGGCTCGCGGACACCGCGACCGCGGTCGACGGCCTCGCGCTGCTGGTCGACGAGCCGCCGTCGCCGGCCGCGCTCGCCCACGCGGGCGCGGCCGCGGTCGAGGTCACGGCCAGCTGCCAGCAGCTGGTGGGCGCGATCGGCTTCACGCTCGAGTTCCCGCTCCAGCGCGCCTACCGGCGCGCCCGCGCCGTGGCGCTGTGGGCGGACGCGCTGCTCACGCCACCGTCGCGCTGAGCTCGCGCGAGGCGAGCGCCTGCACGAGCCGCGTGGCGCGGTCGAGCGGCAGCGCCGGGTCGCCGGCGAGGACGCGCACCCCGGCGCCGTCGATCGCGGCGAGGATGAGGTCGGTGCTCGCGTCGACGTCGTCGACGCTGAACTCGCCGCGCGCCACGCCGTCGCGGATCGCGCGCGCGAACCAGGTGTGCAGCCGCGCGTAGAGCTCGTGGGCCACGTCCTGGAGGCCCGGGTGGCGGACCGCCCGCAGCCACAGCTCGACCCACAGCACCCATTCGCGCTCGAGCCGGCCGGGGACCGGCATGCAGTGCTCGATCATGCCGGCGAGGACCGTCGCGGACGACGTGTCCGGGCCGGCGCGCAGCGTCGTGCGCGACGGCGCCCGCGCGCGCGTAGGAGTGCCGCAGCGCTTCGCCGAGCAGCGCCTCGCGGGTCGCGAAGTGGTAGTGGACGAGCGCCGTCGACACGCCCGCGGTGCGGGCGATCCGGGCGACGCGGACCTCGTCCATCCCCTCGCTCGAGATCAGCTCGCAGGCGACGTCGAGGATCCGCTCCCGGCCGCCGCCGGGGCGGCCGCGGGGGCGGGATCCGGTCGGCGCGGGCACCCCGCCGATGCTACGAGCCGAGGGCAACTCTGCGCGCCCGCACGTGTCGGAGCCTTTCGAGACCGCTACCGGGAGGACCCTCGATGCTCCGCAAGCTGCGCGCACGCCTGACCTACGCCAACATCGTCTCGACGATCGCCCTCGTCGCCGCGGTCGGCGGCGGCACGGCCTACGCCGCGACGAAGATCGGCACGAACAAGATCCGCTACCACGCGGTGACCGGGTCGAAGCTGGCCTCGAACGCGGTCACGCCGTCGAAGATCAAGAACAACGCCGTGACCGGCACCGACATCCGCAAGTCGACGATCACCGCGAGCGACGTCAAGGACGGCTCGCTGCTCGCGGCCGACTTCGCGAGCGGGCAGCTGCCGAAGGGCGACAAGGGCGATCCGGGCGTGGCGATCTTCGGCGTCGTCAACGCGGCCGGCGGCGTGCTGAGCCAGCGCGGCGTGGCCGGCGTCGCGAGCACCGACGCCGGCGCCTACACGGTCACCATCGGGCAGCCGGTCTCCGCCTGCGCCGTGATGGCCACGCTGCTCGGCGGCGCGGCGGGGACGATCACCGCGCAGCCGACGCCCGGCAACGTCTCGCAGGTGACGATCCAGACCCGCGGCGCGGCGGGACGCGGACACCCGCCGGGCGTTCCAGTTCGCGATCGCCTGCTGAGCGCACGGCGCGTCGGAGCCGCGGGTGCGGCTCCGGCGCCCTGACCGGCTAGGACGCGCGTAGGCCGCGTGCGAGCCGGGCGCGGTCGGCGCGCGGGAGCTTCCGCTTCTCGCCGTCGACGACGAGCATGGTTCTGCCCGCCTTGCCGGTGCGGACGTGTGCCGTCAGCCAGCCCCGCCCGACCACGGCGGCGGACCGGACCCGGCCTGCCGTCAGCGACTGGACGACGACGTCGTCGCCCGGCGCGCCGTCGATCGTGTCGGCGCCCGGGCCGCCGATCAGCACGTCGTCGCCGGCCCCGCCGAGCAGGACGTCGTCGCCGGCGCCGCCGATCAGCACGTCGTCGCCCGCGCCGCCGTCCAGCGTCAGCGCCACGGTGCCCGCGGGCACGACGCTGGCGTCGATCACGTCGTCGCCCGCCAGCGCGCGGACCGTGAGCCGGTCGCCGGCGCCGGCGCCGGCGACCGCCATGCGCGTCGCAAGGCCGCGCACGGTGGCGTTCGGTCCCGCGCCGGTGATGCTTGCGACGTCCTCGCCGTTCGTGGCCTCCGCCACGACCCGGTCGGCCGCTCCGTCGTCACCGCCGAGCGTGGCGGACAGGTCGGCGGTGACGCGGGTGACGTCGGTCCCGGACAGGTCGTGGACCGTCACGTCGTCCGTGCCGCCGAAGGTCCGGGCGGTGATGGACTCGACGTCGTTCAGGTCCATCGTGATGTTCGCGACGTTGCGGGTGAACCGCACGCGGCCGCCGTTCGCGGAGGCGTCCATGATCTCGTTCGTGTTGCTGCCGTTGAACGCCAGCGTGTCCGCGCCGTCCTGGCCCTCGACGACGTCGTCGGCGTCGCCGGGATCCCATCGGAAGGTGTCGTCGCCCGCCCCGAGGAAGCCGACGTCGTCGCCCTGGTTGCCGTCGGCGACGTCGTCGCCGTCGCCGCCGAGGAGGATGTCGGCGCCGTTGCCGCCTTGCAGCGTGTCGTCGCCCGCGCCGCCGTCGACGGTCAGCTTGATCAGCGCGGCCAGGTTGCCGGTCGCGGAGAAGCTGTCGTCGCCGCCCTTGGCGTCCAGGACGAGGTTCTCCGAGGTGCCGATGTCGATCGCGAACGGCGCGGGGGCGACGCGGTCGAAGCGCACGCGGGTCCCGTTCGCCGTCGTCGTGAACTGCTCCGCGCCGTTGGCCCCGTTCACCTCCACGGTGTCGGTTCCGGCGCCGCCCTCGTTCAGGTCGGTGTCGTCGGCCTGGTTCCAGACCATCCGGTCGTCGCCCGACTGGCCGAAGGCCTGGTCGTCGGCGTCGCCTCCGGTGATCGTGTCGTTGTCCTCGCCGCCGAACAGCAGGTCGGTGCCGCCGCGGCCGAGGAGCGTGTCGTTGCCGGCCTGACCGAACAGCTGATCCGCGCCGGAGCCGCCGGTGAGCACGTCGTTGTCGCTGCCGCCGAACAGGTTCGCCCTGGGCAGCGCGCCGTTGGCCTCGTTGAACGTGAGGGTGTCGTTGCCGACCAGGCCGAAGACCTGGATCTGCTGGGTGTTGGCCACCGTGGGGGTGCCGCCGGCGACGGCGATCGCGCCGCCGTTCACGAGGATCCGCCCCGCCGCGTTGCGACTCACGACGATCGCGTTGGCGGCATTGTCGCCGGTCACGCTCAGCACGCCGGCGTTGAACGTCGCCGTCGTCGCGGCGCTCGCCGGCGCGCTCGTCGCGGCGGCCACGCCCGCGGCGAGCACCGTGCCGGCGAGCAGCCGCCGTGCCGCCCGCCGTCCGGGCTTGCGTCCTGCGTTCATCGTTCCTCCCTCGGCGGGCGCCCGGCCCGCGGGATCGTGTCGGTCACAGCCTCCGGACACCGCGAGGGAGCGGACGCATTCCCTGCTGTCGGGGGGCTACCGGTCGATCGTGAAGCGCCGCGCGCCGATCCGCTCGCCGTACCGGCGGTCGGCGCGGGCGCCCTCCCCGGGCCAGACCAGCCAGCGGTAGTCGCCGTCGGCGAGCTTGCGCTTGACGCCCTTGAAGCGCCAGCGCCGCTCGAGCTGGAAGTGCGCGCGGCGCGGCCACGCGCTGAGGATCTTGTGCCCCTTGCGGAACAGCTGGACGTTGTAGTAGCGCGCGCCGCGGACCGGCGTCCAGCGGAGCATCGGCGGCGCCGGTGAGCTGCGCCCTCGACGCCGGCGCCAGCAACCGCGGGCCGGGCACGGCGGTGATCTCGCGGGTCGTCGTGTTGCCGGCCTGGTCGGCGACCGTCACGGCGTAGCGGTAGCGGACGTCGTTGCGGACGCGCAGGTCGTTGAGCCCGTCCGGCTGCGCGCGCAGTGAGCTGTGGCCGGCGCCGCCGAGGCCGGGCGTGCGCTCGACCCGCGCCGTCGCGGCGGCGGGCCAGCTCAGCTGGACCAGCCGGTCGCCGGTCTCCGCGGCGAGCGCGCCGAGGTCGGGCGGGGTCGCGTCGTACTGGAAGGGGAACGCCCGCGCGGCGGTGTTGCCCGCGACGTCGCGGCACGTCGCCACGATCGACGCGGCCGCGGAGTCGGGTCCCGCGTAGGCCGGCTGGTCGCAGCCGGCAAGGCCCGACGTCGCGTCCTCGCCGTCGACGGCGAACGACAGCGGGCGCGTGTACCAGCCGTTGGCGTCGGGCGGCCGGGCCGGGGTGATGGCGCTGACGGTCGGCGGCGTGAGGTCGATCTTGAGGTGCGCCACCAAGGTGCTCGTCAGCCCGCCGCCCTGCGCCTGGCACGAGCGGGCCACATCGGTGCCCTCGTCGGCGATGGTCTCGTCGACGCACCCGGCGCTCGCGCGTGCCGTTCGTGATCGACCAGCGGAGCGTGACCGGCGACGCGAACCAGTTGCCGCAGTCCGCCAGGCCGTTGCAGCGGACATCGATGGCGGGCGCCGCTTGAGCGGCGGACGCGGCGCCGGCGAAGCTGGCGGCGAGCAGCAGCGGCGAGCAGCGCGCGGCGCATGGTCATGCCATCCCGGCGTCGCGGCGGACGCGGTCGACGACGGCGAGGCCGGCCAGCGCGAGCCCGGCGAGGGCGAGCACGGCCAGGAGCAGCGTGGCGTCCGGATCGTCGGCGGGCGCCGGCAGGGCTCGCGGCCGGGACGCCGTCGGGGTGGGCGGCCATGGCGCCTGCGCGGCGCGCGTCGGTCTCAGCGACCTGGCGGGCCTCGGCACGCGCCTCGGCGCGGCGCTCGCTCCGGGCGGCGGCCGCCCGGGCGTCGCGGCGGTCAGCCGCGAAGCGGGCGCGTTCGCGCCGGGCGCGGGCGCGCTGCGCGGCGGCGTTCCGGACGACGGGGGTGGCGGTCGTCGCGCTCGCGGCCGGCTGGGGCGCCGCCGTCGCGCTCGGCGCCGGCTCGGGCGAGGCGCTCGTGCTCGGCTCGGACGCCGACGGCGAAGGCTGAACGGGCGCCGGCTGGACCTGCGGCATCGGGACCGTGGGCGCGGGCGGCGCCGGGACGCCGCCGGGGGCGGGATCGGGCTGCGGAGCGCCGGTCGAAGGAGCCGGATCGGGGCCGGGGTCGGCGGCGAGGGCCGCACAGGGACAGATCAGCGCCAGGGACAGCGCACCGATCAGAAGCCATCGACTGCATAGCGCGGGGGGCATCGGGTGTCGCCTTCGGCTCGGATCCACGTTCGACCGTAACGAGGGGCGATGCATCAGGTCAACCCGGCGGGCCGCCGCCCCTGGCCGAATGGCCAGGGGCAGCGGGCCGGGTCCGTCACTGTGTCTGCGTCACCTCCTGGCGGGTGTAGTTCAGGTTCGCGGCCAGCGAGAGGGCCAGCGCGGCGTTGGTCTGGTCGACCGAGCCGTCGTCGCCCCAGCTGCCGATGCGAACCGGCGTGTTCGCGTTCTCGGGCCAGAGCTGCTTCGCGTTGGCCTTCGAATTGGCGGACTGCTTGTTCCACGCGAACTGGCCGACGGCCTGGACGCCGTCGGAGCCGTGGCCGCAGCCGCACTTCGCGGCGTCGTACCCGCCGCCCTGCGACTGGTTCACGGCCTGGTCGGTCGCGTTGGCGTTCAGCGCTGCGCCGAACGCGCCGGCGATGTTCTTCTGCGACACGTCGCCGCCGCCGGAGCCGCCGTCATAGCCGCCGCCGTAGCCGCCGCCATGGTCACAGCCGCACTTGGGCATGTCACCGTGGCTCGAGCCGCCATAGCCGCCGCCGGAGCCGCCGCCGTAGCCGCCGCCATGGTCACATTCGCACTTGCGCATGTCGCCGTGGCCTGAGCCGATGTTCAACGGGGCGTTGAGGTTCGTCGCCCCGGCCTGGAACGTGTCGGCATCTGCGTCGGCCCACTGCTTGTTGCCGGCCTCCTGATCCACGGCCTGCACGCCACCGCCGCCGGCCTGCGACTGGCTGGTGGACTGCGAGGTGTAGTTCAGGTTCCCGGCCAGCGCCCCGGAGAGCGCTGCGTTGGTCTGGCTGACGTCGCCGCTGCCGCCCGGGCTGCCGATGCGGACCGGGACGTTGGCGTTCGTCGGGGCGATCTGCGTCGTCTCGGCGTCGGCCTTCGCGCCCTGGTGGCTGTCGGCGAACTGCCCGACGGCCTGGACACCGGTGCCGCCGCCGTAGCAACCGCACTTCGCGGCTGACGGCGCGCCACCCTGGGACTGGTCGGCGGTCTGCTCGGTCGCGTTCGCGTTGAACGCGACGCCGAGCGCGCCGGCGACGTTCGTCTGCGTGACGTCACCGTCGTCGCCAGGGCTGCCGATCCGGACCGACGTGTTCTCGTTCGTCGGCTTGATCTGCTTGGCCTTGGCGTCGGCGTCGGCGTACTGCTTGCTGTCGGCGAACTGCCCGACCGCCTGGACGCCGTCGCCGCCGTGACCGCAACCGCACTTCGCGGCGTCGCCGCCACCCTGGGACTGCGTGGCGGACTGGTCGGTCTCGTTGGCGTTGCCGGCCAGCGCGCCCGCGAGGGCCGCGTTGGTCTGCTTGACGTCGCCGTTGTTGCCGGAGCTGCCGATCCGCACCGAGATGTTGCTGTTCGACGGCTTGATCTGCGTCGCGTCGGCATCGGCCTTCGCGGTCTGCTTGTTGGCCGCCTGCTGCAGGACACCCTGCTCGCCTCCGCCACCGGACTGCGACTGGTCGGCGGCCTGCGCCGTGCCGTTCGCGTTCCCGGCGGCCGCACCCGCGGCCGCGGCGTTGGTCTGCTCGACGTCGCCGTCGTCACCCGGGCTGTGGATCCGCACCGAGATGTTCTCGTTCGACGGCTTGATCTGGGTCGCCCCGGCGTTCGCCGTGGCGTCCTGCGTGTTCGCGGCTGCCTGACCGGCGGCCTGCGTGCCTGCCCCGGACTGCGCCTGGGTCGCGGACTGGCCGGTCTGGTTGGCGTTGCCGGCCAGGGCCAGGGCCCCGGCGGCGTTCGTCTGCGTGACATTGCCGTTGTCGCCACCGCTGCCGATCCGCACCGAGACGTTGCGGTTCGAGGGGGCGACCTGCGTTGCGTTCGCGTCAGAGCTCGCCGTCTGCTGGCTGCCGGCCACCTGGTCGACCGCCTGCGTCGGGGAGTCCGCGGCCGCCGTACCCGCTCCCAAGCCCAGCAGGAGCAGGAGGGCGGCGAGGAACGCGAGCGTATGCGTTCTCATGCCTTCTCCTGTCGTCGTTGACGTATCCGTGCGCCGGAAGTCCGCCCGGCGCTGCGCTGGGATCCGTCGCCGGCGTCAGCCAGGCCGTTCGAGCCTCGAGCCGCGCAGCAGCGGCCGTGGCAGGCCCACGGCCGGGAGCAGCGCGCGCACGAGGAAGGATGCGAGCAGGCAGATCAAGGTTGCGAGGACGGCGGGCCCGGAGCCGGCGCCCGCGGCGGCGACGCCGCCGGCGGCCGCGATCGACACCGCGCCGGACCCGCCGACGGGTGATATCGCGCGGTGTCCGCGAGTGGTATCACCGCGCCGATCGCGCGCTGCAGCGCGCTCCGGCGGGGTCGAGACCACCGGCGGGACGAGCGCGGCCGGCGCGGTGCGCGGCGCTCGGCGGCGACCACGTCGCGGGCGCGACCGCCCCGGCGTCGGTGGCCGCGTGGACGCCCTGCCCCGGCCGGCCGCCGCCGGCCCGCGCCGCGCCGGAGGGGAGCCGCCCGGGCGGCTGCGCGACGTCGGGCGCGACGGCGGCGGCGGGCGCCAGCGCGTTGGGCACCGGCACGGACAGCGGTGCCGGGAGCGCGGCGGAGAGGATCTCGTCGAGCGAGTCGAGCAGGTCGACCGGCGTCCCGGGCGCGGACCCCGCCGTCGCCGGCCCGCACGTCCAGTTCCAGGTCCAGCCGGGGACGCCGGCGTCAGGCGCCGGACAGGTCGGCGCGCCGGACCAGGTCCAGTTCCAGATCCACGTGAGCGGGGCCGCGGCGCCGCCGCCCCCGCCCCCGCGATCGCCGATCTGGATCACCGGTCCGTCGTCGCCGGGACTGAAGATCCGGATCGAGATGTTCGTGTTGCCGCCGGTCAGGACCGGCGCCGCCGGCACGACGTCGGCCGGGATGACCGGGTCGGGCACGACGTCGTCGAGCGCGTCGGCGATCGCCTGGCCCGGGTCCGCCGGCGCGGCGGGCGCGGGCGGCGAGGACGCGGTCGCGGGCGCGACCGCGGTCAGCGGGAGCCCGGGCACGACGACGGGCGCCGTCGGCGCCGACGGCGGCCGACGAGCTCGGCGATCCCCGGCGGCGCGTCGCGGTCCGGCGACCGCTCGCGCTCAACCGGGTCCGGGTCACCGGCCGGTGACGCCGGCGCCGCGACCGGCGGCGGCTCGCTCGCGGCGGGCGCCGGCGCGGCGGGCGGCGCCGGGTCGCTCGCCGGCGGGGACGGGTCCGCGGCCGGCGGTGCCTCGCGCGCGGGCGCGTCCGCGGGCGTCGACTGCGCCGGCGCGGGCGCCGGGTCCGTCGCCGGCGCCGCGGGCGCGGGAGCCGGCTCCGCGGGCGCCGGCGGCGCAATTTCTGTCACAGGTTCACTGTTATCACCCGCGACATTGTTGTGATACTGCGCGCCGGCGGCCGCCGGGACCGCCGCAGAGGCGGCCGCAGCGCCGGTCGCCGCCACCACGGCGGCCGCGACGTCGGCGCCGTGATACTGCGGTGATATCGCGTCCTCAAGCGGATCTGCGGCCGCCGTACCCGCCGTCAGGGCGAGCGCGAGGGCGGCCAGCGAGGCGATGGCCGGCGTCCTTGCGGGGATGAGCGTCCTGGTCATTGTCCGTGGTGCTCCGAGCACGCGATCCGTCGGGGGTGAAGTACCACTTTCGACCAGTCTTGAGCCATTATCTGTTGCATTGCGCAATTTTTGGTGAGAAGGTCGGCCGAGCGATGGGGCAGGTGCGCGACACGACGGACCGGCGGCGCCGGATCGAGGCCAACCTCCCGCTCGTGCGTGCGCTCGCGCTGCGCTTCGCGCGCCGCGGCGGAGAGCCGCTCGACGACCTCGTCCAGGCCGGCTGCATCGGGCTGATCCACGCGGTCGATCGCTTCGACCCGGGCCGCGGCGCGTTCGAGGCCTTCGCCGTCCCGACGATCACCGGCGAGATCCGCAACCACCTGCGCGACCGCGGCGGCATCATCCGGGCGCCGGCCGACCGGCGCCCGCAGATCGCGCCGATCGCCGAGGACGACGCCCCGCTCGCCGACCCGATCCCCGGCGCGGAGGACCGGATCGCCGTGGCCGCCGCCCTCCGCACGCTGCCGCTGCACGAGCGCCGCGTGGTGGTCCTCTGGCTCTACGGCGGACGCAGCCAGCGCCGGATCGCGGCGGAGGTCGGCCTCTCGCAGATCCACGTGTCGCGCCTGCTGCGCCGGGCGCTCGAGCGCCTCCGCCCCGCGCTGGAGGACGGACCGGTTGCCGGTCCGCCTGCAGAGGCGTAGATTCGCCTCCGTGGCGGAGGCCGCCGACTACGCGATGGTCCTCACGCACGCCGCCAACGGCGACGGCCCCGTGTGGACGGCCACGATCGAGGAGCTCCCCGGCTGCGAGGCCCACGGCCCGACGCCCGAGGACGCCGCAGCGGCCGCGCGGACCGCCGTCGAGGGCTGGTTGCGCGAGGCCCAGAAGCACGGCCGCGACATCCCGCCCCCTGGCGCCGCCGCCAGCCACAGCGGCAAGCTGCTCGTCCGCATGCCGCGCAGCCTGCACGCCGAGCTCACCCGCGCCTCCGAGCGCGAGGGGACGAGTCTGAACGCGTACATCGTGGCCACGCTCGCCTCGGCGGTCGCCTGGCGCCGGGACGGCGCCGGAGCCGCGGCGTCCGCCCGCGCCACCTGGCTGTCGCGCGCGCTGGTCGCGAACCTCGTCGTGCTCGGGCTCGTGGCCGTGATCGCCATCGTGCTGCTGCTCGTGGCCTGGAGCGATTGACGCGCGCCCGCCGATACGGTCGGGGTGATGATCCGTCGCCTCGTCCTCGCGCTGCTCGCCTGCCTCGTCGTCCCCGCCACCGCGTCGGCCGACCCCTACCTGCCGCCGCCCGGCAAGGTCTGGACCGGCCTCACCGCCGGCTTCGACGCCTCCGACTTCGAGCGCCGCGCCGGCAAGCACCCGGCGATCTGGCAGCACTTCGTCGCCTGGGGCGGCAACTACCAGTACACGATCGACAACGCGCGCCGCGCCCGCGCCCGGCTCATGTACCACCTGAGCACCTCGAAGGGCCAGAACCTGCCCGAGCGCTTCAGCCCCGGCCAGATCGCGCGCGGCGCGGGCGACGGCTTCCTGCTCGCCCTGACCCGCGACATCGCCGCGGCGGGCGCGCCCGCCTACGTGCGCCCGTTCGGCGAGATGAACAACTGCAACAACGCCTACGCCGCGTACAGCTGCGGCGGCGGGCGGCGCGACGCCGACCACTCGGCGCGCACGCTGATCAAGGCCTGGAAGCGCGTGCACATCGTCATGCACGGCGGCGACGTGGCGGCGATGAACGCGCGGCTCGCCCGCCTGCGCCTGCCGCGCGTGGAGACGAACGCCGCGACCGTCCCCGCGCCGCAGATCGCCTTCGTCTGGGCGCCGATGACCGGCGGCGCGCCGAACATCTCCGCGCTGCGGCCGCAGGTCTACTGGCCCGGGCGCCGCTGGGTCGACTGGGTCGGGACGAGCTTCTACTCGCGCTTCCCCAACTTCACCGGGCTGGAGCGCTTCTACAAGGACTTCGCGGTCAGGCGGAACAAGCCGTTCGCGATCGCCGAGTGGGCGATCTGGGGCGCCGACGCGCCCGCCTTCGCCGACCGCCTGTTCGACTGGATCGGCAGCCACCGCCGCACCCGGATGGTCCAGTACAACCAGGGCTCGCAGTCCGGCGGGATCTTCCGCCTCAGCCGCTACCCGGCCTCCGAGCGCGTGGTCAAGCGCCGGATGGCGAGCCCCCGGTACGTCGGGTTCGCACCGGAGCAGCGCTGAGGTCCCGCGCCCTACCCTTGGGCGCCCATGACCTCGCTCGCCGCCGAACCGCCCTTCGACGCCGCCGATCAGCGGCGCGCCCTCAACCGCGTCCTCGCCGTCGGCCTCGCCGACGCGCTGGCGCTGCTCGTGCTCCTCTACTTCGCGTTCGTCGACCGCAGCGACGCCGCCGTCTCGATCCTCGGCCCGATCCACGGCATCGGCTTCCTGATCCTGCTCTTCCTCACCGTCTCCGGCGCGGGCAGCGGGCGCTGGGGCTGGTGGTTCCCCGCGATCGTGCTGGTCACGGGCGGCCCGCTCGGCTCGATCGCCGGCGACCTGATCCTCCGCCGCCGGCTGCCATGAGCCGCGCGATCGCCATCCGCGGCGACACGATCCGCCTCGGGCAGCTGCTCAAGCTGGCCGGGATCGTCGGCGCGGGCGGCGAGCTCAAGGCGTTCCTCGCCGAGGCGGACGTGCGCGTCAACGGGGAGCCGGACGCGCGCCGCGGCCGCCAGCTCCACCCGGGCGACACGGTGAGCGTCGCGGGCGAGGAGCTGGAGATCGTCCGCCACTAGACTCGCCCGCTCGAATGCCGCCTGGTGAGACCACGACCGGACCGCCCGACTTCGTCGGCGTCGGCACCCAGCGCTCGGGCACGACGTGGTGGTTCGAGACGCTGCTCGACCATCCGCAGATCCGCGGCCCGCGGACCGGCCGCAAGGAGCAGCACTTCTTCGACCAGTTCGCCACCCGCGAGCTGACCGACGAGCGGATCGCGCGCTACCACAAGCAGTTCCCGCGCGGCCCGGGCCAGATCGTGGGCGAATGGACGCCGCGGTACATGCACGACTTCTGGGTCCCGCCGCTGATCCGGCGCGCCGCGCCCGGCGCGAAGCTGCTGATCATGTTCCGCGACCCGATCGAGCGCTACCGGTCGGGCGTCCCGCACCGCGCGAGCCGCAGCGCCGACCCGCGGATGGAGGCGGTGTGCGCGGATGCCGCCGAGCGCGGCCGCTACGCGGCGCAGCTCAAGCGCGTGCTCGCGGTCCACGACCGCGAGCGGATCCTGATCCTCCAGTACGAGCGCTGCGTCGCCGAGCCGGCGACCGAGTACCGCCGCACGCTCGCGTTCCTCGGCGTCGATCCCGACCACCGCAACGAGACGTTCGACACGGCGCGCGGGACGACGCAGGCCGCGTCCAAGCACGAGCTGTGGCCGGACCTGATCGACGGGTTGCGCGCGACGCTCGAGCCCGAGGTCGCCGAGCTGGCGACGCTCGCGCCCGAGCTCGACCTCTCCCTCTGGCCGAACTTCGGGGGCGTCCGTGTCGGCTGAGCACGGCGAGAGCGAGACCGGGGCGCCCGACTTCATCGGCGTCGGCGCGGTCGCGGCCGGCGGCGGCTGGTGGCTGCGGATGCTGCTCGCGCATCCCGAGGTCCGCGGGCCGGAGCGCGCCGGCGCGGGCTCGAGTTCTTCAGCCCGTTCTGCGCCCGCGAGATGACCGACGCGGACGTCGCGGCGTACCACGCCCACTTCCCGCGCCGGCCCGGGACGGTTGCGGCGAGTGGACCGGCCGCTACATGTGCGACGCCTGGACGCCGCCGCTGCTGCGCCGGGTCGCGCCGGACGCGAAGCTGCTCGTGATGGTCGCGGACCCGATCGAGCGCTACCGCACGATCTACGCCGACCGGCTCGCGACCCACTCGGAGGACGAGATCTTCTTCATGACCGACGTCGCGGACCGGCGCCGGCACGCCGCCCAGCTCGACCGGCTGCACCGGTTCTTCGATCCCGCGCAGATCCTCGTGCTGCAGTACGAGCGCTGCCGGGCGGACCCGGTGGCCGAGTACCGGCGCACGCTCGCGTTCCTCGGCGTCCGCGACACGGCGTTCCACCCGCGCCGGCTCAAGCCCGCCGCGGAGGGCCGCAAGAGCGCGCTGCTGCGGCGGCTCGGCGTGCCCGAGCGACTGCGGCGCAAGGCGCTCGAGCGGATGACCGCCCGCCCGGCCGACACGCAGGCCGCGGCGCTGTGGCCCGAGCTCGAGGCGGCGCTGCACACGGCGCTGGACGACGACGTCCGGCGCCTCGCCGGCATGGTGCCGGAGCTCGACCTGCGGCTCTGGCCGAACTTCGCCTAGCCGCTGCGGCCGAGGACCTCGCCGTCGGCGCCGAGCGCCTCGACGCGCACGGACGCCGCCGGGCGCGGCAGCGTGATCTCGGTCTCGAACCCGGTCCGCTCCGCGGTCACGGGCGCGCCGCCGGCGGGCGTGACCCGCCACGACGCGACGCCCGTGGCGCCGTTCCAGCTCACGAACACGCGCCGACCCCGCACCACCGCGGCGGGCCGTCCCTCGCCGACGCCGGCCCACGGCAGGCGGTAGGCGCGATAGGACTCGACCTTCGGCGCCAGGAACCTCGCGTCCCAGTCCGGCGCGCCGTCGGCGCCGAACTCGGTCATCCACGGCTGCATCCCGCCCCAGCCGACGAACGCGCCGCCGTCGTCGAGCGACTGCATCGAGCCCTGCGTGCCGGAGAGGACGGTGCCGGGATGCTTGAACTCCTGCGCGACGGTCGCCGTCTTCGCCTCGTCGTCGAGCTTCAAGGCCAGCCCGCGCGAGCGGCGCCCGCGCGCCGGCAGGTCCTCGGCGACGTTGTCGAACAGCGTGATCGCGCCGTCGGCGCGGCGGCGCGCGTCGTGCTGGAGGTGGAACTCCGCCCCCGGCCCGAGCTCGTAGTCCGAGCGCTTCCCGCCGAGCCGCCAGAGGATCTCGCCGGTGTCCCGGTCGAGCTTGTAGATCGTGCTCGTGTGGCGGGCGGAGATGATGAAGTTCCCGTCGCGGTCGAGCGTCACGGCGTTGAGGTGGAACGGGTCGTGCGGCTGGCCGCGCTGCTTCGGGGCGGTCCGGATCGACTCCGCGAGCGGGATCGTCCCCAGCGCGTGCCACTCGAACAGGACCGCGCCGGTGTCGACGT
Organism: uncultured Solirubrobacteraceae bacterium; assembly: GCA_963724145.1. Classification (GTDB taxonomy): domain Bacteria; phylum Actinomycetota; class Thermoleophilia; order Solirubrobacterales; family Solirubrobacteraceae; genus DASQMT01. The sequence continues at coordinate 324,361 of CAVRTO010000022.1, forward strand.
CGATCTCCTGGACGACGTTGTCCTCGACGACGCCGTCGCGCCGCCCGCCGAGCTTCGACAGGTCCCACGGCACCGCCTCGTAGGCGATCGCGAGCGCGGTGCCGCGCGACGTGAGCTGGAACTCGTGCGCGTCCATCCGGTAGCCGTTGCCCATCCGGACGGTCGCCACCGGGCGGTAGCGGGTGTCGACGATCCGGCCGGTGCCGTAGCCGCGGTAGAGCGCGACCCGGCCCTGCCACCAGGTCAGGACCGGCTTGCCGTCGAGCGTCTGGCGGCGGAAGTCGAAGGCCTGGTCGTCGCCGGAGAGCGGGTGGAACCAGACCGGCTGCCCCTGCCCGTCGAGGATCAGCGGTCCCTGCGCGCTGGCCCCGCGCTTGGGCGCGACGAAGACCGGGTCCGTGGCGGCGTCGGGCGTCGCGGTGACGACGTCGACCGCCGGCGGGCGCAGGTCCGGGCGCGACACGAAGCTGTGGATCCCCTTGTCCCCCGGCACCGGCGCGTCGTCGAACGGCGGCGGCGGCGCGTTCGAGGCGGGCGCGATCACGAACGAGGTCTCCTCGCCGTCCGCACCGGCGATCGGGCGGCCGGCGTCGACGCTGACGCGCTCCTCCGGCGCGAACGGCTCGTCGGGGACGAACGCCGCGCCGTCGCCGTCCGGATGCGGGCGCCAGCGGCCGCTGTGCGGCCCGCTCACCGAGCCGGTCACCGTCAGGTCGCCGAGATCGTCCGCGGCGGCGCCGCGCACGACGATCGTCGTCCCCGGCAGGGCGGCCACGACGCGCTTGCCGGGATAGACGCTGACCGCCGGCGGCTCGTGGAAGGCGACGAGCCAGACGACCACCGCCACGGCGGCGAGCGCGATCGCGGCGAGAGCGACGATCACCGGGGCACGGCTGCGGCGGCGGGCAGGCGCGGTCGTCACCGGACCGGATTTCTATCCGATCGCGGCGGGGACGGTCGTGAGCTACCGTCCAGGCATGGCTGACGAATCGGTGACGCAACGGATCGAGTCGCTCGTGGCGGAGGAGCACACGCTGCGCTCGCGCGAGGAGGGCGACGCGTCGGACGCCGACGCCCTCACCGCGGACAAGGCCCGGCTGGACGCGATCCAGGTCGAGCTCGACCAGTGCTGGGACCTGCTGCGCCAGCGGCGCGCCCGGCGCTCGGCCGGCACCGACCCGGACACGGCCGAGCCGCGCGACGCCGAGCACTTCCTGCAGTAGTCAGGCCGGGACGGCCTCGCGGATCGCGCGCCGGATCCGCTTCGCCGACACCTGCCCGCGCACGCCCAGGCCCTGGGCGAAGTGCGCCACGCGCAGCTCCTCGAGCTGCCACGGGATGTCGCGCAGCGCGGGCGGGAGCGGCCGGCCGTCCGGCCACGAGTCCACGCGCGCCGCGTACTCCCGCTCGAGCTCCTGGACGCCGTGCAGCTTGTCGCGGTCCGGGCCGGGCGCGTCCGGCAGCCGCTCCAGCCGCCGCGCGGCCGCGCGGAGGTAGCGCTCGACGTCGTCGAGCCGGGCGGCGCCGGTCTCGGCGACGAACCCGGGATGGACGAGCCGCTCGAGCTGCCGGGCCACGTCGTCGCGCGCCTCGGCGAGCGCGGGGGCGCGCGCGAGCGGCTCGAGCCGGCGCTCGACGTCGCGCGCGGCGTCGAGGATCCGCACGACCTGCCGGACGATCGTCTCCGTCCGTTCCACCAGCCCGCCGGCGACGTGCGCGCGCAGCCGGGCGAAGCCGCCGGCGTCCCAGGCCGGGCCGCCCGCCTCCGCCATCAGCGACTCGAGCGCGGCGACCGTCGCGTCCTCGAGCACGGCGCGCGGGTTGCCGCCCGGCGCGCGCGCCAGCGCGAGCGCGTCCTCCGCGCTCAGGCGCCCCTGGAGGTGGCGGATCGGGGACGGCATGTCGAGGGCGAGGAGCTTGCGCGTGCCGGCGTGCATCGCCGCGCGCTGGGCGGCGGGGGTCTCGAGCACGCGGACGCCGACCGTCGCGCCCTCGTCGACGAGCGCGGGGTAGCCGCGGACCGACCCGCCGGTCCCCGGCAGCGCGACCGCCTTCGGCAGGTCGCCGGCCTCCCAGCGGGTCATCCCGTGGCGCTCGAGCGGTGACGCGGCCGCGCTCAGCCGCTCGCGCAGGCGCGGGCGGACCTGCTCGCGCAGCGCGTCGAGGTCGTTCCCCTCGGCGACGAGCGCGCCGCGGTCGTCCTCGACGCGGAAGGTCATGCGCAGGTGCGGCGGGAGCCGGCCGGGATCCCAGGCGGAGCGCGGGATCCGGACGCCGCGGAGCGCCTCCAGCTCGCGCTCGAGCGCGTCGAGCAACGGCTCGGAGCGCGGGGTCACGCGCGCGAGCACGGCCGCCACGACCTCGGGCACCGGGACCAGCGAGCGCCGGTACTCCTTCGGCAGCGACCGGATCAGCGCGGTGACGAGCTCCTCGCGCAGGGCGGGGACGAGCCAGTCGAAGCCGAGCGGCTTGAGCTGCGGGAGCACGGTGAGCGGGACGTGGACGGTCACCCCGTCGCGGGCGGCGCCCGGGTCGAACACGTAGCTCAGCCGGCAGCGTCAGGTCGCCCTGGCGCCAGGCCTCAGGGACCGCGCGGCGGTCGAGCGCGGCGGCCGCCTCTCCGGCCACGTCGGCCTCGCGGAACGTGAGCAGGTCGGGGTCGGCGCGGCGTGCGTCGCGCCACCAGCGGTCGAAGTGCGCGCCGGAGACGACGCCGGCCGGGATCCGCGCGTCGTAGAAGTCGTACAGGGCCTGGTCGGTGACGCGGATGTCGCGGCGGCGGGCGCGGGCCTCGAGCTCGTCGACGCGCTCGAGCAGCTCGCGGTTGGCGGCGAGGAAGCGGTGGCGCGCCTCCCAGTCGCCCTCGACCAGCGCGCTGCGGATGAACAGCGAGCGCGACAGCTCGGGGTCGATCCCGCCGTACGCGACCGTGCGCCCGGCGACGATCGGCAGCCCGTAGAGCGTCACGCGCTCCGTCGCGACGACCGACGCGCGCTTGCGGTTCCAGCGCGGCTCGTCGTAGGTGCGGCTGACGAGGTGGTGCGCCAGCGGCTCGACGGCGCGCGGGTCGATCCGCGCGGCGACCCGGCCCCAGAGCCGCGACGTCTCGACGAGCTCGGCGACCATCACCCACGTCGGAGGTCGCTTCGCGAGCGCCGAGCCCGGCCAGAGCGCGAAGCGCGCGCCGCGCGCGCCCTGGAACTCGCGCCGGGAGGGGTCCTTGAGCCCGAGCTGGGAGAGCAGCCCCGCGAGCAGCGCGGCGTGGATCGTCTCCGGCTCCGCCTCGGCGCGGTTGAGCGTGACGTCGACCTGCTTGGCCGCCTGGCGGAGCTGGGCGACGAGGTCCTGCCACTCGCGCACGCGCAGGTGGTGGAGGAACTCGGCGTGGCAGCGACGGCGGAACTGGTTGCCCGACAGCGCGCGCTGCTGCTCGCGCAGGTAGCGCCACAGGTTCAGGAACGCGAGGAAGTCGGAATGCTCGTCGGCGAAGCGGGCGTGGAGCTGATCGGCCTGCTCGCGCTTCTCGGCCGGGCGCTCGCGCGGGTCCTGGATCGACAGCGCGGCGGTGATGATGATGACCTCCTCCGCGCAGCCGAGCCGGTCGGCCTCGAGGATCATCCGGCCGAGCCGCGGGTCGACGGGCAGCTGGGCGAGCCGGCGGCCGAGCGGCGTGAGCTCCTCGCGCTCGTCGAGCGCGGCGAGCTCCTGCAGCAGGCGGATCCCGTCGCGGACCTGACGCCGGTCGGGCGGGTCCAGGAACGGGAAGTCGGCGATGTCGCCGAGCTTCGCCGCCGCCATCTGGAGCAGCACGCTGGCGAGGTTGGTGCGGAGGATCTCCGGGTCGGTGAAGCGCGGGCGCTCCTCGAAGTCCTGCTCGTCGTAGAGCCGGATGCAGATCCCGTCGGCGACCCGGCCGCAGCGGCCCTTGCGCTGGTCGGCCGACGCCTGCGAGACCGGCTCGATCGGCAGCCGCTGGACCTTCAGCCGCGCGCTGTAGCGGCTGATCCGGGCGGTGCCGGGGTCGACCACGTAGCGGATCCCCGGCACGGTCAGCGACGTCTCGGCGACGTTCGTCGCCAGCACGATCCGGCGCGCGCCGCTCGGCTGGAACACGCGGTGCTGCTCGCGGTTCGAGAGCCGCGCGTAGAGCGGGAGGATCTCCACGTCGGGCCGCAGCCGGCCCTGCAGGGCCTCCGCGGTGTCGCGGATCTCGCGCTCGCCGGAGAGGAAGACGAGCACGTCGCCGGGCGGCTCGCGCAGCAGCTCCTCGACGGCGTCGCCGATCGCGTCGGTCTGGTCGCCGTCCCCCACGGGCCGGTACCGCAGCGCGACCGGGTAGGTGCGGCCGGAGACCTCGACGACCGGCGCGTCGCCGAAGTGCGCGGCGAAGCGCTGCGGGTCGATCGTCGCCGAGGTGATGATCAGCTTCAGGTCGGGCCGGCGCGGGAGGATCCGCGCGAGGTAGCCGAGCAGGAAGTCGATGTTGAGGCTGCGCTCGTGCGCCTCGTCGACGATCACCGTGTCGTAGCGGCGCAGCAGCCGGTCCTGGCGGATCTGCGCGAGCAGCAGGCCGTCGGTCATGATCCGGATCAGCGTGTCGGCGCGGCTGCGGTCGCTGAAGCGGACGGCGTACCCGACCGCCTCGCCGAGCGGGACGCCGAGCTCCTGCGCGATCCGCTCCGCGACGGTGCGGGCGGCGAGCCGGCGCGGCTGGGTGTGGGCGATCGTGCCGGCGATCCCGCGGCCGAGCTCGAGGCAGATCTTCGGCAGCTGGGTCGTCTTGCCGCTGCCGGTCTCCCCCGCGACGATGACGACCTGGTGGTCGCGGATCGCGGCGGCGATCTCGTCCTTGCGCTCGCTGACCGGGAGCTGCGGCGGATAGGTGATCGGCGGGACCGAGGCGCGGCGGCGCTCGCGGCGCGCCTCGGCGGCGGCGGGCATGGCCCGCAACGATACGGGCGCTAGCGCGGCGCGGCGGCGCGCAGCGGCGCCTGGACCAGCCCGGTGGCGTAGTCGGCGTACATCGCGCAGACCTCGTCGACGGTCAGGTCGCCGTCCGGGTCGTACCACGTGTGGGCCGAGCCGCAGAGCGTGACGATCGCGAACGCGGTGACGCGGACGTCCTCGAAGTGGAAGGTCCCGCGGCGGCGGCCGTCCTTGAGGATCGAGCGGAGCTCGTCGATGTACATCCGCTTGATCGCGCGGACGCGGCGGCGGTGCTCGTCGGGGAGCCGGTTGACGCGCGCGCTGGCGCCGATCTCGAGGTCGAAGACCTCCGCGATCGCGGGGTGCTCGAGCCGCCAGCGGACGTGCGCGGCGGCGAGCTGGCGCAGCCGGATCAGCGGGTCGATCGCCGTCGCCTCGGACCGTACGTCCTCGATGAACGCCATCAGCATGGCCTCCATCTCGAGGTACTCACGGTCGGTCCGATCGACCAACGGCAACGTCGCGTTCACCAGCGTCTCCTCCATGTCGGTGCCGGCCCGGAGGTCCGGCCCTTCCCAGGTAGCGCGGATCATGCCAGGGATGTGCTAGCGGTCAAGAGCGCTGTGTGCGCGATCGCACAAAGCGAGCACCTGCGCGATCCGGACGGCGACGAGCAGCGTCTCGTCGACGACCTGGCGGTAGGTGAAGCGCAGCGTGGCGTAGCCGGCGGCCTGGCGGCGCGCGTCGAGGGCGCGATCGTGCTCGAACGCGCGGCGGTGGCCGTGGGCGTCCCAGCCGTCGGTCTCGACGACGACGCGCTGCGCGGGCCAGACGAAGTCGGCCTCATGGCCCTCGACCGGGTGGTTGCAGCGCGGCGCGGGCAGCCGCGCGGCTTCGAGCGCCGGCAGCAGCGCGCGTTCGAGCGCGCTGCGGGTGGGCTGGGCGTGGTCGTCCGCGTCGCGCGGGATCAGCCGCCGGACGAGCGCCTCGGCGCGGGCGCGGTCGGCGTCGGCGCCGTCGAGCTGCGCGATCGTCTGGAGCGGGGTGGTGACGCGCAGCCCGTCTTTCACCGTGGTGTCCAGCACTGCGTGGCGGTGGATGGCGAGGCCGGGTCGCCGCCGTGGGGTGCGGTCGGTGAGCGAGACGTCGACGAACGGCGGCATCGACGGGAGGAGGCCCCAGAGGTGGGCGGCGGTCCGGTGGGAGAGCGCGGCGCCCGGGCCGGCGGCGAGGAGCGCGGCGATCATGCGCCCGCGGTCGCTCAGCGCCTCGTGGCCGACCGCGTAGACGCCGCGGTGGACCCGCAGCAGCCGCCCCCGCGCGACCTCGCCGCTCGATCACGCCGCGCGGTGAGGCCGAGCGCGCGCGAGCTGCGCGCGCGCCGACGACGCCGGCCTGGCGGGTGGCGAGTCGCGCGCGCAGAACGTCGATATCCGGCGCGCGCCGCGCCGCCGGATCGACGTTGTGCGCCCGATAGCGGCGCAGAACGTCGAGCGGGACCGGGATCGGCCCGGAATATCGACGTTCTGCGGCCATCCGGCGACGATCGCACGCGCGGCGCGCGATCCCGGCAGCGCGCGCAGAATCGTCACTCCTCTCAATGCGAAGTTGGAACCCTCAGCGCGCGACCGAGCGGTACACGTCGACGACCTGCTCCGCGATCGCGCCCCAGTCGAACGCCTCGACCGCCCGCGCCCGCCCCGCGCGCCCCATCGCGGCCGCCCGCGCCGGGTCCGCCACGAGCGCGTTGACGCGCTCGGCGATCGCCGCGCTGAACGCCGCGCCGTCGACCGGCTCGATCCCGCCGGGCTCCTGCTCGAACGGGACGAGCAACCCCGTCTCGCCGTCGACGACGACCTCGACGATCCCGCCCGTCGCCGTCGCGACGACCGCCGCCTCGCAGGCCATCGCCTCGAGGTTGACGATCCCCAGCGGCTCGTAGATCGACGGACAGGCGAAGACCGTCGCGTGACTCAAGAGCTGGATGACGTCGCGCTTCGGCAGGAACTCGTCGATCCAGATCACGTTCCCGCGCTCCGCGCGCAGCCGCTCGACCCGCTGCGCGACGTCGGCGCCGATCTCCGGCGTGTCCGGCGCCCCCGCGCAGAGCACGAGCTGCGCGGCGGGATCGAACTCCAGCGCCGCGTCGACCAGGTACGGCACGCCCTTCTGCCGCGTGATCCGGCCGACGAAGACGACGGAGGGCCGGTCCGGGTCGACGCCGAGCCGCTCGAGCACGTCGGTCCCCGGGTCCGGCGCGTACTCGGCCGCGTCGATCCCGTTGTAGACGACCGAGACGCGCGAGGGGTCGATCGCCGGGTACGCGGCGAGGATGTCGTCGCGCATCCCCTGCGACACGGCGATGACCGCGGCGGCGCCCTCCAGCCCGGTCCGCTCGCACCAGCTCGAGAGCGCGTAGCCGCCGCCGAGCTGCTCCGCCTTCCACGGCCGCAGCGGCTCGAGCGAGTGCACCGTGGCCACGTGCGGCACGTCGTGGACGAGCGCGCCGAGGTGCCCGCCGAGGTTGGCGTACCAGGTGTGGCTGTGGAGGACGTCCGCGCCCTCGGCCCCCGCGGCCATCGTCAGGTCGATCGACATCGCCTGCAGCGCCGCGAGGTGCGGCGCGGAGCCGCCGAGCGCGTCCCACGCCCGGTGCGCGACCACCCCGGGCGCGTCGCGGTCGTCGCCCCAGCAGTGGACCTCGAGGTCGACGAGCCGCGCCAGCTCGCGCCCCAGGTACTCGACGTGGACCCCCGCCCCGCCGTACACCTCGGGCGGGTACTCGCGCGTGAGCAGCGCGACCCGCACGCTACGCCTCCACGACGGCGCCCTTGGGCACCACGACGATCCCGGCGTCGGAGATCTTGAAGCCGCGCGCGCGATCGGCCTCCACGTCCTCGCCGATCCGCGCGTCCGCAGCGACGACCACGTTCTTGTCGAGGATCGCCCGCCGCACGACCGCGGCACGCCCCACCTCCACCCCCGGCATCAGGACGGAGTCGCTGACCTCGCGTAGGAGTGGACGTGCACGTTCGGCGACAGCACCGACCGCAGGACCTCGCCGCCCGAGACGACGACGCCGGCGCAGACCATCGAGTCGAGCGCGTGCCCCATCCGCTTGTCGTCCGCGAAGACGAACTTCGCCGGCGGCAGCGGCTCCTGCCAGGTCAGGATCGGCCACTCGCGGTTGTAGAGGTTGAAGATCGGGTCGATCGAGATGAGGTCCATGTGGGCCTCCCAGAACGCGTCGAGCGTCCCGACGTCGCGCCAGTAGCCGTGCTCGCGCTCCGACGCGCCCGGGACCTCGTTGCGCGAGAAGTCGTAGACCTCCGCCGCGCCCTGCTCGACGAGCATCGGGATGAGGTTCCCGCCGACGTCGTGCGCGGACGCCGAGTCCTCCGCGTCCTGCGTCACGCACTCGCGCAGGACGTCGGCGCTGAACACGTAGTTGCCCATCGACGCGTAGACCATGTCCGGCGCGTCGGGGAGCCCGACGGCGTCCGTGGGCTTCTCGCGGAAGCGCGCGATCCGGTTGCCGCCGCCCGTGGTCTCGATGACGCCGAACTGGTCGGCCTGGGAGAGCGGCGCGCGCAGTGCGGCGACCGTCACGCCGGCGCCCGACGCGATGTGCTGGTCGACCATCTGGCGCGGATCCATGCGGTAGATGTGGTCGGCGCCGAACACGATCACGTAGTCCGGCCGCTCGTCGTTGAGCAGGTTGAAGTTCTGGTAGATGGCGTCGGCCGACCCGGCGAACCAGCGCGGGCCGCGGCGCATCTGCGCCGGCACCGGCGTGACGTAGTTGCCGAGCAGCGGCGAGAGCGCCCAGGTCTGCGCGATGTGGCGGTCGAGCGAGTGGCTCTTGTACTGCGTGAGGACGACGATCCGGCGGTAGCCGGCGTTGACCAGGTTCGAGAGCGCGAAGTCGATCAGGCGGAAGTTGCCGCCGAACGGCACCGCGGGCTTGGCGCGGTCGAGCGTCAGCGGGGCCAGTCGCTTCCCCTCGCCGCCCGCCAGCACGATCGTCAGCACGTTCGCCATGTCAGTCCCCCAGCGCCTTGCCGACGATCGCCTCCGCCTCCCCCAGGATCCGCTCGAGCCGCGGCTCGCCGTCGAGGCTCTCCGCGTAGACCTTGTACACGTCCTCCGTACCCGACGGCCGGGCCGCGAACCAGCCGTGCTCCGCGACGACCTTCAGCCCGCCGATCGGCGCGCCGTTGCCGGGCGCCTCGGTCAGCACCGCCGTGATCGGCTCGCCCGCCAGCTCGTCGCTCTCGACCTGATCGGGCGAGAGCTTCTTCAGCACGTCCTTCTGCGCCGGCGTGGCCGCGACGTCGGTGCGCCGGTAGACCGCCGCGCCGAAGCGGTCGGCGAGCTCGGCGTAGAGCTGCCCCGGGTCCTTGCCCGTCTTCGCGGTCATCTCCGCCGCGAGCAGGCACGGGATCAGCCCGTCCTTGTCGGTGCTCCAGGCCGTGCCGTCGCGGCGCAGGAACGACGCGCCGGCGCTCTCCTCCCCGCCGAACCCGATCGTCCCGTCGATGAGCCCGGGGACGAACCACTTGAAGCCGACCGGCACCTCGACGAGCCGGCGCCCGAGGTCCTCGGCGACGCGGTCGATGATCGAGGACGACACGAGCGTCTTGCCGATCCCGACGTCCGGGCCCCAGTCGCGCGCGCCGCCGAACAGGTAGGAGACGCAGACCGCGAGGTGGTGGTTCGGGTTGAGCAGCCCGGCGGACGGCGTGACGATCCCGTGCCGGTCGGCGTCGGGGTCGTTCGCGAACGCGACGTCGAAGCGGTCGGCCATGTCGCGCAGCCGCGCCATCGCGTAGGGCGACGAGCAGTCCATCCGGATCTTCCCGTCCCAGTCGAGCGGGACGAACCGGAACGTCGGGTCGAGCTCCTCGTTGACGATCTCGAGGTCGAGCCCGAGCCGGTCGCGGATCGCCTGCCAGTAGACGAGGCTCGCGCCGCCGAGCGGGTCGACGCCGAGCCGCAGGCCGGAGCCCCGGATGGCGTCGAGGTCGATCACCGAGCCGAGGTCGTCGACGTAGGCCGAGACGAGGTCGCGGCCGGCCGGCGCGGCGCCGCGCTCGCGCGGGACGTCGTCGAGCCCGCCCTCGAGCAGCTCGTTCGCCACGCGCTCGATCCAGCCCGTGACGTCGGTGTCCGCAGGGCCGCCGTGCGGCGGGTTGTACTTGAAGCCGCCGTCGCCGGGCGGGTTGTGCGACGGGGTGACGACGATCCCGTCGGCCGGCGGGTTGTGCGCGCGGCTGCCGCCGTGGTTGTGCGTGAGGATCGCGTGCGAGATGGCCGGCGTCGGCGTCACGCCCGCCGTGTCGACGACGACGTCGACGCCGTGCGCCGCGAGCACCTCGACGATCGTCTGGAAGGCGGGCGTCGAGAGCGCGTGCGTGTCGCGGCCGAGGTAGAGCGGCCCGCTCGTCCCCTGCTCGTCGCGGTAGCGGCACACCGCCGCGCTGATGGCGACGACGTGCGCCTCGGTGAAGGAGCCGTCGAGCGACGTGCCGCGGTGGCCGGACGTGCCGAACGCCACCGGCGCCGCCGGCGGACGCTCGAAATAGGCGGCGAGCAGCGCGTCGACGTCGATCAGGTCGCCCTCCGTCGGGAGCTGCCCGGCGCGCGGATCCACGCTCACGCTGCGGAACAGTACCGTTGCCGCGTGGTCATCGTGGTCGCGGGTGAGGCGTTGATCGATCTCGTGCCGGCGGACGACGGCACGCTCGTCCCGCACGCGGGCGGCGGGCCGTTCAACACCGCGCGCGCGCTCGGCCGCCTCGGCTGTCCGGTCGCGTACCTCGGGCGCGTCTCGACGGACCACTTCGGCGCCCGCCTCGCCGGCCTGCTGGCCGAGGACGGCGTGCGCCTCGACGCCCACGTCCGCACCGACGACCCGACCACGCTGGCGCTCGTCGAGCTCGACGACCGCGGCGCGGCCGCGTACCGCTTCTACACCGAGGGCACCGCGTCCGCGGGCCTGACGCCGCAGGCCGCCCTGACCGCGCTCCCGGCGGACGCGGCGTACCTGCACGTCGGCACGCTCGGCCTCGTGCTCGAGCCGATGGCCGACGCGCTCGAGGCCCTGGTCGAGGAGCGCGCCGGGCGCGCGCTCGTGATGTCCGACCCGAACTGCCGCCCGGCGATCATCGCCGACGCGCCGCGCTACCGCGACCGGCTCGCGCGCGTCCTGCGCGGCACCGACGTCGTCAAGGTCTCGGACGACGACCTCGCCTGGCTGGCCCCCGGCGTGCCGCCCGGCGAGGCCGCCCGGGCGCTGCTCGCCCAGGGTCCGGCGGTCGTGCTGCTCACCTGCGGCGCCGACGGCGCGCTGGCGCTGACCGCGGACGGCGAGACCGCGGTGGCGGCGCCGGCCGGTCGACGTCGTCGACACGATCGGCGCCGGCGACGCGTTCAGCGGCGGCTGGCTCGCCCGCTGGTCGGAGCGCGGGCTTGGCCGCGACGACCTCGGCGACCGCGACGCCGTGGCCGACGCGACCGGCTTCGCCTGCCGCGTCGCCGCGATCACCTGCAGCCGGGCGGGCGCCCGGCCGCCGACCCGCGAGGAGCTGACATGAGCCGCGCCGACGACCTCCGCGTGCTGCTCGACGGGCCCGAGGCCGAGATCCGCGCGATGGTCCGCGAGTGGCTGTCCGAGCCCGGCCACGCACCGGTCACCGACCTGCCGCGCGAGGAGTACCGCGCGCTGGTGACGGACTGGGCGGAGGAGCTGGCGATGAGCGGCGGGACCGCGATGGGCTACCCGGCGGAGTTCGGCGGCCTCGGCGACGTGCGCGGCTCGATCGCCGGCTTCGAGACGCTCGCCTTCGGCGACCTCAGCCTGCTGGTGAAGTGCGGCGTCCAGTTCGGGCTGTTCGGCGGCGCCGTGCTGCACCTCGGGACGATGCGCCATCACGAGCGCCACCTCACGGCGATCGCGCGGTTCGAGCTCCCCGGCTGCTTCGCGATGAGCGAGAGCGACCACGGCTCGAACGTGCAGGCGCTCCAGACGACCGCGACCTACGACGCGGCCACCGAGGAGTTCGTCGTCCACACGCCGACGCCGGGCGCGCGCAAGGACTACATCGGCAACGCCGCCCGCGACGGCCGGCTGGCGGTCGTGTTCGCGCAGCTCGTCAGCGGCGGCGAGCCGCGCGGCGTCCATGCCCTCCTGGTCCCGCTGCGCGACGCCGGCGGCGAGCTGGTGCCGGGCGTGTCGATCGAGGACTGCGGGCCGAAGCTGGGGCTCGACGGCGTCGACAACGGCCGGATCGCCTTCGACCAGGTCCGCGTCGCCCGCGACGCGCTGCTCGACCGCTACGCGACCGTCCAGCGCGACGGCACGTACGCGAGCCCGATCGAGAACCCGGCCAAGCGCTTCTTCGTGATGCTCGGGACGCTGATCCAGGGCCGCGTCAGCGTCTGCGGCGCGTCGATCACGGCGAGCAAGTCCGCGCTCGACATCGCGATCCGGCACGCGCTGGAGCGGCGCCAGTTCGGCGCGCCCGGCCGCGAGGAGGCGCTGCTGCTCGACTACCGCACGCACCAGCGCCGGCTCCTCCCGGCGCTCGCGACGACGTACGGGCTCCACTTCGCGCAGGCGCAGCTCGTCGACCGGCTGCACGAGGCGTTCTGCGCCGAGGTCCCGGAGCGCAGCCGGCGCGAGCTCGAGACGCTCGCGGCCGGGCTCAAGGCGGTCGCCTCGTCGCACGCGACGGCGACGATCCAGACGTGCCGCGAGGCGTGCGGCGGCCTCGGGTACCTGCAGGAGAGCCGGCTCCCGGCGCTGATGGCCGACACCGAGGTCTTCCCCACGTTCGAGGGCGACAACACCGTGCTGCTCCAGCTCGCCGCGAAGAACCTCCTGACCGGCTACCGCGACCAGCTCGGCGAGCTCGACCCGCTCGGGCTGGCGTCGTTCTTCGCCGGTCAGGTGATCGGGACGATCGCCGAGCGGACGGCGGTGCGCAAGGTGCTCGGCGCGCTGGCGTCGGATCTGCTCCCCGGGCGGGACGACGGCGGGCCGCTGCGCGACCGGGCGGAGCAGCGGGGGCTGCTGCGCTGGCGCCACGAGCACCTGCTCCAGGGCGCCGCGCGGCGCCTGAAGGGCGGGATCGACGCCGGGCGCGACCCGTTCGACGTGCTGCTCGACTGCCAGGACCACGTCGTCGAGGCGGCCCGCGCGTGGGTCGACCACGTGGTGCTCGAGGCGTTCGCCGCGGCGGCCGGCGCCGACCCGGCGCTCGACCGCCTGTGCAGCCTCTACGCGCTGAGCCGCGTCGAGGCCGAGCGCGGCTACTACCAGGAGCACGGCCGCCTGACCGCCGCGCGGTCGAAGGCCGTGATCCGGGCCGTCAACACGCTCTGCGCGGAGCTGCGGCCGGACGCCGGGCTGCTCGTCGAGGCGTTCGGCGTGCCGGAGATGACCGCGGCGCCCGCCGCGGCTATGCGATGAGCTCCGTGCGCAGCTCGTGGGAGTCGTCGGGCAGCCGGAACTCGTAGAAGATCCGGTACGCGCCGTCCGGCAGCGCGACGACGTCGAGGTAGCGGACGTCGTCGATCGGGTCGCCCGGCAGCGCCGCGTAGCCGTCGCCGTCGCGCCGCGCGAGCCCGGTGCGCTCGTACCAGTTCTCCTCGGCGGTGGCGCGGCCGTCGTAGGCGACGTGCCCGCCCGGCAGCCGCGCGGTGAGCCGCGCGCCGCGCGCGTCCCAGGTGCCGGGCGTCCCGCGCGAGCACGGTGCCGCGCCAGGTCCACTCGAGCCCGTCCGGGCTCGTCGCGTAGCGCGTGTCCATCCGGTCCTCGTGGTCCGGGATGTCGAGCAGGTGGCAGCAGATCAGCCCGTGCCAGCCGCCGTCGTCGTCGCGCCAGATCACCGGGTCCTTGACGCCGATCGCCTCGTCGCCGGGAAACGCGGGCCGGACGTCGGCGGCGGCCAGCCCCTCGAGGTCGCCGGCCTCCAGCGCGCCGATCCACCAGTGCTTGCTGCCGGGCGTGGCGAGGCAGACGTACATCCGCCAGCGCCCGTCGCTCGGTGCGCACGAGCGCGGGCCGCTCGATCGACATCGCCCCGAAGTGCGACTCGTCGAGCTCGGCGACCGTGGTCAGCGACGCGCCGTCCTCCGACCGGGCGATCACGTTCAGCGCGTTGCCCTCATGTCCGTTGCGGACGCGGTAGGCGATCGCGTACGAGCCGTCGGGCTCGAGCGCGGCCGTCGACGAGCCCGACCAGAAGCCCGGGCCGGCCCCCGGCGCGGGCGCGGCGACCTCGTGGGGAGCGGATCCGGGAAGCGGGAGTTGTCCGTGCATGCCCGGCATCCTTGCGTGCCAGACTGCTTCAGGTGAGCCTCCAGCGCGGCATCGACGGCTCGGACCCGGTCCGCCGGGACACCCTGGCCCGCAACGAGGAGATCCGCTACGCCGCGCGCACCTGGGTGCTCGGCACCGGCACGCTCGCCTGCCCGCACTGCGACGCGCCGGTGATGCCGGCGCGCACCATGGTCGTCACCGCGCCGCTCGCCTGTCCGTTCTGCGACCACGCCGGACGCGGTGCGCGACTTCCTCTCGCTCGGCGACCCGTCGCGCCCGGCGCGGGTGACCGTGCGCGTCGTCCCTAGGCCGTCGCCGCGGCGGCGAAGGACGCCATGTCCGGGTACGTCGCGTCCGGGCGCGCGTCGGCCTCCGGCGTCGCGCCCGTTCCGCCGCGGCCGCCGCGCCGGTCGATCCAGACGGTCGTCAGGCCCAGCCGCTTGGCGGTCCCGTGATCGTGGAACAGGCTCTGGGCGACGTGGAGGATCCGGTCGCGCGGCACGTCCAGCCGCTCGAACGCGAGCGCGAAGGGAGGCTCGGCCGGCTTGTACGCGCGCGCCTGTTGGGCGGTGACGAGCGGGTCGAACGCCACGCCGAGCTTCTCCGCCGCCGCCGCGAACAGGTCGTCGTCGCAGTTCGTGATCACGCCGAGCCGGAAGCGCGTCGCCAGCCGGGCGAGCGCGTCCGCCGAGTCGGGGAACGCCGGCCAGTCGGCGACGGCGGCGCCGAACGCCGCGCGCTCCTCCGCGGTCGGCGTGAAGCCGAGCTCCTCCGCGACGCCGTCGAGCCCGAGCGCCACCACCTCGCGGTACGTGCGGTACGGGCCCGCCTCGGCGGCGGCCTCGTGGCGCGCATAGCGGGCGAGCAGATCCTCGGCGTCCGCGCGCACCGCGTGCGCGGCGAGCACCGGCGCGAACGCCGTCACCAGACCGGTCTCCCAGTCGATCAGCGTCCCGAAGCAGTCGAAGGTGAGGACGTCGAAGTCGAAGCGCAATACGCTGGTCATCATGGCGTACGTAACCGCAGAGGCGCAAGGCAGGACCTGCTCGACACCGTCGCCGACGCGATCGACGAGCTCGCAGTCGCGCTCGCGGCGCTCGGCGCGGCGTACGAGCAGCTCGACGAGCAGACCGGCGACCGGCTCGAGGCGCAGCTGTTCCGGCCCGTCCAGGTCGCCTACGGGCGCGCGCAGCGGACCCACACCGGGTTCGCCGAGCGCCACGGGCTCCCGACCCGGACCTGGACGCCGGCCGCAGCCCGGCCATCCCTCGCAGGGCGTCAAGGGCTTCCTCGAGACCGCCGTCGCCGCGGTCGACGAGTGCGACGCCGCGCTCGCCGACCTGCAGGACACGATGCTCCCGGTCGAGGTCGGCGATCCGGAGCTGCGGGCCGGGCTCGCCGAGGTGCGCGAGCTGGTCGGGCACCTGCGCCGGGACGCGCGCGAGCTCGTCCGGACGCTCGGCCGCTAGCCGCGGTCGCGCGCCAGCAGCTCCATCAGCAGGCCGTCGTGCCAGCCGCCGCCGTCGGTGTCGCGCTCGTAGTCGCGCATGATCCCGACCGGCTTGAAGCCGACCTTCCCGTAGGCGCGGATCGCGGCGGCGTTCGCCGCGGCCGGATCGATCGTGACCGGTGGTGGCCGCGCTCGCGGATCAGGTGGTCGACGACCCGGCGCACCACCTCCGTGCCGACGCCGCGCCCGTGCACGGCGGGGTCGAGGAAGAGGTCGATGCCCGCGCTGCGATAGCGCGGCTCCTCCTCCTCGGCCGTCTGGACCATGCCGGCGACCGCGCCGCCGACGAGCACCGTGTAGCGCGTGACGTCGGGCTCGTCGGCGTCCGGGAAGTCGTCCTCGACGTCGCCCCACCAGCGCTGGACCTCCGGCGTGGCGCGGATCCGCCGCAGCTCCGCGGCGTCGCGCGGGCGCGAGCGGCCGCAGCTCCACGTCCTCCATCGCGGCGACCATACCGGCCCGTAGCATCCCGCCGATGACCACGTTCGCGATCAGCACCTACGAGATCTCGATCTTCCTGCACATCACGGCGGTCGTCGTCGGCTTCGGCGCGACGTTCGCCGAGGCGATCATGTTCCCGGTCGCGATGCGGCTCGACCCGCGCAACCTGCCGTACGTGCACGCGCTCCAGCTCGCGATCAACCGCTACATGGCGACGCCCGCGCTGCTGATCGTCCTGATCACCGGCATCTACCAGGTGAGCGAGGGCAACTGGGAGTTCGGCAGCTTCTGGATCAGCGCCACGTTCGCGATCGTGATCATCATCGGCGGGCTGCTCGGGGGCTACTTCGTGCCCGCGGACCGGCGGCTCGGGGCGATGGTCACGCGCGAGATCGAGGCGGCCGGCGACGGGCCCGTGACGCTGTCGGAGGAGTACCAGCGCGGCGCGCGGACCGAGGGCATCCTGGGCTCGGTCACCGGCCTGCTGCTGGTCATCGCGATCTTCCTGATGGTCACGAAGCTCGGCGCCTAGCCGAGCACCTCCGACGCCTCCAGCCAGCCGGTCTCGAGCCGCTCGCGCTCTGCGGCCTGCGCCTCGAGCTCGGCCTGCAGCTCGGCGAGCCGGACGTGGTCGGTCGCGCTCGCGGCCATCTCGTCGTGCAGCGCGGTCTCGCGCTCCGCGAGCCGGTCGAGCGCGCGCTCGATCCGGGCGAGCTCCTTGCGCGCCGCGCGCGTCACGGCGCCGGGCGGGGGCGCCGCCGCGGCGGGCGGCGGGGGCGGCGCGGGCGCGGCGGCCGCGCGGCGCTGGTCGAGGTACTGCTCGATCCCGCCCGGCAGGTGGCGCAGCCCGCCCGCGCCGGTGAGCGCGAAGACGTCGTCGCAGACGCGCTCGGCGAACCAGCGGTCGTGGGTGACGACCACGAGCGTGCCCGGCCAGCCGTCGAGCAGGTCCTCGAGCGCGGTCAGCGTGTCGATGTCGAGGTCGTTCGTCGGCTCGTCGAGCAGCAGGACGTTCGGACCCTCCATCAGCAGCCGCATGAGCTGGAGCCGGCGGCGCTCGCCGCCGGAGAGGTCGCGCACCAGCGTCCGCGCACGGTCGCCGCGGAAGCCGAAGCGGTCGCACAGCAGCGCGGCGGTGATCTCCTGGCCGTCGCTGAGCGTCGCCTCGCCGCGGACGGCCTCGAGCGACTCGAGCACCCGCAGGTCGCCGGGGATCTCCGCGGTGTCCTGGGACAGCAGCGCGAGCCGCACGGTGGCGCCGCGCTCGACCGCGCCCGCGTCCGGCGCGAGCTGCCCGGCGAGCAGCCGCAGCAGCGTCGTCTTGCCCGAGCCGTTGACGCCGACGAGCGCCGCGCGGTCGCCGGGACCGAGCCGCCAGGTGAGGTCGCGCAGGACGCGCCGCCCGTCGTAGGCGACCGACACGTCCTCGGCGTCGAGCACGCGGTCGCCGAGCCGGGCGGCGGCGAACCGCAGCAGCTCGGTCCGGTCGCGCGGCGCCGGCTCGTCCGCGATCAGCGCGTTGGCGGCCTCGATCCGGAAGCGCGGCTTGGACGTGCGCGCCGGCGGCCCGCGCCGCAGCCAGGCGAGCTCCTTGCGCAGCAGGCCGCGGCGGCGCTCCTCGCGCACGGCGGCGAGCCGCTCGCGCTCGGCGCGGGCGAGCACGTACGCGGCGTAGCCGCCCTCGTAGCGGTGGACGCCGCCGTCCGCCACCTCCCAGGTGGCCGTGCAGACCGCGTCGAGGAACCAGCGGTCGTGGGTGACGACGAGCAGCGAGCCGCGGCGCGCGGCGAGATGCCGCGCGAGCCAGTCGACGGCCTCGACGTCGAGGTGGTTGGTCGGCTCGTCGAGCAGCAGCAGCTCCGGCGCGCCGAGCAGCATCCGGCCGAGCGCGACCCGCCGCCGCTCGCCGCCCGAGAGCCCGGCGATCGGCGTGTCGAGGCCGTGCGCGAACCGGTCGAGCGCCACCCCGCCGAGCAGCCCGTCGAGCACGCCGCGGAAGGCGGCGTCGCCCGCCCACTCGTGGTCGGCGCGCCCGCCGACCAGCTCGGAGCGGATCGTGCCGCGGTCGTCGAGGTCGTCGTGCTGGCCGAGCAGCGCGGCCTCGGCGCCGCGCGGTCGGGTGACGTCGCCGGCGTCCGGCGCCTCCACCCCGGCGATCAGCCGCAGCAGCGTGGACTTGCCGTCGCCGTTGCGGCCGACGACGCCGATGCGGTCGCCGGCCGCGACGCCGAGCGTCACGTCGCGCAGCACGCTGCGCGTGCCGTAGCCCTTCGCGACGGCGCTGACGTTGACGAGGTTGCGCGGCATCCCGCCCCCATCCTGGCGGGTCGGCGATACTCCCCGCGTGGCCGAGCGCAACGTCCTGGGCGGAGAGCTGGAGGGCTGCGGCACCGAGCCGCTGACCGGGTTCTACCGCGACGGCTGCTGCTCGACCGGTCCCGACGACTCCGGGAGCCACACGATCTGCGCGGTCGTGACGGCGGACTTCCTCGAGCACCAGCACTCGATCGGCAACGACCTGATCACGCCGGTGCCGCTGTTCCGGTTCCCCGGCCTGGTCCCCGGCGACCGCTGGTGCGTCACCGCGGCCAACTGGCTGCGCGCCCACGAGGACGGCGCGGCGGCCTACGTCGTGCTCGCCTCGACGCACGAGCGCGCGCTCGAGATCGTCCCGCTCGACGCGCTGCGCGAGCACGCGGTCGACGTGCCGGCGGACCTCAGCGACCTCTGAGCCGCGGGATCCACGCGGGGACGGCGCGCCGGTACGCGTCGTACTCGGCGCCGTACGTGCGCGCGAGCTCCGGCTCCTCGTAGCCGTGGACGAACGCGGCGACGGCCGCGCCGAACGCGGCCAGGTAGACGAGCAGCCCGGGCCGCCCGAGGATCAGCGCCTGGCCGAGGATCGTCGCGCCGACCGCGAGGTACATCGGGTTGCGCACGTGCCGGTAGGCGCCGCCGACCACGAGGTGCGCGGTCGGCGCGACCGGCGCCGGCGTCCCGAGGCCGTCGAGCGCGAAGCGGGCGAACGCGTGCAGCAGCACCGCGCTCCCGCCCGCGACCAGCGCGACGCCCGCGATCACGAGCGCGGCGGGGACGTCGCCGGCCGGCTCCCAGCCGGTCAGCCACCACGGGATCAGGCCCGCGACGATGCCCGGGGCGACGAGCAGGAAGAGGAGGCTGCCGAGGACGGCTCGCGCACGCATTTCAACCGACTGATGATACACGCGGCATGCCACTCTGTGGCCCCACATGGCCCTCGCCGACCGCCTGCGCGCGCTCCCCTGGACCACGATCGTCCCCGTGCTCGCGCTGATCCCGCTCGCGCTGACGTGGGGCACCAAGCCGGGCACGCCCGTGCTGATCGTCGTCGGGCTGTTCCTCGCCGGGTCGGTCCTGTCCGCGGTCCACCACGCCGAGGTCGTCGCGCACCGCGTCGGGGAGCCGTTCGGCTCGCTCGTCCTCGCCGTCGCCGTCACCGTGATCGAGGTGGCGCTGATCGTCACGCTGATGACGACCGGTGGCAGCGACACCAGCACGCTGGCCCGCGACACCGTGTTCGCGGCGGCGATGATCACGACGAACGGGATCGTCGGCATCTGCATCCTGATCGGCGCGCTGAAGCGGCGCTTCGCCGAGTTCAACGCCGAGGGGACCGCGACGGCGCTCGCGACCGTCGCCACGCTGGCGACGCTCACGCTCGTCCTCCCCACGTTCACCACGAGCGCGCCGGGACCGGAGTTCTCCTCCGCCCAGCTGGCCTTCGCCGCCGTCGCCTCGATCGTCCTCTACGGCCTGTTCGTGGTCGTCCAGACGGTCCGGCACCGCGACTACTTCCTGCCGGTCGGCGGCGAGGACGGACCCCGAGGCGCACGCCGCGCCGCCGACGAACCGCGAGACCGTCCAGAGCCTCGTGCTGCTGCTCGTCGCGCTCGTCGCGGTGGTCGGGCTGGCGAAGACGGAGTCGCCGGCGATCGAGGACGGCGTCGACGCGATCGGCGCGCCGCATTCGGCGGTCGGCGTCGTGATCGCGCTGCTCGTGCTGCTGCCGGAGACGCTCGCGGCGGTCCGCAACGCGCGCCGCGACCGGGTCCAGACGAGCTTCAACCTCGCCTACGGCTCGGCGATCGCGAGCATCGGGCTGACGATCCCCGCGATCGCCGTCGCCTCGATCTGGCTCGACGGGCCGCTCGTGCTCGGGCTCGGATCGACCCAGATGGTCCTGCTCGCGATCACCGCGGTCGTGAGCGCGCTGACCGTGCTGCCGGGCCGCGCGACGCTCCAGGAGGGCGGCGTGCACCTCGTGCTGTTCGCCGCGTTCGTGTTCCTCGCCGTGTTCCCCTAGACGAGCCGCGCCAGCGCGGCGCGCACCGCCGCGTCCTGGCGCGCCGCGTCCGCGTCGGTCCAGTGCCAGGCGACCCCGGCGTCGATCTCGAAGCGATCCTGGCCGTGGTCCTGGACGGCGTCGACGTCGATCCGCACGGCGGCGACCGTGTCGAGCTCCTCGACGACGGTCGCGCGCCCGTGGGCGGTGAAGGCGACGTCGCCGGCGGCGAGGACGGTCAGCGCGCAGCGCGGGTCCTCGCGCAGGCGCGCGAGCGACTCGCGCCGCAGCGCGAGCGCGAGCAGGATCGCGTCCGGCCCGGCGGCGATCGCCGTCGAGACCGGGATCGCGTGCGGCGCCCCGGCCCCGGTGGAGAGGATCGCGACCGTGCCGGGCTCCCAGGCGGGCAGCATCGCGCCCGGCGTACCCGCGCGGGCGCGCGGGTATCCGACGCGGATGGAGGACCTGGTCGAGACGCTGACGCGCGGCAACACCGCCGAGGTCAAGGTGCTGCTCGCGTCGATCGCGCTGGC
>CAVRTO010000023.1:0-18183 GCA_963724145.1 uncultured Solirubrobacteraceae bacterium
CACTCCGCGCCGGCCGGCCGGCGGCTACGCCTTCCACTTCACGCCGCACCCGCGCGCCCGCGTCTCGGGCTCCGCGACCGGCTCCCCGGCCAGGACGGCGTCGAGCGCGGCGCGCAGCCACGCCGCGTCCTGCGACGGGTCCTGGTGGTCGGCGTCGGGTGCGCCGCGGTAGACCAGTCGCTGCTCCCCGTCGAGCACGAACACGTGCGGCGTGACCTCGGCCCCGAGCGCGCGCGCGACGTCCTGGGACTCGTCGTGGAGGTACGGGTACGGCCAGTCCTGGTCGCGGACGAAGCGCTGCATGTGGTCGAGCGAGTCGGCCGGGTAGCGGGTCGCGTCGTTCGCGTGGATGCCGAGGAAGCGGACGCCGCGCGGCGCGTACGCCTCGGCCACCGCGCGCAGGCGCGGGTTCCAGGCGACGACGTAGGGGCAGTGGAGGCAGGTGACGGTCAGCACGGTGGCCGGCGGGGCGTCGGGCAGCGGCGCCCGGTGCTCGGCGCCGTCGGTGTCGGGCAGGGCGAACGGCGGGACGGTGTCGCCGAGCTGGAATGCGGTCGTGGTCGGCATGCCTCCGAGCCTACGAGGTCGCCGGGCTCGGCCCGCGGCGCCCTGCGTAGACTCGCCGCGTGACCGCTCCGGCGGACGTGGCGATCAGGGGCGCCGGTGAGCTGCCCGCGCTCCGGCGGGCGCTGATCGCCCTGGGCTGCGCCTCCGTCGCGGCCGGCCTCGCCGCCGTCGCGCTCGTGCTCTCGAGCGATCACGTGGACGACCGCGGCGTGACCGCGGCGCTCGGGCTGGCGGTCGGCTGGTCGTTCGCCGGGACCGGCCTGCTCGCCTGGTGGCGCCGGCCGGTCAACCGGACGGGCGCGCTGATGGTCGCCGCCGGGTTCGCGTGGTTCCTGCAGAGCCTCGGGACCGCGAACGGGAACGTCCTCTACACGATCGGGATCGCCTTCGACGCGCTGTTCCCGGCCGTCGTCGGGCACCTGGTGCTCGCGTATCCGACCGGGCGGCTGCAGACCCGGGCGGAGCGGCTGATCGTGGCGGCGGGCTACTTCACGACGACCGTGCTGCAGATCCCCTCGCTGCTGTTCGAGGAGCATCCGGCCGGCGAGCCGCGGAACCTGCTCGTCGTCCGGCCGGACCAGGAGCTGTCCGACCGGCTCGACCTGCTCCAGTTCTTCGGTGCGCTGTTCGTGATCGCGGTCAGCCTCACGATCATGTGGCGCCGCTGGCGCGCCGCGAGCGCGCCGCAGCGGCGCGTGCTCGCCCCGGTGATCTGGACGTCCGGCGTCGCGTTCCTCGTGCTCGCGGTCGCCGCCGGGCTCGACGCGGTCGGCGCGGGCGTCGACGCGCTCGAGACGCTGTCGATCCTGCTGCTCGCGACGGTGCCGTTCGGGTTCCTGGCCGGGCTGCTGCGCAGCCGCCTCGCCCAGGCGGACCGGATCCCGGCGCTGATCGCGCGGCTCGGCCAGGCGCCCGGCACCGACGCGGTCCGGGCCGCGCTCGCCGAGGCGCTCGGCGACCCCTCCGTCGCGGTCGCGTACTGGCTGCCGCAGCCGGGCCGGTTCGTCGACGCCGCGGGGCGCCCCGTCGCGCTGCCGGAGGGCGGGTGGACCGAGGTCGAGCTGCAGGGCCGCCGGATCGCCGCGATCGAGCACGACCCCTCGCTCGCCGACCAGCCGCAGCTGGTCCGCGCGGCGGGCGCAGCCGCGGCGCTCGCGCTCGAGAACGAGCGCCTCGCCGCGGAGCTGCGGGCGCGGATCGAGGAGCTGCGCGCGTCGCGGGCGCGGCTCGTCCGCGCCGGGGACGACGAGCGCCGGCGCCTGGAGCGCGACCTGCACGACGGCGCGCAGGCGCGGATGGTCGCGCTCGGCGCGCAGCTCGGGATCGCGCGCCGGCGTGCGGAGGGCGACCCGGAGCTCGCCGCGCTGCTCGACTCCTCGCGGGCGGAGCTCAAGACGAGCCTGGACGAGCTGCGCGAGCTCGCCCGCGGGATCCATCCGGCCGTGCTGACCGACCGCGGGCTCGACGCGGCGCTGCGCGCGCTCGCCGTCCGCGCGCCGGTGCCGGTCGACGTCGAGGACGGCGTGCCCGACGACCTGCCCGCGCCGGTTGCGACCGCGGTCTACTTCGTCGTCGCCGAGGCGCTGACCAACGTGGCCAAGTACGCGGAGGCCGAGCGGGCGACCGTGACGGTCGCCCGGACGGGCGCCGTCGTCCGCGCCGAGGTCGCCGACGACGGCGTCGGCGGCGCGTCGCCCGGCGGCGGCTCGGGGCTGCGCGGGCTCGCCGACCGCGTCGCCGCGCTCGACGGGCGGCTCGACGTCGACAGCCCTCCCGGAGGCGGCACGCGCGTGCGCGCGGAGATCCCCCTGTGAGCGACGACGCCTAGGAGGAGCGGCGCGGACGGAGGAGGCGCTGTCCGGAGGAGACGCGACGGGCGGCCTCGGCGAGGGCCGCCAGGACGGCGGCGGTGGCGGGCGGGTCGGGCGGCTCGCCGTAGGTGGCGGCGTAGATGTGGCGCTTCGTGCCGGGCAGCTCGGTCGCGACGACGCCGTCGATGTGGTGGGCGCGCAGCGCCAGTCCGGTCTGGGTCGCCACGCCGAGCCCGGCGGCCACCCACGCCTGCATCACGACCATGTCGTCGGAGCTGTAGCCGATCCGCGGATCGAAGCCGGCGTCGGCGCAGATCGACAGCAGGTGGCTGCGACAGCGCTCGCAGCCGGCGATCCAGGTCGCGTCGCGCAGGGTCGCCAGCCCGCGCTCGCGACGCGTCGACAGCACGTAGACCGAATCGTCGAGCAGGTGATGCAGGCGCACCCCTGGGGGCTCGGGCTCGGTCTCCTCGTAGCGGAAGATGATCGCGACCTCGACCTCGCCGGTGCGCAGCAGCTCGAGCGCGTCGAGCGGATGCGTGTCGGTCAGGCTGACCTCCAGGCTCGGATACCGGCTCGCCAGCGTCGCCAGCGCCGCCGGCACGAGCGATCCGTTCGCCGAGGCGAAGGCGGCGAGGCGCACGCGGCCGGCGTTCAGTCCGACGTGGGCGGAGAGCTCCGCGCCGGCGGCGTCGATGCGGCCGATGATCTCGGCGGCGCGGTCGGCCAGCAGCTGTCCGGCCGCGGTGAGCCGGATCCCCCGGCCGACCCGCTGCACCAGCTGCGCGCCGGTCTCCGACTCGAGCCGGCCGAGGTGGTGGGTGACCGACGGCTGGGAGTAGTGCAGCTCCTTCGCCGCGGCGGTGACCGATCCATGGCGCGCGACGGCGTCGATCACGCGCAACCGGTTGACGTCGAGCATGCATCAACCCTATCTATGAGTCAGCACGAAAGTTGGCATTGGACGGATGGGCCGGTGGCGCGCAAGCTGAAGGGCATGACCGCGACCCAGATCCTCCCCGCCGGCCGGCTGAGCCCACTCGTCGCCGGTATCCGCACCGCCGTCGAGAGCGATGCCGGCTGGGCCGAGACCGCGCAGCTCGTCGCCGACCAGCTGCGCCGGCACCTCCCCACCCCGGACATGCTGACCGCCGCGCAGCGCCTCGGCTCACCCGACGGCTACCGCGCCCACAACCTCTACGTCGAGCCCGACGGATCGTTCTCGATCGTCGCCCTGGTCTGGCGGCCCGGCCAGCTCACGCGGATCCACGACCACGTCACGTGGTGCGTGTTCGGCGTGATCCAGGGCGTCGAGCACGAGGAGCTGTTCGACGCCGACCTGAACCTGGTCGGCCGCAGCGAGAACCAGGTCGGCGACGTCAGCGGCTTCGCACCGCCCGGCGACATCCACCGCGTGCACAACACCGCCGAGGAGACCGCGATCTCGATCCACGTCTACGGCACGGACGTGACGCGCATCGGATCGAGCGCCCGGCGCTACTACGACTGAAGGAGCAGCAGCCATGTCACTCGTCCGCGTCCAGAACTTCTCGATCTCGCTCGACGGCTTCGGCACCGGTGAGGGGCAGAGCCGCGACCTCCATTTCGGCCACGCCGGGGAGCGGCTGCACGACTGGATGTTCGCCACCCGGTGGGGCCTCGGGATGCTCGGCCGGTCCGGCGGCAGCGGCGGCGTCGACGACGTCTTCGCCCGGCAGCACGATCCGGGGATCGGCGCCGAGATCATGGGGGTCGGGAAGTTCGGCCACCCCGGATGGGAGGAGGACCCGGACTGGAAGGGCGCGTGGGGTCCCAACCCGCCGTTCCACACACCGGTCTTCGTCCTCACCCATCACACGCGCCCGTCGATCGAGATGGAGGGCGGCACGACGTTCCACTTCCTCGACGCGTCGCCCGCCGAGGCGCTCGAGACCGCCCGCGAGGCCGCGGACGGCAAGGACGTCCGCATCGGCGGAGGTCCCACCGTGATCCGCGACTTCCTCGCCGCCGGGCTCGTCGACCACGCGCACATCGTGGTGGTCCCGATCCTGCTCGGCCGGGGCGTGCGGCTCTGGGACGGCCTGGAGGGCGTCGAGAAGGACTACGAGATCGAGGCCACGTCCTCGCCCAGCGGAGTCACGCATGTGACGTTCACCCGCGCGGGCGGCTGAACCGCCGACCGGGGAACGATCAGGCCGTGCCGTGCGCGAGCGCGTCGACGCGCTGCTCGAGGCCGGGGAAGGCCTCCGGCCCGCCGAGCCGCGCGAACGTGCTCGCCGCGCCCCCGTCGGCCCGGCGCAGGACGGCGTCGGCGGTCGCGCAGCGGCGGTTGATCCGCGCCCGGCGCGCGTTCACGTTGCCGAGGTTGACCGTCTGGAGCAGCTCGCGCGTGTCCGAGATGCACGCCAGCAGGCCGCGGGCGCCGCGCTTGAGCTGCGCCGTGGCGGCGGCCGTCGACGCGGTCGGCTCCAGCGAGAGCGCGACGGAGACCTGCCCGGCCGCGCTGCGCTCGGCGGCGCGCAGCCGGCGGAAGCCGGCGGGCGTGCCGGGGGCGCCGTCGGCCGCCCAGGCGCGGAAGCGCCGCGTGGCCTCGGCACGCGCGAACTGGGCGCGGGCGAGCCCCTCGTACCAGAGCGAGAACGCGCTGCGCTCGGCGGCGAGCGCGACCTCGGCGCTGTCCGGCCGCTGCGGGGCGAGGATCGCCGGCGCGCCCTGGTCGTCGCGGGCGAGCCCGGCGACGGCGATCGCCGCCCAGACGATGAGGATCAGCGGGAACGAGAGCAGCACCTCGGTCAGCGGCCGCGGCTGCTGCGCGAGCGCCAGCACGCCGGTGACGACGAGCCCGCAGGCGAGCAGCGCGACGACCGCGATCAGCGCGCCGACCGCGATCCGGGCCGGGATCGGGTGGGTGATCCAGGTCCAGGGATCCAGCGCCGGGAGGCCGGCGAAGGCCACGAACAGCGCGAGCACGGGGCCGCGGACCCACCACGAGCGGTACCACTCCCGATGCCGATGCGGCAACCGGCGCAGCTCACGTTCGTGCATGGCGACCACGCCCATGTGTGAACGGTAGCCGCAAGCAGGGACGTCGGCACGCAAGAATCCACCCCCGATGAGCGATTTCGGCGTCACCTCGATGATCGCCCCGCTGCGGCGGGTGCTGGTGCGGCGGCCGGCGACCGCCGGCGACTGGGACGGCGCCGCGTGGCGCACCCCCGATCCCGCGCGACTCGAGGCGCAGCACGAGGCGTTCTGCGCCCTGCTCGCCGAGCTCGGCGCCGCGGTCGAGGTCGCGGGCGCACTGGACGGCCAGGTCGACGCGGTCTACATGCACGACCCGATGGTCATGACCGGCCGCGGCGGGATCCCGCTGCGGATGGCCAAGCCGATGCGGCAGCGCGAGCCGGAGGCCGCCGCGCGCGAGCTCGAGCGGCTCGGCATCCCGGTGCTCGGGACGCTCGCCGCGCCCGCCTACGCCGACGGCGGCGACCGCTTCTGGATCGACGACGCCACGATGGCGATCGGGATCGGCTACCGCACCAATCGCGCGGGCGCGGCGGCGCTCGCCGAGCTCGTCGCCCCGGAGGGCGTGCGCGTCGAGCCGTACGACATGCCGCACGACGAGGGCCCCGGCATGGTCCTGCACCTGCAGTCGTTCCTCTCCGGCGTGGCCGACGGGCTGTGCGTGATCTTCGAGCCGCTCGCGCCGGTGCGTCTGCTGCAGGACCTGCGCGAGCGCGGGACCGAGTGGATCGCGATCGATCGCGACGACTACCTCGCGATGGGCTGCAACATCCTCGCGGTCCGGCCGGGCGTGGTCGTCATGGTCGACGGCGTGCCGGGCGTGCGGCGCGCGCTGGAGCGGCGCGGGATCGAGGTCCACGTCTACGACGGCTCCGACCTGTCGCTCAAGGGCGACGGCGGGCCGACCTGCCTGACCCAGCCGCTGCTGCGCGGCTAGGCGGCCTCGAGCACCAGGGCGATGCCCTGGCCGACGCCGATGCACATGCTCACGAGCGCGTGCTGCCCGCCGCGGCGGCGCAGCTCATGCGCGGTGGCGGCGACGATCCGCGCGCCGGACGCGCCGAGCGGGTGCCCGAGCGCGATCGCCCCGCCGTTGACGTTGAGCCGGTCGTCCCCGGCGTCGAGGTCCCACTCGCGCAGCACCGCGAGGACCTGCGCGGCGAACGCCTCGTTGACCTCGATCAGGTCCATGTCGGCGAGCGTCCGCCCGGCACGCGCGAGCGCCTTCGCGGCGGCCGGGACCGGGCCGATGCCCATGATCCGCGGCGGGACCCCGGCGACCGCGACCGACCGGACGCGCGCGAGCGGCGCCAGCCCGTGCGCCTGCGCGTAGTCCGGCGAGGTCAGCAGCAGCGCCCCGGCGCCGTCGTTCAGCGTGCTCGAGTTGCCCGCGGTCACGGTCCCCTCGCGCGCGAACGCGGGTCGCAGCCGCTCGAGCGCCTCGAGCGACGCGTCGCGCCGCGGGACCTCGTCGGCCGCGACGGTGACGGACTCGCGCCGGCCGGGCACGTCGACCGCGACCAGCTCGGCGTCGAAGCGGCCGGCGTCGATCGCCGCGACCGCCTTGGCGTGGCTGTGGAGCGCGAACGCGTCCTGCTCGGACCGGGTGATCCGGTGCTCGACCGCGAGGTTCTCGGCCGTCTGCCCGAGCGAGTCGGTGTGGCCCAGCGCCTCCATCCGCGGGTTGACCAGCCGCCAGCCGAGCGTGGTGTCGGCCATCTCCAGCGGCGCCCGTCGGATACGCGCGCGACGGCTTCGGGACCACGAACGGCGCCCGGCTCATCGACTCCACGCCGCCGGCGACGTACGCGGCGCCCTCCCCCAGCGCGATCGCGCGCGCCGCGTAGGCGACCGCGTCCATCCCGGAGCCGCACAGGCGGTTGACCGTGACCCCGGCGACCGACTCGGGCAGCCCGGCGAGCAGCGCGGCCATCCGCGCGACGTCGCGGTTGTCCTCACCGGCCTGGTTGGCGCAGCCGAGCACGACGTCCTCCACGTCGGCGTCCGGCACGCCGGTGCGGTCGAGCACCGCGCGGACGGCGTGCGCGGCGAGGTCGTCCGGCCGGACCGCCGCGAGCCCGCCGCCGTGGCGGCCGAACGGCGTCCGCAGGCCGTCGATGATCAGCGCGCCGGTCACGCCTCGGAACGGTACGCGGCGCCGGTGTGCTCGCGCACCCACTCCGCCGAGGTCCCCGGCGCGACCTCGGTCAGGACGAGCCCGCCGCCGCGGACCGCGAACGTCGCGTGCTCGGTCACGATCAGGTCGACCGGGCGCTCGGCGGTCAGCGGCAGCGTGCAGGTCTCGACCAGCTTGGGCTCGCCCCGCTTGGTCACGTGCGTGGTGGCGACGATCACCCGCTGCGCGCCGACCAGCAGGTCCATCGCGCCGCCGACGCCGAGGATCGGCCGGCCCGGCACCGCCCAGTTCGCGACCCGGCCGCGCGCGTCGACCTGCAGCGCGCCGAGCACGGCGACGCCGACGTGGCCGCCGCGGATCATCGCGAAGCTCTCCGAGGAGGAGAAGTAGGCCGCGCCGGGGGTCTCGGAGACCGGCAGCTTGCCGGCGTTGACCAGGTTGACGTCGACCGCGGCGCCCTCCGGCGTCGGGCCGACGCCGAGCATCCCGTTCTCGGTGTGCAGCACGAGCGGCCGCTCCTCGATGAAGTCCGCGACCAGCGTCGGGATCCCGATCCCGAGGTTGACGGTCTCGCCGTCGCGCAGGTGCCCGGCCACCCGCCGCGCGATCGTCTCCGACACGCTCACAGCGTCAGCTCCGCGCGGACCAGGTAGTCGACGAACAGGTGCGGCGTGGCGACGAGCTCCGGGGCCAGGTCCCCGACCGGGACGATCTCGTCGACCTCGGCGACGACGACCCGGCCGGCGGTCGCCATGTCCGGGTTGAAGTTGCGCGCGGTCTTGTCGTAGACGAGGTTGCCGAGCTCGTCGGCGGTGCGCGCCCGCACCAGCGCCACGTCCGCCCGCAGCGACGGGTAGAAGAGGTAGCGGGCGCCGTCGATCTCGCGCTCCTCGCGCCCCTCGGCCAGCTGCGTGCCGACCGCGGTCGGCGTGTAGAAGCCGCCCAGGCCGGCGCCGCCCGAGCGGATCGACTCCGACAGCGTCCCCTGCGGCAGCAGCTCGACCTCCAGCGCGCCGCGCTCGTGCGCCGCGACGACGTCCGGGTTGCTCGTGAAGTACGACCCGATCGCCTTGCGCACCCCTCCGGCCAGGAGCAGCGCCCCCAGCCCCTTGCCCGGCTCGCCGAGGTTGTTCGAGATCACCGTCAGCTCGCGCGCGGCGGGGCTCGCGACCAGCGCCTCGATCAGCGTCAGCGGCGCGCCGACCAGGCCGAAGCCGCCGACCATCACGGTGTCGCCGCGCTCGATCTCGGCGACGGCGCGCGCCGCGTCCACGACCTCCGCCGCCATCGGCTAGCCCCACACCTCGTCGGCGACCTCGACCACGAGCCGCAGCTTCGCAGCCTGCTCGTCGCGCGTCAGCGCGTTGCCCTCGACGGTCGAGGAGAACCCGCACTGCGGGGAGAGGCAGAGCTGGTCGAGGTCGACGTGGCGCGACGCCTCCTCGATCCGCCGCAGGAGCGCGTCGCGGTCCTCCAGCGCGCCGGTCTTCGTCGTCACGAGCCCGAGCACGACGACCTTGCCCGGCGGGACGAACCGCAGCGGCTCGAAGCCGCCCGAGCGCGCGTCGTCCCACTCCATGAAGAAGCCGTCGACGGCGAGCTCGCCGAACAGCGCCTCGGCGACGAAGTCGTAGCCGCCCTCCGCGACCCAGGAGGAGCGGAAGTTCCCGCGGCACATGTGGGTCGTGACCGCCAGCCCCTCGGGCCGGCCGGCGAGCGCCTCGTTGATGTGGCGGATGTAGGCCTCGTGCTGGTGCTCGGCGTCGCCGCCGATCTCGCGCACGTGCTCGCGCTGGGCGGGATCGTTGAGATAGGCGAGGCTCGTGTCGTCGAACTGGAGGTACGTGCAGCCCGCGGCGGCCAGCCGGCGCACCTCCTCCGCGTAGGCCGCCGTCAGGTCCGACCAGAACGCGTCGAGGTCGGGGTAGACGTCCGCGTCGATCGCCGCGCGGCCGCCGCGGTAGTGGACCATGCTCGGCGAGGGGATCGTCAGCTTCGGCGTCTGCTCCGGCGCGGCGACCGACCGCAGGTACGCGAACGCGTCGCCGAAGATCGTCTCCGAGAGCCCGATCCGCCCGTCGACGCGTGCCGAGGGCGGCGCGAACTCGAGCGTCCCGGCCGCGTTGCGGAACTGCACGTGCAGCGTGTCGTCGACGACCTTCGAGATGCCGTCGAGCGCGTAGATGAAGTCCATGTGCCAGGACGCGCGGCGGAACTCCCCGTCGGTGACGGTCCGCAGCCCGACGTCGTGCTGCAGGGCGACGGCATCCGCGATCGCCGCGTCCTCGGCGGCGCGCAGCGCATCGGCGTCGATCGCGCCGCCGGCGAAGCGCTCGCGCGCCTCCAGCAGCTCGGGCGGGCGCAGCAGGCTGCCGACGTGGTCGGCGCGGAACGGCGGTCGGTCGCGCAGGCTCATGGTGCTCCTCGGTCCGGGTCCTCCGCGAGCACGCGCTGGGCCACGGCGAAGGCGGCATTGGCCGCGGGCACGCCGCAGTAGATCGCGCAGTGCAGGAGGACCTCCTTGATCTCGTCGTCGGACAGCCCGTTGCGGCGCGCGGCGCGGACGTGCAGCGCCAGCTCCTCGAGGTGCCCGCGCGCGACCATCACCGTCAGCGTGATCGCCGAGCGGGTGCGCCGGTCCAGGCCCGGGCGGGTCCAGATCTCGCCCCAGGCGTAGCGCGTGATCAGGTCCTGGAAGTCGCGCGTGAACTCGGTCGGCGCGGCGCGGTCGACGTGCGCGTCGCCCAGCACCTCGCGGCGGACGCGCATGCCCTCCTCGCGGCGGTCGGTCATGCCCCCAGCTCCTCCTCCGCGCGCGACAGCGCGCGCTCGACGAACAGCGCGGCGGCGCCCGTGCCGCCGGCGACGCCGGGCGCGGCGAGCAGCGCGTCGAGGTGCGCGCGCATCGCGTCCGGCCGGATCTCGAGGTCCTCGAGCGCCTCGCGCGCGCCCGCCGCCGCGCCGCCGGTCAGGCCCAGCGCCTCGCCCAGCGGCTCCCACTCCGCCTGCCAGGCGCCGGCGGCGCGCTCGTGCTCCTGCGCCATCGCGCCCAGCAGGAGCGCGGCGAGCGGCGGCACCCGCAGCGCGCACGCCCGCGCGCGGACGGCGCCGACCGGGTTGCGCTTGTGCGGCATCGCCGACGACGCGCCCGCGCCGGCGACGACCTCCGCGACCTCGGACTGCGCGAGCAGCACGAGGTCGAGGCCGAGCTTGCCCATCGTGCCCGCGGCGACGGCGAGCGCGGCGCCCAGCTCCGCGACGCGCCCGCGCGCCGTGTGCCACGGCAGCGCCGGCGCCCCGAGCCCGAGCCGCCGGGCGAAGTCCTCCGCGACCGCCGGGCCGGCGTCGCCGAGCGCGGCGAGCGTCCCGGCGGCGCCGCCGAGCTGCGCGTCGAGCCGCGTCCGCAGCAGGCCGGCGCGCGCGTCGAGCGTCGCGTCGAGCCAGCCGGCGGCCTTGAGCCCGAACGTGACCGGGAGCGCCTGCTGGAGCAGCGTCCGGCCCGCCATCGCGGTGGCGGCGTGCTCGCGCGCGAGCGCCGCGCAGGCGCGCGCGACGGCGTCGAGCTCCTCGACGACGAGCGCCCGCGCGCGGCGCGCGACGAGCATCGCCGCGGTGTCGACGATGTCCTGGCTCGTCGCGCCGTGGTGCACGTGCTCGGCATGCTCCGCGCCGACGCGCTCGCGGAGCGCCGCGACGAGCGGGACGACCGGCGTGCCCGAGGCGACGGCCGCCTCGCCCAGCGCGGCCGGGTCGATGCCGCCGGCGCCGGCGATCGCCGCGGCCGCCGCCGCGGGGATCACGCCCGCCTCCGCCTCCGCCGCCGCGAGCGCCGCCTCGGCCTCCAGCATCGCCGCCACCCAGGCGCGCGCGGACACCGCCTCGCGGAGGCGGGCGGGCGCGAAGAGCGGGCCGAAGAGCTCGCTCACGGCGCCTCCCGCCGGACCGCGCCGACCACGTCCTTCAGGTAGACGAGGTGCTCGCGCATCGCGCGCTCGGCCGCGGTCGGGTCGCCGCGCCCGATCGCCCGCACGATGTCGCCATGCTGCTCGACCACCACCGAGTCGACGACCGCCGGCTCGACGATCTCGTGCAGCGGTGGCTGGAGCACCGCCCCGATCCACTCCGTGAACGCCAGCGCGAGCCGGTTGCCCGCGATCGCGGCGATCGTCGAGTGCAGGCGCGTGTCCATGCCGCGGAAGGTCGCCCCCTGCGCGACGTCGCCGGCCTCGGCGAGGATGTCGCGCAGCACCGCGACGTCCGCCTCCGTCGCGCGCTGCGCCGCCAGCCCGGCCAGCGGGACCTCGAGCAGCAGCCGCGTCTCGATCAGCTCGTCGATGTCGATGCTGTCGGCCGACAGCATGCTCGCGACCATGTCGGCCACGCTCATCCCGAGGCCCTGCTCGGTCGTCGCCGCGACGAAGATCCCGCCGCCAGGGCCCTTGGACGCGCGGATCAGGTGCGCGCTCGAGAGCAGCCGCAGCGCCTCGCGCAGCGTCGGGCGGCTGACCCCGAAGCGCTGGGCGAGATCCTCCTCGCGCCCGAGCCGGTCGCCGGGCGCCAGGCCGCTGGACAGGATGAACTCGCGGATCGCATCCGCGACGTCCTCGCTGGCGCTGCGCCGCAGCGCCGGCTCGCGCGCCTCCACGGCTCACGTCCCCAGGCGCGCGGGCGGCCGAAGGTCATGGACGCGCCGCGCCTTGCCGGTGTAGCTCGGCAGGATCCCCGGCTTGACCGGCACGATGCGGACGCGCAGCCCCAGCGTCTGGCGCAGCCGCGCCTGGATCTCGCGCGCCTCGCGCGCCTGGGTCAGCTCGACCTCGACCTTGACCTCGTCCATCGCATGCGGGTCGTTGTAGAAGGTGATCGCGAACTCCCCCGCGCCCGGCGAGCGGCGCAGCACGTCCTCGATCGCCGACGGGAACACGTTCATGCCGCGGATCACCACCATGTCGTCCACCCGCCCAAGGATGCCGTGCGGGAGCCACATCCCGTCGTGCCCCGCGGAGCAGCGCGTCGCGGACCGCGCGACCATGTCGCCTGTGCGGTAACGGATCGCCGGGAAGCCGGTCCGCTCCAGCGCGGTCACGACCAGCTCGCCGGCTCCGCCCTCGGCGACGGGCGCGCCGGTCGCAGGGTCGAGCACCTCACAGGCGAAGTCGTCCTCGCACAGGTGGATGCCGCCGTCGGCCGCGCACGGATAGGCGAACGAGCCGGCCTCGGTCGAGCCGGCGTGATCGAAGCAGCGGGCGCCCCAGGCGGCCTCGATCCGGTCGCGCACCGCCGGCAGCGACGCTCCGGGCTCCCCGGTGCAGACCACGCGCGCGACGCTGCCGAGCACCGCCTCGAGCCCCTGCTCGGCGACGACCCGTGCGAGGTGGATCGCATAGCTCGGCGTGCAGAGCAGCGCCGTCGCCCCGTACTCGTGCATGGTCTCGAGCCGCTGCACGGAGTCCATGCCGCCGAGCGGGATCACCATCGCGCCGGCCTCCTGCGCGCCCTCGTAGGACGCCCAGAACTGCACGTAGGGCCCGAACGAGTGCGCGAGCGCGACGCGGTCGCCGGGGCCGATGCCCGCCGCGCGCAGCACGAGGCCGAGCCGCCGCCGCCACCAGGCCCAGTCCTGCGCCGTGTCGAGCACGCGCAGCGTGCGGCCGGTGCTGCCGCTCGTCTGGTGCAGATGGGTGTAGCGGTCGAGCGGGAACGTGAGGTTGGTGCCGAAGGGCGGGTGCGCCGTCTGGTCGGCGAGCAGGTCGTCCTTCGTCGTCAGCGGCAACTCGCCCAGCGCGCGGGCCTCCCCGATCCGCGCGCGCTGGAACGCGTTGCCCTCGAGGACGGTGTCGAGCAGGGCCGCGAGCCGGTCGCCCATCAGAGCTGCAGGAACGCCGTCTGGCGATCCCCTTGGAGGTGCAGGTCGAGGACGTAGCCGCCCGCGTCGGGCGCGGCGATCAGCGTCGCCCGTCGCGCGTCGTCGAGCCGCGCCAGCAGCGGGTCGGCCGCGTTCGCGCCGGGCTCGTCGCCGAAGTAGATCCGGGTGACGACGCGGTCGAGCAGCCCGCGCGCGAACAGCGAGACGGCGAGGTGCGGCGCCTGCGTCGCCCCGCCCGGCCCGGGCACCGGCCCGGGCTTGCGGGTCACGATCCGCCAGCCCCCGTCCGGCGTCGTCGGGCAACGCCCGAAGCCGCGGAAGCCGGGCACGCGGCCGCGCGGGTCGTCGGGATGGTCGAAGCGCCCGTCGGGGTCCGCCTGCCACGTCTCGACGAGCGCGTCCGGCACGGGGTCGCCGGCCCCGTCGAGCACGCGCCCGCGCACCTCGATCGCCCCCGGCGTGCCCGCGGGCACGACGAACGGCCCGTCCTCCCACGGCAGGCCGAGCGCGAAGAACGGCCCGACGGTCTGCGACGGCGTGGTCCCCCGCCTCACGTGTCGTCCTCGTCGCGCGGCGTCGCCGCCGGGCCGCGCAGCACGATGTCCCAGCGGTACGCGAGCGCCCACTCCGGCTCGGTGGCGCCGAGGTCGAATCCGCAGATCATGCGCTCGCGGGCGGCGGGATCGCGGACCGAGTTGAAGATCGGGTCCTGGCCGAACAGCGGGTCGCCCGGGAAGTACATCTGGGTGACCAGCCGCTGCGTGAACGCGCGCCCGAACAGCGAGAAGTGGATGTGCGCCGGACGCCACGCGTTCGCATGGTTGCCCCACGGGTAGGCGCCGGGCTTGATCGTCACGAAGCGGTAGCGGCCGTCGGCGTCGGTCAGGCAGCGGCCCAGCCCGGTGAAGTTGGGGTCGAGCGGCGCGGGATGCCGGTCGGCGTCGTGCCGGTAGCGACCGCCGCTGTTGCACTGCCACAGCTCGACGAGCGTGTCGCGCACCGGGCGCCCGTCCTCCTCCAGCACCTGCCCGTGCACGATGATCCGCTCGCCGAGCGGCTCGCCCGCGTGCTGGATCGTCAGGTCGGCGTCCTCCGGCCGGACGCGCCCCTCGCCGAGCAGCGGGCCGGTCAGCTCGGTCAGCGTCTGCGGCGCCGCGATCAGCGGCTGCGAGGGGTGCCGCAGTGCCGTCGACCGGTAGTCCGGGAAGTCGAGCGCCGGCTGCGACGCGGACGCGTCCGCGTACGCCGGCGGCAGGATCAGCTCGCCCACGCCACCTCCGCCTCGTCCGGGCGCTTGATCGTCCGCCACACGTGCGCGCGCAGCCGCGCGAACTCCTGCAGCTCCTTGGTCGCGACCTGGTCGCGCGGTCGCGGCAGCGCGACCTCGAGCGTCTCGCGCACCCGGGTCGGCGACGGCGTGAGGACGATGATCCGGTCGCTCAGGTAGACCGACTCGTCGATGTCGTGCGTGACGAAGACGATCGTGACGTCGTAGTCCTGCCGGACCTGCAGCACGAGGTCCTCGAGATCGGCGCGCGTCTGCGCGTCGACGGACGCGAACGGCTCGTCCATCAGCAGGACCCGGGGCTGGTAGGCGAGCGCGCGGGCGATCGCCACGCGCTGCTGCATGCCGCCGGAGAGCTGCCACGGGTAGCGGTCGACCGCGTCGCCGAGCCCGACGGCGCCCAGGGCGTCCTCGACCAGGCGCGCCGTCTCCTGCTTGCCGAGCTTGCGCCGCGACAGCGGGAAGGCGACGTTCTGGCGGACGGACATCCACGGGAACAGCGAGCGGCTGTACTCCTGGAACACGAGCGCCATCGTGTCAGGCGGCCCGTCGACCGGGGCGTCCCCGAGCCGGATCTCGCCGGCGGTCGGCTCGAGCAGGCCGGCCACGCACTTGAGCAGCGTCGTCTTCCCGCACCCGGACGGCCCGACGATGCAGACGAACTCGCCCGCGGCGACGTCGAACGTGAGGTCGCCGATCGCCTCGACGTCGCCGTAGGACTTCTTCAGGTGCTCGACGTGCAGCATCGCTCCCCCTCAGCCGAGCGCGCTCGCGCGCGCCCCGCGGTGCCAGCGCAGGACGCGCCGCTCGACGATCATGAACACGGCGTTCAGCAGGTACCCGAGGATCCCCAGCAGCAGGATCCCGGACCACATCTCGGTGATCGCGAAGCTGCGCTGGGACTCGAGCACGAAGTAGCCGATGCCGTTCGTGCTCGCCACCATCTCGGAGATCACCATCAGGATCAGCGCGAGCGACAGGCTCGTGCGCATCCCGGCGAAGATCTGCGGCGACGCCGCCGGCAGGATCACCCGCAGGATCCGGTCGCGCCGCGGGATGCCGTACGAATCGGCGGTCTCGCGCAGCGTCGGGTCGACCCCCGCGACGCCGTCGACGGTGTTGAGCAGCACGGGCCAGAGGCACACGAAGGCGATGATGAACACCTTCATCGACGTGCCGACGCCGAGCACCAGGATCCCGAACGGCAGCAGCGCCGGCGGCGGGATCGAGCGCAGGAACTGCACGACCGGGTCGAGCCCACGGCGCAGGCGGCGCGACATCCCCAGCGCCAGGCCGAGCGCGACCGCGGCCACGCACGCGATCCCGTAGCCGAGCCCGAGCCGGACCAGGCTCGGCACCACGTCCGAGCCGACGCGCTCGAACAGCCAGGTGTCCGCGAACGTGTCGAGGATGTCGGTCAGCGGCGGGAAGTAGTACGTGTCCGACCCCGCGGACCACGCCGCCCAGAGCCCGAGCAGCGCCAGCGGGACCAGGATCTCCAGCGCACCGGCCAGCACACGGCGGCTCATGCGGGCACCGCCTCGACGCGCTGGGACGGGTGCCAGCGCAGCACGCGCCGCTCCGCCCAGGTGAAGAGCTGGTTCACCAGCAGCCCGAGCAGCCCGGTGGCGAGGATCAGGGCGTACATGAGCTCGACGTTGCTGCCCTGGCGGGCGAGGTTGATCTCACGGCCCAGCCCCGGCGCGCCGATCACCAGCTCGGCGGTCACGACGAGGATCAGCGCCACGGCGGCGGAGATGCGGATCCCGGTCGCGATGTAGGGCACCGCGCTCGGGAGCGTCACCCGCAGCAGCCGGCTGCCGCGCGAGAAGCCGAACGAGCGCGCGGTGTCGGTCGCCACCGGGTCGACGTCCTGGACGCCGTAGAGCGTCTGCATCAGCAGCGGCCAGGTCGCCGCGAAGGCGGCCAGGAAGACCTTGCTCTGCAGGCCCGACCCGTAGACGAGCACGGCGAGCGGGATCAGCGCCACGGACGGGATCGGCCGCAGGAACTCGATCGGCACGCGCAGCGCGCGGTACAGCAGCGGGCTCGAGCCGATCAGGATCCCGGACGGGATCGCCACGAGGCAGGCGATGCCGAGCCCGAGCGCCCAGCCCTGGAGCGTGTCGAGCACCGCCGACCAGAACGAGGTCTCGCCGAGCTCCTGCGCGAGCCGCCCGATCATCTCGGAGACGGGCGGGAAGAAGCGGCGGTTGATCAGGTCCGTGCGAGCGAGCAGCTCGAAGATCGCCAGCACCGCCGCCAGCCCGACCCAGGGCAGGGCGCGGTCGGGCAGCGCGGGGCGGCGGGCGGCGATCGTCGTCACGGCCTACTGACCGTCCTGGAGGATCAGCTCGTCGAGCGCCGGCTTCTCCTCGATGAAGCCGTACTTCAGCGCGGCGTCGGCCGTCTGCTCGATCGTCGGCTGGTTCAGGTCGGACTTCCAGACCGGGAGGTTCATCTTGTCGAGCACCTCCTGCGGGATCTCGGTGTAGGTCCCGACGATCGCGCGAACCTCGTCGTCGTGGCCGGCCGCGTACTCGAGCGACTTCTGCATCGCGCGCGCGAAGCGGTCGACCACGTCGCGGTTCTCGGCGATGTACTGCTTGCTCGTGAAGTAGGTCGCGACGGTGTAGTTCGGCGCCATCTCCTCGTAGGCGTTGGAGATGTTCCGCGAGCCCGCCGCGAGGCCGCCCGAGTAGCCGGGCTCGACCTGGAACGCGGCGTCGACGCGATCGCTCTCCAGCGCGGCGTTCATGTCGGGGAAGGGGACCTCGACGTACTTGACCTTGGAGGGGTCGCCGCCGGCCTTCTCGAGCGCGGTGTTGACGACGATCTGCGACACGTTGTTGAGCGTGTTGACCGCGACCGTCTTGCCCTCGAGGTCCGTGATCGACTCGATGTCGGAGCCCTTCGGCACGACCACGCCGTCCCACGCCTGCTCGGTCGACTCTCCCGCGAGCACGCCCTGGGAGATGATCTGGATCGGCAGGTCCTTCGATGCGGCGATGATCAGCGACGTCGTGTTGGAGAATCCGATCTGATCGTCGCCCGCGAGCACGGCCGGCACGATCGCCGCGCCGCCCTCGGCCAGCTTCGGCACGATCTTCAGGTTCTCTTCCTCGAAGAAGCCCTTGTCCATCCCGAGGTAGAGCGGCGCGACGTCGGCGATCGGGATCACCCCGACGTTGAGCGTCACCGGTCCCTCGTCGCCGTCGCCGGAGCTCCCGCCACCCGACCCTCCGCCGTCGTCGCCGCAGCCGGCGATCAGCAGCACGGCAGCCGCGGCGAGCGCGGCGACCAACAGGCGCACTTCCCTCATTGACCCTCTCCTCCCAGAGCGCGGACGTGCGCCACGATATGCCCGGGGAGCTACATGTCAAACCTTTTGTTCAGGAAGGCCGACATAGTTCTCGGCCAGCGTTGTCGCGGCTGCCTCCGACCGCGCCAGGTACTCGAGCTGGGAGCGCTGGAGCCGCTCCTCGAAGCCCGC
>CAVRTO010000024.1:0-193628 GCA_963724145.1 uncultured Solirubrobacteraceae bacterium
TCAGCCATCGCGCGCGCCCCCCAGGTAGATCTCGTGCACCTGCCGGCTCGCGCGGATCTCGTCCGGGGTGCCCTCGAGCAGCAGCGCGCCCTGGTGGAGCATCGTCACCCGCCGGGCGACCGCCAGCGCGACGTCCATGTCGTGCTCGATCAGGATCAGCGTCACCGCCTCGTCGAGGCCGAGCAGCATCCGGGTCAGCGACTGGCGCTCGGCGCGCGACAGCCCGGCGGCCGGCTCGTCGAGCATGAGCAGCTGCGGGTCCGGCGCGAGCGCGAGGCCGATCTCGAGCTGGCGCTGCTCGCCGTGCGAGAGCGAGCCGGCGTCGACCGCGGTCCGGTCGCCGAGCCCGACCCGCTCCGCCACGGCCCGCGCGCGCTCCCGGCGCCGCGCGTCGGCACCCGCGGGCAGCGGCCGGAAGTGCCCGCCCTGCGTGCCGAGCACGGCGAGGAACAGGTTGTCCTCGACCGACAGCCCGCCGAGCACGCGCGAGGACTGGTAGGTCCGGCCCAGCCCGAGCCGCACCCGCCGCCGCACCGACATGCGGGTGACGTCGCGCCCGAACAGCTCGATCGTCCCGTCGCTCGGCGCGACGTCGCCGGCGACCAGGTTGAAGAAGGTCGACTTGCCCGCGCCGTTGGGCCCGAGCACCGCGCGACGCTCGCCGCGCGCGACCTCGAGGTCGACGTCGTCGACGGCCTGGACGCCGCCGAAGCGCCGGCTCAGGCCGCGGACCCGGAGGACCGGATCGCTCATCCGGCGCCCTCGGCCCGCGGCGCCGGCCGGCGCACGCGCCGGGCGCCGTCGCGCGCCGCCTGCCAGAGCCCGGTGATCCCGTCGGGGCTCACGACGAGGATCGCCAGGAAGATCAGCGCGATCCACGTCTCGAAGCGCCCGGTCAGCCCGCGCGTGTACGTGTCGAGCAGCGTGTAGGCGAGCGCGCCGACCCACGCGCCCTCGAGCCGGTAGAGCCCGCCGATCACCGCCATCACGAGCAGCTGGATCGTCGAGGCGACGTCGATCGTGCCGGGCGAGATCCGCGTCTCGTGCCAGGTGCCCAGCACGCCGGCGACGCCCGCCAGCAGCGCGCCGGCGGCGAAGCCGAGCGTCCGGTGCAGGCGGATCCGGTAGCCGAGCGCGCGCATCCGGACGGGGTCGTCGCGCACGCCCTGCAGCGCGAGCCCGAACGGCATCCCGCCGACGAAGCGGACCAGCGCATAGGCGCCCACGCTGCAGACGAGCGCCGTGTAGTACATCGGCGCCGGGTCGCTGATCGGGTCGCCGATCCAGCCCGGCGTGCGCACGCCGTTGATCCCCTCGTGGCCGCCGAACGACGGCACCTGGGCGAAGAAGTAGTACGTGATC
Source organism: uncultured Solirubrobacteraceae bacterium (assembly GCA_963724145.1). Taxonomy (GTDB): domain Bacteria; phylum Actinomycetota; class Thermoleophilia; order Solirubrobacterales; family Solirubrobacteraceae; genus DASQMT01. Next base: position 1,363 of record CAVRTO010000024.1, read on the forward strand.
ACGCCGAGCGCGAGCGTGATCATCAGGAAGTAGATCCCCTCGCTGCGGCACGACAGGGCGCCGTAGAAGACGCCGAAGCCGACGCAGACGGCGAGCGCGAGCAGCGCGGCGACGACCGGGTCCATCCCGTTCGTGACGATGAACCGCGCCATCACGAACCCGGCGATCCCGTAGAGGCCGGTCTGCGCGAGCGACACCATGCCGCCGTAGCCGGCGAGGAAGGTCAGGCTCGCGGCGGCGAGCCCGAGGTAGAGCGCCTTCGAGGCCACCGCGCCGGTGAAGTAGTCCGAGAACACCAGCGGGACGAGCGCCAGCAGCACGACGATCGCGACGGGGACGATCCGGCGCGGCGTCACGCGGGCCTCCCGAAGAAGCCCGACGGCCGGACGGCGAGGACGACGACGAGCAGGATGAACGTGAGCAGGATCGAGTAGTTCGTGTACTCGGACGGCAGGTAGACCGCGGAGAGCTGCTCGACGAGCCCGAGCGCCAGCGCGCCGACGGCCGCGCCCGGCAGGCTGCCGAGCCCGCCGATGATCACCACGACGAGCGAGCTGAGCAGGAACTTGTCGTCCTCGCCCGGCGCGAGCGACAGCACCGTTCCGCCCATCACCCCGCCGAGGCCCGCGAGCGCGGCGCCGATGAAGAACGCCCCCGCGAACACGAGCTGGACGTTGACGCCCATCGCCGAGGTCATCGCCCGGTCGTCGACGCCGGCGCGCACGACCATGCCGAAGCGCGTGTGCCGGATGACGAGCCAGAGCACGAACCCGACCGCGACCGCGACGCCGACGACGAAGACGCGGAACGCCGGGTACTGCAGGTCGTAGAGCCCGAGCGCGATCGAGTCGGACAGCGCGCCGGGCGGCTGGATCGCCTCCGGCGTCGCGCCGAAGCGCAGGATCATCTGGTCGGCGAGCAGCGCCGCGACCGCGATCGTGATCAGCGCCTGGCGCAGGTCCTGGCCCTGGTTCCAGCGGAGGAGCGACTGCTGCATCAGCAGCCCGACCGCGCCGGTGATGACCATCGCGCCGGCGGCGGCGAGCCACCAGTTCCAGCCGTGCTGCGCGAGGTCGAGCGCCAGGTACCCGCCGAGCAGGTAGAGCGCGCCGTGGGCCATGTTGACCACGCGCATCAGCCCGAAGACGAGCGTGAACCCGCTCGCGGTGACGAAGTAGAGCGCCGCGAGGCTCACGCCGTTGAGCGCGACGATGACGAACTGCGGGGCGTTGCCGGTCGTGCCGAAGCCCTTGCCGAAGGCCTTGTCCGCGACCCAGACGATCGCGAACAGCAGCACCGCGTACGCGAGCACGGCAGGGCCGCGGCGCCGCAGAGCAGCAGCAGCATCTCCCCACATCGCGGTCGACCGTAGCCGATCACCGATGATCGCGCAACAAGAATCGATTATTGATTTAACGTCGAACCGGGTGTATAAGCGAAGGGGCTCTGGGGCCGGTCGAGGGACCCGCCCCGTGTGCGACCGCAGGGAGGGATGGGCTGATGGAACGGTTGACGCGACGGCGCCGCGGGCGCCGCTGGGCGGCGGTCCCGCTGGCCGCCGTGTGCGCGCTGGTGCTGCTCGTGGCGGGCTGCGGCAGCGACGACGACTCGGGCGGCAGCGCCAACGCGACCAACACGCCTGCGCCGACGTCGACGAGCGACTCGTCGAGCACGTCGGGCGCCTCCTCCGGGAAGGGGATCAAGGTCGGCGTCCTGACCACGTGCGGCGGCCCGTTCGCCTTGTTCGAGGCCGAGGCGTTCTCCGGCGCGAAGTACGCGCTCGTCAAGGAGGCCGGCGCCACGTCGAGCGGTCCGAAGCCGCAGGATCAGGTCACGGGCGCGACGGCCGGCGGGAAGCCGGTCAGCATCAGCTTCGGCTGCTCGGACGCCACCCCCGACAAGGCCGTCTCCGAGGCGCGCCGGCTCGTCGAGAACGAGAAGGTCGACATCCTGCTCGGGCCGCTCTCCGGCGACGAGGGCATCGCGGTGGCCAACTACGCCAAGACGCAACCGCAGGTGACGTTCGTGAACGGCACCTCGGGAGCGCAGGAGACCACGCTGTCGGTCAAGGCGCCGAACTTCTTCCGCTTCGGCGGCGACGGAGCGCAATGGATGGCCGGGCTCGGCAGCTACGCCTACAACGACCTCGGCTGGCGCAAGACCGCGATCCTCGGCGAGGACTACTCGTACCCCTACACGCAGGCGGCCGGCTTCACGGCCGAGTTCTGCGGGCTCGGCGGGCAGATCACCAAGCGCGTCTGGGCGCCGCTGGACACCACCGACTGGTCGTCCTACGTGGCCCAGCTCCCGCGCGACGTCGACGGCGTGCTGCTGCTCACCGGCGGCGCGAACACGATCAACGCGCTCAAGGCGTACACGTCGCTCGGCCAGCAGATCGACGGCCACGTGCTCGGCGGATCCTCGGTGCTCGACCCGACCGCGTTCGCGGTCGGCGACCAGCTCAAGGGCCTGACGGGCGGCTCGCCGGTCCCGCTCGGCGGCACCACCCCGGACTGGACGAGCTACGTCGACGGCTTCAGCAAGGTCTACGACAAGAAGCTCGCCGCCAGCCTCTTCACCGTCCTGTACTACGACGGGATGCAGGCGATCGTCCAGGGACTCGACCAGGTCAAGGGCGACCTGTCGGACGACCAGGCGGCGTTCCGCAAGGCGCTGACCAACCTCGACCCGACGTTCCCCGAGGGCAAGGTCACGCTCGACGACAACCGCAACGCGATCCAGCCGGCGTACGTCGTGCAGGTCGTGGACGACAACGGCGAGCTCGGGTTCAAGGTGATCAAGACGATCGAGAACGTCGACCAGGGGTTCGGCGGCGCGTTCAAGGCCGGCGGCCCGGCGCCGAGCCGCACCGAGCCGCAGTGCGCCAAGGGGCCCGTGCCGCCCTGGGCGTCCAACTAGCGCGCATCGCGCGGAGGGCGGGCGGCGCGCCCGTCCTCCGCGTCACGCGTGGTGTCCCCGCTCCTCGATCAGCCGCTTCCCGAACATCTCGACATGACTCCGGATCGCCTTCCCCGCCTGCTTGGCGTTCTTGCGCCGCAGCGCCTCGAGGATCGGCCGGTGCAGCTCGGCCACCTCGGCGGGCGACAGCCCCGTCGCGACCGCGGTGATCGTGGTGCGTGCCTCGACCTGCAGCGTGCTCCACATCTCGACGAGGCGGGCGTTGCCCGACGCCTCCACGATCAGCTGGTGGAACCGGGTGTCGTGCTCGACCTGGGTGAGCAGGTCCTTCGCGCCGGCCATCGCGTCGATCTCCGCCTCGAGCGCCGCGACGTCGCCGTCGAGCCGCCTGGCCGCCTCGCGCGCGGCGACCTCCTCGAGCGCCGCGCGGATCGGGAACACCTCGATCAGCTCGGCATCGCTCACCTCGCGCACCCACGTGCCGCGGAACGGCGCCGACTCGAGGAAGCGCAGCAGCTCGAGCTCGCGCAGCGCCTCGCGCACCGGCGCCTGGCTGGTGCCCAGCTCCTGCGCGATCCGCGTCTCCACGAGCCGGTCGCCCGGCACGTAGTCGCCGGAGAGGATGCGCTCGAGCAGGATCGCCTTGACCTGGTCGCGCAGGACGATCCGGCCGACGCCGGCGGGTTGCGCGGCGCTGCGATTCCCGACTGCCATCGCGAGCATCTTCGCAGCCCGCGAGGTCGGCATCGCACGACCCGGAATCGTTCATCGATGATCGAGAGAGGGGCCCGCCCATGACCGACGAACTGCAGCGCTTCCGGCTCGACGACCGCGTCGCGGTCGTGACCGGCGGCACGGGCGGCATCGGGTCGCGGCTCTGCGCGGCGTTCGCCGGCGTCGGCGCGCGCGTCGTCGTCCACGGGCGCGACGCCGGGCGCGCGGAGGCGGTCGTGGCGGGGCTGCGCGACGGCGGCGCCGAGGCCGTCGCGGCGCTCGGCGACCTGACGCGCGCGGCCGACGCCGACCGGCTCGCAGCCGAGGCGGTCGACGCGTTCGGGCGCGTCGACGTCATCGTCAACACCGTCGGCGGCGGGGCGGGCACCGCGCTGTACCCGGCCGAGTCCTACCCCGAGGGCGAGTGGGACCGGATCCTCGACCTGAACCTGCGCTCCACGTTGCTGCCGACGCAGGCGGTGGTGCGGGCGATGATCGGCGGCGGGCGGGGCGGGCGCGTGCTGCACCTCTCCTCGGTGCGGGGACAGCTCGGGATCGACAACGGCTTCTCCGCCTACGTGGCGGCGAAGGGCGCGCTGGACGCGCTCACGCGGCAGCAGGCGACGGAGTGGGCGAAGCACGGCATCACCGTCAACGCCCTCTCCCCCACGTTCGTGGCGACCGAGCAGACCGCGAGCCTGCTCGCCGACGAGGACTTCCGGCGCGGCCTCGAGGCGCGGATCCCGCTGCACCGGATCGCGGAGACCGACGACGTCGTCGGCGCGGCGCTGCTGCTGTGCACGGACGCGTCGGCGTTCATCACCGGCCAGGTGCTGACGCTCGACGGAGGGCTCACCGCGTGCCAGTAGCCACGGCGCGGGAGCGGTTCGGCCGGGTCAGCCTGCGCGACAGCGTGCGCGACCTGCTGCTCGAGCGCGTGCTCGCGGGCGAGTACCCGCCGGGCGCCCGGCTCGTCGAGACGCGGATCGCGCGCGAGCTCGGCATCAGCCAGGCGCCGCTGCGCGAGGCGCTGCGCGACCTCGAGCAGCTCGGGCTGGTGGACCACGAGCCGTTCCGCGGCTGCTCGGTCCGCGCGCTGTCGATCCAGGACCTGCTCGAGGCCTACCCGGTGCGGGCGGCGCTCGAGGCGCTCGCGGCGCGGCTCGCGGCGCCCGCGATCGACGACGAGCGGCTCGAGGCGCTCGCGGCGCGCATCGACGCGATGCGCGCTGCGGCGGCGCGCGGCGACCTGCGTGCGGAGAGCGCTGCCGACGCCGGCTTCCACGCCGAGATCGTCGCCGCCGCCGGCAATCCCGTGCTGGCGCGCCAGTGGGAGCTGCTGCAGCCCCACGCGCGCACGTTCATCTCGATGGCGCTGCCCGACGCCGGGCCGGTGGCCGAGCGCCACGTCCCGATCCTCGCCGCGCTGCGCGCGCACGACGCCGACCGCGCGGCGACTGCGATGCACGACCACCTGACGGAGGTGGCCGACCGCCTGCGGCCGCTCATGACAGACAAGGAGACCCCGTGAAGCGGATCATCGACCTGTCCATGCCCGTCCACATGGACATGCTGACCTTCCCGCGCGTCCCGCCCCCGGCGCTCACGGTCTACGAGAGCCACGAGGACTTCGCGACGCGGATCGGCGCCGCCGAGTTCGGCGTCGACTCGCTCACCGCGAGCTACCTCGTCGTGCAGAACGACCACGTCGGGACGCACCTCGACGCGCGCAAGCACATCGTGCCGACGGCCGGCGGCCCGGAGACGATCCCGCTCGAGTACTGCGTGAGCGACGGCGTGCTGCTCGACTTCACCGACAAGGAGCCGGGCTACGTCATCACGACCGAGGACGTCCGGGGCGAGCTGGACCGGATCGGCTACACGCTCAAGGAGCGCGACATCGTCCTCAACCACACGGGCGCCGGCGCCTACAACACCGAGGAGCGCTACCGCACCGACCACCCCGGGATGAGCGGCGACGCGACCCGCTGGCTGATCGCGCAGGGCGTCCGCCTGATGGGCGTCGACGCGATCACGTACGACCCGCCGGTCTGGGCGATGTTCGAGAAGCGACTGTTCTGGGAGGCGCACCGGGTGATGTGGGACGAGGAGTACTGGCACCTCGAGAACCTGATGAACCTCGAGCAGATCGGCCGCCCGCACGGCTTCCAGCTGATCGTCGCCCCGGTCAAGTGGGTCGGGACCACGGCCGCGCCGGTGCGCGCGCTGGCGATCGTCGACGACGACGCGTGAATCGACCACGGCTTCGCGCCGGTGTGAGAGGGTCGGCCCGGCAAGGTCATACGTTCCAAGGAGTCCACATGAAGGCAGTGCGTTCCGTAGCGGTCACGCTCGCGCTCGGCGCGGTGATCGCGGTCGGCGCGAGCGCTCCCGCGCTCGCGCAGCAGAACAACCCGTTCCAGTGCTTCAGCAAGTACCACGTGGTCGCGCCCGACCACATCGGCAAGCTGAGGCTGCCGGCCGGGATCTACCAGATCCAGACCAACAGCGGGACGAACTTCCTGAGCTGCTCGCGCGCGGCGTACCTGTTCACCGGCTTCCTCGACGACTTCGACGGCGTCCTCCCGCGCCCGTGGAAGATGGAGGTCGCCGGCCCGGGCAACGCGCTGTTCAAGCGCGGCCGCGGCCAGTCGTTCAGCGCGGTCTACATCGGCCCCGCGAGCGCGGGCGTTCCGGTCTCCCCCACGAACGGCGGCGGGACGCACGGCACGGCGACCTGCCCCGGCACGTTCCAGGTGGTGCACAACGACCGCGTCGGGCGGCTCAACCTCCCGGAGGGGCGCTACACGATCACCACGCTCGGCGGCCGGCTCTCGCTGCCGCGCCTCGAGCCGCCTGTTCTCGAGGTTCCTCCAGGACCCGGACGGCAGGCTCGGCGGCGGTTGGGTCGTCCTCCCCGCCTCGGGCGAGTTCGTCCGCGGCACCTCGCACTACGGCTTCCGGGTCAAGCCCGCCAGCTGATCGAGGTCCTCGGCGTCGAGGTCCAGGTCGCCCGCCGCGAGGTTCTCCTCGAGGTGGGCGACCGACGTCGTCCCGGGGATCAGCAGGATCCGGTCGGAGCGGGCGAGCAGCCAGGCGAGCGCGACCTGCGACGGGGAGGCGCCGTGCTTCTCCGGCGACGGCCGCGACCGCCGGGTCGTCGGCGAGCGCCTGCGGCCCGCCGGTGAACGCGGAGCCGAGCGGGAAGAACGGGACGAACGCGATCCCGCGCTCCGTGCAGAGGTCGACGAGGTCGTCATGGGTGCGGTCGAGCACGCTGTAGGCGTTCTGGACCTCGCCGAGCTCGACGTGCTCGAGCGCCAGCTCGACGCCCGCGCGCGTGACGTTGGAGACGCCGATCAGGTCGAGCTTGCCCTCGTCGCGCAGCTCCGCCAGGGTCGCGAGCTGCTCCTCGGTCGGCTCGCCGACGCCGTGGTCCTCGCCGAGCACGCGCAGGTTGACGAGGTCCATCCGCTCGACGCGCAGCGACCGCAGGTTGTCCTCCACGCCGGAGCGGAGCTCGTCCGGGGAGAGCGCCGGCAGCCACGCGCCTGACGCGTCGCGGCGCGCGCCCACCTTGGTCACGAGCTTGAGGTCGTCCGGGTAGGGATGGAGCGTCTCGCGGATCAGGTCGTTGACCGTGTCCGGGCCGTAGTACTGGGCGGTGTCGATGTGGTCGACGCCGAGCTCGATCGCGCGCCGGAGCACGGCACGGGCGGCGTCGGGGTCGCGCGGCGGGCCGATCACGCCGGGGCCGGCGAGCTGCATCGCGCCGAAGCCGATGCGACGGATCGGCTTGTCGCCGAGGAACGAGGTCGTGGTCATGTCCCACAGCGTGCCCCGGCGCCGGCGGGGCAAAAAGGGACTGCGAGTCCTAGGACAGGAAGGCGGCGAGGTCGGCCGCGACCGCGCGCGGCTCGTCCTCGGCCAGGAAGTGCCCGGCCCCGTCGACCGCACCGCCCCGTCGCGTGGGGCGCGAAGCCGCGCCAGACCGCGAGCGGGTCGCCGTAGAGGAACGGGAGCGCGGCGGCCGCGCCCCACAGCACGCGGACGGGGCAGTCGATGACCCGGCCGCGGTCGGCGTCGTCGAGCGCGCGGTCGATCGTGGCGCCCGCGCGGTAGTCCTCGCACATGGCGGTCACCGCGCCGGGGTCGCGCAGCTGCGCGCGGTAGGCGTCGACGACCGCGTCCGGGTAGCGCGGGTCGCCGGGCTTCAGCCCCATCCGCTCGACGGTGATCCAGAAGCCCTCGGGGTCGCCGAGCATGAACCGCTCGGGCAGCGGCGCCGGCTGGGCGAGGAACGGCCAGTGCCAGTAGGCGAGCGCGAAGGTGGCGTCGGCCCGCGCCCAGATCTCGCCGGTCGGGACGATGTCGAGCACGGCGAGCCGCGTCACCGCGGCCGGGGCGTCGAGCGCCATCCGGTAGGCGACGCGGCCGCCGCGATCATGGCCGGCGACCGCGAAGCGCGGATGGCCGAGCGCGGCCATCGCCGCCACCAGGTCCGCCGCCCACGCGCGCTTCGAGTGCGCGCCGTGGTCGTCGTCGACCGGCGGGCGGAACGAGTCGCCGTAGCCGGGCAGGTCGGCGGCGACGACCGTGAACGACCCGGCCAGCAGCGGCGCGACGGCGTGCCACATGAGGTGGGTCTCGGGGTAGCCGTGGAGCAGCAGGAGCGGCGGCCCGGCGCCGCCGACGCTCGCGTGGATCCGCCCGCGCGGCGTCTCCACGTCCCGAGCCTCGAAGCCCTCGAGCCGCATCGGCTAGGGCGGCGGCAGGATGCTGTAGACGCAGCCGGGCGGCGCCGCCCGCTGGACGCGCTCGCGGAAGTGCTCGAAGTAGCGCGGGCGCAGCTCGGTGCCGCTGTCCATCAGGTGGTTGCTGTCCTCGGTGCGGTTCCGGTGCCACCACATGATGTTCTCGAAGAACCCGCCGTCGTACTCGTCGTAGAGCCCGAGCACGTGGCCGAACTCGTGCGCGAACGTGTCGGACGACGTGTTCAGGTTCACGTTGATGTCGCGCATGATCTTCGGCCGCCGGTCGGCGTCGGTCTGGTCCTCGACGTCGACGACCTTGTGGTAGTTCGCGGGGTCCTCGACGAGCAGGACCTCGATCGGGACGTCGCCGTGCGCGCAGTTGCCCTCGCCGCGCAGCTTGTAGCCGGAGCTCTTCCACTTCGCGTCGACCGCGTTCTGGAAGCGCGTCTTGAAGGCGCTCGCGTCGGCCGCGCTGATGTCGTCGGTGAAGGCGTACTTCACGCGCACGGTCACGGTGGCCTTGCCGCCCGTGAACGCGAAGTCGAAGTTCCCCACGCCGAGCCCGCCGAGCTCGGTGTCGGTCTCGAGGATCGACTGCTCGACGCCGGAGGCGTTGAGCGCCTGGTCGAGCTCGTCGCCGCTGAGGTCGCCGCGCAGCGCCGCCTCGAGCGTCTCGCCCGTGAGCTTCTTGTAGGCCTGCTTGATCTCGGCCACCATCGCGGGGTCGCGGCCGTTGAGCGCCGCGAGCACCGCCTCCTCGTTCGTCCCCGGGCCGGCGATCGCGTCGCGCAGCTGCCCGGCGATCTGCGCCGCCTGGACCTGCGGGGTCTTCGCCGCCTCGGGCGACAGCGCGCCCAGCTTCATCAGCTCCGACTGGCTCAGCTCGTCCTGCAGCTCCGCCATCAGCTCCTTCCCGGTCAGCCGCTTGAACGCGAGCGCGATGCTCGCCGTCTCGGCGGCGCTGCGGCCGGCGAGCGCCGCGTAGATCGCGTTCTCGTCCGTGCCCAGCCCCGCCATCGCGTCGCGCAGCTGCTCGGCGATCGAGTCGATCCCGATCGGGCGGTAGACCGCGATCTTCTTGAAGTCGCTGTCGGACAGCTCGTCGAGCAGCTCGCTGCGCAGGCTCTTCGACGTGAGCTTCGTGTACTCGGCCTCGACCTGCGCGAGCTCGGCGCGCGACACCCCGCTCAGCGCGGCGAAGATCTTGTCCTCGTCCGTGCCCAGGCCGCGCATCGCGTCGTCGAGCTGGCGGGCGATGAACGGGGCCGTGTAGGGCGCGACGAAGCGGGCGAGCATGCGCCGGCCGGGCGCCTGCGCGAGCCGCGCGACGGCGGCGTTGCCGGCATGGCGCTGGAGGAGGCGGACCCGGTCCGCCTGGGCGGCGCGGCCGGCGACCGGCGCCGGCGCGTGGCGCGGCGGTGCGGGGGCACGGACGCGGGCGGCACGCATCCGGACCATCCTCGTCCGCGCGCCACGCGGAAGTCAAGCGGCGGAGGGTCAGTCGCGGCGGCGCCAGGCGTCGGCGATCCAGCCGGAGGCGGCGAGGAGGAACGCGAGCACGATCGCGCCGTAGACGATCCACAGCGGCCAGGCGGTGATCGTCCACGCGACGTGGGAGCCGGACGGGGCGGTCCAGTTGCAGCGCACCGCCGCCGGCGGCCAGACGGTCAGGCGCTGCGAGCCCGACCACTGCGCCTCGACCGGGCGCCGGTCGTCGGCGAGGCAGGCGTCGTCGGCGACGAGGCCGTAGGCCGCGAGCGCGAGCACGACGATCACGAAGGTGAGGGCGCCCGCCATGAGCGCATGGGCGCGGAGCGCCGGCACCGGCGGCGGGCGGGACGACGAGATGCGCATACAGCCGAGAACGGCCGCCGGGCGCGGAGATGGCGCTGATCGCGCCGGCTTGGTGCGCGAACTGACCGGTCAGGGCCGGTCGGCCGGGACGGCGCCCGGCGCGATCGTGCGGTCGAGCGCGACGGCGTCGAGCAGCTGGCGGTCGTGCGTGACCAGCAGGAGCGTCCCGTCGAACGCGCCGAGCGCGGTCTCGAGCTGCTCGATCGCCGGGAGGTCGAGGTGGTTCGTCGGCTCGTCGAGGACGAGCCAGTTCGCGCCCGACGCCATCAGCAGCGCGAGGCTCGCCCGCGTCCGCTCGCCCGGCGAGAGGCTCCGCCGCGCCGCGTGCCACGGCCTCGCGCTCGAGCCCGAACTTGGCCAGCAGCGAGCGCGCCTCCTGCTGTGACAGCCCGCTCTGGCCGACGAACGCGTCGAGCAGCGTCGCGGCGCCGGCGAACCCGAGCCGCGCCTGGTCGAGCGTGCCGAGCCGGACGCCCGGGCCGACCCAGCGCGTGCCCGCGGCGAGCGGCAGCCGGCCGGTGAGGCCGTCGACCAGCGTCGTCTTCCCGCTCCCGTTCGGGCCGGCGAGCGCGACGCGCTCGCCCCACGCCAGCTCGACGTCGAGCGGGCCGAGCGTGAACGTGCCGCGCCGCAGCACGGCACGCTCCAGCCGCACGGTGACGTCGCCGGAGCGCTCGCCGCCGCCGAAGCGCAGCTGCAGCTCCCAGCGCCGCCACGGCTTGTCGACCGACGTCGAGCCGGTCGATCGCCTTCTCGGTCGCGCGGACCTTCGCCGCCTGCTTCTCGGAGCGCTCCGCGCGCTTGGCGCGGCCGATCTTGTCGGGGTCGGTCGAGTCCTTCGCGCGGCGGACGCCGGTCTCCGACCACTGGCGCTGGCGGCGGGCGCGGTCGGTCAGCCGGTCGCGCTCCGTGGCGTACGCGTCGTAGCGCTCCTCGGCGTGGCGCGCGGCGGTCGCGCGCAGCTCGAGGTAGCCGGCCCAGCCGCCGCCGTACTCCGCGGCGGTGTGCGCGATCTCGTCGAGCTCGAGCACGCGGGTCACGGTCCGCGCGAGGAACGCGCGGTCGTGCGAGACGATGACCGCGCCGCCGGGGCGCTCGGCCACGAACCGCTCGAGCCGGGCGAGGCCGTCGAAGTCGAGGTCGTTCGTCGGCTCGTCGAGCAGCAGCACGTCGAAGCGCGACAGCAGGATCGCCGCGAGCGAGGCGCGCGCCGCCTCGCCGCCCGACAGCGCGGTCGTCTCGAGGTCGAGCAGCGCGGGATCGAGCCCCAGGTCGCGCAGGACCGCCGCGGCGCGCGGCTCCAGGTCGGCGCCGCCGAGCGCGAGCCACGCCTCGAACGCCTCCGCGTAGCGGTCCGCCGCGCCGGGCGCGTGCGCCGCCAGCTCGTGGGTGGCCGCCTCGACCCGCGCGTGCGCGGCGGCCACGCCCGTGCGGCGCGCGAGGTAGTCCTCCAGCCGCTCGCCGGGCGCCCGGTCGGGCTCCTGCGGCAGGTAGCCGGCGGTGCCGGCGCTGAGCCGCACCGACCCGCGATCGGGGCGGTCCAGGCCGGCGAGGATCCGCAGCAGCGTCGACTTGCCGGCCCCGTTCGGGCCGACGACGCCGAGCACGTCGCCGGGGGCGACCGTGACCGAGACGCCGGCGAGGATCGTCGCGGCGCCGTGCGCCTTGTGCAGCTCGCGCGCGGTCAGGGTTCCGGCCATGCGCTGGAGCGTAGGCGACCTGCGGCCAACCTCCGGCCACGGGCGGCGTCACACATCCCGTCCACAGGTATGACGACCCTACGGGAGGGGTTCCGCTTCGACGGCGACGCGATCACGACGCCCGTGCTCAACGGCAAGTGCGCCGGGAAGGCGGGGATCGTCACGGTGGTCTCGAACCTGCCGACCGGCGACCTGCAGTTCCTCGACGCGCCGTACACCTACGCGCTGACGAGCAACCCGAGGTGACCGCGGACGCCGCCGCCGGGCCTGCGCCCGGCGGCGGCCGTCCCGTACCGTGAGGGGATGACCGTCGCGGACTGGAGCGCCCTGCAGGACGCCCTCGACGGCGAGGTCGTCCTGCCGGACGCGCCGGGCTACGACGCCGCGCGCCGCCCGGCGATCGCCAACTTCGCGGACGTGCGGCCGCAGGCCGTCGTCCGCTGCGCGAGCGAGCGCGACGCCGCCACGGCGCTCGCCTTCGCCGCGGCCGCGGGGCTGCCCGTGGCGCCGCGCAGCGGCGGCCACTGCTTCGCCGGCCGGTCGTCGACGAGCGAGGGGCTCGTGCTCGACGTCTCCCCCCTGCACGCGGTCGAGTACGCCGAGGGCGCCGCCGTGATCGGGGCCGGCGCGCGGCTGGGCGACGTCTACGACGCGCTCGCGCCGCACGGGGTCACGATCCCGGCGGGCTGCGGGCCGGACGTCGGCATCGCGGGCCTGACCCTCGGCGGCGGGCTGGGGATCCTCGGCCGCCGCCACGGGCTGACCTCGGACGCCCTGCGCGCCGCGCAGGTGACGCTGCCCGACGGCCGCTCGGTGACCTGCGACGAGGAGCGCGAGCCCGACCTGTTCTGGGCGCTGCGCGGCGCGGGCGGCGCCCGCTTCGGCGTCGTCACCGCGCTCGCCTTCGCCACGGTCGCGGCGCCCGAGCTGACGGGCTTCCACCTCGTCTGGCCGGCGGCCGCCGCCCCGGAGCTGATCGCCGCCTGGCAGGCGTGGTCCCCGGACGGGCCCGACGAGCTCGCCGCGAGCCTGCTCGTCACCGCGCCCGCGGACCCGGCGGCGCCGGTGCTCGCGCACGTGTTCGGGACGATGATCGCCGCCGAGGCGGAGACGCGCGCGACGCTCCAGCCGCTGCTCGACGTCGTCGGCGGCGCCCCGGAGTGGCGCTTCTGCGACACGCTGCCGTTCCGCGCCACGAAGCGCCGGCTCGCCGAGCAGCCGCCCGCGGAGGAGCATCCGGGGCACATGACCGCCCGCTCCGAGTTCTTCCGCGACCCGCTGCCGGAGGCCGCGATCGCCGCGCTCGTCGCGCACGTCGCGGAGGACCGCGTCGCGGGCGAGTCGCGCGACCTCGACCTCTCACCGTGGGCGGGCGCCTACACGCGCGTGCCCGCGGACGCGACCGCGTTCGCCCACCGCGACGCGCGCTTCCTGCTCAAGCACGGCGCGGTGGCCGCGCCCGCGGCCCTGCCGGCGGCCGCGGACTGGGTCGACCGGTCGTGGGCGCTCGTCCACCCGTACGGGACCGGCGGCGCGTACCCGAACTTCCCCGAGCCGGGGCTCGACACGTGGTCGCGCCGCTACCACGGCGCGAACCTCGAGCGGCTCCTGGACGTCAAGGCGCGCTACGACCCGGACGGGGTCCTCGGCCCCAGCGGCGGCAGCTCCGGGACGCCGCCGGACCAGACCTCCTCGGGCGCGGGCGGCGGGTAGGTCCGGGTCGCCGGGCGGTCGTCCGCCCCCTCCCGGCGCATGTGCCGGTACCAGCGGTGGTAGAGCGGCGCGAGCAGCACGACGAGCGCGACCAGCACCGCCAGGCCGGCGAGCATCCACAGGTGCCGCCAGAGCGGGCTCGCGTCCCCGTCGGCGACCGCGGCGAGGCCGGCGAGGCCGATCGAGAGCAGGATGCTCAGGTAGTAGTCGAGCGGGAAGCGCCAGATCCACGGGACCTCGAACCACCACACGTTCCCGCGCCGGAAGCGGCGGACCGTGTAGGCGGGGTTGAGCACGAACCAGAGGTAGTCCCACACCACGGCGAGCACGAAGTAGGTCGCGATCGTGCGCAGCTCGCCCGCGAGCGTCCAGTCCACCCCCATCACGTACGGGAGGTGCAGGATCAGCAACGGGATCGTGAACGCGTAGACGTGGTAGCCGGTCAGCGGCCGCTGACCCATGACGACGCCGTAGATGCGCCCCGTCAGCCCGCGCTTGAAGTACCACGTCGGCAGCCGCTCGGCCCAGCCGACCCCGCCCTCGATCTCGATCTCGATCCCCGCGAGCCCGAACGACCAGAGGAACAGGAGCAGCGTGCGCCCGACCTCGAGCTCGCTCATCGTCCCGCGGCCACCAGCTCCGGCACCGTCACGAACGTGTAGCCCTGCGGGAGGAAGTGCTCGAGCAGCGCCTCGACCGTCTTGACCGACTTGCTGCGGTCGGCGGCCGGCTCGGTGTTCGAGCCGTCGTGCAGCAGGATGATGTCGCCCTCCTTCGCGCGCTTCGTCCGGCGCGTGATCGCCCGCGCGGTCGTGTGCGCGCGCCAGTCGTAGCCGGTGATCGACCACGTGACCGGCACGTAGCCCTCGGCGCGCATCGTCCGCAGCGTGCCGGGCCGCCGGCGCCCGTACGGCGGGCGCATGAGCATCGCCCCGTCGACCGTCGAGAACGTCTCGCCGGACGCCTCGACCGCCTCGCGGCAGCGCCGCAGCTCCTCGCGGATGCGCTCGGCGCCGTGCGCCGGCATCGTCGGGTGCGTGTAGGTGTGGTTGCCGATCGCGTGCCCCGCCGCGACCGTCTCGCGGATCAGGGCGGGCTCGCGCGCCGCCCACTCGCCGATCAGGAAGAAGGTCGCCTTGACGCCGTGGCGCGCGAACAGCTCGAGCAGCCGCGGCGTCTGCTCCGGGTTGGGCCCGTCGTCGAACGTCAGCGCGAGCTTCTTGCCCGCCCCGCGCTCGCGGTGGATCGTCGCCCCGTACAGCTGCGCCGTCGGGTACTGGCCCTGGAAGACCGCCGTGCCCGCGGCCGCGACGCCGAGCGCGCCGCCGGCGATCCCCGCCTTCGCCGCGTCGTTCACGACGCCGCCTTCCGCCGCGCCGCCTTGCGCGCGCGGGCGCGCTGGCGGCGCGTGTCCTCGCCCGCCGCCACGACGCGCGCCTCGATCGTCTCGAGCGCCTCCACGTTGCCGTCCTGCACGTAACCCTCCAGTCGTTCGTGGAAGCCGTCGAGCCGCTCGAGGAAGGCCTCGAGGACCGGCGTGTCGACGGCGGGGGCGCAGAGGCCATAGCCCTCGCGCTCCAGGTAGCGGGCGTTCATGAGCTGCTCGAACTGGCCGCGCAACGGGACCGAGAGCACCGGCTTGCCGAGGTAGACCGCCTCGCTGAGCAGCGAGAAGCCGCCGCCGGTGATCACGCCGCGCGCGGTCACGAGGTCCGCGAGGAACCCGTCGACCGAGCGCGGCCGGAACTCGATCGCGCCGTCCGTCGTCCCGACCAGCGGTCCGTCGCGCATGCCGTAGACGAGACAGCGCTGCCCGCTCGCGCGGAGCGCGTCGATCAGCGCGTCGCTGCCGTCGGAGTAGACGATCAGGTGGTCGCCGCGCACGGGCTCGGCATCGACGATCGCGGGGCGCACGATCGGCGGCACGAGGACCGTCCGCCCACGCAGCAGCGGCGGGCGGAAGAACGTGGTGACGATGTAGTCGCCGGCGGTCGGGACCATCGCCTTCGTCACCGCGCGCGCGATCTGGAAGTCCTCGGCCGCGCCCTCGACGATCGCCGCCGTCATGACGGCAGCGGTCGATCATGTGGATGTTGTCCACGCAGACGAGCGGGATGTGGGCGAGCCGCGCGTAGCGGCCGGAGAGCGGCTCGAAGTCGGTCACCACGACCTCGGGCCGCCACTCGTTCACCGCGGCCATCCAGCGCTTCACGCTGCCCGGCAGCTCGCGCGCGGCGGCGTTCATCGTGTGCGTGACGGTCGCCCAGCGGCGGATCTCGCCCTGCTCCATCTCGAACGACGGGCCGAAGATCTCGTTGACCTCGCCGAGCCGGCCGGAGAGATAGCGGAACGCGGCGCCCGACGCCATCACGCGCACCTCGTGCCCGGTGGCGAGCAGCGCGCCGATCGCGACCTCGGAGCGGGTCGCGTGACCCATCCCCTCGCCGTTGACCCCGTAGAGGACCTTCACAGGCGGGACCCTAACCGCAACGCCCCGTGCCCGGCGCGGCGAGGTCAGGCGCGGTGCCAGTCGCGGAACGCCCGCAGCAGGCCGTCGACCTCCGGCCGGCCCTCGAGCTCGCGGCTCGCCCGGGTCAGCGCGAGCGTCGCGCGCATCTGCTCGAGGTGCTCCGTGCAGCCGGGGCACTCGGCCACGTGCGCGTCGAAGCGCGCGCGCTCGCCGGGCGGCAGCGCGCCCTCGAGATAGTCCGTGACGAGCTCGACGAGCTCCTGGCAGGGGAGGTCCTCCACACCACGCAGTCTGCCCGGGCGCCGCTTCGTTACAACCCGAGCCGCGCGGAGAGCCACGCGACCTGGCGCGCGCGCTCGGCGTGGTAGGCCGCCGGGCCGTCGCGCTCCTCCGCGATGCGAGCCGCGATGAAGCCGATCGCGGCCGGGCCGCCCGCGCTCGCGGGCTCGACGGCGGCGTCCCAGTCAGGCAGGTGCGCGGCGAGCGCGTGGGCGCGCGCCACGCAGTCCTCGGTGTAGGCGGCGCGCGCGGCGTCGTCCCACGCGCCGATCCGCCGCAGCAGCCGCCCGCGCGCGGCCACGACCTTCATCCGCTCGGCGACGATCTGCCCGCCCAGCTCGATCTCGTAGAGGTCCTCGCCGAGCCAGAGCGGGAGGTCCTCCGCGCGGCACGCGTGCACGCCGCTGCGGCAGGCGACGACCGGCGCCTCGACCCACGCCCCGGGCCCGCCGTCCGGCAGCGGCCAGGCGTAGCGCGTGAACACGCCGCTGCCGTCGGGGCGGAGGAACTTGTAGGCGATCACGAGCGGCCCCGGTCGCGGAACGCCGCGAGCAGCCGGTCGCGCAGCTCGGGCGGCACGTCCTCCTCGCCGATCCGCCCCACGGCGGCGATCGTCGTGCGCATCTGGTCGACGTACCAGTCGCAGCCGCCGCAGAAGTTGATGTGCTGCTCGAACAGGGCGGTCTCGTCGGCCGGCAGCGCACCCTCGAGGAAGTCGGTCACGAGCTCGGTGACCTCCTGGCAGGTGACGCGGTCGGGCGACTCAGTCATCGAGGTGGCCCTCGAGCGCGGCGCGGACGCGCGACCGCGCCCGGTGGAGCAGCACGCGCTGGTTGCCGGCTCGGAGACGTCGAGCGCGGCGCAGACCTCCTCCGGCGAGAAGCCCTCGACGTCGCGCATCCGGATCACCGTCTGCTGGGCGGGCGGCAGCGCCGCGATCGCGCCCATCACCACCCGCAGCGTCTCGCGGTCCTGCACCGCCGAGGCGGCGGACGCGCTCCAGTCGCGCGGGAACGCGCGCCAGTGCCCCGGGTAGGACTCGCCGCGGTCGCGGAACCGCTCGGGGGCGACGGCCGGCTCGTCCGGCCCGAGCGAGGCGAACGGCACGCTGCGCGCCTCGCGCACGCCGCGCGACTTCGCCTTGTGGACGAGGATCGAGAGGATCCAGGTCTTCAGCGAGGAGCGGCCCTCGAACCGGTCGAGCCCCTGGATCACGCCGAGCCAGGTCTCCTGCACGACCTCCTCGGCGGTCGCGCGGCCCTTCACGTAGGTCATGGCGACCGCGAGCATCGTCGCGTAGTGCCGGGCGACCAGGCCCTCGAACGCCGCCTCGTCGCCGGCGCGCAGCCGGGCCAGCAGCCCGGCTTCGGCGGCGGTCGCGTCACGGCCCTCGAGCTCGGCCTGGGTCATGGCCCGCCGAACCTACCGGCGGGCCGTGCCCAGGTCCATTACGCGCCGGTGACGAGCACCAGGATGCGCCCGTGGTGGAGCGAGGCGACGTCGGCGGCGACCGCGCCGGCGTCGAGGCCGGCGCCGGCGAGCACGTGCTCGAGCTCGCGGTGCGAGGCGACGTGGACGCGGCGGACGCCGTCGCGGTAGGTCGTGATCACGTCGCGGTCGACGTCGCCGAAGCCGCCGCGGCGCTCGTCGGCGGCCCCGTTCGCGAACGCGCCCATCGCGTCGGCGCTCGAGCCGGTGGCGCCGGCGAATGCGCCCGACGGCGCCGCCGTTCCCGGCGAAGCTGCCGGGACGATCGTCGCGGTGGTCGTGCTCGAGCCGGCCGGTCAGCACGCTGATGCGCGCGCCGGGCGTGCCGCCCTCGAGCAGGCGCTCGACGGCCGCATGGGCCTCGGCGTCGGTGGCGTAGGCGGAGCAGGAGGTGGACATCGGGCTTCCCTTCGGTCGCTGGACGCGGTGTGGTCGGGCGACGGGCGGATTCGTTACGGCGCGGCACGACATCAACGCAGCACGGCTGCGATTCGGCGCGCCGGCTTGCTGCGTTGACGTCGTCATGGCGACGCGAACGCAGCACGGACCCTGGTCTCGGGGACGCGTGCTGCGTTGATGTCGTCGCCGGCTGTAACGCCAGGGCCGCCGGCGCGACCAACCGGCGTCAGATCCCTGTACGACCCTCGGAGGTCCACATGCCGTTCCCCCTTCCGCGCTCCCGCGCGGTCCTGCCCCTGCTCGCGGTCGTGCTCGCGGGCATCCTCGCCCCGAGCGCGATGGCGTCGTCCGGCGGCGCGCTCTACACGCAGACCAACGATCCGGCCGGCAACACGGTCCAGGCGTTCTCCCGCGGGCCGGGCGGCGCGCTCGCGCCCGCCGGCACGTTCGCCACCGGCGGCGCCGGCCTCGCGTCGCTCGGCGGCCGCCAGGGCGCGGTCGAGCTGAGCGGCGACGGCCGCTCGCTGTACGCGGTCAACGCGGGCTCCGACAGCGTCTCGGTGTTCCGGATCGGCCGCCGCGGCCCCGAGCTCGCGGGCACCGTCCCGTCGCGCGGCGTCGCGCCCACGAGCGTCGACGAGGACCGCGGCCGCGTGTACGTCCTCAACTCGGGCGGCACGCCGAGCGTGAGCGCGTTCTGGCGCCGGTCCGACGGGTCGCTCACGCCGATTCCCGGCGGCACCCGCGCGCTCGCGCCCGGCGCCGCCGGCGCCGCGCAGGTCTCGGTGACGCCCGACCACCGCTCGCTCGTCGTGAGCGAGCGCGAGGCGAACCGGCTCGAGACGCTCCCGCTCGACCCGCTCGGGCGTCCCGGGCGGCCGGTCGTGACCGCGTCGAGCGGCGCCACGCCGTTCGGCTTCGGGATCAGCCCGCAGGGGACGCTGGTCGTCTCCGAGGCGGGCGCGAGCACGGTCTCGTCGTATCGCGCCGGGTACCGCGGCGCGCTGCGCACGCTGACGGCGTCGCTGCCGGTCGGCCAGGGCGCCGCGTGCTGGGTCGCCGTCTCGCCGTCGGGCCGCTTCGCCTACACCGGCAACGCGGCCGGCAGCATCAGCGGCTTCGCGATCGGCCGCGACGGGTCGCTCACGGCGCTCGACGCGGACGGCCTGACCGCTCCGCTCGTCCCGTCGCCGCGCGACCTCGACTTCGACGCGAGCGGCCGCTACCTGCACGCCGTCAGCCCCGGCAGCGCCGCGGCCGGCGGGCAGGTGACGACGTACCGCGTCGGGAACGACGGATCGCTCACGCTCGTCGGCAGCGCGCCGGCGGCCGCGGGCATCACGGGCGCCGCGGCGTCCTGAGGGCGCGGGTCGCGCGGCCGCCGTGTAACGCTGCGGCCGGTCGCGCGACCAACCCGCCATGACCATCCTCACCCCCATGCAGGAGCAGCTCTGCGCCGACTCGCGCTGGGACTTCTCCGACCTGCGCGCGGTCTACGTCAACTGCACGCTCAAGCGGTCGCCGGAGGTGTCGAACACGCAGGGCCTCGCCGACCGCTCGATCGCGATCATGGAGCGCAACGGCGTCGCCGTGGAGCAGATCCGCGCGATCGACCACGAGATCGCCACCGGGATCTATCCCGACATGACCGAGCACGGCTGGGCGCGCGACGAGTGGCCGGCGCTGTTCGAGCGCATCATCGCCGCCGACATCCTCGTCCTGCTCTCGCCGATCTGGCTCGGCGAGAAGTCGTCCGTCTGCACGCAGATCATCGAGCGGCTGTACGGGAACAGCCATCTCCTGAACGAGGACGGGCAGTATGCGTACTACGGGCGCGTCGGCGGCTGCCTGATCACGGGCAACGAGGACGGCGTCAAGCACTGCGCGATGAACATCCTCTACTCGCTCCAGCACCTCGGCTACGCGATCGCGCCGCAGGCCGACGCGGGCTGGATCGGCGAGGCCGGCCCCGGCCCGAGCTACCTGGACGAGGACTCCGGCGGCATCGACAACGACTTCACCAACCGGAACACGACGTTCATGACCTGGAACCTGCTCCACCTCGCCCGGACGCTGAAGGACGCCGGCGGGATCCCCGCGCACGGCAACCAGCGCACCGCCTGGGACGCGGGCTGCCGGTTCGACTACCCGAACCCCGAGTACCGGTGACGGCGCGCGTCGCCAGCGTGAACGTCGGGCGCCCGCGCCCCGTCGACACCGGGCGGCGCGTGGTCGAGACCGCGATCTGGAAGCAGCCCGTCGCGGGCCGGGTCGCCGTCCGCGGCGTCAACGTGGACGGCGACGACCAGGCCGACCGGACCGTGCACGGCGGCCCGGACAAGGCGGTCTACGCGTATGCGCTCGAGGAGATCCGGCAGTGGGAGGACGAGCTCGGGCGGCCGCTCGGCGCGGCCGCCTTCGGGGAGAACCTGACGACCGAGGGCATCGACGTCTCGGGCGCGCTCGTCGGCGAGCGCTGGCGGATCGGGACGACGCTGCTCGAGGTCGTCCAGCCGCGGCTCCCGTGCTTCAAGCTCGGGCTGCGGATGGGCGACCCGGCGTTCGTCAGGCGCTTCGCGCTCGCCGTCGCGCCCGGGCGCGTACCTGCGGATCGTCGAGGAGGGCGAGCTCGGCGCCGGCGACGCGATCGAGGTCGACCTGGCCGCGCTCCCGGACCACGGCGTCTCGATGCGGCTGCTGTCCGACGCGATCCTGCTCGACGACACCCTGATCCCGCAGGCGCTCGCCGCGCCGCAGCTGATCCCGTCGCTGCGCGACTGGCTCGCCGGGCGCGCCGCGTAGGGCGAGCGCTAGGGGATCAGCACGATCTTGCCGAGCACGTGGCGCCGCTCGAGCTCGCGGAACGCGTCGCGGACCGCGGCGAGCGGGTAGGTCGCCGCGATCGGGATCTCCAGCTCGCCGCGGTCGATCAGGCCGGCCAGCTCGGCGAGCACCTCGGGCCGCGCGCCGACCGCGTTGCCGTCCACCTTCGCGCCGACGCGCTCCGCCGTCCCCCAGTCGATGATCGTGTCGATCCGCCCGGGCGCGACGCCCATCCCGATCGCGAGGTCGACGTAGCCGCCGCCGAACGTGTCGATCAGCGCGTCGAAGCGGCCGCCGGCGGCGGCGCGGATCCGGTCCTCGACGCCGTCCCCGTACGTCACCGCGATCGCGCCGTGGTCGCGCAGCCAGGCATGGTGGTCCTCGCTCGCGAGCCCGACCACGGTGGCGCCCGTGCGCGCCGCGAGCTGGACGGTGAGCGTCCCGACGCCGCCCGCCGCGCCGGACACGACGACGACCTCGCCCGGCTGCGGCGCCACCGCGCGCACCGCCGCCCAGGCGGTCGCGCCGACCACGTGCAGCGAGCCGGCCGCCTCCCACGACACGCCCGCGGGCTTCGGGACGAGCTTCTCCGCCTCGACGGCGACCAGCTCCGCGTGGGCGGCGCGGTCGTCGGTCCAGCCGAGCACCTCGTCGCCGGGGGCGAACCCGTCCACGCCGGAGCCGATCTCGGTCACCACGCCCGCCAGGTCGCTGCCCTGGCCGGACGGGAACGTCGCCGGCCAGCGGTCCGCGAGCGCGCCCGCGCGGATCGACGCCTCGCCCGGGTTGATCGCTGTGGCGCGGACCGCGACGACCACGCGGCCGGGCGCGGCCGCGGGCGCGTCGACCTCTTGCAGCTCGAGCACGTCGACGCCGCCGTACCCGTCGAACCGGACCGCCTTGGGCATCGCGAGGATGGCTACCCGCGATCGCGCCGCCTCAGCGCGCGGCCGTCGCCCAGCGCCAGGCGGCGAGCCCGGCGGCCGCGAACACCGCGCCGTAGACGATCCAGAGCGGCCACATCGTCATCGTCCAGCTGACGGTGTCCGCACCGGAGCTCCACTCGCAGCGGAGCGCGGCGGGCGGCCACAGCGCCAGCCGCTGCGAGCCCGACCAGCGCTCGTCGACCGGGCTGTCGGCGTCGGCGATGCACGCGTCCTGGGCGAGCGTGCCGTAGGCGGCGAGCGCGAGGACGACCAGGGCGAAGGTCAGGATGCCGGCGAGGATCGCCCCTGCCGGCGTGGGGAATGCTGGATTCGCGGACGCGCACATCCGTAGAACGGACAGGGACGCTGAGCGGTGCGCGCTTTGCTCGCCGGTCAGGCGAAGGCGACGCGCGCGCGGCGGCGGCGTGCGGCGGCGGCGGGCGCCGCGGCGGAAGTGGCGGAGCGCGCGGGTCATGACCCGGCCGCCATGAGGTCGCGCGGCTCGTAGGTCGCGGCGGCGTACGCGTACGGGTGATGGAAGACGTCGTAGGCGCGCCGGCCGGCGGGGACGGGCACGGTGAAGGCCTCGCCGGTCTTCGCGTCCGAGACGCTGACCAGCACGCGGTCCTCGAGCTGGTCCCAGAGCATCGTCACGTCGATGCCGTCGGTGCTCCTGTGGTCGAGTTCACGCAGTGGGGAGGACATGGGACCAGCTTGCCGGTCGCGGCGGCCCGCCGAAACCGAGCCAGCCCGCGTCGCGGCCGCGTGCTCCCCGCCCGCGGCCCGTGCGGCGAGCCGTACCGCCGCTCAGCCGCGCCTGCCGGCCGGCCGGCGGGCGCGGACGCGGATCGGCTGGATCGCGCTGACCGGCGCCATCGCGTCGACGATGTTGAGCAGGTTCAGCACGAGCGCGCCCTGCGCGGGCCGGATCGGACGGCCGCCGTCGTCGTCGGGCAGGCGGTTGGCGACCGTGCCGAGCTCGTCGCGAACCTGCCCGGCGAGCACCGGATCCGCGCGCCGGACCGCATTGGCGGTCCGGTCGAGCACCGCGACCCACGCGTCGCGGAACCGCGGCTCCCAGGTGACCGGGCCGCCCGCGCGGCCGATGGTCCGCGCCATGCTGCGCGCATCGGCGACCGCCTGCTCGAGCCCGACCAGGATCTCGCCGAGCCCGCGGGCATCCGCCACGCGCCGCGCGGCGTGGCGCCGCAGGTTCATCCGGCCGCTCTCGCTGGCGTGCTGGATGTCGGCCCACGCGGCGTCGATCTCGTGATCGAGCTCGCGCGTGCGCTCCACCCAGGTGCGGTCGAGCGTGTCCAGGTCCCGTCGCTCGTCCGACCCGCAGCTCCGCGGGCACGTCGATGTCGCCGAGCAGCGCGCCGAGGCGGTCGTCGAGCGCGTCGATCCGGACCGCGCTGCGCCGCGATCCCGCAGCGGCGGCCAGACGGCGAGGTTGACAGATCAGCCCCACGGCGATGCCCACGAACGTGTCGGCGAGCCGTGCGGGCGAGCAGCATCGACCCGTCGCCGCTGTAGCCGGCGAGGAGCACGACGAGCGCCGTCGCCGCCGCCGTGCTCCATTCGGCCCGCAGCGGGCGCAGCTGCCCGGCCGCGAGGCCGATCAGCAGCACGAGCGCCAGCGAGGACCAGTCGACGCCGAGCAGCGCGTCGACGGCGGGAGGACGCGAACGCCAGCAGCACGCCGATGACCGCGGCCGCCGCCTGCTGCAGGCCGCGCGCGAGGGTCCGGTAGACGGTGGCATGGATGACGAGCAGCGCCGCCCAGGGGGCCAGGAAGGACTGCGGCAGCGAGAGCACGTCGACGGCGATCACCCAGGCGATCACCGCCGCCGCCACGGTCTTGAGCAGCTGGAGGACCTCGACCCACGTCAGCGGGTCGTGCAGCCGGTTGCGGACGCGCCACATCCCTCCCCTATGCCCCGCCCGCGCCGTGTCGATGCGGGCGTCCGCCGCCTCGGCGGCGCCGGTCAGGCGGCGGCGCGCTCCGCGATCAGGCTCCAGCCCTCGATCCCGGCGCGGACCCGCGGGCCCCAGCCGGTCGCCGCGCGCAGCCGGCGGCTCGAGACGCGCAGGGAGCGCGCGAGCGGCTCGAGCGCGGGCGGGACCGCGTCGAACGCGGGCCGCAGCCGCCGCCCGACCACCGCGCCGAGGGCGAGGTCGATCTCGCCGCGGGTCGGCGGGTCGCTGTCGGTCACGTTGTACGTCCCGGCCGGCGCGGCGGTCGCCGCGGCGGCGACGGCGGCGCCCGCGTCGTCGAGCCAGACGGTCGGCAGGAACGCGTCACGCCGCCCGACGCTCGGCGAGCGCCCGTGCCGCGCCGCCTCGACGTCGGCCTGGGTGAGCGCGCTGTCGGGCCCGACGAACAGCCCGAAGCGCAGCACGATCGCCGCGCCCGCGAAGCGCTCGCGCACGTTGGCCTCGGCGACGAGCGCGGACGCGCTCGGTCCGGCGCCGGCGAGCGGCGCGTCCTCCTCGAGCCAGGCGTCGCCGCCGTCGGCGTAGGCGAAGGCGACGGACTCCTGCACGAGCCGGGCGGCGCCGGCGGCCTGCGCCGCCTCCGCGACCGCCGCGGACGCCTCGCGCCGCAGCCGGTCGTTCTCGTCCCAGGCGCCCGGGACGCCCATCCGGTCCGCGGCGGGGAGATGGGTGAGCAGGTTGACGACCGCGTCCGCGCCGACGAAGGCGGTGGCCAGCGAGTCCGGGTCGAAGACGTCGGCGGCGACGGCGTGGGCGCCGCGCGCCTCGAGCTGCCGGCGGCCCCGCTCGGAGCGCGTGACGCCGGTGACGCGGTGGCCGGCGGTGATCAGTGCGTCGACCGACCGGCGTCCGATGACGCCGGTCGCTCCGGTGATGACGATGTGGTCCATGCCCCGTGGACGACGCCGCGCCCCGTCGCGTGACATGCCGCGCGCCCGGATACGATCGCGCGCCGCCCATGGCCCGCTCCCGCGTCCCCGTCCTCCGCCATCGCGACTTCCGGCTGCTGTTCACCGGCCAGGCCGTGTCCGTGCTCGGCGACGCGCTGCTCCCGGTCGCGCTCGCGTTCGCGATCCTCGACGGGCTCGACGGCAGCGCGGCGCAGCTCGGGCTCGTGCTCGCCGCGCAGGTCGTGCCGATGACGTTCCTCGTCCTCCCCGCCGGCGTGTGGGCGGACCGGCTGCCGCGCCGCGCGCTGATGCTGGCCAGCGACCTCGGCCGCGCGGTCGTGCAGGCGATCACCGCCGTCCTGCTGCTCACCGGGCACGCGCAGCTGTGGCAGCTGATCGTGCTGTCGGCGGCCTACGGCGCGCTCGAGGCGTTCTTCCGCCCGGCCGCCGGCGGCCTGACGCCCGCGCTGGTCCCGCCGGACGAGCTCCAGCAGGCCAACGCGCTCGTCGGGCTCGCGCAGAACGCGGGCCACGTGCTCGGGCCGGCGGCGGCCGGCGCGCTGCTGGTCGTCTTCTCGCCCGGCGCCGCGCTCGCCGTCGACGCCGCGACGTTCGTGGTCAGCGCCGCGTTCCTGTTCGCCCTGCGCGAGCCGCGCGCGGCCCCCGCACCCGCCCGAGCACATCCCGAACTTCTGGCGCGAGCTCGCCGACGGCATCCGCGAGGTGCAGGCAGCGCCGCTGGATGCTCGCGTTCATGCCGGGCTTCTCGGCCTACCACCTGATCGCGCTGCCGTGCGTGCTCGCGCTCGGCGCGGTGCTCGCGAACGAGGAGCTCGGCGGCGCCGGCAGCTGGGCGATCATCACCTCGTGCTTCGGGGCGGGCACGATCGCCGGGAGCGTGCTCGGCCTGCGCTGGAAGCCCGCCCGCCCGATGCTCGCCGCGAGCCTCGCCTTCATCGGCGCCTCGGCCCAGCCGGCGATCATCGCGCTGGCGGGCTCGACCGCCGCGATCGCCGCCTTCGAGGCCGTCGCGGGCGTGGCGGTGGCGATCGGCTTCGCCCAGTGGGAGACGACGCTCGGCCGCCTGATCCCGCCGCACGCGCTGTCGCGCGTCACGTCGCTCGACTGGTTCACCACCGTCGGGCTGATGCCGCTCGGCTACGCGGTCGCCGGCCCGGTCGCCGACCGCTTCGGACTGCACGAGACGATGGTCGCCGCCGCCGTGCTGACCGCGGCGCTGTTCGTGCTCGCCGCCGCCACGCACGCCGTGCGGGCGGTGACTCAGGAGTCCATGGCCTCGTAGGCCTCGGCCTCGACGAGCTCGGTCAGCTCCTCCTCGTCGGACTCGATGTCGTGCTCCGACTTCAGGTGCCCGCCGAGGATCCGGACGAGCTCCTCCTGCCCGGCGGCCTGCAGCGGCTCACCGCACTCGTTGCATTCGATCACCAGCATTGCGACGTCTCCTTATCCGAGTGCGCGGTCGAGGTTGAACGCGGCGCTGATCAGCGCCAGGTGCGTGAACGCCTGGGGGAAGTTGCCGAGCAGCTCGCCCGTCGGGCCGATCTCCTCGGAGAACAGCCCGACGTGGTTCGCGTAGGTGAGCATCTTCTCGAACGCGAGCCGGGCCTCGTCGACGCGCCCGGCGCGGGTCAGCGCCTCGACGTACCAGAACGAGCACATCGAGAACGTGCCCTCGTCGCCCTGGAGGCCGTCCGGCGAGGAATCGACGTTGTAGCGGTAGACCAGCGAGTCCGAGACGAGCTCGTCCGAGACCGAGTTGAGCGTCGAGAGCCACATCGGGTCCTGCGGCGCGATGAACAGGACGAGCGGCATCAGCAGGATCGACGCGTCGAGCACGTCGGATCCGTAGTGCTGGATGAACGCGCCGCGCTCGGCGCTCCAGCCCTTCTGGATGATCTGGTTGTAGATCCGGTCGCGCTCGGCGAGCCAGCGGACGATGTCGCCCGGCAGCCCGCGCGCGCGGTTCATCCGGATCGCGCGCTCGATCGCCACCCAGCACATCAGCCGCGAGTAGGTGAACTCCTTCTGGCCGCCGCGCGTCTCCCAGATGCCCTCGTCGGCCTGGTCCCAGTTCTCGCACAGCCAGTCGACGATCCGCCGCAGGCTGCCCCAGGTCTCGTGGAAGATCGGCGCGCCGTACTTGTTGTAGAGGTAGACCGAGTCGATCAGCTCGCCGTAGATGTCGAGCTGGCGCTGCTCGGCCGCGGCGTTGCCGATCCGCACCGGCGCGGAGTCGCGATAGCCCGACCAGAACGGGTGCTCCTCCTCGGGCAGCTCGGCGCGGCCGTCGATCCCGTACATGATCTGCAGCGGCCCCGACGGCCCGATCTTCCACTCGCGCGTGCGGTCGGTCAGCCAGCCCATGAACGCGGCCGCCTCCTCGGTGAAGCCGAGCCGCAGGAGGCCGTAGAGGGAGAACGCCGCGTCGCGGATCCAGGTGTAGCGGTAGTCCCAGTTGCGCCCGCCGCCGAGCTGCTCGGGCAGCGACGTGGTCGGGGCCGCGACGAGCGCGCCGGTCGGCGCGTAGGTCAGCAGCTTCAGCGTCAGCGCGGAGCGGTGGACCATCTCGCGCCAGCGCCCGCGGTAGCGCGACTGTTCCAGCCAGCGGCGCCAGTACTGCACGGTCGCCTCGAACGCGGTCGCGGTCTCCGCCTCCGAGTAGGGCCGGCAGATGTGGTCGGCCGCCACCCGCTCGAGGATGAACGACTGCGACTGCCCGGCCTCGACCGAGAACGTCGCGCGCACGCCGTGCCGCGTCGCGCTCGAGCGTGCGGCCGGACCCGCCCATCGCGCGCGCGACCGCACCCTCGAGGGCGAGCGAGAGCGACGGGGCGCGGAACAGCACGCCGTGCGGATGGAGCTCGATCTCGTGCTCCTCGCGCCCGTAGTCGAAGCGCGGCTGGACGGCCAGCTCGAACTCCATCGTCCCCGCGCACCACCATGACGCGCCGCAGCAGCCGGTGACGGTGCATGTCCGGTTGCGACTCGACCGGCATGAAGTCCTGCACCTCGCCGACGCCCGCCGTGGGTGTAGAAGCGCGTGATGAGGACGTTCGTGTCCGGGAAGTAGAGCTGCTTGGAGGTCCAGTCGTCGCCGGTCGGCCGGAGCGAGTAGAAGCCGCCGCGATCCTTGTCGAGGATCGCGCCGAACACGCTCGGGGAGTCGAACGACGGGCAGCAGTACCAGTCGATCGTGCCGTTCGTGCCGACGAGCGCCACCGTGTGCAGGTCGCCCACGAGCCCGTGCTCGGCGATCGGGAGGTACGTGCCCTCGTGCTCGCCGGCGTGGGCCACCGCTCAGGCGCCGCCCACGCTCCGCAGCGACCGCGCGCCGCTCGTGCTCGTACTCCTGCGCGGCGACGGTCGCGGCGCCGAAGACGCCCGCGCGCGGCCCGTGGCGGGCGAGCCGGATCCGCGTGTTGACGCCCGGCCCCGGGCACCGTGTGGCGGCGCGCGGTGCGCTCCGCCGGCACGAGCAGCAGGTCGCCGGCGAGCGACACGCCGCCGCCGATCACGATCTCGTCGGGATCGAACGTGTTGATCGCGTTGGCGATCCCGATCCCCAGCCGCTCGCCGAGGATCCGGACGACGTGCTGGCAGTGGACGTCGCCCTCGCGCGCGCCGTCGACCGCGTCGTGGCCCGTGATCTCGTCGCCGCGGGCGAGCCGCCGGCCGAGGAACGACTTCGGGTGCGCGCGGGCGGACTCGAGCGCGAGCCGGTCGAGCGCGCGGCCGGACGCGAGCCGCTCCAGCGAGCCCGTCTGCGGGAAGTCGCCGGCGTCGCTCGGCGCGCCGCTCGGCGAGGTCGAGGCCGATCATCGTGTGGCCGAGCTCGGCCGCACTGGTCGCGCCGCGGTAGAGCTTGCCGTTGAGCACGAGCCCGCCGCCGACGCCGGTCCCGATCGTGAACATCACGAGGTTCTCGTGGACGATCCGGCCGCCGTCGGACGCCTCGGCCAGCGCGGCGCACGACGCGTCGTTCTCGACGTACACCGGCAGGCCGCAGCGCTCGGCGAGCAGCGTGCGCAGCGGGACGTCGGAGAGCGGCAGGTTGACCGTGTGGCGGACGCGCCCGGTCGCCACCTCGATGATCGACGGCAGCCCGACGGCGACGGCCTTCGCCCCGTCGGCGTCGCAGCCGCCGATCTGGTCGAGCAGCTGCGCGACCAGCGCGTCGGTCGACTCCCTCCGCGTCGGGACCGGCTCGAGCACGCGGTACTCCCCGCGCTCGAGCACCGCCGTGACGATCTTCGTCCCGCCGACGTCGATGCCGATGAACGGCCCGTCGATCACTCGACCAGCTCCGCGGCGGCGGCCTCGTCCATCACGATCAGCAGCGTGCCGGCGCCCGGCCGGACCAGTGCGGACGGCAGCGTCTCGTCGGGCGGCGCGCCGAACGCGCGCTTGACGGCGGGGGCCTTGTCGGCGCCGGAGATCAGGAAGACGACCTCGCGCGCCGTGTTGAACAGCGGCAGCGTCAGCGTCACGCGCGGGACCTGCGGCTCCATCCCCGCCTCGGGCACGCCGACCACCAGCCGGCGCGTCTCGTGCACGGCGGGCTTGCCGGGGAAGATCGACGCGGTGTGCCCGTCCGGGCCGATCCCCATCAGCGCGAGGTCGAGCCGCGGGTGGTTGCCGAGCGTCTCGCGCAGCAGGCTGTCGTAGGCCGCCGCCGCGGCGTCGTGGCCGAGCGCCGTGTCGACCGGCATCAGCCGCGGGCGGCGCTCCTCGGGCAGCCGGTCGATCAGCGCCTCGCGGACCATCCGCAGGTTCGAGCGCTCGTCCTCGTGCGGGACGACGCGCTCGTCGCCCATCCACAGCGTCGCGGCGCTCAGGTCCTCGTCGCCCGCCGCGGCGAGCTCGTACGCGCGGCGCGGCGTCGACCCGCCCGACAGCGCCACGTGGCCGCCCGCGCAGGCGACGTCGACGAACAGCGCGGCCACCTCGGCGGCCGGGTCGTCGACGACGCGGATCTCGAACGGCGTCGTCATCCCGCCAGCACTCTGCCAGCTTCGAGCGCCGGCTTGTAGGTCGGGTCGCGCAGGAGCGCCTGGCGGACGCCCTCGCCGAGGATCCCCGCCTCGCCGCGCGAGGCGCCCATCACGGTCCAGTCCTGCTCGCCGCCGTCGCGGTCGCGGTGGACGGCGTGCAGGCCGCCCGGCCCGCGGTCGAGCGCCACCGACTCGCCCGAGGCGACCGCGATCGTGACCCCGCCGAGCCCGGGCGCGCCCATCTCCTGCGGCACCAGCTCGACCGTGACGTCGCCGCGGTGCGCGCGGCAGTGTCCCGCGAGGCCGGACGCCGCGCGGCACGAGCGCCTCCGGCTTCCACCGCAGGCGCGACGCGAGCCAGCCGCAGAACAGCACGCCGGCCGCCGTCGAGTCCGGCCGGTGGCGGACCTCGACCTTCTCGATCGCGTGCAGCGCGCGCCGCATCTCCGGCGGGTCGAACGACGCCGCGATCCGCTCGCGCCACGGCGTCGAGCGCAGCCACGCGAGATCGACCACGTAGGCCGAGCGCGTGAGGTCCGCGGCGCGCGCGAACGCGGCCGTCACCTGCGGGTCGTCCTGCGTGTCGACGAGCACGATGTTCGCCAGCCGCCGCAGCGCCTCGACGGCCCGCTCGTGCCCGTGCGGCGCCCACACCATGGTGGCGAGATCGGGCACCAGCAGCGGGTCGACGATCGCGGCGAGGCTCTCGACGTGCTGCGGGCCGATCTCGACCTCGACCCGCTCGCGCCCGATCGCGATGTGGCCCGGCTTGTGGACCGCGTCCTCGGCCGCGACCGTCGCCCAGGCGTCGAGCGTCGTCCGCCCCTGCGTCGACCGCGGCGATGACCAGCCGCGACGGGTGGTAGCGCCCGACCCGCGCCAGCCGGTTCTCGACCTCGCCGCGGAAGCCGCGGTCGACGACCACGACGAGGTTCATCACCCGCGCGGGCACGAACGTGCGGTCCGCCTGGTAGCGGCGGCCGAGCAGGTCGCGCAGCGCCGCCTCGATCGCGCTCGGCGTCGTGTCCCGCGCGCTCCAGACGTCCTCGCTCACAACTTGCGCCACTCCCGGTCGCCGAGCAGCCCGTCGGCCGCGGCCGGGCCGGCCGAGCCAGACGTGTACGTCTCCAGCGGCCCGTCCCCGTCGAGGCTGTGCCATTCCTCGAGGATCGGGTCGATGATCCGCCACTGCGCGTCCACCTCGTCGTTGCGGGTGAACAGCGTCGCGTCGCCGCGCATCGCGTCGAGGATCAGCCGCTCGTAGGCCTCCGGCGACTGCGACATGAACGCGCTGCCGTAGAGGAACTCCATGTTCACGGGACGGATCCGCATCTTCGAGCCGGGGATCTTCGCCCCGAGCGAGAGCGAGACGCCCTCGTTCGGCTGCACGGTGAGGATGAGCTGGTTCGGCTGCACGCCGACCGATCCCTGGCTCTGGAACGCGAGGTGCGGGACCGGCTTGAGCTGGACCGCGATCTCGGTGACCTTGCGCGCGAGCCGCTTGCCCGTGCGCAGGAAGATCGGCACGCCCGCCCAGCGCCAGTTGTGGACCTCGAGCTTGAGCGCCGCGTAGGTCTCGGTGTGCGAGTCGTCCGGGACGCCCTCCTCCTGGAGGTAGCCGACCGCGTCCTCCCCGCCCGAGACGCCCGCGGTGTACTGCGCGCGGACGGTCTCGGAGAGGTCGGGCGGCGTGATCGCGTCGAGCACCTTGACCTTCTCGTCGCGCACCTTGTCGGCGTCGAACGTCGACGGCGGCTCCATGCAGGTCAGCGCCACGAGCTGGAGCATGTGGTTCTGGACCAGGTCGCGCAGCGCGCCCGCGTGGTCGTAGTAGCCGGCGCGGGTCCCGATGCCGATGTCCTCGGCGCCGGTGATCTGGATGTGGTCGATGTAGTTCCGGTTCCAGATCGGCTCGAACATCATGTTCGCGAACCGGAACGCCATCACGTTCTGGACGGTCTCCTTGCCCAGGTAGTGGTCGATCCGGAAGACCTGGCTCTCGCGGAAGACCGACGACACGACCGCCTGCAGCTCGCGCGCGCTCTTGAGGTCGGTGCCGAACGGCTTCTCGATCACGACGCGGACGTCGGCGTGCGCGGACCGGTGCAGCCCGGCGCCCTTGAGCTCCTCGACGATCACCGGGAAGAACTCCGGCGCGGTCGAGAGGTAGTAGGTGCGGTTGAGCGGCTGGCCGGACACCTCGTCGAGCTGGTCGAGCGCCACCCGCAGCGCCTTGTAGCCCTCGGGGTCGTCGAAGTTCGAGGCGACGTAGGTGACGTGCTCCAGCAGGCCGTCGAGGACGGCGTCGTCCGGCGGGCGGCGCGAGTACTGGACGATCGACTCGCGGCACTCCGCCGCGAAGTCGTCGTGGCCCTTCTCGCGTCGTGCCACGCCGACGAGCTTGAAGCGCTCCGGCAGCGCGCCCTCGTGGGCGAGGTTGTAGAGCGCGGGCAGGAGCTTGCGGTGGGCGAGGTCGCCGGTGGCGCCGAAGATGACGAGCGCCGTCGGCGGGACCGGCAGCCGCTCGAGCCCCTCGACCAGCGGGTTGTCCTCGGGGGTCGCGGGCGCGCCCGTGTGCACGGCCATCGCGATCAGCCCCCGCCGGCGGTGCGCTCGACCGCGTGCCCGCCGAACTGCCCGCGGAGCGCCGCGAGCACCCGGTGGGTGTAGTCGCCCTCGCCGCGTGAGTAGAAGCGCGCGTACAACGACGCGGCCATCACCGGCGTCGGCACGTCGAGGTCGATCCCGTCGGCGATCGACCAGCGGCCCTCGCCGGAGTCCGACACGTAGCCCTTGATGTTCTCCAGGTCGTTGCCCTCGGCCGCGAACGCGCGGCCGGCCAGCTCGAGCAGCCAGGACCGGACGACCGAGCCCTGCATCCAGAGGTCGGCGACCTCCTTGAGCTCGATCGGGAACTTCGACTTGTACATCAGCTCGAAGCCCTCCGCGTACGCCTGCATGATCCCGTACTCGACGCCGTTGTGGACCATCTTCACGAAGTGGCCGGCGCCCGCGTCGCCGAAGTGGCGCCAGCCGTCCGGCGGGGCGAGCACGTCGAGGATCGGGGCGAGCCGGTGCACCGAGTCCTCGTGGCCGCCGACCATCATGCAGTAGCCGACGTCGAGCCCCCAGACGCCGCCGGACGTGCCGACGTCGACGTAGTGGATGCCCTGGATGTCGAGCGTCGCGGCGCGGCGCACGTCGTCGTGCCACTTCGTGTTGCCGCCGTCGACGATCGTGTCGCCCGGCTCCAGCAGCGGCGCGAGCGACTCGATCGTCTGCTCGGTCGGGTCGCCCGACGGGACCATGAGCCAGATCGTGCGCGGCGCCTCGAGCCCGTCGACGAGGTCCTGCAGCGAGTGCACGCCGGCCGCGCCGTGGCCCTCTGCCTGCGTCACGGCGTGGGCGTTGTAGTCGAACGCGACCACCTGGTGGTCCGAATCGCGGTGGATGCGATGGACCATGTTGCCGCCCATCTTGCCGAGGCCGATGAAGCCGATCTGCATCTAGAGGTCCTCTTGGAGTCGGGTGATCGCGCCGGCCAGGTCCGCGGCGGGCAGGCGCACCCGCGCGGCCGGGAGGCCGTGCGCGCGGAGCGTCTGCAGGTCGCCGTCGGCCTGCGCGCCGATCAGGGTCCGGAACGTGTAGGGCTGCCCGGGGACCTCGAGGTCGTCCGGCGCGTCGTGGGTGAGCTGGAGGAAGCGGCCGGTCGGCGGCCCGCCCTTGTGGAACTGGCCGGTCGAGTGCAGGAACCGCGGCCCGTAGCCGAACGTGGTCGCGACGCCGTGGCGCTCGATCAGTGCGGCGCGGAGCCCGGCGACCGCGCGGTCGACCGCCTCGTCGTAGGGGAGATAGCCCATGATCGCCAGGTACCCGGGCGGGGCCAGTCCGTCGAGCAGTGCGGTCAGCGACCCGTCCTCGAGGCCCTCCGGCGCGCCCTGCTCGAGCACCTTCGCCGTGTTGTCCTTCGCCTCCTGGACGTTCGGCTGGTCGAACGGGTTGATCCCGAGCGCCCAGCCCGCCACCGCGACGGCGAACTCGGAGAAGAAGAAGACGCGGCCGAGGTCGCTCGCGCCCGCCGCGGTCACCGTGACCGTCGGATGCCCGGCCGCCGCGAGCGCGGCGATCGCCTCGGCGTGGCGCGGGTCGGGCGCGTCGGCGTCGCGCAGGTGGACGAACACCCGGTCGGGCCCGTAGCGCTCCGGGGCGACGAGCGGCTCGTCGGCGACCGGCAGGATGCCGCGCCCCTGCTTGCCGGTCGACTCGGCCACGAGCTGCTCGGCCCACAGGCCGAAGGCGGTCAGCGGCGGGTCGACGACGAACGTGAGCTTGTCGCGCCCGCGGCCGGCCAGCTCGCCGAGCGCGGCGCCGAGCCACAGCCCCGAGTTGCCCTCCGGCAGGTCGCAGTTCTCGGCCGCGACCTGCGCGCTCTCGAGCACGGCCTGGACGTCCGCGCCCGCGAGCGCGGCCGGGACGATGCCGAAGTTCGACAGCGCGGAGTAGCGGCCGCCGATCTCGGGATCGCCGGGGAAGACGCGCCGGAAGCCCTCGGCCTCGGCCAGCGCCTGCAGCGACGTGCCCGGGTCGGTGATGGCGACGAAGTGCGACGGATCGGGCTGGCGCGCGCGGAACGACGCCAGCAGCGCGTTCGGCTCGATCGTGCCGCCCGACTTGGAGGAGACGACGAACAGCGTCGTGGCGACGTCGATCGCGCCGGCCACCGCCTCGATCTCCAGCGGCTCGGTCGAGTCCAGCACGTGCAGCCGCAATGCGCCCGCGGCGGGCGGGGCGGAGCGGCGGAACACCTCCGGCGCCAGGCTCGACCCGCCCATCCCGAGCAGGACGACGTCCGTGAACCCGGCGGCGCGGACGTCGGCCACGAACGCCTGCAGGGACGGCAGGTCCTCGAGCAGCTTGTCCGCGATCGTCAGCCAGCCCAGGCGGTCCTCGACCTCGGGCGTTCCGCGCGGCGCCCACAGCGTCCCGTCCTTGCGCCAGACGCGGCGCACCACGTCGTCCGACGCCGCCGCGGCCAGCCGCGCGGCGACCGGCTGCTCGAGCTCGGCGGGCAGGTCGGCGTCGAACGAGGCCGGCCGGCCGGTGACGATCGCCTCGCGCTTGGCCTCGATCCCGGCCAGCAGCTTGTTCATCGGCACCACGAACGCCTCGATGCCGTCGCGCAGCAGCTTGGCGGTGACGTCGTCGAGGTCGATCCCCGCCTGCGCCAGCGCCTCGAGGTCCGCGGTGGGATCCTCGCGCGCCCGTCGGGCCGGTCACCTCGCCCTCGCCGGCCGCGGCCTGGAGCGTCGGCAGCGGCATCGTGTTGACCGTGTCGGGCGCGACGAGGCCGTAGACGTAGAGCGTGTCCGGATACGCCGGGTTCTTGACCCCGGTCGACGCCCACAGCGGCCGCTGCACCGCGCAGCCCGCCGCGCGCAGCGGGGCGAACGCGTCGCCGCCGAACACGCGCAGGAACGCCTGGTAGGCGGCGCGCGCGTTGGCGAGCCCGGCGCGGCCCTGGAGGTCCTCGCGCCCGGCGGCGGCCAGCCGCTTGTCGACCTCGGTGTCGACGCGCGAGACGAAGAACGACGCGACCGAGTGGCGGTCGAGCGGCAGGCCCTCGGCATGGCGGCGCTGCATCGCGCGGATGAACGCGCCCATGACGTCCTCGTAGGCCGCGACCGCGAACAGCAGCGTGACGTTCACGTTCATGCCCTCGTACAGCGCCTGCTCGATCGCGGGGACCCCCTCGGGCGTGGCGGGGATCTTGATCATCAGGTTGGGCCGGCCGACGAGGTCCCAGTACTGGCGCGCCTGCTCGAGCGTCCCCTCGGTGTCGTGCGCGAGCCGCGGCGCGACCTCGAGCGACACGTAGCCGTCGTGGCCGTGCGTCCGTCGTAGACCGCGCGGAGCGTGTCGGCCGCGAGCTGGACGTCGCGGACCGCGAGCCGGCGGTAGACCTCGCGCGCGGAGAGCCCGTCGCGCGCGGCGGCGGCGATGTCGGCGTCGTAGTCGGGCGAGCCGAGGATCGCCTTCTCGAAGATCGCCGGGTTCGACGTGACGCCGCGCAGCGAGTCCTCCGCGACCATCCGCGCCAGCTCGCCGCTCTCGATCATCCCGCGGCGGATCTGGTCGAGCCAGACGCTCGTGCCCGCCGCGGTCAGCGCCGCGAGCCGCTCGTTGACCGCCGTGGCGCTCATGCCCGGGCCAGCACCGCCCTGGCGCGCTCGGCGATCGCCTCGCCGGTGAACCCGAAGTGCTCGTAGAGGACCTTCGCGGGCGCGGAGGCGCCGAAGCCCTCCATCGCCACGACGTCGCCGAGGTCGCCGACCCAGCGGTGCCAGCCGATCGGGCTCGCGGCCTCGACCGACACCCGCGCGCGGACGGCCGGCGGGAGGACGCGGTCGCGGTAGGCCTGGTCCTGCTCGGCGAAGCGGTCGAGGCAGGGCATCGACACGAGCCGGACGCGGGTGCCGTCGGCCTCGAGCAGCTTGGCGGCGTCGTTCGCGATGTGGACCTCGGACCCGGTCGCCATCAGGATCGAGCTGCGGGTCGCCGCCGGCGCTGTCGCGCAGCACGTAGGCGCCGCGCTCGATCGCGTCGTCGGGGATCGCGGCCGGGTCCCAGACCGGGAGCCCCTGGCGGCTGAGCGCGAGCACGGTCGGCCGGTCGGTCTGGCGCAGGGCATGGCGCCACGCGAGCGCGGTCTCGTTGAACCCGGCGGGCCGGACGACGTCGAGGTTCGGCGTCGCGCGCAGCGTGACGAGCTGCTCGATCGGCTGGTGCGTCGGGCCGTCCTCCCCCACGCCGATCGAGTCGTGCGTGAACGCGAACGTC
The DNA here is from genome assembly GCA_963724145.1 of uncultured Solirubrobacteraceae bacterium. Classification (GTDB taxonomy): domain Bacteria; phylum Actinomycetota; class Thermoleophilia; order Solirubrobacterales; family Solirubrobacteraceae; genus DASQMT01. Next base: position 38,139 of record CAVRTO010000024.1, read on the forward strand.
GACGGGATGTGCATGATCGCCGCGAGCCGGATCGAGCCCTTCATGTAGTCGCTGAAGATCAGGAACCCGGCGCCGAAGGCGCGGAAGCCGCTCAGCACGAGGCCGTTGACGATCGCCCCCATGGCGTGCTCGCGGATGCCGAAGTGCAGGTTGCGGTCGCCGTAGCTCCCGGCCTCGACGCTGCCGCCGCCGTCGATCAGCGTCAGCGTCGACGGCGCGAGGTCGGCCGAGCCGCCGACCATCTCGGGCACCTCCGCCGCCGCCCACTGGATGATCTCCTGCGAGGCCTTGCGGGTGGCGATCATCCCGGCGTCCGGGCCCTTGGCCGGCACCTCCGTCGCCGAACCCGTCGGGCAGCCGGCCCGCGAGCATGCGCTCGAGCTCGGCGGCGTCGTTCGGGTGCGCGGCGCGGTAGCCCTCGAACGCCTCGTCCCAGTCGGCCTGCATCTGGCGGCCGCGGCCGACGCACTCGCGCATGTGGTCGAGCGCCTCCTCGGGCACGAAGAAGGGCTCGAGGCTCGGGAAGCCGTAGACCTCCTTGGTGAGGCGGATCTCCTCCTCACCCAGCGGTGAGCCATGGGCGCCGTGGGTGTCCTGCTTGTTCGGCGAGCCGGGCGCGATGTGGGTGCGGACGATGATCAGGCTCGGGCGGTCGGCGACGTCGCGCGCGCTGCGCACCGCCGCCTCGAGCGCGTCGAGCCCGAGGTCCTCGTGCAGGTTCTGCACGTGCCAGCCGTAGGCCTCGTAGCGCGCGCCGACGTCCTCGGAGAAGGCGAGCTTGGTGTCGCCCTCGATCGAGATGTGGTTGTCGTCGTAGAAGCCGATCAGCTTGCCGAGCCCGAGGTGGCCGGCCAGCGACGACGCCTCGGACTGGATGCCCTCCTCCATGTCGCCGTCGGAGGCGATGAAGTAGGTGAAGTGCGAGATCGGCTCCTGGTCCGCGCTGGTCGAAGCGCGCGGCGAGCATCCGCTCGCCCAGCGCCATCCCGACCGCGGTGGAGATCCCCTGCCCGAGCGGGCCGGTGGTCGTCTCGACGCCCGGCACGTGGCCGTACTCGGGGTGGCCGGCGCACGGCGAGTCGAGCTGGCGGAAGCGCTTGATCTGGTCGAGCGTGACGTCGTAGCCCGTGAGGTAGAGCGTCGAGTAGAGCAGCATCGACGCGTGCCCGCAGGAGAGCACGAAGCGGTCGCGGCCCGGCCAGTCGGGCGCCTCGGGCGCGTGGCGCATGATGCGCGTGTAGAGCAGGTAGGCGATCGGCGCCAGCGCCATCGGCGTGCCCGGGTGGCCCGAGTTCGCCTGCTGGACGGCGTCCATCGACAGCGTGCGGATGGTGTTGACGCACAGCTCGTCCAGCGCGCGCTGATCGGTACCTACCGTCATTCGGCTCCTCGTGCTCGAAGGCGTTTCCGGCGGAACCTATCGCAGCGGCGCGGTCCCCTCCGGCTCGCGTTCACGAGCCGGAGAGGCGCCACCCCGCGCCATGGGGAGGAAGCGGTGCGTCAGAGCCGGCCGGCGCGGATCTCGCCGCCGATGTGCTCCGCCTCGCGGATCGCGAGCGCGACGATCGTGAGCGTCGGGTTCGCGGCCGCCCCGGTGGTGAAGACGGACCCGTCGCCGACGTAGACGTTCGGGACGTCGTGGCACGCGCCGTGCGGGTTCACGACGCCGTCGCCGGGCTTCTCGCTCATCCGCGCCGTGCCCATGTTGTGGGTCGACGGGTACGGCGTCGTGCGGTGCGCGCCGGTCGAGCCGACGGCCTCGTACATCTTCTCCCCCTGCGCCCACGCGTGGTCGCGCATGGCGACGTCGTTGGGGTGGTCGTCGAAGTGCACGTTCGGCACCGGCAGCCCGTGCTGGTCGGTGACCGCGCCGTTGAGCGTGATCCGGTTCGTCTCCTGCGGCATGTCCTCGCCGGTGATCCAGAGCCCCGCGGTGTTCGCGTAGGCGTCCATGATCTCGGTGAACTCCGGGCCCCAGGAGCCGGGCTCGGCGAACGCGGCGAGGAACGGCGGGCCGAGCGCCAGCGTCTCGAAGTAGTACCCGCCCGCGAACCCGCGGTCGGCGTCGTGGGGCGCCTCGTCGGCGACCACGCCGGCCATCGTCTCGCCGCGGTGCATGTGCACCGGCTTGTCGAAGCGCGCGTAGACCGACCCGGTGACGTGGCGCATGTAGTTGCGCCCGACCTGGCCGGAGGAGTTCCCCAGCCCGTCCGGATGCAGCGGCGAGGCGGAGAGCAGCAGGAGCCGCGCCGACTCGATCGCGTTGCAGGCGACCACGACGACCTTGGCGCGCTGCCGCTGCAGGTTGCCGTCGCCGTCGAGGTAGAGGACGGCGTCGGCCTTGCCGCCGCCGTTGTGCGTGATCTGGACCGCCTGGCACTCCGGGCGCAGGTCGAGGTTGCCGGTCTTGCCCGCCTTCGGCAGCTCGGTGATCAGCGTCGACCACTTCGCGCCGTGCTTGTCGCCCTGGAAGTTGAAGCCGTCCTGGATCGACGCGGGGCGGCCGTCGTAGGGCTCGGCGTTCGTCGCGTACGGGCCGGTCGCGTACTGCGTGTAGCCGATCCGGTCGGCGCCGTTGGCGAACACGGTGTAGTTGTTGTTCGCGGGCAGCGGCGGGCGGCCCTGGACGTGCGTGACGCCCATCTTGATCTCGGCCTTGTCGTAGTACGGGTCCATCTCGGCCCGCGTGAGCGGCCAGTCGAGCAGGTTGGCGCCGTCGAGGCCGCCGCCGTACTCCGACTTCGCGCGGAACTCGTAGTCCTTGAAGCGCGGGCAGGCGCCGGCCCAGTGGGTCGTCGTGCCGCCGACCGCCTTGACCGTCCACGCGGGGAGGTTCGGGAAGTCCTTGGCGACGCGCCAGGAGCCGGACGTCGTGCGGTTGTCGAGCCACGCCATCTGGGTGAAGGCGGGCCACTCGTCGTTGACGTAGTCGGCGCCGGTCAGGTGCGGGCCGGCCTCGAGCACGACGACGCGGACGCCCTGCTGGCAGAGCTCGTTGGCGATCGTGCCGCCGCCGGCGCCCGAGCCGATGACGACGACGACGTCCTCGTCGTCGTGGGAGAACGACTGCGAGGCGATCGGGGCGTCGAACGGCGTCGGCGCCGCGCCGTTGGTGCCGGCCATCAGGAGCGCCTGCTCGATCCGCGCGGCCGGCAGCCAGTCCAGGTCGTCGAACCCGCGGCTCGCGTAGCCGCCCTGGTCGTAGGACGGGCCCTCGTAGCCGAGCAGCGACCAGACCTCGCGGTCGTCGTAGAGCGAGGTGATGACGCGCGAGCGCACGCCCTCGAAGAACTCGGTCGAGCTGATCCCGCGCAGCACCTCGAGCTTCTTGGCGTCGTCGAGCTCGGCGAACGGCGCGCCGCCGGCGACGTCGAGGTCGCGCAGGCCCTGCTCGAGCTGCGTGCGGAAGCGGACGTCCTCGCCGGCGGCGCCGAGGATCGTCTCGGCGCAGCGCTCGTAGGGGCCGTCCGGGAACGACGGGTGCGGGAACATCGCGCGCACCATCACGGTGAGGGCGCGGACGGCGGTCGTCTCCGCCGCCGCAGAAGTCGCGGCCGTGGCCATCGGTGTCCTCTCTCTCGCTCGCTCGCGGCCCGGCCCCCAGCCGGGCCGCCTCGCGCTGACCGTATCAGTCGGTCTACTGGTCTGACAACGTCAGGCTTCGGACGGATGCGGCGGATCCTGCGGCGTGTCGAACCGCCCGCCGTCGATCAGCTCGATCCGGTAGCCGTCGGGGTCGGCGACGAACGCGATGTTCGGCAGGTCGTCGCGGCCGCCCGGGCGGTACGGCGGCTTCTCGGGCCCGACGCCCAGCTCGGCGAGCTCGGCGAGCACGGCGTCGATGTCCTCGACCGTGACCGCGACGTGGTTGTAGCCCGTGCCGAGGTCGTACGGCTCCTCCTGGCCGACGTTGACGGTGAGCTCGAGCGTGTCGCCCCCGCCGGGGAGGCCCATGTACACGTTGTAGGCGGACTCGAAGTTGAGCCGGCCGCGCTCCTCGAAGCCGAGCGCCTTGTAGAAGCGGCGCGAGGCGTCGATGTCGCGCACGCGCACGCAGGTGTGGACGAGCTGGAGTGGCATGGCGGGATCCTTGCACACCCTTGTCAGACCATCGGTCCAGACCAGTAGGCTTGCGCGATGACCTTCGAGGGCGTCGTGCGGCGGCCGGTCTACGAGCAGGTCGCCGACCAGCTCCGGGAGGCGATCCTCGACGGGACGCTCCAGGCCGGCGAGGTGCTGCCGGCCGAGCGCGAGCTGTGCGAGCGCTTCGGCGTCAGCCGCACGTCGGTGCGCGAGGCGCTGCGCGCGCTGCAGGCGCAGGGGCTCGTCGTCGTGGCCGGCGCGAACGCGCCGCTGCGCGTGGCCGGCGCCGAGTCGTTCTCCAACGACACCGTGCGCGCGTCGCTCACCCATCTGCTGCGGCTCGGCCGCGTGCCGCTGGCCGACCTCGTCGAGCTGCGCGTGGCGCTCGAGGCGGCGGTCGCGGAGGCGGCGGCGCGGCGCCGCCCGCGGCCGGACCTCGGACCGGCCCAGGCGCAGCTCGCCGCGCAGTACGAGGCGGGCCTCGACGTCGAGGCGTTCGAGGAGGCCGACGTGCGCTTCCACCTGGCGCTCGCGATCGCGTCCGGCAACCGCGCGCTCGAGCTCGTGATGATCGCCGTCCGCGACTCCGTCGCCTCGCACCTGCTCGAGGCGCTCCGCGCGCTGCCCGACCCGGCCGCGACGCTCGACCGGCTGCGGGTCGAGCACGCGGAGATCCTCGCCGCGGTCGAGGCGCGCGACGGCGGGATCGCGGCGGAGCTGATGCGCGACCACATCCTCGGCCTCTACCAGGAGGCGCTGCGGTGAGCATCGCGCCCGCGGGCCTGCTGGACGACCTGCGCGGCGCCGGTCCCGTCGAGACCGACCCGGACGTGCTGGAGGCGTACCGGCGCGACCACGCGGCGCCGGGGCTGCTCGAGGTCGGGATGCCCGCCGCGCTCGTGCGGCCGCGGACGACGGGCGAGGTCCAGGCCGCGGTGCGCGCGGCGGCGCGCCACGGCGTGCCGGTCGTCCCGCGCGGCGCCGGCTCCGGGCTGTCGGGCGGCGCCAACGCGATCGACGGCTGCCTCGTCGTCGCGCTCGAGCGGATGACCTCGATCCTCGCCGTCGACGACGCCGACCTCACCGCGACCGTCCAGGCCGGCGTCGTCAACGCGGACCTCGGCCGCGCCGCCGCGGACGCGCGGCTCTGGTACTCGCCGGACCCCGCGAGCTGGGAGTTCTCCACCATCGGCGGCAACGTCGCCACGAACGCCGGCGGGCTCTGCTGCGTGAAGTACGGCGTCACGCGCGACTCGCTGCTCGGGCTCGAGGTCGTGCTGGCCGACGGCCGCGCCGTGCGGCTCGGGCGCCGCACGCGCAAGGGCGTCGCCGGCTACGACCTCGTCGGGCTGCTGTGCGGCTCGGAGGGGACGCTCGGGATCGTCACCGAGGCGACCGTCCGGCTGCGGCCGCCGCCGGCCGCGGCGGCGACGCTCGCGGCGAGCTTCCCGGCGCTGCGCGGCGCCGGCGACGCGATCGCGCGGATCGCGCGCGAGCAGCGGCCGTCGCTGCTCGAGCTGATGGACCGGCAGACGATCCGCGCGGTCGAGGCGTTCCAGCCGCAGGAGCTCGATCCCGACGCCGCGGCGATGGTCTTCGCGCGCGCGGACGACGGCCGCGCCGAGTCGCTCGCCGCGGTCGCCGCGATGGCGCGGATCTGCGAGGAGTCCGGCGCCGACCTCGTCGTCACCAGCGACGAGGAGGCCGAGGGCCGGATGCTGATGGCCGCGCGGCGGCTCGCCTTCACGGCGCTCGAGCACCGCGGCGCGACGCTGCTCGACGACGTCGGCGTCCCGCTCGGCGCGATCCCGGCGCTGCTCGACGGCGTCCCGCGGATCGCCGACGAGTTCGGCGTCCTGATCTGCACGTTCGGCCACGCCGGCGACGGCAACATGCACCCGACCGTCGTCTACGACGCGAGCGACCCGGGCGAGGTCGAGCGCGCGCGCGGCGCGTTCGAGGCGATCCTGGCGCTGGCGCTCACGCTCGGCGGCACGATCACGGGCGAGCACGGCGTCGGGCTGCTCAAGCGCCCGTACCTGGCGGGCGAGCTCGGCGACGCGCACGACCTGCACCGGGCGATCAAGGCGGCGTTGGATCCGTCCGGGGTCTTCAACCCCGGGAAGGCCGTGTAGCCCGAACTTCAACGGCGGGCATTGAGGGGAGCCGGTCCCGGCGGGGCCGCAGAACGTCGATATCGCGGCGTCGTGCGGGCGGGGATCGACGTTGTGCGGCCATAGGGCGCAAAACGTCGAGATCCTCCGGCCGCGCGCGCCGATATCGACGTTTTGCACCGTATAGGGGGACAACGTCGAGCGGTCGCGATCCGACGCGTCGATCTCGACGTTTCACGCTCCGGGACCCTCCCCTTCAATGCCCGCCGTTGAAGTTCGTCCCGGCGCTACGTCGCGGCCGCGCGCCCGCCGCCCGCCGGGCTCGGCTCCGGCGCGGTCTTCCGGCGCTCGTGCCAGAACGCCAGCCCGAGCACGACCGCGAGCGACCCGAGGCTCCACCACAGCTGCGCGCGCACGTCGTCGACGAGCGCCATCGCCGCGATGACCGCGACCATCGCCGCGATGCTGAGGTACGTCAGCCACGGGAAGAACCACATCCGCAGCGTCAGCCGCTCGGGGTCCTCGCGCTCGAACCGGCGCCGCAGCTTCAGCTCCGCGCACGCGATCAGCACGTAGCAGAACAGCGCCACCGCGCCGGACGAGTTGACCAGCCACAGGAACACCGACTCGGGCCAGATCGCGGCGAGGATGACCGACAGGAAGCCGATCGTGACCGTCAGCAGGATCGCCTTGACCGGCACGCCGCGGCGGTTGGTCTCGAGCAGGGCCTGCGGCGCGTCGCCGCGCCGCGCGAGCGCGAACAGCATCCGCGAGCCCGTGTAGATGCCCGAGTTCAGGCACGACAGGACCGCGGTGACGACGATCGCGTTCATGATGTCCGCCGCGCCCGGGATCCCGATCACGTCGAGCGCCGCGATGAACGGCGAGTTCCCGAGCTGGGTGTCGTTCCACGGCACGATCGCCACGACGATCGCCACCGCGAGCACGTAGAAGATCAGCACGCGCCAGACGACCGCGTTGGTCGCCCGCGCGACCGCGCGCTCGGGCTCGTCGGACTCCGCCGCCGCGATCGTGACGATCTCCGCCCCGACGAAGGCGAAGATCACCACCACGACCCCGGACAGCACGGTCACCCCGCCCTCGGGGAAGAAGCCGCCGTGCGCGGTCAGGTTCGAGAGGCCGGGCGAGTCGCCGCCGCCGATCCCCAGCAGCCAGCCCAGCCCGATCGCGATGAAGACGATGATCGCCGCGACCTTGATCGAGGCGAACCAGAACTCGAACTCGCCGAACGAGCGGACCGACCAGAGGTTCGTCGCGGTCAGGACGGTCATCAGCACGAGGCTCATGACCCAGATCGGGATCCCCGGCAGCCAGTTCTGCAGGATCTCCGCGCCGGCCACCGCCTCGACCGCGAGGACGATCGCCCAGAAGTACCAGTAGAGCCAGCCGACCGCGAAGCCGGCCCAGTCGCCGAGCGCCTCGCGGCAGTACTCCATGAACGAGCCGACGCGCGGGTTGGCGACCGCCATCTCGCCGAGCATCCGCATGACCAGGACGACGAGCAGGCCGGCCGCGAGGTAGGACAGGATCGCCGCCGGGCCGGTCTCGTTCATCACCGCCCCGGAGCCCACGAACAGGCCGGCGCCGATCACGCCGCCCAGGGAGATCATCGTCATGTGGCGCTGCTGGAGGCCCTTCTGGAGCTGAGGCCCGCCTTCGCTCTGCTCGGTCATGAGCCGGTGGATACCCAGGACAGGGGTTGACGATTCGACTATTCCGATATATCGTTGATGCATCGCGTAAACAACAACCGATTGGAGAAAGCGATGCATTCCCATCATTCCGCCGCGCTCGATCCGCGCTCTCTCGGCTGGTTCGGTATGTCCGGCCGGGGTGGCGGACCGCGACGCGGCCAACGCCACCGTCACGGTGGGCCGCCGTTCGGCTTCCCCGGCTTCGGCCCGCCGCGCGGTCCCCGCGCCCGCCGCGGCGACGTCCGCGCCGCCCTGCTCCTCCTGCTCGCCGAGGAGCCCCGCAACGGCTACGGCCTGATGCAGGAGATCGAGCAGCGCTCCGACGGCGTCTGGCGCCCGAGCCCCGGCTCGGTCTACCCCGCCCTCCAGCAACTGGAGGACGAGGGGCTGGTCGAGCAGGCCGGCGAGGGTCGCAAGGCCTACACGCTGACCGCCGAGGGCAGCGCCTACGTCGAGGAGCACCGCGAGGAGCTCGGCACGCCGTGGGACGCCGTCAAGGGCGACATGGCCGAGGGCGCCTGGGAGCTGATGGACGCCATGCGGCAGATCGGCATGGCGCTCTTCCAGCTCACCCACTCGGGGACCGACGAGCAGCGCGCCGAGGCGCGCGAGGTGCTCGCCGAGACCCGCCGCTCGCTCTACCGGATCCTCTCCGAGGAGCCCAAGGAGTAGGGCGGGAAGCGCCTAAGGGGTCCGGTCGTCAGGACTAAGGGGCCGGACCCCTTACATGCGCTCGACTTGCCGATGTGGGGCCAGGGCCTCAGCCGTACCTTCGACTGTGCCACTCCAGCCGAAAGGACCACGATGCACGGCTCGCTCCACATCATCTACGCAACCGAGGCCGACCGCTCCCGCCGTGAGACCGCCGCGCGCAACCGCCGCGCCGCGTCGCGTCCGGCGCCCGTTCGGCTCGATCCGCGCGCGGGTCTCGGCCCGCCGCGCTGCAGCGTCCGGCGTCCCCAGCCGCGCTGCCCCGGGAACGGAATCCCTCTCTCTCGGTCGCCCACACGCCGCGTCCCTGCGCGGCCGGTGATCGTCCCCCGCCCGCCCGCGCTCCCCACGCGGCCGGGCGCGAACCCCACGCGGCGCCCGCCCTCCCCAGGCGGGCGCCGCTGTGGGGGTTCCCCCACTTATCAGCGGCCCGGCGGTCCGCAACCATGACCGACGTGACCCGCCGTGTGACGTCCCCGGTCTTCGTCGGCCGCGACGCGGAGCTCGAGGCGCTCGACGCGGCGCTCGCCCGCGCCGCCGGCGGCGAGCCGGCGTTCGCGTTCATCGGCGGCGAGTCGGGCGTCGGCAAGACGCGGCTCCTCGGCGAGCTCGAATCACGCGCGCGTGCGCGCGGGATGCGCGTGCTGCGCGGGCAGTGCCTCGAGCTGGGCGGCGCCCAGATCCCCTACGCGCCGCTGATCGCCGCGCTGCGCCCGCTCGCGCGCGGCCTCGCCGGCGCCGAGGCCGAGGCCCTGCCCGCGGCCACGCGCAACGCGCTCGCCGAGCTGCTGCCGGAGCTCGGCGGCACCGGCACGCGCGAGGACGACGAGCCGCGCGCCCGCCAGGGCCGGGTGTTCGAGGCGCTGCTCGGCCTGCTCGACCAGCTCGGCCGCGGCGAGCCGGTCCTGCTCGCGATCGAGGACCTGCACTGGGCCGACGGCGGCACCCGCGACTTCATCACCTTCCTCGTCCGCAGCGCGCGCGAGGAGCGCGTGTGCCTGACCGTCACCTACCGCAGCGACGAGCTGCACCGCCGCCACCCGCTCCGCCCGCTGCTCGCGGAGCTCGAGCGCGCGTCGGGCGTCGAGCGGATCGGGCTCGAGCGCTTCAGCCGCACCGAGGTCGCCGCGCAGCTCGAGGGGATCGTCGGCGCGGCGCCGGCCGGCGCGCTCACCGACCGCCTGTTCACCCGCTCCCAGGGCAACCCGCTCTACACGGAGGAGCTGCTGGCGGCGAGCGAGGAGGGCGACAGCTGGCTGCTGCCCGAGACGCTGCGCGACGTGCTGATCGCGCGCGTCGAGCGGCTCTCGCCGACCGCCCAGGCCGTCGTCCGGATCGCCGCCGTGGCCGACCGCCCCGCCACCCACGCGCTGCTCGAGACGGTCGCCGAGCTGTCGCCCGCCGAGGTGATGGAGGGCGCGCGCGAGGCGGTCGCCAACCAGGTGCTCGTGATCGACGCCGAGGGCCACTACGCGTTCCGCCACGCGCTCGTCGGCGAGGCGGTGCACGGCGACCTCCTCCCCGGCGAGGACACCGGCCTGCACACGCGGCTCGCGAGCGCGATCGAGGCCGACCCGTCGGTGCTCGGCGACGTCGCCGAGTCGACGGTCGCCGCCGAGCTCGCCTGCCACTGGAAGTCCGCCCACCAGCTCGACCGCTCGCTCGGCGCCTACGTGCGCGCCGGGGTCGGCGCCAAGCGGCTCTACGCCTACGAGGTCGCGCAGCGCCACTTCGAGCGCGCGCTCGGGCTGTGGGACCGCGTGCCCGACCCCGAGGCGATCACCGGGATCGACCGGGTCGAGCTGCTGCGGCTGAGCGCGACGTGCGCCGGCGCCCGCGGCGAGGGCTCGCGCGCCGTCGCGCTGCTGCGCGAGGCGCTCGTCCACGTCGACGCGGACGCCGACCCGCTGCGCGCCGCGGGCCTGTACGAGCGCGTCGGCAACTTCCTCCGCGTCGGCGGCGAGGCGGAGGAGAGCTTCGCGGCGTTCGACCGCGCGGTCGAGCTGCTGCCCGCGCACCCGAGCGTCGAGCGCGCCCGCGTCCTGCAGACCCGCGCCGGCGTCGAGATGCTGCTCGGCGATCTCCGCCAGGCGCGCGAGACCGCGACCCGCGCCGTCGACGAGGCGCGCACGGTCGGCGACGAGGGGATCGAGGTCCAGGCGCTCAACACCCTCGGCTTCTCGCGCGCCGGGCTCGGCGAGGTCGACGAGGGCATCGCGACGCTGCGCACCGCCTACGGGCGCGCGCGGCGGCCGGCCGACAAGAGCCGGGCCGCGGTCAACCTGTCCGAGGCGCTCGACCTCGCGGGGCACACCGATGAGGCGCTGGAGGTCGTGAGCGGCGAGGTCGGCACGCTCGGCGAGCGGCCCGAGCGCTCGACGTTCGACGCGTTCCTGACCATCCAGCAGGCGTCGCTGCTCCTCCGCCTCGGGCGGCTCTCCGAGGCGCGCGCCGCCCTGCCGGGGCGCGTCCCCGGCGAGGCGGTCTCCTACGCCTGGCTGTTCTGGCGCGAGACGCGCGCGCGGATCGCGCTGCTGACCGGCGACCTCGACGGCGTCCGCGCCGAGCTCTGCGCGCTGGTCGGCACGCCGGCCGAGCCGCAGTGGGTCGAGCCGCGCGCCGACCTCGAGGTCGAGCTGGCCGTGCGCGAGGACCGGCTGGAGGACGCGCGCGGCGTGCTGCGCGCCGCCGCGGAGCGGATCGCGCACTCCGACGAGGCCACGCGGCTCCTGCGGATGGCGTGGATGGTGCAGCGCGTCGAGGCCGAGGTCGCGGGCCGCGCCCAGGCGCTCGGCGAGGCCTACGAGCCCGCGCTCGACGACGTCGACGACGGCCTGCGCGGGCGCGCCGGCGCCTGCCCGTGGTTCGACGAGGCCGGCGCCTGGTGCGCGATGGCCGACGCCGAGCGCCGCCGCCGCCGCACGCTGCTCGGCGACGCGCCGGCCGATCCCGGCGGGTGGGAGGACGTCGCGCGCCGGTTCGACGACCTCGGGCTCCCGATCCCCGCGACCTACGCGCGCTACCGCGCCGGCGAGGCGCACGTCACCGGCGGGGACCGCGCCGCGGCCGCCGTGCCGCTGCGCGCCGCCCACGCGGCCGCGGAGGCGATGGGCACCGGCCTGCTGGGCGACGACGTCGCCGCGCTCGCGCGGCGCGCGCGGATCGACCTCGGCGCCGAGCCCGCGCCCGCCGCGGCGCCGGCCGAGGACTCCCCCGTCGCCCGCCTGGGGCTCACGCCGCGCGAGCTCGAGGTGCTGCTGCTCGTCGCCGAGGGGCGGACGAACCGCGTGATCGGCGAGACGCTGTTCATGAGCGAGAAGACCGCGTCGGTCCACGTGTCCCGGATCCTCGCCAAGCTCGGGGTCTCCGGGCGCGTCGAGGCGGCGGCCGTGGCGCACCGGCTCGGCCTCTCCGCCGCGACGCGCTGAAGCGCGCCGCGTCAGGGTTTCGCAAGCTCCGCGGATTACCCTGTGGGCATGGCTACCGAGAACATCAAGACCGACGCGGAGTGGCGCGAGGAGCTCACGCCCGAGCAGTATCAGGTGCTGCGTCAGGCCGGGACCGAGCGGGCCTTCACCGGCCGCTACTGGGACTGCCATGACGACGGCGTCTACCGCTGCGCGGGCTGCGGCGCCGAGCTGTTCGACTCTGCGACCAAGTTCGAGTCCGGCTCCGGCTGGCCGAGCTTCACCGAGCCCAAGCTGACCGAGAACGTCGAGGTGCGCGAGGACAACTCGTACGGCATGCGCCGCACCGAGGTCGTCTGCAAGCACTGCGGCGGCCACCTCGGCCACGTGTTCGACGACGGCCCGCGCGACAAGGGCGGGCTGCGCTACTGCATCAACTCCTGCTCGCTCGACCTCGAGCCGCGCTAGGCACCCGAGCGGCTGTCCGTCCGCCCCGGCGAGGGTGGCCGCGGCCCCGGTGGGGTCGCGGGATGCCCGCTCGCGCGCCGGCTGAGCACACCGCTCAGCCGGCGCCGCCGTCCGCCGCAGATCCGCGGGCGCCGCGCCGCTGCTGTCCCGCGACGGTCCGATCCAGCTCCAGCGCACCGCCGGCAATGGCGCAGGGCAGATCCGTCGCCGACCACCATCGATGCGGAGTACCATCGGTGGAAGAAGGGGCAAAGATGGTCGAGACTGGCATTTCCCTGTTGGTCATCGGAGTCGCGCTTCTGGTCGCGGAGGCGCATGTGGCCGGCTTCGGCGTCCTGGGGAGCGCCGGTGTGCTCGCGCTCGTGGTCGGCGTCGTGCTCTCGGTGGCCGGGGCGGGTGCCGGGCCGCTCCTGATCGTTCCCGCCGCGCTCTGTGTCACAGCGATCGGCGCCGCGTACGTCTGGTTCGTCACCAGCAAGGGCCTCGCCGTTCGCCGCACGCCGTTGCGCAGCGGTTCGCGAGCGCTGGTCGGCCGGCTCGGCGAGGTTCGCAACGGGCAGGTGTTCGTCGACGGCGCCTTGTGGCGCGCGCGAGCCTCGGTGATCGAGCAGGACCGCGCGCTGACGAGCGGCGAGCCGGTGGTGGTGGAGCGCGTCGACGGGTTGACGCTGACGGTCCGCCGCGCCGAGGAATGGGAGGTCGGACCATGATCGAAGGGCTCGTGGTGGCGGTGCTGGTCGTCGTGGCCGTGCTGGCGGCGCTCGCTGCGGCGTCGGTGCGCGTCCTGCGCGAGTACGAGCGTGGCGTGGTGTTCCGCCTGGGCCGCGTCATGGCCGAGCGAGGGCCGGGGCTCGTGCTGCTCATCCCGGGGATCGACCGCATGGAGCGGGTCTCGTTGCGCACGGTGACGCTGACGATCCCGCCACAGGACGTCATCACGCGCGACAACGTGACCGCGCGCGTGAACGCGGTCGCGTACTTCCGCGTGATCGATGCCAACGCGTCGGTGCTCGAGGTGGAGAGCTATCTGCACGCCACCTCGCAGATCGCCCAGACCACGTTGCGCTCGATCCTCGGCAAGGCCGAGCTCGACACGCTGCTGTCCGAGCGCGAGCGGCTCAACGAGGACCTCCAACAGATCATCGACGAGCAGACCGAGCCCTGGGGAATCAAGGTGACGGTCGTCGAGATCAAGGACGTGGAGATCCCGGCGACGATGCAGCAGGCGATGGCCCGCCAGGCGGAGGCCGAGCGTCAGCGCCGTGCGAAGGTGATCAACGCGGAGGGCGAATTCCAGGCCGCGGCGCGGCTGGGCGAGGCGGCCGACGTCATCAGCCGCAACCCAGCGACGATCCAGCTTCGCTACCTCCAGACGCTGAGCGAGATCGGGGTGAATCAGAACTCGACGGTCGTCTTCCCGCTGCCGATCGATCTGATCAAGCCGCTGCTGCACGGTATGAGCGACGCCGCGGTACCGGAGCCTGACGCCGCAGACGCCGCTCCCGCCGCGCTTTCACCGAGCAACGGCAGCGGCCGGCAGCTCGGAGCGGAGTCGGCCTCCATCCGCATTGAAGCGAACGAGCAGCGCTCGCGAGCCGAGCGCTCATAGCGCCGCGGGGGTTCGGCCGTCGATGCCGCGCTCGTGACGTCGTCGCGGGCGTGCTCGTCGTCACCCGCTCGGACCACGTCGCGCGCACTCAGGACGTCTCCGACCGTTCCGATGGGCGTGATCGTATCCGGCCCTTCGGTTGCACCGTGATGTTGACCGGCGCGCTCGTCGTCACGGCGCCCCTGTTGTCCGTCGCGCGCACGCTGAGGATGTGCTTTCCTGGCGGCGCGTTCCTCCAGGTGTAGGAGTAGGGAGCGGACGTGTCCCGGCCCAGCACCGAAGTGCCGTCGCGGAACTCGACCGCGGTCACGCTGCCGTCGGGATCGGACGACCGACCGCGGTGATGGTGATCGTCGGCTTCCACGGGAAGACGGCGCCCTCAGCGGGCGACGTGATGCTCGCTGACGGCGGTTGGTTCGACGGCGGAGGCGGCGGAGGCGGCGGCGGTGCGTCGCTGCTGATCCGCACCATCTTCGACACCGACGGCACGCCGGCGTCGTCGACGATGAAGAGCATGTAGACACCCGGCGGTGCCACGTTCGCGTTCTGCGGCACGGTCGCGGTCAGCTGGCCGGCGCCCGCGCTGAAGGGAAGCGGCACGTAGCGCTGCTCGAAGTTCACCGAGTGCGTCACGGCCCCGAGCCGCAGGAGCGCCACCTTGCGGATCGAGGCCGAATTCGCTGTCGAGATCTGGAACGTGGCGCCGTAGGGCAGCGCGCTCGGCGCGGCAGAGATCTGCGGACGCGGCGCGAGCTGGCCCGACCCGTCCTTCTTGAACAGGTACGGCGGAGTGAAGATCTGCGCGTTCTTGCCCAGGTAGCCCGACCGTGTCGCAGTCGTCGCAGATCCCGCCCCCGGACGAGAACACACGGCCATCGGCCAGCAGCAGTGCGCTCGAGTGGTACTGGCGCGTCACCTGCTCCGCGGCGAGCGTCTTCCACTGGCCGGTCGCGGGGTTCCAGAGCTCCGCCTGATAGACGCCCCCGTTCATGTCGATGTAATGGGTCCCCGTCGAGTTGCCGCCCGTCGCGAGGACGGTCCCGTCGGCGAGCGTCGTGAGGTTGAACTGGCGCCGCCCGAAGGCCATCGGCGATGTCGTGGAAACCTGGGGCGTGGTCCCGTTCATATCGATCGTGCGCGCCGTGCGCGACGACGGACCGCCACCGGCGACGAGGATCTTGCCCACGTCATAGAGGGCGTGGCTCCCGTAGTCTCGGTTCTCCCCATCGCCGCGCGGACCGAAGCTCTGCCATGTTCCGGTCCCGGCCGGATCCAGCTTGCGGAGGTTGTCGTCGGGACCTGAGTAGAAGACGCGGCCATCGGGCGCGACGTCCATCCACGGGTAGAACGGCACGTCCATCCACGCTTCGGACAGCGTTCGGAGGCTGCCGTCCGTTCGGCGGGCCTCGGGCAGCCAGGGGCGGCCGCCGGTGATCAGCATCTCGCCGTTGGTCAAGGGCGTCACTGACGGGTACCAGCGGGGGTACTGCATGTCGGCGCCGAGCGTCCAGGCATTGGACGCGGGGCTGAACGTGTAGGTATTGACGATGCCGTTGGAGAACTGATCCGCGTTCCCGCCGGCGGTGAAGAGGGTTCCGTCCGTCAGATGGGCGAGTCCGGCGCAGAAGATGTTGTGGCCGGAGACCCACGCCGCCGTCTGCGTGCCCGTCGCCGGGTCGAACACGGTCGCCCGCGTGAACGTGTGATCCGTCGTCTTGGTGTAGCTCTGGTCGTTGAGGTTCAAGGCGTCCCAGGCCAGCACCTTCCCGTCGGAGAACAGCGCGACATGGATGCCGACGACGGGCCAGTCCGTGAGCGGGCCCCACTGCCCGACTTCGCCCTCGTTGCCGACGACGGCCGCCGCGGCCGCCGTCGCGTCGGCGCTCGAGCGCGCCACGGTCTCGTCCGCGAGCCGGCTCTCCGTCGCGGCGTCCATCAGCGCGACGCTGTCCTGCTCCGCGTGGCCCTCCCCCGAAGCGGCCTCGTGGGCCGCCGCGACCCCCGGCGCGCCAGCGCGAAGCAGAACGCGATCACCAGCCAGAATCCGGTGCGGCCCTCGCGCGTGCGCGCGCGCAGCTTCGATGTCCCTCGACCGAATCGAGCGAAGGGCACGTCGTACAAGAAGCGAAGGACGCTCACGTCACTCTCCTCCACACAGGCGGATAACGGGGCCTTGGCCGCGTGCGGCCGGCGGCCGACCCCCTTGCGAGGACGGACGCCCCATCGCCCCGTCGCTAATTCTCCGCGCGCGCGGACGGTCCAACAAGGCGTAGATCGCCACAGCGCGCATCCGCGGCCGACCCCTTGCGTACACCGCGGCTCGCGTACGCGAGGCGTGGCGATTCTCAGGACTGCAGCAGCACGACGACCCCCGTGACGATCGTCAGGATCCCGATCCATCGCCGGAGCGTCACCCGCTCGCCGAGGAACAGCTGTCCGATCAGCGCGATGAGCACGTAGCTGAGGCTGTAGAGCGGCACGACCTGCGACAGCTCCTCGCTGCCGTAGAGGTCCAGGCTCACGAGGAGCACGACCAGAATGAGCGCGCCGCCGGCCCAGAACCGCGATGTCCGGACAAGGCGCCGCAGCTGGCGAGTGGCGGTTGGGCTTCCCAACGCGAAGCCGCCGACCTCGACGAGCGCGGCTCGCAGAGGTAGAGGCCCCCCAGCCCGCAGGCGATCGCCGCCAATACCAGGAAGAGCGCCCGGGCCATCGCGACCGGCTACTCCCGGCCCCGCCTGATCGGCGCGGTGGTGTGGACGCCGGCGCCGATCTCGACGGTCACGTCGGTCGTCGGGACGCGGCGCTGCCTCATGAGCGCAGTAGTACGACGACGCCGGTGACGATCGTGACGATGCCGACCCAGCGCTCGAGCGTGACGCGCTCGTCGAGGAACACCTGCCCGATCAGTGCGATGAGCACGTAGCTGAGGCTGTAGAGCGGGACGACCTTCGACAGCTCCTCGCTGCCGTACAACTCGAGGCCGATGAGCATGATCGTGAAGAGCAGCGCTCCCCCGGTCCAGAAGCGCCAATCCAGCGTCAACTCGGCGAGGTGGGGTAGCGCGCTGGCGCTGCCAAGCGTGAAGCCGCCGACGTCCACGAGCGCCGCCCGCACGAGGTACAGGCCGGCGAGTCCCAGGACGATCGCCGTGAGCACGAGGAGAAACGCCCGCCGCATCGGCTGGGCGCCGGTCTGGGACGGCGGCGTCCGGTCCCGCCGCTCGCCGGTCGCCGGATCGGAGACGCGTGTGATCGACATCGCTGCCTAGCCCGATCCGTTCATGAGCCGGCCGGGGAGCCGGATAGGAACGGTGGTCGTCGTGGCGACGTGCCGCTTGCCGCATGTGCCTGGGAGACCCACTCCACCTGAACCACGGCTCCCGACGCCACCTGCGCGCCGCATCCGATCTCCACGTGGGGCTCGATGCAGATGCCCATCCCCAGGCGCACGCGATCACCCATGCTCACCAGGCCCCAGGCGTCGGCGCAGCCGGGTCCGGTCGTGATGTCCGTCCCGAGAACGTTGTGATGATCGAAGGAGTTGTGCGCGGACAGCATGTTGTTGTCCCCGATGCGCGTGCCGACGCCGAAATGGCAGTGGGCGCAGATGAGCCCGGTCCCCAGCTCCACGCCGGTGCAGACCCGGGCGGTCGGATCGATGGCGTTGGTGAGCGGGATGCCGAGGGCACCGCAAAGCTCCGATACCGTGTCCGGGCCGGTATCGAGGTGCCGATCGCGATCACGGCGGAGTCGAAACGGCCGCTCGCGAACAGGCCCTCCAAGTGCTGCGCGCCGCCGACTATGGGAACCCCTGCCAACCTTCCCCCCACCGGCGCTTGTCGTCGTCTATGACCGCGACCGCTTGTTGCCTTCCCCTCCGGGGCGTGAGACCGGTCGGGTCGGTGGCGAAGATGTCGATCACCTGGTTCGCTCCGAACCCTGCTCCGATGACTGCCACCCGCTCCACGCCGCTCGGCGCGTCAAGCGGCAAGGGGAGCTCCGGCGGGGGCGTGCTCGCTCCGGTGCCCGCGGCGGCCTCCACCATCTTCACCGTGACAGCTCGCCGGTGGCGAGCGAGGCCAGGTCGACGCCCAGTTCTGCGGCGCGGCGGTCGCGGGTGCCGTCGCACGCACGCGTCGGGTGTCGCAGCCGCGACCGCATGGCCGCCGCCATCAGCCTGGAGGCGTGCGCTTGGAGCGCGTCGGGCTCGGGAACACATACGCGAGCGGCTCAGCCAGCGATACCTCCTCCCAACTCCGCGCCCCGCAACAGGTAGCCGAATCCGGGGCCACGACGTCCAGCACCGCCTTGCTCGTCTCGACCTCGGGCACGAGCTCCCCGGCTCGGACCTGCGCACGGTCTGGGACGTCCCAGGCCGTCACGATCGCCGTCTCGCTGTTGACGTCGGTCGTGGGGACCATGACCGGCTTCATGCCGCAGCCTCTCTGACGGCCGCTTCGATCTGTCGCTCGCCCACCAGCGTCTCGGCCTCCCGGTCAGGTGCACTCGGGATGACGGCCCTTGCGCTCGCGAGCACGGAGGGAGCTCGGCGCAGGCGCCCGAACAGCCGGGAGCCCAGCTCGGCCGCCAACTCGGTGCCCCACGACCAGCCGCCGGTGGACTCCTCGACGGTCAGCAGACTGCCGGTGACGCAGACCGAACGCTCCATGGGGGCCCAGTCGACCGGCGACAGCTGCGCCGGGACGAGCAGTTCGGCGAAGAGCTCCTCCTCGATCGCCAGCCGATCGAGCACGCGTCGGGCCAACTCCGCCTGATATCCGTAGGCGACGACGCTCAGCGAGCAATCCTCGCGCGCGACCATCCGGAGTCAGACGGTGGCGGGAGCCGTCCGAGCCGTCGTGGCTGATCGTCGCGAGGCGGCGCCTCGCCGTCGGTGGCGAGGTGCAGCGGATACAGCAGCTTGTGCTCGATGTGCAGGACAGGCAGGTCGTCCGCCAGGAAGCCGTCGAACAGCGCGACCGGGTCATGCCACAGCGACCCGGCGACCACGCGCAGGTGCGGGACGCCGAGGAAGTGCTTCTCCAGGCTGGCTGTGCGTGGGGCCGTAGCCGCGTCCTCCGCCCGACGGGGTCCGGACGACGACCGGGCAGCGCGGCGCCGTCGTACATCGCCCCGTACTTCGCGATGTGGTTGGCGATCTGGTCGAAGCACAGGGGAGGAAGTCGCCGAACATGATTCGGCGATCGGCGAAAGCCGGCCAGGGCGAGCCCGGCGGAGACCCCGGCGATCGCGGCTTCGCTGATCGGGGTGGTCCGCACGCGCGTCGGGAATCGGTGCTCAATCCGCGCGTGACCTTGAAGGCGCCCCCGTACGGGTCGGGGAGGTCCTCGCCGAGCACGACGACGCGGGCATCGGCCTCCAGCGTGTGGCGCAACGTGTCGCCGAGCGCGCGGGCGTAGATCACAGCTGCCTCGCCCGGCTCACGCAGTCCTCCAGGGCATCGTCGACCTCCCGGTCGATGCCTGCGCACTCGTCTGCGTCCAGGCGGGTCGCGTGCACAACCAGCGGGTCGTACGCCCACCGCAGCTGCACCTCGTCGAGGGGCCTGTGGTCGTCGTTCTTCGAGTGATGGCAGAGGCGGTAGGTGTGGATCACGAGAACGCCGGGACCCTGCCTGGCACGACACCGGCGACCGACTCGCCGGCCGCCGCCTCGACCTCGAGCACGTCGGTGGTGGCGACCTCGACGCACCGGCAGCCCCGAACGCGGTGAATCGCGCCGCGACCTCTCCCGCCAGGTTGAGGCTGCTCGGCGTGCTCTGCGACCAGCCGTTGTCCTCGAGCACGAGCAGCAGCGGCAGCTGCCACGGGCGGTCAGGTTGAGCGTCTCGTACACGATGCCCTCGCCCAGCGTGCCGTCACCGAGGAAGACGACGCTCAGGCCGTCGGAGCCCCTGAGCTGTTGCGCGAGAGCGATGCCGGCCGCCGCCGGGACGATGCCACCCTGGACTCCGTTGGACTTGAAGCCCGGTGCGCAGATGTGCTGGCTGCCCCCGATGGCCCGCGCAACAGCCCCGCGGGCTTGCCCATGATCTCCGCGAGCAGGCCGAAGGCATCCCCGGACCAGGCGAGGAAATGGCCGTGGCAGCGGTGATTGGGAGAACAGGTGGTCGGCCGTCGCGCAGGTGCTCCATCAACCCGACGCTGTCGGCTTCCTGGCCGATGCATACATGCGTCGTTCCGTTCAGGAGCCCTCTTCGAACCAGCGCGAGACGTGTCTACTCGAACCGCCGGATGAAGCGCATCCGCCGGTAGAGCCGTGCGTCCCGCGGCTCGCCGAACGCTCCCATGAGCCGCTCGTCGATCCTCCGGTCCAGCGTTGGGAGCGATGGCCGTCATGGCCGCTGCACCACCTCGCGATCGAGTGTGAGTTTGTTCTCCCGCGGGTCGCGGCTCGCGGGCTGTTCATGGCGCGCCTCGATGAAGACGAGAGCGCCCGGCACCTCGTCGAGGATCCGCCATACGTACTCGCCGAGGAAGGCGATCGCCACGAGCATCAGGCCGCCCATGAACGAGGTGACGACCATGAGCGACGCCGCCGAAGGCGGAACGGCGCCGAGCGCAGCCGCACCAGCGTCACGCCCCCCAGCACGATGCCCAGGAGCCCGGCCAGGATGCCGACGAGCGACGCGATGCGGATCGGCGCCACCAAGCAGCCCGCGAGCATGTCGACGGCGAGCTTGACGCGCTTGCGCAGCGTCCAACTCGAGCGATCCGCCCGCGCGCGGGCCGCGGTGGTAGTGCCAGGAACGCCTGCGCGAAACGGAAGCGCAGATGAGCAGGTCCAGCGAGGTGTTGCGCGTGGGAGTGCTTGAGCACGGCGTCGACCACGCGGCGACGGACGACGAGGAAGTCGAGACCCGACGGTGGGTAGTCAAGGCCCGTCAGCACGCGGAACATCCGGTAGAAAGCAGCGGCCGCGACGCGGGAGACCCCGTCATCGTTGCGGCGCTCCTCCCGCCGCCCCCATACGACGTCCAGCTCCGGGCTCAACCGCTCGAGCATGGCGGGTAGCGCCTCCGGGGGATCCTGGCCGTCGGCCGCCATGATGGCCACCAGGTCGACGGCGAGTAGCGGAGCCCGCAGCGGATCGCGGCGTGCGAGCCAACGTTCGCGGCGAGTTCAACGACCCTGCCCTCGAGACCACGCCGCGAGCCTCGCAGGCGTGGTCGACACGTGGCGTCGGTCGACCCATCGCTGACGACGATCACCTCGATCCGATGGGTGAGCTCGTCGTCGAGCGCCGCGATCCGCGCGAGCGTGCCGTCGATGACGCCGGCCTCGTCATCGGCGGAGGCCGACGCTCAGCAGCGGCCGCGTGTCCGGCGCAGGCGACGGGCTCGATGTGCGCGGCTACCGCCATGCCGGGACCTCCTGCACGCAGCGGCGCGAGCGCCTCGGCCACCCGCTGCACCTGGGCCGCCTCCATGCCGTGATACAGCGGCAGGATGAGCGAGCGGCGGGCGAAGCGCGACGTCACCGGAAGCTGCGGGGCGGGAGGGTCCGCGCAGGCCGGTCAAGATGGGCCGCCATGATCCCCCGCCGGGTGGCGATGCCCCGGTCGGCAGCTGCTTCATGCGGCGTCCCGCTCGATTGGCAGCTCGTCGTCGAGCCGGACGACGTAGGACTGGTAGTTCGTCGTGCCGTACGGCGGGTCAGCCGGAAGGAGCAGGCCCGCGATGTCCCGAGCGCGTCGCGGTAGCGCTCGCGAGCGCGCGGCGCTCGGCAACCATGGCGTCGAGCTGCCGAGCTGCACCAGGCCGACGGCGGCCTGCATGTCCGTCATCCGGTAGTTGAAGCCGAGCTCCTCGTACGCCTCGACGACGACGGACCGGCTGGCGTGGCGATCATGCGCCGACGACGGCCATGCCGTGCTCGCGCAGGCGCCGCAGCCGCCGGGCGAGCGCCGCGTCGCTCGTCAGCAGCATGCCGCCCTCTCCGGTGGTGATGAGCTTGCGAGGATGGAAGCTGAGCGCCACGAGGTTGTCGCCCGCCCCGACGGGACGACCGCGGTAGGTCGACCCGATCGCGCAAGCGGCGTCCTCGATGACCGCGACGCCGCGCGGCCCGCAGACCGAGGCGATCGCGTCCACGTCCGCCGGCATGCCCGCCTGGTGGACGACGATCACCGCGCGCGTCGACGGGCCGAGCGCCCGCTCGACCGTCTCAGCCGTCAGGTTCTGCGTCTCGAGGTCCACGTCGGCGAACACGGGCCGCGCGCCGACGTAGCGCGGCGCGTTCGTCGTGGCGATGAACGACAGCGAGGGCACGACGACCTCGTCGCCGGGGCCGACCCCGAGCGCGTGCAGGGCCAGGTGCAACGCGGTCGTGCAGGACGTGGTCGCCACGCCGTGCGGCGCGCCCAGCGCGCCGCATACCGCAGCCTCGAACTCGGCGACCTTCGGACCCTGCGCGATCCAGCCGGAGGCCAGTACGCCTCCGACCGCCACCGCCTCCTCAGCCCCCAGCCAGGGGCGCATGATCGGGATCACGTCCATGCGACCGCCACCTCCCCGCGCTCGGCCCGCCACCAGTCCACGAGGCTTCGCAGACCCTCGTCCAGCCCGACCTCGGCCTCGAAGCCCAGCCGCTCGCGCGCCCGCGTCGTGTCGCCTAGCCGGCGCGCGACCGAATTGACCGTGCGCGCCGGCCCGTACTCCGTCTGCAGGTCCGAGCCCATCGCTCGAGCAGCGCTTGAGCGAGCTCGGTGAGGCTCGTCTCGCTCCCGCTGGCGACGTTGAAGACCTCGCCGCTGACGTCGCCGTCGGCGGCCAGCAGGTTCGCGCGGGCGACGTCGTCGACGTGGACGAAGTCCATCGTCTGGCGGCCGTCGCCCAGGATCAGCGGCGGCTGGCCGGCGGCGATTCGCTCCATCCAGCGCACGAGGACCTCGGTGTAGACGCCGTGGATGTCCATCCGAGGCCCGTAGACGTTGAAGTACCGCAGCGCGACGTAGTCGAGCCCGTACATGGAGCGGAAGCTGCGCAGCAGGCCTTCGTTGAATGCCTTCGAGGCGCCGTAGAGGGTGTCGTTGGAATACGGGTGGTGGTCCTCGGGCGTCGGGAACGCCTGCGCCATCCCGTACACGGAGGCCGACGACGCCGCGACGACCTTGCGGACGCCCGCCTCGACCGCCGCCTCCAGCACGTTGAAGGTCCCGTCGACCAGCACGTCGAGGGCGAGCCGCGGGTCCTCGGCGCACTGCGTGATCCGCAGCGCAGCCTGGTGGAACACGACGTCCACGCCCGCGGCCAGTCGCGCGACGAGCTCGCGGTCGCGGATGTCGCCCTCGACCACGCGGAGGTTGCCGTTCGCCTCGGCCCAGGCGAGGTTCTCGCGGCGGCCCCGCGACAGGTCGTCGAGCACGATCACCTCGTCGGCGCCGTGCTCGACCAGGCGGTCGGCGATGTGCGAGCCGACGAGGCCGAGCCCGCCGGTGATCAGCGCACGTTCGATCATCACACGTCCTCCGTTCGTCATGCGACCGCCCCCACCGACGCCAGGGGGACTGGAGCGAAGCCCTGGCGCAGCGATGCCTGAGCCGCCTCGAGCACCCGCAGGACCTGGAGGCCCGCGTGACCGTCCGTCATCGGCGTGCCACCGCTCGCGGATCGCCCGGTCCAGTCCTCCAGCACTGCGAGCAGCGCCTCCCGCTCGCGGAGCGGCGGCGCGACCATGCTGCCGATGCGGTAGGACACCTTGCGGCGGCGCCGCTCGCCCGGCGAGAGGTCGGATTCGGCGACGCGAGATCGACGCCCGACTCGAACACACTCACGCGCTGGGCGGGCAGCAGGTCGTTCCAGACGACCATCCGCTCGGAGCCACCGACGATCGTGGTGCGGATCTTCGTCGGGCTCAGCCAGTTGAGGTGGCAGTGCGCCAGCAGGCCGTCGCTGTACCGCATCGTGAGGTAGCCGACGCAGGCGTGCCCGAGGCCCAGCGGGTCCGCGCCCTCCGCCGCGACCGTCAGCAGATCGCGCCCGGACCCGAGGATGAACTCGACGATCGAGATGTCGTGCGGCGCGAGGTCCCAGAAGACGTCGACCTCCTCCTGGACGAGCCCGAGGTTGACGCGGACCGAGTCGTAGTAGAGCGGCGTCCCGAGCTCGCCGGCGGCCACCAGATCCCGGATCTTCTGGACCGCCGGCGTGTAGCAGAACGTGTGGTCGCAATCAGGACCACGCCGTGCTCCTCCGCGGCCCTGACCATCTGCAGCCCGGCGTCCAAGGAGTCGGCGAGCGGCTTCTCGACGAGCAGGTGGCGGCCCGCCTCGATGCAGCGGAGGGCGATCTCCGCATGGGTCGCCGGCGGTGTGGCGATCGCCACCGCCTCCACCGACTCGTCGGCGAGCACGTCGTCAATGTCCGGCGTGACCCGGATGGCGCTTTGCTCCCCGACCACATGCCGCGCCCGTCCCAGCTCGCGGTCGCAGACCCACTTCAGGTCCGTCGCGGGCGACGCCAGGGCGTTGCGCACGATGTTGGGCCCCCGGTAGCCGGCTCCGATCACCGCCATGCCCACCGGGCCTGTGGGCGGCGTCGTGGTCCGCGGGCGGGGTCCGGGTTGCAGGCTCGAGCCGTTGTGTGGCACGGTCACGGTCATCCGCCACCTCCGTTCGGTGTCGGCAGCGCCGGGCGCCCGGTTGCACGGCATAGATGCGCCACTTCTCGAGCGGCGTCGCCAGCGTCTTCACCAGCCGGAAACCGGGCTGCCCGCCGTCCCACAGCCTCGGGTACGCGCGGCCGATGGCGGCTGTCGGAGTTCCCGCCGGATCGGGCATCAGGAAGTAGCCGACGTCGTGGCTGCCCGGGTTGGCGATCGCTTCCTTGAACCGCCGATCGAACGTGTTGATCAGCTGCGATATGTGGGCGGGGCGGATTTGCACCGCGATCATCGATCCCCCCGCGACCGAGTCGAAGACGACGTTCCGGCCCTCGGGAAGGATCTCGCTCTCGAGGTACCGCGCGACCGGCGCTCGCATGCCGAGGGGGGGGGTGCCCGAGTCGTCCCCGTCGAGCCCGTGCGCCACGGCTTTCAGCTCGAGGCTGCTCCTCCGGCCCGAGCCTGGCATCGGTCATGATCCAGAGCGCGGCCGGGACCGCAGCGAGCCAGCCGCCCAGGATCAGCGCGACGGCAGCGCGGCGCCGCCGGCTGATCGCGATCTCGTACAGCCCCCAGCCCGCGGCGACGAACAGCGGGTAGACGAGATACCGCAGGAACCCCATGGGGGAGCCGAGGATCGCCAGCGGGACGACCATGCCCAGCGGCACGCTCAGGCCCAGCAGCGTCACGCAGAGCGTGTTGACCCGCCAGAAGCGCCCGTCGACGAGCCGCATCAGCAGGATGAGCGCCAGCGGGATCAGGAACGGGAAGACCCGCTCGCCCACGAGCGCCAGCGCCCCGACGGGGTCGCCCGTCACGTACGCGACGGGACCGTCGGGGTCGGCGGAGCGCTGGAAGGTCCCGTAGCCGTAGTCGCCGTACATGAAGTCGAGCGGATCGCCCATGATCACGGCGTTGAATCCGAGCCAGAGAAGCCCGATGAAGACCGGTGGCACGACGAGCAGCAGCCCCAGCCCTTCGATCGCGCGGGCCCGCCCCAGCGGCGCCCATACACGCGCCTCCGAGCTCCAGAGGATTCCGGCGACGAGCGCCATGCAGACGGCGCCGCCATACGGCACGGCCGGATACTCGGAGGCGACCGCGAGGCCGATCGCCACGCCCGCGGCGGCGATCCACACGCGCTCACCGGAGTGCCAGAACAGCGTGAGGCCGCACACGGCTCCGATCAGGAACGGAGCTGCGACGCCCTCCGGCATCCCGTTGCTCCCGTAGAGGAACAGCATGGGGTTCGCCGCCACGAGGAGCGCGAAGGCCCAGCCGATCGGGTTCGACAGCCCGAGCTTCCTCGCCGTGAGGAGCAGCATCGCCGCTGTCGCGCCGGAGCACGTGGCCGTGCTGAGGGCGGCCGACGCGCCGCTCGAGACGATGCCGGGCCAGATCGGATAGAGGAGCGCCCAGAATACGCCGAGCAGCGTGGGCAACGGAGGCCAGACGAATCCGATGTTCGCGAGCTTCGGATCGGCGCTGTACAGGACGGACAGCGCGCTCGCGGACCGCGACATCGAGTCGTTCCAGCGAAAGCCTCTCGCCGCCATCCACATCCCGAACGCGAACTCGACGGCGAAGACCAGCACGAAGATGGCGACGGCGCCGTTGATGCGCCGGCGCCGCCCAGCGGTGGTCGCCAGACGCGGCGCCGCCAGCGGAACGCTGACGCTCATGCCGCCTCCTCCGCCAGGTGCAGGCCGTGCTCGGTCTTGTGCCAGTGATACGGGCGGAAGAAGAGCTCGAACAGCGCGAGGTAGGTGGCGGCGCTCATCAGCACCCAGTAGCAGGGGGTCAGCAGCGCGTACGGGGCGAGGTCGTCGTGGCCGCGGCCCACCGCCGCGCCGAGGCTGAGGAACACGAGCGCGAAGTTGCCTCCGACGAGGCAGATCGAGCGCGGCGTAGTAGATCGGTCCGGGGAAGAGCGCCGCGATCCAATCGGGCTGGAAGAAGCACCAGAGGAGCAGGAGCAGCCAGAACACCGGGGCCAGGAGCGCGGTGACGAACGTGCCGCCGAGCGTGAGCAGGAATCCCGCCGTGGCCTTCGGCCCGAGCTCGCGCACCAGCGTCCACGGCCGGCGCGTGTGGACGAGCACGGTCTGCATGTACCCCTTGCTCCAGCGCGAGCGCTGGCGCAGCCAGTTGGGCACCTGACTGTTGGCCTCCTCGCCGGTGGTCGACTCGAGCATCGTCGTGGTCAATCCCAGACGCGCGAAGCGCAACCCGAGGTCGGCGTCCTCGGTGACGTTGTACGGGTCCCACCCGAGGCACTCCTCGAGCGCCTCGCGGCGGAAGTGATTCGACGTCCCCCCAGCGGGATCGGCGCGCCGATGCGGTGCAGGCCGGGGAGGAAGATGTTGAACCACGCGTCGTACTCGAGCGTGAACCAGCGCGTCAGCACGTTCTGGCGTGGGTTGTAGTAGCCCAGCTTCGCCTGCAGGCAGGCGACAGACGAGTCCACGCGCTCGAAGCCCCAGGCCGCCTTCTTGAGCTGGGTCGGATCCGGCTTGTCCTCCGCGTCGTAGACGGCCACGAGCGTCCCCTTCGCGTAGCGCAACCCGATCCCCATCGCCCGCGGCTTCGTGCGGGGCGTGCCGGGCGGCAGTGGCAGCACGCGCATCCACGCCGGCCGACCGACCTTCTCGATCGCGGCGCGCGTCTGGTCGTCGTCGGCCTCGATCAACAGGAGCGCGTCCAGCTTGTGCTTCGGATAGTCCATCCGCGACAGCGCGTCGAACAGCGCGCGGACGGTCCCCGCCTTCTCCTTGTAGAGCGGGAGCAGCACGGTGTAGATCGGGAGCGCCCGCTCGTCCATGGCCGCCAGCTCGGTGGGCAGCGGATCGATCGTCGCGCCGGGCCGGAATCCCTGCCGGGCGGCCCACAACCGGAACCCCGTCGAGGTCACGAAGAACGCCGTGGCGAACGCCACGAGCACCGTCGCGGTGAGTAGGAGATCGGTCAGCACCCCGACGACGAGCAGGAAGCCGAGCGCGAACCCGGCGAGCGCCTGCGCGAGCGAGAGCCTGGTGCGGAAGGCCGACAGCTCGGGCGCCGTTTCGCGCAGCGCCCGCGTGACGTCCTCCGCGTCGGCGTCTGCGTATACGCGGTTGAGCAGCTCGTCGAGCGTCTCCTCGTCGCACAACCGAGCGTGGACCGGCCGCCCGAGACGCGCCTCCAGCTTCGCGACGACCTCGTCGGTCGGGTCCGCGATCGCCACGGCGACCTCACCGCGCCCGTTCGCCGATCCGGCGAGGGCGACCGCGCGCCAGGTCTGGGCGTCGTCGCCGGTCAGGAGTGCGACCGGCTCGTCCGAGCTGCGCAGCGTGTCCATGCCGAGCTGACGCGCCAGTGCCGCCGTCAGCGCCTCCACCGGGACGGTCCCGGACGCAACCAGGATCTCCCCGAGCCGCCCGCCGCTGCGAGCCTGCTCGCGCAGCCCCTCGACAAGGTCCGGCACGCTGAGCGCGCCGGCGTCGCGAAGCACCTCGCCGAGGCGCGGACCGGCGTCGCCGTCGGCATCGGCCCAGTGGCTGCTCGGGACTGGAGCCGGGGGCGCCACCGGTCCGATCGACGGGACGACCGCCCCGTTCGGCGCCGGTCGACGACCCGCCCTCGGTCCATGCCGGCGCGACGTCAGGACGTCCATGCCCACGAGGAGGCCCACGAGGGCGGCCAGCATGAGCACCAGCGGCAGGTACGGGATCGCGCCGGGGCCGGCGTGCCCCGCCGGGAGATCGCGGGGAGCCGGTGCGTGCCCCCAGTGCGGCATCGGCGGGACCGGCTGGTGTTGCGGCGCGCGCGCCGCGGCCCGTGGTGGGGTGGCGGTCGTACGCGGCTGCCCGATCCGCGCCCGCATCCGGCCCAACGTCCGCGGTCCGACGATCCCATCCGGCTGCAGCGCCTCGGCGCGCTGGAACCGCACGACGGCGCGCTCGGTCAGCGGGCCGAACAGGCCATCCACGGGCCCGGGCCGGTAGTGGAGCTCGCGCAGCGCCCGCTGCACCCGGCGGACACGCTGCAAACCGCCTTGCCCGTAGCCGTTCCAGAGGGCGACCGGGACCGCTGACGAGCGAGCCGGAAGCTGGACGGCCGCAGTCTGCGTCCTCGCGGTCTGGGGCTTCGTGCGGCTCGGCGCCCCGGTCTCGGACGCCTGTGCCGGCACGGCGACTGCTCCGATCGCCAGGACGATCGTCGCGCCGCTCGTCGCCAACAACTGGACCTTCAACTCGCCCCCATCGGGTCGCGATTCCTCAACCTGGGCCGCTTCCGCCAGCCGGCCCGGCGCCATTCTCGGCGGGTGCTCCGCGGCAAAGCAGGGCCCAGATCGGCAAACGCGGGGATCCACGTCCGTCCCCTTGCGTACGCGGGGCACGCGTACGCAGGCCGCAGCGCGTTCAGGCGTTGACGCGCGTTGCGCCGTCGCCTGCAGACCGCGCGCCGTTGTCGGCCGAGTCCGCGACGGAAGGGAGAGCACCTTGCCGCTGCGGTGCCGGACGCCGATAGCCGGCCGCTCGCTGCACGCTTGACGGCCGCCACTTCGCGCCGCCGCGCAACGTCGGCACGCCTTCGTCATTGAGTGCATCGGCGATCGCCTGCAGCGTCAGGCCCTGCTCGCGCATGCGCGCGATGCGCTCACGCAGCTCCGGGTGGTCGGCGACCGCCGCGCGGCCGCGCGACCGTGCCGCCTCCAGGCCGCGACGGGTGCGCGCCGAGAGCCGCTCGTGCTCCCAGCCACCGACACCGGCCAGCGCAAAGGCGGCGAGGCGCCCCGCCTCGGTCGCCGTGTCGACCCCCAGGTCGATTGCGACGAGCGTGCGTTCCGGCTCCGTGAACCAGCGCAGCAGCGGGGGCAGCTTGGCCACGCTGGGCGAGAGGTGCCGCAGCGTGGTCGTCACCAACGTCTGCGCCTCGCCCGTTGCGATCTGCTCGAGCGCCCAATCGAGCGCTGGATGGGCTCCCGCCTCGGCCCGGCTGCATCTCGACGTCGTGCACGATCGTCGTCAGCGTCATGCCGTTCTCCGCGCACCATGCCCGGATCGCCTGGCTGTGCGTTTCGAGCTCGCCGGCGTTGGCGTCGCGTGTCACGCGGACATAGCCGAGCGTCAGCCGCTCCGTGGACGTCGCGGTGGTCGCCGGGGCGTTCGCGTCGTCGGAGGCGGTCGGCGCGCCGGGCGCCGGCGCAGCGGCGGGAGCGCTCACCGGGTCGACGGCCGACGCGGATGGAGCCCGGGCCCGCTGCCCGGAATCGGAGCCCCGGCGAGGGTGCGCGAGCAGCGCAAGGTCGACCGCCATGGCGGCTCCCGCCACGCCGCAGACGATCGCGATCCAGCGCGGGGCGCCCCACAGCGACATCAGCGCGCCCATACCGGTGAGGAACGCCAGCAGCGCGATCGCCTCGACCACCGCAATCGCGTCGAGCTTGCGACGCCTCATGCGGACGGCCTGACCGTGGCTCGTTCCGACATCACGAGCGCGTGAGGAGAACGCTTCTCGATGAGCGGGCGGGGCCGGGATGGAAGCGAGTGACGCGGCATGCGGCCGAGCGGTCCGGAATGCAGTACGTCGCGCGCCCGTCGAACCTGACAAGTCCTGCACGGGGACAGCGCGGAACGGAGCAGGGCGACCGGACTCTTCCACGACGAGCGTCAGCTTCAGGTCGTCCGCCGCGTATTGGGACCTTGACCGTCGTCCACCGCGGTCCTCGGAGCTGCCATGACCAAGCAGGTCACCACCGGTTTCGCCGCCCTCCTTGCGGCGCTGGCCCTCGCCCCGGCCGCGGCGGCGGCGACGCCGCCGGAGCTGTCGGTGTCGCCCTCGAGCCTCTCGTTCACGAGCGTCGCGGGTGGCGACGACCCGGTGCCGGAGTCGCTCAGCGTGTCGGCTGACGCGGCGGTCGGGCTCTCCGTCCGGCAGCTACGCCGCCACGATCAACGGTCGACGGCGGGGAGGCCGACGGGTCACCGGCGACCATTCCGGTCACGCTGATGGTGAGCACGCCGCCCTGCAACCGGGTCGCGAGCCTGGCCGCGGCGCAGAGCGAGATCCAAGCCGGCCGCGACGCGTGCCTGGCCGACGGGGCCTACAGCAGCCCCGTGAAGCTCAGCACCTCGGCCGGGTCGCGGGTCACGCTGAGCGCCGAACACCCGGGCCGGGCACAGATCTCGGGCTCGGTCACCCTCAACAGCCACACGGCGATCGACGGGCTCGACCTGACGAGCTCGAGCGACTGCGTGCGCATTTCGACGGCCCAGACCGACATCGCGGTGCTCAACAGCACGCTGCACGACTGCGGGCGCGACGGGATCCGGTGGGCGCGTCCGGCGCTGGACGGCTCCAACGAGTCGAGCGACGTGCTCGTCGCCGGCAACGTGATCCGCGACGTCGCATGGAACTCGATCACGGTCCGTGGCGACGCCGCGACGGTGACGGGCAACGAGTTGACGGGGTCGAGCAACGACGCGGTCACGCTCTGGGGCGACGGGCACGTGTTCCGCTCGAACTACATCCACGACTACTCGAACACCGTGGGCAACCACAACGACGCCTTCCAGACATGGGGCGGTGACGACGACGGCTTCCGCGGCACGCCGCTGACGAACCTGGTGATCGAGGCCAACCGGATCGTCAACTTCCTCGGCCCAGATGCTCACGGCGTGATGGTCTCGGGCGAGAACTCGGACCTGACGATCCGGCGCAACCTCTGGTGGAACATCGACTCCTACGCGCTGAACCTCCGGCCGGGCCAGACCGACGTGGACGAGCTGTACAACACGTTCGTGAGCACCGGGATCGTGCAGTACAACACCGGGACGAGCGGGAGGATCGTCGGCAACATCTTCTCGGACGTCCGCCCCTACTACGTCACGGGGTGCAGCTGCACGCTCGACTACAACCTCGCCGAGACGTGGACCCCCGACGAGACGCACGGGCTGCAGGCGGACCCGATGTTCGCGGGCGCGTCGGACTTCCACCTGCAGGCGACGAGCGCGGCCGTCGACTCCGGCGACGCGGCGACCGTACCGCCGACGGACCTCGACGAGAAGCCGGCCAACGGCGTGCCCGACCGCGGCGCGTACGAGCGGTGACCGTCTCGCGTCATCGCGGCGGTCGGAATCTGACCTTGCCGCCGCGCGGCCGCGGCCGGCGCGTTAGTCCGTTTAATGTCAGATCGATCCTCCGCTGGACGTACTGAACCGCAAGGAGAGCAACTCGGGAGGAGGACTCCCGACGGTACGTTGGTCACCACGGGCAAGGATGGAGCAACGCAGGACGATCGGGATCGACCTGATCGTCGTCGTACTCGCTTGCGCCGTGACCGCCTTCGTGATCCTCGTACCGGCGAGCCGGGTCGCGCTCGAAAGCGAGACGGCCGGCGCGATCCTCATCACTGCGCGCGGTATGGCGGAGCTGGTCGCGGCGTTCCTGATCGGCGGCCGCTTCCGTCGCACCGCGGCTCGCAGCGACGCATTCGCGGCGGCGGGCCTCGGCGTCATGGCGGTCGCCGACCTGGCGTTCACGCTCGGACGCGCCACCGTCGCCCCCGACGCGATCTCGACCGCGCCTGTGCTGCCGTATCAGCTCGTCGGCGCCGGCATGCTGGCGGCAGCCGCCCTCGGGCCCGAGCGCGCGCTGGTGAAACGGCCGCGCCGGCGCCTCGTCGTGGGTGCGACGGCGGCGCCGGCGCTCTTGGTGCTGGCCCTCCAAGAGACGCATGTCGTCCCACGGGGGTGCCGGCCGGCGGTTCGGAGCCGGTCGAGATCGTGGTTCTCCGACTGGTGGCGTTCGGGCTGCTGGCGGCGGCGGCGGCCGGCTTCGCGCGTCGCCGCTCACCCGCGACCGATCCGATGCGGCCATGGCTGACCGCGGCGCTGACGCTGGCGGCGCTCGCGCAGTTGCATCGGGTCGCCGTTCCCGCGCCCGCGGTGGCGGTCTTCGCCTGGACGCACGTCCTGCAGCTCGCGGCGCTCGGGGCGTTGGTGCGCGGCTGCGTGGCCGAGGTCGGCTCGTACCAGGCGCGGATCGCCGAGCTTGCCGTGCATGACGAGCGGCGCCGGATGGCGCGCGACCTGCATGACGGACTCGCGCAGGAGGTGGCGTTCATCGCCAGCCAGACCAAGTATCTCGCCGGCCGACCAGGGACGACCGCATGACCCTCATCGCCGCCTCCGCGGAGCGGGCGCTCGACGATTCCCGGTTCCTGGTCGGGACGCTCACTCGCGCCGCCGCCCTGCCGTTGAGCGCGTCGATCGCCATGCAGGCCGAGGAGTTCGCGCGCCGCTGGGGACTCGCGATCGAGCTCAGGCTCGAGGACGCCGACGTCGCGCCGGACAAGCGGCAGGCAATTCTGCGCATACTCGGCGAAGCGCTGTCCAACGCCGCGCGCTACGCCGACGCCAGCACGATCAGGATCGCCCTCGGAACGGTCGGCGGAGGCATGCTCCTCGCGGTCAGGGACGACGGTCGCGGCTTCGATCCGGAACAGGTCGAGGGGGCGGGCTTCGGCATCCGGAGCATGCGCGAGCGCGCGCAGCTCCTCGGCGCGGAGCTGGGCTCGAATCCAAGCCGGGACAGGGCACCCAGGTCGAGCTGGCGCTGCCGTAGGACCTAGGTCATCCAACCGCGGACGGCCCGGACTGCGGCCTGCACGCGGTTGTCCACATCCAGCTTGTCGAGGATCGCCGCGACGTGATGCTTGACCGTGTTCTGGCTGATGTAGAGCCGCGCGGCGATCGCAGCGTTGTCGCGACCCTCGATCATCAGCTCCAGCACCTCGCGTTCGCGCTCCATCAGCTTCGGCGGGGAGCGCCGATCTCGCCGCGCCGGCTGCGAATGCGGCGCAACAGCTTGCCCGCGAGCTGCGGCGCGATGATCGACTCGCCGCGCGCCGCCGATTCCACGCCGCGATGATGTCGTCCAGCGAGGCGTCCTTGAGCAGATAGCTCGAAGCGCCCGCGAGAATCGCGTCGATCAGGTCGGCCTCGTCGGTCATCACGGTCAAGACGACGACGGCGATCTGCGGATGGCTGTTCGCCAGCCTGCTCGTGGCCTCGATCCCCGACATGCCGGGCAGCGAGAGATCCATGAGCACGACGTCGGGGTCCGTGCGCGCGGCGACGGCCAGCGCTGCCTCACCGGAGGCCGCGGTCCCGACGACGTCGATGCCCCGATCGGTGAGCAGCTTGAGCAGTCCGCTGCGGAACAGCTCGTGATCATCGACCAGCACGACGCGGACGGGCTCGGCCATGACATTGTTGCGTGCCCTTCAGTCGGACGGTTCTCTCGGGTGTTCCCGGCGTTCATGAAACGTGAACGCCGACGGTCCAGGCGGTCCATTGAGAGCTGCACTCGGTCTCGCCGAAGCTAGGCCCGCTGATGGGCCCGGAACTCGACATTGCGCCGGTCGCGACCGCGCGCGTGCCGTTCATGGCGCTCGAGCGCCAGCACGGGGCGATGGAACATCAGTTCACCGCCGCGTACGAGCGCGTCACCCGGCAGAGCACGTTCGTCCTCGGCGAGGAGGTCGAGCGCTTCGAGCACGAGTTCGCGGCGGCGTGCGGCGTGGCGCGCTGCGTCGGCGTCGCGTCGGGCACGGCCGCGTTGACGCTGGCCCTGAAAGCGTCCGGCATCGGGCCGGGCGACGAGGTGATCGTGTCGGCACACACGTTCATCGCTTCGATCCTGGCCGTGCTGAGTGCGGGCGCCACCCCGATCTTCTGCGATGCCGAGCCCGGCACGGGCCTCATCGATCCGTGCTCGGCGGCCGCGGTGGTCAGCGAACGGACGGCGGCTGTGATCGCCGTGCATCTCTACGGCCAGGCGTGCGACATGGAGCCGCTGTGGGCGCTCGCGAGCCGCCACGGGCTGCTCGTGGTCGAGGACGCGGCGCACGCGCATGGGGCCACGTATCGGGGGCGCTCGGTGGGGGCTCGCTCGGCGATGTCGCGGCGTTCAGCTTCGACCGACCACGAACCTCGGCGCGCTCGGCGACGCCGGCGCCATCTGCACCGAGGATCCCGAGATCGCGCAGCGGGCCCGGCAGCTTCGCAATCTCGGGCAGCGGCGCAGCGGCGAGCACGTGGAGGTCGGCTTCAACGCGCGACTTGACGGTGTTCAGGCGGCCTTCCTGCGCGTCAAGCTCCCGCTTCTCGAGGCCGCCAACCGCTCGCGGCGTGAGCACGCCGCGGCCTATCGCGACGGCCTCCGAAGGGCACCGGCTCCTCGCGGAGCGCGACCACACCCCGTGCGTGTACCACGCCTTCCCCATGCGCGTCGCGCGGCGCGCGGCTGCGCGCGAGCACCTCGGGGCGTGCGGCATCCAGACCGCGGTCCACTATCCGCCGCGCCGCACACGAGCACCCGCCCTCGTCCGATGCGCTCCGCCCGGCGCGCGCCCCGCTTCTACCCCGAAGCGAGCGGATGGGCACGCGAGGAGCTCTCCCTCCCCATGTTCGCGGAGCTGCGCCCGAAGGAGATCGAGAGCGTCCTCGCGGCCTGCGCACATCTGCTGCTCGACACGAAGGAGCCTACCCAGCAGAACGAAGGAGAGCTGACGTTGGCCGGACGTGACGATGCCCGCCAATGAGCGTACGCGTCGTCGGCCTGGGCTACTGGGGTCCGAACCTGCTGCGCGTGCTCGCCGAGGACGCCGGCGTCGAGGTGCGCTGGATCTGCGACCTCGACGAGGCGCGCCTAGCGCTTCGCCGGCGTACCCGGGCGCCCGACGACCACGAGCTCGACGACGTGCTCGCGGACGCCGAGGTCGACGCGGTCGTGATCGCGACGCCGGTGTTCACCCACTTCGACCTGGGCAGCCGAGCCTGCAGGCCGGCAAGCACACCTTCGTCGAGAAGCCGCTCGCGACGTCGGCGCGCGCGCCGACGAGCTGCGTCGGCTCGCGCGGACGCGGCGGCGCGGCTGATGTGCGGCCACACGTTCCTCTACCGCCCGGCGTCAACGCGGTCAAGCGGATGCTCGACGACCGGGAGCTGGGCGACGTCTACTTCATCTCGTCGAGCCGCGTGAACCTGGGCCTGCACCAGCGCGACGTCAGCGTCATCTGGGACCTCGGCCCCCACGACTTCTCGATCCTCCTGCACTGGCTCGGCGAGCGTACCGGAGACGGTGCGCGCGATGGGTCGCGACTCGATCGTCCGGGCGTCGCCGACGTAGCCTTCGTGACGCTGGCGCTTCCCGTCGGGCATCGTGGCCCAGGTCGAGCTGAGCTGGCTGGCGCCGAGCAAGCTCCGGCGGACCGTCGTGGTCGGCAGCGAGAAGATGGTGGTCTACGAGGACGGCGCGTCGGAGCCGATCCGGGTCTTCGACCACGGCGTCGTCTACACGGACCCGGAGACGTTCGGCGAGTACCAGCTCTCGTACCGCACAGGCGACATCGTCTCGCCGAAGCTGGACACGCAGGAGCCGCTGTCGCCTGAGCTTCGGGACTTCGCGCGGCGCATCCTCAACCCACGGCGACCTGAGCGACCACACCGCGCTCGCCCGCGACGTGGTCGCCATCACGGAGGCGGCATCGCGCTCGCTCGACGCCGGCGGCGCCGAGGTGCGGGTGGAGCGGTGTGCGCCGCTTGCCACGCTGCCGCACGGGTAGCCGTTCCTGGAAGACGTCGTCCCGTTGAGGCCCCGCGGGTGGTGGCGGGCGCATGAGCGTCCCGTGCCCGCCCGCGCCCGCGGCCATGGAGCTCGCGGGCCGCTCGCCGAGGTCGCCCTGCTGCCCCCGGGGCGCGCCGAGCACCAGGTCGTCGCCCGTCGATACCGGCCGCGTGACGCGACGGTCCGCCGCAGGCTCGCAGCCGCGGACATCGCCGCGGTGCTCGCGACGTCCTCCGTCGTGTTCGGGCCTGCGATGGCGTGGACGGCCATCCCGTGGAGCCTGCTCGTGCTGCCGGGGTGGACGGTGCTCTTCAAGGCCTACGGGCTCTACGAGGGTGACATCAAGCGGGTGACCCGGGGCGTCCTGGAGGACCTCCCGACGTGGTCCATGCCGCGCTCGTCGGAACGGTGCTGTTCTGGCTCTACACGAGGGCCACGCCCTTGCCGGCCGTCGACGCGGACGCGCTTGTTCGCCGTGTTCGCGCTGGGGATCTCTGACGGTGCTGCGCGTCGCCGCCGCCGTCCGCTGCGCGAGGGCTGCTGGGCCCCGAGCGGGTGCTCATCATCGGTGACTCGGCCTCGATCCCTCTGAGGGCGCGCAAGCTGCGCCTGCATCGGGAGTACGGGATCGACGTCGCCGGCGTCGTCGGCGGTATAAAGGCGAATGCATAAACGATATGAAAAATATGGCTTATTCCGCGGCGCTCGACCTCGCGGAACCTGACCGCACGGTACCGGATGGACCGGGTCATCCTCGCCGGCTCCGACGCCATCGAGGGCACGCTGGCCGACCTCGTTCGACGTGCGCACCGGCTCGGGCTCAAAGTGGACTACCTCCCGCACCCGCTTGACGTGGTCGGCGCCGGCGTCGAGGTCGACGACATCGAGGGCGTCGCCGTGTTCTCGCTCTATCCGCCCGTGCTGCCCGCTCGTCCCGCGGCGTCGAGCGGGTCATGGACTCGGCGGCGCGCTCCTCGCGCTGGTCCTCGCCGTGCCGGTCATGCTCGCCGTCGCCGTCGCAGTGAAGCTGGACGCCGCGGTCCCGTGCTCTTCCGGCCCGGCGGGGGTCGCGGCGGCCGGCCATTCTGGATCTACAAGTTCCGCACGATGGTCGCCGACGCCGAGGCGCTGCGCGCACGAGCTGCTCGCCAGAGCAGCGACCGCACTGGCGTTACTCGATGACGACCCGCGCGTCACCCGCTCGGCCGCGTCCTCCGGCGGACGAGCCTCGACGAGCTGCCCCAGCTCTGGAACGTGCTCAAGGGCGACATGAGCCTCGTCGGCCCGCGGCCGCTGGTCGAGGCCGAGGACCGCCAGATCAGGCTGGGGCCGCGGCCGGCTCGACCTCACGCCGGGGCTCACCGGGCTGTGGCAGGTCCTCGGCCGCACCAGCATCCCGTTCGAGGAGATGGTCAAGCTCGACTACGTCTACGTGACGAACTGGTCGCTCTGGGGCGACGTCAAGCTCCTGCTCCGGACCTTCCCGGCTGCTGTCCAAGCGGGGTGCGAATTGACGATCGAGCCGAAGCTCACGACGCCCGAGCAGGATCTCGGCGGCATCGCGCGGGCGGTGCTGCGGCGGTGGCGCCCGGCGCTCGGCGTGCTGGCGCTGACGCTGCTGGCCGCGGTTGCGGTCTCGCGGTTCGGCGGCAGCAATACCAGGCGACGGCGCAGATCCTGCTCCAGCAGCCCGACCAGGTGAACGCCGTGCTCAACCCCGACGCGACAGCGTCCGCGGCGAACGCGCAGCGCGAGGTCAACACGAACGCCGACCTCATCACGAGCATCCCGGTCGTCGACGCGGTACGCCATAGCTCCGGCTCCGCGAGTCCGCGCAGTCGCTGATCGATCGCCTCTCGGTCTCCGGCGAGGCGACGTCCAACCTCGTTCGCATCACCGCACGGGATCCGCGGCCGCAGCAGGCGGCGCGCATCGCCACCGCCGTCGCGCCGAGTACCAGAACTACCGCCGCGGGTCCGCGCAGCAGGCGATCGGCTCGGCGATCACAGCGGCGCGGGCTCGCCTGGACGGGATGACCGCGGCCGACCGTCGCTCCGCGGAAGGCCAGGCGATCGACGCGCGCCTGCACCAGCTCGAACCGGCCCAGGTGATTGCGACCGGGGGCGTGCAGATCGTGCGGCCCGCCGCCGTGCCGGCCTCCGCCGTCCCGCGCCTCGGCCTGCTGCAGGCTGCGGTCGCTCTGCTGCTGGGGCTGCTTCTCGCCGCTGCCGTGGTCGCGATCCTCGAGCGCACGGACCGGCGGCTGGTCGACGACGAGGCGCTCGAAGCGGCACTCGGCCTGCCCCTGCTTGCGCGCGTCCCCCGTCCCGCCCGTGGAGTGGCGTGGAAGATCCCGAGCGCGTGGCGGCCTACAACTCGCTTGCCGCGCGTCTGCGGCTCACCGCGCCGGGACGCGACGCGCGCGTCCTGATGGTCGCGCCGGCGGCCGGACGTGTCGCCGGCGAA
Organism: uncultured Solirubrobacteraceae bacterium; assembly: GCA_963724145.1. Lineage (GTDB taxonomy): Bacteria > Actinomycetota > Thermoleophilia > Solirubrobacterales > Solirubrobacteraceae > DASQMT01. The sequence goes on from CAVRTO010000024.1 coordinate 76,949, forward strand.
GTCGACCGGCTCGCGGCGGCCATCTCCGACCTCGGCGAGCGCGTGCTCGTCATCGTGGCGGACTTCCGCACCGAAGGCACGGAGCCCCGGAACGCGAGCTCCGGGCTTGCCGCCGTCCTGCGGGGGGAGAGCACGTTGGCGGCGGAGCTGGTGCACGCCACGTGCAGTGGCCTCGGCGGACGGCCGGCCGCCGACGCGCCGTCGTGGGAGCTGGTGCCCGCCGGCGAGTGCGTCCGCCGGAGCCCCTCGCTGCTCGGCAACGCGGCGTTGCAGGACGTCGTGCTCGAGGCGTGCGAGCGCGCTGACACGGTCATCGTCGTTGCGCCGCCGCTGGCGGCGGCCGGCGATGTGCTCGTCCTGGCGACGGTGTGCGACGCCATCGTGGTGGCCGTCGGTCCAGGCCCGATGACGGCCGATGCCGCGCAGCGCGTGAGGGACGTGCTTGCGGCGGCTTCGTCACCGGTGCTCGGCGTCGTGTTCGATCGCGCGCGTCGGCCCCCGGCGCCGCGCGCGCCGCACCGACGCCGCTCCGCGAAAGCCCACACGTCGCCGGCCGGCGCGGCAAGCGAGCCTGCCCAGCCGACTACGGCGGGCGTTTGATCGGGACCGGGTTGCCATGCTTGCCGCCGACACGCCTCCGGATCCCGGCATCAGGCGTCCAGGGCGCGCGGATCCCGGAGTCCCGGAGGGCATCCGGCGTGCCGAGCTGATCGATCCCGTTGCGGATGGGCGCTGGGAGGCCTTCGTGGCGACTGCGCTCGGCGCCCGGGCGGTGCACCACCGGACGTGGCTCGCTCTGCTGGCGCGCACCTACGGACATCCTCTGCTGGCGTGCTGCCTCGTCGGCCCGACCGGTGAGATCCGCGCCGGTGCGCCCATGATGCTGGTGCGGCGGCGGTTTCGCCGGCCGCGCCTCATCTGCCTGCCGCTCGCGGACCGGTGCGCGCCGCTTCCGGAGCCGGACGAGGATCCCGTGCTCGCCGCGCGGCTGATCGAGGAGCTCGACGCGCTGCGCCGCACGCTCCATGTGCCGCTCGAGATCCGCGGCCCGATCGCGGCCGCCGTCCCTGCGCGGGTCCTGGCGCGCCACTACCGGCACGTGGTGCCGCTCGAGCGCGACGTCGACGCGGTCGTCGGCCGTTTCCGGCGCAGGGCGGAGATCCTCGCGGCCACCGACCGCGCTCGGCGAGACGGTCTGGTCGTCGAGCGCCGGACCGACACCCGCGCGCTCGCCGAGCTCCATCGCCTCTCCGCCGACCGTCCTCGTGGAGGCGAACCGGCGCTCCCCCGTCGGCTGACCTTGGGATTCGCCCACGTCTTCGATCGCGGGCTGGGCTTCGTCGCGATCGCGCGAAACCGCGGACGTGCGGTCGACGCGGTGCTGTTCACGACATTCAACCGCGTCCTGACCTGCAACCCCGGCGCGCGTGTCCCCGCGACGCCACGCGATCCTCCGCGCGACCTGCTCCTGGTGGAGATCATGCGGTGGGCGTGCGCCGCCGGGATGCGGACGCTGGAGCTCGGTCGGACGCTCGCGGACGACGAGCAGGCCCGCGCGTTCAAGCTCTCGTGGGGCGCCGAGGAGCGGCCGCTCGAGTACCACAGGCTCGGCGGGAGCGCCGCGTGACCACGACTGCCCCGGCACCGCTGCACGCCGTGCTCACGCGCGGCATGTCGTGGATCGGAGCGAGCCACGTCGTCCGGCAGGTCACGTGGTTCGGCTCGCTGCTGTTCGTCGCCACGCGCGTCTCGCCGCAGGCCTTCGGCAGCGTGACGGCCGCGATGGTCGTCATCCAGGTTGCGTGGTTGGTGGTGAACTCCGGTACGCGCGGCGCGCTGGTGGTCAGCGAGACGGTCACGATCGAGCAGGTCCGGCGCGCGCTCACGAGGAATCTCGTCAGCGGGACCGCGATCGCGTGCGGCGCGATGCTGCTGTCCAACTCCCTCCTTCCGGCGTTGGTGCCGGGCGCAGATCCGCTTGTGCTCGCGACGCTGGCGTTCACGATCATGCTCAACGGTCTCTCGATCGTGCCACTCGCGCTGCTGCAGCGCGAGCTGCGGTTCAAGCCGCACGCGGCGGCGAACGCGGGGGCGGCGCTCGGCGCGTCCGCCGCGTGCGTCGCCGCCGCGCTGGCCGGCGCCGGGGTGTGGGCGCTCGTCGCCCGCCAGGTCGCCTTCCAGCTCGTGCTCGCGGTACTCGCCTGGCACCTGGTCCAGCCGGTCCTGCAGAGGCTGAGGAGCGATCCACGCATCGGGCCGGCGCGATCCGCTGGCCAAGTGGTTCTTCGCGACGACGGTGATCGGCTTCGTCGCGCTCAACGCCGATTACGTCATCGTCGGCCACCTGACGAACGTGCGCGAGCTCGGCATCTACTCGCTGGCGTTCGCCTTCGCCTTCGCGCCGATGACGCAATTCGCCTGGCAGGTCGGCGCGGTGCTGCAGCCCGTTGCCGCGCAGACCCGGGGTGCTCAGCTGCTCGCCGCGCGAGCCGGCAAGGCGCTCCGGGCGGCAACGCTGCTGCTGCTTCCGGCGGCGGTGCCGGCCATCGTGCTCGCTCCGGTGCTGTTGCCCGCGTTGCTCGGTGCACGGTGGGAGCCGGCGGTTGCTCCCTTCCAACTCCTCGTGGCCGCCGGCATCGCACAGGGGCTGCTCGCGATCGTGCGCCAGTTCCTCGTCGGATCCGGCAGCGTGCGCTTCTGCGTGTTCGCCGACGGCGCGTCCCTGGTCGCGAGCGTGGCGGCGCTCGCCGCCCTCGTGCATGCCCAGGGGATCATCGGCGCGGCGCTGGCGCACGTCGCCGTCGCCGCGCTGCTGGTGATCGCCTACGGCACACTCGGAGCTCGGCGCCTCGGATCGGGCGCCGCGGACCTATGGGCGGCGGTGCGGGGCGTCGTCTTGCCCGTCGTCGTCCAGGCCGCGGTCACCGCGGCATGGCTGGCGGTGTTGCAGCGTGCGGGAGCCGCGCCCGCGGTCGAGGCGGCCGCCGCAACGGCCGCCGGCTTCGCGGCGCTGCTTGCGGCGATGCGGATCGGGGGCACGCGGCCGGTCTCCGAGATCGCGTGGCTGATCGGGCACCGTCCGGCCCCGCCGCGATCGCTGCCGCCGATCCCCGCGCCGGCGCGGATCGCCCACACGCGACCGCTGCCGCGGTTCCCGGCCCCGACGCGCGCCGCGGTCGTCGTGCTGGTGGCGGCCGCCGTCGCACTGGTGGTCGGAGCGGTCGCGGTGCGCGAGCCGCGCATGGCCGCCGGCACCGCGGCCGCCGCACTGGCACTCGTCCTGGCGTTCCGTGCCCCCGTCTTGCACGTGCTGCTGCTGATCACCGTGACTGCGCTCGTGCCCCTGGAGCTTCAGGCGCGGTTCGGCAGCGGCGGCGACATCAACGCCGCCGGCGTCCTGCCATCCGACGTGCTGCTGCTCGCGGCGCTGGCGCGCGCCGTTGTCGTGCTGCCGCGCACCCCGCTACCGCCGCGCGCGCGCTGGGCGATCGCGCTCATGGCCGTGTTCATCGCCGCTGCGGTGCTCCAGACGCAGCACGCGCTCGCACTCGGCCGACCGCTGTCCGGCGTCGGCGGCGAGCTCCGCGTGCTGCTCGGCTTCGGCACCCTGCTCGCCGTCCTGCCGCTCCTCGCGGATCCGGCTGCGCGGCGGCGGCTGCTGACCGGCCTGCCCCTCGCCGGGCTGGCGCTCGGCGCATGGGGAATCGCGCAATTCGCGCTCGAGCTCCGCTTCGATCCGCCGGAGGCCAGCCAGTCCGTGTCGAGCTTCCTCACCTCCGGGCGGGTCGTGGGACAGCTCGCCATGCCGGTCGCGGCCATCGTGTCGCTGGCGGTCGTGACGGGCGCGCCGCCGCGCAGTCCCGCAGCGCGCGCGGCGCTGCTCGCCACGTTCGCGGCCAACGCGCTCGCCATCGTGCTCACGTTCGAGCGCACGATCCTGGTCGTCACGCTGATCGGGTTCGCGCTCGTCTTCCTGCGCGGCACCGGCCGCCAGCGGATCCGCCTCGTCGCCTGGGCGCCACCGGTGCTCGCGGCAAGCCTCGTGGTGGTGGCGCTCGCGTCGCCCGGCGTCGTGCCGGCCTACATCGCGCGCGTGTCCTCGCTGACGTCGCTCGGTGCCGACCGGTCCTTGATCTACCGGATCGAGGAGAGTCGCGTGGTCGGCCGCCAGATCGCCCAGCATCCGCTCACGGGCTCAGGCCTCGGCGCCACGATCCTCATCGGCAGGCCCGGCACGAACCGCCCGATCGCGCCGCGCCGCTTCGCCGAGAACGGGTATCAGTGGCTCGCCTGGAAGCTGGGACTCCCCGCCGCCGCGCTGCTCTGGGCGCTGCTCGCGCTCGCGATCCTCGCCCGCCGTCAGGCGAGCGAGCTGAACCTCGACCTCACCCTGAGACAAGGTTGTCAAGCCGCGCTGGCAGCGCTCGCGGTGGCGACGCTCACCTTCCCCAGCTTCAATGACCTGGAGGTGGCGCCCGTGGCCGGCCTGCTCGCCGCGCTCGCGCTGTCTCGCGTTCTGCCTGAGGCGATGGCGTGAGCGGACCGCTGCGCATCGCGATCGTCGTGCCGTTCATGAACGAGGAGCGCCATCTCGGCGACCTGCTCGCGTCGATGGCGGCTCAGACGCGCCTGCCGGACCAGCTCGTCCTCGTCGACGACGGCTCCACGGACGGCTCGCCGGCCGTCGCGCACGCCTTCGCCAACCGGTTCGCCTGGGCTTCCGTCGCGCGTCGGCCGCCGCGCCGTGTCGGGGTTGACCGGCTCGCGAATGGCGCCGCGCTGCAGGCGTTCGCGTGGGGAGTGGAACGCGCCGACTCGGGTTGGGACGTGGTCGCCAAGGTCGACGCCGACCTACGTCTGACCCGGCGAACGCTCGAGGCGCTCGAGAACGCCTTCCTCCGCGATCCCGCGCTGGGCGTCGCGGGCGCGTTCCTGAGCGTGCGCCGGCGCGGCGGCCTCGAGCGACAGCGCCTCCCCCGCGACCAGGTGCACGGCGAGACCAAGTTCTATCGCCGGGCGTGCTGGGACGAAATCGCTCCGCTGCCCGCCCTGCTCGGGTGGGACACCATCGACGTCATCCGCGCGCGGCTCGCAGGCTGGCGCACCGAGAGCTTCGCGGTCCCGGATGGCGATCCGATCCATCTGCGGCCGATGGGCACCCACGACGGTCTGCTGCGCGGGTGGCGGCGCTGGGGACGGTGCGCGTGGAGCTACGGCGAGCATCCGCTGCATGTCATGGCGATCGCGGTCCAGCGGTTCGGCGACCGGCCGGCCGGGCTGGGCAGCGCGAACTACGTCGCGGGCTGGTTGGCCGCCGCCGTCGCGGGGGCGCCGCGCGCCGAGCCGGCGGTCCGCGAGTACGCGCGGGACGACCAGCTGCGCAGGCTGCGCCGACGGCTCAGCGGCCGGCCGACGCGACCCGGTGCGGAGGCCGGACGATGAGCGGCTCGCTCCGCCTCGTGGTGGTCGTGCCCTTCCTCGACGAGGCCGATCACCTGCCCGTCTTCCTCGCGTCGATCGAGGCACAGCAGCGCCCGCCCGACGAGCTCCTGCTGATCGACGACGGCTCCACCGACGGGTCGGGCGAGCGCGCCGCTCGCTTCGCGGCCGCGCACCGCTACGCGCGGGTCGAGCACCGGCCCGCCCGACATCGTGAGCGCGACCGCCTCGCCGACGCCCAGGCGTTCCGGGCCTTCCTGTGGGGCCTGGAACGGGCGCAAACCCCGTGGGACGTGGCCGCGAAGGTCGATGCGGACGTGCGTCTGAGCGCGAGTCTGTTCAGCGAGGTCGAGCGGAGGTTCCTCGCCGACCCGTGGCTCGGAATGACGGGCGCCTACCTGTCGGAGGTCGGACCCGACGGGAGCCTGCGCCGTCAGCGCTGCCCGGCGGAGCACGTGGCCGGGGCAACCAAGTTCTACCGCCGCGCGTGTTTCGAGCAGATCTCGCCGGTCCCCGCGATCCTCGGCTGGGACACGATCGACGAGACGCGCGCCCGCATGGACGGCTGGCGCACGCAGGCGATCGAGCTTCCGACCGGCGACCCGGTCCACATGCGACGCATGGGCTCCCATGACGGGCTCGTCCGCGGTTACCGCCGCGCGGGGCGCGCAGCGTACGCCTACGGCACCGATCCCATGTACCTCCTGGTCGCCGCGGCCGCACGGTTCCGGGACCGGCCGGTCGTGGCCTGCGGCGCCGCCTACCTGGCGGGCTACTGCGCCGCGGCGGTGGGGCGTGCGCCCCGCGCCGAGCAGGATGCGCGCGCGTGCCAGCGCCGGTACCAGCGCGCCCGGCTGTTGGAGCATCTCCGAGGTCTCGCGGCATGAGCCGGCATGCGCTCATGCTGCTGGAGGGGTTGCCGTACCGGCTCGACCCGCGCGTGCGCGCGCAGGCGGCCGCCCTGCGCGACGCCGGCTGGGACGTCACGGTGGCGAGCCCCGACATCCCGGGCGACCCACGCGACGACGTGATCGATGGCATCCGCCTCACGTGCTTCAGGACACCGCCCGGCGGCCGCGGCGCCGTCGGTTACCTGCGCGAGTACGGACTCGCGTGCATCCGCCTCGCCGCGCTCGCACGTGCCGTCGACCGCGAGCGACCCGTCGACCTCGTGCTCGCGTGCGCCCCGCCGGACTTTCTCGTCGCGGTGGCGCAGCCCCTCGCGTGGCGTGGTGCCGCGGTGGTCCTGGACCAGCGCGAGATCTCGCCGGAGCTGCTCGAGGCGAAGTTCGGGCGCCGGCCCGTGCTGCGCCGGCTGCTGCTGCTCGCGGAGCACTACGCGTTCCGACGCGCGGACGCCGTGATCACCGTTTCCGAGGCGTTCGCCGAGCTGGCGCGCGAGCGCAGTGGCGCGGACCCGGCGCGCGTGTTCCTGGTCGGCAACGGACCCGACCCCGGGCGCGTCCATCCCGTCGCGCCGCGGCCCGAGCTGCGGCGCGGCCGACGGCACCTCGTGCTGTGGCTCGGGCGCATGTCGGCCCAAGAGCGGCTGGAGACCCTCGTCGACGCCGCGGAGGAGGTCGTGCACCGGCGGGGCCGCACGGACGTCCACTTCGCGATCGTCGGCGACGGCGATGTCCGAGCGGCACTGACGCGCAGCGTGACGGAGCGCGGACTGGAGGACTTCGTAGAGATGACCGGATCAGTGGACGACGCGCTCGTGCGGGCGTATATCTGCACTGCCGACGTCTGCGTCGGCGTGGACGAGCGGAACTCGATGAACGACCGGGTCGCGATGCGCAAGGTCCTTGAGTACATGGCGCTGGGCAAGGCGGTCGTCCAGTTCCCGCTCGCTGAGATGCGGCGCTTGTGCGGTGACGCGTGCGCGTACGCGCGCGACGGCGATGCCTCCGACCTCGCGGCGCAGGTCTGCGCGCTGCTCGACGACCGCGAGCGACGGCGACGGCTCGGCGAGGCGGCACGCAGGCGCGCATGGGATGGCCTGATGTGGCCGCAACAGGTACCGGCGCTGCTCGGCGCGGTGGACGCGGCGCTGGCGCGCAGGGCGGCCTCGCCCGCTTCCGGCCTCCAAGCAGCGGCACTGCGTCTGGAGGCGCGCCGATGAGCACCGCCGAGCAATTTGCGACCGTCCTGCTGGCCGACAACCACGACGCGACGAAGGCCGGCATCCACCTCGCGCTCGAGGACGAGCCGTTCGCGATCGTGGCCGAGGTCTCGACCGCCGACGCCGCCGTGGCCGAGGCGGTCGCGCTCCACCCGGACTTGTGCCTGCTCGACCTCTACATGCCGGGTGGGGGCATCGAGGCCACCCGGCGGATCCACCTCGAGGTGCCCGAATCGAAGATCGTCGTGCTCACCGTGTCGACGAGCGAGGACGACGTCTTCGCCGCGTTGATGGCCGGGGCCAGCGGCTACTTGCTCAAGAACATGTCGGCGGAGCGGCTGCCGGCTGCGCTGCGCGGGATCCTGGGGGGCGAGGCGGCGGTGCCCCGCGCGCTGGGGCGCAGGCTGATCGAGGAGCTGCGCGCCCGCTCGTCGAGCGGATGGGAGGGCCCGCGGTTCGCGCGGCGGCAGCGCGACCGCCCAGAGCTGACCGCCCGCGAGTGGGAGGTGCTCCAGCTTGTCGCGGAGCGGCTGTCGACCTCGGCGATCGGTCAGCGGCTCGGCATCTCCGAGATCACGGTGCGACGCCATATCTCGTCGCTCATGCACAAGCTCGGCGTGCACAGCCGGGCGAGCGCCGTGCGGCTGCTCAGCGGTCAATCCGACCCGTGGGACCCATGAGGTCGTGCGCGTGCACCTCGACTCCTCCATGAGGTCGGCGCGCTCTCGATCAGTCCTGGGCCCGGAAGAGCGGCGCGTGCGGATTGAGCGCGGCGGAACGGCGCACCGCGGCCACCGCGCTGCGCACGTCGCCCCGCTCAGCCTCGATGCGGGCCAGGATGAGCCAGTGCTCCCAGTTGGTCGGCTCGCGCCGGGTGGCGCGGCGCGCATCGGCGGCGGCGCGCGTACCCAGCCCGAGGCGCTCGAGCAACAACGCACGCTGGACGTAGCCGCTCGCCTGCCACGGCGCGACGTGTACGGCGTCGGTCGCGTCGATCAACGCCTGCTCGAAGTTGCCGGCCGCGGCCGCCTGCCGGCTCGCGCGGATCTGGGTCGCAGCACCGAGCACCGGCGCCTGGACGGCGACGAGGAGGAGCGCACCGACGGCGAGTGGCGCTCGCCGGCCGATCGCGCGTCTCGGCGCGGGCGCCGCACTCGCGCTCGCGGCGACGCTGCCGGCCGCAAGCGCCATGACGGCGACAGCCGTCGACTCCCACATCCAATCCACGCCGGCGGTCACGCAGAACACCAGCAGCGCCGCGCAGCATCCCGCCGCCGCGCCGCGCCCCGCGGTGTCGGTCTCCGCGAGCGCCGCGCGGACCGCGCCCGCCAGCAGAGCGCCCAGCGCCGCGACGACGAGGAGCGCGCCCGGGAGGCCGAGCTCGCCCAGGCTCTCGATGTACAGCGAGTGGGCGTCGCGGACGAAGTACGAGCGGCGCGCATCGCGATTCCAGACGAACTCGAACGTTCCCGCTCCTGTGCCCTTGAGCGGATCGCGCCCGAACGCGGCGAGCGCGGTGCCCCACAGCGCGCGCCGCGTACCGCCCAGCGTGGCGAATCTCTGCGCCGGGTCGCCCGTCAGCGCGGGCGTGGGCTGCTCGAAGCTTCGCCAGGCCCGGTTGGCGAGCGCCGGTCCGACCGCGACGGCGCCGAGCAACACCGCGGCGACGCAGATCCCGAGCGCGACGCGCGTCCGCGATGGTGAAGTGCGGAGCCGGTCGAGCCGCAGACGCGCCGTGGCCCAGGCAACGAGCACGCAGGCGGCCATCGCGACGCCCGCGACCAGGGCCACCGTTGCGCCGCCTGCGCCCGAGCTCCCGTGTGCGATCGCCGGCTCGCTGCGGATGGCAAGGATGACGGCCGCCGTGCCTGCTCCCGCAGCTGCGACATGAGCGGCGAGGAGCCACCGGTGAGGCGACAAGGCGAGAACGGCCACGGCGGCGATGACCACGCCGGCGACCGCTGACCGCGAATACGTCAGGTACGCCACGCTCGTGGCCATGCAGGTCCCCGCGAGCGCGACGCCCCGCGCCGGCCACGGCCGGGCATGCACGCTCCAGGGAAGGGTGAGCGCCACGGTCATGGCCGCCCAGCAGCCGAGGGCGTTCCAGTAGTTGAACGGGAACGACAATCGCCGGACGAGTCCGGACGACCGCAAAGGGCTGGCAAGCAGATCCGGCGCCAAGCGCGAGACCAGTGCGACGAGGCAGACGCCCGCGGCGGCGGCGGTGAGCGCCGCAGCCGCCAAGCGCCACTCGCGCCCCACGAAGCTCCAACCGACCGCGATGACGATGCCCATGAGGCCCGTGACCCGTGTCAATTCGATGACAGAGCGCTCCGCGCTCTCCGTCCACGCAAGGCTCGCCGCCAGCCACGCGATGAGCGCGATCCAGCACAGCACCGCGAGAAAGAGGGCCCGGTCCGGTCGTGCGCGGGGGAAGAACCCGAAGCTCACCCCGAGGGTGAGGCTCCACCAAATCACCAAAAACCACTCGCTACGCGGTATGAGTGCGTAGGTCCCGCCCGCGAGGGCGGCTGCGAGTAGGCCGATGCCGAGGAGCGCGGCGAGGAGAGCCGCAGACAAGGACGTTATGTCAGTTCTGCCCGTTGCCACGCGTACCCGGCTACGTGGAGCAAACGCGGCTGACGACGACGTGGATCGCCCTCGTCGCACTGGCCGCCGGGCTGCCTGCCGGCGCGCACGCCGCGGAGCCGGCGTGCCAGCCCTCGGAGGAAGTGGCTGCGCTGGACCAGTACTGCGGCGATTTCCTGCCGAGCCCGGACGGAGCCGAGCAGCCGGCCGACCTGGCCGACCGGCTGACGCAGATGCCCCTGAGTCGAGCGCTTCCGGGCCGCCAGGTGGCGATGCTGCGGGAGTCCGGGCCCGAGGGCAGGGCGCTGCTGCTCCTGCCGGTCGTCGCCCCGGTGCGGCCCACACCGGAGCAGCGACGGCGCATCCTCACCACCAGCCGGGAGGCGCTCCGCTCGACCACGCTCGACGCGCCCAAGCTGACGCCGGAGACGGTGGTGTCGGGCGTGACCGCCGTCGGAGAACGCCCATTGGCGGGCGTGTTCCAATGGGCACTGCTGCTCTGCACGGTGGGGTTCGCCGGCATGGCCTGGCTCCGCTTCCGGACGCGTCTCAAGCCCTGACGTCTTCGCCCGGGCCGTGACGATGGCCGGCCGCCTCGCCCGCCCCCGCCCGCCCGCCGAAGCCCTGCGCGAGGTGTATCGCGACAACGTCGAGGCGGTCTATGCGTTCTTCGCCTACTCCGTCGGGTACGACACCGCCGAGGACCTCACGGCGGCCACGTTCGAGCGCGTGGTGCGATCGTGGGCTCGCTTCGATCCCGAGCGCGCCAGCGCGCGGACCTGGATCCTCGCGATCGCGCGCAACGTGCTCACCGACCACTTCCGTCGCCAGTCGCACCGCAACGCGGTGTCGCTCGACGCGCAGCCCGCACTCGCGGCATCGCTCGTGTCGAGCGACGACCCCGCGGCGCGTTACCTGAGCGCGGATGCCGTGCGGGAGTGGCTGCGGGAGCTCGAGCCGCGCGAGCGCGAGGTGCTCGCGCTGCGGTTCGGCGCCGACCTCCCGGCATCCGAGATCGCCCGCACGCTCGATCTCACCGAGGCCAACGTCCACCAGATCGCGTCGCGCGCGCTGCGCCGGCTCCACGCTCAACGCTCGCGCTCGGAGCTCACCGGCAGCGCCTGACCGGTCGGGACACGGTTCGCGTGTGGTACCGCACCACGAACTCGCCGCCGCGGTCACGCACGAACGACGGAACGCGCTCGGTCCGCTTCACCGTGACGATGCGGCAGTCGCGCTCTGCCTGGGCGCCGCTTCCGCCGCCGAGCTGGATCGGGAGCAGGCCCGCCGCGCCCAGCGCGATGACCATGGCGGCGAGCGCGACCGCCAACCCGACGCCGGTGATCGCGACACGCAGACGCCCGCGGTCGGTGCGAGGGCGCCGGGGGACGAGCCTGCGCTCCAGCGCGCGCACGAAATCCGGCCGCGGAACCGGGCGGCCGCCGCGGAGCAGGCGTTCCAGGTCTTCCGGCGTCAGGGTCACCGTGGACAAGTACGCGCGAGCGTCGACGCTTCCGACAAATCGACGGATTGCCCAGGCCCGTCAGCCGGGCCGGGCGCCGGGCGTATAGAGGCTTCGAGATGTTCGGTCCATCCGCGGCAGCCTCAGGCAGACGATGAGCGGAATGCCGTCGTCGCCGCCGCGGATCACGCTCGACTACGCGAGGGATCTGATCGACGACCGCTTCCTGGCGCTCAACTGCAAGTCCGATGCCGAGGTGCGGCTCGAGCGGGACCGGCTCGCGTACCTGATCAGCTCGTACCGCCCTCCGATCGCCCGCGACCTATCCATCGCGAAGCCTCCAGCCTTGCGACTCTGAGGCGACCGGCCGTGTGCTCTCCGCGCAGTCACGACGCGTTCGGGCTCGACTGATCCGCGACGGCCTCGAGCGGATGGCCCATCGCTGGACCGGCGATCCGCCCCGAGGTACGTATTCCCGGGCGACCCGGCGCGCCCGCCGCTGCGTAGGCCCCTACCGTGGAGCCGATGCCGGTGGTCAGCGCGCGCGGTCTCGTCCGGGAGTTCGGCGAGCGACGCGCGGCGCGGCGCGTGCTCGACGGCGCCGACCTCGACGTGGCGCCGGGCGAGATCGTCGCCGTCCTGGGCCGCTCCGGCTCGGGCAAGTCGACGCTGCTGCACGTCGTCGGCGGGCTCGACCGGCCGGACGCCGGCGTCGTCGAGATCGCCGGCGAGCGCGTCACCGGCGTCTCCGAGCGGCGGCTCTCCGCGCTGCGGCGCCGCCACGTCGGCTTCGTCTTCCAGTTCTTCCACCTGCTCCCCGAGCTGACCGGCGCGGCGAACGTGCAGCTCGCGGCGCGCGTGCGCGGGGCCGAGCCGGGCGCGGCGGCGCGCGGGCGGGCGCTCGTGACGCGGCTCGGGCTCGACCCGGTCGCGGAGTCGTTCCCGCACCAGCTCTCGGGCGGCGAGCAGCAGCGGTTCGCGATCGCCCGCGCGCTCGTCAACGACCCCGCGGTCGTGCTCGCCGACGAGCCGACGGGCAACCTCGACGTCGAGGCGGGCGCGACCGTGCTCGCGCTGCTGCAGCGAGCTCGCCGGCGAGGGGCGAGCGGTCGTCATCGTCACCCACGAGGCGGCGGCGGCCGCGATCGCCGACCGCGTGCTGCGGCTGCGCGACGGCCGGCTGGAGCCGGCGTGAGCCTCGCCGTGCTCGCGCCCCGCCGGCGCGCGCGGACGCTGCTCGCGGCGCTCGGCGTGCTCGCTGCCGCGATCGTCGTCGGCACCGCGGCGACCCTCGGCTTCGGGCTCGCCACCGGGTTCGGCCGGGCGGCGGACGACGCCGACCTCGCCCACGTGATCGCGCGCTTCGACGAGGAGTCGCGCGAGCGCGTCGACCCGCGGGTGCGCGCGCTGCCCAACGTGGTCGACCGGTCGTACCGCTACGAGATCCGCGACGTCGGGCTGCGGGCGGAGGGCCACGCGACCGGCAAGGCGCTGCTCGAGCTCGTGCTCGGCGGGCGGCGCGGCTACGGCATCACCGCCGGGCGCGACGTGCGCGCTCCCGGCGAGGCGGTGATCGAGCGCGGGCTGGCGCGCGACTGGGACCTCGGGCCCGGCGACCGGATCGTCGTCGGCGGCCGCTTCCCGCTGCGCGTCGTCGGCGTCGGCCTCGAGCCCGACAACGTCGCCTTCCCGCTGACGGTCACCCCGCGCGTGTACGCGCTCCCGCGCGACGACCCGGCGTCGCTCCCGGTCAACGTCGCGCTGCTCTGGCTCGCCGACCCGGATCGCGCCGACGTGACGCTCACCCAGGCGCGCGCGACGTCGTTCGGGATCGGCGGGCTCGCGTTCGTGACGCGCGCCGGCGTCGAGGTCCTGCTCGACCAGGCCGCGGGCCTGATCATCGCGCTGCTCGTGGCGTTCTCGCTCGTCGCGCTGATCGCGGCGGGGACGATGCTCGCGGCCGGCGCGCAGGCCGACGTCCAGCGGCGGCTGCCGGCGCTCGGGGTCCAGCGCGCGCTCGGGTTCACGCCCGGGCGGCTGGCCGCGCGCTACGCCGGCGAGGCCGCGCTCGTCGCGCTCCCGGCGGCGCTGCTCGGGCTGGCGATCGGCGTGCTCGCGGTGTCCGGCCCGGCGGCCGACCTGCTCACCCAGCTCAACGAGCAGCCGCCGGGCGCCGCGCTGCTGCCGGTGCTCGCGGCGTGCCTGCTCGCGATCGTCGGCGTGGTCACCGTGGCGGCGGGGCGGCCCGCCTGGCGCGCGGCGCGACGGCCGCCGGCCGAGATCCTGCGCGGGGGCGACCTGGCGCCGGACCGGCGCGCGCGCCGCGGGAGCGGCGACGCCGGGCTGCTCGGGACCGGCGCGCGCTTCGCGGTCGCCGCGCGCGGCCGCTTCCTCGCGTCGGTCGCGACGATCGCGGCCTGCGCGGGCGTCGTCCTGCTCATGCTCGCGCTCGCGTCGCTGCTCGTCCGGCTCCGCGACGACCCGGAGACGGTCGGCAAGCGCTACCAGCTGACCGTCCGGCTCAACCCGTTCGAGGTCGACGCGGTCAAGCGGATCCCGGGCGTGGCGGACGCGAGCGAGCGCTACCAGTCCGACGTCGCCGACGCCTACCGGCTCGGCGAGCCGCTGCGGGTCGTCGCCTACCCGGGCGACCACACGCGCTTCGAGTCGCCGCCGCTCGCGGAGGGCCGGCGGCTGCGCAGCGACGGCGAGGCCGAGGTCGGCGTCGGGCTGGCCGACGCGCTCGGGCTGCGGCCGGGCGCGACGCTCGCGGTCCAGGGCCAGGGCGGCGACGAGGCGCGCTTCCGCGTCGTCGGGGTGGTCCGCGCGCTGGAGCGCGACGGCCGGATCGCCTACGTGCGGCCGCGGCGGCTGCTGGCCGCGCAGCCCGACGCGGGCGCGTCGATCGCGGTCAAGCTCGCGCCCGGCGCCGACCGCGGCGCGGTCGAGCGGGACCTCGAGGCGCTCGGCGCGCCGCCGCAGGCGGCGACCGCGGCGACGAGCCGCAACGCGGCGCTGCTCGGCGTGCTCGCCACGGTGCTGAGGGCGGTCGGGCTCGCGATCGGGCTGGTCTGCCTGTACGCGCTGGCCCAGGCGCTGGCGATGACCGCGCGCGAGCGGCGCGGCGCGATCGCGCTGCTGCGCGCGTCCGGCGCCGACGCGACGACGATCGCGCTCGTGCTCGCCGGCACGGCGCTGGCCGTCGCGGTGCCGGCCGCGATCGCCGGCGTGCTGCTCGAGTGGCTCGTGCTCGGACCGCTCGTCGCGCGGCTGGCCGCGGGCTACGCCGAGCTGCCGCTCGCGCCCGCGCCCGGCCAGGCGCTGCTCGTCGCCGGCGGCCTGCTGCTGCTCGCCGCGGCCGCGACGGCGCTGGTCGCCCGCCGCACGATGCGCGAGCCGATCCTCGCGGGACTGCGGGAGGAGTGACGGTGCGCGCCGCCGCCGCCCTGCTCCTCGTGGCCGCGCTGCTCGCCGGCTGCGGCGGCGACGGGCCGCCCGCGCCGGCGGACTCGACCGTCGACGCGACGCTCGTGGACCGCGACCGCGACGGCGCGCTGGAGCCCGGGCCCGGCGAGCCGCTCGCCGACCGCACCGACCTCGCGCCGGCCGCGCGGCCGGGCGCGGTCCTCGCCACGCTCGCCCAGATCACCGACGCCCACGTGCGCGACGAGGAGTCGCCGGCGCGCGTCCCGTTCCTCGACCGCTTCGGCGGCCCGTTCGCGTCCACGTTCCGGCCGCAGGAGGCGCTCAGCACGCAGGTGCTCACCGCCGCCGTGCGCGCCGTCGACGGGCTCGCGCCCGACGCGGTGTTCGTGACCGGCGACCTGATCGACTCGGCGGAGTCGGTCGAGCTCGACCAGGCGCTGGCGGTCCTCGACGGCGGCCGCGTCGACCCGGACACCGGCGGGCCCGGGCTACGCCGGCGTCCAGGCGCCGGAGCGGCCGGACCCGTTCTTCTACCGGCCCGACCTCGACGCGCCGCGCCACCCGGGGCTGCTCGACGCGGCGGAGCGGCCGTTCCGGTCGCCCGGACTGCGCGCGCCGTGGTACCCGGCGCTCGGCAACCACGACGTGCTCGTCCAGGGCGAGACCCCGCCGACCGCCCAGCTCGACGCGATCGCCACCGGCGCGCGGATGGTGGTCGCGCTCCCGCGCGGCGCCGAGCCCGACCCCGACGCGGACCCGGCCACCCAGGTCGACGCGCTGCTCGGCTCGAGCCCGTCGATCCGCGTCCCGGCCGACCCGCGCCGGCGCCACCTGCGGCCCGCCGAGGAGATCGCCCGCCTCACCACCCGCGACGCGGCGCCCGACCCGCTCCGCGCCGCCGCGGGGCGCGCCACGCTCGACTACGCCGTCGACCTCGGCGACCGCGCCCGCGCGCTCGTCCTCGACACCGCCGACCGCGCCGGCGGCTCGCGCGGGCTCCTGCGGCCCGGCGCAGATCGCCTGGCTGCGCGGCGAGCTCGCGCGGCCTCGGCGGGCGTGCGCTGCTCGTCTTCACCCACAACCCGCTCGACAACACGGTCCGCGGCGACGCGGCGCTCGCCGCGCTCGACGCCACCCCGGGCGTGGTCGCGGTGATCGCCGGCAACTCGCACCGCAACCGGATCGCGCCGCGGCCGGAGGGCGGCTACTGGCAGATCAGCACGTCCTCGCTCGCCGACCACCCGCAGCAGGCCCGCGCGCTCCGGCTCCGCGCGACCCCGTCCGGCTACGCGCTCGAGACGTGGATGATCGACCACGACGGCCGCGGGCTCGCCGGCGTCTCGCGCGAGCTCGCGTTCCTCGACGCGCAGGGCGGCCGGCCGCTCGGCTACGCCGGGACGCCCGCCGACCGCAACGCCCGGCTGTTCGTCGCGCGATGATGGCCGCCATGCGCCGCGCCCTCCCGCTCGCCCTGTTCTGGCTCGTCGCCGGGATCGCTGCACTTCCTCCGCCCGAAGGTCTACGAGGCGATCGTCCCCGACGCGTTCCCCGACAAGCGGGCGGTCGTCTACGCGAGCGGCGTCGCCGAGCTGGCCGGCGGCGCGGGCGTGCTGCTGCCGCAGACGCGCCGGCTCGCCGGCTGGTGGCTGATCGCGACGTGCGTCGCGATCTTCCCCGCCAACGTCCACATGGCCCTGCACCCCGAGCGCTACGCCGCGATCCCGCGGCCGCTGCTCTGGCTCCGCCTGCCGCTCCAGGCCCCGCTCGTGGCGTGGGCCTGGAGGGCGGCGGTGCGGAGCTAGACGACGGCCGGAGCCACCTCGCCGGCCTGGGCGGCCTCGGCGTGGGCGCGGCTCTCGCGCGACGAGATCAGCGTCATCGAGAGCACCGCGCCGAGGACCGCGAAGCCGGCGCCGACCAGGAACGCGATCTGGAAGCCCTGCGTCAGCGCGTTCGGCAGCGCTGCCGGATCGCCGCCCGCGGCCTGCATCAGGCTGTCGGTCTTCGAGTTCGCGATCGAGGCGAGGATCGCCAGGCCGAGCGCGCCGCCGACCTGCTGCGACGTGTTGATCAGCCCGGACGCCAGGCCCGCCTCGTGCGGCGCGACGCCGCTCACCGCGCCGATCGTCATCGGCACGAAGGCGAAGCCGAGCCCGACGGCCGCGATCAGCGACGGGAACAGGATGTCGCCGACGTAGGACCCGCCGACCTCGACCTGCGAGAACCACACGAGCCCGATCGCGGTCAGCACCAGGCCGGCGGTGAGGATCGGCTTGAAGCCGAACCGCGTCACCAGCCCGGACGCCACGCCGGCGGAGATGATGATCCCGACGGCCAGCGGCAGGTACGCCAGCCCGGCCTCGAGCGCGTCGTAGCCCGAGCACGAGCTGCATGTAGAGCGACACGAAGAAGAACATCGAGAACAGCGCCATCGCCACGAGCAGCGCGACGACGTTCGTCCCGGTGATCGTGCGCCGGCGGAAGAAGCTGAACGGGACGAGCGGCGCCTTCGACCGCGTCTCGATGCCGATGAACGCCGCGATGAACGCGAGCGCGACCGCGCCGAGGCCGAGCGTCTGCCCGGACAGCCAGCCGGCGTCGTTGGCGTCGACCAGCGTGTAGACGAGCAGCGTCAGGCCGGCGGTCACCGTGACCGCGCCGGCGACGTCGAAGTTGCGCGTGCCCTCGTTCTTGCTCTCGGGGAGCAGCCGCGGGGCGAGGAACGCCGCCGCGATGCCGATCGGCGTGTTGACGAACAGGACCCACTCCCAGCCGGCGTACTCGGTCAGCACGCCGCCGAGCAGCACGCCCGCGGCGCCGCCGGAGCCGGCGACCGCGCCCCAGACGCCCATCGCCTTGTTGCGCTCGGCGCCCTCCTTGAAGATGACGGTGACGAGCGACAGCGCCGCCGGTGACAGCAGCGCGGCGCCGAGCCCCTGGACCGCCCGCGCGGCGATCAGCATGCCCGGCGAGGTCGCGAGACCACCGGCGAGCGAGGCGACGGCGAACAGGACGAGGCCGCCGATGAACAGCCGGCGGCGGCCGAGCAGGTCGGCCATGCGACCACCGAGCAGCAGGAAGCCGCCGAAGAACAGGGTGTAGGCGTTCACCACCCACGAGAGGTCGTCCTGGGCGAAGTCCAGGTCCTTGCCGATCGACGGCAGGGCCACGTTGACGATCGACGCGTCGAGGACGACGACGAACTGGGCCAGCGCCAGCAACGCGAGCGCGAGCACCTTCTTTTCCTGCGGGAAGCTCTGGGGTGACACTGGGAAGACTCCTGGGAACGGGGAGGAGAAGAACAGGAACCGCAGTTCCGGTTGAGGACGATACGGAACTTCCATTCCGGTCTCAAGTGGGGCTATCCTCACCTTATGGCGATCCTCGAGACCGGCTCCATCCCAGCGGGAGGCGCCGTCTCCGAGCGCCCGCTGCGGGCGGACGCGCGGCGCAACCGCGAGCGGATCCTCAAGGCTGCGCGTGCCGTCTTCGCCGAGCGCGGCGTCGAGGCCCAGATCGACGACGTGGCGAGGAAGGCGAAGGTCGGCGTCGGCACCGTCTACCGCCACTTCCCGACCAAGGAGGGGCTCCGCGACGCGCTCGTCCGCGAGCGCTTCGAGGAGATCGCCGGCTACGCCCTGGAGGCGCTCGGGCGCGACGACGCCTGGGAGGCGTTCAACGACCTGATCTGGCGCTCGGCCGACCGCAACGCGGCGGACCGCGCGCTGTGCGAGGTGATCGCCTTCACCGACCCGAGCGCCATCGTCGAGGAGACCGGCCTGGCCGGCTCGCTCGACACGCTGATGGCGCGGGCGAAGGCGCAGGGGCGGATGCGCGGCGACGCGACCCTGGACGACGTGGCGATGATGATGTGCGGCGCGAGCTCCGTGATGCGGACGCATCCGGACCCCGAGCTGTGGCGACGGCACCTCCGGCTGATGCTGGACGGGCTGCGCGCGTCGTAGGCTTGCTGGATGGCCACGCACCAAGTCGCCGATCCCGACGTCGAGGGGATCGCCTGGGATCTTGCACCGCTGCTGGACGGCGCCGGCGAGGGCGCCGCGGGCGTGGAGGCGCTGCTCGACGACGCCCAGCGCCGCGCCGACGCGTTCGCCGCCGAGCACGCCGGCAAGGTCGCCGAGCTCGACGGCGCCGGGCTCGCCGACGCCATGCGCGAGCTCGCCCGCCTGCAGGAGCTGATCGGCCGCGCCGGCTCCTTCGCGATGCTCCAGTTCGCGACCGCCACCGCCGACCCCGCGCGCGGCGCGCTGCTCCAGCTGGTGCAGGAGCGCGCGACCCAGATCGAGACGACGCTGCTGTTCTTCGACCTCGAGTGGGCCGCGCTCGACGACGACGTCGCCGAGACGCTGCTCGCGCACGACGGCCTCGACTTCTGCCGCCACCACCTGCGCACCGCGCGCCGCTACCGGCCGCACCTGCTGTCCGAGCCGGAGGAGCGGATCCTCGCCGAGAAGGCGCTGACCTCCAACAGCGCCTGGACGCGGCTGTTCGAGGAGCAGACGGCCGCGATCGAGGTCGAGCTGCCCGACGCCGAGGAGCCGGTCGCGCTCGAGATCGCGCTGTCGCGCCTCTTCTCCCCGGACCGCGAGGAGCGGCGGCGCACCGCCGAGGCCGTGACCGGCGCGCTCGCCCCCGGGCTGCGCGTGCGCGGCTTCGTCCTCAACACGCTGCTGGCCGAGAAGATGGTCGACGACCGGCTCCGCTCCTACCCGCACTGGCTCGCGGCCCGCAACCTCGCCAACGAGGCGTCGGACGAGTCGGTCGCCGCGCTCGTCGAGGCGGTCCGCGGCCGCTACGAGATCGCGCGCCGCTGGTACCGGCTCAAGGCGCGGCTGCTCGGCGTCGACCGGCTCGCGGACTACGACCGCATGGCCGCCGTCACCGACGACGACGAGGCGATCGCCTGGGCCGACGCCAAGGGCATGGTGCTCGACTCGTTCGGCGGCTTCTCCCCGCAGCTGGCGGACACCGCGCGCGCCTTCTTCGACGAGCACCGGATCGACGCGCCCGTGCGCCCGGGCAAGCGCGGCGGCGCGTTCTGCTCCTACACCGTCCCGAGCGCCGCGCCGTACGTGATGCTCAACTACACCGCGCGCCGGCGCGACGTCCTCACGCTCGCGCACGAGCTCGGCCACGGCGTCCACGCGGCGCTCGCGCGGCCGCAGGGCGTGTTCCACTTCGCCACGCCGCTCACGCTCGCCGAGACCGCGAGCGTGTTCGGCGAGACGCTCGTCTTCGGCCGGCTGCTCGACGCCGCCCCGACGCCGGGCTCCAAGCTCAGCCTGCTCGCGGAGAGCATCGAGGGCTCGATCGCGACGGTGTTCCGCCAGATCGCGATGAACCGCTTCGAGGACCTCGCGCACACCGCGCGCCGCGGCGAGGGGGAGCTGTCGCTCGACCGCATCGGCGACCTGTGGGCGCAGTCGCAGGAGGAGATGCTCGGCGACGCCGTCGAGGTCACCGAGGGCTACCGCACCTGGTGGTCCTACATCCCCCACTTCATCAACACGCCGGGCTACGTCTACGCGTACGCGTACGGCCAGCTGCTCGCGCTCGCCGTCTACGGGCGCTACGAGGAGGAGGGCCCGGACTTCGCGCCCGCCTACCTGGAGCTGCTGGCGGCGGGCGGGTCGATGCCGCCCGAGCAGCTCGGCGAGATCGTCGGGATCGACCTGGCCGACCCGGGGTTCTGGGAGCGCGGGCTCGACCTCGTCGAGCGCCAGCTCGAGGCGGCCGAGCAGGCCGCGCGCGACGCCGGCCGGATCTAGGCCGCCCAGGTCTCCGCGAGCACGCGGCGCCAGTTCCCGGCGGCGACGCCCTCGAGCTCCGCCTCCGTGAACCCGGCGCCGCGCAGCGTGTCGAGCAGCGCCGGGCAGGCCGGTGACGTCGCCCAGCGCGGCCGGCATCGTGGCGCCGTCGAAGTCGGAGCCGAGCGCGACGCACGCCGGCCCGGCGACCTGCGCGACGTGCGCGGCGTGCTCGGCGATCAGCGTCAACGGCGTGTCGGCGTCGTCCTCGCCGTCGGCGCGCAGGAACCCGACGAAGAAGTTGATCCCGACGAGCCCGCGCCGCTCCCCGATCGCCCGCAGCTGGTCGTCGGTCAGGTTGCGCGGCGAGGCGCACAGCACGTGCGCGCCGGAGTGCGAGGCGACGAGCGGCGCGGCGCTCAGCTCGGCGACCTCCCAGAAGCCGCGCTCGTTGAGGTGCGAGACGTCGATGACGATCCCCAGCTCGCCGCAGGCGCGGACCAGCGCGCGCCCCGCGTCGGTCAGGCCCGGGCCCTGGTCGGGCGAGCCGGGAAAGCCGAACGGGACGCCGGTCGCGAACGCGTTGCGGCGGCTCCACACGAGCCCGAGCGAGCGCAGGCCGGCGGCGTGCAGGACCTCGAGCTCGTCGAGGCCGGTGCCGATCGGCTCGGCGCCCTCGAGGTGGAGCACGGCCGCGAGCCCGTCGCCGTCGAGGTCGCCGACGCCGCGCGCGATCCGCAGCCGCCCGCCGGAGGCGCGCTCCATCCGCTGCAGCAGCGCGACCTGGGCGAGGCCCTCGCGCAGCGCGCGCTCGTGGGGCACGGGCTCGAAGTAGGCGCGATCGTCGTAGGCGTCGTGCGGCGGCGCGGCGGTGAAGACCGCGAAGCACGCGCCGGCGAGGCCGCCGCGCGCGGCGCGCGGGAGGTCGAGGTGGCCGGCGCCGTCGCCGTCGAGGAAGCCCTCCATCGCCCCCGCCCCGGCGGCGAGCACGCGCGAGAGGACGTCGTTGTGGCCGTCGAAGACCCTCACGGGGCGGGCGCCGACGCCATCAGCCGCTCGATCGCGTCGGCGGGCATCGGCTCGGCGAGCAGGCGGCCCTGCGCGCGGTCGCAGCCGAGCTCGCGCAGCCGCTCGAGCTGCTCGGGCCGCTCGACGCCCTCCGCGACGACGGTCAGGCCGAGCGTGCGGGCCATCTGGATGATCGCCGCGACGATCGCCGCGTCGTGCTCGTCGCGGTCGAGGCCGGCGACGAACGAGCGGTCGATCTTGAGCACGTCGAGCGGGAACCGCCGCAGGTAGGCGAGCGAGGAGTACCCGGTGCCGAAGTCGTCGAGCATCAGCCGCAGCCCGTACTCGCGCAGCGAGGCGAGCACGGTGACCGGCGCGTGCGCCTCCTCGAGCAGCACGCTCTCGGTGATCTCGAGCGCGAGCGAGCCGGGCGCCAGGCCGTGGCGGTCCATCGTGTCGGCGACGCGCGCCGGGAACGCCGGGCTGGCGAGCTGGCGCGGGCTCGTGTTGACGCACATCAGCAGCGGATCGGCGCGCGGGAAGCGCTGCTGCCAGCCGGCCACGTCGCGGCAGGCGGTCGTCAGCACCCAGTCGCCGAGCGCCCCGATCAGACCCGAGTCCTCCGCGACCGGGATGAACTCGACGGGGTCGAGCAGCCCGCGCTCGGGATGCTGCCAGCGGGCGAGCGCCTCGACGGCGGCCACGCTGCCGTCGCCGAGCTCGACGATCGGCTGGTAGACGACGCGCAGCTCCCCCTGGTCGATCCCGCGGCGCAGCTCGTTCTCCGTCCGGAGCCGCACGAGCACGCGCCGGCGCAGCAGGTCGTCGAACAGCTCGTAGCGGCCGCGGCCGCGCTCCTTCGCGCGGTACATCGCCGCGTCGGCGTCGCGCAGCAGGTCGGCGGGGTCGGCGTCGGCGCGCTCGGCGACGGCGATGCCGATGCTGGCGCTGACGAAGTGCTCGCCCGAGGCGAGGACGATCGGCTGGTTGATCGCCTGGGCGACGCGCTCGGCGACGCGGATCGCCTCGTGCGGCCCGTCGAGCTGCTCGCAGACGACGAGGAACTCGTCGCCGCCCAGCCGCGCCACGGTGTCCGACGGCCGGACGGCGTCGTGGAGCCGCGGCGCCAGGGCGACCAGCAGGTCGTCGCCGGCCTGGTGGCCCATCGAGTCGTTGACGAGCTTGAACTGGTCGAGGTCGGCGAGCAGCACCGCGACCGCCCGTCCGTCGCGCCGGCGGCGGGCGAGCGCGCCCTCCAGCCGGTCGAGCGCGAGCGCGCGGTTCGGGAGCCCCGTCAGCGGATCGTGCATCGCGCGATGGCGGACCTCCTCGTCGACGCGGCTGCGGTCGACCGCGCTCGAGATCACGTTGGCGACCGCGCGCAGGAAGTCGACCTCGTCGGGCGCGAACTCGCGCGGCGCGGTGGCGTGCGCGCCGAGCACGCCCCAGCGGCCCGCTGCGCGAGGCGATCGCCGCGGTCACGCCGGCGCGCGCGCCGGCGTCGAGCAGCGCGCCGGAGAAGCGGAAGCGCGTCTCCTGCTCGACGTCCGCGGTGACCACCGGGGCGTCGTGCAGCAGCGTGTAGCCGGCGTGCGAGCCGGAGCCGGCCTGGACCAGCACGCGCCGGACCTGCCCGTCCGGCCAGCCGAACCCGGCGACGAGCCGCAGCGCGGTGCCACGCGGGGTGATCTCGAAGACCTCGCAGAGCTCGACCGCGAGCGTGGCGGCGACGGTCTCGGCGACGCGCGCCATGACCGACTCGAGGTCCTGCTCGTCGAGCGCGAAGCGCCCCAGCGCCGCGACCGCGGCCTGCTGGCGCGCCTGGCGCTCGATCGCCTCCTGCGCGACGCGCTCGGCGGTGATGTCCTGCACGTGCGCGTAGAACCAGCCGTCGCCGCGCCGGCCGGGCACGTAGATCGAGTCGACCGTCGCCCAGACGATCTCGCCGTCCGGGCGCACGTAGCGCTTGGTCAGCCGCTGCTGCGGCGTGCCCGCGAGCGCGCGCGTCGAGATCGCCCGGCTCGCCGGGAGGTCGTCGGGATGGGTCACCTCGCCGGGCGAGTGGCCGACGAGCTCCTCGCGGCTGCGGCCGAGCATCCGGCACAGCGCGTCGTTGACCTCGAGCCAGCGCCAGTCCTCGCTGAGGATCGCCGTCCCCACCGGCGAGTGCGCGAAGCCGCGCCGGAACCGGTCCTCGCTGCGGCGCCGGAGCGTGGCGATGTGGCGCGCGAAGAGGCCGAGCGCGATGCTGCCGGTGACGACGACGAGCCAGCGGCCGGCCAGCGCGTCGGCGACCACCGCGTCGGGCTCGTCGTGCGCCAGGAGCGCCAGCACGCCGCCGTAGAGGACGGCGATCGCGATCACGAGCGCCACCGCGTGGCGCTGCGATCCGGCGGCGAACGCGTACGGGGCGAGGCAGACGTAGAACAGGGCGAACCCGCTCGCCGGGTCGTCCATCGCCAGGATCGTGGCGCTGATCCCGACCGCGCACAGGATCAGCACCACGGTGATGCGTGGTCAGCGAGGCGCCGTCGAAGCGGCCGGCGAGCAACGCGGCCGCGAGCAGCCAGGTGACGACCACGAGCGCGACGACGACGGCGTCGTCCGCACGGTCAGGATGGGGCAGCGCGATCCAGACGAGGACCATCGCGGCGCCGGCGGCGATCAGCCAGCCGATCGCCCGCGCCCTCGCCCGGCGTCCCGCGGAATGCGCCTCCATGGGCGCGAACCTACCCGAACGGGCAGTCGGCGGGCTACGCGCGTGCGCGCGCGGACACGCGCTCGATCCAGGCGGCGAGGTTCGGGTGCTCGTCGCCGAGCGCCATGCGCTCGTGCAGCACGCGGTGGAACCGCTCGTCGTCGCCGGGGTCGATCGCGACCGCGTAGCGCAGGAACGGCCACGCGGCGCAGTCGGCGGCGCCGAACGCGCCGAAGAGATGGTCGCGCCCGGTGAGCAGGCCCTCGAAGACGCCGAGGCGGCGCTGCATGCGCGCGCTCCAGCGGTCCACGTCCGGACCGTCCTCGCCGCGCTCCAGCGCGTCGGTGATCAGGTTCGGCTCGCGCTTCCAGGCGCGGTTGAACCAGTCGAGGAAGACCTCGACCTCGGCCGCGCGGGCCGGCTCGGCCGGGAACAGCGGGGGGTCGGGGAAGCGCTCCTCGAGGTGGTGCAGGATGCGCGTCGAGTCGGTCACGACGGCGTCGCCGTCGAGCAGGACCGGCACCAGGTCCTGGCCGCTCGCCGCGCGGACGGCGGAGCGGTCGTCCGGGTCGACCTCGATCGACTCGACCTCGAGGCCCTTGTAGGCGAGCGCGAGCGCGACGCGCTCCACGTTGGTGGAGTAGGGGAAGCGGATCAGCCGGAGCATGTGCGGCGAAGCGTGACCGGCCGCCGCGCGCCGCGCCAGTCGGATCGCTGGGGTCAGCCGTCAGTCCTGCTTGGGGGCGACGACGGCGCGCAGGTCCCAGGCGTGGAGCGGCTCGAGCGCGCACGGCTCCGCGGCGAGCACGCAGTACTCCGGCCCCGGCCCGAGCGTCATCTGGCGCTGCCAGACCGCGGCGGCGGGTCCGGCGGCGCTCGCCAGCGCGGCGTGCCACGCCGCGTAGGTCGTGCCGGCGGGCTTGGCGAGCCACGCGGCCCACGCCGGCGGCGCGGGCAGCAGCGGGCCGGCGACGTGGCCCATGACCCCGGCGACGCCGGCCGCCGCGTGCTCGGCCGCCGCGTCGTGCGGCGCGTGCGGGAGCCCGAGACCGCCGCCTCGTTGAGCGCGCCCAGCGCGGCGAAGTCCGCGACGAGGTACCAGTCCTCGTAGCCGCCGCGGCCGCCGAGCCACGGGACGCTGCGCAGCCCGAACGTGGCGGTGGCGCCGAGCCCGGGCGAGGGGTCGCCGCGCAGCGCCGCGTGGAAGCCGGCGAGCCGCGTCTCGTAGTCCTCGCGGCCGGTCCCGGCGGCGGCGACGTGCCAGAAGACGTAGGCGAGCATGGCGCGAACGCTACGGCAGGTAGCGTGCTCGGCGATGGATGCGAAGCGCGGCGCGCTGGTGGCGGCGATCATGGGCTCGGCGGTGGTGGCGGTGGACGCCACGGTCGTCAACGTCGCGCTCCCGGCGATCACGGACGACCTCGGCGGCGGGCTCGCCGGGCAGCAGTGGATCGCCAACGCCTACCTGCTGACGCTGAGCGCGCTGATCCTCGTCTCCGGCTCGCTGTCGGACCTCTACGGCGAGCGGCGGGTGTTCACGCTCGGCGTCGCGGGCTTCGGCGTCGCGTCGCTGTTCTGCGCGCTCGCGCCGACGGTCGAGCTGCTCGTCGTGGCGCGCGCGCTCCAGGGCGTCTCCGGCGCGCTGCTCACCCCCGCCTCGCTCGCGATCATCGTCGCGGTCTTCCCGGAGAACGAGCGCGGCGCGGCGATCGGCTCGTGGACCGCCTGGGGCGGGATCGGCTACCTCGCCGGGCCGATCATCGGCGGGCAGATCGTCGACACGGTCTCGTGGCGCTGGGTGTTCGCGCTCAACGTCCCGCTCGTGCTGCTGACGCTCGCGATGGCGCGCACCTACGTCCCGGCGGCGCGGGACCTCGGCGACGAGCGGCCGCGGCTGGACGTCGTCGGCGCGCTGCTGTGCGCGCTCGGGCTCGCGGGGATCTCGTTCGGGCTGATCGAGCAGCCGCTGCACGGCTGGTCGGACCCGCTCGTGCTCGGCACGCTGGTCGGCGGCATGGCGCTGTTCGCGGCGTTCATCGTCTACGAGCTGCGGACGCCGGCGCCGATGCTCCCACTCGACCTGTTCGCGCGGCGCAACTTCACGGTGGCGAACATCGAGACGTTCCTGATGTACGGGGGGATGGCCGTCCAGGCGTTCTTCCTCACGCTGTTCCTGCAGCAGGTCGCGGGCTTCAGCGCGCTCGAGGCCGGGACCGCGGGGCTCGTCCCGACGCTGACGATGTTCCTGCTCTCGCGGCGCTTCGGGGCGGCGGCCGACAAGTACGGCCCGCGCTGGTTCATGACCGTCGGCCCGCTGCTCGTCGCGTCCGGCTTCCTGCTGATGCTGCGGCTCGACGAGACGACCTCCTACGCGGCCGATCTGCTGCCCGCGCTGCTCGTCTACTCGCTCGGCCTCGCGGTCACCGTGTCGCCGCTGACCGCGACCGTGCTCGCCGACGCCGACGAGCACGACGCGGGCATCGCCTCGGCGGTCAACAACGCGATCGCGCGCACGGCCGGCCTGCTCGCGACCGCGGCGGTCGGCGCGGTGCTGGCGACGTCGTACGGCACGACGCTCGACGACTCGGTCGCGGGGACGCCGCTCAGCGCGGCCGCGGTCGCGCGGATCGACGCCGCGCGCGACCGCGCGCTCAGCCCCGCCGAGACCGCGGGGCTCGACGCCGCGGACCGCACGGCGGTCACGCGCGTGGTGCAGGAGGCGGGCGTGGCCACGTTCCACCGCGCGGCGCTGCTCGGCGCGGCGATGCTGGTCGCCGCGGGCCTGCTCGGCGGCATCTTCCTGCGCAACCCGCGCCGCCCGACCGAGGCGCGCGGCTGCGCCGGCGGGCAGCTCGTCGGCGCGCCGGAGGCGGCCGGCGTCGGGGCGCCCGCCGCGCAGCGCGCGGCCGCCTGAGGCGCCCCGGTCGCTGCCATACTTTGTGGTGTATGGCGCACGCCGTGGATCAAGAGCCGCTGATCGTCGAGCTTCCGGTCCTCGATGCTGCGCCGCGCGTGCGCGCCGACGCGGAGCGCAACCGCGAGAAGGTGCTGTGCGCCGCCGCGCGGCTGTTCGGCGAGCACGGCGTCGAGGCCGTCTCGATGGATCAGATCGCCGCGGCCGCGGGCGTCGGCAAGGGCACGCTCTTCCGCCGCTTCGGCGACCGCGCCGGGCTCGCCCAGGCGCTGCTGCACGAGCACACGAGCAAGCTGCAGGAGGAGATGATCCGCGGGCCTGCGCCGCTCGGGCCGGGCGCCCCGGCGCGCGAGCGGCTGCACGCGATGGCGGTCGCCCAGCTCAGCCTGCTCGAGGACCACGCCGACCTGATCGCGGCCGGCGAGTCCGGCCGCGCGGGCGCGCGCTTCGACACGCCGCCGGCGCAGTTCCTCCGCACCCACATCACGATCCTGCTCCAGGACGCCGACCCGCGGGTCCACCCCGAGCTGCTCGCCGACCTGCTGCTCGCGTCGCTGACCGCGGAGTCGTTCGTCTACTGGCGCCGCGTGCGCGGCTACGAGCCCGAGCAGATCCTCGCCGCGTTCGACGCGGTCGTCGACGGCATCCTGGGCTGAGGCCGGTGTCGATCGAGACGCCACAGGAGCTCGAGGCGCTCAAGCGCGTCGGCGCGGTCGTCGCGGAGACGATCGCCGAGGCGCGCCGGCGCATCCGGCCGGGCATGACCACCGCCGAGCTCGACGCGATCGGCGAGGCGGTCTTCGCGCGCCACGGCGCGCGCTCGGCGCCGCGCGAGGAGTACGGCTTCCCCGGCTGCCTGTGCCTCTCGGTCAACGACGAGGCGGTGCACGGCGTGCCCGGCGGGCGCGTGCTGCGCGAGGGCGACCTCGTCAAGGTCGACGTGACCGCGGAGCTCGACGGCTACGTCGCCGACGCGTGCGCGTCGATCCCGGTCGGGACGGTCGACCGCGCGACCGAGCGGCTCCGCGCCGCCGCCGAGGCGGCGCTGCGGCGCGGCATCGCCGCCGCGACCGCCGGCGCGCGGCTGCGCGACGTCGGCGCGGCCGTCGAGCGCGTGGTCGAGGCGCGCGGGTTCTCGGTCCTCCGCGACCTCCAGGGCCACGGCGTCGGGCGCGCGATCCACGAGCCGCCCGAGGTCCCGAGCTGGGACGCGCCATGGGCGAACGAGCGGCTGACGGAGGGGCTGGTGCTGACGATCGAGCCGATCATCGGCGCCGGGGGCCGCGAGGTCGTCGACGACGCCGAGGACGGCTGGACGATCCGGACGCGCGACGGCGCCCGCTCGGCGCACGCCGAGCACACGATCGTGATCACGAGCGGCGAGCCGCTCGTGCTCACCGCGTCCTGAGCAGCCCCGGCGCGGTCCGCATCACCAGCGCGAAGCCCCACCACGCGAGCACCCAGACCGGCCAGAAGTAGCCGGCGCCGGTCAGCGCCCAGATCCCGATCAGGACCGCCGCGACCTGGGCGAAGGCGAGCCAGCTGTGGCCGAGGCCGTGGTGGTGCCGCCGGCCGCCGTGACGCACCGCCGGGGTCGCGCGCGGGCGCGGGCTGCGGGGCAG
Source organism: uncultured Solirubrobacteraceae bacterium (assembly GCA_963724145.1). GTDB lineage: Bacteria > Actinomycetota > Thermoleophilia > Solirubrobacterales > Solirubrobacteraceae > DASQMT01. The sequence continues at coordinate 106,003 of CAVRTO010000024.1, forward strand.
GTCGCGCAGCAGCGTCGCGAGGTCGCCGCGCGTGCGCGCCGCGTAGGCGGAGCCGATCCGCTCCTCGAGCTCGTCGACGTCGAGCCGGCCCGCGGCGCCGTGCTCGCGCAGGAGCGTCACGGCGTCCTCGCGCTCGCGGTCGGAGGCGCGCAGCTCCGGGTCCTGGGCGAAGACGTCCTCAGGCGGGCGGCGTGCCGTGGTGGTCCGGTGGTGGTGATGGGCATGGCGGCCATGGCACATGCACCGAAGTTAGCAACGACTCACCTTCTGTCAAGGGTGAATGTCACGATATGTCGCCGACGCGTCTCGCTACGTGATCGCGGGCACCTCGTCCGGCTCGCGCGCGCTCAGCGTCGCGCCCGCGCTCGCGACCACGACCATGGCGATCGCCACGATGCCGGTGACCGCCAGGCTCTGGCTCAGGACGAGGAACCCGAGCAGCGCCGCGATCGCCGGCTCGAGGCTCATGATCACCCCGAACAGGGCGGTCGGCAGCCGCCGCAGCGAGACGAGCTCGAGCGCGTAGGGGATCAGCGGCATCAGCAGCGCGAGCCCGATCCCCGCCAGCAGCACGCCCGGCTGCAGCAGGTCGCTCCCGGCGCCCGTGACGCCGAACGGCAGCGACACGAGCGCCGCCACCGCGAGCGAGACCGCGAGCCCGTCGAAGCCCTGCCAGCGCGCGCCGACCTGCTTGGTCAGGACGATGTAGGCGGCCCAGCAGCAGCCCGAGAGCAGCGCGAAGAGGACGCCGGCGAGCTCGATCGGCTCGCCCGCGCCGTCACCGAGCGTGAGCAGCGCGACACCGCCGCCGGCCAGCGCGACCCAGACCACGTCGCGCACGTGACGCGAGCCGGCGAGCGCGACGCCGAGCGGGCCGAGGAACTCGATCGTCACCGCGACGCCGAGCGGGATCCGCGAGATCGCCTCGAAGAACGCGAGCGTCAGCGCGCCGGAGCAGACGCCGAGGGCGACGGCCGCGCGGAGGTCGGCGCGCGACCGGCCGCGCAGCCGCGGGCGGACGAACGGCCACAGGATCAGCGCGGCGAACACGAGCCGCAGGACCACGGTGCCGCTCGGCCCGATGCGGTCGAACAGCGGCTCGGACAGCGCGGCGCCGAGCTGGATGATCGACATCGACGCGATCGCCAGCGCCACGCCGGAGGCGCGCCCGCTGACGGGGAGCGTGAGCGTGCGAGCGGCCTCCACTCCGCCACAGGCTGACGGACCCGCCGCGCCGCCGCCAGATCCACTTCGGCGCGCGCCGACGGGACCAGCGCGCCGCCGCGTCCGGGGCGTCCGGGCGCGTGCGCGCACGCGCTGCCATCATGGCGCCCCGATGACTGCCGGCCACCACGATCTGCAGCGCGCCGCCGACGCGCTCGCGGCCCGGATCCCCGGGCCGCTGGCGCCGCTCGCGCGCCTCGCCTACAACTACCGCTGGTCCTGGACCCCGGGCGGTCCGGAGCTGTTCTCCGGCATCGATCCCGCCCGCTGGGAGCGCTGCGGGGAGAACCCCGTGCGGCTGCTCGGCGAGGTCGGGCGCGAGACGCTCGAGCGCGCCGCCGCCGACGCCGGGCTGCTCCAGCGCGCCGCCGCGCGTCGAGTCGGCCGTGCAGGCCGATCTCGCGCGCCCCCCGGTCGCCGACGCGCCGGTCCCCGCGGACCGCCCCGTCGCGTACTTCTGCGCCGAGTTCGGCGTCCACCGCTCGCTGCCGATCTACTCCGGCGGGCTCGGCGCGCTCGCCGGCGACATCCTCAAGGAGGTCTCCGACCGCGCGCTGCCGTTCGTCGCCGTCGGGCTCCTCTATCGCCAGGGCTACTTCCGCCAGCGGATCGACGCCGGCGGCTGGCAGCACGAGTACTGGGTCGACACCGACCCCGAGCGCCTGCCCGCCGCGCTCGTCACCGGTGCCGACGGCGAGCCGCTGACCATCACCGTCCCCGTCCGCGACATGACGGTCACGGCGCAGATCTGGCGCGTCGACGTCGGCCGCGTCCCGCTCTACCTGCTCGACACGGAGCGGCCCGAGAACGACCTGCCCGCGCGCTGGATCACCTCGCGCCTGTACATCGGCGAGCCCGACGCGCGGCTCGCGCAGTACGTGCTGCTCGGCGTCGGCGGCACCCGCGCGCTCGCCGCGCTCGGGATCGAGCCGGGGCTGCTCCACCTCAACGAGGGCCACGCCGCGTTCATGTCGCTCGAGCCGGCCGTCGCGCCCGAGCGGACGGTCTTCACCACCCACACCCCGGTCCCGGCCGGCAACGACACCTACCCGCCCGCGCAGGTCCTCGACGCGCTCGCCGGGGTGACCGCCGAGCTCGGCGCCGACGCCGCCGAGGTCATCGCGCGCGGCCGCACGCGCCCGGACGACGAGGGCGAGCCGTTCGGCATCAGCCAGCTCGCGCTGCGGACGAGCCGCGCGGCCAACGGCGTCAGCCGCCGTCACGGCGAGGTCGCCCGCGACATGTGGAAGGGCCTCTGGCCCGGGACCGCGACGGCCGACGTGCCGATCGGGCACGTCACGAACGGCGTCCACATCCCGACCTGGCTCGGCGGTCCGATGCGCGAGCTGCTCGACCGCCACCTCGGCGACGACTGGCTGGCCCGCGCCGCCGACCCGGCCACCTGGGCGCCGGTGGCCGACATCCCCGACGCCGACCTGTGGGCGGTGCGCAGCGCGCAGCGCGCCGAGTTCGTGGCCTGGGTGCGCGGCAAGAGCGTGACCGACCGGCTCGGCCGCGACGAGCCGCGCAGCTACGTCGAGGCGGCGGCCGGCGCGTTCGACCCGGACGCGCTGACGATCGGCTTCGCCCGCCGGCTCGCGACCTACAAGCGGCTGCACCTGCTCGTCCGCGACGCCGACCGCGCGATGAAGCTGCTCTCCAACGGCCGCCCGGTCCAGCTCGTGCTCGCCGGCAAGGCGCACCCGCGCGACGACGAGGGCAAGAAGATGGTCCAGCACCTGTTCTCGTTCAAGTGGGCGCCCGAGATCGGCGGCCGCGTCGTCTACCTCGACGACTACGACCTCTCGAGCGCCGCGCGCATGGTCCGCGGCTGCGACGTGTGGCTCAACCTCCCGCGCCCGCCGCTCGAGGCGAGCGGGACGAGCGGCATGAAGTCCGCCGTCAACGGCGGCCTGCAGCTGAGCGTGCTCGACGGCTGGTGGGCCGAGGGCTACGACGGCTCGAACGGCTGGGCGCTGCCGGGCGAGGAGGACGACGACCACGGCGCGCAGGACCACCGCGACGCGGCCGAGCTGCACCGGCTGCTCGACGAGGAGGTCTCGCGCGAGTTCTACGAGCGCGACGCCGACGGCCTCCCGCGGGCGTGGCTCGCACGGGTCAAGCGGTCGCTGATGACGAACGGCCCCGAGTTCTCGGCGACGCGCATGGTGCGCGACTACGTCGAGAAGCTCTACCGCGCGTAGACGCGGTCGTCCGACCCGGGTGTAGGTTGCGACCGTGGAGGCCGTGCGGATCGACGGGCTCGAGGTCGCGTACCGGCGCGTCGGCGACGGGGCCGCCGCTGGTGTTCGTCCACGGCGCCGCAGGGGACGGTCGCATGTGGCAGCCGCAGCTCGCCGCCCTGCGCGACGAGTTCACGGTCGTCGCCTGGGACGAGCCGGGCGCCGGCGGCTCGCTCGGATGCGCCCGCCGGGTTCGGCCTGACGGACTACGCGCGGTGCCTCGCGGCGCTGATCGAGGCGCTCGCGCTCGGGCCGGCGCACGTCGCGGGGCTCTCCTGGGGCGGCACGCTCGCGCTGGAGCTCTACCGCCGCCGTCCCGAGCTGGTCGCGACGCTGGTGCTCGCCGACACCTACGCCGGCTGGAAGGGGTCGCTGCCCGAGGACGAGGTGCGGGCGCGGGTCGCGGGCGCGCGCCGGATGCTCGACGCGCCGCCCGGCGCAGTTCGACCCCACCCTGCCCGGGCTCTTCTCCGGCGACCCACCCTCCGCGTTCCTCGCGCTGCTCGAGGAGGTCGCCGCGGCGGTCCGCCCCGAGACCCTCCGCACGGAGCTGGCGGTGATGGCCGAGACCGATCAGCGCGACCTGCTGCCCCGGATCGCCGTCGCCGACCCTGCTGATCTGGGGTGCGCTCGACGCGCGTTCGCCGCTGGGCGTCGCGCGCCAGCTCGAGCACGCGATCCCGGACACCGAGCTCGTCGTGATCCCCGGCTGCGGGCACGTCAGCAACCTCGAGCAGCCCGAGCGGTTCAACGCGGCCGTGCGGGCGATTCTGCCGCGCCCACGCGGCTACAGGTTGAAGCCGCCGGTCACCTCGACGGTCTGCCCGGTGATCCACCCGCCGTCGTCGGACAGCAGCGCCGCGATCACCCTGCCCACGTCGTCGCCGTCGCCCAGCCGCCCGAGCGCCGTGCGCTCGACCATGGACGTGATGACCTCGGGGAACCGCTCGACGACGTCGTCGGGGATCATCCCGGTCCGGGTCGGGCCGGGAGCGACCGCGTTGACGCGGATCCCGCGCTCGCCCAGCTCCTTGGCGAGGTAGCGCGTGAGCACCACCAGGCCGCCCTTCATGCTCGCGTACGCGCTGTAGCCGGGCTCGGCGGTGCTGTGCAGCGCCGCGGTGCTCGTCGTGTTGACGATCGCCCCGCCGTCGGCGAGCAGCGGCAGCAGCTTCTGGGTGAGGAAGAACGGCCCCTTGAGGATCACCCGGTGGAACGCGTCGTAGAGCTCCTCGCTGGTGTCGGCGAACATCGCCATCCCGCCGAAGCCGGCGTTGTTGACCAGGTGGTCGAAGGAGTCGCGCTGCCAGCGCTCGGCGAGCTCGGCCGCCACGCGCCCGCGCGAAGGGTCGAAGGTCGCGAGGTCGCCGACGTCGAGCGGGAGGGCGACGGCCGTGCCGCCGCGCGCCTCGATCGCCGCGACCGTGGCCGTCCGCCCCGCCGGGGTGGCGTTGTAGGTCAGGATCACGCCGCTGCCGCGCTCCGCGAGGCGGATGGCGGCGGCGCGCCCGATGCCCGAGCTGCCGCCGGTGACGATGGCGATCCTGGTGTCCGTGATGTGGTTGTTCGGCATGGAGTCGAGCGAACCAGCCGCCGGGCATGGAGCGTGAGAACGGAACTGCCGCGATCGATGCACGATCCTGCTCGATCGCTCGCCACATGGACGTTCGCTGCCGCTCCGGAGGGCGCCAGAGCATGTATGTTCCTGCTCATGAGCCCCGACGCAGCGTGCTCGCCGAGCTGCGGGCGCTGATCGCCCGGCACGCCCGGCCGGACGAGACGACGGCGCTGGAGCGCGTCCTCCTCTCGGCCGCCGGCGAGCCGGGTGAGCCGCACGCCTCGACCACCGGGACGGTCATGGCCGTCATCGCCCAGGGCGCGAAGCGGCTGGCGATCGGCGACCGGGTGTACGACTACGGGCCCGGCCAGTACCTCGTCGCCTCGGTCGACCTGCCGATCACCGGGCACTACACGCGCGCGTCGCGCGACGAGCCGGCACTGGGCTTCGGCCTCGTCCTCCGCCCCGCGACGATCGCGTCGGTGCTGCTCGACGCCGGCGCGGTCCACGAGCGCCCCGCGCCGGCGCCGCCCGGGCTCGGCGTCGCGGACGCGTCGCCCGAGCTCCTCGACGCCGTCGTGCGCATGGTCCGGCTGCTCGACGCGCCCGGGGACCGCGCGGTCCTGGCGCCGATGATCGAGCGCGAGATCATCTGGCGGCTGCTCGACGGCCCGCTCGGCGAGAGCATCCGCCAGGCCGGGCTGGCCGACAGCAGCCTGACGCACGTGAGTCGCGCCGTCCGCTGGATCACCGAGCACTACGACGAGCCGTTCCGGGTCGACGACCTCGCCGGCTCCTGCGGCATGAGCGTGTCCGCGTTCCACCGCACCTTCAACGCCGTGACGGCGCTCAGCCCGATCCGGTTCCAGAAGCAGATCCGCCTGCAGAAGGCGCGGCTCCTGCTGCTCACCGGGGCGCACGACGTCGCGACGGTCGGATACCGGGTCGGCTACGAGAGCGCGTCGCAGTTCAGCCGCGAGTACCGGCGGCAGTTCGGGCTGCCGCCCGGACGCGACGCGGCAGGGCTCCGCGCCGGCGTCGCGGCCGCCTGACGCGCCGGCGTGCTTGCGCGTCGCCGCCCGGTGCGGGACGCTCGCAGCTCCCGATCAAGGAGGCGAGACGATGCCCCGCGCAGAGCCGGCGACGCCACCGCTCCAGGCGTTGCTCGACGCGTTCAACGCCCACGACCTCGACGCGATCATGGAGTTCTTCACGGAGGACTGCGTGTTCGACACGCCGCGCGGGCCCGCGCCGGGCGGGCTCCGGCTGGTCGGCAAGGAGCAGGTCCGCAAGGGGTTCCAGGCGCGGTTCGACGGGATCCCGGACATCGAGTACGGCGATGACCGCCACTGGAGCGTGCGGCGATCGCGGGGTGTCCGAGTGGACGATCCGCGGAACGCGATCGAGCGGCGAGCCGATCGAGGTGCGCGGGTGCGACCTGTTCGAGATACAGCGACGGCAGGATCAGCCGCAAGGACTCGTTCTGGAAGATCGTCGACTAGCGGTCGGCGATCGGGCAGGGAGTCGATCCTGGGCACGCGCACAATGCTTCCTGCTCGCCGGTCTGAGAGGTTCGGGTGGTCACCGACCGGAAGGAGTCGTGATGGCAGAGCGGGCCTTGTTCATCGGGTTCGGACAGCCTGTGCGCGGACGCGAGGAACGCGCCGTCGAGGTGTTCAACGAGTTCGTCGGGATGTTCGGGCGGATGCAGTCGGAGCGCCGGATCGAGGGCATGGACGTGTCGCTGCTCGATCCACATGGCGGCGACCTCGGCGGCTTCTTCATGGTCCATGGCAGCGAGGAGCAGTGCGCCGCGCTGAACATGGACGAGGAGTTCCGTCGCGCGTGCATCGACGCCGGGCTCATCGTCGAGAACTTCGGCGTCGTGGCCGCGGTCACCGGCGAGGCGGTCGGCGAGGAGATGGCGATGTACATGCGAGGCCGTCAAGAAGGTCGGCCACGGCGCGCACGCGCTCGCCGGCGCCCACAACGGCGGCTGAGCCGGGATCTCCGGGGCGCTCCGGCGCCCCGGACGCGCTCGCCGTCTGGCGGCGGTCGGGCGACCTGAGGGCTGGTACATTCGTGCCCCGCCGGCGACCGGCAGGCGGTTCGAGAGGAGTGGCGGATGGACCCGCAATCCGGTGACGGAACCCTGGAGACCGCAAGCACGGCGACCCGGGTGCACGTCCTCGGCGCAGGGCCCGTCGGTCTGCTCCTGACGGCGTTGCTCCAGCCGATGAGCGGCCTCTCGGTCCGGCTCTACGAGAAGCGCCGCGAGTACACCCGCACCCGGATGGTCCGGCTCGCCGCGTACCTCGCCGCGGACTCGGTCGAGGCCTACCGCGCCGACCACTTCGACGGGGACAACGTCGAGGCCGTCTTCGATCCGGAGGAGCTCGCGGAGGGCCTCGCGTTCCGGCAGTCCATCCCCTCCGACCTCATGGCGCTGCTGCGCCGGTGGTCGCAGGGGTTCTGCCCGCTGAACACGATCGAGCGCTCGCTCAGCGACCTGATCGATGCGCGCGACGCGCATCCGGTGCAGCGGGTCGCCGCCGCGCTGACGGCGGAGGACGCGATCGCGATGCTGGAGCCGGGAGACGTCCTGATCGACTGCACCGGCAGCCGGTCGCTGCTCCGGGATCACCTGGCACCCGGGTCCGCCGACGCGGACGGAGACGCGAACACGCTCAGCTTCGTCTTCGAGCACGCGCTCGTCGTCACGTTCCTGTACGGCCAGACGTACGTGTGCAACGAGTACTGCAAGTACTACAAGAACGTCGAGAACCCGCGCTACAAGTTCATCCCGATGGTCCACCGCGTCTGCGACGACGGGACCGTGAGCCACGTGACGGGCATCGTCAGCATCAGCGCCGAGGAGTACGAGGCGATGCCGAAGCAGTTCGACGGCGAGTGGCTCCGCGGCAACTTCCCGAACGTGGCCCAGTCGATGGACCGCTTCATCGACAAGGTCAAGCAGGAGACGCACGGCGAGCTCGTCGGCGACCTCGAGGTCATCCGGATCCCCCTCAACCTCTACCGCGCCCGCAACGCGACCAGCCGTCAGTACCGCAGCGCGGGCGCCGGCGACCACCCGTTCGCCACCACGCCGGTGTTCCTGGCCGGCGATTCGGCCATCGGCTCTCCGTACTTCCAGTCGATCTCGCTGGGCTTCGAGTGCGTGATGTTCCTGGCGGGGCTCATCGCGCAGCGCGACCGCGACGCATCCCAGGACATGCTCGACCGCTACGAGTCCTACATCTACAAGCAGTGGCTGCGCGTGTACATGCAGAGCAAGATGATCAAGAACAACAAGGACCTGTTCGAGTCGCTGGACGAGCCGATCGCGCTCCTGGACAAGATGCACATCTACTAGCGCAGGACGCGCGAGGGGGTAACCGTGGCGCTCAGAGTCGGCCAGCCCGTTTCCGATCACAGCGTGCAGGCGTACGTCCGCGGGGAGCCCGCGCCGATCGTGTTCGAGCTCTCGCGCCACCGCGGCAGCTGGGTCGTCCTGTTCTTCTATCCCGGCGACTTCACGTTCATCTGCCCGACGGAGCTCGCCGCGTTCGCGAAGCGCCACGCCGACTTCCTCGACGAGGAGGCGGTGCTGCTCGCGGCGAGCACGAACAGCGCCTTCAGCCACAAGGCCTGGTTCGAGACGGATCCGCGTCTGGCGGAGGTGGGCTATCCGGTGATCGCCGACACGCTCCGCGAGCTCAGCAACGCCTTCGGCGTGCTGCAGGAGGACGGGGCGGCGCATCGCGGCACGTTCATCATCGACCCGAACGGCGTGCTGGTGCACATGAGCATCACCGAGCACGACGTCGGCCGGAGCGTCGACGAGGTGCTGCGGGTCCTGCGCGCGTTCCGCACCGGTGCGCTGTGCCCGGCCAACTGGGCGGCGGGCGATGCGACGCTCACGATCGAGGACGACTGGCTCGGGAAGGTGTTCCCCGACCTCGTCGGCCCCGAGCTCGGCGCGATCGCCGAGCGGGCCGAGCGGATGTCGTTCGCCCCCGGCGACACGATCGTCGCCGAGGGCGACCTCGCGGACCGCTTCTACGTCATCGCGCGGGGCGAGGTCGCGATCAGCCGCCGGAGCCCCGAGGGCGACGAGATCAAGCTCGCGCGGCTCGGGCGGGGCCAGTTCTTCGGCGAGGTCGGGATCCTCGCCGAGACCCGCAGGACGGCGACCGTCCGCGCGATCGGCGACGTCGAGCTGCTCGGCTTGAGCTGGCAGATCTTCCAGGAGACGCTCGAGCGGTCGGATCGCGCGGACCGCGACTTCGCCGAGATCGCCAAGGAGCGGATCGCCTACACACCGTGACGCGCGAGCCGCTACTGCTTCGCGCTCCAGCTGATCGAGCCCGAGTCGCAGGTGTCGGTGACGGCGCCGGCCGCGTCGTGGAACGTGGCCTTGATCGCCCACTTGCCGGCGACGCGGGTGCGCGAGGAGTTGAACCTCCCGCTCATGCTCCCCTCGAAGTCGGTGGTCGTCCCGTCATCGTTGCGGAGCGTCTCCGGCCCGAACGAGGCGCCGAACTTGCGCGACTTGCTGACGGTGAGCCGCTCGAAGAAGTCGGGCACGGTGAAGACGCCTCCGGCGGTGCAGGTCATGCGGATCGCGACCGTCGCGCGGGCGACCTGCTTGCCCTTCCTGGCCGTCTCGAGGACGATCGGGAAGTCCTGGGACGTCGTCCCGCCGAAGGCGACGCCGGGCGCGGGGGCCTTCCGCGCGGCGGAGGCGTCGCGGTGGGAGGCGGCCGACGCCGCGATCGGGCCGCAGAGGACCGCGGCGGCGGCGATCAGGCCGGCGCAGCGGAGACGTGAGGTGTCGAGCGCTGCGTTGCACAGCTGCATGACGACTTCCTCCTTGCCCGGGCCGCGCCGATGGCGGCGCCGGGCTGGTGGGGGCGGGACGACCGCGCGTCAGGTCTGAGCGTGGGGAAGCGCGTCGGTCGTCCCCGGGGGGTGTACGCCGACCCTACGCCCGCAGGGGAGGACGATGCAACCGGCGGACACGCATGGCGCGCTTGCCCCGCCCCGCGCGTCGTGAGACGGTCTGCGCGAGCGAAGAGAGGTGGTGCGACATGAGCGCCGGGATGTATGACGCGATCGTCGTCGGAGCCCGCTGCGCAGGCTCCCCGACCGCGATGCTGCTCGCCCGCAAGGGCTACCGGGTCCTCCTGGTCGACAAGGCGACGTTCCCCAGCGACACGATGTCGACGCACCTCGTGCATCCGCCGGGCATCGCCGCGCTCGAGCGCTGGGGCCTGCTGGATCGGCTCATCGCCACCGGCTGCCCGCCGGTCGAGCGCTACTCGTTCGACTTCGGCCCGGTGACCATCGCCGGCTCACCGCAGCCGGTCGACGGCGTCGGGCGCGCGTACTGCCCGCGCCGGACCGTCCTGGACGAGCTGCTGGTCGAGGCGGCGGTCGAGGCCGGCGCCGAGCTGCGCGAGGGCTTCACGGTCGACGAGGTGCTCGCGGCCGACGGGACGGTGACGGGGATCCTCGGTCACGTGAAGGGCGTGCTGGGCGAGACGGCGCACGCCCGGCTCGTGATCGGCGCCGACGGACGCCACTCCGTCGTGGCCCGGACGGTGCAGGCGGAGCAGTACAACGAGCGGCCGTCGCAGCTGGCGATGTACTACGCGTACTGGAGCGGGCTGCCCGCCGAGGGCTTCGAGACCGTGATCCGGACCGAGGATCGTCGTGGCTGGGCGGCCGCCAAGACCCACGACGACCTCACCGTGATGCCGTTCGGCTGGCCGATCGACGAGTTCCGCGAGCACCGCGCGGACGTCGAGCAGGCGTTCTTCGAGACCGTCGCGCTGGCGCCCGAGTTCGAGGCGCGCGTCCGCGCGGCGAAGCGGGAGTCCAAGTTCGTCGGCTCGGCGCAGCTGCCCGGCTACTTCCGCAAGCCGTTCGGACACGGCTGGGCGCTGGTCGGGGACGCCGGCTACCACAAGAACCCGATCACGGCCATGGGCATCAACGACGCCTTCCGCGACGCCGAGCTGCTGGCGGACGCCGTCGACGACGCCTTCTCACGGCGGCGCGGCTGGTGCGAGGCGATGGCCGACTACCAGCGCGCGCGCGACGCCGACGTGATGCCGATCTACGAGTTCACCGACGAGTTCGCCCAGCTCCGCCCGCCGCCGCCCGAGCTGCAGCAGCTCATCGGCGCGATGCGCGGCAACCAGGCGGCCATGGACGGCTTCGTCAGCGTGCAGGCGGCGACCCTCCCCGCGCCGGCGTTCTTCGCGCCCGAGAACGTGGCGCAGATCATGGCCGCGGCGTAGCCGGCGAGGGCCACGACTTCAACGCAGCCTGAGGGCTGCCGGGCGGCCATCTGGACCGCCCGGCACCCAAGTGGCTACCGCGCCTCCGCGTCCAGCGGACCGCCGCAGAACGGGCAACTCGCCCGGTCCTCGACGCGATCCGCGAACCAGAGTCGCAGGCAGCGCAGGCATCGGATCCGCGACATTGCGGACCTCCTTTCTCCGGAGCGCGCCGTATGCGGGGCGCGGCGTTCCGGTCCTTCGGTGCACCAGACAGTCTAGTGGACGTGCGCGAGCGCGTCCGGATGCGCCGCGCAGAACTCCGCGAGCGTCTGCGCCGGGCGCCCGGTCACCCGCTCGACGGTGTCGGAGACCGCCGCGAGCTCGCCGGCGGCGATCGCGGTGTACGTGCTGATCCAGGCGTCGACCTGCCAGTCGGGCGCGCCGTAGGACGCGCGCGAGGAGCGCGCCTCCGCGAGCGTCTCGTCCGCGTACTCGATCCGCTTGCCGGACTCCGCCGCGAGCGTCGCCGCGATCTCGCCGAGCGTCAGCGCCTCGCGCCCCGTGATGTCGTACGCCCGGCCGTCGGCATCGTCGCCGGCGACCACGTGCGCGGTGACCGCCGCCACGTCCGCGCGGCTGACCGCCGCGAGGCGGCCGTCGCCCGCCGGGCCGCGGATCACGCCGTCCGGCCCGGCCATCCCCGGCAGGAAGTCGAGATAGAGGTTCATCCGCGCGAACGCGTGCGCGACACCGGACGCGCGGACGTGCTGCTCGGTCGCCCAGTGGTCGCGCGCGAGCGTGAACGTCGCGTCGGGCGCGGGCGCGACGATCGAGAGGTAGACGACCCGCCGCACACCGGCCGCCACCGCGGCGTCGACCGCGGTCTTGTGCTGCGTGACGCGGTCCGCCGACTCCTCCGCCGGGATCAGGCAGAGCGTGTCGCAGCCCTCGAGCGCGGCGCGCATCTCGTCCGCCGCGCCGTAGGACGAGGCGCGCCGCACCTCGGAGTGCGCCAGGGACGGCGCGCGGGCGGGCTGCCGGACCACGAGCCGCGTCGCGAGCCCGCGGTCCGAGAGCAGCCGCGCCACCGCGCCGCCCACCACACCGGTCGCCCCCGTCACCGCGATCCTCGCCATGCGGCGGGACCCTACGCGAGCTCCCGCCGCAGCTGCGCCCGGGCCATCGCCACCGCCTCGGCCGGAGCGATGTGATCCGACATGACGTGGAGCGCCAGACCGTCGAGCCACACGTGCATGCGCGTCGCGACGGCATCGAGATCGTCGTCCAGCTGGGCGCCCGCCGCCACCGCGTCGCCCAGCGCGGCGACGAGGTCGGCCCGCCAGCGGGCGTCCATCGCGGTCCCCAGCGCGGCGAAGTCGGCGTGCGCCGGCGAGCGCAGCCAGGCCGCGAGCCAGAGCTTCCAGACCGGGTCGTGACGATCGTCGGGCAGGTAGTGCTCGACGTAGACGTCGAGCCGCTCCAGCGGCGCGGACACCCGCGCGAGCGCCGCCGTGCGGACGTCGGCGAGCCGCCCCTCCGCGACGCGGACGGTCTCGACGAGCACCGCGTCGCGCGAGGCGAAGTAGTAGAGGACGTGGCCCGGTCGCAGGCCCGCGCGCTCCGCGATCGCGGCCAGCTGCACGTTCGCGACGGGCTGCTCGCGGATCGCCGCGAGGGCGGCCTCGACGATCCGCGCGCGCATCGCGTCCGCGCGCTCGCCCTGGGGTCTGCGGGCCACCATGCCGACCGCGATCCTAGTCGTGGGCCGCCGTTGACAAGCCGCCCGCCGCTCTGCTTGGATGCAGATTTGAATCTGATTCAAATCCTTCTGGAGGACCCGTGCTCCGCCGTTCCCTGCTCTGCGCCGCCGCCCTGGCGGCCGCGCTCCCGGCCGCCGCCCAGGCGGCGCCGCGCCCCGCCGACCGCGTGATGCTCGGCGGTGCGGTCTACACCGCCGACCAGCACGACCGGATCGCGCAGGCGATCGCGGTGGATCGCGGCCGGATCGTCTACGTCGGCTCCGACCGCGGCGCCCGCCGCTATGTCGGCAAGCGCACCACCGTCGTGAAGCTGCGCGGCCGCATGGTCATGCCCGGCCTGCAGGACGGCCACATCCACGGCATCACCGTCGCCGCCGACGCCTGCTCGCTCGACTACGACCCGCTGACGGTCGCCGAGTTCTCGGCGCGGATCGGCGGCTGCCTGCGCGACACGAACGCCGAGGAGCCCGACGGCTGGCTGCAGGTGTCCTCGTGGTACCAGCAGTTCGTCATCCCGTCGGGCACGGTCCTGACCAAGGACGTGCTCGACGCGCTCCCGACGCAGCGGCCGATCGTGGTCGGCTCGAGCGACGGCCACACGACGCTGGTCAACTCGCGCGCGCTCGCGCTCGCCGGGATCACCGCCGCGACGCCGGACCCCGCCGACGGGCGGATCGAGCACGGCGCCGACGGGCAGCCGAACGGCCTGCTGCAGGACGGCGCGCAGGATCTCGTGACCGCGCTGCTCCCGGCGCCCGCCGGCGACCCGGTGGACGAGGCGCGCCGCGGCCTCGCGCGCTTCGCGCAGGAGGGGATCACGAGCTTCTTCGTCCCCGGCTTCGTCGGCGCGGACGGGATCGCGCCGTTCGAGACGCTCCGCCGGCGCGGCGCGCTCACCGCCCGCGCGCACTTCGCCGCCGGCCCGGTCGAGGCGGGCCAATCGCCGGCGAGCATGCTGCGCGCCGCCCGCAAGCTGCGCGCCCGGTTCGAGCGCGCCTCGCGCCTGCCGCGCTCGGTGCGCGCCTGGCGCCCGGGGCGTCAGCACGGCCCGCGGCTCGTCGCGCGGCCCGGGATCTCGATCGACGCGGTCAAGCTGTTCCTCGACGGCGTGCTGCAGGCACCGGCGCAGACGGCCGCCGTGCTCGAGCCCTACGGCGGAACGACGAGCCGCGGCGAGCTCTACATGGACAACCCGGCCCTCGGGCGGATGCTCCGCGACCTGGAGCGCGGCGGTTTCCAGCCGCACATCCACGCGATCGGCGACCGTGCCGTGCGCACCGCGCTCGACGCGGTGGCGGCGATGCGCCGCGCCGACGGGCGGACCGGCTCGCGGCCCTCGATCGCGCACGCCGAGCTCGTCTCCAAGCCCGACCTGCCGCGCTTCGCCCGGCTCGGCGTCACCCCCGTGATGTCGTACCAGTGGGCCAAGCCGGCGCCCGACTCGACCGACAGCGTGCTCCCGTTCCTCGGTCCCGGGCGGTCCGACCTCTACGAGCCGGAGGGACAGCTCCATGCGGCGGGCGCACGGATCGCGTTCGGCAGCGACTACCCGGTCGACGCGCTCGACGAGTTCTTCGCCGTCGAGGTCGCCGTGCTGCGCGCGGCCGACTGGGGGCCGGCGTTCCCGCAGTACGCGGGGACGCTCAACGCCGACCCCGGCCTGACGCTTCGCCAGGCACTCCGCGGGATCACGATCAACGCCGCCTATTCGATGCACCAGGACCGCGTGACCGGCTCGCTTCAGCGCGGCAAGCTCGCCGACCTGATCGTGCTCGACCGCAACCTGTTCGCGATCCCGCCCGACGACATCTCCGAGACGCGGGTCGACACGACGATGGTCGGCGGCCGCGTCGTCTTCGACCGCTGACGCACGTGGCCCGCGGCGCGGTGTCGCACCGCGCCGCGGGTCCGCGCCTCAGTTCTCGGCGGCCGCGCCCTCCCCGATCCGCGCGAACGTCTCCGGCTTCGCCGACTTCAGCCACGCGCCGAGCAGCAGCCCGATCGCGCCGGCGCCGAACAGGATCACCGGCAGGATGATCGTCATCTTGTCGGTCGGCGCGTCGGTGGCGCTCGTGATCAGGACGTTGAAGTTCAGGACGCCCAGCACGAGCACGACCAGCAGCGCGACACCCGCGAGCGCGGGCGCGATCCGCCCCGCCCAGCCGCTGACCCCCGCGTCGGGATTCCGCCTGAAGTAGCCGACGACCGCGAACGACGTCGTCGCCATCAGCAGCAGCACGCCGAGCGCGCCGAGGTTCGTCAGCCAGGTGAACAGCTTCAGCACCGGGTCCGCGTCGGCGATCGCGAACACGCCGACGATCACGAGCGCGAGCGTCGTCTGCAGCAGCGACGCCACGTACGGCGCGCCGGTGCGCGACTGCACGTGGCTGAGCACGCGCGGCAGCACGCCCTCGCGCCCGAGCGCGAACGCATACCGCGAGACCGCGTTGTGGAACGAGAGCAGGGCCGCGAACAGGCTCGTCGCGAACAGCAGCGAGGCGGAGTCGCCCCAGAACGCGCCGAGCCGGTCGGCGCCGGTGATGAACAGCACCGTGGTCGGGTCGGGCGCCGCGCCGTCCGGGGTGGTGAAGCCGGCGGCGATCAGCGCGTCCGGCGAGACCATCGTGTCCGGCCCCGCCGCGATCCCGACCAGCCAGCTCGAGAGCGCGTAGAAGACCGCGATCAGCCCGATCGCGATGAACGTCGCCCGTGCGACGGTCCGCTTCGGGTCGCGCACCTCCTCGGAGTAGATCGCCGCCGACTCGAAGCCGACGAACGAGGCGACGCAGAACGTCAGCGTGGCGCCGACCGCGGTCCCGAACGCGACCGACGGGTCGAAGCCGGTCCCGGTGATCCCCTGCGGGCCGGGGTCGGCCAGGATCGCGAAGTCGAACAGGGCGACGATCACGACCTCGAGGATCAGCAGCACCGCGAGCACGCGGGCGTTGAGGTCGATCTGCAGCACGCCGAGCACGCCGATGATCGCGCCGCCGATCAGGCACCACCACCACCAGTCGAGCGTGATCCCGATCTTGTCGGCCATGAACGCGCCCATGGCGACGCCGAACAGCCCGTAGATCCCGATCTGCATCGCGTTGTAGGCGATCAGCGCGATGAACGCCGCGCCGACGGCCCAGACCTTGCCGAGACCACGCGCCACGTAGGCGTAGAACGCGCCCGCGTTCGTCACGTGCCGGCTCATCGCCGCGTACCCGACCGCGAACAGCGCCAGGATGATCCCCAGCGGGATGAACATGAACGGGACGCCCTTGTTGCCCGTCACCAGGTACGTCGCCGCCTGACCGCCGGCCACCGCGGTGAGCGGCGCCGACGCGGCGACGATGAAGAACACCAGGTCGGGCACCCCCAGTGCCCGCCGGTGCAGCTTGCCCGACTCGCCGTGCGGCGCCGCCGCGGCGGGCGCCGGATCCACTACCGACATGTTGTCTCCTCTCTCCGTCCGCCGGTCCTCAGCCGGCGGTCCCCTCGAGGACCTGAAGCGTCTTCAGGTCCGAATAGAAGTCGAGCGCCCAGTCGCCCCCCTCGCGACCGATGCCCGAGATGCCCAGCCCGCCGAACGGCGCCGTCAGGTCGCGCACGAGGAACGTGTTGACCCACACGGTGCCGCTCCGGATCGCCCGCCCGACCCGGTCCGCCCGGCCCAGCGAGCTCGTGTACACGAGCGCCGAGAGCCCGTACGCGGTGGAGTTGGCCAGCGCGACCGCCTCCTCCTCCGTCGCGAACGTCTGCAAGGTGAGCACGGGTCCGAAGACCTCGCGCTGGACGATCTCCGCGTCGTTGGACGACGGCCGGATCAGCGTCGGCTCGAAGAGCAGCCCGCCGGCCCGGCGGCCGCCGCGGAGGATCTCCTGCCCGTCCGCCCGCGCGCGCTCGACGAAGCCCTCGACGCGCGCGAGGTGGTCGGGGTGGATCAGCGGCGAGATCGTCGTCGCGTCGTCGCGCGGGTCGCCGAGGACGTGCGCGTCGACCGCCGCGTGGAAGCGCTCGAGGAACGGCGTCGAGGACCGACGCCTCGACGAGCAGCCGCGTGCCGGCGAGGCAGACCTGCCCGGCGTCGTCGTACTGGCCGGCGGCCTTGGCCGCCGCGGCGTCGAGGTCGGCGTCGGCGAAGACGACGAACGGGTTCTTGCCGCCGAGCTCGGCGGTGAACGGGACGAGGTTCGCGGCCGCCGCGCCGGCGATGTGGCGGCCGGTCTCGGGCGAGCCGGTGAAGCTCACCCGGCGCAGCAGCGGGTGGGCGACGAGCGCGGCGCCGGCCTCCTCGCCGATCCCCTGGACGACGTTGAACACGCCGGGCGGGAAGCCGGCCTCGTCGGCGAGGCCGGCGAGCAGCGAGCACGCGAGCGGCGACCACTCGGCCGGCTTGAGCACGACCGTGCAGCCCGCCGCCAGCGCCGGCGCCGTCTTCCAGGTCGAGAGCATGAACGGCGCGTTCCACGGCGTGATCACCGCTGCGGGGCCGGACGGCATCCGCTGGACGCGGTTCCAGGTCCCGTTCGAGCGCCAGTCGCGCTCCTCGTAGGCGAGCGCGAGGTCGGCGTAGGCGCGGAAGTTGCGCGCGCCGCGCTTGATCACCCGGGCGCGCAGCGAGCGCAGCAGCATCGCCATGTCGGCGCACTCGACCGCCGCGAGCCGGTCGACGTTCGCGTCGATCAGCTCGGCGAGGCGGTGCAGGACCGGCGCGCGGCCGGCCGGCCCGAGCGCGGCCCAGGCGGGGAACGCGTCGTGCGCCGCACGGACCGCGCGGTCGACCTCCTCCGCCCCGCCGCGCGCCACCTCGGCGAGCACGGACTGGTCGATCGGCGAGATGTCCTCGAACCGCGCCGGCGACGCGACCCGCTCGCCGCCGATGAAGTGGTCGGGCGAGACCTCGACGCCCGCGACGACCGTCACGAGATCTCCTTGACCGTCACGAGGTCGTCGACCGTGTAGCCGAACGTGAACCGGTAGCCGCGGTCGATCTTGAGCGGCGCGAGCGCGTCGTGCTCCTCGTGCGGCGCGGCGTGCAGCGTCAGCGTCGCGGGACCCGCGTGGACGGCGGAGCCGGCGCGGTCGCGGCTGACCGCCCGGACGAGCTCGTGGACCTGCGGGTCGTCGTGGCGGCCGGCGGCCAGGCGCGGGAAGTGGCGGACGTTGACGATCGGCGGCGCGTTGTGGCGCGGGCCGTCGTCGACGACGCCCTCCAGCTCGACGGTCATGTCGGCGATCGCGCGGCCGCGCGCGCTGCAGGTCCCGCCGTGGCGCCCGGACAGGCCGGGGTCGGCGGCGACGTCGAGCCCGAACGTGCGCGTCATCCAGATCGAGCCGAGCTTCTTCGGGAAGCCCTGGATCCAGCCGCGCGCGAGCGCGAAGTCCTGGTCGACCCAGATGAACGGGCAGGTCGTGACCTCCTCGCCGTCGAGGAGCGCGTTCACCACGATGAAGAACTCGCGGTAGTGCGAGCGGATCGGGTCGGTCAGCTCGTCGCCGCCCTCGCTGCACGACTGCCAGTCCGCGAACACGGCCGCGCAGCGGCCGGGGTCGGGATGCGGGTCCAGCCCGGGCGGGAGCAGCGCGGTGCACGCCGCCGGGTCGGCCCAGTAGTCGACGACGAGGAAGTCGCCGACGTAGTGCCACGGCGGCGGCGGGACGAGGCTCGCGTCCCCGGTCGTCGTGCGCGGGATCGAATAGCCCTGCAGGCTCACGGCAGCGGCACCCCCAGCATCTCCAGGCTCTCGCGCTCGGACGCGATCGCCGCGTCGTCGAAGCGGAAGTACGAGCGCGGCGGCAACGGCCCCCACGTGTTGGACGAGAAGCGGTCGTCGGGCCAGCGGCGCGGCTCGTGCTCCGGCTCGAGCTGCTCCATGTCGCAGTACAGCTCGACGAAGCACGCCTCCTCGACGATCCGCACGTACGACGCGATGTTGCCGCCCACGCCGTGGCGCGTCGGGCCCCAGCCGAGCCAGCGTCCGTGGCGGCCGAGGTGGTCGAGCGCGACCCGCATCTGCCCGATGTCGACGACGTCGAAGGCGAGGTGGTGCAGGTGCGGCGCGCCCTTGTCGATCAGCGCCATCACGTGGTGGTCGCCGTTGACGTGGAGCCAGACGCCGCCGTCGCCGAGCCAGTCGGTGACCGCCATCCCGACCACGCGCGTGTAGAAGTCGACCTGCGCGTCGATCGCGCCGGTGAGGAAGTTGACGTGGCCGAGCTTGCGCGGGTGGCCGACGACCTGGTCGCCCGCCGGCCGCGCGTGCGGCGTCAGCCGCGACACGGGCTCGCGGTAGGGCAGGAGCAGGACGCCGTTGCCCTCGGGGTCGTGGACGAGCAGCCCGCCGTCGCGCTCCTGCGCGGGCACGCCGCACGCTTCGAGGTGCGCGCGGGCGGCGTCGAGCGGGCACGAGCGGCGCAGCTCGTAGGCGACGTGCTCGACGCCCGGCTCGCCCGCCACGAGCTCGAGGCAGAACGGCTCGTCGTCGCAGGCGAGCCGCCCCTCGCCGCGCTGCGCGAGCCCGAACTGGACCGCCCAGCGCGCGGTCGCCTCCGCCACGTCGGCCGTCCGCAGCCGCACGTGGTCGATGCGCCGCAGCGCGATCACCGCGTCACCCGCACGGGCAGCCGCTTGATGCCGTTGAAGAAGTTCGACCGCAGCCGCTCGGGCGGGCCGGCGAGCTCGATCGTCTTGACGCGCTTGAGGAGCTCCTCGAAGGCGATCTTCACCTCCATGCGCGCGAGGTGCGAGCCCATGCAGAGGTGGATCCCGCCGGGCCCGAACGCCATGTGGCGGTTCGGCGTCCGGCCGACGTCGAACGTGTCCGGGTCCTCGAACGCGGTCTCGTCGCGGTTGCCGGAGACGAACCAGGTCGTGACCTTCGCGCCCGCGGGGATCGTCGCGCCCGCCAGCTCCGCCTCGCGCGTCGTCGTGCGGCGGAAGTGGTGGACCGGCGTCGCCCAGCGCAGCATCTCCTCGGACGCCGGCTTGAACAGCTCCGGGTCGCTGCGCAGCCGCTCGAGCTGGTCCGGGTGCTCGCACAGCGCGATCAGCCCGTGCGTGATCGTGTGCCGCGTCGTCTCGTTCCCGGCCGTGGCGAGCAGGACGAAGTAGACGTCGAACTCGCGCTGGGTGAGCGGCTCGAAGGCGAGCTGGGTGACGATGTCGTTGCCCGGGTGCTTGCGCCGCGCCGCGGCCATCTTGCGCCCGAACTCGAACATCTCGATCGCCGCCGGGCTCGAGAAGGGCAGCAGCCGGTGCGACGGGTCCGGCGGGACGTAGTACTCGGGATCCTGGTTGCCGAGCAGCCGGTCGCCGAGCTCGATGATGTAGCGCCGGTCCTCCTGCGGGACGCCGAGGATCTCGGCGAACACCTGCATCGGGATCTCGGACGAGACGTCCGCGACGAAGTCGAACTCCTCCTGCTCCAGCGCCCGGTCGAGCACGCGGTCGGTGACCTCGCGCACCGCCTCCTCCCACACCTGGACCGCGCGCGGGGTGAACCGCCGCGCGATCAGCCCGCGCAGCTCGTCGTGGCGCGGCGGGTCCATGTCGATCATCGACTTGCGCGCCTCGAGCTGCTCCGCGTCGAGGTCCTCGAGCGAGGTCCCGCCGATCTCCGACGAGTAGATGTCGACGTTGCGGTGGACCTCGCGGATGTCCGCGTAGCGGGTGATCGCGTAGAAGCCCGGGCCGTCCGCCTCGGGGTTGAAGAACACCGGCGCCTCGTGGCGCAGCGTGCGGAACCACTCGTGCGGCACCGCGTCGAGGAAGGCGTCGTGGTCGGAGAGGTCGATCGTGTCGAGCGTCGTCATGAGCAGGGCTCCTAGAGGTGGTGCAGGTACTCGTCGCGCTCCCAGTCGGAGACCCAGCTCCGGTGCCGGTCGAGCTCGAACCGCTTCATCGCGAGGAACGGGGTGACGATCGCGTCGCCGATCGCCTCGCGCAGGTGGTCGTCGGCCTCGAGCGCGTCGAGCGCCGCCTCGAGCGAGGTCGGGACGGCGCCCTCGGCCTCCTGGGTGTAGGCGTCGCCGGTGACGGGCTCGGGCAGCGGCAGCTCCTCCCGCAGCCCGTGCAGGCCGGCGAAGAGGATCGCGGCGATCGCGAGGTACGGGTTCGCGCTGCCGTCGCCGATCCGGATCTCGACGCGGGTCGCGCGCCCGCGCTCGGCGGGGATGCGCACGAACGTCGTCCGGTTGTCCCAGCCCCAGCTGATGTTGATCGGGGCGAGCGAGTCGGGGACGATCCGCCGGTAGGCGTTGATCGTCGGGTTGAGGAACGCCATCAGCGCGGGCGCGTGGGCGAGCACGCCGGCGGTGAAGCGGCGCAGCTCGGCGGAGACGCCGTCGCCGTCGGCGCGGTCGAAGAACGCGTTGTCGTCGTCGCGGTCGGCGCTGACGTGGAGGTGGAAGCCGGAGCCGCCCTGGTCGTTGAACGGCTTGCCCATGAACGTCGCGACGAGCCCGTTCAGCGCGGCGACGTCCTTGACCGCGCACTTGAGCCGGAACGCGCGGTCGGCCGCGGTCAGCGCAGGCGCGTGGCGCAGGTTGATCTCGTACTGCGCGTTCATGAACTCGTGGTTCGCGGCGAACGTGCCCATGCCCATGCCGGCCAGCGACTCGGTGATCTGGCGCACGACCCCGCGCGGGTCGGCCTGCGGGCCGACGGTGTAGACCATGCTCAGGTTGTCGACGTAGCGCCGCAGCCCGCCGGGCGTGGCCGGGTCCGGCTCGCAGAGGAAGAACTCGAGCTCCGGCCCGACGATCGGCGTGAGGCCCAGCTCCTCGTAGCCCGCGACCGCGCGCCGCACGGCGCCGCGCGGGTCGGCCGGGACGGCGGAGCCCTCGGCCACCGGCCCGACGTCGGCGATGCAGCAGGCGATCCCGGGCTCCCACGGCAGCAGCGTCAGCGTGGCGAGGTCGGGCCTGGCGACGAGGTCGGGATAGCCGATCTCGGGGCCGAGCACCGGCGTGTGGCGCAGGTCGGTCGCCATCACGGCCGCGCAGAACGCGAGGCCGTGGTCGCTGACGCGGTCGAACTCGATCAGCGGCACGTCCTTCCCGCGCGCGACCCCGTGCAGGTCCGGGTAGATCACGCGGACGGACGTGACCGACGCGTCCGACAGCTCGGGCGGGTGCCCCATCATGCCTCCCTCACAGCGGCCGCGGACGCGGCCGGTTCGCTCGCGGTCTCCAGGAAGCCGTCGAAGAAGGCGAACGCCGCGTCGCGCGCGGCGGCGCGCTCGTCCTCCGTCGCGGCGATCAGCGCGTCGCCGTCGAGCCCGAGGGCGGCGAGCCGCTCCGCGTCGGACGTGGCCCAGCGGGCGACGATCTCGACCGTGCTCTCCGGGTGGAACTGGACGCCGAGGTGGCGGCCGTGGCGGAACGCCTGCGACGCGGCGCCGGTGCGGGCGACCTCGGTCGCGCCGGGCGGGACCGCGAAGCGGTCGAAGTGCCACTCGAGCCACGGGCCGGCGGGGATCCGCTCGGGGTCGTCGGTCTCGATCGTCGTCCAGCCGAGCTCGGGCTGCGGCGCGGTCTCGACCGCCGCGCCGAGCGCGGCGGCGAGCGCCTGGCCGCCGAAGCAGAGGCCGAGCACCGGGACGTCGTGCGTCGATCGCCTCGCGCAGCAGCACGAGCTCGGCCGCGACGGCCGGGTCGTCGGTGTCGTTCGGGTTGCGGTTCGACCCGAGCGAGGCGACGAACCCGTAGCCGGCCAGCGTCCGGCATCGGCTCGCCCACGTAGGTGCGGTGCAGGTCGTACGGGATCCCGCGCGCGTCGAGCCACTCCGCCAGCAGCCCGGGCGGGCCCCAGTCGCCGTGCATGAGCACCAGCGCCTTGCTCACGCCGCCAGCGCCTTCTCGTCGGCGCGGACGGCCGCGACGACGTCCTCGAGCAGCGGCATCTCCGCGAGCCGGCGGCGATAGAACGGCAGCCGCCGCGGCGCGTTGAACGCGATCGCGGCGATCAGCCGGCCGCCGCGCTCGCCGCCGAGCACGAGCCGCTCGCCGTCCTGCTCGAGCACGGTCGTGCGCTCGGCGCGGGCGGGCAGCCCGACCGACTGGATCTTGAGGTCGTACTGGTCGGTCCAGAAGTACGGGACCGCCTCGTACGGGACGCGGTCGCGCGGGCGCGGCGAGCAGGTTGCGCGCCGCGTGGGCGCCCTGCTCGGCGGCGTTCGTCCAGTGCTCGATCCGGATCACGCCGCCGTCGGCCATCGGGTGCGGCCACGCCGCGGCGTCGCCGGCCGCGAAGACGTGCTCGGCGTCGCGCGCGGCGAGCGTCGCGTCGCAGACGACGCCCGGCTGCAGCTCGAGCCCGGACTCCACGAGCCAGTCGGTGTTGGGGATCGCGCCGAGGGCGATCACGGCCACGTCGGCGGGGACGCGCGTGCCGTCGGCGAGCCGCACCGCCTCGAGCCGGCCGTGCCCCTCGAACCCGTCGACGCCCGCCGCGAGCCGCAGGTCGACGCCGTGCGCGCGGTGCAGCTCGGCGACGCGCTCGCCGACATCCTCCCCGAGCGCGGGAACGGGCTGCGGCGCGACGTCGATCAGCGTGACGTCGAGCCCGCGCTTGCGCGCGGTCGCGGCGACCTCGCAGCCGATGAAGCCGGCGCCGACGACCGCGAGCCGCGGGCTCCCCTCGAAGTCCGCCCGCAACGCGAGCGCGTCGTCGACGCTGCGCAGCGTGTGCACGCCGTCGAGCTCGATCGGATCGCCCGGCCAGTGCCGCGGGCGCGCGCCGGTCGCGACGATCAGCTTGTCGTAGCCGAGCCGCTCGTCGCCCATGATCAGCTCGCGCGCGACCGGGATCCAGGCCGGTCGCGGTGACGCCGAGCCGCCACTCCACGTCGGGGACGCGGTCGCTCGGCAGCGCGCACTGCGCGGGCTCCTGCGCGCCGGCCAGCAGCTCCTTCGAGAGCGGCGGGCGCGTGTACGGCAGGTGCTCCTCGTCGCCGACGACGACGACGGGCCCCTCGTGGCCGGCGTTGCGCAGCGCCTGCGCGGCGCGCAGCCCCGCGAGCGAGGCGCCGGCGATGACGACGGGGCGCGGCACCGCGCTCAGTCTTCGACCCGGATCGCCAGCATCGGGCAGACGTCGGCCGCCTCCTGCGCCTTCTCGCGCAGCGACGGGTCGACCTCCTCCTTCCAGCGCAGCACGTCGTCGTCGCCGAGCTCGAAGATCTCCGGCGCGACGTAGGTGCACTCGCCGTGGCTCTGGCACAGGTTCATGTCGACGTGGACCTTGGTCATGTGCGGCTCCTCTCGGCCATGCGCTCCGCCTCGTCCTCCGGGACGGCGAGCGCGACGTGCAGCGTGTTCGCGGACGTCGCGGGCTGGTCCCCCGCGCCCGTCAGGTCGACGTCCCATTCCTCGATCGTGTTCTCCAGCCGCCCGATCCCGTCGATCTCGACCGCGACGGTGTCGCCGGGCTGCATCGGGCGCGAGTTCGCCGGCGTCCCGGTCAGGACGACGTCGCCGGGCTCGAGCGTGATCAGCCGGCACAGGTCGGCCAGCTGGTAGGCGACGGGGAAGAGCAGGTCGTCCGCGGTCGCCTCCTGGACCACCGCGCCGTTGACGGACGTGCGCAGCGTGTAGGCGGTCGGGTCGAAGTCCGCGGCGGGGACGAGCTGCGGCCCGAGCGGGAGGAAGCCGTCCTGCCCCTTGACGCGCAGCATCGCGCCGCGGTCCGCGTGGCGGAAGTCGTGCAGGCCGACGTCGTTCGCGCACGTGTAGCCGGCGACGTGGGCGAGCGCGTCGTCGATCCCGACGCCGTGCATGCGGCGGCCGACGACGACCGCGAGCTCGCCCTCGTAGTTGAGGAACTCGGTGCCGGCGGGGCGGCGGACGACGCCGCGGTGGCCGTTCAGCGTGGTCGGCGGCTTCATGAAGTAGGACGGGTACTGCGGGCGCTTCGCCGCGTACTCGTCGATCCGGCTGGCGTAGGTCAGGTGGACGGCGATGATCTTCGTCGGCTCGGCCGGCGCCAGGTAGCGCGCCGTCCGCCTCGGGGACGCGCGTCCCGTCCGCGAGCACGATCGCGTCGCCGTCCCGCCGGCCCCACGCGGGCGCGCCGTCGTGCTCGACCCGCACCGCCGGGCCGCCCGCGAGCGCCCGCTCCATCGCCTCGCCGCTCACGCGCTCCCCCTCGCCGATGTCGCCTTCGTATCGCCACGCGACACAAACGCGACATCCGTCGCCGCGCCGCGACGGTCGCTCCTCGTCCCCATGCGTCGAATGTATCCATTCGAATGGATTCGTGCAATACTCCCGCTCGAATTCCATGGAAGCGCTCGCCTCAGCCGGACACATCCGAGCGGACTCCGTGGTCGACCTCGCCTACGAGCGGATCCGGGCGATGATCGACTCGGGGGAGTTCCCCCCGGGCGCGCGGCTCGGTCAGGTCGAGCTCGCCGAGCAGCTCGGCATCTCGCGCACCCCGGTCCGCGAGGCGCTGCGCCGGCTGACCGGCGAGGGGCTCGCCGAGTTCCTGCCCAACCGCGGCTTCCGCGCCGCGAGCCCGAGCATCGACGACGTCCTGCGGCGGCTCGAGGTCCGCTCGCTCGTCGAGCCGGGGATCGCGCGGCTGGCCGCGGAGCGCCGCACCGATGCCGACCTCGCGCAGCTCGCTGCGGCGATCGCGGCCGAGGAGGCGGCGTCGACGCGGATCGCCGCCCATGACGCGAGCCGCGCCTTCCACCTCGCGATCGCGACCGCGACCGGCAACCGCGAGCTGGCCGGCGTGCTCGAGGCGATGTGGATCGTCGAGATCGGGCGCCGGCTGCTCGCCGCCCGCGCGACGAGCGCGCAGTGGAAGCGGACCGACGTCGCCGAGCACCGCGCGATCGCCGCCGCGATCGAGGCGCGCGACGGCGACCGTGCCGCCGCGCTGATGGCCGCGCACATCGGCGAGGCGCTCCAGCACTGGGAGCACGAGCCGCATGACTGACCCGCGCGCGCAGCACGAGCAGGCGGAGCTGCCCGCGCTGGCCGACCGCGAGGGCGTCCTCGCCGACCTCGAGCGCGTGATCGCCGACGCGTGGGCCTCGTTCGACCACCCGCGCCCGGGCGCCGACCCCGAGGTCGACGGCGAGCTCGCCGCGCGGCTGCGCGCGCCGCTGCCCGAGGACGCCGGCGACGTCGAGTCGGCGCTGGCCGACGCCGCGCGCGTGCTCGACGGCAGCGTCTCCCCCTCGCGCCCGCTGTTCCTCGCGTACATCGGCTCGACCGGGCTGGAGATCGGCGTGCTCGCCTCGGCGCTCGCCGCCACCTACGACGCGAACCTCGCCACGAGCGCGGGCGGCGCGGACCTCGTCGAGGAGCAGGCGCTGCGCTGGCTGGCGGACTTCATCGGCTTCCCGTTCGCCGAGGGCGCCTTCACCAGCGGCGGCATGGTCTCCAACCTCACCGCGCTGCTCGCCGCCCGCGAGCGCGCGCTGCCGGGCGCGCGCGCCGAGGGCGTCGGCGGCCGCGCCGCCGCCGTCTACTGCTCGGACGAGGCGCACCACTCGGTCGTCCGCGCCGTCGAGACGTGCGGCCTGGGCAGCGCCGCGATCCGCCGGATCCCGCTCGACGCGCAGCGGCGGATGCGCGCCGACGCGCTCGCGGAGGCGCTGGAGCGCGACGTCGCCGCGGGCGTCGTCCCGGTCGCGGTCGTGGCCACCGCGGGCACCACGCTGACCGGCGCCGTCGATCCGCTCGACGC
Source organism: uncultured Solirubrobacteraceae bacterium (assembly GCA_963724145.1). Taxonomy (GTDB): domain Bacteria; phylum Actinomycetota; class Thermoleophilia; order Solirubrobacterales; family Solirubrobacteraceae; genus DASQMT01. Next base: position 132,768 of record CAVRTO010000024.1, read on the forward strand.
GATCGCCGACGCCTGCGAGCGCCACGGCGTCTGGCTCCACGTCGACGGCGCCTACGGCCTGCCCGCCGCGGCGACGGCGTCGGCCGCGCCGCTGTTCGCCGGCCTGGACCGGGCGGACTCCGCCTCGGTCGACGCCCACAAGTGGCTCGGCCTCCAGAAGAGCTGCAGCGCCGTGCTGCTCCGGACGCCCGGGCACCTCCGCGCCGCGTTCGGCCACGAGGAGCGCTACATGCTCCACGAGGGCGACCTCGCCAACCCGGTCGACCGCACGCTCGAGTACTCGCGGCCGCTGCGGTCGCTGCGGCTGTGGATGGCGTTCCGCACCCACGGCGCGGCGCAGTACCGGACCTGGCTCGAGGGCACGCTGGAGAACGCGCGCCGGCTGACCGCGCTCGTCGAGGCGTCGCCCGACTTCGAGCTGCTGCACGAGCCGATGCTCTCGACGGTCTGCTTCCGCCACGTCCCGGACGGCGCCGGCGACCTCGACGCCCACAACCTCGCGCTCGCGCGCGCGATGCAGCGCGACGGCCGGGTCTACCTCGCGCCCGCCAGCCTCGACGGCCGCGCGTGCCTGCGCGCGTGCTTCGTCAACTTCCGCACGACGCCCGACGCGGTCGCCTCGGTGCTCGAGGTCGCCGCCGAGCTCGCGTAGCGCGGGCCCGGCGCGCGATGATTTCCGCGGCCCGGGACCGTCATACGCACATGGAACAGACCGACCAGGCCGCCGTCGCCGCCGCGACGGCGGGCGACGAAACCGCGTTCAGCGCGCTCGTGGAGCGCCACCGGCGCGAGCTGCAGGTGCACTGCTACCGGATGCTCGGCTCGCTCGACGACGCCGAGGACCAGCTGCAGGAGACGTTCCTGCGCGCGTGGCGCCGGCGCGAGACGTACGCCGGGCGCTCCACGTTCCGCGCGTGGCTCTACCGGATCGCGACCAACGCCTGCCTCGACGAGCTCGCGCGGCGCCCGCGCAGGCCGTCCGGCGGCGAGGTGCCCTGGCTCCAGCCGTACCCGGACGAGCTGCTCGAGGCGATCCCGGCCGAGGCGGACGACCCCGGCGCCGCAGCGGTCGAGAAGGAGACGATCGAGCTCGCCTTCATGGTCGCGATCCAGCACCTGCAGCCGAAGGCGCGCGCCGCGCTGATCCTGCGCGACGTGCTCGACTGGTCGGCGAAGGACGCCGCCGCGCTGCTCGACACCAGCGTCGCCTCGATCAACAGCGCGCTCCAGCGCGCGCGTGCCGACATGCGCGCCCACCTGCCCGAGCAGCGGCTCGAGTGGCAGCCCGGCACCGATCCGACCGCGGCGGAGCGCGATCTGCTCGCCCGCTACATGGACGCCACCGAGCGCGGCGACCTCGACGCGCTCGCCGCGACGATGCGCGCCGACCTGCAGTTCTCGATGCCGCCGCAGCCGGGCCTGTTCCGCGGCCGCGAGGAGATCATCGGGTACTGGGTCTCGGGCGGGTTCGGGACCGAGGCGCTCCGGATGCGCTGCGCCGTCGGCCGCGCCAACCGCCAGCCGGCGGTCGGGTGCTACGTCATCAGCGCCGAGACCGGCCGCTACGAGCCGATGGGCGTCGACGTGCGTGCGGATCGCCGAGGGCCGGATCGCGGAGATCATCACCTTCGACGCGCACATGTTCGCCCCGCTCGGGCTCCCGGCCGCGCTCTGATGGACCCGTTCGCAGGGCCGGTCCCGGCGGGCTTCGCGCGGCGCCGGATCACGCTCGCGCCGCGTGCCGCGCTGGCGTTCGACGCGGCCGCGTGGACCGACGCGATCGTGCTCGTCGAGCACGGGACCCTCGAGCTCGTCGGCCGCGCCGGCGTCCGCCGCCGCTTCGGCGCCGGGGACGTCCTCGCGCTCGCGCCGCTGGACCTCTCGGCGCTGCGGAACCCGGGCGCGGAGCCGGTCGAGCTGGTGGCGGTGACGCGTCGCGATGAGTTCTCGCGCGCGCTCCCGTCATAGAGGCATGACCCCCGCCGAGACTCCCCAGAAGGCCGGCCGGCGCGAGTGGATCGGACTCGCCGTCATCGCGCTCCCCTGCCTGCTCTACTCGATGGACCTGACCGTCCTGAACCTCGCGCTCCCCGCGATCAGCGAGGACCTCCGCCCGAGCAGCAGCGAGCTGCTCTGGATCGTCGACATCTACGGCTTCCTCGTCGCCGGGCTGCTGATCACGATGGGCACGCTCGGCGATCGCATCGGGCGCCGCCGGCTCCTGCTGATCGGCGCCGCGTCGTTCGGCGCCGCCTCCGTGCTCGCCGCCTTCGCCTCGAGCGCGCCGGATGCTGATCGCCGCCCGCGCGCTGCTCGGCGTCGCCGGCGCGACGCTCGCGCCCTCGACGATGGCGCTGATCTTCAACATGTTCGCCGACCCCGGCGAGCGCAAGATCGCGATCGGGGTCTGGATCGCCAGCTTCTCCGCCGGCGCGGCCGTCGGCCCGCTCGTCGGCGGCGCGCTGCTCGAGCTGTTCTGGTGGGGCTCGGTGTTCCTGATCGGCGTGCCGGTGATGGCGCTGCTGCTCGTGCTCGGCCCGCGGCTGCTGCCGGAGTCGCGCGACCCGGACGCCGGCCGGCTCGACCTCGCGAGCGCGGCGCTCTCGCTCGGCGCGGTGCTGGCGGTGATCTTCGCGCTCAAGCGGCTCGCCGAGGACGGCCTCCACTGGCCGCCCTTCCTCGCCGTCGTCGCCGGCGTCGTCCTGGCCGCGCTGTTCGCGCGCCGCCAGCGCCGGCTCGAGGATCCGCTGCTCGACCTCGACCTGTTCCGGATCCGCGCCTTCAGCGCCGGCCTGGCCACCAACGTGCTCGGGTTCTTCGCCGCCTTCGGGCTGTTCGTCTTCATCGCCCAGTACCTGCAGCTCGTGCTCGGCTACTCGCCGCTCGAGGCGGGGCTGTGGTCGCTCCCGTCGGCGTTCGGCTTCATCGCCGGCGCGATGCTCGCCGCTCCGGTGCTCGGCGGCGATCCGCCCCGCCTACGTCGTCGGCGGCGGCCTGGGGCTCGCGGCGGCGGGCTTCGCGCTGATCGCGCAGGCGGGCGGGATCGAGTGGGTCGTCGCCGGCTCCGTCCTGTTCTCGCTGGGGCTCTCGCCGGTGGCCGGGCTCGCGACCGAGCTGGTCGTCGGCGCGGCGCCGCCCGAGCGCGCCGGCGCCGCCTCCGGGATGTCGGAGACCGGCGCGGAGCTCGGCGGCGCGCTCGGGATCGCGGTGCTCGGCAGCATCGGCACCGCCGTGTACCGCAGCCAGATCGCGGTCCCGGCCGGCGTGCCGGACGCCGCCGGCGAGGCCGCGCGCGACACGCCGGGCGGCGCGGTGGCGGCCGGCGAGTCGCTGCCGGGCGGCCTCGCCGCGGACCTGCTGCACGCGGTCGACGCGGCGTTCACCGACGCGTTCCAGGCCGCGGCGCTCACGAGCGCGCTGGTCGCCGCCGCGGCGGCGGTGCTCGCGACGCTGCTGCTCCGCCGCGTGCGCGCGACCGCCGCCGCCTGAACGCGCTAGCTTCGGGCCCGCGATGGAGGCGGTGATCCGGGCGCAGGGGCTGACGAAGACGTTCCGGCGCGGCGCCGTCGTCGCGCTCGACGCGCTCGATCTCGAGGTGCGCGAGGGCGAGGTCTTCGGATATATCGGGCCGAACGGCGCCGGGAAGTCGACGACGATCCGGCTGCTGCTCGACCTGCTGCGGCCGACCGCGGGGCGGGCCGAGATCCTCGGGCTCGACGTCCGCCGCCGCGGGCTGGACGTGCGGCGGCGGCTCGGCTACCTCGCCGGCGAGCTCAAGCTCTACGAGGAGCTCGACGCGCGCGAGCTGCTGCGCTTCCTCGCCCGGCTCCGCGGCGGCGTCGACGACGCCTACCTGCACGCGCTCGCCGAGCGCTTCGGCCTGCCGTTCGACCGCCCGATCCGCGAGCTCTCGAAGGGCAACAAGCAGAAGGTCGGGCTCGTCCAGGCGTTCATGCACAAGCCCGACGTGCTGATCCTCGACGAGCCGACGAGCGGCCTCGACCCGCTCCTCCAGCGCACGTTCCAGGCGCTCGTGGCCGAGACGAGCGCGGCGGGCGCGACGATCCTGCTCTCCTCGCACGTGCTGTCCGAGCTCGAGCACGTCGCCGGCCGGGTGGCGATGATCCGCGACGGGAAGCTGCTCGCCGTCGAGGCGATCGAGGACCTCAAGCGCGCGGCGCCGCGGCGGGTCGTGGTCACCTTCGGCGACCCGGTGCCGGCGGAGGAGGTCGAGCGGCTGCCCGGCGTGAGCGACGTCGAGGTCCGCGACGCGGTCGCGCGCTTCACCGTCCACGGCACGATGGACCCGGTGGTCAAGGCGCTCGCGCGGCACGAGGTCGTCACGCTCAGCGCGCAGGAGCCCGACCTCGAGGAGCTGTTCCTCGACCGCTACGCCGATGGGTGAGATCGCGCTCCGCTCGCTGCGCGGCCAGTGGCGCGCGCTGCTCGGCTGGGTCGTCGCGACGGTGGCGCTCGTCGCCGTGGTGCTGGCCTTCTGGCCGTCGATCAGCGGCGACTCGGCGCTCAGCGACAGCTTCTCCGACCTGCCGCCGGCCGTCCAGGCGGCGAGCGGCATCGCCGACCTCGGCACGCCCGCCGGCTACCTGCAGGGGCAGATCTTCTCGACGCTCGGGCCGCTGATCCTGATCAGCTTCGGCGTCGGGCGCGGCGCGCGGGCGATCGCCGGCGAGGAGGACGCGGGGACGATGGACCTGCTGCTCGCGACGCCGGTGCGACGCAGCCGGGTGGTGGCGGAGAAGGCGGCGGCGATGCTCGCCGGGCTGCTGCTGCTCGGGCTCTGCACGTGGCTCACGCTCGTGATCGTCGCGCCGATCGCCGACGCGGACCTCTCGGCGTCGAAGCTGCTCGCGGCGACCGTCAGCCTCGTCGGCGCGGGGGCGCTGTACGGCGGGATCGCGCTCGGGCTGAGCGCGGCCACGGGCCACCGCGCGCTCAGCCTCGGGATCTCCGCCGGGCTGGCCGGCGCGGCGTTCATCTACACCTCGGTGGCGCCGTACGCGGGCTCGCTCGCCGACCACCAGGACCTCTCCCCGATGCAGTGGACCTACGGCTACGAGCCGCTCATGCACGGCCTGGACTGGGGCAAGCTGGCGCTGCTGATCGGGTTCGGCGTGCTGTTCGCGGTGGCGGGCGCGGTGCGCTTCGACCGCCGCGACGTGCGCGCCTAGGGCCGCGGGATCAGTTCCGGCCCGCGGTTGAGCAGCGTCGCGCGGGTGAGCTTCGCGTCGCCGAAGCGGTCGCGCACGGCGTCGATCGCGGCATCGGTCGCCGGCGGGCCGCCGTCGAGCGGGAGCGCGAGCTGCGCGGGCGCCTCCGCCAGGTTGCCGACCGAGAGGCCGAGCAGCGTGCAGCCGCGGCGCGCGACGAGCGGCGCCAGCGGCGGCCAGCAGCTCGCGCGCGGCGGCGATCACGTCCGCGTGGGCGGCGGTCGGCTCCGGCAGCGTCCGCGCGCGCGAGATGCGCGTGAAGTCGTCGAAGCGGACGTGCAGCGTCAGCGTGCGGCCGGTCCGCGCGTCGGCGCGCATCCGCCGCGTGACCCGGTCGGCGAGCGCGAGCAGGACGGCGTCGAGCGCGGCGGCGCCGTGCGGCCCGCGGCCGAGCGCGTGCTGCGAGCCGAAGCTGCGCCGGCGCGGCGGCGGCCGCACCGCCCGGACCTCGCGGTGGTGCGCGGCGGCGTGGAGGTGGCCGCCGGCCGCGCGGCCGAGGATGGCGATCAGGTCGGCCTCGCTGCGCGCCGCGGCGTCGGCGACCGTGCGGATCCCGCGCGCGTGCAGCTTCCGGGCGCTCTTCTCCCCCACGCCCCAGAGCGCCTCGACCGCCAGCGGGTGCAGGAACGCGGTCTCGTCCGCCCGCGCGAGCTCGAGCAGCCCGTCGGGCTTCGCGGCGCGGCTCGCCATCTTCGCCAGCAGTCGCGTCCGCGCCACGCCGACGGTCACCGCCAGGCCGACCGCCTGGCGCACGTCGCTGCGCAGCCGCGCGGCGATCGCGCGCGGGGTGCCGGAGATCCGCTCGAGGCCGCGGACGTCGAGGAACGCCTCCTCGAGCGAGAGCCCCTCGACGACCGGCGCCGTGCGGTCGAACACCGCGAACAACGCGCGGCTCGCCTCGACGTACGCCTCGAAGCGGGCGGGGACGATCACCGCGTCGGGGCAGAGGCGCCGCGCCCGCGCGCCGTGCATGCCGCCGTGGACGCCGCGCGCCCGCGCCTCGTAGCTGGCCGCCATCACCACGCCCTCGCCGACGATCAGCGGCCGGTCGCGGAGCGCGGGGTCGTCGCGCTGCTCGACGGAGGCGAAGAAGGCGTCGGCGTCGGCGTGCAGGATCGACACGAACACATGTTCGCATCGACCGCAAGGGTCACGGCCGGTAGCGGACCTCGAGCATCTCGCAGCCGTCGTCGGTGCGCCACGGGCCGTGGACCATGCCGGGCGGGCGGCACGCGTAGTCGCCGGCCGCGAACGTGCGATCCAGCGCCAGGTCGTGCATCGAGCCGGCGAGGATCAGGACCTCCTCGACGTGCTCGTGGGCGACGGGCCCGTCCGCGGACGTGTCGACGCCGGGCGCCCAGCGGAGGATCCGCGTCAGCATCCCGGTCGCGTCGTCGCGCGCGAGCACCCGCTCGCTCACGCCCTCGCGCGACCGCGGCCCAGGGCACGTCGGCCGCGGGGAAGAACTCGAGCGCCGGCTTCATCCGCGCATCGTCGCACCGCGCGCGCTCCGCCGGCGAAGCCGGTGCCGGTTCGCACGCTGTAGTAGTCCAGTGAGTTTATGTACTATGTGTCGCATGTCCGTCCGTGCCCGCCCGGCGGAGCCCGTGACCGCGCTCCCCCCGCTCCGCCGCGGCGGCCACACGCCGCGGATCCTGCTCGTCGGCGCCTACGAGCGCGACAACCTCGGCGACCTGCTCTTCCTGCTCGTCACCGAGCGCTACGTCGCCGAGGCCGAGGTGGTCGCGGCGGCGCCGTTCGCCGCCGACATGCGGGCGCTGCTGGACCGCCGCGTCCACGCTTACGGCCCGCTGCTGCGCGACGAGCCGTGGGACGTCGTCTGGACGGTCGGCGGCCAGATCGGATCGATCGACCTCCGGCGCGCGTACCGGCTCTCGGCCTCGCCCGAGGCGCTCGCCCGCTTCGACCGCGCCAACCCCCTGACGCGCGCGCGGATCCTGCGCCGCGCGGTCGGCGGCGTGCGCGTCGAGGCGCCGTACATCCCCGACCTGACGCCGGGCGCGCTCACGATCGTCAACTCGGCCGGGCTCTCGGGCATCCGCTGGCTGCCCGCCGGCCGGCGCGACCGGCTCATCGCGCTGCTCCGGACCCGGTCCTCGATCACCGTCCGCGACGGCGCGTCGAGCCGCTTCCTGACCAACGCCGGCATCGAGCACGACCTGGCGCCCGACGCCGTCCACGCCGTCAACCGGCTCTGGCCCGGCGAGCGCGACCCGCGCTCGGACGTCGCCGTCGTCCAGGTCTCGCGCGGCATCCTCGCGCAGCTCGGGCTCGAGCGCCTCGCGGCCGCGCTCGCCGCGAGCCCGGCACTCGCGGAGCTGCGGATCCGGCTCCTCCTCGCCGGGACCGCGAACGGGCACGACGCGGCCGAGGACCTCGAGCGGCTCGCCGCCGCGGTCCGCCGCGCCGCGCCCGGGCGCGACATCGCGCTGCTCGAGGCGCGCCGCCCGCGCGAGCTGGTCGAGGAGATCCGGCGCGCCAAGGTCGTCGTCGCGAGCTCGCTGCACGTCCGCATCGTCGCCGCGGCGTTCGGGATCGGACGCGTGAGCCTGGTCCGGCCGAAGACCACGCGCTACGCCCGGACGTGGGACGCGGACATGCCGTTCGACGTCGGCCCGGACGGGCTCGACGCCGCCGTGGCGCGGGCGATCGCGCGCGCCGAGGAGCCCGAGGCGGCCGCGCACGCGGCGGGCCTGTCGCGGCTCGCGCACGAGCGCCTCAACGCGCTCGCGCACCGGGCGCTCGAGCGCGTGCCCGCCTCCTACGCCGGGTAGTGCCGCCGCAAGGCAAGCTGCAGCGGGAGGGGTCATGCATCGTCGAGTCGGGCTCGCGGTCGTCGCGGGCGTCGTCGCGTTCCTCGTCGGAGGCGCCGCTCCGGCGCGCGCCCAGCAATCCGAGGTCGTCGGGCTCCTGCAGGAGCTCGTCCGGATCGACACGTCGAACCCGCCGGGGAACGAGGCGCAGGTCGACGAGCTGCTGCGCGCGCGGCTCGCGCCGCTCGGCTTCCAGGTCGAGATCGTCCCGACGCCCGCGCCCGGCAAGTCGCACCTGATCGCGCGCCTCCCGGCCACCGCCCCGAACGGGGAGGGCCCGCTGCTGCTCGCCGGCCACGCCGACGTCGTCGGCGTCGAGCGGCCGCTGTGGACGAAGGACCCGTTCGCGGCGACGATCGAGGACGGGCGGCTGTTCGGCCGCGGCGCGATGGACTTCAAGGGCGGGCTCGCGGCGTTCACCGTCGCCGCGATGCGGCTGGCGCGCGAGGGCGCGCCGCGCACCCGCGACCTGATCCTGCTGTCCGAGGCCGACGAGGAGGGCGGCGCCTACGGCACGACCTGGCTCGCCGAGAACCACTGGGACAAGATCCGTGCCAGCGAGTCGATCAACGAGGGCGGCTGGATCTTCGCCGGCGGCCGCGGCGGCGCCCGCCTGATGGGCATCACCACGATCGACAAGAACTCGCTCTCGGTCACCTTCCGCACGCGCGGGACGTCGACGCACTCCTCGCGGCCGCTGCCCGACAGCGCGCTCCGGCGCCTCGTCCGCGCGCTGAACCGCGTCGAGCACTACGACACCGCGCCGCGGATCACCCCGACCGCGCGCACCTACCTGCGCGCCTGGGCCCGCGCGTCGAGCGGCGCGACCGCCCGGCGGCTGCGCGCGATCGTCCGCACGCGCCGGGCGGCCGAGCGGCGGCGGCTCGCCGACCGGCTCCAGCGCGGCCCGTGGGGCGAGCTCTACGACGGGCTCGTGCGCAACATCTTCGTCCCGACGATCGTCGGCGGCGGCTTCCGCGCCAACGTGCTGCCGGGCACCGCCGAGGCGACCGTGAACATGCGGATGCTGCCGGGGCAGAAGCCGCGGCCGCTGATCGCCGAGCTGCGTCGCGTGGTCGACGACCGGCGCGTGGAGATCGAGCCGATCGTGACCGGCGACGCGACCGTCGAGGAGACGCTCGACGCGTTCGACAAGCGCGCCGAGCAGGCGCCGACGACGACCGACACCGACCTCTACCGGACGCTCGTCCGCGAGGGCCGGCGGCAGTGGCCGGGCGCCGAGGTGACGCCGGCGCTGTTCGAGGCCGGCACCGACGCGACGCCGTGGCGCTCGCGCGGGATCCCGGTCTACGGGATCTACCCGTACCCGATCAGCCACGGCGACCTGAAGGCGATGCACGGCAACGACGAGCGCGTGCCGATCCGCGGGCTGGAGCAGGGGACCGACATGCTCACCCGGGTGCTGCAGCGAGGCCGTCGGCTAGCCCCGTCCGGCCCCCGCGCGCGAGCGCGGGGGCCGGTCCGGTCTCAGGCGGCGAACGCCGGGCGGCGGACGCCGAGGCGGCGGCGCGCGGGGATCGCGCCGCGCACCATCGCCGCGCGGAGGACGAGCACGGCGACGAGGTCGGCGGTGGGCCGGAACGGATCGGCGACGACGCGGCCGTCGGCGATCGCGACGGCGGCGACGGGCTCGCCCGCGGTCTCGCCGATCAGGACGTCGCCGGCGGGGACGTGCGCGCTGTCGAGCGCGGCGAGGCGCTCGAGCACGGGGCGGTCGGCGGCGGTGGCGCGGCGGATCGCGATCTCGGCCGGCGCGGTGGCGGCGGGCGTGGCGGCGGACGACGCGGCGCCGCCGCGCGGCGGTGGCGCGGAGGTCGTCCATGCGGGCGGTGGCGGCGTCGAGCGTGAGCTGGCTCATCGTGGCTCCTTGCGGCGGGACTGGACGGGGCATGAACAAGATGGTTCCATTCCACTGGTGCAGATCCCAGATCCAGTTTCGGGCACCTTGGACGAGACCAGTCAGCCGCTAGAGCTGCTGCTCTCCGTCGCCCGCGACAACGGCGCCGGGACGCTCGGCGCGCAGATCGAGGAGCAGCTCCGCGGCGCGATCCGCGACGGCACCGTGCGCGCCGGCGCCCGCGTCCCGTCGACCCGCGACCTCGCCCGCCAGCTCGGCGTCTCGCGCCGCGTCGTCGTCGACGCCTACGCCCAGCTCGCGGCGGAGGGCTACCTCACCATGCGCCAGGGCGCGCGCCCGCACGTGGCCGACGGCGCCGCCGCGCTCGCCGAGCCCGACCCGGACGAGGCGCTGCCCGCGACGCGCCCGCCGCGGTTCGACTTCCGCCCCAGCGTCCCGGACGTCTCGACGTTCCCGCGCGCCGCGTGGCTGCGCTCGCTGCGCGAGGCGGTGACGACGATGCTCGACACCGACCTCGCCTACGGCGACGCGAACGGCGTCGACGCGCTGCGGATCGCGCTCGCGGAGTACCTCGGCCGCGTCCGCGGGGTCAGCGGCGGCCCGGCGCGGGTGATCGTCACGAGCGGCTACACGCAGGGGCTCGGCATCCTCGGCCACACGCTCGCCGCCACCGGCGCGCGGCGCTTCGGCGTCGAGGACCCGGGCGACGCCGAGGCGCACGCGATCCTCACGCGCGCCGGGCTCGAGCCGGTGCCGATCCCCGTCGACGAGCACGGGCTCCGCGTCGACGCGCTCGCCGCCGCGCGCGTCGACGGCGTGGTCCTCACGCCGGCCCACCAGCACCCGACCGGCGTCGTCCTCTCCGGCGCGCGCCGCAACGAGCTGCTGGCCTGGCTGCGCGAGCACGACGCGATCGCCGTCGAGGACGACTACGACGCCGAGTACCGCTACGACCGCGCCGCCGTCGGCGCGCTCCAGGGGCTGGACCCGCAGCGGATCGTCTACGCGGGCACCGCGAGCAAGACGCTCGCGCCGGGGCTGCGGATCGGCTGGCTGGTCGTCCCGCAGCGGCTGCTCCCCGCGGTCAGCCGGGAGAAGCTGCTGTCCGACCGCGGCACCGCCCGGATCGAGCAGCTCGCGTTCGCCGACTTCCTGGCCCGCGGCGGGCTCGACCGCCACCTGCGCCGGATGCGCGCCAGCTACCGCGCCCGCCGCGACGCGCTGGTCGAGACGCTCGCCGAGACGCTGCCCGACGCCGAGGTGCGCGGGATCGCGGCCGGACTGCACGCGACCGTCGAGCTGCCGGGCGGGATCGCCGAGGACGCGGTCCTCGCGGCCTGCGCCGAGCGCCGGATCGCACTCGAGACCGTCACGACCTACCGCGTCGGCGACGCCGCCGGACCGCCGACGCTGCTCCTGGGCTACGCGAAGATGCCGGAGGCGACGATCCGCGCGGGCGTGCGGGAAGTCGCCCGTGCGGTGGAGGACGCACGCTCCATCGTGTAGACCTCCGTGCTCCATTTCGACCAGCAGGAGGCGACGTCGTGGCGGTGACCGAGGACCAGCAGGGCACGTTCATCCGTCCCGACGGCAAGGAGAAGGTGACGGGGTCCGGGCGCTACACCGCCGACCTCAACGTGACCGGCCAGGTCCACGCCAAGTTCCGCTACGCCGACCACCCGCACGCGCGGATCACGCGGATCGACGCCGCGGCGGCGCGCGCGCTGCCCGGCGTGCTCGCGGTGCTCACCCACGAGGACGTGCCCGACATCCGCTACGGCGGCATGGTCCAGGACCGGCGGCTGTTCGCGAAGGAGGGCGTCCGCTGGGAGGGCGACATCGTCGCCGGCGTGGCCGCGCTGACCCCGGCGATCGCCGCCGAGGCCGCCGCGCTGATCGAGGTCGACTACGAGCCGCTGCCCAGCATCGTCGACTTCGAGGCGGCCGCGCGCGACCACTCGGCGCTCGTCCACGACGACTGGGAGGCGTACGAGGGGGACGCCGACATGGCGCGCGACGGCAACGTGCTCGGGCGCTCCACGATCGCGCGCGGCGACGCCGACGCGGCGCTCGCCGAGCCGGGCGTGACCGTCGTGTCCGGCCGCTACGTCGCCGACTCCTCCCAGGGCGTCCCGATCGAGCCGCACGCGCTCGTCGCGCAGTGGTCGGGCGACCGCGTGACCATCCACACGTCGAGCCAGACGCCGTACGAGGCGCGCTCCGGCGTCGCCCACTGCCTCGGGATCCCCGAGTCGCACGTGCGGATCGTCGTCCCGCTGCTCGGCGGCGGCTTCGGGGCGAAGTGCGACTTCCACTTCGAGGCCCACGTCGCCGCGCTCGCCCGCGCGGCGAAGCGCCCGGTCAAGCTCGTCCTCTCGCGCCGCGAGGAGTTCGTCGCGATCGACCACCGCCGCGAGGGCATGGTGATCGAGCTGACGACCGGCGTCCGCGCCGACGGCACGCTCGTCGCGCGCAAGGCCGAGGCCTACCTCGACTCCGGCGCCTACTGCGGCGAGGGCGGCTTCTTCGCCCAGATGGCCGCGATGCACCTGATCGGCCCCTACCGGATCGAGAACGTCGCCGTCGAGGCGTTCCTCACGTACACGAACACCCAGCCCAGCTCCTCGATCCGCGCGCCCACGGCGCCGCAGGCGGTCTGGGCGCTCGAGCAGCACCTCGACGAGGTGGCGGACGCGATCGGGCTCGACCCGGCCGAGCTGCGCCGCCGCACGCTGCTGCGGAGCGGCGAGCGCTCGGCGACCGGCCAGCTCGTCGAGCACCTCGGCGTCGCCGAGACGCTCGAGCAGGCGCTCGCGAGCATCGGCTACGACGAGCGCGCCGACGCTGCCCGACGACGAGGCGATCGGGGTCGCGTGCGGCTGGTGGCCGTGCTTCGCGAACGAGACCGGCGCCTACGTGAAGCTCAACGGCGACGGCACCGGCACGATCGTCACCGGCGCGCAGGAGAACGGGACCGGCTCGGTCATGGCCTTCCCGCTCTACGCCGCCGAGGTGCTCGGGATGGACGCCTCGCAGTTCTCGATCACCTACCAGGACACCGACGCCGCGCCGTGGGACGCGGGCTCGTCCGGCTCGCAGACGACGTTCAACGGCGGCCGCGCGGTGATCGAGGCGGCGCAGGACATCCGCGAGCAGCTGCTGGACGCCGCCGAGGAGGAGCTCGAGGTCAGCCGCGAGGACCTCGAGCTGGCCGACGGCGCGGTGCGCGTCAAGGGCTCGCCCGAGACCGCGGTGACGATCGCGAGCATCGTCGGCAGCGGCAAGCAGTACCTCGGCCGCGGCGCCGGCGAGGTCCCGGTCGTGCCGGCCGAGAAGGAGTCCCAGCTGAACTCCGGCTGCATCGGCCGGCTCGGGCTCGAGTCGTTCCTCGCGCCGCAGACGATCACCCACGCCGCGCACGTGAAGGTCGACCGCGAGACCGGCGTCGTGCGCGTGCTGCGCTTCGCCGCCGCACACGACTCGGGGATGATCCTCAACCGGATCGGCGCCGACGGCCAGGTCTTCGGCGGCGTCGTGATGGGCATCGGCCAGGCGCTCAGCGAGGGCTCGATGCACGACGAGGACGGGCGCCAGCGCAACCCGCACCTGCTCGACTACAAGCTCGTCACCAGCGCGGACGCGCCGGAGATCGACATCCGCTGGGTCGAGATCGACACGCCGAACGCGGGACCGAAGGGCGCCAAGGGCGTCGGCGAGCCGCCGTGCGTGCCGACGGCCGGCGCCGTCGCGAACGGGATCGCCGCGGTGCTCGGGCGCCACCTCGACCGGCTGCCGATGACGCCGGAGCGCGTGTGGGCCGCGGCGAACGGGATCGAGGCATGAGCGGGGCCACCTACGTCGCGGCCGGCTCGCTCGACGAGGCGCTCGACGCGCTCGCATCCGGCGCCCGACCGATCGCGGGCGGCACCGACCTCGTCGTCGGCTCGCGCTCGGGCGCGAAGCCGATGCCCGGCGCGATCGTCGCGATCCACGCGCTCGACGAGCTGCGCGCGCTCGACACGACCGACGGCCTGCGCGCCGGCGCGCTCGTCTCGCACGCCACGCTCGCCGCCGACCCCGTCGTCGCCGAGCGCTACACCGCGCTCGCGGACGCGTCGGCGATCGTCGGCTCCCACGCCACCCGCGCGCAGGGCACGATCGGCGGCAACGTCATGAACGGGTCGCCCGCGATGGACACCGGCGGCCCGCTCCTGTGCCTCGGCGGCGTCGTCACGCTGCGCAGCCGCCGGCGGCGGCACGCGCGACGTCGCGCTCGACGCGCTGTGGACCGGGCCCGGGAGGACCTCGGCCGAGCCGGGCGAGCTGCTCACCGCCGTGACGCTGCCGCCGGTCGCGCCCGGCACCGGCAGCGCGTACGTGCGGCTCGAGTACCGGCGCCAGATGGAGATCGCCGTCGTCGGCGCCACCGCGGTCGTGCGGCTCGAGGGCGACGCGATCGCCGGCGCCCGCGTCGCGATCACCGCGCTCGCGCCGACGATCCGCCGCGTCCCCGAGGCCGAGGCGGCGCTGGACGGCAGCAGCGGCGACCGCGCCGCCGCCGACGCGGCGGGTGCCGCCGCGGCCGCCGCGTCCGCGCCGATCAGCGACAACCGCGGCTCGCTCGACTACCGCCGCGCGATGGCCGCCGTCATCACCCGCCGCGCGGTCATCGCGGCCGTCGCGCGCGCCCGCGACGGCGCCGGCCGCCGTCCCCGTTCCCGCCAGCCCCGCGCTTCACGGAGCCGTCTAGATGCGATACCCCGCGACCCTGAACGTCAACGGCCAGGCCTATCCGGTCGAGCTCGAGGCGCATCAGAGCCTGCTCGACGCGGTGCGCGGCCCGGTCGGCCTGACCGGCTCGAAGGAGGGCTGCGACGACTCCGAGTGCGGCGCCTGCATGATGCTGCTCGACGGCGAGCCGGTGAACGCGTGCTCCTACCTCGCGCTCCAGGCCGCCGGGCGCGCGGTCACCACCGTCGAGGGGCTCGCCGGCGACGCCGGGCTGGATCCGCTCCAGGTCGCGTTCCTCGACCGCGGCGGCGTCCAGTGCGGGTTCTGCACGCCCGGGATGCTGATCTCGGCGCGCGCGCTGCTGGACCGGACGGACGCGCCCAGCGAGGAGGAGGTCCGCGTCGCCCTGGCCGGCAACCTCTGCCGCTGCACCGGGTATGACGGCATCGTGAAGGCCGTGCTGGACGTCGCAGCCGCGCAGCGCGAGTAGCCATGATCGTCGACTGCGCGCACTACCTGGAGGGCGTCCGGCAGCACGAAGGCCCGATGGATCTCGCGCGCGCAGCCGAGATCGTGCGCGAGGACGACGGCTTCGTCTGGCTCGGGATCGTCGAGCCGGACGCGGACGAGCTCGCCGAGATGCAGGCGCGCTTCGGCCTCCACGACCTCGCCGTCGAGGACGTCCAGTCGTTCCACCTGCGGCCGAAGATCGAGAAGTACGACGAGGGCGGCGTCTACTTCGCCGTGCTGCGCACCGCCCGCTACGTCCACGAGCGCGCCGACGTCGAGTTCGGCGAGGTCTCGGTGTTCATGTCCGACCGCTTCGTGATCACCGTCCGCCAGGGCGTGGCCAGCGACCTGCACCCCGCCCGGCTGCGGCTCGAGCGCCGGCCGGAGCTGCTGCGCGAGGGCACCGCCTCGGTGCTGTGGGCGATCCTCGACCAGATCGTCGACGACTACGCGCCCGTGCTGGAGGGGCTGGAGCGCGACGTCGAGGAGCTCGAGCACACCGTGTTCAGCGGCGCCGCCGCCGCGACCGAGCGGATCTACTTCCTGCGCCGCGAGGCGACCGACTTCTACCGCGCCGTGCATCCGCTGCTCGGCCCGCTCGAGGCGCTCGAGCGCGGCGCGTACCTGCCCGTCAGCCCGCAGCTCGGGCAGTTCTACCGCGACGTCAACGACCACCTGAAGCTCGTCAACGAGGAGGTCGTCGCCCAGCGCGACCTGCTCGCGATCGTGCTGCAGGCGAACATGGCGGTGATCTCCGTCGAGCAGAACGAGATCAGCGTGCGCCAGAACGAGACCGCCAAGCGGCTGACGCTGATCGCGACGATCTTCCTCCCGCTCACGTTCATCACCGGGTTCTTCGGGATGAACTTCGGCTGGCTCGCGACCACATCGACACGCTCGGGGCGTTCCTGGTGTTCGGCGTCGGCAGCTTCGTCGGCGCCGGCATCGTCCTGCTGCTCTGGTTCCGCACCGGGCATCTCGCGGGCACCGAGCGGATGCCCGAGTCGCCGCGGCTGCGCGCCCTCATCCCGACGGACGCTGCGACGCCGCCGCCGTCGCGCCCAGATCCGCCAGCGTCAGCGGATGCGCCGGCGGAGCGTCGAGCACCGACGCGGACGTGACGGTCAGGTCCGCGGCGACGTGGAGCAGGTGGCCGGACGGGATCGCGCGCCAGCCCGGGTCCTCGTCCATCGGCTCGCTCGCCACGACGACGGCGGGCGCCCGGCCCAGGTCCGCGGAGCGCACGCGCACGCTTCCCGCCGCGCTGGCGTGCTCGAGGTGGCGGCCGCCGTGCGGGCCGCCGGCGCCGCGCTCGAGCACGTGCAGCTCGTGCGTCTCGGGGTAGCGGAGCGCCCACAGCTCGTCCGCGTCGATCAGCAGCACGTTGAGCGCGAACAGCGGCAGCTCGGCCGCGATCCAGCGCGCCGCCCGCGCGATCCCCTCGCCGACGTCGCCGCCGGCGGCGTCGGTCTCGCGCGTGATCAGCGCGAACACGCGCTCGGAGTCGGTCTCGCCCTGGACCCGGCCGCGGTAGCCGCCGAGGTGGGCGTCGAGCGCGTCGAGCCCCTCGACGACGCCGTTGTGCGCGAACAGCCGGCCGTCGAGCTCGAACGGATGCGTGTTGCGCGGCTCGAGCCCGCCGGTGGAGGCGAAGCGGATGTGCGCGATGAACGTCCGCGACCGGCGCTCGCGCGCCTCGCGCGCGAAGTCCGCGTCCTCGTAGGCCGCGATCGGCTGCTTGTCGACCCGCGGCGTCCCGTCCTCGTCGTACCAGCCGAGCCCGGTGCCGTCGGGCTCGCGCCGGCTCTGCACGGCGAGGCTGTCGCGCGCGTCGAGCAGCCAGAACGTCGCGCTCGCCGGCCGCGGTCCCGCGCTCATGCCGAACAGCCGGCACACGCCGGGGAGCATACGGACGCCACGGGCCGCTCCGCCGCGGAATTTTCCCGGCACGCGACCGTCCCTTTGGGCGACACCCCAGAAAGGTGTCGCCCTCCCCACTCCCCAGGAGAACGACGAACATGCACCCCACCACCCTGACCCTCCGACGAGCCCAGCCCGACGACGACGCGGCGCTCGACCGGCTCGCCGAGCTCGAGGAGGCCGCGCCGCTGAACGGCGACGTCCTGCTCGCCGAGCGCGGCGGCGCGGTCGTCGCGGCGCTCTCGCCGGCCGACGGCCGCGCGATCGCGGACATCTTCGTCCCCACCGCCGCCGAGGTGAAGATGCTCCGCGACTGGGCGGCCGAGGTCCGCCCGCCGATCAGCCCGCGGCGCGCGCGGCGCCCGCGGCTCGCGTTCCTCCGCATCGGCGGCGGTGCGCTGATGACCCCGGTCACGCTCACCTACGCGATCGCGCGGTCGCACGACCGCGAGCACGCCGCGCGCGCCACTCAGCCGCGCCCCGCCACCACCCCCCGGTGGTGGCGCGCAGCCCGCTACGAGCGGGCGGTAGCGCATCAGCACGATGCCGGAGGCGAACGGCCGCGCCTCGACGAGCTCGAGGCGCGGCACGTCCGTCGCGTCCTGGAACAGCCGCTGCCCGCGGCCGAGGACGACCGGGTGGACGAACAGCCGGTACTCGTCCACCACGCCCGCCGCGATCAGGTCCGGCACGAGCGTGAGGCTGCCGGTCACGACGATGTCGGCTCCGTGGCGCCGCTTGAGCGCGCGCACGTCGTCGAGCCCGCGCAGGATCGTCGTCGGCTCCCACCCCGGATCCTCCAGCGTCGTCGAGACGACGTACTTCTCCACCCGGTTCAGGTAGTCGCTGACGCCGGTCTCGTCGTCGGTCTGCTGCGGCCAGAAGCCGCGCATCTGCTCGAACGTCAGGCGGCCGGTGAGGAACGCGTCGGCCGCCTCGCGCTGCTCGGCGAGCGCGGCGATGACGTCCGACTGGTCGGTGTCCTCGTCGCCGGCGGGCATGAACCAGCCCTCGGCCGCGTCGATGACGCCGTCGAGGGTGATGTTCTCGGTGATGATCAGATCGCGCATACGCGGGGGACCTACCCGCGCGGCCGGCTCATCGCCGCGATGTCAGGATCCCGGCGATGGCGGCGCGGCGGCGCGCGCGCCTAGCGCAGCCGCTCGACGATCATCGCCTCGCCCTGGCCCTGGGCGACGCACATCGTCTCGAGCCCGATCGTGCCGTCGAGCGACTCGAGGTCGTTGAGCAGCGTCGTCATGATCCGCGCGCCGGTCATCCCGAACGGGTGGCCGAGCGCGATCGCCCCGCCGTGCGGGTTGAGCTTGTCCATGTCGAACCCGACGGCGTCGGCGATCGGCAGGACCTGGGCGGCGAACGCCTCGTTGAGCTCGTAGACGTCGATGTCGCCGATCGTCATGCCGGCGCGCTCGAGCACCTTGGCGACCGCGCCGATCGGGGCGACGCCCATGTACTCGGGCTCGTTCCCGAACGTCGCGGCGGTGATGATCCGCGCGCGCGGCCTCAGCCCCAGCTCCGCCGCCTTGTCGGCGCTCATGATCAGCGTCGCGGCGGCGCCGTCGTTGAGCGGGCAGGAGTTGCCGGCGGTCACGCTGCCGTCCTCCTTGAAGACCGGCTTGAGCGTGGCGAGCTTCTCCATCGTCGTGCCGGGGCGCGGGCCGTCGTCGCGGCTCACGACGGTCCCGTCGGGCAGCGTGACGGGGACGATCTCGCGGTCGAACGTGCCGTCCTCCTGCGCCGCCACCGCGCGGTCCTGCGAGCGCTTGGCGTACGCGTCCTGGTCCTCGCGCGAGACGCCGTACCTCGCGGCGACGTTCTCCGCCGTCAGGCCCATCGCGATGTAGGCGTCGGGCTCGCCGTCGTGCTTGCCCTGCAGGCGCGGGTTCTGGTCCTCGGGGTGCGCGGGCTCCTGCGAGGCGGTGAAGCGCGAGACGAACTCCACGCCCGCGGCGACGTAGACGTCGCCCTCGCCGGCCTTGACCGCGTTCGCCGCGAGCCGGATCGACTCGAGCGACGAGGCGCAGTAGCGGCTGATCGTGACCCCGTTGGTCTGCTCGGTCAGGTGCTGCGACAGCAGCACCGCGATCCGCCCGATGTTGTTCGCCTGGAGGCCCTGCGGGAGCCCACAGCCCATGTAGACGTCCTCGACGGTCATGGGATCGACGGCCGGGTTGCGCTCGAGCAGCGCGTCGATGACGAACGCGGCGGTCTCGTCCGGCCGCAGGTCCTTCATGGAGCCCTTGAACGCGCGCCCGATCGGGGTGCGGACGCTGTCCACGATGACGGCTTCAGCCACGGTGATTCCTCTCCGAGATTGCCCGGCGGTCGCACTCCACGGGCGGGTTTAGCCCCCAGCCGTCGCACTCGGTGGGGCCCTGTGGATCCAGTCTACGCAACCATGGGGAGCGCGCGATGCATCAGACCGACGAGCTCGCAACGCGCTTCGAGGCGCACCGGACCCGCCTCCGCGCGGTCGCCTACCGCATGCTCGGCTCGCTCGCCGAGGCCGACGACGCCGTCCAGGAGACGTGGATCCGGCTGAGCCGCACGGACGCCGAGGAGATCGAGAACCTCGGCGGCTGGCTGACCACGGTGATGTCGCGCGTGTGCCTCAACCTCCTGCGCGCGCGTGCCGAGCCGCAAGGAGGAGTCGCTGGACGCGCGGATGCCCGAGCCGCTGGTCGCCTCCGCCGACGGCGGCGATCCGGAGCAGGAGGCGCTGCTGGGCGACCAGGTCGGGCTCGCGCTGCTCGTCGTGCTCGACGCGCTCGGCCCCGCCGAGCGGATCGCGTTCGTGCTGCACGACCTGTTCGCGGTCCCGTTCGACGAGATCGCGCCGATCGTCGGCCGCTCGTCCG
The DNA here is from genome assembly GCA_963724145.1 of uncultured Solirubrobacteraceae bacterium. Taxonomy (GTDB): domain Bacteria; phylum Actinomycetota; class Thermoleophilia; order Solirubrobacterales; family Solirubrobacteraceae; genus DASQMT01. The sequence continues at coordinate 152,749 of CAVRTO010000024.1, forward strand.
CCGCGACGCGCCAGCTCGCGAGCCGCGCGCGGCGCCGGGTGAAGGACGCCCGTACGGTGCCCGATCCCGACCGCGCGCTCCAGCGCCGCGTCGTCGACGCGTACCTCGCCGCCGCGCGCGCCGGCGACTTCCGGCGGCTGATGGACCTGCTCGACCCGGACGTCCGCCTCCACGCCGACTTCGGCTCCGCCGCGGCGGCGCGGTTCCTGCGCGGCGCGAGCGAGGTGGCCGGCTCGGCGCTCACGTTCGCGCGCACCGGCGTGGTCGGCCGCCCGGCGCTCGTCAACGGCGCCGCCGGCGCCGTGTCGTTCCGCGACGGGCAGGTCTTCTCCGTCATGGGCTTCACCGTGAGCGGCGGGCGGATCGTCGCGATCGACATCCTCGCCGACGCCGAGCGGCTGGCCGCGCTCGACGTGCCGCGCCTCGGCTGACACGCCGCGCGCCGATCTGCTGCACTGCAGGCGAGCAGTCCCACCCGACCCGAAGGAGCCGTCGTGAGAGCACGCATGTCCATCCCCACCACCCCGATCCTTGCGGAGGACATGACGCGCAGTGCAGACCTTGAACCTCGGGATCCTGGCGCACGTGGACGCCGGGAAGACCACCCTCACGGAGCGCCTGCTCCATGACGCCGGCGTCATCGACGAGCTCGGAAGCGTCGATGACGGCAGCACCCAGACCGACACGCTCACGCTCGAGCGGCGCCGCGGCATCACCATCCGGGCCGCGGTCGTCGCGTTCGCGGTGGGCGACGTCGCCATCAACCTGATCGACACCCCCGGGCACCCGGACTTCATCGCCGAGGTGGATCGCGTGCTGGGCGTGCTCGACGGCGCCGTGCTCGTGGTCTCGGCGGTCGAGGGCGTCCAGGCCCAGACGCGCATCCTGATGCGCGCGCTGCAGCGGCTCCGCCTCCCGACGCTGATCTTCGTCAACAAGCTCGACCGCACCGGGGCGGACCCGGACCGCGTCCTCGACGCGATCGCGGAGCGGCTCACGCCCGCGGTCGTGCCGATGTGGCGCGACCTGTCCGCCGAGGCGCTCGCCGAGCGCGACGACGCGCTGCTCGCGGACTGGCTGGACGGCGCGGAGATCGGCCGCGACCGGCTCCGGGCCGCGCTGGCGGAGCAGTCACGGGCCGGGCGGGTGCACCCCGTGTTCCGCGGCTCGGCGATCTCCGGCGACGGGATCGGCGCGCTGACCGCGGGGCTGACCGAGCTGCTCCCGCGCGCCGCCGGCGCGCGCGGACGGGCCGGTCGCCGGCCAGGTGTTCAAGATCGAGCGCGGGCCGGCGGGAGAGAAGCTCGCCTACGTCCGCATGCGCTCGGGCACGATCGCCGTGCGCGACCGGATCCCGTTCGGCGACGGGCGCGCGGCGAAGGTGACGGCGATCGACGTGTTCGAATCCGGCGACGCGGTCCCGGCGCGCGTCGGTGGCCGCGGCACGGATCGGCAGGCTCGGCGGGTTGGCGGACGTCCGCGTCGGCGATGCGCTCGGCGACTGCCGGCGCGCCGGACGCGCGCGCACTTCGCCCCGCCGACGCTCGAGACCGTCGTCCTCCCCCGCGATCCGGCCGACCGGCGGGCGCTGCACCTGGCGCTCACGCGCCTGGCCGAGCAGGACCCGCTGATCGGCGTCCGGCTCGACGACGACGAGCTGGCCGTCTCGCTCTACGGCGAGGTCCAGAAGCAGGTCATCGAGGCCACGCTCGCCGAGGAGTTCGGCGTCGCCGTCGCGTTCCGCGAGACGACGACGATCTGCGTCGAGCGCCCGGTCGGGAGCGGGGCCGCGTACGAGCTGCTCGGGGCGGGTTCGAATCCGTTCCTCGCGACCGTCGGGCTGCGGGTCGAGCCCGCCGCGGAGAACCGCTTCGGGCTCGCGGTCGAGCTCGGCTCGATGCCCGCCGCGTTCTTCACCGCCGTCGAGGAGTCCGTGGCCGCGACGCTGCGCCAGGGGCTGCACGGCTGGGCGGTCACCGGCTGCGCGGTGACGATGACGCACTCGGGCTACGCGGCGCGCCAGAGCAGCAGCCACGGCGGCTTCGACAAGAGCATGTCGAGCACCGCGGGCGACTTCCGCGACCTGACGCCGCTCGTGCTGACGACCGCGCTCGCGCGCGCGGGCACCGAGGTGCTGGAGCCGCTGCACCGGTTCCGGCTCGAGGTGCCCGCGGGGTCGGCCGGCGCGGTCCTCGCCGCGCTCGCGCGGCTGCTCGCGCTCCCGTCGGAGCAGACGACGCACGGCGCCTGGACGGTGATCGAAGGGGCGATCCCGGCAGCGCAGATCGACGCGCTCGAGCGCCGGCTCCCCTCGCTGACCGGCGGCGAGGGACTGCTCGAGAGCGCGTTCGACCGCCACGAGCCGGTCCGCGGCGCGCCGCCGGAGCGCGCGCGGACCGGCCGCGACCCGCGCGACCGGAGGGAGTACCTCGCGCGCGCGCGTCAGTAGAGGCCGTCGATGATCGCGTCGATCGTCAGCGCGCCGCGCGCGCGGGCGACCGAGACGCGGTGGTGCCCGTCGCGCACGGCGAACCCGTCGCCGACCGGCGCCACGCTGATCGGCGGCAGGACCGCGCCGCGCTGCTCGGCGAGCCAGACGCGCTCCCAGCGGACGCGGGCGAGCGGCGCCGGGCGGAAGTCGCTGTCGAACTGCGTCGCGCGGCTCGGCTCGAGCGTGCCGCTGATCGCGTCGAGCGGGATCTCGCGGATCCCGCCCGCCGCGGTCGCGCGGGCGGCGGCGCGGTCGTAGACGCGCAGCCGCGAGCACGCGGTGCAGCGACGCAGGCGGCTGACGATCGAGGCCCGGCGCCGGGCGCGGGCGAGCCGGGTGAACGCCCGCTGGGCGTCGATCCGGCCGGATCCGGTCATGAGCATGGGGAGCGCTCCTGGGGACGGGGAGGTGCGGTGGTCGAACGGACGATCAGCTCGGCGGGGAGGACGACCGAGCCGCGGTCATCGGGGTCGAGGAGGAGCCGGACCGCGGCGGCGCCCTTCTCGTCGTGCGGTTGGCGGATCGGTGGTCAGGCCCGCCGGCGCCGCCTCGGCGATGTCGTCGAAGCCGACCACTGAGAGCCGGCCCGGGACGTCGACGCCACGCTCGGCGGCGGCGTCCATCACGCCGAGCGCCAGCAGGTCGGAGAAGGCGAGCACCGCGGTCGGCGGGTCCGGGCGGTCGAGCAGGCGATGGCCCGCGACGCGGCCGGTCTCGCGGTCGTGGCCGGGGCCGCTCGCCACGGTGGCCGTCGCGCTCGAGCCCGGCCTCGCGCCAGCCGGCGAGCCGCTCGCCGCCGACGAAGTAGATGCTGTCCGCCTGCGCCTGCGCCGAGCGTCCGCGCGCGGTGCTCCCAGCCCATGACGAGCGCGATGTCGCGGTGGCCCAGGCCGAGGAGGTGCTCGGCCATCGCGCGGGCCGCGGCGCGGTCGTCGATGTTGACGCGCTGGGCGCCGTCGGCCGGCTCGTGGTCGACGAGCACGTAGGGCAGGTGGCGCTCGCGCACCGCGCGCAGGCGGGCGTCGTTGCGGGTGACCGAGTAGAGGACGAAGCCGTCGACGAGCGCGGTGCGGACGTGCGTGTCGTCGGCGCCCTCGAGCAGCGGCACGAGCGTCAGGCCGAGCGAGCGCGACTCGCACTCCCGCGCGACGCCGAGCAGCAGCCCGGCGGTAGCGGGGTCGGTGAGCGCCGCGGTGAGCGAGTAGTCGAAGACCAGCCCGAGCGAGCCGGAGCGGCCGCTCGCGAGCGCCCGCGCGGCGGGATCGGGGCCGCCGTAGCCGAGCTCCCGCGCGGCGAGCAGGACCCGCTCGCGCAGCGCGGGCGAGAGCTGGTCGGGCCGGTTGAAGGCGTTCGACACCGTCATCCGCGAGACGCCGACGTGCTCGGCGACCGTCGCCAGCGTGGGGCATTTCGACTTGGTCGTGGTCATCTGTACCGGTAAAGACTTTACCGGTACAAACGACGCTGTCAAGTCATTTGAAGCTGGGTCGGGCGAACAGGTAGACGGACTTCCACTGCCCCTGCGCGTTCTTGAACAGCGTCCAGAAGCTCTGATCCCCGGACCGGATGAGCTGCGTGCCGACGCGCGGGTACGGGTCGTAGAGGAACGCCTTGCCGGCGCCGTCCTTGCCGACGACGACGTAGTGGTTGGTCTGGTCGAGGTTCCGGGTGCGGGTGGTCGGCGCGAGCACGGAGGTGTCGACGAGCATCACGAACGCCTCGCGCGCCTTCAGGTCGCGGAAGTAGGAGCGGAACATGTCCTCGTCCTGCATCGGCGTCGAGGAGGACTGCATCCCACCGAGCAGCCCGATCATCGCCGCGACCTCGTAGCCGGTCGTCTTGCCGCGCGGGTCCTTGGACAGCAGCACCTTCGCGTGGTGGGCGATGTTCGAGAGGTCGCCGTAGGTCGCGGTCGTCCGCTCCATCCGCGCGATCGACTCCCACACCTTGTCGCCGAGCCCGTGGGTCGCGGGGCTCGCGTAGCCGGTGCGCATGATCGCCCGCGCCCACGCGATCGTGTCGCGCGCGCCGCGGTTGATCGCGACGGCGAGCACCGAGTTCGCGCCGCAGCGCACGGGGTCGGTGAACGTGTCGTCGCTCTCGTCGACCTGGGTCAGCTTGCCCAGGATCTCGTTGCCGTCCCAGCCGGCGTCGGGGTTGCCCGCGGTGGTGAACGGCAGCGGCGTCGCGTCGAGCCCCTTGCCCTCCGCCTCCGCCTCCTTGGTGTACGTGAGGCGCGGGTCGGTCTCGCGCAGCAGGCGGCGGACGGCGCGGTTGCCGATCGTGCGCTGGAGCTCGAGCACGCGGCCGGGCAGGCCGCCGATCGCCGGCGCGCGCGACTCCGCGCGCGGCGCGGCTTGCGGCTCGGCGGCGTCCGGCGCGCGGGCGGTCTCCACCGGGCGAGGCTATCCGCGGCGGCACCGCACGTCGAGCGTCGCTCCACAAGACTGTGCGGACGATGAGCCTGCTCGCGGGCGTGTACGAGAGGGGGCCGGAGCCCGCGGTCTCGGTCGGCGGCCGGGGGCTGACGTACGGCGAGCTGCGCGAGGCGGCGGCGGCCGTCGCCCGCGATCTGGAGGGGGCCGTCACGGGTCGCCGTCTGGGCGGAGCCGACGCTCGAGGCGGTGGTCGCCTCCGTCGCCGCGCTGTGTGCCGGGGTCACGCTCGTCCCCGTGAACCCGAAGCTCGGCCGCGGCGAGCTCGAGCACGTGCTCGAGGACAGCCGCCCGGACGTGGTCGTCGGCGCGCCCGGCCTGCCCGCGTCCGCCCGCCGCGTCACGGTCGACGTGTCCGCGCGCGGCGGCGAGCTGCCCGAGGCGGCCGCCGCGGACGACGAGGACCCGGCGCTGATCGTCTACACGTCGGGCACGACCGGGCGGCCCAAGGGCGCCGTGCTGCCGCGCCGTGCGGTCGCGTCGAACCTCGACGCGCTGGCGGACGCCTGGGCGTGGACCGCCGACGACGTCCTCGTGCACGGGCTCCCGCTCTTCCACGTCCACGGGCTCGTCATCGGGGTGCTCGGCCCGCTGCGCCGCGGTGGCGAGCTCCGGCACCTCGGCCGGTTCGAGCCGGCCGCCGCGGCGGCGGCGCTCCGCGATGGCGCGACGCTGCTGTTCGGCGTCCCGACGATGTACCACCGGCTCGGGCGCGCGGCCGCCGGCGACCCCGCGGTCGCCGACGGCCTGCGCGCCGCCCGCCTGCTCGTGTCGGGGTCTGCGCCGCTCCCGGCGCCCGAGTTCGCCCGCATCGAGGCGCTCTCCGGGCAGCAGATCGTCGAGCGCTACGGGCTCACCGAGACCCTGATGAACACGGCGGTGCGGGCCGACGCGCCGCGCCGCCCGGGCTACGTCGGCGTCCCGGTCGCGGGCGTCTCGCTCCGGCTGGTCGGGGACGACGGCGCCGACATCGACGGCTCCGACGACGAGACGATCGGCGAGGTCGCCGTCCGCGGCCCGAACCTGTTCTCCGGCTACCTCAACCGCCCCGACGCGACCGCGGAGGCGATGCGCGACGGCTGGTTCTTCACCGGCGACCTCGCGACCCGCGCGCCGGACGGCTACTGGCGGATCGTCGGCCGCCGGTCGACGGATCTGATCAAGACCGGCGGCTACAAGGTCGGCGCGGGCGAGGTCGAGGTCGCGCTGCTCGAGCATCCGGGCGTGCTCGAGGCGGCGGTGACCGGCGAACCCGACGCCGACCTCGGCGAGCGGATCGTCGCCTGGGTCGTCGCCGAGGGCGATCCGCGCCCGGCGCCGCGCGAGCTGATCGACCACGTGGCCGGCGAGCTCGCGCCGCACAAGCGCCCGCGCGAGATCCGCTTCCTCGACGAGCTGCCCCGCAACGCGATGGGCAAGGTCGTCAAGCAGCGGCTCGCGGAGTGACGCTCAGTCCTTGAGCGCGTCCAGCACCGGCCCGGTGTGCAGCGTCGGGATCCGGTTGCCCTCGAGCTCGATCCGCGCGCCGGTCTCGCGGTCGATCAGCTCGAGCACGCGGACGTTGACGCGCTGATGGACCTTCGTCTCGAGCCGCGTGCGCTCGAGCCGGAAGATCGGCCGTGTCGGCCGCCGGCGGCCGTCGGTGTCGAAGCCGACGACGCTCGCGTCGGTGACGGCGAGGACGAGCCACTCGGGCAGTCCGGACGCGGCGTCGTTGGCCTTGGCGCCCGCGAGCGCGCCGCCCGCGGTGCCGATGCTGCTGCCGAGGCCTCCGAACGCGCCGCCGGCGCTGTCGCCCACCATGCCGCCCGCGAACATGCCGCCGGTGTGACCGCGCGGGTTGAAGATGCCGGCGGCGACCACCGGCTCCTCCGCGCCGGCCTCCCGGAGCAGGTCGGTGACGCGGCTGACGAGCTCTTCCTCTTTCACCTGTGAACGCTCCTCCGGACGGTGCGGCGCAAGATAGCCGTCCTGGCAGCGGCGGTGCGCTGCTCGGTTGACCGCGCCGTCGCCGGAGGCGTAGCGTCGGGGTGGTGCCGACACAGCCGATCATGAGCACGACCGCGTACGTCCTCGGCAGCGACGAGCCGGAGATCGCCCGGCTCGACGCCCAGGCGAGCTCGATCGCCGCGCCGACCGACACCCTGCTGCGTGCGGCGGGGATCGGCGGTGACATGCGCGTGCTGGACCTCGGGACGGGCCTGGGCCACGTCGCGTTCCTCGTCGCCGCGCTGCTCGAGGACGGCGGCTCGGTGCTCGGCGTCGACCGGGAGGAGCGGCTGCTCGAGATCGCCGAGCGCCGGCGCGCGGCCGCGGGCGATGCGAACGTCGCGTTCGTGCAGGGCGACGCGCGGACCTTCACGTCCGAGGAGCCGTTCGACGCGATCGTCGAGCGGCTCATGCTCTTCCACCTGCCCGACCGCGAGGCGGTGCTGCGGCGTCAGATCGACGTGCTGAAGCCCGGCGGCACGATGCTGCTCGTCGAGTTCGACATCGGCGCGGTGCGAGCGGAGCCGGACGCTCCGCTCGTCACCGCGGCGCGCGAGTGGATGGAGGCGGCGTTCCGGTCCGTGGGCGCGGACCCGCGGATCGGCGCACGCGCCGGGGAGCTCCTCCGCGGCGCGGGCTTCGCGGACGTGTCGACCTTCGGGCTCGTCCCGTACCTCGGCCCGCGCGATCCGACCGGGCCGATCCTGTGCGCCGGCATCATCCGCTCGCTCGCGCCGCGGATCCTCTCCGAGGGCATCGCGACCGAGGCCGAGCTGGGACTCGACACCCTGCAGGAGCGGATCGCCGAGCAGGTCGCCGCCCGGGACGCGACCATGCTCACGCCGGCCGTGGTCGGCGCGTGGGGAAGGCGGCCCTAGGCGACGCGGGTGGCGTCGTGTCAGCTGCGCCTCGACGTAGCCGGCGAGCAGCGTGCGCATCCGCTCGGCGCCATCCTCCTGGAGGCCCGTGACCACGTGGACCGCGGCGCCGTCGATCAGCGCCGTCAGCGTCTCCGCGATCGCCTCGGCGTCCCCCGGGCGGAACACGCCCTGGCGCTGCCCGCGCCGCACCGTGTCGGCGATCAGCTCGCGCCAGCCGGCGTACAGCTCGCGATGCACGGCGGCCAGCTCGGGCCGGCGCGCCGCCTCGGCCCAGAACTCGAGCCAGACGAGCCACTCGCCGCGCACCTCCGGATCGCGCGGCAGCTGCAGGTCGATCAGCCGGGCGAGCCGCTCGCGCGCGTCGCCGAGCCCGCGCAGCGCCTCGCGGTTGCGATCGAACGCCTGCTGGATCGCGTAGCGCAGGGCCTCCGTGAGGATCTCGTCGCGACCGCTGAAGTGGTAGTGGACGCTGCCGGTGCTCGCCCCGCACGCCGCCGCGATGTCGGCGATCCGGACACCGTCGTAGCCGCGCTCCGCGATCAGCGCGGCGGCCGCGCGGAGCATCTGCGTGCGGAAGCCGTCGTCGTTCCGGCGAGGGGCCATCGGGAGGCAGCTTGACAGGAGTGGCGTACAGTTAACTGACGGATCAGTCAACTGGAGACGACCATGGACTTCGCCTACACCCCCGAGCTCGAGGAGCTCAAGCGGCGCGCCGCCGGCCTGACCACGACGCTGATGGCGTACGAGGACGAGTGCGAGCGCGACGGCTCGCTCACGCCGGAGCGGCTCGCCGAGATCCGCGCCGCCGTGCTCGATGCGCGCCTGAACGCGATCAACATGCCGGTGGAGTGGGGCGGCGCCGGTCTCAGCGTGCTCGAGCAGGTCGTCGTCCAGGAGGAGCTCGGCCGGCTGACGAACGCGCTGTGGGACGCCGTCTGGCGGCCGGCGAACCCGTTCCGCGCCTGCACGGAGGAGCAGCGCGCGCGCTGGCTCGAGCCGGGCATCCGCGGCGAGCGCCGCGACGCGGTCGCGATCACCGAGGAGCACGCCGGCTCGGACCCGAGCGGCATCGCCACGACCGCGACGCCGGACGGCGACGGCTGGCGTCATCGACGGCGTCAAGTGGTTCGTCACCGTCGGCGACGTCGCCGACCACCTGCTCGTCCTCGCGCTCGTCCAGCCGGAGGGCGCGCCGACGATGTTCATCGTCGACAAGGACCTGCCCGGCGTCGTCGTCCGGCGGACGCCGGCCTACACGCACACGTTCGTCTTCGAGCACCCCGAGTTCGGCTTCGAGGGCGTGCGCGTCGGGCCGGAGTCGCTGCTCGGCGAGATCGGCGGCGGCTACGAGCTGACCCGCGACTGGTTCACCGAGGAGCGGCTGATGATCGGCGCCAGGACGATCGGCGCGGCGACGCGCGCGCTCGAGCTGGCGACGACGTGGGCGCGCGAGCGCGTCCAGGGCGGTCAGCGGCTGCTCGACCGTCAGCTCATCCAGGCGATGCTCGCCGACTCGGCGGCCGAGATCGCGTCGAACCGCGCGCTGACGCACCAGGTGGCGGCCGAGTTCGACCGCGGCGGCGACCGCAAGACGCTGCACGCCAAGGCGGCGATGGTCAAGCTCAGCAGCTCGGAGGCGTCGAACCGGATCGTCGACCGCTGCGTGCAGATCTTCGGCGGCCGCGGCTACATGCGCGAGCAGCCGGTGGAGCGGCTGTGGCGCGAGCTGCGCGTCGACCGGATCTGGGAGGGCACGTCCGAGATCCAGCGGCTCGTGATCGCGAACGAGATCGACAAGCGCGGGCTCGACGGCCTGCTCGCGTTCCCGGCGGCGGAGTCCGCCGTCGCCGTCTAGCGCGGGTTCGGGCGTGCCGAGCGAGTGGGCCCGGATCCGGGTGATGGAGCGCGCCGAGGTCGACCTCGCGGTCGAGTGGGCGGCGCGCGAGGGCTGGAACCCCGGGCTGGCCGACGCCGCGGCGTTCCACGCCGCCGACCCGGAGGGGTTCCTGGTCTCCGAGGACTCCGCCGGCGAACCGGTGGCCTGCATCTCCGCCGTCCGCCACGGCGACGGGCTCGGCTTCGTCGGCTTCTACATCGTCGCGCCGGAGCGGCGCGGCGAGGGCCTGGGCATCGCGATCTGGCGGGCCGGGATGGCGCGGCTCGAGGGTCGTCTGGTCGGCCTGGACGGCGTGGTGGACCAGCAGGACGCCTACGCGCGATCGGGCTTCAGCCTCGCGTGGCGCAACCTGCGCTACGGCGCCGACACGCCGCGGCCGGTCGACGTGCCGGGCGGCGCGGCCGCGGTGGTCGAGGCGGCCACGCTGCCGTTCCCCGCGCTGGCCGCCTACGACGCCGAGCTCGCCGCCGGCCCGCGCGAGTCCGTTCCTGCGGCCGTGGCTGACGCTGCCCGGGCATGTCGCGCTCGCCGCGGTGCGCGACGGGGTGCCGGCCGGCCTCGGCGTCGTGCGCCCGTGTCGCGACGGCGCGAAGATCGGGCCGCTGTTCGCCGACGACGCGCCGACCGCCCGCGCGCTGTTCGCCGCGCTCGCGGCGCGCGCGCCCGCCGGCCCGCTCTACCTCGACGTCCCCGAGCCGAACGCGGAGGCGGCGGCGCTCGCGCGCGAGGCCGGGATGGCGCCGGTGTTCGAGACCGCGCGGATGTACACCGGCGCGCCGCCGGCGATCCCGCTCGCGCGCGTGTTCGGGATCACGAGCTTCGAGCTGGGCTGACGCGGTCAGTCGTCGGCGCCGCCGGCCTCGTCGCCGCCCTGCTCGCCGTCGCGGTCCTGGCCGATGACGCCGAAGTGCGCGTCGAGGTGGACGTCGACCTGGCTGCCGTCGGCACGCGTGACCTCGACCTCGTAGGCGCCCTCCTCGTCGCCGACCTCGGTCCCGGTCACTCGTCCGCCGCCCGTCTGCTCGAGCGCGATCGCCTTGGCCCGGTCCAGCGCCGACCCGGTGATCGGCGTGTCGCGCGCGTCGTCGTCGCCGCCGCCGGCGGCGCCGGCGATCGCCGCTCCGCCGATGCCGACGGCGACGACCGCGGCGGCGGTGATCGCGACGGCCTTGTGCTTGCTCCTCATGGTGTTCCGCCTCCTCGTGTGGGCCTGGTCAACCTGGACCGGGAAGCTACGGCGGCGACCTGAGATGACCCTGAGGCGGCGGCAGGCTGGTCCGGGAGCCAGAGCCGGAACGTCGCGCCGGGACCCGGGACGGCGTCGACGCGTCCGCCGTGCGCGCTCGCGATCGATCGCACGATCGCGAGCCCGAGCCCGGTGCCGCTGTGGGTGCGGGCGGCGTCGCCGCGCGTGAAGCGCTCGAACGCGTGCGCGGCGAAGCCGGGGTCGAGGCCCTCGCCGTGATCGCAGACGTCGAGCTCCACGCCGGCGCCCGCGCGACGCGCGCGCAGCGCGATCTCCCCGTCCCCGTGGCGCAGGGCGTTGTCCACGAGGTTCCCGAGCGCCTGCAGCACCCGTAGGCGGTCCGCATCGACATGGCGTGCGTCACCCACGTCGACCGTGATCGCCCGGCCGCGCTCGCGGGCGCGCGCGCCGAAGCGAGCCGCGACCGCGTCGAACAGCTCGCGGACCTCGAGCCGCACGGGATGCACCGGCAGCCCGTCGTCGGTCGCGCGCGCGATCACCAGCAGGTCCTCGGCCAGCTGTGCGAGGTGATCGCATTCCTCGACGGCGGCGACCAGCGCCTCCCGGACCTGCGGCTCGTGGCCGCCGGCGAGCAGCGCGGCCTCCAGCTCCGCCTTGATCACCGCCACCGGCGTGCGCAGCTCGTGGCTGGCGTCGCTGACGAAGCGCCGCTCGCGCTCGAACGAGCGGCGGAGCCGGTCGAGCATCGCGTTGAGCGTCTCGCCCAGGCGGCGGATCTCGTCGTGGGCCTCCGGCAGCGGAAGCCGTGCGCCGTCGGGGTCGAGCGAGACGTCCTCCGCCCGGCGGCGCATCGCCTCGACCGGTCGCAGCGCGGCGGCCGCGAGCGCGTACCCCAGCAGCGACGCCAGGATCACCGCCACCGGACCGCCGACGGCGAACGACGCCACGAGATTGCCCAGCGTCTCGTCGCGGTCGTCCAGGGACTGGCCGACGACGGCGACCCGGTCGCCGTCACCGCGCGCCAGGACGCGCGCTCGCCCCTCCACCCCGGGGATCGTCCGCTCCACCAGCACGGATCCCCCTGCCGCGGCCCGGCGCAGCTCGCCGGCGGTGAGGAACCGATCCGCGCCGGACGGCCGGCCTGGCGTGGCGAGCAGCGCGAACCCCTCCTCGGCGTCGCCGGGCACGGCCGCGGACGCCGACCCGGAGGCGAGGACCGCGGCCGCCCGCACGTCGAGCGCGGACGTCACGCCCTCGTCGAGATCGGACTTCAGCCGGAGGTACACGAACAGCGCGGCGCCGGCGAGCACGAGCACCATCGCGAGCGCGAACGCCCCGGTGAGCCGGACACGGAGCGGAACGCGGCTCACGGCGCCGCTTCCTTCCGCAGCCGGTACCCGGCGCCCCGCACCGTCTCGATCGAGACGATCCCGAACGGCCGGTCGATCTTCTCGCGCAGGTAGCGCACGTACACCTCGACCACGTTGGAGCGATGCGCGAAGCCGAGATCCCACGCCGCCTCCAGCAGCTGATCCTGCGTGAGGACCTGGCCCGGGCGGCGCATGAACGTCTCGAGCAGCGCGAACTCCCGCGCGGACAGCTCGATCGCGACCCCGTCCCGCCGCACCTCGCGCGTCGCGGGGTCGAGCCGCAGGCCCCCGACCTCGAGCACCGCAGGGCGCTCGACCGCGCCGCGCCGTGCCAGCGCGCGGAGGCGGGCGGTGAGCTCGGCGAGCGAGAACGGCTTGGTCAGGTAGTCGTCCGCGCCCTCGTCGAGCCCGCGCACGCGATCCTCCACCGCATCCCGTGCCGTGAGCATCAGGACCGGCACCCAGATCCCCTCCGCGCGGAGCCGGCGGCAGGTCTCGAACCCGTCGAGCCCCGGCAGCATGACGTCGAGCACGACGGCGTCGTAGCCCGACGCGCGCAGCGCCAGCAGCGCGCGACCACCGTCGGGCGCGACGTCGACGACGAGGCCCTCGAAGCGCAGGCCGCGGCGGATGGCCGCGGCCATGCGCACGTCGTCCTCGACGACCAGCACTCGCACACCGACCATCATCGCGCGCGCTAGCTGAGAGCAGGATGAGAGCGCGACGCTCCGCCTCAGCGGGATCTCAGCGGGTGGTCGTAGCGTGGACCCATGTCACCCACCCGCCGACACGGCAGCGCTCTCCGGCGTCGCGGCGCTCACGGTCGCGCTCACCGCTTGCGCCGCGGCGAGCGCGCAGCCGATGGCCGCTCCGCTCCCCACGGGCGGCGAGCCGGTCGTCCTCGACCCGTCCGAGTTCACGACGCGGATCACCAATCCCTACTGGCCGATGCGGCCCGGCGACCGCTGGGTGTACCGCGAGACCGGCGCGGACGGAGCCCGGCAGCGGGTCGTCGTCACGGTCACGCGTCGCACGAGGGTGATCGCGAACGGGGTCACCGCCAGGGTGGTCCATGACGTCGTCCGCCGGCACGGCCGCCCGCTCGAGGTCACCGACGACTGGTACGCCCAGGACGAGGCCGGCAACGTCTGGTACCTCGGCGAGGACACGGTCGAGTACGAGCGCGGCCGGCCCGTCAGCCACGAGGGCTCCTTCGAGGCGGGCGTCGACGGCGCCCAGGCCGGCGTGATCATGCCGGCCCGCCCACGGCCCGGGCTGCGCTACCGCCAGGAGCACTACGCGGGCCACGCGGAGGACCGCGCGCGCATCGTCAGCCTGCACGAGCAGGCGGAGACCCCCGCCGGCCATTACACGCGCGTGCTGATGACGCGCGAGGTCAACCCGCTCGAGCCGAAGGTCCTCGAGTTCAAGTTCTACGCGCGCGGGGTCGGGCCGGTCCTCGCGGTGACGGTCTCGGGCGGCGCCGAACGCGAGGAGTTGGTGCGGAAGACGCGAGTACCATCGGGCTGACCATGCGTCGCCGCGCCGCGCGTGCCCGCGTGCCGACCGCCTGCCTGGCGGTCGTGGCGACCGCCGGGCTCGCCGGGTGCGGCGCCGAGCGGACGGCCTCGGCTCCGCTCCCGACCGCCGCGGAGGACTACCGCAGCGCCCCCGAGCGCGCGCGGACGGAGCTCGCGAGCGGTTGCCGCGATGCGGCGGCACGGCGGTCGGACGGGCTCGCCGCGCGCCAGATCGCCGCGGCGGACCCGCGGCTCCTCCGGATCGAGCTCGACCTGCTCACCTCGCCACCCGGCGCGCGTCCGTTCCGTCGCGCCTGCGCGAGCGCCGTGCCCCGGGTCACGCCCGGCCTCGACGTGCGCTTCGCCGGAGCGTCCGGGAACGGGCGCGCGTTCACGTACACGACGCGCTCCGACCGTCCGCTGACGATCCGCGGCACGGTGTCCCCCGCCCCGCGCACGGGGCGCGTGCTCGCGAACCGGGTCGCCGGGGAGCCGGATCCGCCGCCCGCGGCGATCGACGCGGAGGGCCGCTTCGTGTTCCGCGACATCAAGCTGCGCAAGCTGGCCGACAACAGCTTCGTGCTCCGCATCGAGGCGCCGCCGAACGCGCCGCGGATCGCGGACTTCAGCGCGCTCTGCCTGGACTGCGTCCCGGGCGCGGCCGCGCCTGACTCGTGATCCCCGCCTGCTGATCGTCTATGGTTCACCTTGTGGTGAACGATCCGTTCAAGGCCCTGTCCCACCCGATCCGCCGCGGCATCGTCGAGCGCCTCGCCGCAGGTCCGGCGACGGTCGGCGACGCGACCGCCGGCTTCGGCGTGTCCAAGCCCGCGATCTCCAAGCACCTGAAGGTGCTCGAGGAGACCGGCGTCGTGACGCGCGTGATCCGGGGCCGGACGCACCAGCTCTCGCTCGACACCCATGCGCTCGGCGAGGCCGCCGACTGGATGGATCGTCAGCGCGCCCTGTGGGAGCGCATGTTCGACGTCGTCGACGAATACCTCAAGGAGGACGAGTCCCGATGAACACCCCACCGACCGTGACCCGGCAGGACTGGGACGCGGCCCGCGAGCAGCTGCTCGTCAGGGAGAAGGAGCTGACCCGCGCCCGCGACGCGCTGGCCGCCGAGCGGCGCCGCATGCCGTGGCTCGCCGTGGACAAGCCGTACGCCTTCGAGGGCCCGGACGGCCCGGCGAGCCTGCTCGACCTGTTCGCCGGGCGCCGGCAGCTGATCGTCTACCGCTTCTTCTTCGAGCCCGGCGTGGCGGGCTGGCCCGACAGCGGCTGCCCCGGCTGCTCGTTCGGGGCCGACCAGGTCAGCCATCTCGCGCACCTGAACGCCCGCGACACGACCCTCGCGTTCGTCTCGCGCGCGCCGCAGCCGGACATCGAGCGCTGGAAGGCGCGGATGGGCTGGGAGCAGATCCCGTGGTACACGCTCACCGACGACTTCGACGCCGACTTCGGCGTCGCCGAGTGGCACGGCACCAACGCCTTCATCCGCGACGGCGACGAGATCTTCCGCACGTACTTCGTCGACAGCCGCGGCGACGAGGCGATGGGCAGCACCTGGGCCTACCTCGACATCACGGCGCTCGGCCGCCAGGAGGAGTGGGAGGACTCGCCCGAGGGCTACCCGCAGACCGCGCCCTACCGCTGGTGGAACCTGCACGACGAGTACGAGGCCGTCGCGTCGCGGGGTGCGGGCACGTGATGGCGCACGTGGGCGGCGTGCCGCTCGAGGAGACGCTGCCGGCGCTGGGCGGGGTGAGCGCCGCCCTGCTGGCGGCGCGCGCCTGGCTGAGCCTGCGCCTGCGGCGCCGGCGGGAGCCCTCGCGGTGACCGACGGTCACACGCTGCGGATCGAGCGCACCTTCCAGGCGCCCGCGGAGGCGGTGTTCGACGCGTGGACCGACGCGGAGGTGATCCGGCGCTGGTGGCAGGCCGAGCATCACTGGGAGACGAGCGAGGCCGAGGTCGACCTGCGCGTCGGCGGCGTCGTGCGCGTCGTCATGCGCGACCCGGAGAAGGACGAGGAGTACGGCGGCGGCGGCCACTACCTCGAGGTCGAGCGACCGACCCGGCTGGCGTTCACCTGGATCTGGGACGGCGAGACGCGGCGGACGCTGATCGAGATCGACTTCGCGGAGCAGGACGGCGCGACCACCGTGCGCTTCACGCACAGCGGCCTGCTGGACGAGGCGACGGTGCGCTCGCACGAGGGCGGATGGGGCACGGTCCTCGACCGCCTCGGGCTGATGCTGGCGGAGGACGCCGCCACGTCCTGACTACGCCAGGAGGCCGAGGTCGCCGGCCTTGGCCACCGCCTCGGTGCGCGAGCGGCAGCGCAGCTTCGCGAGGATGTTGCGCACGTGCATGTCCACCGTGCGCGTGCTCAGCACGAGCTCGACGGCGATCTCGCGGTTCGTCCCCCCGGAGGCGACCAGGCGCATCACCTCGAGCTCGCGCCGGGACAGGCCGGCGTGCTCGTGCTCGGCGGCCGCCCGCCGGCCGAGCCGCCGCTCGACGGACTCGCCGAGCCGCGCGACCTCGGCGGCCGCCTGCGCGGCGAGCGGCGCGGCGCCGAGGCGGCGCGCCGTGCGATGCGCCTCGACCAGGCGCTCGACCGCGGCGTCGCGCTGCCCGGCGGCGGCGAGGGCGACGCCCGCGCGAAGCTGGATCTGCGCGCGCTCGAACGGGATCTCCAGGCTCGCGTGGAGGTCGGCCGCGCGGCTGATCTGCTGGGCGGCGGCGTCCAGGTGGCCCTCGGCGAGCGCCGTCTCGCCGAGCGCGTGCGCGAGCGCCGCGAGCGCGTCCGGGTGGCTCGTCCTGGCCGCGATGCTCGAGAGCGCCTCGGTCCCGGCGCGCGCCTCGCCGAGCCGGCCGTGGCGCGCGAAGAAGCTCGACGCCCAGCGCAGCCCCCAGACCGCGTAGTGGTGGTCCTCGCTGCGCGACCAGCGCTCCAGCAGGTAGCGGCAGTGGCTCCGGGCCTGGTCGAGATCGCCCTCGTGCTCCTCGAGCACGGCGAGCGCGGCGGCGCTGTCGACGCCCATCGAGACCACGTCGAGCCGCGACGCCGTGTCGAGGCACCGGAGGAGCAGCGGCCGGGCCGCCGCGCCGTCGCCGCGGAAGGCGTGGATCGAGCCGAGCGTGCCGTCCGCGACCAGCGTGTCGTCGGGACGGCCGTCCCCCGCGCGCAGGTCGGCCGAGAGCTCGGCCGCGCGATCCCAGTCGCCCAGCTCGCGCAGGACGTACGCCATGCAGCTGAGGCACGTGTGCTCGAGGCCGTCGGCCCCGTGCGACGCGCAGAAGCCGACGGCCGTGTCGAGCGCGTCGCGCGCGCCGCCGTAGTCGCCGGCCACCTCGTACGCGGTGCCGAGCCGCTGGTAGACCTCCGCCGCCTCGAGCGTGAGCTCGTGCTCGAGCGCGAGCGAGAGCCCGGCGCGGATGGTCTCCATCCCCGCCTCGAACTCCCCGCGCTTGACGCGGACGACGCCTTCGAGCCCCAGGATCCGCGCCCGCAGGTCGATCCGCTCCGCGCGCCCGGCCTCCTCCGCGGCCAGGCGGGTGAGCGCGACCGCGTCGCCGTGGCGGCCGGCGCTCGACAGGTAGCCCGCGGCGATCAGGCGCTCCGTGGCGGCCTCGCCGGGGATGCCGTTGGCGGCGAAGGCGTCCGCGGCGACGCCGCGTGCGGCCAGCGCGCGCTCGCGGTCGCCCTGCAGGTCGTAGATCGCGGCGAGCCGGCGCTCGGCGTCGGCGAGCGCGCGGCCGGCGCCCTCCGCGCGCCGCGCGGCCACCACCTCGCGCTGCGCCCGGCCCGCCTCGGCGAGCTCGCCCGCGAGCTCCGCGAACCGCGCGTGGCGCTCGAGCACCGCGATCCGCTCGGCGCCGCGCTCCCCCTCCGGCCACATGTCGAGCGCCTGGCGCCCGAGCCGTGCCGCGTCGCGATACGCGTGCACCGCGGCCAGCTCGTCGATCGCCCGCACGAGCGAGTCGAGCGCGCGGGATCCGTCGCGCGCGGCCAGCCAGTGGCCGGCGACCTCCGCGTGACCGCTGCCGCGCTCCTCGAGCGCGACGGCCAGCCTGCGGTGGAGCGCGCGCCGGCGCAGCCACGGCACGTCCTCGTAGATCGCGTCGCGCGCGAGCGGGTGACGGAAGGCGGCGCGGCCGCGCTCGAGCTCCTCGATCAGGCCGCAGGCGAGCAGCTCGTCGAGGCCCGCCTCGCAGCCCAGCGCGGCCACGAGCTCGAGGTCGAAGCGGGTCCCGGCGACCGATGCCGCCTCGGCGGTCGCGCGCGCCTGGTCCGACAGGTCGCCCGCACGCAGCAGCACCGCGTCGCGGATCGTCTGCGGCAGCGGCACGTCGGCGTCGAGGGCCAGGTCGACGCCCGCGTCGCCCGGTCGCAGCCGGCCGCCGGTGGCGAGCGCCTCGGCGAGCTCCTCGACGAAGAACGGGATGCCGCCGGTGCGGTCGTAGAGCGTGCCGGCCAGGCGCGCGGACGGGGTGGCGCCGAGCACGCGACCCGCGAGCTCGGCCGTCCCCTCGCGCGGTGAGCGGCTCGAGCGCCAGCTCGGACAGCAGGTGGTTGCGGCGCAGGTCGTTGCGGAGCCGCCGGAGCGGATGCGCGCGCGGGATCTCGTCCGAGCGGTAGCCGCCGACCACGAGCATCGGCATCTCGCGCAGCGAGCCGGCGAGCGTGGCGAGCAGCTCGAGCGTGGCGTCGTCGGACCACTGGAGGTCGTCGAGCAGCACGACCGCGGGTCGCTCGGACGCGATCGCGGTCAGCCCGCAGCGGACCGCCTCGACCAGCGTGGCGCGGTCGCTGGCCTCGACGGCGTCGCCGAGCTCCGGCAGCAGCAGCGCGAGATGCGAGCGGAGCGGACCGCAGCCCGAGAGCCCGCCCGGGACCGCGCGCATGAACCCGCGCAGCGCGTTGACGACCGGGCCGTAGGCGAGCGCCCCCGGTCCCGGCGTGCCGCGCAGGAAGTGGGCATCGGCCGGACTCGAGCACCTCCTCGGCGAAGCGCGTCTTGCCCACGCCGGCCTCGCCCGAGAGCAGGACGAGCGACCCGTGGCCGTCCAGCGCGCGCGTGACCGCGGCGTCGAGCCAGGCGCCGCTCCGCGTCGCGCTCGATCAGGGCACCGCGGTTCATCCGGCGAAGTCTAAGTCGGCGCCTGGAGGCTCGCCCGGTCCTCGTGACCGGGCGAGCCCTGGCGCTGCTAGCGCGGAAGGTCCCGCGGTCCGGTGGTGTCGAACACCGAGGTGACCTCGGCGACGAGGTTGGCCGGGAAGCCGCCGATCCTGGCGTGCTCCCGGATCACCTCGGCGTTCTCGGCCTGGTGGAAGCAGTAGATCTTGTCGCCGGCCACGTAGCTGTGCAGCCACTTGTACGGCTTCTCGAGCGTCTCGACCGCATCGTTCGAGGTGCTGGTGATGCCGCGCAGCTCGTCATAGGTGAGCTCGGCGGCACCGGGGATCTCGCGCTCGATCACAAACGTCTTCACTTGGGTGCTCCTTGGGGTCGTGGACTTGACGTGACCGACCGTACGGCCGGGGCCGAGCCCGCGGCATCCGCTGGATTGCCGTAATCACCGTGCCGGGTTGCCGTATCCCGCCGGTGAGAGGATCTGCGGATGGAGCTCGGCGTGCATCTGCCGTTGATCGAGTTCGCCGGCGAGGGGCAGTCGCTGGGCCGCCTCGCCGCGGTCGCCGACGCGGCCCGGGAGTGCGGCTTCACCGCGCTCGCGGCCAACGATCACTTCCTGTTCGCCAAGCCCTGGCTGGACGGTCCGACCGCGCTGGCCGGCGTGGTCGAGCGGAGCGGCGAGCATGGACCTGATCACCACCGTGTCGCTGGTCGCGCTGCGCGGTCCCGTGCCGCTCGCCAAGACGCTGCAGGCGCTCGACGTGCTGTCCGACGGCAGGGTGATCGCCGGGGTCGGCCCGGGCTCCTCCGAACGCGACTACGACGCCCTCGGCCTGCCGTTCGAGGAGCGGTGGGCGCGCTTCGACGAGGCGACGGCGGTGCTTCGCACGCTGCTGCGCGGCGAGCCTCCGCCGGCCGTCCTGCGGTTCCACGCGCTGCCCGGCGAGCCGCTCGCGCCCGCTTCTCCGCGACACGGCGGCGTGCCGATCTGGATCGGGAGCTGGGGCTCCCGCGCCGGCCTGCGGCGGGTCGCGCGGCTCGGGGACGGATGGCTCGCGTCCGCGTACAACACGACCCCCGAGCGCTTCGCGCGCGCCCGCGGGTCCCTGGCCGGCGAGCTCGGCGAGCGGGCCGGCGGTTTCCCGAACGCGCTGGTGACGATGTGGACCTGGATCACGACCGACCGGCCCGACGCCGACCGGGTCCTGCGCGACGTGCTGGGCCCGATGCTCAAGCGCGACCCCGAGCGTGCTGCGCGATCAGGTGTGCGTGGGGTCTCCGGAGCACTGCGCCGAGCTGCTCTCCCGCTACGCGGCGGCCGGCTGCCGGCGCGTCATGCTCTTCATGGTCGGCGACGAGCGACGCCAGATCGAGCTCGCCGCCGCCGAGGTCCACCCCGCGATCGGCTCATGACGCCGCCGCCCGAGGCGCCGACGACGGCGCGCGATCACGCCTGGGCGTCGGAATGCTGGTCGGTGTCGCCCAGGGGCGCGTCATCGTCCGAAGGCGCGGCGGGTGTCACGTCCGCGGAACCGCCGCTCCCGCCCTCGGCCCCCGGTTCGTCCGGCCGGTCCTCCGGCTTGTCACGGCGCGGCTGGTCATCGTCCATGTCGGCTCCGATCGGCGATCTACTCGGTCCCGGTCAGTCTTCCCGCTGCCGGAGCGATCAGTCCTGCGTCACGGCACTCCCCGCGCCGGAGCGAAGCACCGCGGCCTGCGCGAGCACGGCGGCCGCGAGCGCGGGCAGGAAGGCCGCGGCGAGGCCGGTCCTGGTGAGCAACACGCCGGCAACGGCGCAGAAGGCGGCGAAGGCGATCAATCCCTCGGTCGTGCCGCGGAGCAGGATGAGCAACGCGCCCGTGCCGTCGCGGCGATGGGTGAAGACCGCCAGCACGGACGCCAGCGCGGGCAGCGCCGAGAGCGCGCCGGCCGCGCGCCGGCCCGAACGGGTCGGCCGTGGCGGTCAGGACCACGATCAGCAGTGCGGTCAGCAGCATCCGCACCGGCAGGTCCCAGGCCGGCGGCGCCCGTGCAGGGCAACGGTCCCGGTGTCCGGAAGCCCGCCGCGCGCCGCGGCGATCGCAAGCGCCGCGGCGATGCCGGCCACCGCGAGGCCGGGGCGCACCTGGCCGACGACGAGGCCGAGCGCCGCGGCCGCCGCCCAGGCGAGCAGCAGGCTCATCGCCCAGCCGAGGCGCACCGCGGACCAGGCGTAGACGACGACGAAACCGGCGAGCGCGACGAGCCCGAGCAGCGTGGCGGCCGCCGCCTGCGCGGCGAACGCGGCGCCGTGACGCTCGGCGGCGATCAGGAGCACCGGACCGACGATCAGCGGAAACGCGCTGAGCACGCCGCCGACCCCGTGCCCCCAGCGGCGCGACGCGAGCGTCGAGACGCCGACCAGCATCGCCGCGAGCGCCGCCGCGGCAAACGACCCGGTCACGCGGTCAGGCCGACCGCACCTCGTCGGCGGCCAGGTCGAGCGATGCGTCGCGCACCGTGGCGACGTGGCGGCGCTGCACCTCGACCGACCAGTCCGCGAGCTCGCCGACGTCGCTCTGCCCGAGCGTCTCGGCCATGCGCTGCACGATCTCCCAGTGACAGAGCTCGCCGGCCTCGGCCATGCTCAGGAACTCGAACCCGTCGAGCGCCTCCTCCTCCCCGCCGAGGTACGTCTTCATCATCTCGGCCGCCTCGGAGCGGGTGTCCCGGGCCTTCTCGCGGATCGCCGTCTTCTTGCCGTCGAGCGTGTCGATCAGGCCGTCGGTCCGCCGCTCGGTCTCGGATGCCTCCTCGTGCATGCGGTCCAGGTCCGGCTTGAAGGCGTCGGCGCCCTCCAGCCCGGCGACCTTCTCGGTGGCGGTCTGCGCCGCCTGCGCAAGGCCCAGCACTTCTCCGAGCTTCTCGTCCAGCGGCTCGAGCTCTGCCATCGGTGTCTCCCTCGTCGTGGTGGCGGCTAAGACGGCTACCCACCGGCCGCGCCGTCATGCATGCAGTTCGCATCGCCGCGCCCTCACCTGGCCGCGATCCGATCGCCGACGCGGATCTCGCCGTCGGTGAGCACGTCGGCGCGCAGGCCGCCCTTGTGGATGAGCGCCCGCAGGGTCCCCGGCTTCCCCGCCTGCGCCGTCAGGCGCTCCAGGTGGGCGCACGGCTCGCACAGCCGCTGGCCGAAGCACTCGACCTCGCCGATGGCGAACCGCCTGCCCACGAGCGCGTTGAGATCGATGCCGCGGGTGATGATGTTCCTGCGGGCGTCCCCGGCGGCGAGGCGGCCTCCCGCCGGGAGCACCACGTCGTCGAGCACCTCACCCTCCATGAGCGTGAGGTCGTGGCCGCGATCGTGCGCGTCGGAGAACGTGCCGCGCTGATCGAAGTACCGGTCGCCCCGGAGGCCTCGGCCGGCGCGTGCCATCGCTCCCTCGAGCGGGACCATCGCCGTCTCGGCCGCCGGCGCGACGAGGACGGCCTCCACCGTGCCGGCGCGGCGCGGAGCGGCTGTGGAGGACGGCGTCCAGAGCGCCGCGTCGGCGGGCGCGACGACGTAGCCGCGCTCCACCGCGTCGAACGTCTCCGGGCCCGCCAGCGGGTGCCATGCGATCCCCGGGGGTGCGCCGAACGCGATCGCGCCGACGTGCCCGTCGCCTCCGGACGCCCGCAGCACGGCCAGCCACGGTCCCGGCCAGTTGAAGCGCGCCGGCTCGGCGATCGGCACGAGCCCGAGCCCGCGCTGGGCCAGCCAGTTGCGCCAGACCATCCATGGCTCCGGGTGCCGCACCTCCGGGACGGGAACGCCGGCGACGTCGAGCTCGAGGATCGACGCCAGGCACGCGGCGACCGACCGCTGCAACGGACCACCGGAAGGCGGCGGAGGGGCCGTTCGCACGGCGCCCATCCTGCCAGGGCCGTCGCCGCAGGCACACCCCGACCGGTAGATTGGCCGCTCGATGCAGCGCGTGCATGACGTGCTCGTCGTCGGTGGCGGGTTCGCCGGCGTGACGGCTGCGCGCGAGGCGGCGCTGCGCGGGTGCTCGGTCCTGCTGCTGGAGGCGCGCGACCGGCTCGGCGGACGCACGTGGAGCTCGACGTGGCACGGAACGCCGGTCGAGTACGGCGGCGCGTGGGTCCACTGGCATCAGCCGCACACGTGGTCGGAGATCACCCGGGCCGGGCTGCGCGTCGAGCTCAGCACCCTGCCCGAGCGCTCCGCCTGGTACGTCGGCGAGGAGCTGCGCCGCGGCGCGGCGAGCGAGCGGGACGCGATCGCCGCGCGCGGGTGGGACCGGTTCGTCGCGGGCGTCGACGAGGCCCTGCCCCAGCCGTACGACCCGCTGCTCCGGCGCGAGCGCCTGGCGCGCTTCGACCGGCTGACCATCGCCGAGCGGCTCGACGAGCTCGCCCTGACGCACGAGGAGCGCGAGGTGCTCCACGCCGAGCTCGAATCGCTCGCGCACGCGCCGCTCGACCAGGCGGGCGCCGTGTCGGTCCTGCGCTGGCACGCCCTGGCCGGCTACAGCCTCGCGCTCGCCCAGTTCGCCGGCGGGCGCGCGACGCTCGAGGACGGCACCGGGGCGCTGCTCGCGGCGATCGCCGCCGGCGCTCCGTTCGAGCGGCGGCTCGGGACGCCCGTCGCGTCGATCGCCCAGCGCGACGAGCACGTCACCGTCGAGACGCGCGGCGGCGACGTCCTCCGGGCGCGCGGCGTCATCGTCGCGGTCCCGCTGAACACGCTCGGCGGGCTCGAGTTCGACCCGCCGCTCTCCGAGCGCAAGCGGGAGGGTGTCGCGCTCGGCCAGGCCTCGCGCGGGATCAAGCTGTTCGTCCGGGTCTCCGGTCCGCCGGAGCCGCAGGCCGTGCTCCGCCGCGAGCATCCCTTCGGATACCTCGACACCGAGCAGCTGCTCGAGGACGGGAGCCAGATCCTGATCGGCTTCGGCGCCGACCACGCGCGCTGCGACGCGGGCGACCTCGCCCTCGTGCAGCGCCAGCTCGACGAGATCCTGCCCGGCTACGTCGCCACCGACGCGGTCGCGCACGACTGGCTCTCGGACGAGTTCGCGCGCGGCACGTGGGCGATCCACCGCCCCGGCTGGTACTCGCGCTTCCACGAGGAGATGCGCCGCCCCGAAGGCCGCGTGCTGCTCGCCGGCTCAGACCTCGCGAACGGGTGGTCCGGCTTCATCGACGGCGCGATCGAGTCCGGGCTGCAGGCGGGGGCGTCCGCCCCGCGGCTCATCGCGTAGGCGCGCGACGGCTCAGCTCGCGCGGCGCGCGTGGACCGGCGGCGGCACGACGGCGCACGGTGCGCCGAGCTTGTGCACGAACCGGTGGCGCGCCTCGTGGTAGCTGCGGTCCGCGCCGAAGAAGCAGTCGTACGAGCGGACGAGCTCCTCCGTGCGGTATGCGGAGAGCGGCTTGGTGCGCTCGTCGTAGCGGCGCGCCGCCCGCTTCGCGCCGAGCAGGCCGGACACGCCGGGGCTGGCGGCGAGGCGCTCGGCGAAGCCGCGGACGCCGGAGCGGAACTCGTCCACCGTGGCGCCGAACGCGTCGTCGATCAGCCCGATCTCGACCGCCCGCCGGGTGCCGACGGCCTCGAACGGGGGTGACGTGAGCTCGGCGGTCATCGCGGCGCCGACGCGGCGCGGGAGCAGGTACGTCCAGTACTCCGACCCGTAGAGGCCGCCCATGTGCCGGTAGTAGGGGTTCAGCACCACGTCCTCGCGTGCGAGCACGTGGTCGGCCGCGAGCGCGAGCGGGACGCCGCCGGCCGCGGCGTCGCCGGCGAGCGCCGCGACCGTCACGTGCGTGGTCGTCTCCACGATCGCGCGGACGACGTCGTCGATCGCCTGGAGGTTCAGCCACGACTCGCCGGCGGGGTCGCCGGCGGCCTCGATCACGCCGAGATGGATGCCGTTCGAGAAGAAGTCGCGCCCGCCCGTCAGCACGATCACCCGCGTCTCGCGTCGCGCCGCGGCGTAGCGGTACGCGTCCAGCAGCCGCCGGCACTGGCCGGTGCTCATGGCGCCGTTGTAGAAGTCGAAGGACAGGTAGCCGACGCCGTCGCGCTCCTCGTAGGCGATCTCGCGGAACGTGTCGCCGCCCGGCAGGGAGGCATGGAGCGGCGCCGGCACCTCCGGCAGATCGAGCTCGACGCCGGCGACCGCGAGCGCCCGCGCGGCGGGCAGCTTGTACTCCCCCGGCGCCTTGAGGTGGGTGATCCACACGGCGCCGTCGGCGGTCGCGCGGCACACGGCGCCGTCGCGCTGCGCCACCAGCTCGCCCGGGGCGCCGCGGAGCCGGCGCTCGGGGTGGGCGCCGAAGAGGTGGAACCGGGCGCCGCGGATCGTGTCGAGGACGCCGGGATGTCCCTCCGCGGCGTTGATCCGGCGCACGACCGTGTCCGTCGGGGCGGAGGTCCAGTCGATCGCGCGCTCGGCCTGCGTGAGCAGCGGGCGCGGCCGGCCGGTCACCCGCGTGTCGGCGCGGTCGAGCGGCTCCGGCGCGGTGCTCCCCGCGGCGATCCGGGTGACCGCCTGCACGACGGCCTCGACCGCCGCGCGGCGGACCTCGTGACGGTAGAGGCTGCTCTTCCCCGCCTCGCGCATCGCGAAGGTCCGCGTCGCCCAGACGTCGCCACCGTCGACGGTCGCGGTCGCCTCGAGCACGGTGACGCCCCACTCCGCGGCCCCGAGCTCGATCGCCCAGTCGAGCGACGACGGGCCGCGATCCCCCACCGGGCCGGGGTGCACGATCAGGCAGCGATGCGCGGCGAAGATCGACTCGGGGATGATCGACTTCAGCATCGGGCAGACGATCAGCTCCGGCCGGTGGCGGTCGACCGCCGCCTCCATCGATGCCGGCGACGCGACGACGGCGACGTCGACCTCGTGGCCCTGCTCCTCGAGCGCGATCTTCACGCGCTGGCTCAGGCTGTTGTGCGCCGTGACGAGGAACAGCACGCGCAGGCTGCGGTGTGCGAGGGAGAGGGCGGTGGGGGCGTCCATGTACCCACAGCGACCCGCAGCGGCGAGCGCTATTCCCTCGGCCTGTCACATCCGCCCGTCGTCCGCTGTCATTGATGCATGGACGACATGGAGCTCGAGGCACTGCGGCGGCACGGCTTCGGCGTCGCGTACCGGATGCTGGGCAGCGTCGCGGAGGCCGAGGACGTGACCCAGGAGGCGCTCGTGCGCCTGACGCGTCAGGAGACCCCGATCGACGAGCCGGCCGCCTGGATCACGACCGTGGCGACGCGGCTCTCGATCAACGTCCTCCGGTCGGCGCGGACGCGTCGCGAGGCGTACGTCGGGCCGTGGCTGCCGGAGCCGCTGGTCGAGGACCCGGCGCCCGGCCCGGCCTCACGCGCCGAGCTCGCGGATTCGCTGTCGCTCGCCATGCTCGTGCTGCTGGAGCGGCTCAGCCCGGTCGAGCGGGCGGCCTACCTGCTGCGCGAGGTGTTCGGCTACGAGTACGCGCAGATCGCCGAGATCATCGAGCAGACCGAGGTGAACTCGCGGCAGATCGTGACGCGGGCGCGGAAGCATCTCGAGGCCAGCCGGCCGCGCTTCGACGCCGACGAGGCCGCGCGCGACGCCCTGCTCGAACGGTTCCTCGCGGCCGCCGAGGAGGGCGAGCTGGAGGCCCTGGAGGAGCTGCTCGCCAAGGACGCCGTCCTGTACGCCGACAGCGGCGGCAAGGCGCGGGCGCCGCAGGAGCCGCTCGTCGGCGCGGCGCTCATCGCGCGCTTCATGGCCGCCGTGTCGCAGGTGCGTCCGCCGTCCGGCGAGTTCGAGAGCCGGCGGGTGCGGGTGAACGGACAGCCCGGCCGCCTCGTGCGAGGCCCGGCCGAGCCGCCGCTCGGAGAGGCCGAGCGGCGCGAGACCGCGAGGACGCTGGCGCTCCTGGAGTCCGGCGAGATCGACGCGGAGCAGCTCGCCGCGCGCGTGCGGGAGGGGCGCGACGCCCTTCCCCAGCAGGACGCCACGGTCCGGGTCTGGAGCGTGCTCACGGTGGACGTCCTCGACGGCCGGATCCAGACCGTGCGGATCGTGCGCAACCCCGACAAGCTCGGCCATCTCTGAGAGGAGCATTCCCATGACCACCGTCGCCATCCAGCCGTTCTCGGGCACCTACGCGCGCCCTGCCGGTGCCCTCGACCTTCTCGTTCGCGGTGCGCCACTCAGGCGTCTTCTGGTACCGCGGCTCGCTGTCGGACGTCGAGGCGACCCTGCGCGGCGACGGCGACGCGCTGGCGCTCGAAGGATCCGCGCGCGTCGAATCCATCTCCGTCCTCGAGCCGGCCGCGATGCGGGCGAGCGTGCTCGGACCGGAGTTCTTCGACGCCGAGCGGCATCCCCGGATCACGTTCCGCTCGACGGCACGTCCGCCTCGCCGACGACGGCCGCGTCGAGCTCGACGGGGAGCTGACGATCCGGGGCGTCACGCGCCCGGTCACCGCCGCCGGTCAGTACGCGCCACCGCGACCGAGCGACTTCGGCGAGATCGCGGGCCTGCAGCTCCACACGAGCTTCGACCGTCGCGAGTTCGGATTCGACTGGCAGATGGCGCTGCCGGGCGGTGGCGACGCGGTCGGCTGGGATGTGGAAGTGGACATCGACCTGCTGCTCAAGCGCGAGGACCCCGATACGGAGCGTGACGGCCGCAGGAGGGCCTGCGCCCGCCGCCGCCACCGTCGCGGCCATGCGCGCGGCCGCGCTGAACTAGGCCGCCGTCGACGCCGCTCAGGAAGTCGAGGATCGCGGCCGACAGGAGCTCGGGGGCCTCTTGGGCCGCGTAGTGGCCGACGCCGTCGAGCTGCACCGAGGTGACGTCGCCTGCGGTGACCTGGGCCATGGTGTCCGCGGTGAACGCGCCCCCACCGGCCCCGACCGCCAGGACCGGCATGCCGAGCGGCCGGGACTGCGCGAGTGCCCTGATCTCGTCTCCTTCCGCGAGCATCGAGCGGTAGAGGCCTGACGGCGCCGCGCCAGCCGTGCGGGCGGGCGTAGGCGCGGACGAACTCGTCGACGTCGTCGTCGGTGATCGCGCCCTGCGACAGCGGTCATCGCCGGGAACGCCCAGCCGCCGAGCAGCTCGCGTTCGCGGCCGGCGAACAGCAGCTCGGGGATGCCCGGGGCGGCGAGGACGCCGATGTGCCAGGAGCCGCCGTGGGTGACGTCGGCGAGACCTTCGAGTCCGAAGCCGGCCAGTCCCATCTCGATCGCGGTGAAGCTGCGCACGTCCTCCGGGTGGGTGGCGGCGAGGCGGAACACCGTCGCGCCGCTGATGTCCTGACCGGTCAGGTGGACCGGGCCGACGCCGAGGTGGTGGACGAGCTGGTGGAGGTCGTCCGCGGACGTGGCGCTGTCGTAGTCGCCCTCGGCGTTGCTCGAGTCGCCGAAGCCTCGCAGGTCGACGGCGAAGACGCGGTGCCGTGCGGCGAGCAGCGGGATGAGCTTGCGGAAGGCCCACCAGGTCTCGGGGAACCCGTGGACCAGCAGGATCGGGGAGCCGGTGTTCGCCTGCGGCGACGTAGTGCAGCTCGGCGCCGTCGACGGCGGCGACGTGGTGGGTGATCCCCTCGATGGCCGGGCCTGCTGACGTGACGAGCATCTGGGTCTCCTTCGAATAACGACAACCTAGTTGTCGAAATTATAGACAACCTGGTTGTCGGTGTCCAGGCGCGTCCGTAGCATGGGCTCGTGCCGCGCTCCGGTGCCGATCTCGCGCTCCTGCTCCTCGGCAGCTACCGCAGGCTCGTCGACGCCGCGATCGTCGAGCTGGGCGCGCGCGGCTACCCCGACGTGCGCGCGGTCCACGACTTCGCGATGCGGGCGATCGACTCCGGAGCCGACAACGCATCCGAGCTCGGCCGCCGGATGTCGGTGTCGAAGCAGGCCGCGGCGAAGACGATCGCGATCCTCGTCGAGCGCGGCTACGTCGTCCGCGACGCCGATCCGGCCGACGCACGCCGCAAGCGCATCCAGGTCACGCCGCTGGGGTTCGAGGTGATGCGCGAGGGCGAGGCGATCTTCGACGAGCTGCGCGGCGCGTGGGAGCAGCAGCTCGGAAGCAGAGCCGCTGGCGGCGCTCGAGGCGCTGCTGACCACGATCGTCGGCGACGCGCCGGTGCGGCTCGACGCACCCGGCTGGGTGTCGCAGGACCTCGGCTGACCGACTGTCACAGCCCAGCGCCGCGCGCGGTCAGGTCTTGAAACGACCCGAAAGGAGTGACGTTCGATGAACGTACTCACGGTGCGAGCCAAGGTGAAGGAAGAGCACGTCGCGGACGCCGAGGCGGCGGTGAAGCGCATGTTCGCGGCGATCGAGCGCGAACGGCTCGAGGGAATCCGCTACGCGTCGGTCAAGCTGGCCGACGGCGTGACGTTCCTGGCCCTGCTGGAGATCGAGGACGGCGTGGACAACCCGCTCCCCGGCCTGCCGGAGGCGCAGGAGTTCTACGCCAGCCTCCCGGAGTGGTACGCCGAGCCGCCGGAGGTCGGACCGGGGACCGTCGTCGGGTCCCACCGGTTCTTCTCCGACGCCGTCACGGCGGGTTGAGGCGCGAGTCGCCGAACTCGCGCCCGTGACGACGAGCGTGGTCCAGCCCTCACCGGGCTGGACCACGCCGCCCGGCGAGGCGACTCGCTCCGCGAGCGTGGCGTGGAGATCATGCTTCGCTGTCGCTGTGGGGCGCAGGCCTCAGTGAGGGCTGCGATGAGCGGGCCCGTTTCGGTGCCGATCGCGCGCAGCGTCCTGATGGCTGGTGAGTCGCCGCCTTGCAGTCCTGTCAGGAGAAGGAGTTCCGGCGTGATCGTTCGGCAGTTGCGCCGGCGCGCCTCGGTGGCGACGGCGGTGAGGAAGACGCGCGCGTCAGGTCGGTCGCCACTGCGCGCGAACACCCCGGGACCGGGCGAACTGGCAAGCACCTGGGTTCGCGCACGCTCACGCGAGATGGTCGTTCTGTCGAGAACGGGCACCGCGCCTGGTCGCAGAAGCGCGAGCAACACGTGCTGTCCACCCAGCGTCGCGTCGCCGACCGCTTGCGCCTCGGCCAGCGCATCGCGAAGCGTGTGCCGTGCGTCGTTGGAGAGCACGAGCCCTTCGCCCAGCGATTCGACTGCCGCCTCGCGGGGGCGTGGGCTGGCTCGCACGCCGGAGGCGAGCTCACCGTAGCGACGGTGCACTGACTGACGCGAGACGCCAAGGTCGCGTCCCACGGCAGCAAGCGAGGAACCTCCCTGAAGGGCGCACTCGACATGGCTCCGCTCCAGCTCGTCCAGCGCCTCCCGTAGCGCTGCGATCCGCTGGAGCGCGGCATGCGCGTCCGGGGCTGCCTCGAGCTCGGCAATCAGCTGCGACAGCTCGGCCGGGCTCCCCTGAGGCGGCTCGGCGCGACCGCTTTGACGCGGACCGGTCATCGATCAGGTCCCCTTGGGGCTTCTACGCAATCTTCTCAGGTGGTTTCAACCGTTCTGGATGCCGGTTCGGCATCGGCCCTTAGGACCCGTGGACCCGAAGTACCGCGGGGGTGCACCGGCGAGGTTTTCTGGCGCTGATGCGCACGCGCGCTGAGCGCTGCGCGGGGAGCGCCAGCCGCGCGATGCCCGACCCGTTCGTGCGGGCCGTGGCGATCAGTCTTCCTCCGAGCACCCGTCGCGCGACCACGCGCGTCTGCAGCGGCCGTTGCCGTCTGCTCACCCGCACGCGCACGACGGTGCGACCGCGCGCAGCCCGGTGCCGACGCACGAGCTTCACCGCGCACGCGCGCCGAGGCGACGCAGAAGGGTCGGGAGCGGCAGTCCCCGCGATGGTGGTCCCCGAGGCCGCGGCCGGCAGCGATCCGGCGGCGGGCGGCACGCCCGCGGCGGCGGCCGACGACGCGAGCGTCTCCTGTGAGCGCGCGCCCGATGACAGCCGCACGAGGTCCATGTCGCCGCGGAAGCTCAGCTCGCAATCTCCGGCGTACTGCCCGAAGGACAGGCGCGCCGACGTCCCGGCGTAGTCGATCCGCAACGGTGCGTCCATCGGCTCGCCGACCGCGCGGCCGTCCACGAAGAGCCGCAGCGCGCGCCCGTCGAAGGTGCCCGCGACGTGATGCCAGGCGCCGTCCCACACGTCCGACGCGCGCGCCGTCGCCGATACGACGTAGCGCGTGCCGTCAAAGACGTAGAGCGCCACACCGCCGGCCGCGCCGGTATAGAGGCCGTAGGAGCCCGCCACGCAACCACGGCCACCGCGCGACACGAGATAGCGCCAGGCGCCCGGACTCGTCCCCGCCCGCACGACCGCCTCGACGGTCAGCGTCGAGGCGGCGAGCGACGCCGAATCGGGCAGGTGCACGAACCTGTCGCCATCGAAGTGCAATGCGCCGCCCGACGCGCCGGGAATACGCACCGGATCTGCCGCATCCGCTCCATCACTGGTGCCCAGAAAGCCGGTCAGCGCGTGCGGACCGTCATCGATCACGCGCTGCCCATCAGGCTCGTCGAACCGCCACTGGCCGAGCAGCTCAGACTGCGCGGCAGCCGGTGCCGGCCCGGCGACAACCCCGAGCACGGCGGTCACACCGATCCCCAGCATTGCCGCCAGCCCTGAGACGCTGAACGCGCTCCATCGCCTTATCAATTCGATCCGTCCCTCATGTGCGGTTCTGGCAGACGCCCCGGGCCGGCCTCATCGTGAGAATCCGTGCTGTCCGGCACCTGCGTTGTCGCCGCCATGAACTGACGACGGTGTACGTCGTGAGCGCCGCTCCAGGCGCAGACGTGCGCGTCCGTCGTCTGCGTTCGCGCATGGAGCGGTTCGCCGAACGAACCGCCGATTACGCGGCCCCGTGCGTGAAGCACGCTCCCGCACTTGTTGGCGACATGCTAACAGCCTGCTGACGGATCGCCGACAAGGCGATCGCGTGTTATCGAGTTGCGACGCGGGTCACTCGCCGGCTCCCCCGGAACGCCGTCAGCCGGGCCGCGGCGCCGGCGTTGGCTGCCCGGACGCACGGTCGTCATGAGGGAGCGCACCGCGCAGGCGGGCGATCTCCTCGCGCTCGTGCGCGACCCGCGCGTTCTCGCCCCCGCCGGCGGCGGCGATCTCATGCGCGAGGTCCAGCGCGGCGCGCAGCACGTGCTTGGCCGCGTGGTGGCGCTTGTGACCCTTGCCGGCGTGGATGTACTGCTTGCGCTGCTTCCGGGGGGCGCAGACGGCGTCGAGCTCTTCGGCGGTGAGCGTGCCGTTCTCGACCTCCGGTTCGAGGATCGCCCGCAGGAACTCGCGCTCCTGGGGCGCGGTCATGCGCAGCGCGCGGATCACCGCGACGAGCGCAACGATCCCGACCAGGATGGCGATCAGGACGCCGAGCGGCGTGCCATCGCCGAGCGCCACAGCGCCGTCCCAGCACCCGTGCGCGATCATCGCCAGCACCATCAGGCCGATCCCCAGCCCCAGCCGCCGTGGCTGGATCGCGGTGCCGATCGCGAAGACGAGCCCGCAGCAGAACAGCGCGGAGAAGAGCGTGTGGGAGAAGACGCCGCTGAACGCGCGTGCCGCGAACGTGCCCAGTGCGGCGTCGGTCTGGTTGACGCCGAACGCCGTGATGGCGGTGTTGAACGAGTACAGGACGTTCTCGAAGAGCTGGAACCCGAGCCCGATGAAGGCGCCGATGAAGACCCCGTCATAGGCGGAGCGGATCAGCCGCGGCGCGAGCCCGAGCAGCAGGATGAACCCGGCCGCCTTGGCGGTCTCCTCGCTGAACGGCGCGGTCAGCGCGGCGCTCCAGTCCGCACCGAAGGCCTGGCCGAACAGCTTCGGGTAGATCGCGAGCATCGCCGTGTTCGCGGTGAGCGCGAACCCGAACGTGCCGGCGACCCCGCCCCACAGGAAGGCGGCCAGCACCAGCGTCCGCGGCTGCCGCTCGTAGTGATCGGTCAGCCGCAGGAAGGCCAGGAAGAGCAGGCCGTAGATCGCCACCGCGATCGTGCCGGCGGCGAGCCCTGTGCCGACGACACCCGAGCCGGGACCGAAGTAGCGCACCAGGTGGACAAGGCCGACGGCCGACAGGGCGAGGTAGACCCAGAAGCACAGGTTGTGCGGCTGGACGAACCGGAACGGCTGTCCCCAGCCCGACAGCTCCAGGGCCCGGTCGCGCCGCGCGAGCGCGTCGCCGGAGCCGGTCAGCGTGCCGGCCGCCATCAGCGCGCCGCGTCCGGGTCGAAGCTGATGCTGTCGATCATCTTCTCCACCGCGTCGGCCCTGCTCGTCAGGGACTCCTCCGGCCCGGTCGCGATGACCTTCACGCCGGTGTCGCCCAGTGCCAGCGCCGCGACCACCCCTTCGCCCGTCACGGTCGTGTACCCCTGCGCCAGCCCGCGGCGGCCCTGGTTCGTCTGGAACGGCTTGACGTCGCCGGCGACGTGGAACGCCTCATCGCCGTTCGACGCCGCGGAGATCTTCTCGATCTGCGACAGCAACGTCCGCAGATCGCCCTGGAACGGGCCCGACGCGACCTGCAGCGTCACCCCGCCGCTCGTGAGCGCGACATCCTGGCCGGGGAAGTTCGCCGCCGTGTCATCGGAGGTGCGGAGGCCCGATTCGACGCCCCACCCCGGCTCGGCGTCCATGGTGATGCCCTGCGCGATGGCGAAGACATCCCCCGGCCGCGTCGTGTCGTCGTAGTCGAGCAGGCCGTTGACGGCCGGGATCAGGATCGTCCAGAACGCGAAGATCCCGATCACCACCAGACCCGGCAGCAGCGATCGCCGGTCGAGGCCGAAGACGCGATGCTCGGCCGGGACGCGGCCGGTCGCCGTGAGCGCGCCCACGTCCCCCGAAGACTCGCTCATACGGTGCCGGACCGTACAGGAGTACCGGAGACCACGCTCGATCTCGGCGCACCCGGATCATCTGAAGACGACGCAGTCAGGCGGCCAGGGCGACGACCGGCGCGAGGCGCTCGAGCGCTACCGCGTGCGCGACACGCGACCCGGTGCCGATCGCGTTGGCGACCGACCGCGAATGCGCGGTCGCCGCATCCCCGGCGGCGAACACGCCCGCGACGTTCGTCCGCCCGTCGGCGTCGGTGACGATCGTCCCGGCCGCGGTCAACTCGCAACCGAGCGCGGCGGCGAGCCCGTTCGGCTGGTCCCGCGAGGTGTTCACGAAGAGGGCCTCGCGCCGCTCGGGCCGACCGTGGGAGAACTCGATCTGCTGGAGGCGGCCGCCGTTCCCGGCAAGCCGGGCGATCGGCTCCGTCCGGACTCGCACGCCCGCTGCCGCGAGCGTCGCGCCGCCCGGATCCGGCGCGCCGTCCGTGCACAGCACGACATCGTCGCTCCATCCCGCGAGCACGAGCGCCGAGCGCACGGCGCCCGGGCCGCTGCCCAGGAACGCCAACGGCCGGTCGCGCACCTCCCAGCCGTCGCAGAACGGGCAGTGGAACACCGACCGCCCCCACAGCGCCTCGATCCCGGGCACGGGCGGCGGCTCGTAGCGCAGCCCGTGGGCCAGCACGATCGCATGGGCGCGCACGGGCGGCCCGTGCGTCGGCCTGACTACGAACACGTCCCCGGTCCGCTCGGCGTCCTCGACGGCGCCATGCCGGAGCTCGACGTTCGGATGCTCCCGCAGCTGACGCTGCCCGCTGTCGCGCAGGTCCGCCGGCTTTACGCGATCCTGACCGAGCAGCCCGCCGACGCCCTGGGACACGGCGTTCGCCGGCCGATCGTCGTCCAGCACGAGCACCCGCTTCCTCGCCCGGCCCAGCACGAGGGCAGCGCTCAGGCCCGCAGGGCCGCCGCCCACGATCACGGCGTCGTGCGGCGCGGTGCGCCGGGCATCGAGTTGAAGGAACCGGGTGGCCATGTCGAGCTAGACGCCACGACCTCGGCAAACATCCCGAACTGCAGAAATTCGGGAGGTAGCCGTACCTCAGCGATCGTGTTCAGCCGGCGCCGTCGAGACGACGTGTCGCGGCGGCGAGCGCGGTTCGCGCTTCCTCTGCGAGCCCGACGACGAGCTGGGCCGCAGGCACCGCTTCCGCGAGGTTGTAGGCCTGACCGGCCCAGAGGTGGAAGCCGTCGGCGTCGTCGCGTCGCCGCGCCGCCGCACGGACCGGCGCCGTCAGGTGGTGGACCTCCGGGTAGGCGCTCGGGGCGTCCGCCGAGTGCTCACGCATGAAGCGGTTGACGATGCCCCGCGCGGTGCGGCCGGTGAACGCCCGCGTCAGCGCGGTCGGCGCGTGACCGGACGCGATCGCGTCGCGGTGCGCGGGCGCCGTCGCCGCTTCGGGACAGAGCATGAACGCCGTGCCGAGTTGCGCAGCCGCGGCGCCGGACGCAAGGACACCCGCGACGGCGCGGCCGGTCGCGATGCCGCCGGTGGCCACCAGCGGCAACCGATCGCCGACCCTGGCGCGGACCAGCTGCAATAACGCGAGCAGCCCGACCTCGCCGGGCGCGCCGTCGTCGAAGCCGCCGCGATGTCCACCGGCCTCGACGCCCTGCACGATCGCCGCATCCGCGCCGGCCGCGGACGCCGCGACGGCCTCGTCCGGCGTCGTCACCGTCACCCAGACGGCCGCGCCCGCCTGCTGCAGCCGCTCGACATCCCCAGCCGGTGGGCATCCGAACGTGAACGAGACGACCGGGACCTGCGCTTCGCAGAGCAGGTCGAGCTTCTCGGCGTAGCGGTCGTCGTCCCAGCACGGAGCGCCCAGCGCGGCGCCCGTACGTTCGGCCTCGCCCTCGAGCGTCTCGGCGTAGGCGGCGACGTCCGCGCCGCCGGCGCCATGCCCAGGCGGCGCGAAGACATTGATCCCGAACGGGACCCCGTCCGGCAACAGCGCCCGCAGCGCCTCGAGATCCGCACGCACGGCGTCGAGGGGCTTGTATCCGGCGGCGAGGAATCCGAGGCCGCCCGCGCCCGACACGGCCGCGGCGAGCGCCGGCGTCGACGCACCCCCGCCCAACGGGGCCTGGACGATCGGAACACCGAGAGCATCGAGCGTGAAAGCCGCCATCCCGACAGAGTGCCGGACCGTTCACGGTCGACGTGCCACTGACCGCCGCCGATGCGTCTGGTCGCGGCCGCGTAGGGGCGCGCGGGCACCGCCTTGCCCTCGGCCTCTCGCTGCCGCGCTAGGCGTCCGGCCGGCGGCGGAAGCCGGCGGCCGCGGGGTCCGGGTCCAGCGGGCTCTCGGGTAGACCCGGCGCGGGATCGAGCGCGTTGAAGCCGGGCGGTGCGATGTCGTTCGGCCCGTCGGGCGAGAACATGGCGGCGAGGAGCTGGATCTGTCCGCGGGCGACGCCGAGCTCGCCCATGCCGCCGCCGTACATGCGGAACCCGCGCGACTCGCACGCGTCGTAGAGCGCGAACAGGTCGCGGAGGCGGCCGACGCGGCTCGGCTTGACGTTGAAGGTCCGGGCGCGGATGGGAACGGCGTCGAGGTCGGCGACCGTGTGGATCGGCGCGTCGTAGGAGACGCGCTCGGCGTGCGGCTCGACGAGCGCCGCGATCTCCGGCAGGTCGTGCGGATCCTCGATCAGCGCGTCGGGGAAGGCGTCCAGGAGTCGCTCGTAGAGGCCCGGCAGGGGGTCACGGTCGACCTCCATGCCGTAGCGGCCCTTGAAGTCGATGGTGTGGACCGCGCCGGTGCCGACCAGGGCGTCGACGATCTCCGGCGTCCACGTGACCGCCGCATCCAGCTTGAAGCGCAGCCGCGGATAGCGCTCCAGGCGACGCAGGACGGTGTCCGCCGACGCCGGGTCGCCGAGCCCGAGCGAGTTGACGTAGGTCACCGGCCGAGGCTCGCGACCGATCACCTCGTGCAGCGGGCGACCGGCCTGCGCGAGCGCGAGGTCGAGCGCCGCCGATTCGAACGCCCAGTTGCGCCAGCGGTACGCCATGATCGCGAAGGCCTTCGCCCCGTCCGGCGACACGGACGCCGGCATGTCCCATTCCGGCGGCCCGCCCGGCCACTGGTCGGCCCGGTCGAGGTGCGTGCAGAGCTCGCCGAGCGTCCATCGGCCGACGAGCTCCGGCTGGGGCGGCGCGCCGCCCATGAACAGGGTGATGTCCTCGCCGAGGCCCTCGTGGCCGGCGCCGGTGAGCCGGACCAGCCGCGAGGAATGCGCCTCGCCGAACCCCGGTCCGGGGTCGAGCCGGCCGTAGGCGAGCGACTCCACCACGAGCGGCAGCCCCGCCACCTGCCCCCAGTGGTCCATGCGCCTGGACGCTACCAGTGACGCTCGCGCCTCAAAGCGGCGGTCGGATCATCCCCGCGGTCCTCCGACTGGCAGCCCCACCCTTGCGAGAACAGTACCGAAGTCGTACTATCTAGTACGTGGATCGTACTATTCCTCGCGCGACAGCCAACACGACGACGAACATCGGGTTCCTGTTGGCGAAGGCATCGCAGCGCTTCAACGAGCTGCTCGTGGAGCGGTTCGCCGATCGTGGATTTCCTGATGTCCGGGCCTCCTATGGGTCCGTGCTGGTGCCGCTCTTCGAGCGGGACGGCCTGCGCCTCGGCGAGCTGGCCGCCGTGTCGCGGTTGTCCAAGCAGGCGATGACGGGGCTGGTCAAGCTCTGCGAGCAGGACGGGTTGGTCGTGCGCGAGCGCGACGTCGACGACGGGCGCGCCTTCCGGCTGTCCCTGAGCGCCCGTGGCCTTCGCTTCCAGGCGGTGGCGGACGACGTCCTGCGCGAGCTCGACGAGGAACTGGTGCGGTCGCTCGGGACACGCGAACACCATGCGCTCGTCGAAGCGCTCAAAGGAGTGATCGACCTATGAGAACCGCGACCGTCACGGCCGTGCTCGACGCACCCGAACGGGAGGTGTTCGACTACATGGCCGACATCGAGAACCTGCCGGAGTGGGCCACCGAGTTCGCGCGCGAGCTTCGCCGCGAGGGCGAGGACTACAAGGTCCTCAACGGACTCGGCGAGTTCTACTTCGAGATCCACGCAGACCCGTCCAGTGGCGTCATCGACATGTATGCCGGGCCGTCAAAGGAGGCCATGGCGGTATTTCCCACGCGGACGGTCTCGCTCCCGGACGGCCGCACCGCCTTCAGCTTCACGATGTTCCAGGCGCCGGACATGCCCGACGAACTGTTCGAGTCCCAACACGAGTCGCTCCAGCGCGAGTTCGGCAACATCGAGCAGCGCTTCAAGCACTGAGGATCCCGCCGCCCGAACGGCGAAGGTTGCTCGCGGTCCCGGTCTGCGGGCCGCGAGCCATCCGGGCGGGAGGCCACGCGAGCCGGGACTGACGCGACCGTGTCGCCCAAGGACCGCCGCGCCACCCGTCCTCTCTCTGGCCGGGGCTTCCCGTCGGCCGGCCTCACGCCGCGTCCCGTGCTGTGGGTCGTCAAGGTGTGACGATGGGGATGAGGCGGCTCGCCGGGAAGGTGCTGATGGTCACGGGCGCGACGCGGGGCATCGGTCTCGCCACCGCGGAACGCCTCGGCGCTGAGGGCGCCCGCCTGGTCTTGACCGCCCGCGGCGAGGACGATGGGCGCGAGGTCCAAGCGAGGCTGCGCACGGCCGGGGCCGACGTGGTTTTCGTGCCCGCCGACATGACGGACATGGCAGGGCCGGCGGAGGTCGTCGAGACCGCGGTGGCCCACTACGGAAGGCTGGACGGCGCGTTCAACAACGTGGGCGGCGTCGTGGCGGCCGGCCGCCCCGCCGACATCGACGCGGCCGGCTGGGCGGCTGAGCTGGAGCTCAACCTGAGCAGCGTCTTCTACTGCCTGCGAGCGCAACTCCCCGCACTGTTGGCCGCGGGCGGGGGTGCGGTGGTCAACAACGCCTCGATCGCCGGGACGGCCGGCATCGGTGGTCTGACGGCCTACGTCGCGGCAAAGCACGGCGTCGTCGGGCTGACGCGCGCCGCGGCGCTCGCCCACGCTGCCGACGGCGTCCGCGTCAACGCGCTGGTGACCGGCAATGTCGACACGCCGCTGTATCGCGAGCTGCTCGGCGTCGGACCGGAGGTCGAGCGAGCGGCCCTCTCCGCGCCCAACCCCACCGGGCGGGTCGCCGGCCCTGAGGAGATCGCTGCGTTCGTGGCCTTCCTCCTCAGCGACGAGGCGCGCTTCGTGACGGGCGCGACGCTGCCGGTGGACGGCGGGGCGACCGCCGGCTGAGCCTTCGCCGCTGCATCGGAACGATTGCGGAGACGCCGGGTCAAATCAGGTGCGAGACCGTGTCCCTGTCAATGGATCGCCGCCACCTGTAGCGCCACCACGTGGCCGTCGCTCAGGTTGTAGCCGGATCCGCTGATGGTCTGACACACCACCCGGATCTCCGTCGGCGCGTCCAGCGTTCGCGCGGCGAGCAGCGTCAGGACCTTGCGGTCGCTCGTGGCGTCCAGGTCGAGGTTCTTCGAGTCCAGCTGTCGGTCGCCCGCGGCCAGGACGCACTCGAGGTTGATTCCGTTGCCCAACGCGAGCACGCGGAAGGTCGCGGTGATCACGTAGCTGCCCGCAACCAGCGTGCGCGCATATGGCTGGACCGCACTGCCCGGCGCGGGCACCGTGATCTGGTCAAAGCTGTCTGCGAACGCGTCACTCGGCCCGCGCGGCCCGATGTCGCCCGTGTCGCCCGTGTCGCCCTTCGGTCCAGGGGACCGTGGGACCAGTGGGACCAGTGGGACCAGTGGGGCCGATCGCTCCCTGAGGGCCGGACCCGCCGGCATCCCCCTGGGGGCCTACGGGTCCGCCGGGCCCCGGCCGGTCCGGTGCGGCCGCGCGCGCCGCGCCTGCCCTTGGCGTTGAAGGAGATCCGGCGCTCCCCGCTCGGGCAGCGTGCCGCCTTGGTCGTCAGATTCAGCGTCTTGAACTCATGCGTCACGCAGGCGTAGTACTTCGTCTGCTTCCTGCCCGCGGTCCCGCTCACGGCGAACGCGGTGCCGCCGAGCAGCAGAAGGACCACGATGACCGAAGCCACATGTCGTCGAAGCAGGGACACCACCGAGCGCAGCATCGAATCCTCCTTTGGGGGGACCGGCGACAATATGCGGGCGCGGGCCCGGCAGCAATCATCAGCCGCGCAATCGATCCGGGCTGGCTTTCGAGGTCAGGTATCGGCTGAAAGCGGTAACGCAGAGCAGACACCGACCGCGCGCAGGAGCCCCTTAGCGACCTCGCGACATCTAGACGGATGTTCTATTCAGGAGCAGCGACGGTCACCGATGGGGTGGATGTGCCCCGGCCAGCGGCGCCGCCCCCCGGACGCAGCAAGCGCGCGCGAGCAGGAATCGCGCTCGTCGTGATGACCGGCGCGGTGCTGGCCTGGCACGCGATCGGTCTGGCGACCTTCGCACTGGCGGCGCCGGCCGTCTGCGTCTGGCTGGTCGGCGCTCGGAGGGCACGCGACACGGCGCGCGTCAGGGCCGTCCACGACGAGGCACGCAGCTCGGTCACGGTGATGCTCGAAACGCTCGCGATGCGCGACGGCTGGACCGCCCGTCATTCCGCTGCGGTCGCGCGCTATGCCAGGCTGATCGCCGCGGCAGCCGGACTGTCCGCGCGCGAACAGGAGCTCGTCCATACGGCCGGGCTCTTACATGACATCGGGAGACTCGGCTTTCCTGATCACCTACTCGGGCCCGCCCCGCCGGCCGAGGGCGACTGGAACGTGATCCGTGCCCATCCAGAGCGCGGCGCCGTACTGGTCGAGAGCGTTCCGGGGTACGCGGAGGTGGCCGAGATCGTGCGCTGCCATCACGAGCGCCCGGACGGGCGGGGTTACCCACGACGGCTCACGGGTGCCGAGATCCCGGCGCTGGCCCGGATCATCGCCGTCGCCGAGTGCTTCGACGTGATGACCGGCGGCGACTCGTACCGCACGCCGATGTCGTTCCATGCCGCGCTCGCGGAGCTGCGCCGGGTTGCCGGCTCGCAGCTGGACACTCGGTACGTCGAGACGTTCGCTGACGTCC
>CAVRTO010000025.1:0-22630 GCA_963724145.1 uncultured Solirubrobacteraceae bacterium
GGGTAGCGGCGGTCGAACTCGATCTCAGGGCTGGTTGTCGCCGGCGTCGTCAGTGCCGCGGGCCGACGGCGGCGGATCGTCGAACTCGTCGTGACGGCGGAACCAGAACGACCCCGACGCCCGCGGCCAGCCCTCGGGCAAGTCCTCGTCGTCGCCCTGCCCGCCATAGGGCGTCAAGGACCACAAGCTCCAGAGGCTGCCGATCCATTGGACCATCGCTCCGTGCTGCAGGAAGTAGGTGCGGTACACATCGTCGCCGTCGCGCAGGAAGACGTTGAAGCCGAACCACTCGTCGACCCCGAAGTCAGCCGAGAAGGACTCGCTGCAGATCGTGTACCAGGGCACGTCCGTCCAACCCATGCGCTCGGCATAGCGGCGGAGGTTCGCCTGAGGTGCCGGCGATGCCATCGCGAAGGTGATGTCGCGAGCATGCAGGAGGCCGAGCTCGGGGATGCCGTCGGCGACGGACGAACAGCCGACGCACCCGGCGTCGGGCCAACCGGCGACACCCTCCTCGAAGAAGAACCGATAGACGATCAGCTGGCTGCGCCCGTCGAACAGCTCGGGCAGTGACCGCCGCCCGTCAGGACCCTCGAACGCGTAGTCGTGCTCCACCCGCACCATCGGCATGCGTTTCCGTGCGGCGGCGAGCTCGTGCATCGCGGCGCCGACGGTCCGCTCGCGCTCGAGCAGCACGGTCAGCGCCGCGTCCCACTCGTTCTGACTGACGACAGGCGGACGAGCGACAGTCGGCTCGGTTTTCCCATCCTTCGGCATCGTGGTCTCCTGGTGTCGTGGGCCGCGCCTGTCGAGGCCCTTCACCCCGTGAGCGGAGCCGGCCGGGCGTTCTCGACACGTCTGCGTCGGCGTTCGGATTGTGGCGGTCAGTTCAGGGCGAAGAGTTCGGTGGCGTGCCGTCATGTCGGTGTCCGGATCTGCGCGAGCAGCGCCAGGGCGCCTACGCCGAGTAGCCCGCGTCGAGCATCCGGCGCAGGAAGCGCTGGGTCTCGGGGCGCTCGGGCGCGGTGAAGATCCGCGCCGGGTCGCCGCGCTCGACGATCAGCCCGTCGTGGAGGAAGCAGACCTCGTCGGCGACCTCGCGCGCGAACGTCATCTCGTGCGTCGCGATGATCATCGTCATCCCCTCGGCCTTGAGCTCGCGCACGACCTCGAGCACCTCGCCGACCAGCTCGGGGTCGAGCGCGCTGGTGACCTCGTCGAGCAGCAGGGCGCGCGGGCGCGTGGCCAGCGCCCGGGCGATCGCGACCCGCTGCTGCTGGCCGCCCGAGAGCTGGTCGGGGTGGTCGTGCTCGCGCCCGGCCAGCCCGAAGCGGGCGAGCAGCTCGCGGCCCCGCGCCTCGGCCTCCGCACGCGACATCGCGTGCGCGCGCACGGGCGCGAGCGTGACGTTGGCGAGCGCGTCGAGGTGCGGGAAGAGGTTGAACTGCTGGAAGACCATGCCGAGCCGGCGGCGCACGGCGACCGGCGCGACCGACGGGTCGGTGATCACCGCGCCGTCGAGCAGCACGTCGCCGTCGTCGATCTCCTCGAGCAGGTCGATGCAGCGCAGCAGCGTCGACTTGCCCGATCCCGACGCCCCGATCAGCGCGATCGCGGCGTGCTCGGGGACCGCGAGGTCGATCCCGCGCAGCACGGGACGCTCGGCGTAGGCCTTCGTGACGCCGCGGACCTCGAGGACCGTCGTCATCGGCGCCGCCTGCGCTCCCAGCGGTCGAGGATCCGCGCGAGCGGGACCGTCACGCACAGGTAGAGCAGCGCGGCCGCCACGAGCGGGGTGTAGACGAAGTTCGAGGACGCCTCGATCTGCGCCACCCGGAACGCCTCGAGCGGGCCGAGGATCGAGATCAGCGCGACGTCCTTCTGCAGCGAGATGAAGTCGTTCAGCAGCGGTGGCGCGACGCTGCGCACCGCCTGCGGCAGCACGACGTGGCGCGTCGCCTGGCCCTCGGTCAGCCCGACCGCGAGCGCGGCGGCGCGCTGGCTCGGGTGCACCGACTCGATCCCCGCCCGGTAGACCTCGCCGACGTAGGCCGAGTAGGCGAGCGTGAGCGCGATGCCGCCGAGCACGACCGGGTCGGTCGGCAGGCCCGAGAGCATCAGCGCCGGGACGCCGAAGCCGATCAGGTAGACGACGAGGATCGTCGGGACACCGCGCAGCACGTCGACGAAGATCGCCGAGAGCAGCCGCACGGGGAACAGCGCGGGCGTACGCGAGATCCGCGCCAGCGCGACCACGAGGCCGAGGATCAGCACCGCGATCTCGACGATCACGAACAGCTTCACGTCGAGCCAGAACCCGCGCAGGACGGCCGGGAAGGAGTCCTTGAAGTCGGTCGGGTTGAAGAACGTCTCGCGGACGGTCGGCCAGCCCTCGCTCGTCACCACGACGGTGACGAGCAGCCCGAGCACGAGGACGGTCGAGACCGCCGAGATGGCCAGCTGGCGGCGGTTCCGGCGCGCCTTCGCCGCCGCGCGGGCGAGCCGGCGCTCGCCGGGCTGGGGGAGCGTCGCGTCTATTGCAGCTCGGGCGCGCCCGACTGGCCGCCCATCCACTTGTCGGTGATCTGCTGGAGCTCGCCGGAGTCCTTGAGCTTCCCGATCGCCTGGTTCACGCAGTCGGTCAGCTCGGAGCCCTTGCCCAGCACGACGCCCCAGTTGTCGCCGCCGGGGGCGGCGAACTGTCCGGTGATCTTCGCCTCGGGGATCTCCGCCGCGGTGAGGTAGAACGCGGTCGGGAGGTCGACGACGATCGCGTCCACCCGCTTCGTCTTCAGCGCGCGGACGGTGTCGTTGGAGTCGTTGAACACCTGCGGCTGGCTCGACGGCTTGATGAGGTCGTTGACGGCGTCGAGGCTCGTCGTGCCGATCTGGACGCCGAGCTTCGCGTCCGCGAGCTCGGACAGCGAGGTCGCGTCCGCGGTCGGCGACGACTTGAGCGAGACGACCGCCTGCGGTGCCGTGTAGTACGGGTCGGAGAAGTCGACCCGCTCCGCCCGCTTCGGCGTGATCGAGATCTGGTTGATGTCGAAGTCGAACTTCTTCTCGCCGGGGGCGTAGGAGGCGTTGAACGGCACGACGGTCCACTTGACCGCGTCCTCGGTGAAGCCGAGCTGCTCCGCGATCGCGTAGGTGACGGCGCTCTCGAAGCCCTTCCCGTTCGAGGGATCGTCGTCCTCGAAGTACGGCGGGTAGGCGGGCTTGTCGGTCCCGACGGTCAGCTGGCCGGCGTTCACCAGCGCGAGCTGGTCGGGCGC
Source organism: uncultured Solirubrobacteraceae bacterium (assembly GCA_963724145.1). Lineage (GTDB taxonomy): Bacteria > Actinomycetota > Thermoleophilia > Solirubrobacterales > Solirubrobacteraceae > DASQMT01. The sequence continues at coordinate 3,276 of CAVRTO010000025.1, forward strand.
GCAGGCGTCGGCGGCCGCCGTCGCCGTGGCGGTGGCCTCGGCGGAGGACGAGCCGCCGTCGTCGTCGTCGGAGCCGCAGGCGGCGACGCCGACGGCGAGCAGGGCGATGACGAGCAGGAGGGGCAGGCGGGCCACGGCGGCGTCCTTTCCGGAGCGGGGAGCGCTTGGGATGCTAACCGCCGAAGCGGGTGGACCCGCCCGGTGGCAGCACCCGCACGTCCACCTCGGGCGCCAGCCGGGCGACGGCCGCGGCGAACTCGTGCGGCGGGTCGGTCAGCCGGTCGGACTTCCACAGGTGCATGAAGTGGGGGAAGAACGTGCCCCAGTGGATCGGCACGGCGATCCGCGGCCGCAGCAGCGCGGCGGCCCGCGCGGCCGCCTCCGGATCGAGATGGCCGTGTCCGAGCGACGGGCCCCAGCCCCAGACGGGGATCAGCGCCACCTCGATGCCGGCCAGGTCCGCCATCCCGTCGAACAGGTCGGTGTCGCCGGCGAAGTAGACGGCCCCGCCGGCGACGTAGCCGAGCGTGTCGGCCTGCGGCCCGATGCGGAGCCGGTGGCGGTCGTGGACCGCGTCGACGGCGAGCACCTCGACGCCCGCCACGTCGGTGGACTCGCCGGCGGCGAGCTCGCGCACGTCCGCGAACCCGCGGCGGTGGAGCATCGCGGCCGCGCCGCGCGGGACCACGAGCGGCGTGCCCCGGGGGAGCAGGCGCAGCGACGGCAGGTCGAGGTGATCGTGGTGCAGGTGCGAGATCAGCACGGCGTCGAGGTCGCGCATGGCCTCCGGCGCCGGCGGCGGGCCGTGGCGGCGCAGGTGCGCGAGCCGCGAGCGCAGGAGCGGGTCGGTGAGCAGCCGGGCGCCGCCGACCTCGATCAGCGCGGTGGCGTGGCCGACCCAGACGAGCCGGCTCATCCCACGAGGCGCGCGACGAGCCGCTCGAGCTCGCCCGGCGGGTCGTCGGTGAGCCCGGTGTGGACCGGCGAGCACTGGATCACCGTGCTCGACGGGGCGACGAGCCAGTGGAAGCGCTCCGACGGCGGGAGCGCCGCCATCGGCCCGGCCTGCGGATCGCCCGCCGCGATCCGCGCGAACGCGTCGAGGTGGCCGCGCACCGCCTCCAGGTCGGCCTCGGGCGCGAGCGCGAGCACGCGCGCCGCGTCGAGCGCGACGCGCGCCGCGAGGAAGCGGCGCGGGCGGCAGAAGAGCACGACGCCCGCGTTCACGCACTCGCCGCGCTCGACGCGCGGGACGACGCGGACGATCGCGTACTGGAACGGGCTAGGCGGCACGGCGCACCTCCTCGGCCTCGGCGGCGAACCCGCGCGGGGACGCGAGCCGCCGGTGCAGGTACGCCGCGTAGTCCGCGCGGGTCTGCGGGGCGAACCAGTCGGCGGGCACCGCGGCGAGGACGTCGTCGACCACCGGGCCGGCGAGCCGTGGCGCGAGCCGCTCGTCGGCCGCCCCGATGTCACCGGCCGCGCCGAGCAGCACGTGGTTGCGGATCGCGGGGAACGGGCGCAGCGCGTCGGCGGGCGGGTCCTCCCACGCGTGTTGCAGGTACAGCGCGGCGCCGTGGTCGATCAGCCACAGCCGCCCGTGCCACATCAGCAGGTTCGGGTTCTGCGGCGAGCGGTCCACGTTGGTGGTCAGCGCGTCGAGCCAGACGATCTCGGCGGCGAGCTCGGGCGGCGGGTCGTCGCCGGCGGCCGGGTTGTAGGTCAGCGACCCCGGGAGGAAGTCGAGCGCCACGTTCAGCCCGGCGCTCGCGGCGATCAGCTCCTGGATCTCCGGGTCGGGCTCCGCGGCGCCCAGCTGCGGGTCGAGCTCCATCAGGACGATCTCGGGCACCGCGAGCCCGCACGCGCGCGCCAGCTCGCCGGCCACGATCTCGGCGACGAGCGCCTTCGCGCCCTGTCCCGCGCCGCGGAACTTGAGCACGTAGAGGCCGTCGTCGTCCGCCTCCACCAGGCCCGGCATCGATCCACCCTCGCGCAGCGGCGTCACGTAGCGCGTGGCGTGGACGGTCCGCACGGCGGCGACGATACCGGCCTGTGCCATCCTCTCTCGATGGCAGGGATGACCCGCGCCGCGCTGGCGCTCCTCGTCCTCGTGGTGGTGGCCTGCGGCGGGGGCGGCGACGACGCCGACGGGCGCCCGTCCTCCCCGGCCGCGTCGCCCGAGGCGAGCGGCGAGAGCGGCGCCGCGAGCGCCGCGCGCGGGGTGCGGCTGCGCAAGGTCGCCGACTTCGACGACCCCGTCTACGTCACCTCGCCGCCCGGCGACCGGTCGCGGCAGTTCGTCGTCGAGCAGGGCGGGCGCGTGATGGTCGTGCGCGACGGGCGCAAGCTGCGGACCCCGTTCCTCGACATCCGCGGCCAGGTCACGGCGGGCGGCGAGCAGGGCCTGCTGTCGGTCGCCTTCCCGCCCGACTACGCGGACAGCGGGCTGTTCTACGTCTACTTCACGGACAACGATCAGAACCAGCGGATCGTGGAGTACAAGCGGGCGAGCGCGGACCGCGCGGACCCCGGCTCCGCGAGGGTGGTGCTGCGGATGCCCGACCGCGAGTCCAACCACAACGGCGGCCTGCTGCTGTTCGGGCCGGACGGCCTGATGTACGTGGGGACGGGCGACGGCGGCGGGGGCGGCGACCGGCACGGCGCGCGCGGGAACGCGCAGAACCTCGGGTCGCTGCTCGGGAAGATCCTCCGGATCGACCCGCGCGCCGGCGGCGGCCGGCCCTACCAGGTGCCGGGCAGCAACCCGTTCGTGGGCCGCGCGGGCGCCCGGGGCGAGGTCTACAGCTACGGGCTGCGCAACCCGTGGCGCTTCTCGTTCGATCGCAGGACAGGCGACCTGAGCATCGGCGACGTCGGCCAGAACGCGTACGAGGAGATCGACTTCGTGCGACGCGGCGCGGGCCGCGGCGCGAACTTCGGCTGGCGCCCGTTCGAGGGCCGCTCGCGCTACACGGACGGCGAGTCGGCGCCGGGGGCGATCGGGCCGGTCATCGTCCGGTCGCACGCGCGACGGCAACTGCTCGATCACCGGCGGCGTCGTCGTGCGCGACCGGTCGCTGAGCCTCCGCGGCCGCTACCTGTTCGGCGACTTCTGCCGCGGCCGGATCGAGTCGGCGCGGCTGACGCCCGGCCGCGCGCGCGACGTGCGCAACACGTCGCTGAAGGTGTCGAGCCTCTCCTCGTTCGGGGAGGACGCGCAGGGCCGCGTCTACGTCGTCTCGCTCGAGGGCCCGGTCTACCGGATCGCGCCGCGCTGAGCGCCGTGGAGATCCTGCTCGTCCGGGCGCCGAACCCGTCGCCCTACACGCTCGACGGCACCAACAGCTACGTCGTCGGGCGCGACCCGGCCTGGGTCCTCGACCCCGGCCCGGCGCTCGACGTGCACCTCGACGCGCTGGCCGCCGCGGTCGCGGAGCGCGGCGGCGCGGGCGGGATCGCGCTGACGCACGACCATCCCGACCACGCCGAGGCGGTCGAGCCGCTGCGCGCGCGGCTCGGCGACGTGCCCGTCGGGGCGGCTGCCGCCGCTCGCCGACGGCGACGCCTTCGGGCCGTTCACCGCGCATCACGTGCCCGGCCACGCGGCCGACCACCTCGTGTTCGTGACCGGCGCCGACGCGTTCACCGGCGACGCGGTGCTGGGCGTCGGCAGCGTCCTGCTGATGCCGGACGGCGGCGGGCTCGGGCCGTACCTCGACGGCCTGCGGCGGCTGCGCGGGCTGGGGCTGGAGCGGCTCCACCCCGGCCACGGCCCCGAGGTCGACGACGCCGACGCCAAGCTCGACGAGTACGTCGCGCACCGGCTCGAGCGCGAGCGCCGGATCGTGGCGGCGCTCGACGCGGGCGTCCGCGGCGAGGACGCGCTGATCGACGCGGCCTGGGACGGCGTGCCCGACGGGCTGCAGCTCGCGGCGCGCTGGACGCTCCAGGCGCACCTGGACAAGCTGCGCGCGGAGGGCCGGGCACCCTGACGGGGCGCCGCTGGCGCGGCGCCCCGAGGGTCCCGGAGGTCTAGGTGAACAGCGGGCAGACGTAGCTGACGCCGGCGTCGCCCACGTTCGTCGCGAGCGCGCCGACCGGCTTGGCGGCGAGCGGGTCGCGCTTCTCGCTCGGCGCCGTCACGGCCTTCATCCGCCGCGACGCGTTGACGCCCTTCTTCAGGCGCAGGATCTCGACGCCGCGGTCCATGTCGAACAGGTAGACGAGGTCGCCCCGCTTGCGGTCCGTGCGGAACGCCGTGTCCCACGAGTTCGAGGACGGGTTCGTCGCCTCGTCGGTGCCGGTCACGCGGTAGTAGCCGACCTGCCGCACGTCGCGCGCGTTCGAGATGTCGAGCAGGCGCAGGCCCTGGCCGTACCAGGCGGCGCCCAGCATCGGCCCCTCGATCTCGAAGTAGTGCGCCGAGCACCCCTCATCCGGGTTCGCGGTCTCCGGCGTGTCGATGAACGGATGGAAGGTGTCGAGCTTCTTCATCCGGTACGGCCGCGTCAGCGTCGAGCGCTGCGCGGGCTCGCCGCCCCACGAGTCGGTGAGGTCGGAGAGCACGATCTTGCCGCTCTGCTCGCACGGTTCGGTGAAGTCCTCCTCCGTACCGACGAGGACGTTCCCCTTCTTGATCCCGGACGCCCTGCACCGAGCCGTCGGTCGGGCGGCCCGAGTTGTGCATCAGCATCACGGGCTGCGCCGTGCCCCCGACGCCGCCGCCGGCCACGAGCACCGGATCGAACGGCGTCGCCCGGCGGACCCGGTTCTGGTACGGGTCGCGGTGCCGGCCGCTCGTGGCGTAGCCGCGGACGCCGCCGCGGCCGCTGACCCAGGCGATGCCTTGCGCGTCCTCGTCCACGTCATGGGAGTAGTCCGTGTAGCCGTCGTTGCGCCACAGGTCGATCGGCTGATCCGAGACCGCCGGCCGGTTGGGATTGCGCAGGTCGGTGACCCAGATCGGCCGGCCGTTGCCGACGTCGCGGCTGAACACGTAGTTCGGGTCGCGCTCGGTCGGGCCGAGGATCGGCCCGAGCCACTTGAGCTCGGGGTGCATGACCGGCGCAGTCGCCGGACCGCCCCGCCGGGCCGGACCGCCCGTCCAGATGTAGCGGCAGTCCTGGATGCAGCTCGAGGTGTGCCCCGACGGCAGCGCGACGAAGTCCCCGACCTGGCGCAGGTTCGCCGGGTCGGCGTAGGAGATGACGTAGAAGCCGCTCTTGCACCCGGCCAGCTGCACGCCGCCGCCGGCGGCGCAGGCCGATCGTGTCGAGCTCGGTGTGCCGCGGGTCGAGCGCGCCGATGATCAGCTTGCGGCGCGTGTCGAGCTCCATGTCCTCGTTCTGCCAGTAGCCGTTCGCGGCCAGCTCGGGCGGGAGGTAGGTGTCGAGCGGCTGCGGGTCCGCCGGGTCGCTGACGTCGTAGGTCTTGAAGCCGAAGCGGCCGGTGATGACCATCACGTCGGAGCCGCGGACGCGGTCGAACTTGCCCTCGGTGATCCCGGCGGCGTCCGGCACGCGCGCCAGGTACTCGAGGTTCGACGACATCGCCGAACCGGGCGGCGGTTCCGCCGCCTGCGCGATCGCGGGCACACCGAGCAGGCTCGCCGCCGCGGCCGCCGCTGCCACCAGTCTCTTCATGACTTACCCCCTGTCGTGCCTCTGCCGCGGCGGAAGCTACTACAGGTCGTCGGATCAGGCCAAGCGGGTGCGCGCGAGCGCCTGGGCGGCCGCGAGCGGGGTCGTCCGCTCGGCCTCGGCGAGGTCGAGCACGCTGCGCAGCGTGTCGCCGACGGCGAGCACGCGCTCGCGCGCGCGCCCGGTGTCGTAGCCGTCATCCTCGAGCTCGACGGCGATGTTGATGATCCCGCCCGCGTTGGCGACGTAGTCCGGCACCCACAGGATCCCGCGGGCGAGCAGCGCGCCGGCGAGCGCCTCGGAGGCGAGCTGGTTGTTCGCCGCGCCGGCGACGACGCGGCAGCGCAGCGCGGGGACCGTGTCGTGGTCGAGCACGCCGCCGAGTGCGCACGGGGCGACGATGTCGACGTCCGCGAGCAGCGCGGCCTCCGGCTCGATCCACTCGGCGCCGAGCTCGTCGGCGAGCGCGCGGCGGCCCGCGGCGACGTCGGCGACCACGAGCCGGGCGCCGCTCGCGGCGAGGCTGCGCGCGAGCGTGCCGCCGACGTGGCCGAGCCCGATCACGGCGACGCTCCGGCCGCCGAGGTCGCCGGTGCCCCAGACGCGCTCCGCGGCGACGCGGATCGCGGCCTCGACGCCGAGCGCCGTCCACGGGCTCGGGTCGCCGGAGCCGCCGCGCTCCGGGGCGAGGCCGGCGACGTGGGTCGTCCGCTCCGCGATCACCGGCATGTCGGCGTCGGACGTCCCGACGTCCTCCGCGGTCACGTAGCGGCCCTCGAGCTGCGCGATCGTGTCGCCGAAGTCGAGCAGGACGTCGCGGCGGTGCTCGCCGGCGGGCGGCGGCGCCCCGGCCGGGAGCATGATCACGCCCTTCCCGCCGCCGAGCGGGAGATCGGCGACGGCCGACTTGAAGGTCATCGCGCGCGACAGCCGCAGGGCGTCGCGGACGGCGGCGCGCGCGTCGCCGTAGCCCCACATGCGGCAGCCGCCGAGCGACGGCCCGCGCACGGTCGAGTGGACCGCGACGATCGTGTAGAGCCCCGAGCGGCGCCCGCGCCGGACCACGAGCTCCTCGTGCTCGAGCGGCTCCAGGTAGCGATCGGCGACGGCCAAGCCGGCGGGCGTCAGGGCGCGGCCGGCGCGGCGCGACTGCGCGGGAGCGGCGGGCGCCGCGGCCGGCGACGGCGCGGGGCTCGGCGCGGGCGTCACCGCGGCCGGGTCCTGCGTGGCGACCGGGACGGCCGCCTCGTCCGGCGCCTCGCCGACGGCGCCGTCCGGCACCGGGGCCTTGTCCGCGGCGGGCGCATCGTCCGGCGCGGCCGTGCCGCCCGAGGAGACCTGCGGGCCGGCGCCGACGCTCACCGGCGGCTCGGCATTGCCCGTGTACGGCGCGGGATCCGGCGGCGGGGCCACGAGCGGCTCGCTGTCCGCGGGCGCGCGCGAAGCCGGGCCACCCGCGGCCTGCGGCGCGGCGACCGTCCGGGCCGGCGCGACCGCGTGGGCGGCCGCCGGGTGGACCGGCGCCGCCGCGACGGCGGCGCGGGCCGGGGAGTTGTGCGCGGCGGCGGCCGCACGCGGCGTGGCGCGCGTGGTCTCGGCCTTGCGCTCGCGCTTCGGCGCCGGCTCCTGGGTGAGCTTGTTGACCTCGACCGCGCCGCCGGCGGTGATCGCGGTGGCGCAGACGACCGCGGCGGCGACCTTGCATGCGGTCGCGGCGCCGGCGCCGCCGGCGAGCGCGGCGCCGCCGGTCCCGCCCGCGGCGGCCGCTCCGCCGCCGCCGAGCAGCTTGGCGACGAGCGCGAGCGGGCCCGCGCCGACCGGGCTGAGCGCGGCGAACCTGCGGCGCACGCCGCGGAGGTCGCTGCGGTACTCGCGGCAGGCGTGGCACTCGCGCATGTGGCGGCGCGCACGGCCCGAGGCCTTCACCCCGCGGTCGTAGGACGCGAGCAGGTCGCGCTGGATCTCGCCGCAGTCGGCGTCGCGCGACTCCTGCGCCTCGACGAGCCCGACGCGGGCGCGGACGAGCAGCGACTTGACCGCGGGCACGGTGACGTCGAGCGCGCCGGCCAGGTCGGCGTAGCTGAGCCCGTCGATCTCGCGCATGAGCAGCGCCGAGCGCTGCTGGGCGGGGAGCCGGCCGACGTCGGCGACGAGCCGCTTGAGGTCCTCCCGGCGCTGCGCCTCGTCGACCGGGTCGAGCAGCGGCTTGCGCGACATCTCGAAGATCTCCGAAGCCGGCGGGTGCGGGCGCCGCAGGTGGTCGATGCAGCGGTTGTGCGCGACGCGGTAGAGCCACGCGCGGACGTTGATCTCGCGCTTGTCGTTGCGCAGCGCGCCGAACGCGCGCACGAACACGTCCTGGAGCACGTCCTCCGCGTCCTGGCGCGAGTGGCCGGAGAGCATCTGCCGCACGTAGGCGAACAGCCGCTGGCGGTAGCGGTCGTGCAGGACGCCGAACGCCTCGTCGGACCCGGCGCGGAAGAGCGCCACGAGCTGGTCGTCGGAGCGGAGCCGGAGCAGTGGCGTCGCGAGCGGGAGCCGGCTCAGCCTGGCGGGGGCCTGCAGCGCTGACGCTTCCACCTTCTCAGAGCTCCTCGGTCGGAGTCAGGGGGGTCCCGGTCGACACCCACCCTAACCGCCATGGTGGCGTGAAGTCGCGCCCTTGCCAAGCCCGCGGGATGTGCTGTCGTGTCGGCACCATGGCCGACGCGCTCCCCGTCCGTCCCGGCCTGTCCCTCCCGCTCGCGGAGATCGAGCTCCGCACCAGTCGCTCGTCCGGGCCCGGGGGTCAGCATGCGAACGTCACCGCGTCGCGCGTCGAAGCGGTCTTCGACGTGGCCGCGTCGGCGACGCTCAGCGAGGCCCAGAAGCACCGGATCACCGCCCGGCTGGGACCGCGCGTCACCGCCGCGGCCCAGGACACGCGCTCGCAGGCGCGCAACCGCGACCTGGCGCTCGAGCGGCTCGCGGCCCGCCTGGCCCACGCCCTCGAGGTCCGCCGGCCGCGCACCGCGACCCGCCCGACGACCGCGAGCAAGCGCCGGCGGGTCGACGCGAAGAAGCGCCGCGGGGACATCAAGCGCAACCGCCGCCGCCCCGACCTCTGACGGCGCGTCAGCGCTCGTCGAGCACGCGCACCGGCGCGCCGGCGGCGAACGCGGCGATGTCCGCGACCGCGTCGCCGTAGAACAGCTCGTAGTTCGCGGTCGTCACGTAGCCGATGTGCGGCGTGACGAGCGCGTTCGGAGCGCTGCGCAGCGGATGGTCCGGCGCGAGCGGCTCGCGGTCGAAGACGTCGAGGGCGGCGCCGCCGATCGTGCCGTCGCGCAGTGCGGCGACGAGCGCGGCCTCGTCGACGATCGGCCCGCGCGAGGTGTTGACGAGCACCGCGGTCGGCTTCATCCGCGCGAGCTCGGGCGCGCCGATCAGGCCGCGCGTGCGGTCGCTGAGCCGCGTATGGACGCTGAGCACGTCGGAGCGCTCGAGCAGCGCCTCGAACGAGACCGGCTCGGCGCCGCCGTCGCGGGCGTCGTCCGGCTGCAGGTTCTGGCTCCAGGCGATGACGTCCATCTCGAACGCCCGCGCGACCGCGGCCACGCGCCGGCCGAGCCGGCCGAAGCCGAGCACGCCGAGCGTCAGGCCGTCGACGTCGACGCCGACCGTGGTCTGCCAGCCGCCGGAGCGGACGTTGCCGAGCTCTTCGGGGATGTGCCGCAGCAGCCCGAGGATCAGCCCCCAGGTGAGGCCGGCGGTCGGGCCGGGCATGATCCGCGTCCCGCAGACGACCACGCCGTGCGCCGTCGCCGCCGCGAGGTCGATCGCGGCGTTCGCCATCCCGGTCGTCACCAGCAGCCGCAGCCGCGGCAGCCGGGCGAGCAGGTCCGCGCCGAACGGCGTCCGCTCGCGCATCGCGACCAGCACGTCGAACGGGGCGAGCCGTTCGGCGAGCCGCTCGAGCCCGTCCACGTGGTCCGTGAACACGGTGACGTCGGCGTCCAGGTCGCCCCACGGCGCGAAGGACCGGGCGACGTCCTGGTAGTCGTCGAGGATGGCGATGGCGAGGCGGCTCAGGGCGGGCCGGACGCTACCACTGGCGCAAACGTGCCAGGCAGGGCACAACCTTTCGCCGCCGAAGGTGTTCTCATGCGCATGCGCACGACCGCGATCATCGTGGCCCTGCTCGGTTGCGCCCTGTGGGTGGCGCCGGCCCAGGCCAAGCTCGTCTACGTCAAGGAGGCGGGCACGGCGTCCCCCGTCGTCTATGTCTCGAAGGACAGCGGGAAGGACCCCCGCCGGCTCGGGATCGGCCGCGCGCCGACGATCTCGCCCAACGGCGGCTGGGTCGCCTTCGTCACCGTCCCGATGGGGCAGTCCGGGATGGACACGGTCGTGCTGCAGAAGCTCAAGGCCGGCTCGCAGCGCCTCGTGATGCGCTCGAAGTCGATCGACTCGCTCCGCTTCTCGCCCGACTCGAAGCAGCTCGCGGCGATCGCGGGCGGCAAGCGCGTGCGCGTGTACGACATCGCCAAGGACCAGCTCCACGTGGCCGCCGTCGGCAACCTGCGCGGGTTCTCGTTCTCGCCCGACAGCACCCAGATCGTCTACGGCATGGCCGCGAAGCCCGAGCTGGAGTCCAAGAGCGACCTCTACACCGTGCCGTCGCTGGGCGGCAAGGAGAAGCGGATCACGGAGAACCGCAACGCGCTCTATCCGATCTGGGGCCCCGACGAGATCGTCTTCGACCGCTTCAAGAAGCGCGACGACGGCCAGGCCCCGGCGTACAACCTGTGGACGGTCGCCGCGACCGACCCCGGCCCGCTGCAGCGCCTGACCGACCTGACGATCCCGCCGCTGGCCAACGGCCTGGTCCCGCTGGAGCAGTCCGCCGACGGCAAGCGCCTGCTCGCCGCGTTCACCGGCCAGGACGTCGAGGTCGGCTTCACCGTCGCGATGGCGAACGGCAGGACGCGCGCGCTGTCGCAGGACTTCGAGACCGGCACGGTCGGCTTCGACCTGTCGAAGGACGGCAGCACGATCCTCGCGCACACGGGCGGGCCGGACCCGGGCAACGCCCACGACGTGGTCACCGTGCCCTACAAGCGCGGCGGCGAGACCAAGGTCATCGTCGAGGACGCCGCGTATCCCGACTGGAACCGCTGAGCGGCGCTACGCGAGCGCCGCGGCCAGCAGGTCGCAGGTGCGGTCCGTGTAGGCGCCGTCCGGGTCCTTCTCCGGGTTCAGGCAACCGAGGCTGAGCCCGGCGAGCCCCGGGGCGGCGCCGAGCGGGCCCATCAGCGCGGCCAGCTCGTCCCAGTCGAGCCCGCCCGGCATCAGGTAGTCGGTGGCGGGCATCGCCGCCTCGTCGAGCACGTCGACGTCGAGGTGGATCCAGAACCGGCCGAGCCGCGCCGCGGCGCGCTCGCCGGCCGCCGCGAGGCCCTCGGCACGCAGCGCCGCGGGACCGAGCACCTCGAGCGCCGCCAGCTCACCGGCCAGCAGGGCGGCGATGTCGCCGGCCTCCTCGGGGTCGCGCGCGCCCAGCGCGACGACGTCCCCGGCGCCGACCGACGGGCCGCCGGCAGCGGCGACCCAGCGGGCCGGCTCGCGCCCGAGCGCGACGCCGACGGGCATGTCCGCCGCCTCGCCGGTGGGGGAGCTGACGCCGTCGTAGACGTCGACGTGGCCGTCGACGTTCGCCAGCCCGGCCGCGGCGCCCGCGTCGCGCAGGCCCGCCATGGCGCCGGGCACCACCGTGCAGCAGCCGCCGATCACCAGCGGCCGGCCGCCGGAGGCGACCGCGTCGCGGACCGCCGCCCGCACCGCCTCGGTGACGGCGACGACGCCGTCGATCCCGATCACGCCGGTCTCGGCGTCGCGCACGTCGCCGCGGATCCGCGGCGCGAGGTCGCCCGCGTCGCGCGCGCCGAGCCGGCCCAGGAGGTCGCGCTCGCGCACGGCGGCGGGCGCGAGCTCCGTCCCGCCCGCGCGTCCGACGGAGTCGATCGGCACGCCGATCGCGACCCAGGGCTCAGCCGGCATAGCCGGGCTCCCCGGGGAGGACGACGCGCGCGGCCTCGCCGCCGATCACCCGCGGCTCGACCGCGACGACCTCGCGGCCCGTCGCCCAGTCGAGCAGCGCCTCGGTCGTGTCGAACGCGGCGAGCTGCTCGAGGTGCTTGATGGTGGGGAACACGAGCTGGAGCTCGCCGCGGCGGCCGGCGTCGAGCGCCCCGCCCGGCGTGTCCCAGCGCAGGGCGACCATCTCGCCGCCGTCCACCCGCGGCTCCTGGCCGTCCGGCAGCGGCGCGAGGAAGAAGTGCGTGTCGAAGCGGATCGTGATCTGCGCGGGCGTGATCCAGCGGCTGAACGGGATCAGCGCGGCCGGGTCGGGGAGCGCGAGGCCGGCCTCCTCGGCGACCTCGCGGATCGCCGCGGCGCGGTGCGCGGCGTCGGCGCCGGGACCCGCCGCGGCCGCCCCGTCGGCCGGGTCGACCGCGCCGCCCGGGAAGACCCAGGCGCCGCCCATGAAGCGCGCCTCCGGATTCCGCCGCAGCAGCAGGACCTCGAGTGCGGCGTCGCCGCCGCGCAGCACGATCACCGTCGCCGCCTGGCGCGGCTCGACCGGCGGCCCGTCGGTGAGCTCCTCGCCGGGCGCGGGTCGGGCGTCGTCCATCGCCGCCGATACTAGGCTGTCCCGCATGAGCACCGAAACCGTCCAGCAATGGATCTGCGAGTCGTGCGGGTTCATCTACGACCCCGCCGAGGGCGATCCCGACGGCGGGATCCCGCCTGGGACCGCGTTCGAGGACATCCCGTCCGACTGGTACTGCCCGGTCTGCGGCGCCCGCAAGGCCGACTTCGTGCCCTACGAGGACTGAACAAAGCGTCGCCATACTGGGGCGGCCATGCGACCCAGGCCGCCGCTCGAGCTGCTCGTCTTCGTCGTCGGCATCGCCACGCTCGGCTCCGAGATCGCGGTCGCCCGGCTGATCGCGCCGTTCTTCGGCGACTCGACGATCGTGTGGGCGAACACGATCGCGGTCGTGCTCGTGGCGCTGTCGATCGGCTACTGGTTCGGCGGCCGGCTCGCCGACCGGCACCCGCACCTGCCGGGCCTGTGCGGGCTGGTGCTGGCCTCGTCGGTGCTGCTCGCGGTCGTCCCGATCGTCGCCCAGCCGCTGCTCTCGCTCTCCGTCGACGCGTTCGACGACGTCTCGATCGGCGGCTTCGCGGGCTCGCTGTTCGGGGTCCTCGCGCTCGTCTCGATCCCCGTGCTGATGCTCGGCGCCGTGTCGCCGTGGGCGATCCGGCTCAAGCTCGAGCGGGTGGAGGACTCCGGTGAGACCGCGGGCCGCATGTACGCGATCTCGACGGTCGGCTCCCTGGTCGGGACGTTCAGCGCCTCGCTGCTGCTGATCCCGCTCCTCGGCACGCAGCGGACGTTCCTCGTCTACGCGATCCTGCTCGCGCTCGTGGCCGCGCTCGGCCTCGGCCGGCGCTGGATGCTGGCGCCGCTCGCCGTCGCCGCGCTGCTGCTGCTGCCGGTCGGCGTCGTCAAGGCGGCGGAGGAGGGGCGCGTGATCCACGAGGCGGAGACGACGTACCAGTACGCGCGGGTGATCGAGTACCCGGACGGCCGCCGCCAGCTCGAGCTCAACGAGGGGCAGGCGATCCACTCGATCTGGCGCCGCGACACCGTGCTGACCGGCAACTACTGGGACGGGCACCTGACGCTCCCGTTCACGCTCCACGACACGCCGCCGCGCAAGGTCGCGATGCTCGGCGTGGCGGGCGGCACCGTGGCGCGCGCGTACGCGAAGTACTTCCCCGACACGGTCATCGACGCCGTCGAGATCGACGGCGAGCTGTTCGACATCGGGGAGAAGTACTTCGGCCTCGAGCCGCGCCCGCAGCTGCGGCTCCACACCGACGACGCGCGCCCGTTCCTGCGCAAGACGGACGAGCACTACGACTTCATCTTCCTCGACACCTACCGCCAGCCCTACATCCCGTTCTACCTCGCCACCAAGGAGTTCTTCGAGCTGGCGCGCGACCGGCTGGCGCCGGGCGGCGCGGTGATCATCAACGTCGGCCATCCGGAGGGCAGCTCGCAGCTCGAGCGCGTCCTGACCGCGACGATGGGCGCTGCGTTCCCGTACGTGACCCGCGACCCGGTCAGGGACACGAACACGCTCCTGGTCGGCAGCACGACGCGGCCGTCGGCCGAGCGGCTGCGCAACGCCGCGCTCGGCATGCCGCCCGAGCTCGCCCAGGTGGCGCGGACCGACGCGCGGCGGCTGGCCCCCGGGCTGCCGGGCGGGGACGTCTACACCGACGACCGCGCGCCGGTCGAGTGGCTCGTCGACAAGTCGCTGCTCGACTACGCGGAGGGGAACGGGCGGTGATCGCGACCGGCCCGCTCGGGCCGGGCGACCTCGACGCGGTGCTGGCGGTCCGATCGCTCGGGCGCCCCGGCTTCGCGCCGTCGCTGCACACGCTGGCCGCTGCGCGGCGACGGGGTCGCAGGGGCGCTGCTGCTGCGTGGTCGAGGAGGACGAGGGCTGTCGGTCGACCAGCGCGCGGGCGCGCGCGAGCACCTACGAGCACGTCGGGATGCACGTCCGCAAGACGTACACCGAGTTCGCGAAGCCGCTCTGAGATGCGCGACACTTCGGCCGCGATGGCGGCGACGCACGCCAAGCGGCTGCTGCTCCTGGCGCTGATGGCCCTGGCCGCGGTGAACCTCTTCACCGGCGCGCCGCTGCTCGCGATCTGGGTCGGGGCGCAGGTCCAGGGCGAGGCGGGCGGGCTCTCGATGACCGCGGTCCTCACGGTGATCGTGGTCATGGGCCTGCTGTGCGCGGGCCTGGTCTGGGCGCTGAACCGGATGGGCGCCGCCCACGACGCGCTCGCCGGGCGGACCGCGGCGCGGCGTCAGACGACGTGGATGAAGCCGTTCAACAGCGGCCCGGCGCACGCGCCCTCCGGCGGGCTCTCCGCGCTCGACAAGGTGCTGATCGGCGCGGTGGTCCTGGCCGGCCTCGCCTTCGAGGCCTGGTTCTTCCTCTTCGCCGGGTCCTCGATCGGCTCGGGCTAGCCGACCGCGACCTCGGCGGCGAGCGCGAACGGCTCGACGAGCTCGATCCGGTCGCCGCTCCAGAACCGGCCCGGGTCGTACCAGCTCGCGGGCCGGCGGGCGGGCAGCAGGCCCATCTGCTGGTAGGTGTAGGCGACCAGCTCGGCGCAGTAGATCGTCTCGAGCGGGGTGTCGCGCCGCAGCCGGCCGACGAGCCACTGCCGCGCCATGCCGGGCGTCGTCGGGAACGGGCGGCCGTCCATCCGGTCGATCGCGCGGATCAGCTTGTCCTCGTGCTCGCGGGTGAGCGTGCCCTCGAGCTGGCGCGTCCAGGCGCGCTGGCCGTAGCGGTCGCGCCACTGCCGCACCGCCTTGTCGAGCACGTGCAGCTGCACGCCGCGCTGGCGCTTGCCGCTCCACACGTCCGGCAGCGAGTGGCCGAGCTCGGCGTGCCACAGCAGCGGCGGCAGGTCGTCGAGCGCGACGACCATCCCGACGTGGTTGACCGGGCTGTTGGTGAACGTCTGGATCGCGCGGTCCGCGAACGAGCGGCCGCGGAACAGCCAGATGTCACCGGTCGCCGCCGTGGCGACCGCGTCGTCGAGCGGGATCGTCGGCTCCTGGCGCACGGCCGTAACCTACGCGTCCATGCGGATCCCCTGGAAGGTCGTCGGCCTCGCCGGGGTCGCGGGCGTCGCGGCCGGCGGCGTCGTCGTGGTACGCAAGAAGCGCGCGCAGAGCGCGCTCGAGCCGGACGAGCTGCGCGACCGGCTCCACCGCCGGCTCGCCGAGGTCGAGGCCGAGGAGGACGGCGCGCCGCCGGCGCCCGCCTGATCATCGTTTACCCGGCGCCAAAGGGTTCGGCGTAGGCTCTCCTCATGACCAGGGATGAGGCGATCGCGGAGTGCGGGCGGCTCGCCCGCGAGCACGCCGATCGGGCGACCCACTCGTGGCTCCCGCGCGAGCTCACGCCGGGCCACTGGTCGGTGGTCAGGGTGGGCGTGGCGTCGCAGCGCCCGCTCCTCAGCGCGCAGGAGGCGCGGCCCAAGCCGCCGACCGCGGACGATCCGCGCCCGGCCATGTGGCGCAACGTCGGCGGCCCGTACGGCGCCTAGCCGATGCACGGCCGCGACTAGACGACGCCGCGACGCCGCGGCCGGGCGGGTGGGCTATGGTCGTCGAGAGGAGCAATGCGCGATCGTCCTCAGAACGACTCGCCGGACTCCCGCGAGGCGAAGGTCACGGGGATCGGCCGCGCGTACGCCGCCGCACTGCTCCGCGGTGACGAGGTCGCAGCCGAGCTCGTGATCCGCGAGGCGCTCGAGGCGCGACTCAGCACGGCGGAGATCGACGACGAGATCATCGCCCCCGCGCTGTGGTTCGTCGGCGAGCTGTGGGAGCGCGGGGAGATCTCCGTCGCCGACGAGCACATCGCGACCGAGATCTCGATCCGCGTGCTGGCGCTCGAGCGCGAGGCGCAGCGCGTCGCGAGGGCGCGCGGCGGCCTGTGCGTGATGCTCGCCGCGCCGGAGGGCGAGCAGCACGTCGTCGCCCTGAAGATGACCGGCAGCCTGCTCCGCGACGCCGGCTACGGCGTGGTGATGGTCGGCGCCGACGTGCCCGCAGATGCGCTCGCGGTGTCCGCGCGGCGGCACGAGGCGGACGTCATCTGCCTGAGCGCGACGATGCCGGGCGGCGAGGACCAGGCGCTGATCGCGATCCACGAGGTGCAGCAGCAGTGGCCGTCCACGGGCTTCGTGATCGGCGGCCGCGGGCTGACCTCCAGGTCGCTCTCGCGCCCGGGGATCGAGGTCTGCCGGCGCGTCTCCGAGGTCATCGAGGCGGTCGACGCGGTGGTCAAGCGCGCCGACCTGAACTAGCCGTCACGCCGCGCGGCGCGGTTCCGTCTCAGGGTGCATGAGCGCATCCCTCGAGCCGCTGCGGCAGACCAAGACGATCGTGCTGACGAGCTTCAAGCGCGACGGGACGCCGGTCGCGACGCCGGTGAGCATCGCGTTCGACGGCGACCGCGCCTTCTTCCGCTCCTGGCACACCGCCGGCAAGGCGAAGCGGCTGCGCCGCGACCCGCGCGTCCAGGTCGCGCCGTCGACGCTGTCCGGCACGCCCACGGGCGCCGTGATCGGCGCGCGGGCGCGGTGCCTGACCGGCGCCGACGCGCAGCTCGCGGCGCGCGCGCTGGCGCGTCGCCACCGCGTCCTGCAGCGGGTGCTCGTGCCCCTGGCCCATCGCGTCATGCGCTACCGGACCGTGCACTACGAGCTGCTCTGAGGCTCAGGTCGCCGACACGAGGTCGAACCGCCCGCCGCGGAACGCGTCGACGAACAGCGCGTGGTCGGCCCGCGCGCGCTGCGCGTACTCGATGCCGAACCCGGTGATGTCGTCGACGAAGGCGTCCTCCTCGCCGTCGAGCACGGCGGCGATCGCCTCCTCGGTGGAGAACTCGACGAGGCCCGCGTCGCTGTCGGAGTCCGAGATGCAGTGGATCTTGGCCGTGGCGCGGCCGAGGTCCTCGACGACCGGCCCGATCTCCTCCGGCTCGGTGATCTCCCCCCAGTCGAGATCGGCCTCGTAGGGAGAGAGGTCGGCCACGACGAAGCCGACGCCGTCGATGACGGTGTGGCCGAGCAGCGGATCGGTGTGCTGTTGCAGCGCGCGCTGGCTGATCACGGTGCGGTGGCCCTCGTGCTCGAAGTGGTCGCGCACCGCGGCGTCCTCGACGACGCGGCTGGGGGCGGCGACGTTGCCCTGCTTCATGGTCAGGATCACGTCGTTCTCGTGCGCCTGGTCGCGGCCCTCGATCAGCAGGTTGTACGCGGCCAGGCCCGCGCTGCCGATCCCGAAGCCGGACGTGCCGACGACGTCCTTGACGGCGTAGAAGATCTCGCGCCGGTCGCGCTTGTCGGGCGGGATCGTCTCCAGGTAGGCGGCGAACGCGTCCAGCACGCGCCCGCGCTCGTCGTCGTCGAGCTCGCGCGCGCGGCCGGAGCGCCGGAAGCGGCGCTCGTCGCCGTCCAGCTCGGTCAGGCCGTCGAGCAGCGCGATCCGGGTCCGGGACCGCGCGAGGCGGAGGACGTCGTGGATGTGCCCCTCGGCGGTGTCGAGCTGCAGCGCATGCGCGGCGTCGTCCTCCTCCTCGACGTAGACGTGCACCCGCTCGACGTAGGCGCGCAGGTAACCGGCGGCGAGCTCGCGCACGGCGTCCTCGGGCAGCGCCTTCTGCCAGCCCATCAGCGCGAGGCTCGCGACGAACCGGCGCAGGTCCCAGGAGAAGTGGCCGAGGTAGGCCTCGTCGAAGTCGTTGACGTCGAACGTCAGCACGCCGTTCGCGTTCATGTAGGTGCCGAAGTTCTCCGCGTGCAGGTCGCCGTGGATCCAGACGCGGCCCGTGCGCTCGTCGGCCCAGCGGTCCTCGAGGTCGCGCATGTCGGCGTAGAACAGGCAGGCGCTGCCGCGGTAGAAGGCGAACGGGTCGGCGGCCATCTTGCGGAACTTCGTCCGGAACGCGCCGGCGTCGGCCTTCATCAGCGGCTCGAACGCCTCCGTCAGCGTCGCGAGGATCAGCTCGGTCCGCTCGTCGTCGGCCTGCCCCATCGGCTCACTCCTGTGAATGGACGGCACGGGTCGCGGACTCTCGCAGCCCGACGCCCCCGGCGAGGGCCTCCTCGCGCGACCCGAAGAGCGAGAACAGGTCCGCGACCCCGGCGGCCTCGAAGACGCGGCGCGCCTGGCCCGGCGGGCAGATGACCGCGATCGCGCGGTCCGCCTGCCCGAGGAGCGCCCGGGCGCGGATGAACAGCGTGAGGCCGGTGGAGTCCATGAAGCCGAGCTGGGAGAGGTCGATGACGAAGGTGCCCTTGCTCGTGCGGATCGCCTCGTCGACGAGCGCGGTCACACCCGGCGCCGCGACGAGGTCGAGCTCCCCGCGGATCGCCACGCCGCGCGCCTCGCCCAGCGCGAACGGCTCCGCCCCGAAGTCGGGCTTGGCGATCATCGCCCGTCGTGTGAGGCGAGCGCCGCGGCGATCGCGTCGGGATCGGCCCCGATCGCGCGCAGCGTCCGCGCCGCGGCGGAGCCCGGCTCACCGAGCGCGGTCAGGAGCAGCAGCTCCGGCGTGATGCGATCGGATCCGCGCGCGCGCGCCTCGAGGGTGACGGCGACCAGGAACCCCCGCGCGTCGGGGCGGACGCCATCGCGCGCGAAGACGCTCGAGCCGCTCGACGCGGCGAGGATGTGGGTGCGCGCGCGCTCCTGCGAGACGCCGTCGAGCGGAGCGAAGGTCCCGGGCCGCAGCAGCGCGAGCAGCACGTGCTCGCCGCCGAGCACCGCGTCCCCCGTGGTCTGCGCCTCGGACACGGCGTGGCGCAGCGTCTGCCGCGCCGCGTCCGTGAGCACCAGGCCGTCGGCGAGCCGCTCGGCCGGGGCGGCCGGACGCGGCGTCGGGTCCAAGCGCAGGCCGGAGGCGAAGTCGCCGTAGCGCCGGTGCACGGCCTGGCGCGAGATGCCGAGATCGCGGCCGATCGCGGCAAGCGACGCGCCACCGTCGAGCGCGCGGACGACGTTGGACCGCTCGACGTCGTCGAGCGCCTGCCGCAGCGCCGCGATCCCCCGCAGCGCGG
>CAVRTO010000026.1:0-53475 GCA_963724145.1 uncultured Solirubrobacteraceae bacterium
CTCCGGCGATGGAGCCGACCAAGGAGCAGATCGACGCCTACCGGCGCGACGGCTTCCTCGTCGTCGAGCGCTGGCTCGGCGACGACGAGGTCGCGCGCGTGCGCGAGCGCTTCCACCGCTGCTTCGAGCACGAGTGGGAGACCGGCATCGCGCCGGACGAGGTCAACTACGACCCCGCCACCAGCCCGCCCGACCGCACCCGCCAGCTCTGCAACGTGTGGAAGGCGGACACGACCCTGGCCGCGACCGTGCTGGCCGAGCGGATCGCGTCGTTCGGCGCGCGGCTCGCCGGACTCCCGGGGCTGCGGCTGATCCAGGACAACATGATCTGGAAGCCGCCGTCGGGCAAGGCGCTGCTCTGCCACCAGGACGCCGCGTACCTCGAGTTCCTGACGCCGAAGAACATGACCACCTGCTGGATGGCGCTCGACGACACGGCGGCCGACACCGGCACGATCTTCTACATCCGCGGCTCGAACCACTGGCCGCGCGCGGGCGCGGGCGGCACGTTCCACGCGCCGGACGACTGGCTCGGCCACGTGCGCGACTCCGCCCCCGACGGCGTCGAGCTCGAGCTCGTGCCGATCGAGGTGCCGGCCGGCGGCTGCGCCTTCCACGACGGCTGGACGTTCCACGGCAGCCCGCCGAACGAGCGCGCGGACGCCGAGCGGCGCTCGATCATCTCCCACATGGTCTCGACCGAGACCAGCTGGAGCGACGGGACGCCGCACCCGGTCTACTCGCACTACCGGCGACCCGGCGAGCGCGAGCTCGACGAGGCGTTCTTCCCCGTGATGTGGCGCAGCGACGGCCACCGCTCCGCCTTCCTCGCCGCCTAGCCGGCCGCGTCCACCGATCGTCCGGGGCAACCCCGCACGCGGCGGCGTAGCGAGCCAGCCGCGCAGCGCGGTGTAGACGGCGGGGTGGTTGAGCAGCGCGAGGTGGTGCGTGCCGCCGACGCTCAGCCCGTCCTCCTCGCGGAACGGGATCGGGCGCGTCCGCCCGCGGCCGGACGCGCTCGGCGCCAGCACGAGCCAGTCGCCGAGCACCCGCCCGACGGGATGGCGCGCGTCGCGCGTGATCGTCGCGGCGACGAAGCAGTGGGTCGCGCCCGGGAGCAGCGGGACCTCGGCGCAGGCGGCGGCGCGCAGCGCGTCGGGGTCGTGGCCGTCCCAGTCGCGGTCGACCAGC
Source organism: uncultured Solirubrobacteraceae bacterium (assembly GCA_963724145.1). Classification (GTDB taxonomy): domain Bacteria; phylum Actinomycetota; class Thermoleophilia; order Solirubrobacterales; family Solirubrobacteraceae; genus DASQMT01. The sequence continues at coordinate 1,192 of CAVRTO010000026.1, forward strand.
GATCCGTGGCGCAGGTCGCGGATCCCCGCGCTGCGGCGGCGCAGGAAGCGCGCGAACGGCCGCGTCTCGGGCAGTGCGTGCAGGGCGTGCGCCGCGAGGTGGGTCCCCTGCGCGAGCGGGGCGCCGCCGTGCGGCGTGCCGAGGCTGACGACGTGGCGGACGCGGCCGGGCCAGTCCATCCCCGCCTCGACCGCCTGGTGGCAGGCGCTGCGCGCGACGAGGCCGCCCATCGAGTGGCCGACGAGCGCGACCTGGGCCACCTCGGCGGGCCACGCGGCGACGACCTGCTCGAGCAGCTCGGCCAGCGAGCGCCCGTTCTGCGAGACGTGGCGGCCGCTGTTGTAGCGGACGTCGAGCGCGGTGCAGCCGAGGTCGCGCTCGAGCCGCGCGCCGTAGGCCTCGCGACCGCCGAGCCGCCACGCGAACTCCGTCTCCATCAGCCCGTGCAGGAACACGACGAGCCGCGGTCCCGCCCCGGGGTACGCGGCGGCGAGCGCAGCGCGCTCCGGCGCCACGCGCGCCCGCCCACGCGCAGCGCCATCGGCTGCGCCAGGTCGGACCCGGAGGCCTCGAGCGCGTCGCCGTAGAGCCCGCAGAGCACCCCGAGCGCCGCCGCGCCGCGCGGGGACGCCGACACGGGCCGGCCGTCGCCGGCGTCGCGCAGGGCCAGGAGCCGGCCCGCCGCGGCGCCCCGCGAGCGTCGCCGCCGACGCCGATCGACGCGTAGGTCCCCTGCGCGATCCCGTCGTGCGCGCGCCGGACCGGCTCGGCCGGCGCGCCCAGCGCGCCGAACACGCGCTGCGCGATCGCGTCGTGGACGCCGCCGATCCCGCCGGCGGCGCCGCCCAGCTCCGCGGCCGCCAGCACGGCCAGCGCGCGCAGCTCGTCAGGGCGCTCCATACGGGAAGTACACCCTCCGCGGCGGCGCGCTACACGCGCGCCTCGTCGCGCGGCGCGTCCTGCGGAGCGGGGCGCGCGGGCCGGAAGCGCTGCAGCCCGAGGAAGGCGAGGCCCGCGACGAGCCCCCAGAACGGCGAGCTGATGCTCAGCGCGGTGATCGAGGAGGCGCTGACGACGAACGTGATGATCGCCGCCTCGCGGCGGCCGGCGTCCTCCATCGCGGTCGTCAGCGCGCCCGCCAGCGCGCCGACGAGCGCGAGCCCGGCCACCGCCTCGATCAGGTGCGGCGGCGCGAGCGTGGCGAGCGTCGCCGCCGCGCCGGCGAGCAGCCCGAAGCCGAGGTAGACGACCCCGCTCGCCGCCGAGGCGATCCAGCGCCGGGCAGGATCGGGGTGCGCGTCCGGCCCCGCCATCAGGGCGGCCGTGATCGCGGCGAGGTTGATCGCGTGCGCGCCGAACGGCGCGCCGATCGCGGTCGCGGCGCCGGTCGAGACCAGCGCCGGGCGCAGCGGCGGCCGGTAGCCGAAGCTCGCCAGCACGCCCATGCCGGGGATGTTCTGCGACGCCATGGTGACCAGGAACAGCGGCAGCGCGAGGCTGACCAGCGCGCCGAGGTCGAGCGCCGGAGCGGTCAGCGTCAGCTCGGGCGCGAGCGAGCCGCCGCTCCCCTCCGCGGGGTCGAGGGCGATCACGACCGCGGCGGCGAGGAGCGCGCCCGGCACCGCCCACGGGCGCGCGAAGCGCATCAGCAGCGCCCAGACCAGGACCACCGGCCCGATGTCGAGCGGCGCGTCGACGACCCCGCGCACCGGCTCCAGGCAGACCGGGAGGAGGACGCCGGCGAGCATCGCGCTCGCGAGCGCGACGGGGATCGCGGCGACCCAGCGCTCGAGCGTCCGCCACAGCCCGGCGAGCACGATCAGCCCGCCGGTCACCGCGAAGGCGCCGAGCGCGGCCGCGTAGCCGCCGGACGGCGGCCCGGACGAGATCAGCAGCGCCGCCCCCGGCGTCGACCAGGCGATCGCGATCGGCAGCCGGTAGCGCAGCGCGAGCCAGATCCCGACGACCGCCATGCCGAGGCAGAGCGCGGTCAGGCCGGAGGCGGCCTGCGCCTCCGTCGCGCCGACGGCGCGCAGGCCCGAGAGCACGAGCGCGAACGTGCTCGAGAACCCGACGATCGAGGCGATCAGGCCGGCGCTCACCGGCTGCAGCACGTCGCGCCTCACCCGGGGTACACCATCCAGCAGAGCGCCCGCGCGGCGACGGGCGCCGCGTAGGTGTGCGCGACGTCCGAGGCGAACCAGACGGCGTCCCCGGGCGCGAGCTCCACCTCCTCGCCGGCCGGCCCGACCCGCAGCCGGCCCGCCGTGCAGACGATCAGCTCCTCCACCCCCGGCAGGTGCGGCTCGGAGCGCTGGCTCAGCCCGGCGTCGAACGCGAGCTCGAACACCTCGGAGCGGTGCTCGCGGCCCTCGGCGTGCAGCAGCCAGGCCGACATGCCCGAGTCCGCGTGCAGCTCCTCCCCCGCGCCGTGGCGGATCACCCGCACGCGCGGCGCCTGGTCCTCGGCGAGCAGCGCGCCGAGCGGGACGCGCAGCGCGCGCGAGAGCCGCCACAGCGTCTCGACCGACGGGTTCCCGGTGCCGCCCTCGATCCGGGCGAGGATCGTCTTCGAGAGCCCGCTGGCGCGCGCGAGGTCGCCGAGCGACATGCCCTGCGCCGACCGGTGCGCGCGGACGACCCGCCCGATCCGGTCGGCGAGGGCGCCGAGGTCGGTGGCATCCTCAGTTGCCATCCGGCAACTATAGATGCCACCGCCGATCAGTACGGCGTCGGGAACACGCGCTCCGGGTCGTACCGGCGGCGGACGACCGCGAGCTTCGCGAACGTGTCCGCGTCCCAGGCGCTCGCCCACTGCTCCGCCGAGCGCGGCACGCCGATGAAGTTCACCGTCGTGTGCGGGGAGATCCACGGCGCGACCGCGGACTTCAGCGCGTCGAACGCGGCCTGGGCGCCGGCGAAGGTCGACGGGTCGGCCGCGACCACGCCGAGCGTGAACGCGCCCGCGCGCCCGCCGACCGCCGAGCCCTCGGGCACGTCGCGCGTCGTCGCCTCGCCGAGCTGGCGGATCTCGACCGCGATGAACGGCGACGCCTCGGCCGCGGCCAGGTACGCGGTCGCGAAGTCCTGGTCGACCGCGGCGAGCATCGAGCCGGAGACCCAGGACGGGGCCGGCTCGGTCGGGTCGTTGTGGATCCGCGCGATCTCGGCGGCGGGGAGCTCGCCCAGCGCGTCGAGGTGGACCGGCGCGAACGCGCGCAGCGGCGCGGCGAGCCGCTCGCCCTCCGCCGTCGGGCCGGGGTACGCGAACCGGACGCTCAGCATGCGCCGGCCGCGCAGCGGCTCGGGCACCACGTCGAACGGCGGGAAGCGGACGATCGCCGCGCTCGTCGTGACCTGCGGATCCGTGCCGGCGGTCCAGTCGACGTAGGCGCGGAAGGCCGCGTCGATCTGGGGCTCGTCGAAGAACAGCGCGCCGCCGTAGAGCGTCGCCAGCTCGACCAGCGCGACACGCGCCTCGGTCACGACGCCGAGCCCGGCGCGGCCGCCGCGCAGCGCCCACAGCAGGTCCGGGTGGTCGTCGGTGTCGACGACCACGCCGCCGCCGGTGACCACGGTCGCGCCGCGCAGCCGGTCGGAGCCGAAGCCGTGGCTGCGGGCGAGCGGCCCGACGCCGCCGCCGAGCAGGAAGCCGACGACCCCGACGACGCCGGACGCGCCGGTGATCGGCGCGAGCCCGTGCTCGGCCGCCGCGGCGACGACGGCGCGCCACTGCGTGCCGCCGCCGACCGTCGCGATCGCGGGCGGCCGGGTCGATGCGGACCGAGTCCAGCCGCTTCGTCGAGATCATCACGCCGGCGTTCACGGGCGCGTCCCCGTGGCCGGCGGCGAACGACGTTCACGGGGAGCCCGAGCGCCTCGGCGAAGCGCACCGCCTCGGCGACGTCGTCCGTCGAGGTCGCGCCGACGACGACGTCGGGCGAATGGGTCAGGGCCAGGTTGAAGGGGGTGATCTCGGCGTCGAAGCCCTCGTCGCCGGGGACGAGGACCGGGCCGTCGACCCGGGCCGCGAGCGCGCTGATCTCCGCGCCGAGGCTGCTCGTGCTCATGTGCACTCCTGTCTTGGTGGGGGAGCTCGTACCGGGGAGCGACCGACCGTACCGGTCGACGGCGGCTCGGCGAGGGTTCGGGCATCCCCCACTTACGGCCCCGGAACGCAGAAAGGCCCGCGCGAGCGGGCCTCTCCTCTATCGGGGCGCCGAGATTTGAACTCGGGACCTCACCGACCCGAACGGTGCGCGCTACCAGGCTGCGCCACGCCCCGAAGGCAGTGGCCATCCTAGCGGCTCGCTCAGGGCTTCAGCAGACCGCCGACGGTGTTCTCGACGTCGCTGACGGCGTCGTCCGCCGTCTTGCTCACGTCGTCGACGGCCTGCTGCGTCGTCTGCGTCACGTTCGGCACGACGTTCGCGGGCTGCTGGAGCGTCTGCTGCACGTTCTGCGTCGCGTTGTCCACCGTCGTCTGCGTGTTCGAACCCGCGTGCTCGACGGTCTGGCCGGCGTTCTGGCCGGTCTGCTGGACCTTCTGCCCCACCTGCTGGACGGCCTGGGTCGTCTCCTCGACGGTGTTGCGGACCGTGTCGCGGGTGGCGTCGACGGTGTCGCGGACGGTCTGGCGCGTCCGGTCGACGGTCGTCGACGCGTCGCGGCCGGTCGAGCCGTCGCCGCGGAGCCGCCGCTGTCGCCCGTCGGCGCCGCCGCCGGCACGGTCGTCGCGGGCCGGGGCCCGGTCGGCGCCGCCGCCGGCGCGCGCGGGCGCGTCGCGGCGGGCCGCCGCGGGCTTGTCCCCGCCCTTGGACGCCACGCGGTCGCCCGCGGGCGCCACGGCGGAGCGCCGGAGCTCGGCCCGCGACTCGGCGGCGGCCCCGCGCGACGCGGGATGCCCGGCTCGGCGTCGGCGGCCCGGGCCGGCGCGGCGGAGGCGGGCGCCGCCGCGGCGGCGGCGGCTGCTCGCCGCGCGAGGTCGTGACCCCGGCGCCGGCGCCGGCGATCGCGAGCGCGGCGACGCCGGCGACCGCCTTGCCCCAGCCGGGCTCGAGGAGGCCGGGCAGCTGGCCGAGCCAGCCGCCGCGGCCGGCGACCGCGGTCGCGGCCTGCTCGCCGCCGCGGCGCAGGATCGCGGGGATCGGCAGCCAGGCGCCGAGGCGGCGGGCGACGCGCCGGCGGCGCGGGACGTCGATCTCGAACCCGGCGCGCACGGCGAGCCGGCGGCACGGGTCGCAGTGGGCCGCGTGGCTCGTGACCCGGCGCCGCTCGCGCACGCCCAGGCGGCGGTGCCCGGCGTCGGCGACGATCCCCTGCACGCTCGCGCAGCGCTCGCCCGACGCGAGGTCCTCGTACTCCTCGCCCAGGCGCCGGCGGGCGCGGAACAGCGTGCTCTCGACGCCCGCCTTCGTCATGCCCAGCCGCTCGCCGATCGCCTCGTAGCTGAGCCCTTCGAGCTCGCGGAGGACGAGGATCTCGTGATGGGCGTCGGACAGCGAGCCGAACGCGCCGCGCAGGTGGTCCAGCTCCTCCTTGACGGCGACCGCCGCCTCGGGCGCGGGGCCGCCCGCGACGAGCCGGTCGCGGTCGGCGGGCGCGAGCCGCTCGCTCTCGAGCGGCACCTGCTCGGCCCGGCGCCCGCGCCGGTAGGCGTCGATGCAGGCGTTGCGGGCGATCTCGTAGATCCACGGCCGGAAGGCGATCGCGGACTCGGTGGCGCGGATCCGGCGCAGCGCCGAGACGAAGACGTCCTGCGCGATGTCCTCGGCGCGCGCGTGGTCGTGGACCCTGCCGGCCACGAAGCCGGTGATCTGCGGCAGGTAGCGCGCGTAGAGCTCCTCGAAGGCGCGGTCGTCGCCGCGCCGGACGGCCTCGACGAGGGCGGCATCGTCCGCACCCGCCGGGTCGGCGAGCACAGCGGCTCCAGCCTGCATCACGACTACGCCCATCTCGACGAACCAGTCCCTATCGCTGCCGGACCGTAATCCGGCACTTCGACCGTCCTGCCATTGTTGCCGCAGTGGCTCCTCGTAAAACGCAACATCTGTCCACTTGGATCACCTGATCGCCTACCTCGACGGCCTGCTCGACCCGGGCGCCTTCGACGACCTCGGCCCGAACGGCCTCCAGGTCCCCGGCCCGCGGGCGGTCACGAAGGTCGTGACCGGCGTCACGGCGCAGCGAGCGCTGTTCGACCGCGCGGTGGCCGAGGACGCCGAGCTCGTGCTCGTCCACCACGGGCTGTTCTGGAGCTTCAACGGGGTCGGCCTGACGCCGGTGCTGGCCGAGCGGCTGCGGCCGCTGTTCAAGCACGACATCGCGCTCGCCGCCTATCACCTGCCGCTCGACGCCCATCCGGAGGTCGGCAACAACGCCCTGCTGGCCGAGGCGCTCGGCGCGAGCCGTCACGAGCCGTTCGCGGGGATCGGGCGCGGCGCGACCTTCGACTCGCCGGTGCCGGCGCCCGAGCTGTTCGCGCGCGTGGCGGCGGTCACCGGCCGCGAGCCGCTCGTCTTCGACGGCGGACCGCCGGAGGTGCGGCGGCTGGCGATCGTCTCGGGCGGCGCCGCGAGCCGGCTCGGCGCCGCCGTGGCCGAGGGCTACGACGCGTTCCTCACCGGGGAGCCGAAGGAGAACGTGATGGCCGACGCGCGCGAGGCCGGGATCCACTTCATCGGCGCCGGCCACTACGCGACCGAGACGTTCGGCGTCCGCCGGCTCGGCGATCTCCTCGCCACCGAGTTCGGGATCGAGCACATCTGGGTGGATCTCCCGAATCCGGTTTGATGGGTGATAGCGCGATGTTTAGGTCACGTTGAGCAGATGTGGTTGAGCCTGTCCGGCCGAGGCGTTACCTTGCTGTCACGTGACAAACCTCACAGGGAGGTCGCAGTCGATGGCAATCCATCTCACGCCCACGGAGCTCGCCCGGGAGGCGGGCCTCGAGCGTCGCGAGGTCATCGTGAAGTGCATGGAGTTGGGCGTTCCCATCTTCCAGGGCCGCATCGACAAGACCCTGTTCATGGCGAACCTGTCCGAACAGGGCGCGAGCCCTGGTAGCGCAGCCAGCGCCGTACCGGCCTGACATCGAGTCAACAAGCCGCGCGCACCACTGCGCGCGTATACGATCGGCTCCTCAGGAAGAGCTAGAGGAGGAGCCATGGAGAGCAGCATCGCGGTGCCCGTGCACGAGCAGGCGACGGGCTCGACGACACTCGCCGACCTGATCGGCCTCGCCGCGGCACGGCACGGCGACGCGACGGCGATCCGCCACAAGCGGGACGGCGCGTGGCACGACGTCTCCTACGCCGAGCTGGGCGAGACCGTCTCCGAGATCGGCCGCGGGCTGATCGACCTGGGCATCGAGCCGGGCGACCGGGTCGCGATCCTCTGCGCGACCCGGCCGGATTGGACGTACGCGGACTTCGGGATCGCGGCCACCGGCGCCGTCGTCGTCCCGATCTACCCGACGAACTCGCCGGAGGAGTGCGAGTGGGTGGCCGGCAACTCGGGGGCCCGGGCGATCGTCTGCGAGGACGCCACGCAGGTGGCGAAGATCGAGCGCGTGCGGGCGAACCTGCCCGCGCTCGAGACGGTGATCGTGATCGACCCGGCGGGGCTGGACGACGCCGGGGTGCTCACCATGGACGCGCGTGCGCGAGCGCGGGCGGGGGCGCGACGCCGCCGAGCTGGACGAGCGCGCCCGCGCGGTCACGCGCGAGCAGCCGTTCACGATCATCTACACCTCCGGCACCACCGGCCCGCCGAAGGGCTGCGTCCTCTCCCACGGCAACTACCGCGACGTCGTCTCGATGTGCGAGCGCGACGCGATCGTGCTGTCGGGCGACGTCGCGTACCTGTTCCTCCCGCTCGCGCACTCGTTCGCGCTGCTGATCCAGCTCGCGGTGCTCGACATGGGCGCCACGCTCGCCTACGTCGGCGGCGGCCCGAAGGAGATCATCGTCGAGCTCTCCGAGGTCCGGCCGACGTACCTGCCGTCGGTGCCGCGGATCTTCGAGAAGCTGTACACGCTGGTCACCGCCCACGGCGACCCGGACCAGATCCGCGCCGCGACGCAGGTCGGGCTCAAGGTCCGCGCCCTGCAGGCCGCGGGCCAGGAGGTCCCGGCCGAGCTCCAGGCGCACTTCGACGCGGCCGACGAGGCGCTGTTCAAGAACGTCCGCGCGGCGTTCGGCGGCCGGCTGCGCCAGGCGACGTCCGGCGCGGCGCCGATCGCGACCGAGATCCTCGAGTTCTTCTTCGCCTGCGGCGTGCCGGTGCTCGAGGGCTACGGCATGACCGAGACGGCGACGGCGGCGACCGCCTCGACGATCGACAACTACCGCTTCGGCTCCGTCGGCCGCCCGCTCCCCGGGCAGGAGGTCCGGATCGCCGAGGACGGCGAGGTGCTGCTCAAGGGCCCGAACATCTTCCAGGGCTACTACCGCAACGACGACGCCTCGTTCGGCGCGATCGTGGACGGCTGGATGCACACGGGCGACCTCGGGCGCGTCGACGACGACGGCTTCCTGTACATCACCGGCCGCAAGAAGGACATCATCATCACGGCCGGCGGCAAGAACCTCACGCCGGCCAACCTCGAGAACGACCTCAAGCAGTCGCGCTGGATCTCCCAGGCGGTCATGCACGGCGACCGCCGCCCCTACCCGGTCGCGCTGATCACCCTCGATCCGGAGGAGATCGTCGTCTTCGCCCGCGAGCACGGCCTGCCGGAGGATCCGGCGGCGCTCTCGCGCGAGCCGGCGGTGATCGAGCTGATCCAGGGCGAGCTGGACCGCGTCAACGAGCGCTACGCGCAGGTGGAGAAGATCAAGCGCTTCGCGCTGCTCGAGCACGACCTGTCGCAGGAGACGGGCGAGCTGACGCCGACGCTCAAGGTCAAGCGCAACGTCGTCAACGAGAAGTACGCCGACGTGATCGACGCGCTCTACGAGGGCTGACGGACGATCCCGCCGGTCTGCGCGAGCAGGCCGGCGAACCGCTCGCTGCGGAACAGCGCCGCCATCGCCGCGTACAGCGCGCGGTCGTACGCGTCGATGGCGAAGCGCGGGCGCAGGTAGGTGACCGGGAACGCCTCGGGGTAGCTCAGGTCGCCGACGGTCGCGTCCGACGGCGCGACCCCGTCGAGCGGCACGACGCACGTGCCGGGGACGACCCGACGCAGCCGCGACCAGCTCGTGATCGCCGCGATCGAGGTGTCGCCCGCGGCCGCCGCCGAGACGCCGCCGTCACGCACGCCCTTGGCGCCCGGCGCGTAGGGCATCCGCTTGCCGAGGCCGCCGGGGTGGATGACGCCGAAGCGCGACTCCGCGTCGCCGAACCCGTCGACCGGGTGGCGCACGCGGATGCGGTCGTCCGCCGCGGCGGCCCCGACGGCCGACCAGCGCGTCACGCGGCCACGGACGACCGCCTGCGCCTGCGCGCGCGTGATCCCCGCGCACGCCGGGTGGCCGGCGGCCACGACGAGGACGTCGGCGTCGCGGAACAGCTCCGCGACCGGCGCGAACCGCCGGCGCTGCTTCGCGGTCAGCCGCGTGTCGGCGATCACCGCCGTCGTCGGCGGGCGGTACCGGCGGTCGCGCCAGAGGCCCGCGAACCCCGAGCGCGTCGACAGCGTGCTGATCGCGACCGGCATCCAGATCCCCTTGAACGTCCGCCCGCCGGCGCTCAGCCGGCGGACGGCGCCCAGCTGCGGCTCGACCGCCTGCGGGATCCACGCCGTCTGCGACCAGATCCGGCCGGGGATGAAGGTCTGGATCTGGAACGACTCCAGCGGCGCGGCCGCCGCGGACGCGGGCAGCGCGCCGCCGGCGACGATCAGGGCGGCGAGCAGCAGCAGGCGGCGCATGGCCGGCGACGCGTAGGGCCGGCGGTACCCGATTGTCAAGATTCCGGAAGTTCAGTCCGCGGCGGACTGGCGCAGCAGGGCGCCGGTCGTCTGCTCGAGGATCCGGCGCCAGGCCGCCTTCTCCGTCTCCGCCTCGTCGGCGTGGCGGACGACCTTCCGCACGCGGGTGGCGGAGATCTGGATGCCGTGGCGCTTGGCCACCTCGCGCAGGTCGTCGTAGTCCGAGGCGAGCTTGACCGTGACCGACTCGAAGCCGTGGCGGGCGATGTCGAGCCGCGACGTGTAGTTGAGGATGTTCGTCTCGAACATCAGCTCGTCGTCGGGGTCGGGCTCGATCAGGACGATGTCGACGCCGGGGTAGCGCTCCTGCCACTGGCGCGCCATCTCGTGCAGGCGCTGATAGGCCAGCAGCTTGAACGTCTGGTAGCCGATCTTGGCGAAGCCCATGTCGGACACGCGGCGGACCTTCGTCCCCAGCAGCGTCGGGATCTCCTGCTTGAAGTCGTTGACGTACGGGACGAGCGGGTTGACGACGACGATGAAGCGCGCGCCGGCCTCGACCGCGATGTCGAGGTTGGTCGTCGAGGCGATCCCGCCGTCGATCAGCTCGCGATCCTTGACCTCGACCGGCTTGAAGACCATCGGCAGCGCCGCCGAGGCGCGCACGGCGCGCGAGATCGGGACGTCGTCCCAGCCCTCGGCGCCGAGCACCAGCCGCTCGCACGTGTCGAGGTCGGTCGCCGCCAGGTAGAGCTCGCGGTCGAGCAGGCGGAAGTCGTCGGTCCGGTCCGGGTCGGAGAGCACGGTGCGGACGTACTCCTCGAGCCCGGAGCCCGAGTAGAGCCCCGAGGGCAGGATGTCGGCGAGCGCGATCGCCAGGTCGACCGTGCTGAACGAGCCGATGCTGCGGCCCAGCCCGCGCAGCAGCCCGAGCAGGTGCAGCGGCAGCTTCGCGCCCGTCGCGAGGAACTCGCGGTAGTTCGGGCGCAGCAGCATGTCGAGGTTGAGGTCGCGGAACGGCGTCGGCGTCTCCTCGTTGACCACCCGCATCATCTGCTCCGGGGTGACCCCGTTGGCGGTGAGCGCCGCGACGAGCGCGCCCGGCGCTGGTCCCGACGTAGACGTCGAAGTCGTTGACGGTGCGGTTGACCGACAGCAGGTCGAGCGCGCGCAGCGCCCCGATCTCGTAGACCGCGCCGGTGAATCCGCCGCCGCCGAGCACGAGCGCGGTCTTCGACCGCGGCCGGCCGGGCGCGCGACGACCGCCCCGTGCCGGTGCCTGCCGCGCGCTTGCGGCTGCCGCTCTCCAGCTTGACGACGTTGCCCATCCGCGGCTTAAGCCTACGAGACGGCCCGTCGTAGGACCGATCAGGCGGCCAGCCAGGCCTCGTGCGCGGTCCGGATCCGGCGCCACAGCCGCGCCCGCTCGTCCGCGTCCACGTCGTCGAGCGCCAGCCCGAAGACGTCGTGCAGCACGGCGTACCAGTCGGCGGCGGCGTCGAGCACGAGCGGCGGCCGCCCGCCGGGACCCACGCGCGTGAGCACGCAGCCGGTGAGCACGTCGACGCCGGTCGCGTCGCGGCGCTGGACGCTGCAGGTGCGGACGAACGAGGAGTCCGGCGACGTGGAGAGGTACGCGTGCCGGGCGCGGAAGTCGGCCTGGGTCGCGCGCCCGGGCCGGAAGTCCATCCCGACGAACGACCCGGCCGGGTCGTGGTCCCAGCGCCAGCCGCCCGGCTCCGTCCCCGACGGGCCGAGCGTGTAGCGGAACGGCCCCTGGACGTGGCTGCCCGCGACGAGCGGCAGCGGCCCGTGCAGGCCGTCGCCGAGGCCGACGTCGGCGAGCCAGTCGCCGCCCGGGGACGCCTCGGACGGCAGTCCGTGGACGGTCAGCGCGAGGTGGTTGGCCCGCTCGGCGGTGATCGGCCCCGGATCGCTGCCGACCTGGATCCCGGCGCGGTGCCAGACGACGTGGTACCCGAGCGTCTCGAGCAGCAGCGAGAAGGCGCCGTTGAGGTGGTAGCAGTAGCCGCCGCGGCCGCGCTCGACGATCCGCGCCGCCGACTCGCGCGGGTCCACCGTCGTCGGCCGGCCGAGCTGGATCTCGAGCGCCTCGTAGGCGATCCGCTCGACGTGGGCCTCGTGCAGCGCCCGCAGGCCCGCGGCGCTCGGCGGCCCGGGATGCTCGACGCCCAGTCGGGCGAGGTAGGCGGCGACGTCGAGCGGCATGCGAGGCCCCAGGATGCCAGCGGAGGGCGACTTTCGCGCGTCCGGCGGGTTCCGTACCCTCGATGACCGCTCCGATGCCCCGGCTCGTCCCGCTCGCCTGCCTGCTCGCCCTCCTGCTCGCGCCGGCCGCCGCCCAGGCGGCGGGCCGCGCGGGCACGGTGAAGGCGCTGTCGGCGCAGATGCGCCAGGCGGGCGCCGGCTCCGGCGCGTACGTCGTCGACCTCCAGTCGGGCCGCAAGCTCTACTCGATCCGCGCGGGGACGCCGCGGATGCCGGCCTCGGTCGAGAAGCTCTACACGTCCGCGACCGCGCTGCGGCGGATGGGGCCGGCCGCGCGGCTCGCGACCGAGGCGCTGGCCGAGACGGCGCCCGCCGCCGGCGTCGTCCGGGGCGACCTCTACCTCCGCGGCAGCGGCGACCCGAACTTCGACGTGGTCGACTCGAGCAACCTCGCCCAGCAGGTGGCCCAGGCGGGGGTCCGCCGCATCACCGGCCGCGTGATCGGGGACGAGTCGGCGTTCGACACCCGCCGCGGCGTGCCGTCGTCGGGCTTCGCGCTCAGCTCGGACGTCGGCGGCCCGCTGTCCGCGCTGACGTTCAACCGCGGCCGCACCGGCCGCAGCGCGCCCTACTTCCAGAACCGCCCGGCCAACTTCGCGGCGACGTTCTTCGCCAAGCAGCTGCGCCACCTCGGCGTCGACGTCGCGCGCGGCGCGCGGCGCGGCGGGACCGCCGAGGCGGCCGTGCCGGTGGGCGCCTGGCGCTCGGCCCCGCTCGCCGACCTCCTGCGCCAGATGAACCAGCCGTCGGACAACTTCATGGCCGAGACGCTGATCAAGGTCGTCGGCTCGCGGTACGGCGGGGCGGGGAGCACCGCGGCCGGCGCGCAGGTCGCGACCGAGGAGCTCGGGGAGCTCGGGATGTCGCCGCGGATCGTCGACGGGTCGGGCCTCTCGCGCTCCGACCGCACGTCGCCGAGCGACGTCGTGACGCTGCTCGCGGCGCTGCAGGACGACGTCGCGTTCACCGGCTCGCTGGGCGTGGCCGGGCGGTCGGGGACGATCGCCGGGCGGATGCGCGGCACCGCGGCGCAGGACCGCTGCCGCGCCAAGACGGGGACGCTGCGCGACGTCTCCGCGCTGGCCGGCTACTGCTCGACCCGCTTCGGCGGCCAGGTCGCCTTCGCGTTCCTCATGAACTACGTGAACCCGTGGAGCGCGCGGGTCCTGCAGGACCGGATGGCGATCGCGCTCGCCAACTACCGGCCCTAGCCGTCCAGCAGCGCCAGCAGCCCGGCCTCGTCGAGCACGGGCACGCCGAGCCGCTCCGCCTTCTCGAGCTTCGAGCCGGCCGCGTCGCCGGCGACCACGTAGTCGGTCTTGCGCGAGACCGACGAGGTGACGCGGCCACCGGCGGCGAGGATCCGCTCGGTCGCCTGCTCGCGGGTCAGGTCGGGCAGCGTCCCGGTCAGGACGAGCGTGCGGCCGGACAGCACCCCCTCGCCGGGCGGCGCGCCCTCCGCCTCGAAGCGGACGTACGGCCGCAGGTCGTCGACCAGCGCGCGCAGCCGCTCGTCCTGGAGCTGCCCGTGGATGAGCTCGGCGACGACCGGGCCGATGCCCGGCGTGGCGGCGATGTCCTCGGCGCTCGCGGCGAGCAGCGCGTCGACGTCGCGGAACTGCTGCGCGAGCTTGCGGCCCGTGACGTAGCCGATGCCCTCGATGCCGAGCGCGAACAGCACGATCCCGAACGGCCGCTCGCGCGAGGCCTGCAGCGCGTCCAGGAGGTGCTGGGCGCTGACCTCGCCGACCCCGTCGAGCTCCAGCAGCTGCGCCTTGGTGAGCCGGTAGAAGTCGGCCGCGGTGCTGACGAGCCCGGCCTCCTGGAGCGTCGCGACCTGCTTCTCCCCCAGCCCGTCGACGTCCATCACGGCCGCGAACGCCTTGAGCAGCTGCCAGCGGCGCTCGGGGCAGTCGCGGTTCGGGCAGCGGGTGAAGACGCCGGCCTTGACCGTCGGGGTGTCGCAGCTCGGGCAGCGCGCCGGCGGCCGCTCCGGCGGCGAGCGGTCGGGACGCTCGACCGCGTGCGGCGCGGGCGAGACGACCTGCGGGATCACGTCGCCGGCGCGCAGGACGATCACGTCGTCGCCCGAGCGGATGTCCTTGCGGGCGAGGTCCTCCTCGTTGTGCAGCGTCGCCAGCTTGACCGTGACGCCGCCGACGTGGACCGGCTCGAGCACCGCGAACGGGTGCAGGTCGCCGAACTTGCCGACGTTCCAGGCGACGCGGTGCAGGTGGGTCACCGCGGTGGTCGGCGGGAACTTCCAGGCCACGGCCCAGCGCGGGTCCCGCCCGACGCTCCCCAGCCGGCGCTGCAGCTCGAGGTCGTCGACCTTGACGACGACGCCGTCGATCTCGAAGTCGAGCGCGCCGCGCCGCTCCTGCCAGCCCAGGCAGCGGGCGACCACCTCGTCCTCCCCGTAGAGGCGCTCGACGTCGCCGTTGACGCGGAACCCGTGCGCGCGCAGCCACTCGAGGCTCTCCCAGTGCGATCCGAAGCGCAGCCCCTCGGTCGCGCCGATGCCGTAGCACCACATCGACAGCGGCCGCTCGGCGGCGAGCGCCGGGTCGAGCTGGCGGATCGTCCCCGCGGCCGAGTTGCGCGGGTTCATGAACGTGGAGAGCCCCTGCTCGGCGCGGCGCTCGTTCAGCGCGGTGAAGTCGGGCAGCGACATGTACACCTCGCCGCGGACCTCGACGAGCGGCGGCGCGTCGTCGATCCGGAGCGGGATCGCCGGGATCGTGCGCAGGTTGTGGGTGACGTCCTCGCCGATCTCGCCGTTGCCGCGCGTGGCGCCCCGCTCCAGCACGCCGTCGCGGTAGACGAGCGAGATCGCCAGGCCGTCGATCTTGGGCTCCGCGACGTAGCTGAACTCCGGGTCCTCGATCCCCTCGCGCGCGAGGTGGAGGCGCATCCGGGCGATCCAGGCGCGCAGCTCCTCCGCCGATCGCACGTTGGCGAGCGACAGCATCGGCTGGAGGTGGGCGACCTTCTCCAGCTTCGAGATCGGCGCCCCGCCGACCCGCTGGGTCGGCGAGTCGGGCGTGACGAGCTCGGGATGCTCGGCCTCCAGCCCACGCAGCTCGTCGAGCAGCGCGTCGTAGGCGTCGTCGCCGATCTCCGGGTCGTCGAGGACGTAGTAGCGGTGCCCGTGGTGCTCGAGCTGCCTCCGCAGCTCGGCCACACGCTCCGCGGCGCTCACGGCAGCTCTTCGGCCGCCGGTTCGAGCAGACGCGCGAGGTCGTAGGCCTGGAGCGTCTCGATCCCCGGCTCGTCGGTGAGGTCGAAGTGGATCGGCGTCACCGCCACGCGCCCGTCGGCGACCGCGGCCAGGTCGGTCCCCTCCTGGCGCTCGTAGTCGGGCGCGTCGCCGTAGATCCGGTACTGGCGCCGGCCGGACTCCTCGTCCTGCAGGACCAGCTCGTCGCGGTAGATCCGCTTGCCGAGCCGCGCGACCTCGACGCCGGCGATGTGGCCGGCGGGGAAGTTGAGGTTGAGCAGCGTGCCGCCGGGGAGCGGGACGTCGTCGATCTCCTCGACCATCCGCGCGATGAAGGCCGCGGCGGCGTCGAACTCGAAGTGGCGGCCGAGCCGGAAGTCCATCTCGCGCGCGAGCGACTGCTGGGAGGCGGCGATCGCCGGCAGCCCGAGCACGAGCCCCTCGAGCGCGGCGGCGACGGTGCCCGAGTAGGTGATGTCGTCGCCGAGGTTGGAGCCGTGGTTGATGCCGGAGACGATCAGGTCGGCCTCGAAGCCCTCGACCAGCCCGAGCGCCGCGAAGCGGACGCAGTCGACCGGCGTGCCGTCGGTCGCGTAGCCGACCGTCCCGTCGCCGAAGTCGACCTCCTGGACCCACAGCGGCCGCCGCGTGGTGATCCCGCGGCCGATCGCCGAGCGGTTGGAGTCGGGGGCGATGACGGCGAGCTCGACGTCGCCGACCGCGAGCAGCGCGCGGCGCAGCGCCTGGAGGCCCTCGGCCTCGATCCCGTCGTCGTTGGTCAGCAGGACCCGCACGGCCTACGGGCGGCGGCGACCCGGCTCCGGGAGCCGCTCCGTCGCGGCGTGATCGAGCGTGAGCGTGACGCCGCGCATGTACAGCCGGTCGATCTGCGTCGCGTCGACGAAGCGGTGCCCGCCGGGGCCAGGGCGCGTGGCGACCACGAGCCCCTCGAAGATGTCGGCGTCTGTCGTCGGCGAGGACCTGCTCGACGTGCCCGAGCCTCCTCCCGTCGGCCGTGTAGACGGGCACGCCCGTCTGGAGCTCGAGGTAGGAGGTCGGATCGCCGAGGTCGGGCACGGCAGCGAGGATAGTTCAGTAGCGGACGGCGGCCAGGTACAGGCCGTGCGGCGGGGCGGTCGCGCCCGCCTCGGCGCGCGGGCGCCCGGTCAGCAGGCGCTCGAAGTCCGCCAGGCTGCGGCGGCCGCCGGCGACCTCGAGCATCGTCCCCACCAGGACGCGGTTCATGTGGCGCATGAAGGCGTCGGCCTCGATCTCGAACCGCAGGAGCTCGCCGTCGCGGCGCCAGGCGGCCGCGACCACGTCGCGGCGGAAGCGCTGGTGGTAGGTGTTCGGTGGGGGTGAAGGCGGTGAAGTCGCGCGTGCCGACGAGCGCCGCGGCGCAGGCCTCGAGCGCGGCGACGTCGGTCCGGTGCGGCCACCAGAGCGCGCGCGAGCGCTCGAACGGCGACGGCGCGGGCCGCGCGAGCACGCGGTAGAGGTACGCGCGCGTCAGCGCGTCGTGGCGGGCGGAGAAGCCGTCGGGCACCTCCTCGGCGCGCAGGACGGCGATCGCGTCCGGCAGCACCGCGTTGACCGAGCGGAGGTCCGGCGGCGGGCCGGGGTAGGAGACGACCTGGCCGAGCGCATGGACGCCGCGGTCGGTGCGGCCCGCCACCGTCAGGTCGACGGGCTGGCGCAGGACCGTGCTCAGCGCCCGCTCGAGCTCGGCCGCCACCGTCCGCCGGCCGGGCTGCGCCGCCCAGCCCGCGAACGGGGTGCCGTCGTACTCGAGAGTGAG
The DNA here is from genome assembly GCA_963724145.1 of uncultured Solirubrobacteraceae bacterium. Lineage (GTDB taxonomy): Bacteria > Actinomycetota > Thermoleophilia > Solirubrobacterales > Solirubrobacteraceae > DASQMT01. The sequence goes on from CAVRTO010000026.1 coordinate 18,373, forward strand.
CTTGGTGATCACCGGTGCGGCTTACTCACCCTCGCAAGCTCGGGTGAGCGCCTTGATTACACCAGCTCGAGGTACACGATCTCGGTCGCGTCGCCGGGACGCGGGCCGAGCTTCAGGATGCGCGTGTAGCCGCCAGGGCGCTCCGCGTACCGCGGGGCGATCTCCTCGAACAGCTTGTAGATCACGCCCTTGTCGGGGTGCTGCAGCGTCGAGATCGCCTGCCGGCGGGCGTGCAGGTCGCCCTTCTTGGCGAGCGTGATCAGCTTCTCGAGCTCGGGCTTGACCGCCTTGGCCTTGGCCTGGGTGGTCTTGATCCGCTCGTGGTCGATCACCTCGACGCACAGGTTGGCCAGCATCGCCTTGCGATGCGCCGAGTCGCGCGAGAGCTTGTGTCGGGTCTTCTGGTGGCGCATGGCGGTCGTAGAGCCTAGTCGGTGCGGAGGTTCAGGCCGCGCTGCGACAGCGTCTCGACGACCTCGTCGATCGACTTCTTGCCGAAGTTCGGGATCGCCGCCAGCTCGCCCTCGGACTTGCCGATGAGGTCGCCGACCGTCTGGATGCCCGCGCGCTTGAGGCAGTTGTACGAGCGCACGCCGAGCTCGAGCTCCTCGATCAGGATGTCGTCCATCGGGCCGCCGCCGGGGCGGCCGCCGACGCCGGCGAGCGCCGCCTGGCCCGCGCCCGCGCCGTTGTCGAGGGCGCCGACGCCGCCGGGACCGGCGCGCAGCTCCTCGATCCGGTCCTCGTCGGTGAAGATCGCCAGCGACGAGATCAGGATCTCGGCGGCCTCGCGGAGCGCGGCCTGCGGGTCGATCGAGCCGTCGGTCTCGATGTCGAGCGTGAGCTTGTCGAAGTCGGTCCGCTGGCCGACGCGCGCCTGCTCGACGGAGTAGGCGACGCGCTTGACCGGCGAGAAGATCGAGTCGATCGGGATGACGCCGATCGGCTGGTCGGGCGACTTGTTGTCCTCGGCGGGGCGGTAGCCGCGGCCGCGGCCGATCGTCAGGTAGAGCTCGAGCTTGGTCTTCTTCTCGAGCGTGGCGATGTGCGCGTCCGGGTTGAGGATCTCGACACCCGAGGGCAGGTCGATGTCCTTCGCCCGTGATCTCGCCGGGGCCGGTGACGACCAGCGGGGCCTCGACCTCGGTGGCGTCGGAGTGCATCCGGCAGACGATGCCCTTGAGGTTCAGGACGATGTCGGTGACGTCCTCGGAGACGCCCTTGATCGTCGAGAACTCGTGTGCGACGCCCTCGATCCGGACGGAGGTCACGGCCGCGCCGGCGAGCGACGCCAGCAGCACGCGCCGCAGCGAGTTGCCGAACGTGTAGCCGAAACCGCGATCCAGCGGCTCGACGGTGAAGGAGCCGCGATTCTCCTCGACCGTCTCGGCGGTGATTCGTGGGATCTGGAAGTCGAGCATCAGGGTCCTAACGTCGTGTCTTGAATCGGGGGAGCGGCCCGCCGCGCCGCGCTCGGACATGCGGCGCGCGGGCAGCGAAGACTTACTTGGAGTACAGCTCGACGATGAGCTGCTCCTGCACGGGCGCGGCGATCTCCGCGCGCTCCGGCTTGCGCAGCACCTTCGCCGTCAGGGCGTCGTGGTCCGCCTGCAACCAGGCCGGGACCTGGGCCACGAGCTCGGTCGAGTCGCGGACCACCGTCTCGGCGCCCGTCCCCGACTTGATGGCGATCACGTCGTTCTCGCGCACCTGGTAGCTGGGGATGTTCACGCGGCGGCCGTTGACGGTCCAGTGGCCGTGCAGGATCAGCTGGCGCGCCTGGCGGCGCGACGCGGCGAATCCGAGGCGCACGAGGACGTTGTCGAAGCGGCACTCGAGCATCCGCAGCAGGTTCTCGCCCGTGATGCCGGGCTGCTGGGACGCCTTGTGGTAGTAGATCCGGAACTGCTTCTCGAGCACGCCGTAGTAGCGGCGGGCCTTCTGCTTCTCGCGCAGCTGGACCCGGTACTCGGACTGCTTCTGGCGGCCGCGGCCGTGCTCGCCCGGCGGGTACGAGCGGCGCTCGACGCCACACTTGTCGGTGAGGCAGCGCTCGCCCTTGAGGAACAGCTTCTGGCCCTCGCGGCGGCACTGCTTGCACTGAGGGGAGGTATCGCGTGCCATCGGACTACACCCTGCGCCGCTTGCGGGGGCGGCAGCCGTTGTGTGCCTGCGGGGTGACGTCCCGCACACCCGTCACCTCGAGCCCGGCGGCCTGCAGCGAGCGGATCGCGGTCTCGCGGCCCGAGCCCGGGCCCTTCACGAAGACCTCGACCTTCTGCATGCCCTGCTCGATGCCCTTGCGCGCGGCCGCGTCGGCGGTCACCTGCGCGGCGAAGGGGGTCGACTTGCGCGAGCCCTTGAAGCCGGCGCCGCCGGCGGACTCCCACGCGATCACGTTGCCCTCGCGGTCGGTGAGGGCGACGATCGTGTTGTTGAACGACGTCTTGATGTGCGCCTGGCCGATCGGGACGTTCTTCTTGACGCGGCGGCGGCCGCGCTGGGGGCGACGGGGGGCTGGGCTCATTTCTTCGTCGCCTTCTTCTTGCCGGCGATCGACATGCGCTTGGGACCCTTGCGCGTGCGAGCGTTGGTCTTGGTGTTCTGCCCGCGCACGGGGAGGCCGCGCCGGTGGCGCATGCCGCGGTAGCAGCCGATCTCCATCAGGCGCTTGACGGCCTGGGAGCGCTCGCGGCGGAGGTCGCCCTCAACGGTGAAGTCGCGGTCGATGAGATCGCGCAGCTTGGTGACCTCGTCCTCGGTGAGGTCCCGGACGTAGGTGTCCGGGCTGATCCCGAGCTCGGCGAGGAGCTTGTTGGACGTGGGACGACCGACTCCGTAGATGTACGTGAGTCCGATCTCGACGCGCTTGTTGAGGGGGATGTTGACCCCCGAGATACGAGCCAAAGTTCTTACCCCTGACGCTGCTTGTGACGCGGGTTCTGGCAGATCACCAGCACGCGGCCGTGCCGGCGGATGATCTTGCACTTCTCACACATCGGCTTGACCGACGGTCGTACCTTCATGGTCCCTTTCGGTATCTGATCTCAGCGGGACGGCTCTGGCTGCCCGTGCGGCCGCCGCTACCGTTCCGTGACGCACGCCGAGCCCTCGCGGCCCCGAACGCGACCAGCGAGTATAGCGCGCCGCCTACGGACGTCTCGGTCCGACCTCCTCGACACCGCGTACAGCATCTCCCACGCCGGTTCCGACCGCCGGGAGATAGGACCCGGGAGCCCCGTTGGACAGGCTTCCGGCGTCACTGTTCCTGAGGAGGATCTCATGAAGTCCAAGCTGCTGCCGGCCGCGGCCGGCGGGCTGTTGCTGGGCGCTGGCGCTGCCGGCCTCCGCGATGGCCGATTCACTCGACGCCGCCAACAACGGCGTGCTCGGGGAGTCCGTCCCCGTCAACACCCTGTGGGTCGTGATCAGCGCCGTCCTGGTGCTGTTCATGCTCGCGGGCCTGCTCTCGCTCGAGGCCGGCATGTCGCGGATGAAGAACGTCGGCACGCTCGTCCCGAAGGCGCTGATCGGCATGGCCGTCGCCGCCTTCGTCTACTACGCCTGTGGTTTCGCCTTCGCGTTCGGCAACGGCGAGATCATCGGGCACAACGGCTTCTTCCTGCGCGACTACGGCGACCCGCAGGAGGCGTTCGGGATCATGGGCCTCTCCGACGCCCTGGTCGAGTCGAAGTGGCTGTTCCAGTTCGCGTTCTGCGCCGTCTGCCTCGCGATCGTCTGGGGCTCGACCCTGGAGCGGATCAAGTTCCACGCGCACGCGATCTTCGCGCTCGTGTTCGCCGGCTTCATCTACCCGCTGGCCTCGCACTGGGTCTTCGGCGGCGGCTGGCTGCAGACGAACGTCGGCATGCAGGACTTCGCCGGCTCGACGGCGGTCCACCTCGTCGGGGCGACCGGCGCGCTCGCCGCGCTGCTCATCCTCGGCCCGCGCCGCGGCAAGTACGGCGCCGACGGCACGCCGCGCCCGATCCCGGGCCACAGCATGTACATCCTCGGCCTCGGCATGTTCATCCTGCTCATCGGCTGGTTCGGCTTCAACGCCGGCTCGACGCTGGGCATCACGGACGGCCGCTTCGCCGAGGTCGCGATGGTCACCATGCTCGGCGCCGCGGGCGGCATCCTCGGCGCGTACTTCGCGACCGTCGTGTTCCAGCGCACGGTCGACATCGGCATGGTCTGCAACGGCCTGATCGCCGGCCTCGTCGCCATCACCGCCCCGTCCGGCTACGTCGAGAACTGGGCGGCGCCGATCATCGGCATCGTCGGCGGCCTGCTCGTCGTCCCGTGCATCATCGCGATCGACAAGAAGGTCGACGACCCGGTCGGCGTGCTCTCGGCGCACGGCGCCGCGGGCATCTGGGGCACGCTCGCCTGCGGCCTGTTCACCGCGCCGCGGTTCGCGCAGTACGCGGGCGTCGGCAACCCGGAGGGCGGCCTCGTCTACTCGGGCTCGTTCCAGCAGCTCGGCGACCAGGCGCTCGGCGTGGTGGTCGTCTTCGCGCTCGTCCTCACGCTGTGCCTGATCACGTGGTACGCGATCTCGAAGACGATCGGGCTGCGGGTCACCGAGGAGCAGGAGGTCGCCGGTCTCGACATCTCCGAGCACGGGATGTACGGCTACCCGGAGCAGTTCATCCCCGACGCCGAGCTGTACGGCTCGCCCGCGGCCGCGTCGGTCAAGCTCAACGGGTCCACGCCGGCGACGGCCGGATCCGCTGAGGCTGCGCCGGCCTGACACCGGCCAGCAGTCCTCCTCGGACACGGGTGGGCGCCGCTTGGACAGGGCGGCGCCCACCGTCCGCGGCGCGGCGGCGTCATCATGCGCCGTCATGTCGATCCGGGGGTTCGCGGCGGTGGCCGCGTTCGCTGCGCTCGCCGCGCCCGCTTCCGCCGCCTCCGGGCCGCTGGCCAGGCACGCGCCGGTGGTCATCCACGCGGCCGGACGAGCCGGCGCCGCTCACCTCGGTCCAGGCGTTCGCCGGCCGGGTGCCGGGCGTCCGGCCGGGCCCGGCGGTCCCGACGCTCTACGGGCGCCGCGACGGGGAGTGGCTCCAGTACTGGATGCTGTTCGCCGACAACCCGCAGGACCGCGGGCTGCTGCGGACGGGGCGCCACGAGGGCGACTGGGAGGTGGTCCAGTACCGCCTGCGGCGCGGCCGGATCGTCCAGGGCGTCTACGCGCAGCACTCGGTCGCGGAGGCGTGCGGGACGCGCGGCCTGCGGATCCGCCCGTCCGGCCGGCCGGTCGTCTTCCTCGCGCGCGGCTCGCACGCGGCGTACTTCCGCCCGGGCGTGCGCGACCGCACGTGGCCCGACCCGAACGACGAGGCCGACGGCCTCGGCGTGCGGATGCGGCCGCGGGTCGTGCGCGTGGCGGCGGAGGCGCCGCCGTGGATGCGCTACGACGGCCGCTGGGGCGCCAGCCGCGCGGGCTGGGTGCCGGGCGAGATGGACTCCCCGCGCGGCCCGGCGTTCCAGGGCGTGCGCTGGGACGACCCGTCGGCGTGGGCGCTGTCGGCGCGGACCTGCACGCGGTCGGACTGCGACGAGCGCGGCGAGTGCGACGGGCGCGAGACGATCATCGCCGGCGTGCTGGCGGCGCTCGGCGTGCTGTGGGCGCTGTGGCTGGCGGTCCGCCGGGTCCGCCGCGCGACCCCCGCCGCGCCATGAGCATCAACGCAGCACGCCGCCGCTCCGCGGGCGGTCCGTGCTGCGATAACGGTCGTCATGCGACCTCAACGCAGCGACGCCGGGCCCCGGACCATGGGCGTGCTGCGTTGATGCACCTCGGCCGGGCTACGCCGCGGCGGCGGCGCCCGGCTCGTGCCAGGGCGTGAGGATCCGCGGACCCGCGGCGGTGACCGCGACCGTGAACTCGAAGTGCGCGGCCAGCGAGCCGTCCTGCGAGTAGATCGCCCAGCCGTCGTCGCCCATCCGGACCATGTGGCGGCCGGCGGTGACCATCGGCTCGATCGCCAGCACCATCCCCTCCTCCAGCACCGGGCCCTTGCCCGGGGGGCCGTAGTTGGGGATCTGCGGCTCCTCGTGCATCGAGCGGCCGATGCCGTGGCCGACGAGCGACCGCACGACGGAGAAGCCCTCCGACTCGACCCGCTCCTGCACGGCGTGGGAGACGTCGCCGAGCCGGTTGCCGACCTGGCACTGCTCGACCGCGTCGAACAGCGAGGCCTCGGTCACCTCGAGCAGCTTGGCGGCGACCGGCGAGATCTCCCCGACGCGCGAACGTCCGCGCGCCGTCGGCGACCCAGCCGTCCTTCACCACGCCGATGTCGACCGAGAGGATGTCGCCCTTGCGCAGCTTGAAGCCGCCGGGGATCCCGTGCACGACCATGTGGTTCGGCGACGCGCAGATCGAGCCGGGGAAGCCGCGGTAGCCCTTGAACGCGGGCGTCGCGCCCTGCGAGCGGATGTACTTCTCCGCCGCCGCGTCGAGCTCCCCCGTCGTCACGCCCGCGCGGATCTTCCCCGCGAGCAGGTTCATCGTCCGCACGTGGATCTCGCCGGCCCGTGCCATGGCGTCGATCTCGGCGGGGGTCTTGCGGATGATCACAGTCGTTCTTCGAGCTGGAGCGCGGCGAGGCTGGCACGGATCGTGTCGTGCACCTCATCCGGGCGCCGCGACCCGTCGAACCGCTTCAGCAGCCCGCGCTCCTCGTAGTACCCGATCAGCGGCTCGGTCTCGCGATGGAAGGTCTCGAGCCGCGCGCGGATCGACTCCGGCCGGTCGTCGTCGCGCTGGATCAGCGGACGCCCGCACTGGTCGCAGAAGCCGTCGTTCTTCGGCGGGTCGAAGGTCACGTGGTAGAGGTGGCCGTTCGCGCACTGGCGGCGGCCCGAGAGCCGCTCGACCACGGTGTCGTCGTCCGCGTCGATGTAGAGCGCGGCGGTCAGCGACCGCCCCTTGTCCTCGAGCGCCTCGCCGAGCTCGTCGGCCTGGACGATCGTGCGCGGGAAGCCGTCGAGCAGGAAGCCGTCGGCGCCCTTGTCGTCGATCTCCTCGAGGATCATCCGGATCACGAGATCGTCGGGCACGAGCTTGCCGGACTCCATGAAGGAGGCGGCCTCCTGCCCGAGCTCGGTGCCCTCCGCCTTGTGCTGGCGGAGCAGGTCGCCGGTGCCGATGTAGGGGAGCCCGAAGTCGTCCTTCAGGCGCTGCGCCTGGGTGCCCTTGCCGACCCCGGGCTTGCCGAGGAGGATGAGGTTGAGCTCGCTCAAGCGGGCCAGCCTACTTCAGGAAGCCCTCGTAGTTGCGCATCATGAGCTGCGCCTCGAGCTGCTTCATCGTGTCGAGCGCGACGCCGACGACGATCAGGATCGACGTCCCGCCGAAGTAGAAGTTGGCCGACGTCTGGTTGATCAGGATCGTCGGGAGCGCGGCGACCGCGGCCAGGTACAAGGCTCCTGGGAAGGTCAGGCGCGCGAGGATGCGGTCGAGGAACTCGGCCGTGGGCCGCCCTGGTCGCACCCCGGGTATGAAGCCGCCGTACTTCTTCAGGTTGTCGGCCTGGTCGACCGGGTTGAAGGTCACGGCGGTGTAGAAGTAGGTGAAGAGGATGATGAACACCGTCTCGCCGACGATGTACGCCCAGCCGTTCGGCGAGAAGAAGTTCGCGAGCCCCTCCGCGCCCGGGATCAGCTGGCCGACCGTGGGCGGGAAGGCCATGATCGAGGCGGCGAAGATGACCGGGATGACGCCGGCCATGTTGACGCGCAGCGGCAGGTAGGTCTGGCCGCCGGAGCTCATCCGGCGCCCGATCACGCGCTTGGCGTACTGGACCGGGATCCGCCGCTGGCCCTCCTGGATGAAGACGATCGCCGCGATGATGCCGAGCGCCAGGAACGGCATGATCACCTTGAAGACCTGGTCCGGGTTCGTCCACCAGGCGCTGATGCCGTTCGGCAGGCCGGAGACGATCGAGGCGAAGATCATCAGCGAGATGCCGTTGCCGATGCCGCGCTGGGTGATCAGCTCGCCCATCCACATGAGCAGCACGCAGCCCGCGGTCAGGCACAGCACGATCAGCAGCACCGAGCCGGGGTTGAAGCTCGTCGAACACCGGGGTGCCGGAGCTGTTGCCCTGGGAGCGGAAGAGGAAGACGTAGCCGACGGCCTGCGCGGCGGCGAGCGCGACGGTCAGGTAGCGCGTGTACTGCGTGATCCGCGCCTGGCCGACCTCGCCCTCCTTCTGCAGCTTCTCCAGCGACGGCGAGACCACCGTCAGGAGCTGCAGGATGATCGAGGCCGTGATGTACGGCATGATCCCGAGCGCGAAGATCGCGATCCGCGACAGCCCGCCCCCGGTGAAGAGGTTCAGGAAGCCGAGGATGTCGGAGCCGGCGTAGGTGTCCTGCAGGTTGTCGAGCGCCTCCGTGGAGACGCCCGGCACCGGGATGAACGACCCGAGGCGGTACAGCGCGAGAAGGGCTGCCGTGAACAGCAGCTTCTTGCGGATGTCCGCGACCTTGAAGCTGTTCAGGATCGTCGCGAGCACTGGTGCGGCGGGCGGCTACTCGATGACCTGGCAGCTGCCGCCGGCGGCCTCGATGGCCGCGCGCGCCGACTTCGAGAAGCCGTGCGCGTGCACCGTGAGCGGCTTGGTGATCTCACCGCGGCCGAGCACCTTGACCGGGATGTCCCGGCGGGTGGCGAGGCCGGCCGCCTTCAGCGCGGCGACGTCGACGGAGGCCCCGGACTCGAAGCGCTGCTCCAGGTCGGCCAGGTTGACCGGCTGGGTGTGCGTCCGGAACATCTCGAACGGCATCGACATCTTCTTGTTCGGGCCGCGCAGCTTCCGCATCCGCATGTGGAGCGGGTTCTGCCCGCCCTCGAACCGCGCACGGTCCTTGGCGCCCGCGCGGGAGCCGTAGCCCTTGTGCCCGCGGCCGGACGTCTTGCCGTGGCCGGAGCCGTGCCCGCGCCCGATCCGCTTGCGGTCCTTGCGCGAGCCGGGGGCCGGCGCGAGGTTGTGGAGGCCGACGAGGGTCTCCTCGACCGGCTCCTCGACCTTCTTCTTCGCGGGGGGCATCAGGACTTCTCCTCGACGACGATCAGGTGGCGCACCGAGTGGAGCATGCCGCGCAGCTGCGGCGTGTCCGGGCGCTCGACGCTCTGGCCGATCTTGCGCAGGCCGAGCGAGCGCAGCGTGTCGCGCTGCTTGCCGTTCGTGCCGTTGGCCGACCGGACCTGCTTGATCACGTACGTGCTCATGCCGGCGCGGTCTCCTCCGCGGGCGCCTCGGCCTCAGCCTCCGCCGCGGCGGGCTCGGCGTCGGCGTCGGCGGACAGCGTCTCGGCGACGGGCTCGGGCTTGGACAGGCCGAGCACGGCGTCGACGGACAGGCCGCGCAGCGCCGCGATCTCCTCCGGCTTGCGGAGGTCCTGGAGCCCGGCGATCGTCGCCTTGACCAGGTTGATCGGGTTCTGCGAGCCGAGCGACTTCGAGAGGATGTCGTGGATCCCGGCGAGCTCGAGCACCGCGCGCACGCCGCCGCCGGCGATCACGCCGGTACCGGGGGACGCGGGCTTCAGGAACACGCGGCCGGAGCCGAAGATGCCGGTCGTCTGGTGCGTGATGGTCGCGCCGTGGCGCGGCACGCGGAACAGCCGCTTCTTCGCGTTCTCGACGCCCTTCTGGATCGCGAGCGGGACCTCGTTGGCCTTGCCGTAGCCGTAGCCGACGGTGCCGTTCTCGTCGCCGACGACCACGAGGGCCGTGAACGAGAAGCGGCGGCCGCCCTTGACGACCTTCGCGACGCGGTTGATCTCGACCACGCGCTCCTGGAGGTCCAGGCCGGCGGGGGAGACGGAGCGATCAGGAGCAGACATGATTTCGCCCACCCACCTTAGAAGGTCAGCCCGCCCTCGCGGGCGCCCTCGGCCAGGGCCTTGACACGGCCGTGATAGCGGTAGCCCCCGCGGTCGAAGACCGCGCCCTCGACGCCCGCGGCCTTCGCGCGCTCGGCCAGCACGGCGCCGGCGCGCGACGCCTGCTCCATCGGCTTGAGCGAGCGGAGATCGGCCTCGGTCCAGTTGACGGCGGCCAGCGTGCGGCCGGCGTCGTCGTCGATGAGCTGGGCGGAGATGCCGCGGTTGGAGCGGAACACGGCGATGCGCGGGCGCTCGGCCGTGCCGCGCACCTTCGCGCGGACGCGGCGGCGCCGCTTGAGGCGCCGCTGGGGTGACGTGACGGTGCTCATGCGCGCTTCCCGACCTTCCGGGCGACGTACTCGCCCTCGTAGCGGATGCCCTTGCCCTTGTAGGGCTCCGGGGGCCGCTGCTTGCGGATCACGGCGGCGATCTGGCCGACCTGCTGCTTGCTCGAGCCCTTGACGATCACGCGCGTCGGCTGGGGCACCTCGAACTCGATGCCCTCCGGCGCCTTGATCGGCACGGGGTGGGAGTAGCCCAGCGCGAGCTCGAGGTCGCGGCCCTTGAGCTGCGCCCGGTAGCCGACGCCCTGGATCTCCAGCGTCTTGGTGAAGCCGGTGGTCACGCCCTCGACCATGTTCGCGATCAGCGTCCGCGTGAGGCCGTGCAGCGCACGGTGCTCGGCGCGGTCGGTCGGCCGCGAGACGAGCAGCTGGCCGTCCTCCTGCGTGACCTCGATGACGCGCGCCTTGCGCTCCTCGAGGTTGCCGCGGGGGCCGGCCACGCGGACGATCTCCGGCTCGATGGTCACGGAGACGGTCTCCGGGACCGGGATGGGCTTGCGTCCGATGCGGGACATGGCGCTACCAGACTTCGGCGACGACCTCGCCCCCGACGCCCGCCTTGCGCGCGTCGTGGCCGGTCATCACGCCGTGGGACGTGGACACGATGGCGGTGCCCATGCCGCCGAGCACCTTGGGGATGTGCTTGGCGTCGACATAGGTCCGCTGACCCGGGCGCGAGACGCGCCGGATCCCCGAGATCACCGACGTGCGGTTCTCGGTGTACTTCAGGGTGACGACGATGCGCTCGCCGGCGGCGCCGGGGCGGCCCTCGGTCGTCTCGAAGGACTCGATGTAGCCCTGCTCGCGCAGGATCCGGGCGAGCTCCTTCTTGAGCGTCGACGAGGGGATCTCGACCGTCTCGTGGGCGGCCATGATCCCGTTGCGGATGCGCGTCAGGAAGTCGGCGATGGGGTCGGTCATGCTCATTGCGCGATCCCCTACCAGCTCGACTTGGTCATGCCGGGGATGTAGCCCTCGTGCGCGAGCTCGCGCAGGCAGATCCGGCACAGGCCGAACTTCTTGTAGACGGCACGCGGCCGGCCGCACTTGCGACAGCGCGTGTACGCCCTGGTCTTGTACTTCGGCGGTCGGTTGGACCGCACGATCTGGGAGGTCTTGGCCATTGAGTTCCTCTCTCGGTTCCTCAGGCCGCGACGGCCTGGTCGTTCAAGGACTCGAAGCCGGCCGGGCGTCCCTCGCGGGAGAACGGCATGCCCAGCGCATCAAGCAGCGCGAAGGCCTCGGCGTCGGTCTGCGCGGAGGTGGTGATGGTCACGTCCAGGCCGCGCACCTGGTCGATGTTGTCGTAGTCGATCTCGGGGAAGATGATCTGCTCGCGCACGCCCATCGAGTAGTTGCCGCGCCCGTCGAACGAGCGCGGGTTCAGGCCCCGGAAGTCGCGGATCCGCGGGATCGCGACGGCCGTGAGGCGGTCGAGGAACTCGTACGCGCGCTCGCCGCGCAGCGTGACGGACAGGCCGACCGGCATGCCCTCGCGCAGCTTGAACGCGGCGACCGACTTGCGGGCGCGGCGCACGTTGGGCTGCTGGCCGGCGATCGCGGCGAGCTGCTCCTTGGCGGCCTCGAGCATCTTGGCGTCCTGCTTGGCCTCGCCCACGCCCATGTTCAGCGTGATCTTGGTCAGCTCAGGCGCCTGCATCGGGGAGGAGTAGCCGAACTTCTCGATCAGCCGTCCCTTGACCTGCTCCTTGTATGTGTCCTTCAGACGAGCCATGTCCTAGTCGATCTCCGTGCCCGAGCGCTTGGTCACGCGCATGCGCGAGCCCTCCTCGGTGCGGCGCGTCCCGACGCGCGTCGGCTTCTTGTCCTTGGGGTCCAGCAGCGCCACGTTGGACACGTGCACGGGGCCCTCGCGCTCGATCACGCCGACCTGCGCGTTGGGGCGCGCGGGGTTCGGGCGCGTGTGGCGCTTCACGATGTTGATGCCCTCGACGAAGACCCGGCCGCGCTTGCGGTCGACGCGGAGGATCTTGCCGATCTTGCCCTTGTCCTTGCCCGAGATCACGATGACCTCGTCGTCGGTGCGCAGCTTCATCAGAGCACCTCCGGGGCGAGCGAGACGATCCGCATGAACCCGCCGTCGCGCAGCTCGCGCGCGACCGGGCCGAAGATGCGCGTGCCGCGCGGGGCGTTCTGGGCGTCGATGATCACCGCCGCGTTCTCGTCGAACGAGATGTACGTGCCGTCCTCGCGCCCGAACTCCTTCTTCGTGCGCACGACGACGGCCTTGACGACCTCGCCCTTCTTGACCGTCCCCTGCGGGGTGGCCTGCTTGACCGTCGCGGTGATGATGTCCCCCACGCCCGCGTAGCGGCGGCGCGAGCCGCCCTGGACGCGGATGCAGAGGATCTCGCGGGCGCCGGTGTTGTCGGCGACCTTGAGCCGGGTCTCGTTCTGGATCACTTGGCACGCTCCAGCACTTCCGTGAGCCGCCAGCGCTTCGAGCGGCTCATCGGCCGGCACTCGACGATCCGGACGGTGTCGCCCTCGTTGGCGTTGTTCGCCTCGTCGTGCGCGTACAGCTTCTGCGTCGAGCGCATGATCTTGTGGTAGCGGCGGTGCCGCTTGGTCACGTCGATCAGCACGGTGATCGTCTTGTCGCCCCTGGCCGACGCCACGACGCCCTGGCGCACCTTCGGGCGGCCGGAGCCGACCTCGGGCGCGACGAGCGGCTCGCGCGTCTCCTTCGGCGCGGCGGCACGGCGCTCCTTGAGCTTCGCGCGGTACGCGCGACGCTGCTTGGCGGTCGCCTGGCGGCGGGCCTGGCGCTCCTCCTCGCGCTGCTCGGCCGTCACCGGCCCGCGCGGGCCGGGACGGCGCGCGGCGCGGCGCGCCTCGAGGCGGTCGCGACGGGTCGTCGGCGGCAGGCTTCGACGGCGCGTGCCTCGGCCGGCGCGTCCTCCGTCGCCTCCGGGGTCGCCTCGGCCTCGGCGGCCTCGGGGGCGGCCTCGGTCGCGGCGGCCTCGGGGGTCGCCTCGGCGGTGGTCTCTTCGGTCGTCTCGGGGGTCTTCTCGTCTTCAGCCATCACTCGTTCCCTGCCTTCGTCACCGCGTCGCCGTCGGCGGCTCGCGGATCGATGCCCCGCTGGCGCGCCACGGTGAGCGCGCGGGCGAGGTCTCGCTTTGCGGTTCTCAGGCCCGCCGTGTTCTCCAGCTCGCCGGTGGCGTGCTGCATGCGGAGGCCGAACAGGTCACGCCGCGCGGTCACGAGGTGCTCGCGCAGCGTCGTCTCGTCGATGTCCTGCAGCTCACGGGGCTTCATCACGCGTGCTCCAGGTCCTCGCGGAGGACGAACTTGGTCTTCACCGGCAGCTTGTGCCCGGCGAGGCGCAGCGCCTCGCGGGCCAGCGGCTCGGGCACGCCGGCGAGCTCGAACATCACGCGGCCGGGCTTCACGACGGCGACCCAGCCCTCGGGCGAGCCCTTGCCGGAGCCCATGCGGGTCTCGGCCGGCTTCTTGGTCACGGGCTTGTCCGGATACACGTTGATCCAGACCTTGCCGCCACGCTTGATCTTGCGGGTCATCGCGATACGGGCAGCCTCGATCTGGCGGTTGGTGAGCCAACCGGCCTCGAGGGTCTTCAGCCCGTACTCGCCGAACTCGACCTTCTGCTGGGCGCGCGACAGCCCGGGCTTGCGCCCGCGGTGCTGCCGGCGGAACTTGACGCGCTTCGGGGACAGCATTACCGGCTGATCCCTCCGCTCAGGTCGGGACGGCCGCCGCCACCGCGGTACCCGCCTCCGCCGCCACGGCCGCCTCCGCCGCCGCGGCCACCCTGGCCGCCACGGCCGCCACCGCCGCCGCCGTATCCGCCACCGCCGCCGCGGCCACCCTGGCCGCCACGGCCGCCCGGACCGCCGCGCCCGCCGCCGCCGTCGCGACCGCCACGGCGGCCGTCGCGGCCACCGCGCCCGTCGCGACCGCCACGGCGGTCGTCACGGTCGCCGGGGCCACCGGGGCCCGGCTCGTCCAGCGAGGTGAGGTCGGCGCCGGTGTAGCCGGCGGGCATGATCTCGCCCTTGTTGATCCAGCACTTGACGCCGATGCGGCCGAACGTCGTGCGGGCCTCGTAGAAGCCGTAGTCGATGTCGGCGCGCAGCGTGTGCAGCGGCACGCGGCCGTCGTTGTACATCTCGGTCCGCGCCATCTCGGCGCCGCCGAGGCGGCCGGAGACCTGGATCTTGCAGCCCTTGGCGCCCGAGCGCATCGCGCTCGTGAGCGCGCGCTTCATCGCGCGCCGGAAGGCGACGCGGTTGACGAGCTGCTCGGCGATCGACTGGGCGACCAGCTTCGCGTCGAGCTCGGGGCGCTTGATCTCGAGGATGTTGACCTTGATGGCCTTGCCGGTGAGGCGGTGCAGATCACGCCGCAGCGCGTCGACCTCGGAGCCGGACTTGCCGATCACGATGCCGGGCCGCGCGGTGTGGATGTTCACCTCGACCTCGGCCGCGTCCTTGCGGATCGTGATGTCGGACAGGCCGGCGTGCGCCAGCTTGTTCGTGATGTGGTCGCGGATGGCCACGTCCTCGATCAGGAAGTCCGAGAAGTGGCGCTCGTTGAACCAGTTCGACTTCCAGTCGTGGATGTACCCCACGCGCATGGCTTCGGGATGTACCTTCTGCCCCATGCTCTAGAGCTCCTTCGGGGTGAGCGTGATCGTCAGGTGGGAGGTGCGCTTGCGGATCCGCGTCGCGCGGCCCATCGCCCGCGGGCGGTAGCGCTTGAGGGTCGGGCCCTCGTCGGCGTAGACGGCCGAGATCTTGAGGTCCTCGCCGACCAGCTCGTGGTTGTGCTCCGCGTTCGCGACGGCGGACTCGAGCAGCTTCGCCCAGTCCTTCGCCGCCGCGCGCGGCGTGAAGGCCAGGATCGCGCGCGCCTCGGCGACGTCCTTGCCACGGATGTGGTCGCAGACGAGCCGGGCCTTGCGGGCCGACGTGCGCACGTAGCGCGCCTGCGCGCGGACCTCGACGCCGGCGGGCGACGCGGGACGGCGGTCGCGCCGGCGCGCGGGCGCCGGCTCGGCCGGAGCCTCGGGCTCCTCGGCCTGGCGGGTGCGGCGGCGGCGCGGCTTGGCGGGCGCCTCCTCGGCGGCCTCGTCCTCGGCGACGGCGTCGGCGGTGCCGCCTCGGCGGCGGTCTCCGCGACCGGCTCCGCGGTCGTCTCGTCGGCCGTCTCGGCGACGGGCTCGGGCTTCTTCTTCGCGCGGGAGCGCTTCGGCTTCTCCGCCGTCTCGGCGTCGTCGCCGGCGGCGGCCGCGGTCGCGCGCGGCTTGCGGGCGCGCTTCGGCTTCGCCTGCTCGGCGGCGGCCTCGGCCACCTCGGCGGCCTCCTCGGCCTGCTCGGCGGCGTCGGCGGCCTCGTCGGCGGCGGCGCTCGCGGCGTCGGCGACCTCGGGGTCGGCCTCGCCCGCGTCGGCGGCGGCCTCCGCCTCGGCGGCGGCCTCGGCCGCGTCCTCGGCGGCGGCGACCGCGCGGGCGGCCTCCTCGTCGGCGCGCTCGACCTGATCCTCGTTGCTGTTCTTCTTCTCGTCGGTCATCGGACCTTGCCGGACTTCTCGTGACCTCGGTACGTGCGCGTGGGCGCGAACTCACCGAGCTTGTGGCCGACCATCGACTCGGACACGAACACCGGGACGTGCTTGCGCCCGTCGTGCACGGCGATCGTGTGCCCGACCATGTCGGGGAAGATCGTGGAGGTGCGCGACCAGGTGCGGATCATCGTCTTGGAGCCGGAGGAGTTCATCTGCTCGATGCGCTCCATCAGCCGGTCCTCGACCCACGGGCCCTTCTTGCTGGAGCGTGACATCAGCGGCTGCCCTTCTTGCCACGGCGGCGGCCGCGGACGATGTAGCGGTCGGAACTCTTGCCCTTCTTGCGGGTGCGGTAGCCGATCGTCGGCACGCCCCAGGGCGTCTGCGGGTGGTTGCCCAGCGGCGTGGCGCCCTCGCCGCCGCCGTGCGGGTGGTCCACCGGGTTCATGGCGGTGCCGCGCGTCTGCGGGCGCACGCCCATGTGGCGCTTGCGGCCGGCCTTGCCGACGGTGATGTTCTGGTGGTCGGCGTTGCCGATCGTCCCGACCGTCGCCCGGCACTCGGTGCGGACCATCCGCATCTCGCCGGAGGGCAGGCGCAGGGTGGCGTAGTCGCCCTCCTTCGCCATCAGCTGGATGCCGGCGCCCGCCGAGCGGGCGAGCTGGCCGCCGCGGCCCGGCTGGAGCTCGACGTTGTGGACCACGGTGCCGACCGGCATGTTGGCCAGCGGCAGCGCGTTGCCGACGGTGATGTCGGCCGTCGGGCCGGACTCGACGATCATGCCGACCCGCAGCCGGCTCGGCGCGAGGATGTACGCCTTCGCGCCGTCGGCGTAGTGCAGCAGCGCGATGTACGCGGTGCGGTTGGGGTCGTACTCGATCGCGGCCACGCGGGCGGGGACCCCGTCCTTGCGGCGCTTGAAGTCGACGATCCGGTACAGGCGCTTGGCGCCGCCACCACGGTGGCGGGCGGTCTTGCGCCCGTTGGCGTTGCGGCCACCGGACTTCTTGAGGCCCTCGGTGAGCGACTTCTCCGGCCGCGTCTTCGTGATCTCCGCGAAGTCGGGGAAGGTGACGAATCGCCGCCCGGGCGACGTGGGCTTGGGCTTGCGAACCGGCATTACAGATCGGCCTCCAGGCCCTGGAAGATCGGGATCGAGTCGCCCTCGCGGACCTGCACGACGGCCTTCTTCCACTCGCGCGTGCGGCCCGAGGTGTAGCCCCGGCGCTTCGGCTTGGAGGGGACGGCGGACGTGCGGACGTCGAGCACCTTGACGTCGAACAGCGCCTCGACGGCCTGCTTGATCTGCGTCTTGTGCGCGTCCTTGTGCACGCGGAACGTGTACTTGTCGGCGGTCGCCAGCACGTAGGACTTCTCGGAGACGACCGGGCGGATGATCACCTGGCTGGGATCCATCACACCGTCTCCTTGGTCTTCGCGGCGCGCACCGTGAGCGCGTCGACCGCGGCCTGCGAGGCGATGAGCGTCGCCGGGCGGAGGATGTCGGCCACGCCGACGTTCTCCGCGTCGAGCACGACGACGCCGGACAGGTTGCGGAAGGACTTCACGGCCGCGGCCTCCTCGGCGCTCAGCACGACCAGCACGGAGCCGGAGCGGCGCTCGTCGAGCAGGTCGGCCGCCGTCTTGGTGGACGGCGTGTCGAAGCCGGCCGCGTCGACGCCGAACAGCGACCCGCGCTCGGCGTGCAGCGAGAGCACGGAGCGCAGCGCGGCGCGGCGCGCCTTGCGGTTGACCTTGACGGTGTAGTGCCGCGGGGTCGGGCCGAAGACGGTGCCGCCGCCGCTCCACAGCGGGGAGCGGGACGAGCCGGCGCGCGCACGGCCGGTGCCCTTCTGGCGCCACGGCTTGGCGCCGCCGCCGCGGACCATGCCGCGGGTCTTCGTCGCGTGCGTGCCCCGGCGGCGTGCGGCCAGCTCGGCCACGACGCACTCGTGCACGAGCGGGCCGTTGAACGGCGCGCCGAACACGTCGGCGTCGAGCTTCAGCTTCTTGCTGCCGCCCAGGATCGGCGCATCAGCCATCGGTGCGCACCTCCACGGTGGCGCCCTTGGGCCCGGGGACCGAGCCGCGCAGGAGCATCAGGTTCTGGTCGGGGATCAGCTCGACGACGGTCAGGCCGCGCTGGGTGACCCGCTTGGCGCCCATGTGGCCGGGGCCGCGGATGCCCTTGAAGACGCGCGAGGGCGTCGCCGAGGCGCCGATCGAGCCCGGGGCGCGCACGTTGTGCGAGCCGTGGGACTTGGGACCGGCGGAGAAGTTGTGGCGCTTGATCGTGCCCTGGAAGCCCTTGCCCTTCGAGATGCCGGCGACCTTGACGATCTGCCCGACCTCGAACGCCTCGACGGTGACCGTGTCGCCGAGCGTGAGCTCGCCGGCCTCGTCGCGGAACTCCACGAGCGTGCGCACGGGCGGCGCGTCGACCTTCTTGAGGTGGCCGAGCTCCGGCTTCGAGAGCGCCTTCTCGCGCACGGCGCCGAACCCGAGCTGCACGGCCTCGTAGCCGTCGAGCTCGTGGGTGCGGATCGCGGTCACGGGGCACGGGCCGGCCTCGAGCACGGTGACGCGCTCGACGCGGCCGTCCTCGAGGAACCGCTGGGTCATACCGATCTTCTTGGCAAGGATGGCGGGCATGGGACTAGCCGAAGGCGAGGCGGATCTCGATGTCCACGCCGGCGGGCAGATGGTCGAGCCGCTGGAGCGAGTCGACCGTCTTGGGCGTGGGCTGGTGGATGTCGATGAGGCGCTTGTGCGTGCGGATCTCGAAGTGCTCCTGCGAGTCCTTGTCCTTGAACGGCGACTTGATCACCGCGTAGACGTTCTTCTCGGTCGGGAGCGGCACGGGGCCGGACACGGTCGCGCCCGTCCGCGTGGCGGTCTCCACGATCTCCTTGGCGGCCGTCTCGATGGCCGACGAGTCGTAGGCCTTCAAGCGGATGCGAATCTTGTTCTGCTGGGCGGTTGCCACGTTCTGTCCGGTCTCTGGTGTGTGCTGGAAAGTTTGGTGTCTCTGCGTGGTTGCTTTGCGCACTGAAGGCGGGCCCCGGGGCCCGGGGCCCGCCTCCGAATAGGTCGTATCCGACTTCGTGCGCTCCCGGCAGCGCTGCCGGGAGGGGTGCTACTTGATGACTTCGGTGACCACCCCGGAGCCGACGGTCCGGCCGCCCTCGCGGATCGCGAAGCGGAGGCCGGCGTCCATGGCGATGGGCTGGATCAGCTCGATCTCCATCTGGATGTTGTCGCCCGGCATGACCATCTCCGTGCCCTCCGGCAGCTTGGCGACACCGGTCACGTCCGTGGTCCGGAAGTAGAACTGCGGGCGGTAGCCGTTGAAGAACGGCGTGTGGCGGCCGCCCTCCTCCTTCTTGAGGACGTACACCTCCGCCTTGAACTGCGTGTGGGGCGTGATCGAGCCCGGCTTGCAGAGCACCTGCCCGCGCTCGATCTCCTCGCGCTTGATGCCGCGGAGGAGGCAGCCGACGTTGTCGCCGGCCTGGCCCTGGTCGAGGATCTTGCGGAACATCTCGACGCCCGTGACCACCGTGTTCGAGGTCTCCGGCTTGATGCCGACGATCTCGACCGTGTCACCGGTGTTGACGATGCCCTGCTCGATGCGGCCGGTCGCCACGGTCCCGCGGCCGGTGATCGAGAAGACGTCCTCGACCGGCATCAGGAACGGCTTGTCCAGCTCGCGCTCGGGCTCGGGGATGTAGGTGTCGAGCTGCTCTGCGAGCTCGATGATCTTGGCGGTGTACTCCTCGTCGCCCTCGAGCGCCTTGAGCGCCGAGCCGATCACGAAGGGGATGTCGTCCCCCGGGAAGTCGTACTCGGACAGCAGCTCGCGGACCTCGACCTCGACGAGCTCGAGGAGCTCGTCGTCGTCGACCATGTCCGCCTTGTTGAGGAACACGACGATGTACGGCACGCCCACCTGGCGGGCGAGCAGGATGTGCTCGCGCGTCTGGGGCATCGGGCCGTCGGCCGCCGACACCACGAGGATCGCGCCGTCCATCTGCGCGGCGCCCGTGATCATGTTCTTGACGTAGTCGGCGTGCCCGGGGCAGTCGACGTGGGCGTAGTGACGGTTGTTCGTCTCGTACTCCACGTGCGAGGTCGCGATCGTGATGCCGCGCGCCTTCTCCTCCGGCGCGTTGTCGATCTCGTCGAAGGACCGCGCCTGGCCGCCGTACGTGTCGGAGAGGACCTTCGTGATGGCGGCCGTCAGCGTCGTCTTGCCGTGGTCGATGTGACCGATCGTGCCGACGTTGACATGCGGCTTGCCGCGCTCGAACTTCTCCTTCGCCACTTCGGGTTGCTCCTTTTTCAGTAAGTCTCGTGTTGGTACGTGCGTGGGCGGCCCGCGCTACGGCGAACCCGTGCAGACTAGCGCGTCAGGCCGGGACCGGCTCTCCGGTGCGACCCTCCACGACCTTCTCGGCGATGTTGGGCGGCACCTCTTCGTACCGGTCGAACTGCATCGTGTACGTGGCGCGGCCCTGCGACATGGAGCGCAGGTCGCCGACGTAGCCGAACATCTCCGACAGGGGGACATACCCCCGCACGACCTTCGCGTTACCCCGCTCCTCCATGCCCTCGATGCGTCCGCGCCGGCGGTTGAGGTCGCCGATCACGTCGCCCATGAACTCCTCGGGCACGGTGACCTCGACGGAGAACACGGGCTCGAGCAGCACCGGCTTCGCGCGGCGCGCCGCCTCCTGGAGCGCGAGCGAGCCCGCGATCTTGAAGGCGATCTCCGACGAGTCCGTGTCGTGGTACTTGCCGTCGGTCAGCGTGACGCGCACGTCGACCATCGGGTAGCCGGCACGGATGCCGGACTCGAGTGCCTCCTCGACGCCCTTCTCGACGGCGGGGATGTACTCGGTGGGGATCGAGCCGCCCTTGATCTTGTTGATGAAGTCGAAGCCCTCGCCCGGCGCCGGCTCGAGGTCGATGTAGACGATGCCGTACTGGCCCGAGCCGCCGGTCTGCTTGACGAACCGGCCCTCGATCTTCGTCGCGGTGCCGCGCACGGTCTCGCGGTAGGAGACCTGCGGGCGGCCGACGTTCGCCTCGACCTTGAACTCGCGCATCATGCGGTCGACCAGCACCTCGAGGTGCAGCTCGCCCATGCCGGAGATCTCGGTCTGGCCGGTCTCCTCGTTCGTGGCGACCTGGAACGTCGGGTCCTCCTCGGCCAGGCGGCCGAGGGCGACGGACATCTTCTCCTGGTCGACCTTCGTCTTCGGCTCGATCGCGACCTTGATGACCGGCTCGGGGAACACCATCGACTCGAGCTTGATCGGCTTGTCGGGCGCCGCCAGCGTGTCGCCGGTGACGACCTGCTTGATGCCGACCGCCGCGGCGATGTCGCCCGCGTAGACCTCGGAGACGTCCTCGCGGTCGTTGGCGTGCATCATCAGGATGCGGCCGATCCGCTCGGTCTTGCCGGACGTCACGTTGAGCACGCGCGAGCCGGCCTCGAGCTTGCCCGAGTAGACGCGGAAGTAGGTGAGCTTGCCGACGAACGGGTCGGCCATGATCTTGAACGCCAGCGCCGAGAACGGCTCGCTGTCGTCCGCCTTGCGGACGGCCGCGCGGTCCTCGTCGCCACGGACGGGCTCCATGCCGTCGACCGGCGGGACGTCCAGCGGGCTCGGCAGGAAGTCGATCACCGCGTCGAGCAGCGGCTGCACGCCCTTGTTCTTGAAGGACGAGCCGCAGAGCACGGGGGTGATCTGGTTGTCGAGCGTGGCCGCGCGGATCGCGGCGATCAGCTTGGCGGCGGGGATCTCCGCCTCCTCGAGGATCAGCTCGACGAGCTCGTCGTCGTAGTTGGAGACCTCGTCGAGCAGGTGCTCGCGCGCGTCGGCGGCCACCTCGGTGTGGCTCGCCGGGATCTCGACGACCTCGAACTCCTTGCCGAGCTCGTCGGTGTAGATGATCGCCTTCATGTTGATCAGGTCGACGATGCCGCGGAACTCGCCCTCGGCCCCGATCGGGAGCTGGATCGGCACGGGGTGCGCGCCGAGCCGGTCGATCATCGTCTGGATGCCCTGCTCGAAGTTCGCCCCGATGCGGTCCATCTTGTTGATGTAGGCGATGCGCGGGACGCCGTACTTGTCGGCCTGGCGCCAGACGGTCTCGGACTGCGGCTCGACGCCGGCGACGGAGTCGAACAGCGCGATCGCGCCGTCGAGCACGCGCAGCGAGCGCTCGACCTCGACGGTGAAGTCGACGTGGCCCGGCGTGTCGATGATGTTGATGCGGTGATCCTTCCACTCGGCCGTGGTGGCCGCGGACGTGATCGTGATCCCGCGCTCCTGCTCCTGCTCCATCCAGTCCATCGTGGCCGCGCCCTCGTGGACCTCGCCGATCTTGTGGGACCGGCCGGTGTAGTAGAGGATCCGCTCAGTCGTCGTCGTCTTGCCCGCGTCGATGTGGGCCATGATCCCGATGTTGCGGGTCTTCTCGAGGCTGAACTTGCGCGGCATGGGAAGGAGTCTCTCTCTGTCTGCTTGCTGTCTGGCGGCCCCGGGTCGGGGCGAAAAAAACGGGCCCTGGGGGCCCGTGACATCACATCGGAGACGGCCCGCAGGACAGGGCTATGTCGCGAGTGTCTCCATGTGAAGAAGTGAGCCCCCTACGAAGCGAGCGCAAGGACGCGCAGCGCTCCGCGGCGAAGGTTCAGGATAGCAGCGTCCGACTAGGGTTTCGCGCGTGCCGCGGGCCCTCCGGTATGCCCTCCTGATCCTGCCCCTGACGGGTGCCGGGCTGCTCGTCGCGGCCGAGTTCTCGACGCTCTACGACGTGCGCGTGGTCACCGCCGTGCCCGAGGGCGGCTCGTACGCCGCGGGCCCCCATCACGGCTACGCGCTGGCCCTGATCGCGGTGGCGATCGTGGTCATGGCGGCCGGCGCCGTGCTCGGCGGCTCGCGCCCGGCGGCGGTCGCGCTGGCGCTGCTCGCGCTGGCCGCGCTGGCGGTGGCGCTCCTGGTCGACCTCCCCGACGTGCACGAGACGGGGCTGATCGGCCGGACCTACGACGCCGCGCGGGCGGAGCCGCGCGCCGGCCTGTACCTCGAGATCGCGGGCGGCTGCGTCGCCCTGCTGGGGGCGGCGCTGATCCTGATCGCGCGACCGGCGCGGCGCGGCGTGGCGAGCGCGAACACCGGGCATTGAGGGGAGTCCTCGGACCGGGAGGCGTGCACAACGTCGAGATCCGGCGTCGCCCGCGGGCGACTGTCGACGGTTTCGCACCTATACGTGGCGAGAACGTCGACGCGCCGCGACGATCGGCGTCGCGATCTCGACGTTTTGCGCCTCGCCCGATCGCGCGTGCCGTTGCGTTGACGTCGCACCGCATACCGCCAGTCGAGCCGCAACGCACCGAGCCCGCTCGCTTCCATGCGGAAGTTCGTCCCGCCGAGCGGCCTGAAGCCGGCGGGCGCTACCAGCGGTAGTGCGCGAAGGCCTTGTTGGCCTGCGCCATGCGGAAGATGTCGTCCTTCCGCTTGTACGCGCCGCCCTGCTGGGACTGCGCGTCGAGCAGCTCGTTGGCGAGCCGCTGGGCCATCGACTTCTCGCGCCGGTTGCGCGCGAACTCGACCAGCCAGCGGACGGCGAGCGTCCGGGCGCGGCGGGCGGGCACCTCGACCGGGACCTGGTAGGTCGCGCCGCCGACACGGCGGGAGCGGACCTCGAGGACCGGGGTCAGCGACTTGATCGACGTCTCGAGCGACTCGACCGGGTCCTTGCCCGTGCGCTCGGCGAGGATCGCCAGGGCGTCGTAGACGATCCGCTCGGCGGTCGACTTCTTGCCGTCGAGCATCACGCGGTTGATGACCTGCTGCACGAGCTTGGAGCGGTGCAGGGGGTCCGGCTCGGTCGGCCGGATGGTGGCTGCGGAGCGGCGGGGCATGACTACTTCGCCTTCACGCCGTACTGCGAGCGGGCCTTCTTGCGGTCCGAGACGCCGGCGGCGTCGAGCGTCCCGCGCACGACCTTGTAGCGCACGCCCGGGAGGTCCTTGACGCGACCGCCGCGGACGAGCACGACGGAGTGCTCCTGCAGGTTGTGCCCCTCGCCGGGGATGTAGGCGGTGACCTCCATCTGGTTGGTCAGCCGCACGCGGCAGACCTTCCGGAGGGCGGAGTTCGGCTTCTTCGGGGTCGTCGTGTACACACGCGTGCACACGCCGCGGCGCTGAGGAGCGGCCACCTTCTTCTTGCGTCCCTTGCCCGACTTCAGGCCGGGGGTGGCGAGCTTCTTCTTCGGCGCGTTGCGCCCCTTGCGCACGAGCTGGGAGGTCGTCGGCATACGGCGCGGCATGGTAGCAGCGCCCGCCGGGGTACCCGGGGGCGCATGGCACGGATTCTGGACGGGACGGTCGCGCTGGTGACCGGCGCGAGCACGTCGCGATCAACGAGCTGCTGATCCGGCCGACGGAGCAGGTCCGCTAGGCCGCGGCGGCCTCCCCCAGCACGTCGAAGAGCGGCGTGTAGGGCAGGCCGGTCGCCTCGGCGACCGGCTCGTAGGTCACCTTGCCCCCGACGACGTTGACCCCGCGCGCGAGGCCCGGGTTCTCGCGCGCGGCGCCCGCGACGCCGGCGTCCGCGACGTGCAGCACGTACGGCAGCGTCGCGTTCGTGAGCGCGTAGGTCGAGGTGACCGGCACCGCGCCGGGCATGTTCGCCACGCAGTAGTGCGTGATGCCGTCGACCTCGAACGTCGGGTCGGTGTGGGTCGTGGGCCGCGAGGTCTCGAAGCACCCGCCCTGGTCGATCGACACGTCGACCAGCACCGCGTTCTTCTTCATCAGCCCGAGCTGGTCGCGCCGGATCACGTACGGCGCCTTGGCGCCGTGGACCAGCACCGCCCCGATCACGAGATCCATGTCGGGCAGCCGCTGCTCGATCTCGAGCGTCGACGCGTAGCACGTGGACGCGCGCCCGGCGAAGTACAGGTCGAGCTCGCGCAGGCGGTCGATGTTGCGGTCGTAGACGTAGACCTCGGCCTCCATCCCGACCGCGATGAAGGCGGCGTTCATGCCGACCACGCCGCCGCCGATCACCATCACCTTGCCGGCGGCCACCCCGGGCACGCCGCCGAGCAGGATCCCGCGGCCGCCGAGCGGCTTCTCGAGCATGAACGCGCCCGCCTGGGTGGCGATCTTGCCCGCCACCTCGCTCATCGGGGCGAGCAGCGGCAGCCGGCCGCGCGGGTCCTCGACGGTCTCGTAGGCGACGCAGGTCGCGCCCGAGTCGACGAGCCCCTGGGTCAGCTCCGGGTCCGGGGCGAGGTGGAGGTAGGTGAAGAGCGTGTGGCGCGCCTCGAGCCGGCCGACCTCCTCCGGCTGCGGCTCCTTGACCTTGACGATCATCTCGGCCGCGGCGAACACGGCGTCGGCGTCGGGGAGGATCGAGGCGCCCTGCGCGGTGTAGTCGCCGTCGGTGATCGCCGACCCCTCGCCGGCGCCGGCCTGGATCAGGACCTCGTGGCCGTTCTCGACCAGCTCGCGCACGCCGGAGGGCGTGAGCGCGACGCGGTACTCGTCCGTCTTGATCTCGGTGGGGACGCCGACCTTCACTCGCGAACCTCGTTTCTCGTGGTCATGTCAACAGCTCCCGGCCGCGCAGGGCCAGCCAGAAGTCGATCCGGTCGCGCGCGGAGTCCAGCGACCGCCCGGTCAGCTCCTCGACCCGGCGGATCCGGTACCGGAGCGTATGGCGGTGGCAGTAGAGCTGGCGCGCGGCGCGCTCCCACTGCCCGTTGCACTCGATGAACGCCTCCAGCGAGCGCATCAGCTCGCCGCCGTAGGCGCCCTCGCCGTCCTCGATCGGGGCGAGGATCGAGTCGCAGAAGAGCCGCAGCGCCTCGTCGTCCTGCAGCGAGAGCAGCAGCTGGAAGGAGCCGAGGTCGCGGTAGGTGGCGAGCAGGTCGCCGGTCCCGCCGTCGTCGCCGTTCGCGTCGCCGGCCAGCTCGTGCGCCTCGAGCGCGCAGCGCGCCTCGTGGAACGTCCGCCGCAGGTCGCCGGCCGCGACCGCGCGGCCCGCGCCGGCGGCGAGCGCCAGGCCCGCCTCGCGCGACACGCGCCCGCGCACCCGCTCGGCGAGCGCGAACAGGTCGTCGTCGCCCGCGCCGCGCTCGAGCGGCAGCAGCGCGCAGGAGAACTTGCCGGTGCCGGCCGCGAGCCCGCCGGGCACCTCGTCGCGGAGCGCGGCGCTGAGCGCGCCCTCGACGACGCCGCGGACCGAGCGCGGCGGGGTGAGCACGAGCACGCCGACGCGGTCGCGCAGCCCGAACGGCTCGAGCCGCCGCGCCAGCTCGTTGCCGGCCAGCTCGCCGGACACCATCGCCGAGAGCACGTCGCCGGCCAGCCGCCGCTCCGTGTCGTCGGCCACCCGCCGGCGCAGCAGCTCCAGCGCCACCACGGTCACCGCCTGGTGCAGCACCAGCCGGTCGAACTCGCCGAGCCCGCCGCGGTCCTTCGCCGCGACGAGCCACGCCTGCGGCGCCGGGCCGTCGCCGTTCCCGCCCGCGGGCGCGCGCACGATCGGCAGCGCGAGCGCGCGGCCGTGCAGCTCGCCCGACGGCGCGTAGCCGCGCCGCGCGCCCGCGCGGGCGCGCTCGCGCACCTCGGCGGCGGTCGCCTCGAGCACCTCGCCGGACAGCGGGCAGCGCGCCGTCGGAGCGCGCGAGCGCCTCGCCGCGGCCGTCGAACACCATCGCCGTGCCGCCGACCAGCGACGCCAGCGCCGCGGTCACGCCCTCCAGCCCCTGCTCGCTGAGGACGATCCGCTCCAGCCGCTCATGGGCGGAGAGCGCCCGCTGCAGCACCGCGTACTGCTCGTTGACGAGATGCGAGAACGCCTTCTCGGTGACCGCGATGAACGGCACGTCGTACGGGATCTCGAAGAGCGGGAAGCCGTGGTCGGCCGCCGCCTCGCACAGCGCCGGCGGCGCCTCGGCGTGCTTGAACCCGACGCCGAGCCCCAGCCCGGCGAGCTCGTGGGTGGCCAGCCGCTCGACGAACGCGCGCTGGCTCGTGTCGTCGGTCAGGTTCATCCCGGTGGTGAGCAGCAGCTCGCCGCCCGACAGCCACGGGGTCGGGTCGGCCAGCTCGGAGATGTGGACCCAGCGGACGGGCCGGTCCAGACCGGCCTCGCCGGCCACGAAGCGGATGTCGAGGTCGCGGATGAGGTCGCGGAGGAGCAGCACCGGCGCCCCGGCTAAGCCAGGCTGAGCTTCTCCGACGCCGCCTCGAGCACCGGGCGCAGCACGGAGCGGATCTCCTCGAACTGCTCCGGGCCCGCGATCAGCGGCGGCGCGAGCTGGATCACCGGGTCGCCGCGGTCGTCGGCGCGGCAGATCAGCCCGCGCTCGAAGATCTGCGCCGAGAGGAAGTCGCGCAGCAGCCACTCGCACTCGTCCTCGGTGAAGGTCTCCTTCGTCGCCTTGTCGCGGACCAGCTCGACGGCCCAGAAGTAGCCGGTCCCGCGCACGTCGCCGACGATCGGGATGTCGCGCAGCGAGTCGAGCATCGCCTCGAAGGCGGACTCGTTGGCGCGGACGTTCCCGAGCAGGTCCTCCTCCTCGAACACGTCGAGGTTCGCCAGCGCGATCGCCGACGACATCGGGTGCCCGCCGAACGTGATCCCGTGCAGGAACGAGTTCTTGCCGGAGACGAACGGCTCGAAGACGCGGTCGGTGGCGATCACCGCGCCCATCGCCGCGTACGACGAGGTCAGGCCCTTGGCCGTGGTGATGATGTCCGGGAGGTAGTCGTAGCGCTGCGCGCCGAACCAGGTCCCGAGCCGCCCCCACGAGCAGATGACCTCGTCGGAGATGAAGAGGATCCCGTACTCGTCGCAGATCTCGCGGACCTTCTGGAAGTAGCCGGGCGGCGGGCCGAAGCAGCCGCCGGAGTTCTGCATCGGCTCGAGGATCACGCACGAGACGGTCTCGGGCCCCTCGAACTCGATCTTCTCGCGGATCGCCTCGGCCGGGTCGTCGACCTCGGGCCGGTACGGGTTCGTGTTCGGCACGTGCGCCGAGCCGGGGAAGAGCGGCTCGAACGGGCGCCGCGCGTCCGGGATCCCCGTCGCGGTCAGCGCGCCCATCGTCGTGCCGTGGTAGGCCAGCTTGCGGCTGATGACCTTGTAGCGCCCCGGGTTGCCGGTGAGCTTGTGGTACTGGCGGCAGAGCTTGAGCGCCGAGTCGACCGACTCCGAGCCGCCCGAGGTGAAGAAGACGCGGTTGAGGTCGCCGGGGGCGAGCGTGGCGATCCGCGTCGCGAGCTCGATCGCCTTCGGGTGCGCGTAGCCCCAGTTCGTGAAGAAGCCGAGCTCGGCGCCCTGGTCGGCGCCGGCCTGGGCGACCGCGGCGCGGCCGTGGCCGATGTTCACGCAATAGAGCGCGGACAGCCCGTCGAGGTAGCGGCGGCCGTGCTGGTCGAAGACGTAGCAGCCGTCGCCGCGGACGATGATCGGGATCTCATGGGCCTCGTCGAACGCGCCCATGCGGGTGAAGTGCATCCACAGGTGCTTGCGCGCGTTCTCCTGCAGGTTCCCCGCCGCGAGATCCTCGATCGTGGCCATGACGCTCCTTGTTCGCTCCACTTTGTCGGCGGCGTACGCCGATCCGTACAAGCTACAACGGGTTCAAGGGCGCCACAACACCGGCGCGATGCTCCGGAAGCCGGTTCAGGAGGCGTTCGCGGCCGCCGCGCGCACCGGCGGCGGCGTGACGAGCGCGGCGATCACGACGAGCGCGAAGGCGAAGCCCTGCAGGACGATGCCGAGCGTGTCCGTCGGCATCGGATCGCCGAAGACGACGATCCCGCCGAGGATGCACGACACGTTCGCGGCGGTGGAGGTCGCGGCGATCACCGGGACCGCGGCGCCCTCCTGCATGCCGCGCGCGGAGGCGTAGAAGGCGATGATCGAGGCGAGGAGCGCGACCATGAGCCAGGGCGACACGAGCACCTCGGCGACGCCGCCGAGCCCGGTCAGCGCCTTGATGGCGACGTCGGAGACGCCGAACAGCGTGCCCGCCGCGGCGCCGAGCATGACGCCGTGGTGGTGGTCCGGCGCGCCGAGGCTGGGGCCGGAGATCAGCAGGAAGCCGATCGCCAGCATGCCGGCCTCGAAGGAGATCATGCCCGCCAGCGAGTAGGCGGAGTGCGCGCCCTCGGCGCCCGGGAGCGTGACGATCAGCAGCACCAGGCCGGCCGCGGTCATCGCCACGCCGGCCCACTGGCGCCGCCCGACCTCGAAGCCGAAGATCCGCTCGGCCAGCACCGCCAGCATCACGACGCCGGTCGAGAGCACCGCCTGGACGACCGACAGCGGCGCCAGCGCCAGCGCCGCGACGTGCAGCAGCCAGGCGAACAGCGCGATCCCCATGCCGAGCGCGAACCACTTGGAGCGGAACAGCGACGCCCCGCTGTGCAGCGGGTGGCGGATGTCGACGCAGGGCGCCTCGTTGGCGCCACGGTGCTTGTAGAGGAAGCCGAGCTGGGTCGCGATCGCGCAACCGAGGGCCAGCAGGATGCCGATGTTCAGGCTCAAGTGAAGGTCAATCGGGTCGGTGTCTGGACGCCCGCGCACGCGCGGATTTGACGACCGGTCCGGCGCGTCCCCCGACGCGTACCCCGGTACCGGTCACCAGAGTCATCGGACGCTCGCGCTTCCTGCTTGAGCGACCCGTGACCGGACAGACTAGCGTCGTGATCTGAGATGGGAACCGGGACGCGCCCCTTGCTGCTGGTCGACGTGGACGGCGTGCTGTCCCTGTTCGGCTTCGAGCCGCCGGCCCCTGCCGGCGTCGTGTGGACGACCGTGGACGGGCTCCCGCACGCGCTGTCGCGGCCCGCGGGCGCGCGGCTGGCGCGGCTGTCCGGGACGTTCGACTGCGCCTGGTGCACGGGTGGGAGGAGCGCGCGGAGGAGCAGCTCCCGCGCCTGCTCGGGCTGCCCGGCGGCTGGCCGCACATGACGTTCGCCGGCGCGCGCCCGGCGCGTCGCCGCGCCACTGGAAGCTGGCCGCGATCGAGGCGGCGAGCGGCCCGGACCGGCCGGTCGCGTGGATCGACGACGCGTTCGACGCCACCTGCGAGGCGTGGGCGGCGGAGCGTCCGGGGCCGGCGCTGCTGGTGCGGACCGATCCGGCGACCGGCCTGCTCGACGAGCACGTCACCCGGCTGGAGTCCTGGGCGCGCGGGCTCTGAGGGTCAGGACGGGGAGCTCGGGCGGGCGGCGCAGCCGGACCGGCATCCCTGCGGTGCCGAGGCCGGTGGAGACGTACAGGTGCCGGCCGTGCTCGACCACGTGGCCGGCAAGGTACCGGTCGCCGTAGAGCGAGGGCAGGACCGCGTGGCGGAGGATCGGGACGTTCACCTGTCCGCCGTGGAGATGTCCGGCGACGGTCAGGGCCACGCGCTCCGGGACGTCGGGGAAGACGTCGGGATCATGCGTCGCGAGCACGAGGGCCGCATCCTGGGGCGCCTCCCTCAAGGCGGCTTCAAGATCTGCTGAGCGATGCCTGGTATCGCCCACGCCGGCCACCCAGAGGCCGTCGCGGACCGGCACGGCCTCGTTCTCCAGCACGCGCACGCCGGCGTCGCGCAGCGCCCAGCCCATCGCCGGGCCGGCCGCGCGCCAGTCGTGGTTCCCCAGCACCGCGAGCGCGCGCGGGATCCGCGCCAGCTCCGCGGCCACGTCACGCACGCGCGCGCGACCCTGGCCGAGCCGCGTCGAGTCCAGGTAGTCGCCCAGCAGCAGGCAGACGTCGGCGTCCAGCGCGACCGCGCGGTCCACCACCGCCGCCACGCGCGCGGGCGTCATGTACCCGGCGCCCGCGTGGAGGTCGCTGAACAGCAGCGAGCCGGAGGCCGTCGAGCGCGGCCGGCCAGCGCGGGAGCGCGAGCTCGACCTCCGGGGTCGTGAGCATCCGCGGCTCCCGCCACGCCGCCCGGTGGGCGAGCGCGGCGGCGGCCGCGGCCGCCGCTACGAGTGATCCGCGCACGCGCAGAACGCGCGCGGCGCCGCCGCACCCGCGGGTGCGGCGGCGCCGGTGCGCTTCAGGGTCTCGGGCTAGCGCTTGTCGTCGCCGGGGACGTCGAGGTCCCCGCCGATGTCGTCGAAGCCGCCGCCGGTCGTCCCGCCGCCGAACCCGGAGCCGATCTCCTCGAGCTCCGCGGTGTCGAACGCCGGGCCGAACCCGCCGAGGCCCTCGCCGTCGTCCAGGCCCAGCTCGGCGGCGAGCTCGTCGCCCTCGAGCAGCGAGACGTCGTCGATGCCGCGGGGGAGCGGCTCCGCCGGCTCGATCTCGATCGTGCGGTAGCGCTTCAGGCCCGTCGCCGCCGGGATCAGCTTCCCGATGATGACGTTCTCCTTCAGGCCGGCCAGGCGGTCGATCTTGCCCTCGAGCGCCGCGTCCGTGAGGACCTTGGTGGTCTCCTGGAACGACGCCGCCGACAGGAACGAGTCCGTCGCGAGCGAGGCCTTGGTGATGCCGAGGATGATCTCCTCGAACTGCGCGGTCTCGCCGCCCGCGGCCTCGATGTCGGCGTTGACCTTGTGCAGCTCGTGGCGGTCGACGAACTGCCCCGGGAGGTAGTTCGTGTCGCCCTTCTGGTCCACGCGGACCTTCTTGAGCATCTGGCGCACGATGACTTCGATGTGCTTGTCGTGGATGTCCACGCCCTGGGACTTGTAGACCTCCTGGACCTCCTGGACCAGGTACAGCTCGGTCTCGGTCCGGCCGCGGATCGCCAGCAGCTCGTGCGGGTAGAGCGACCCCTCGTTGAGCTGCGAGCCCGCCTCGATCCGGTCGCCCTCGGACACGTAGAGGCGCGTCCGGCGCGGGAACGTGTGGCGGTGCTCCTCGCCGGCGTCGTCGGTGATGACGACGGTGCGGGCCTTGTCGGTGTCCTCCACCGACACGACGCCGCCGTCCTCGGCGATCTTCGCCAGGCCCTTCGGCTTGCGCGCCTCGAACAGCTCGACGATGCGCGGCAGGCCGTGCGTGATGTCCGCGCCGGCGACGCCGCCGGTGTGGAACGTCCGCATGGTCAGCTGCGTGCCGGGCTCGCCGATCGACTGCGCGGCGATGATGCCGACCGCGTCGCCGATCATGGCGGTCACGCCGGAGGCCAGCGAGCGGCCGTAGCACGCCTGGCACAGGCCGGACGGCGCCTCGCACTTCAGCACCGAGCGGACCG
The DNA here is from genome assembly GCA_963724145.1 of uncultured Solirubrobacteraceae bacterium. GTDB lineage: Bacteria > Actinomycetota > Thermoleophilia > Solirubrobacterales > Solirubrobacteraceae > DASQMT01. The sequence goes on from CAVRTO010000026.1 coordinate 50,415, forward strand.
GGACCAGGGTGTCCTCGTCCGTGAGCGCCTCGAGCAGCGCGGCGAGCTCGGCGCGGCCGATCTCGTCGCCCTTCTCACGATGACGGTCTTCTTGAGCCTTGATGTCCGCGGCCGCGACGCGGCCGAGGAGCATGTCGTTGGGGTCGCCGCCCTTGCGGAGCGGCAGCTCCAGGTACTCCTCGGTGCCGCAGTCCTCGCCGCGCACGATCACGTCCTGCGCGACGTCGACCAGGCGCCGGGTCAGGTAGCCCGAGTCGGCCGTGCGGAGCGCCGTGTCGGCCAGGCCCTTGCGGGCGCCGTGGGTCGAGGTGAAGTACTCGATCACGTCGAGGCCCTCGATGAAGGAGGCCTTCACCGGCCGCTCGATGATCTCGCCCTTCGGGTTGGCCATCAGGCCGCGCATGCCCGCCAGCTGGCGGATCTGCTTGATCGAGCCGCGGGCGCCCGACGAGGCCATCATGAAGATCGAGTTCAGCTCGTCCGTGGACTCGATGTTCTCGATCATCGCCTCGCCGACCGCGTCGGTCGCGGCGTTCCACTTGTCGGTGACCGCCTGGTGGCGCTCCTCCTCGGTGATGAGGCCGTCGTCGTACTGCTCCTGGATCGCGTTCACCTCGGCCTCGAAGCCGGCGATGAGCGCGTCCTTGGTGGGCGGGACGACGACGTCGTTCTTCGACACCGTGATGCCGGCCTGGGTCGCGTACTTGAACCCGAGGTCCTTGAACGCGTCCAGCACCTGCGAGATGGCGGGCGCGCCGAAGTCCTGCACCAGCTGGTCCAGGAACGCGGTCACGTCGCGCTTGCGCAGCGTCGTGTTGATGAACGAGTAGCGCGAGCGCTCGAACTCGTCGCCGAGCGTCTCCTCGAGGGCGCGCTCGATCTTGTCGTTGAAGATGATCCGCCCGACGGTCGTGGCGATGTGCCCGCCCTCCAGCCACTCGGGCCGGTAGTGCGCGACGTCGTGCAGGTCGACGAGCTTGCCCTCGTAGGCCAGCTCGGCCTCCTGCGCCAGGCGGAACACCTGGATCCGCTTCTCGTTCTTGGCCGGGTCGATCGCCTCGAGCGCCGCCTCGTCCTCGCCGTAGGTGAGGTAGTAGGTGCCGAGGATCATGTCCTGCGTCGGCGTCGCCAGCGGCGCGCCGTGCGCGGGGGACAGGATGTTGTTCGACGACAGCATCAGCACGCGCGCCTCGGCCTGGGCCTCGGCGGACAGCGGCAGGTGGACCGCCATCTGGTCGCCGTCGAAGTCGGCGTTGTACGCGTGGCAGACGAGCGGGTGGACCTGGATCGCCTTGCCCTCGACGAGCACCGGCTCGAACGCCTGGATGCCCAGGCGGTGGAGCGTCGGCGCGCGGTTGAGCAGGACCGGGTGCTCGTGGATGACCTCCTCGAGCACGTCCCAGACCTCCGGGATCATCGAGTCGACCATCTTCTTGGCCGCCTTGATGTTCTGGACGGCCTTGCGCTCGACGAGCCGGGCCATGATGAACGGCTTGAACAGCTCGAGCGCCATCAGCTTCGGCAGGCCGCACTGGTGCAGCCGCAGCGACGGGCCGGCCACGATGACCGAGCGGCCCGAGTAGTCGACGCGCTTGCCGAGCAGGTTCTGGCGGAAGCGGCCCTGCTTGCCCTTGAGCATGTCGCTCAGGGACTTCAGGGCGCGGTTGCCCGGGCCCGTGACGGGCCGGCCGCGGCGGCCGTTGTCGAACAGGGCGTCGACGGCCTCCTGCAGCATCCGCTTCTCGTTGTTGACGATGATCTCCGGCGCGCCGAGGTCCAGGAGCCGCTTGAGGCGGTTGTTCCGGTTGATGACGCGGCGGTAGAGGTCGTTGAGGTCGGAGGTCGCGAAGCGGCCGCCGTCCAGCTGGACCATCGGGCGCAGCTCCGGCGGGATCACCGGGACGGCCTCGAGGATCATCATGTCGGGCGTGTTGATCCGCTTGCCCTCGCGGTCGGTCTTCAGGAACGCGGAGACGACCTTGAGGCGCTTGACGGCGCGCTGCTGCTTCTGGCCCTTGGCGGTCTTGATCTGGTCCTCGAGCGTCTCGCGCTCGTCGTCCAGGTCGACCTGCTCGAGCAGGTCGCGGACCGACTCGGCGCCCATGCCGCCGCGGAAGTACTCGCCCCAGCCGTAGGGGGAGCCGAAGCGCTCCTTGAGCTCGCGGAAGAGGGTCTCGTCGTTGACGACCTCCTTCGGCTGCATGGTCTGGAACAGCTCCCAGACCTGGCGCAGCCGCTCGGCGGCGTCCTCGATGTAGGCCTCGGTGTCCGAGATGTCGGACTCGAGCGTCTTCTTCGTCTCCTTCAGGAGCTTCTCGCGGTCCTCGTCGGAGAGCTTCTTCGGGTTGATGTCGAGGTGCTCGGCCCACAGGTGGTCCTCGTCCGAGAAGCCCTGCTGGGCGCCCGGTCGAGAGGTACTCCGTGCGGCGCTCGAGCGACTCGCGCAGCTCGAGCAGGCGCTCCTCCTTCTCCGCCGCGTAGGCGTCGAGCGCCTCGTCGACGTTGCCGCGCAGGGTGTCGAGGTCGGCCTCGCGGGCCTCGTCGTCCACCCACGTGACCATGGAGGCCGCGAAGTACAGGACCTTCTCGAGCTCCTTGGGAGCCATGTCGAGCAGGTAGCCGATCCGGCTCGGGACGCCCTTGAAGAACCAGATGTGGCTCACCGGGGCGGCGAGGTCGATGTGGCCCATGCGCTCACGGCGCACCTTGGACCGCGTGACCTCGACGCCGCAGCGCTCGCAGACGATGCCCTTGTAGCGGACGCGCTTGTACTTGCCGCAGTAGCACTCCCAGTCCTTGGTGGGACCGAAGATGCGCTCGCAGAACAGGCCGTCCTTCTCGGGCTTGAGCGTGCGGTAGTTGATGGTCTCCGGCTTCGTGACCTCTCCGCTCGACCACGAGCGGATCTGCTTCGAGGACGCGAGGCCGATCTCGATGGCGTCGAAGTTGTTGATGTCGATCATGTGCGTCCTTACTCCTCGTCAGCCGTGTCGCCGTCGGCGACGACCTCGACGGGGTCCTCGATGTCCTCCGCGACCGCCGCGTCGGCGGCGTTCGTCGC
>CAVRTO010000027.1:0-19638 GCA_963724145.1 uncultured Solirubrobacteraceae bacterium
TCGACCACCGCGTCGAGCAGCGCGTCGGGGAACGACGTGTCCCAGTCGCGGCTCCAGGCGACGCGGCTGCCCGCCGCGCGCCGCTCGGCGTCGTCCGCGCCCGCGACCGCCGCGCCGATCGCCGCCGCCACCGCGTCGACGTCCGGCGCCGCGGCCAGCAGGTTCCCCGAGATCGCGGCGAGCGCCTCGGCGGTCTTGTTCTCGAACGTGTTGGTGACGGTCAGCATCCCCGCCGAGGCCATCTCGAGCGGGACGAGGCTCGGGTGCGGCGTGTACATCAGCGCGAGGCCGACGTCGTGCTCGCGCAGCGTGCGCGCGTAGTCGCCCTGGGCGGCGCGCGGGAGGAGCTCGAGCGACGCGCCGCCGCCGAGATCCAGCCGCCGCCGCCCCTGCACCGTCCCGATGCCGTGCGAGCGTCCAGCCGTCGAGCACGCCGTCCGCGGCGGCGCGACCGAGCGCGAGCACGCCGAGCTCGAACATGTTGCGGGCCGCGTGGGGCTCCGGGCGCGCGTAGAACAGCAGCCGGCGCGTCGCCCGCGCGGCCAGCTCCCCGGCGCCGGGCGGGTCGATCGGCGTGATCGCGTTCTGGAACGCGGCCGACCCGGCGCCGCTCGCGAACACGCCGAGGCCGCGGAGCCGGAACCAGTCCCGCAGCAGCTCGGTCGAGAACAGCGCGGTGTGGGGGAGCCGGTAGGAGGCGTCGGCGAGCGCCGCGTACGTGCCCATCGGGAACGTGAACGGCTCGTACTCCTGGATCAGGTAGAGGAACCGCTCGCCGCCGAGCTCGCGGCGCGCGGCGTCGGCGATGTGGGCCGTCCACCACGTCGTCGCGATGAAGCGGTCGGAGCGGCTGACCTCGAGGCCGTGCGACTCGCGCCCGAACGCCACCTCGACGCGGTCGAAGACGCCGTCCAGCCCGCTGTAGGCCTCGATCTGCGCGCGCCAGTCGACGGGCAGCGAGCCGACCGGGTCGACGGTGACGACCCGCACGCGCAGGCCGCGCTCCGCGAGCCGCCGCGCGAGGTTGAGCTTGGCGATGTAGCCGCCGAAGAAGTGGCGCAGGTCCATCGACGGGATCAGCAGGTTGACCCGCTCGGGCGCGTCGTCGCGGACCGCGAGCCGCAGCGGGGCGACCTTGTCGGCGATCGCGCGCACCTCCGGCTCGCCCGGCGCCGTCGCGCCCGGCCGGGGATCGAGCGCGGGCGGCGGGACCGCGTCCAGGCGAGCACGCGGCTGCGGATGGTCGCGCGCGGTCGCCGACAGCGCCCGCCGCCACGCGAAGGCATGGAGCAGCATCCACTCGGCGCCGAGCGTCTGCGGTCGCCGCGCGACCAGCTCGCGGGCACCGCGCGCGCCGAGGCGGGCGAGCGGCACGGCCGACCGGTCGGCACGCTCGAAGCGGTCGAGCGCCCGCCGCTTCGCCGGCGCCATCCGGTCGCCGCAGCGCATCCGCAGGATCGCCGTCACCTGGAGCAGGCGGCAGACGTCGACGAAGTAGTGCATGCGCCAGAGCCGGATCCGCTCGCGCGGGTCGCGGCGCAGCGCCCCGAGCCGGTCGCGCAGCGTCGGCATCCGGTTGGCCGCGGCGTGGCCGAGCGTGGCGCTGCCGTGCTGCACGTAGTCGTAGAGCGGCCGGTCGACGTAGGCGATGTCGCCCCGGGCGAGCGCGCAGAGCCCGAGCCAGTGGTCGTGGAAGTGGGCGAACTGCGCGGGCGGGAACGGCAGCGCGGCGTCGAGCAGCCCGCGCGGGAACAGCGACGCCGCGCCGGTGATCGCGTTCGCGACGAGCAGCGAGGTCAGGTCGTCGTGGTTGTTCTCGCGCCGCTCCCAGTACGTCCCCGCGACCTCCTCGCCGTCCGGGCGGATGACGCGCGCGTCGCTGTACACGAGCTCCGCCTCCCCGAGCGCCCCGAGCAGCACGGCGAGCTTGTCCGGGTGCCAGACGTCGTCCTGGTCGGCGAGCGCGACGTGGCGCGCGCCGGCGGGCGCGAGCGCCAGCGCGCGCTCGAAGTTGCGGTAGAAGCCGAGCCGCCGCGGGGAGCGCGAGACGACGAACCGCGGGTCGCCGGCGACGAGCCGCTCGAGCTCGGCGAACCGCTCGGGCGACGAGCAGTCGTCCGAGATGACGCAGATCCAGTCCTCGAGGGTCTGGGCGCGGATCGAGTCGAGCTGGCGGGCGAGCAGACCGGCGGGCGGCTCGAAGGTCGCCATGCAGATCGCGACGGCGGGCGCGGCTGCCGAGACCGGGGCCACCGGCTCCGCGAGCGGGATCGACCCGACCGCGCACGTGGCCTCCCCGCCGCCGGCGAGCCGGGCGCGCAGGCCGAGCGTGCGCGGGGCCGGGCCCGCGCGCGGCGCGATCCGGGCGAGGCCCCAGAACCCGCTCGCGTAGCTCTCCGGGGCGTCGAGCTCGCGCAGCGTGTCGAGGCGGGGCATCCCGTGGGCCATGACCGGCTGGTCCTCGCCGTCGACGACGAGCGCGAGCGCCTCGATCGCCTCGCCGGGCGCCCAGCACGTCCCGCACAGGAAGACGGCGGTCCCCGCGCCGACGGCGAGCTCCTCCGGGAGCGGCGCGTCGAGCTGGACGTGGAGGACGGCCGCCAAAGCGCGCATGAGGGTACCCTGCCGCGCGATGCCGGTCCGACGAGCGCTGCGGCCGGTGGCCGCCCGGGTCCGCGCGCTGCGCTCGCGCGGCGCCGCGCCCGCGTCCCCGCCGGCGCGGTACGACGAATGGCTCGAGCTGGCCGCGGGCGACGAGCTGCGCGCGATCGACGCGGCGTGCGCGGACGGCCGCCCCGAGCACCTCGCGCGCTTCCGCGCGCTCGACGCCGACGTCTGGGCGCTGCTCCTCACGCAGGAGTACGACGGCTGGCCGAACATCCGCGCGCTGCTCCCCGCGGTGCCGGACCCGGCGCTGCAGGCGTCATGGAACGGCACCTCGGGCGCGGCGCTCGCCGCGCAGGGCGTCGCGTTCTACCGCCGGCTGTGCGACCGCTACGCGGCCCACGGCGCCGTGCCGCTCGAGGCCGCGCGGGTGCTCGACTTCGGCTGCGGCTGGGGCCGGCTGACCCGGATGCTCGCGCGCGACGTCGCGCCCGGGAACCTGTACGGGTGCGATCCCGCGCAGGGCATCCTCGACGTCTGCCGCGCGGACCGCGTGCCCGCCGAGCTCGCCCGCAGCGACTTCCTGCCGCAGCGCGTCCCGTTCGACGGGCCGTTCGACCTCGCGTTCGCCTTCTCCGTGTTCACGCACCTGTCCGAGCGGGCGGCGGACGCGAGCCTCGACGCGCTGCACGCGGCCCTCGCGCCCGGCGGCATCCTGGTGCTCACCGTGCGGCCGCCGTCCTACCTGGAGGGCGCCGGTGCGGGCTTCACGTTCGTCCCGCACGCCGCCGAGCCGAGCCACCCGCAGTGGGGCGGCGGCGAGATGACCTACGGCGAGACGGTGATCCCGCTCGCCTACGTGCGCGAGCGCTGGTCGGACAGGTTCGCGCTGCTGGAGGCGGGCATCCTGCTCGGCGACCTGTTCCAGGCGGTGCTGATCCTGCGCCGCAGCTGAGCGCCGGCGCCGTAGCCGAAGATCAGCACCGCGAGGCCGGCCAGCGTGACCGGCACGAAGAAGAGGAAGCGCGCCAGCAGCAGGACGCCGACGGCGTCGCCGCCCTGCACGTCCGCCGCGTGCAGGCCCAGCAGCATCCCCGCGTCGAACGTGCCGACGTAGCCCGGGGCGGCCGGGATCGCCGCCGCCAGCGAGGCGAACACGATCACGCCCATCGCTGCGAGCGGGTCGAGCGCGAAGCCGATCGCCCGCGCGATGAAGAGGAACGTCGTCGCGTCCAGGCACCAGATGACGAGCGTCAGCAGCGCCAGCGGGATGCCCTGCCGGCTGGCGACGACCTTGAGCGCGCCCGCGACCGGCCGGATCGTGGCCGCGAACCGCTCGAACCGCCCACGCCGCCGGAGCCAGAGGTAGCCGGCGAGCCCGGCGGCCGCCAGCAGCAGCGCGGCGGCGGCGAGCGAGGCGCCGCCGCGCCCGCCCGGCGCGCCCTCGACCCCCGCCCAGGTGATCGCGACGAGCAGCACGATGAGCACCGCGGCGTCGAGCACCCGCTCGACGAGCACGGTGCCGAGGATCTCGCGCCGCCGCGCGGTCGTCCGCTGGCCGAGCAGCCCGATCTTGAGCAGCTCGCCGCCGCGCGCCGGCAGCACGTTGTTGCCCATGTAGCCGACGAGCGTGAGGCCGTAGGCGTCGCGCCGGCGGTGCGGCACGCCCGCGCGGTGCAGGATCAGGTGCCAGCGCCAGCCGCGCAGGCCGAAGTTGGCGACGATCACGAGCGCGGCCGGGATCAGCCACGCCCAGCCCGCCGCCGTGTCGGGCAGCTTCGGCGCGTCCTGGCCGGAGATCCACCAGACGACGGCCGCGAGCGAGAGGCCCGAGACGACCAGACCGAGCGCGGCGGACGCCCCGGGGCGGCGCATCAGAACCTGTCGACGAGCGTCCGCACAGCGGCCGCCACCCTATACGGTGCGCCGGTGAACGACGAGGCGCGCAGCGAGTTCTGGCGTGCGCTGCGCGCCCGCCATCCGCGGCTGCGCGAGGCGCTGGTCGCCGACGCGCGGATCACGGCGCGGCTGCGCGGGGAGCGGCACGAGTTCCGCTCGCGCGCCGACGCCGCGGCGCAGATGGCGCGCCTCGCATGGTCCAGCGACGCGTTCCTGGCGCAGGCGCTCTATCGCGTCAAGGCGCGGCTCCAGGCCCGCCGCGTCCCGCTCCTGCCGCGGCTCGCCCACCGCCTCGCGATGGCGACCGCGCAGGTCTCGATCGGCGATCCGGTCGTGGTCGCGCCCGGCGTGTACCTGCTGCACGGCCAGGTCGTGATCGACGGGCTCGTCGAGATCGGCGAGGGCGCGGTCATCGCCCCGTTCGTGACGATCGGCCTGCGCGCGGGCGACGTCGCCGGGGCGACGATCGAGCCCGGCGTCAGCATCGGCACCGGCGCCAAGGTGATCGGGCCGGTGCGGATCGGCGCCGGTGCCACGATCGGCGCGAACGCGGTCGTCGTCGGCGACGTCCCGCCGGGTGCGACCGTGGTCGGCGCGCCCGCCCGCCCGGTCTGATCGATACCGTGGCGCGCATGTGGCGGCTCAGGCGCAGAGGCAGGGACGGCGGGACCGCCGTGGCGGAGCCCGAGGGCTTCGACGGCGGCGACGCGGAGCTCGCCGCGGAGATCGAGCGGCTCAGCGCGGAGAACCGCGCGGCGCCGGACCGGGAGACCGAGCGGCGCCTGCTGCGGCTGCGCCACGTCGCCGGCACGCGCGCGCTGGCCGCCGCCGGCGACCGGCCGGAGCACGCCGCGCCGGACGCCGGAGCGCTGCCGAGCGGCCCGGGGCTGCCCGAGATCGCCGCCGCCGACGCTCACTCCCGGCCTGCTGCGCGCCGGGATGCTGCGCGACGGCTGCCTGCTCGTCCGCGGGCTCGTGCCGCGCGACGCCGCGCTCGAGTTCGCCGCACCTGATCGACCGCAGCTTCGCCGAGCGCGAGCGCGGCGACGCCGGCGAGCCGGGCTTCTACGAGGAGTTCGAGCCCGATCCCCGCTTCCCGCCGATCGCCGAGCGGCCGTGGATCAAGGAGGGCGGCGGGGTGCTCGCGGCCGACTCGCCGCTGCTGGCCTTCCGGATGCTCGAGCTGTTCCGCGACGCCGGGCTGCCGGCGCTCGTCGAGGGCTATCTGGGCGAGCCCGGGCTGTTCACCGTGCAGAAGACGACCCTTCGCCGGGCGGAGCCCTCCGTCCCGGGCGCCTGGCACCAGGACGGCGCGTTCCTCGGCGACGTCCGCGCGCTCAACCTGTGGCTCGCCCTGTCGCGCTGCGGCGACGAGGCGCCCGGCCTGGACCTCGTGCCGCGGCGGCTCGACGGGTTCGTGACCACGCAGACGGACGAGGCCGTGCTCTCGTACCAGGTCTCGCAGCGCAAGGCGGAGGAGGCGGCGGGCGACACGCCGATCGTGCGGCCGGTCTTCGATCCCGGCGACGCGCTGTTCTTCGACGAGCTCTTCCTCCACCAGACCGGATCCGACCCGGCGATGCCGAACCCGCGCTTCGCGATCGAGAACTGGTTCTTCGGCGCCACCGGCTTCCCGCGCGAGTTCGCCCCGCTGGCCGTCTAGGTGCAGCACGACCCCTACCTCAACGATCCCCAGCGCTGGGGCGTGTCGCTGGCCCAGTCGGCCGAGATCATGCTGCCGTGCCTCGACGCCGCGGGCGCGCGCTCGGTGGTCGAGGTCGGCGCGTTCGCGGGCGACCTGACGCGCGTGCTGGTCGACTGGGCGGCCGCCGCGGGGGCGACCGTCGGCGCGGTCGACCCGGCGCCGCAGGACGGCCTCGTGGCGCTGGCGCGCGAGCATCCGGAGCTCGAGCTGATCCGCGAGACGAGCCTGGAGGCGCTGCCGCGGATCCCGCTGCCCGACGCCGTGGTGATCGACGGCGACCACAACTTCCACACCGTCCGCGAGGAGCTGCGGATCCTGGGCGACCGCGGACCGGGCGCCGACCTCCCGCTGCTGCTGTTCCACGACGTGCGCTGGCCGCACGGCCGCCGCGACGACTACTTCGACCCGGACGCGATCCCCGCGGAGCATCGCCATCCGGTCGCGGGCGACGCCGGCGGCCTGTTCCCCGGCGACCCGGGACTGCGTGCCGGCGGGCTCCCGTACCCGCGCTCGGCCGCGCACGAGGGCGGCGCCGCGAACGGCGTCCTGACGGCGGTCGAGGACTTCGCCGCCGCGCGCGGCGACGTCCGCCTCGCGGTCGTTCCGGCGTTCTTCGGCTTCGGCGTGCTCTGGCCGCTGGACGCGCCCTACGCGACGGCGCTGGCGGCGATCCTCGACCCGCTCGACGGCCACCCCGTGCTCGAGCGGCTCGAGGCCAACCGCGTGCACCACCTCGCGCAGGGCCACGTGACGCTGAGCGAGTTGTGGGCGGAACGCGAGCAGCGCGCCCGCCAGGAGGCGCTGCTGCGCCGGCTCCTGGAGTCGAGCGCGTTCGGCGTCGCCGAGCGGCTCTCACGGCTGCGCCGCCGCGCGGGCGTCGCGACCGACGCGTCGGTGATCTCGCGCGAGGAGATCCGCCGCGTGCTCGGCGACTAGCGCTGCTTCAGCCGGCGGTTCAGCGCCCGCAGCGGGCGGGTGATCCGCCACGACGGGCTGGTCGTGAGCGCGTCCAGCTCGCGCTCGAGCGGCGCGAGCCGGGCGTCGACGGTCGACGTGCTCGAGTAGCCCAGCGTGCGCGCGGCGTCGCGCTCGGCCTCGGCGCGGCGCGCGCGGGCCTTCCAGTCCTCGGTCGGCGCGTCGCCGGGCATCCGGCCGTCCCACTTCTCCGCGAAGCGGATGTGGCCCTCGACCCAGAGGTCGCGGTCGGGCACCAGCTCGAGCGTGTGGTGCAGGACGGCCGCGATCGGCGCGGTGACGACGCGGCGTCCCGCCTCCCGGACGCGCAGGCAGAAGTCGAGGTCGTGCCCGAAGCCGAGGCTCAGCTCCTCGTCGAAGCGCAGCGTCCGGACCGCCCAGGGCGAGAGCGCCATCAGCCGGCCGTCGACGGTGTCGACCGTCGGCGGGCGGCGCTTCGATCGGCGCCCAGCCGTGTGCCGCCAGCTCGCCGCCGCCGTGGTCGTGATGGCGCTGGCGGACCGGCCCGCGGCTGATCCTGCCCTCCCACCAGGCGATCGAGCGGACCCCGGACGCGCCCATGGCGCCGACGACGGCGACCTCCGGATCCGCGAAGGCCTCCCGGAGCGCCGCGCACAACCCCGGGTCGGCGAGCTCGACGTGCTCGTCGACGAGCACGAGCGCCTCCAGGTCGTCGCGGGCGGCGGCGGCGTCGAGCAGCAGGTTGTTGCTGCGGCAGATCGTGCCGACGGCCTCGAACGCGAACACCGTGGCGCCGGGCTCCGCGGCGGCCTGGATCCCCGGTCGCGCGTAACGGATGTACGCCGCGGGGTCGACGATGCAGGAGCCGAACGCGATCAAGCGGCCGTCCGCGACAGCCGCCGCAGCGGAGCGGTCAAGCGCCAGGAGAGGCTGCCGCGCGTCTCGGCGATGGCGTGCTGGGCCGCCGCGGTGCGCGCGGTCTCCTCGAGCGCCTTCCAGTGCACGATCGCGAGCGCGAGGTCGCGCTCGGCCTCGGCGCGCAGCGCGCGCTCGCGCCAGCTGCCGGGCCCGGTGCCGATCCCCGGCATGCGGCCGTCCCACTTCTCGGCGACCGCGACGTGCGCCGTGACCCAGCGCTCGGGGTCGGGAACCATCTGGAGCGGCCGATGATGGATCGCGCGCAGGTCGGCGGTGACCACCTTGCGGCCGGCCTCGCGGACCTGGAGGCAGAAGTCGAGGTCGTAGCCGTGGAAGTCGCCCAGCGCCTCGTCGAACCGGATCTCGCGCACCGCCCATGGCGACAGCACCAGCAGGAAGCCGTCGAGCGTCTCGACCTCGCCGGTATGCGCGTACGGCGGGGCGTCGTCCCACGCCCACGAGAACGAGTGCAGGTCGCCGCCGCCGTGCTCCTCGTAGCGGTTGATGAACGACGCGAGCGTGACGGACGCCTCCCACCAGGCGATCGAGCGCACGCCGATCGCGCCGACGCAGCCGACGATCCCGACCAGGGGATCGGCGAGCGCGTCGCGGACCTTGGCGCACAGGTCGGCGTCGACGAGCTCGGTGTCCTGGTGGACGAGGACGAGCGCCTCGAGGTCCTCGAGCTGCGCCGCGCGGTCGAGGATCGCGTTGTAGCTGTGGAAGATCGAGCCGGTGGCGGGCCCGGCGAGCACCTCCGAGCCCGGCTCCGCGGCACGGCGGATGCCCGGCTCGGCGCTGCGCCGGAAGACCTCGGGCTTCGTGATGGACGTGCCGAACGCGATCATCGTGAACGGCGGCGGAGTGTAATTGCCTAGGATCCGGCGCCCTCCATGTGGAACGGCAAGGACGTATCGGTCGTGCTCATGACCTACGCGGAGCGCGACTCCATCCGCGCGGTCGTCGACGGCTTCCTCGCCACGGGGTACGTCGACGAGGTCGTCGTGGTCGACAACAACGCCGAGCCCGGCACCCGCGAGGCCGTCGCCGGCACGCCCGCCCGGGTCGTCGCGGAGCCGCGCCAGGGGTACGGGCACGCGACGCGGCGCGGGCTGCAGGAGGCGCGCGGCGAGCTCGTGGTCATCGCCGAGCCCGACGGGACGTTCCTGCCCGAGGACATCACGAAGCTGCTCGTCTACAGCGGCGAGTGCGACGTCGTGCTCGGCACGCGCACGACGCGCGAGCTGATCTGGGCCGACGCCAACATGGACTGGTTCCTGCGCTGGGGGAACTGGGCCGTGGCCAAGCTGATCGAGGTCCTCTTCAACACGGTGCACCTGTCGGACGTCGGCTGCACCTACCGCGTCCTGCGCCGGCCGGTCGCCCAGCGGGTCGCGGCCGAGATGCAGGTCGGCGGGAGCCACGCCGGCGTCGAGATCATGCTGCTGGCGCTGACGTCCGGCGCGCGGGTCGTCGAGGTCCCGCTCAACTACCTGCCGCGCGTGGGCACGTCCTCGGTCACCGGCCGCCGGCTCGTCGCGATCGGCGTCGGCCTGCGGATGATCGGCCTGATCCTCCGCTTCCGCCGCCGCACCCCGCGCGGCACGACCCGGCCGGCGGCCTTCGTCCGCGGCGCATGAGCTCGCACTTCGACACGATCGCGGGCGAGTACGACGCCGCGCTGCCGGCCCACGTCGTCGAGCACTACCTGCGCAAGCGGACCGCGTACGTGGTGGCGCACTGCCCGCCGGGGCGCGGGCTCGACGTCGGCTGCGGCACCGGCGTGCTCGCGGCGCGGCTCGCGCGCGCCGGCTGGACGATGACCGGCGCCGACCCGTCCGGCGGGATGCTGGACGTGCTCCGCGCGCGCAGCCCGGAGGTCACGGCGGTGCAGGCGTCGGGCACCGCGCTGCCGTTCCCGGACGACGCGTTCGACGTCGTCCTCAGCGTGGCCACCCTGCACCACATCGCCGACGCGGACGACGTCCGCCGCACGCTCGCCGAGATGGTCCGGGTGGTGCGCCCGGGCGGCCGGGTGCTGGTCTGGGACCACAACCCGCGCAACCCCTACTGGGGGCCGCTGATGCGGCGGGTACCGCAGGACACCGGGGAGGAGCGGCTGATCGGCGAGGCCGAGGTGCTCGAGGGCCTGCGCGGCGCCGGGGCGGCGGTGGTGAGCTCGCGGCAGCTCGGGCTCGTGCCGGACTTCGTCCCGCCGCGCGCGCTCGGCGCGGCGGCGGCCGTCGAGCGCGCGGTCGAGCGGACGCCGCTGATCCGGCGGCTCGGCGCCCACAACGTGGTGCTCGCCGCCAAGCCCGGCTGACGGTCGCTACGATCGCCGCGCATGGGCCTCTTCAAGCGCAAGGACGCCGCGACGGCGGTCGCCGATCCATCACCCGTGCAGGCACAGCCCGGACGAGCTCGAGACCGAGATCGCACGGCTCACCGAGGCCAACCGTGCGGCGCCCGACCCGGACACGGAGCGCCGGCTGCTGCGCCTGCGGCACCAGCTCGGTCAGCTCCGGCTCGACACGCGCGACGCGGCCGGGATCGCCGCTCCCGACGAGGCGGCGCTCCCGTCGGGCGGCGGGCTGCCCGAGATCGCCGCGGCGGACCTCACGCCCGGGCTGCTCCGCGCCGGGATCCTCCGCGACGGCTGCGTGCTCGTGCGCGGTCTGGTCGACCGGGACGCCGCCGTCGCGCTCGGCGGGCAGATCGATCGCGCCTTCGCCGCGCGCGACGCGGTCGACGCCGGCGGCTCGTCGCCTGAGGGCCTCTACGAGGAGTTCGAGCCGGAGTCGCGCTTCGAGGTCACCTCCGTCCGGCCGTGGATCAAGCAGGGCGGCGGCGTGCTCGCCGCCGACTCGCCGCGGCTCACGTTCGAGATGCTCGAGCTGTTCGGCGCCGCCGGGCTGCCGGAGCTCGTGGGCGGCTACCTCGGCGAGCCCGCGGTGCTCTCCGTCCACAAGACCACCCTGCGCAAGGCGGAGCCGACGGTCGGCGGCGCCTGGCACCAGGACGGCGCGTTCATGGGGGACGTCAAGGCGCTGAACCTGTGGCTGTCGCTCTCGCGCTGCGGCGACCTGGCGCCCGGCCTCGACATCGTCCCGCGCCGCGTCGACCACGTCGTGATCGACCACGACGCCATGCTCGACGTCGAGCTGACCCGGGCCAAGGCCGCGGAGGCGGCGGGCGAGGTGCCGATCCTGCGCCCGGTGTTCGAGCCCGGCGACGCGCTGTTCTTCGACGAGCTGTTCCTGCACCAGACGGCGTCGGATCCCTCGATGCCGAATCCGCGCTTCGCGATCGAGAGCTGGTTCTTCGGCGGCTCCGCGTTCCCGGCCGACTACGCGCCGGTCGCGGTCTGATCGGCGGCGACGACCAGCTCGAGCCGGTTCGCGCCGGGGAACGTCCGGGTCTCGACCGGGCGCCAGCCCGGGGGCAGCGCGTCGAGCGTGCTCGTCGCGAGCGGATGGTCGGCCGGGACCACGAGGAACATGCGATGGCCCTGTGCGGCGGACGCGGCACGCTCGAGCACCTGCTCGGGCGGCGGCGCCAGCCCCGCGATCCGGAACGGGTCGTAGCGCACGTCGTCGCGCCCGACGTCGAAGATCGGGCGCGCGCCGCCGAGCGCCACGGTGAGCGCCCTGGGCACGCCCCGCGGGCGAGATCTGGGCCGCGTCCACGACCACGTCGCCCGGCCGCGACTCGCGGACGATCTGCGCCGCGACGCCGTCGAAGTCCGCGCGCCGGAAGTCGGGTTGCAGCATCTTGTAGGCGCCGATCGCGAAGGCCACGACCGCCAGCGCGGCGGCGGCCAGGCCGAGCCGCGGCCCGGCCGCGAGGATCAGCGCCGACAGGCACAGCGCCATCGCCGGCCACGAACCCGCCAGGTTGCGGGTCCCGAAGAGGTTCGATCCGAACGCGCTGACGAGCGCCTCGCCGACCGGGGCGGCCGCGGCGAGCGCGACGATCAGCACCAGCCCGGGCTCGATCCGCGGCCGCTCCCGCAGCACGCGGAGCGCCAGTCCCGCCGCGCCGAGCGCGACCGCCGCGGCGAGCATGGCCAGGGCGGGGACGCCGGGCAGGTCGCCGATGCCCGGCGCCGTCGATGCCGTACGGGTAGGCCAGCACCCAGTGGGCGAGCGCCGTGCGGACGAACCCGGCCGTGAACGGTTGCAGGGCGGAGAGGATGTCCGTCGTCCCCGAGGTCATGTCGTCGCGCAGGCCGGGCAGCCAGGGCGCGAACGCCAGCGCGGCGACCGCGGTCGCGACGAGCGCCGGCCGGCGCGCGGCCGGATGCGCCCACAGCGCCCACGCGAGCTGGGCCGCGAGCGGGAAGACGCTCGTGTAGTGGCTGTACATCGCGGCGCACGTGGCGACGCCGAAGGCGACCCACCAGCGCGTCCGCCCGTCCTCGACCGCGCGCAGCAGCGCGTACGTCGAGCAGAGCAGGCACACGATCATCAGCGCGTAGCTGCGGGCCTCGGTCGAGTAGAAGAGCAGGAAGGGGGAGAGCGCGGTGAGCGCGGTGGCGAGCAGGGCCGCGCGGGCGCCCACCGTCCGCGCGCCGACCGCGTAGACCAGCGGGATCGTGGCCGCGCCCGCCAGCAGCGACGGCAGCCGCAGGAGCTCGTTGGAGAGCTCCACCCGCGTGGTGAGCCACGAGAGCACGAACGACAGCGGCGGCGTGATCTCCGCGTCGCTGTAGACCTTCGCGATCACGTCCCAGAGGCCGCCGGCGGTGATCATCCAGCGGGTCGAGAGCTCGTCGGCGACGAGGCTGTCGCCCAGCAGCGACAGCCGCAGGACCACGCCGAGGACCGTGAGCGCGGCCACGAGGGCGACCGTGATCCGCGAGGCCCGCATCGGACGCGCACCCTATCTGCCAAGCTGCGGCCGTGAGGATCACCGGCGAGCGTGTCGTGACCCCTGCCGGGGGCTTCAATCCGACGTGGCAGCGCCATGTCGCGGCCTACGCGCTGGCCGAGCCGGAGCTCGGTCCGGGGCGCGTGCTCGACCTCGGCTGCGGGATCGGCCACAGCTTCCATCTGCTCGCCCCGCGGGAGACGGTCGGCGTCGACGTCGACGCGGCGGCGCTGGCCGGCCAGGACCGCGAGACGGTGGTGGCGGACATGCGCGCCCTGCCGTTCCCCGGGGGCAGCTTCGATGCCGTGCTGTCGGTCCAGTCGATCGAGCACGTGCCGGATCCCGAGCGGGTGCTCGCCGAGGTCGCCCGCGTGCTCCGGCCGGACGGCGTGGCGGTGTTCGTGACCCCGAACCGGCTGACGCTCGGCCGGCCGGACGAGATCATCGACCCCTACCACCACGTGGAGTTCGACGCGGCCGAGCTGCGGGCGCTGTGCGCGCCCTGGTTCGGCGACGTGACCGTGCGCGGGCTCTTCGGCTCGCCGCGCTACATGACCCTCTTCGACGCGGAGCGCCGCACGCTCGACCGGCTCCTCGCGGCTCGACGCGCTCCGGCTCCGGCGGGCGGTGCCGAACCGCGCGCGGCGCCGGCTCTACGACCTGCTGCTGCGGCGCAGCCGGAACGCGGACGATCCGCGGGCCGCGGCGATCGTGCCCGAGGACTTCGAGCTGCGCGACGACGGGCTCGAAGCGGCGCTGGACGTCGTCGCCGTCTGCACGGACCCGATCGCGCGGTGACGCGCGACTGCGTCTGGTGCGCGGCCCCGCTCAACGGGTCCGCCGTCCGCCTGCACGGCCGCATCCGCTGCGGGGCCTGCGGCGCCGCCATGACCGATCCGTGGCCGTCCGGCGACGAGCTGGCGCGCGCCTACGGGGACTGGTACCGGCCGCCGGGCGGGCGTCGCTTCAGCGTCGTGGGCGACGCGCTGCTGCGCCGCACGCGCGGCCATCTCGCCGGTCGGCTGGACGCGATCGCGCCGCCCGGCGCGGTGCTCGACGTGGGCGCCGGTGACGGCACGCTGATCGACGCGCTGGCGCGGCAGGGCCGCGAGGCGGTCGGGCTCGAGCGCGAGGCCGGCCGGCCCGATGTCCGCGACGAGCCGCTCGGCGCGATCGGCGGCGAATGGGCGGCGGTGGTGTTCTGGCACTCGCTCGAGCATCTGCCGGACCCCGGGGACGCCGTGCGCCACGCCGCGCGGCTGCTGGCGCCCGGTGGGGTGCTCGTCGTGGCCGTGCCCGACGCGGGGAGCCTCCAGGCGCGGATCTTCGGCGACGACTGGCTGCATCTCGACCCGCCACGCCATCTCGTGCACCTCACGTCGCGCGCGCTGCTGGACGGGCTCACGGGCGCCGGGCTGCGGGTCGAGCGCGTCTCGCGCACCCGCGGCGGGCAGGTCGTGATCGGCTGGCTCGACGGACTCGTCGGCGCGCTGCCCGGAGACCTCGACCTGTATGCGGCGCTCCGCCGGCCCGAGGCGCGCGAGGCGGTGCTCGGGCGCAGGCGGCGCGTCGCCGCGATCGCGGCCGGCGCGGCGCTGCTGCCGGTCGCGCTCGCGGGCGCCGCGGTCGAGGTCGCGCTGCGCCGGTCCGGCACCGTCTACGTTGAGGCCCGCCGTGCCTGATCTCGCGTCCGCCAAGGTGATCGTCGTCATGCCCGCCCGGCAGGCCGCCGCGACGCTCGAGCACACGTTCGCGGGGATCCCGCAGGACGCCGTCGACGAGGTGATCCTCGTCGACGACTCCTCCACCGACGACACGGTCGAGCTCGCCCGGCGGCTGCCGATCCACCTCGTGTGGCACCCGCATCAGGTCGGCTACGGCGGCAACCAGAAGACGTGCTACCTCGAGGCGCTCCAGCACGACGCCGACGTGGTGGTGATGCTGCATCCGGACGGGCAGTACGAGCCGGCGCTCATCCCGCGCATGATCGAGCCGATCCTCCGCGGCGACGCCGACCTCGTGCTCGGGTCGCGGCTGCTGCTGCCGGGGGCCGCGCTCGCCGCCGGCATGCCGCGCTGGAAGTTCGTCGCCAACCGCGTGCTGACGACGATCGAGAACCGGATCATGGGCACCGAGCTCTCGGAGGCGCACACGGGCTATCGCGCCTACTCGCGCCGGCTGCTGCTCACGGTCCCGTTCCTGCGCAACTCGCAGGACTTCGTGTTCGACTCGGAGCTGCTGATGCAGGCGTCGCACTTCGGCTTCACGATCGCCGAGGTCCCGGCGCGCTGCCGCTACTTCGAAGACGCGTCCTCGGTCGGCTTCAAGGCCGGCGCGATCTACGGCGCCAAGACCCTCTGGGCGGGCTTCCGGCTCGTGCTGCACCGGAACGGGCTGCTGCGGTCCCGCAAGTTCAGCGGCGGGGGCGCAGCTCCACCACCGTGAAGCCGTCCTGCGCGGGTGCGACCGGGCGCAGGTCGTAGCGCGCGATGATCCGCTGCAGCGCCCAGGCCTGCAGCGGGGCGAGGTTCGGCAGCAGCTCGGTCAGCGGGTCACGCGCGGGGTCCGCGCGCAGCGTGGCGAGCGTGGAACGGCCCGCCGCGTCCATCAGCATGCGGTCGCCGGGCCGGAGGGCGTCGACCCGGGCGCGCAGCGCCGGGAGCTCGTCGTCGGCCACGAAGCTCGTCTCCCACGGGTCCCCGAGCAGCAGCCGGTCGACGCGGCCGCTCCGGAGCAGGATCTCGGTGGCGAGGTCGGGGGCGACCATCAGCACGCTGGCGTCCTCGCCCGGCATGCGCTCCATCAGGACGCGTGCGCCGGCCGGCGCCGCCGGCGCCAGCGGCGGCGGGTGCCAGAGCCGGTCGAGCGAGGCGCGCAGCGAGCTGCCGCCCGGCGCCGCCTCGGAGAACGGGGTGCGGGGGAACCGCTCCGGCGCCGACGACCACGCCACCGCCGTCACGAGCGCGGCGACCGTGAGCCCGAGGGCGAGGCCGCCGGTCCGCGCGGCCGGCGTGACCGCCGGACCCGCGCGCAGCAGCAGCCCGAGCCAGAGCGCCGCGGTGAGCAGCGCCGGCAGCGCGACGTGCACCAGGATGTGGCTCTGCGAGCGGTCGACGTAGTAGCTCAGCAGCACGATGCCGTAGGCCGTCGTGCCCGTGAGCGCGACGAGCGCCGGGCGCTCCCGTCGCACGAGCTCGCCGTCGCGGCGCACCAGCTCGGCGATCGCGAGCCCCGAGACGGCGTAGCCGGCGCCGACCACGAGGCCGGGCGTCCAGCGCTCGACGTCGTAGGTGAGGTCGCCGACGGTGCCGAACAGGAACTCGCGCAGGTAGACGAGGTACTCGCCCCAGTCGGGCAGCGCTCCGGACGCGGCGAGCGTGGCGAGCGCGAAGACGAGATGCGCCGCGACGCATGCGAGCGCTCCGGCGACCGCGGCGCGTGCGAGGAACCGCAGCCGCGCGCCGGGAGCGGCGTCCAGCCTGGCGCGGAGGCACGCCAGCACGGCGAACACGGCCGCCGTGTAGGCGAACGACTCGAGCGACCACACCGCCGACAGGCCCAGGACGACGAGCGCCGCCGCATCCCACGGACGGGGCCGCTCCGGCCGGCGCGCGGCGACCACCGCGCAGAGGACGAGCGCCATCGGCAGCCCGAACCGCAGCGGGCCCGACTGCGGCAGCGCGCCGACGGGATAGGTGAGGTTGTAGGCGAGCGCGACGACCGCGACGCCGAGCGCGGCGGCGCTCAGCAGCCGCGCGGTCCCCGCGAGGCGGAGGATGCCGTAGCCGGCGCCGAACCAGAGCGCGGTGAGCGCCCCGGTCAGCAGGCCGAGCGTGCCGTAGCCGATCGGCGCGAGCTGGAACCAGGCGGCCAGCAGGTAGATGCTCGTGACGCCGTACTGCGACGCGGTCGGCGCCAGCATCGGGTGGCCGTGCAGGACCTCGTTCGCCGGGCCGAGCAGGAAGTCGTGGTGGAACTGGACGATCCCGGTCTCGAGCGCGGCGGCGAGATCGCCGGCGGCGGCCGCCTCCGGGCGGAAGATCAGCAGGTCCGGCACCAGCGCCAGGACCGCGAGGAGGACGAGCACGTCGAGCACCCGGCCCCACCGGCGACCGGGGACCGGGAGCACGACGCGCCCGGCGATCGCCGTGGCGATGGCTGCCGCCACGAGCCCGACGGCGAGCGCGACGCGGTCGATCGAGCCGAGCACCGCGAAGCAGAGCACGGCCACGAGCCCGACGGCGGCGACCGCGCCCCAGGCGAGGGTGGCATGGGGGCCCAGCGCGGCGAGGACGCGCCACGGACGCGGACGCAGCGTCCGCGCGACGAGCGCCGCGGCGAGCGTCCACCAGACGGCCGCCGCCCCGAGCACCCAGAGCACGCCGCCGCTCGCCCCGGCGCGCTCCAGCGCCTTGACCAGCACGATCGCGCCCAGCAGCCCGGCCGCGAGCACCGCGAGCAGCGCGGAGAGCCCCGCGTCCCCGGCGCGCCCGGCGAGCGCCGGCGCGAGCCGCTGCGCGGCGAGCAGCGCGAGCGGGCAGAGCACCGCGAACCCGACCAGGTAGCTCAGCGTCTCGCCGCGCTGGTGCTGGGGCGCGAGCGGCGCTCCGAGCTCCACCGCCGGGGTGCTCGCCATCACGAGCGGCATCACGACCATGAACGCCGCGACGGCGAGCAGCGCCGCGAGCGCCACGGTCGCGCCGGTCGAGGCGCGCTGTGCGGATCGCGGGCTGGCCATCCGCGGCAACCCTATAGTTGCCGGGGGCGCCGCCGAGCGCCCGGATCAGGCATGGGAAGCCCTTCTACAGCGGACGACGTCACCGGTCCGGCGCCCGCTCGTCGCAGCGACGGCCGCGTCGTCATCGACGTCGCCGGGCTCGACAAGTCGTTCCGCATCCCGGAGCACCGCATCGACTCGCTCAAGGAGCGCGCGACGCACCCGTTCACGCGCGTCGAGTACCGCGAGCATCGCGCCCTGCGCGGCGTCTCGTTCGACGTCCGCGAGGGTGAGTTCTTCGGGATCGTCGGCCGCAACGGCTCGGGGAAGAGCACGCTGCTGAAGATCCTCGCCGGCATCTATCGCGCCGACGCGGGACGGGTGCGGATGGCCGGCCGGGTGGCGCCGTTCATCGAGCTCGGCGTCGGCTTCAACCCGGAGCTGACCGCGCGCGAGAACGGCGCGCTGAACGGCGTCCTCATGGGCCAGACGCTCCGCGAGGCGCGGCGCAACCTCGACGCGGTGCTGGCCTTCGCGGAGCTCGAGGAGTTCGTCGACCTCAAGCTCAAGAACTACTCGTCCGGGATGCTGGTCCGGTTCGCGTTCGCGGTCATGGTCCAGTCGGACGCCGACGTGATGCTGATCGACGAGGTGCTCGCGGTCGGCGACGCCGCATTCGCGCAGAAGTGCATGGACTACTTCCGCGAGCGCCGCCGCCGCGGCCGGACGGTCGTGCTCGTGACGCACGACATGACCACGGTCCAGACGCTCTGCCACCGCGCGCTGCTGCTCCACGACGGGGAGCTGCGCTACCTCGGCGAGCCGGAGGACACCGCGCTCCGCTACTACCGGATGAACTTCGCCGGCATCGTCGCCGCGCAGGGCGGCGAGCAGGTCGTCGACGTCAACGCGCGGGTGGTGCGCGCGGCGCTGCTCGACGCGAGCGGGACCGCGGTCGAGAACGTCGAGGACGCCGAGCCGCTGCGGCTCGACGTGGCGCTGGAGGCCGCGCGCCCGCTGCGGCGGCCGAAGTTCACGTTCCACGTGCGGAACGCCGACGGCCAGGCGGTGTTCGAGTTCGCACGCAGGCTCGATGCCGACGTCCCGCTCGGCGGGCGCGTCCGGTTCGACGGCTCGGTGGAGAACCGGCTCGTCCCGGGCACCTACTCGCTCGACGTGTACATCGGCGAGGAGAACGAGCAGGGGCCGGAGACGGTGCAGGGCCTGCGGCTCGTGAACTTCCTCGTGTTCGGCACCGCGCCGGAGCACGGCCTCGTCACGGTGAAGGCCGACGTGGAGCCGGTGCTCGAGGAGCCGCAGCCGTGAGCGACGCCCCCGCGCCGCTGCGCGACGTGCCGGGCCCGTCCGCGCTCGGCGGTGGGACGCGGCGCGCGCTCGAGCTGCTCTACCTGATCGCGGCCACCGACTTCAAGAAGCACTACTTCGGCACCGCGCTCGGCTACCTGTGGTCGATCGCGCGGCCGTTGATGCTGTTCGGCGTCCTGCTCGCGGTCTTCACGCAGGTCTTCCGGCTCGGGTCCGAGGTGCCGCACTATCCCGTGCTGCTGCTGTTCAACATCGTCCTGTTCGGGTTCTTCCAGGAGGCGACGGGCGTCGCGGTGACGTCGATCGTCGGGCAGGAGGGGATCGTGCGCAAGACGCAGTTCCCGCGCCTCGTGATCCCGCTCGCCGTCGTCCTGACGAGCCTGTTCAACCTCGCGCTGAACCTCGTCGTGGTGCTCGTCTTCCTGCTCGCCTTCGGCGTCGCCCCGATGTGGACCTGGCTGCTGTTCCCGGTCGTCCTGGCGCTGCTGATCGTCATCACCGTGGCCGTGTCGATGCTCGTGTCGTCGCTGTTCCCGCGCTTCCGCGACCTCGCGATCATCTGGACGGTCCTGTCCACGGTGCTGTTCTACGCGAGCCCGGTGCTCTACCCGCTCGAGAAGGTGCCCGCCACGCTGCGCGACGTGATCATGATCAACCCGCTGGC
>CAVRTO010000028.1:0-81225 GCA_963724145.1 uncultured Solirubrobacteraceae bacterium
TTTGCCAGGCGCAGCCCGACGGTTGCGCGCTGCTGCTTCGAGGCACAAGCGGCGCTAGCTCTTTCAGGCGCTAGGAGCAGCGCACTTGGTCCGCGCGATCGCGCGGAACCGCAGTGTCCAGTTGCATGGATTACAACAGCGTCATGCGTAGGCGCGAGCGGCAACTTACGCTCGCGCGCAGCAACGGTGGTGTCCGGCTCGCGAGACGCGTGCTCGCGTTATCGCTTTGGGACCTCCCATGCCGGCAGCTTCACGCCGTGCGTTCTTGCGGTTGACTGCCCGGCGCCGCTCGCTCAGCGCCGGTCAGTTGACAGGGACAGGCGGGATCTTGGCGAGGCAGCTCGTGTCCCCGAGGCGTTGGTTGCGGATGAAGTCGGAGATAATCGACGCCGCGCAGCCGGTCGCCTCCAGTTCGGGCGCATGCCCGGCGTTGGGCACCTCGACGACCTGGGCATGCGGGTACTGCCGGGCTGCCTGGCGGCCCTCCGCGGTCGGCACGTTGGGGTCGAGGTCGCCCGAGGTGACCAGGACCGGCACGTCAGGGAATGGGCCCGATGTGCGCTGGACCGGCCCGCGACGGTCGGGCCAGCGGATGCAGGCGTTGCCGCGGTCGGTGATCGCGCTCGTCCAGGCGCGTTCAGTGAACGGCCGGAAGGGGCTCTGGTCAAGCCGGGCGCGCCGGGCCGCGAACTGCCGCTCGCGCACCGGGATGCTGGCACGCCGGTCCCACAGCGTCGGGTAGTCGTTGCACGCGATCGCGAACGTCTGGGCCAGGTTTTGCGATATACCGGGGACCTGCGATCCGCTGAACTGCGACAGCGCGCTGGCCGCCTCGATCAGCGGCCCGGTGTCGCCCCGCAGGGCGGCCCGCACGATCGCCGGAAGCTGGCCGATGTTGACGTCGGCCCCGTAGGCAATGCCAGCCAGCGCGGTCGCGTCGAGGATGCGCTGCCCGCCGTCCACTTGGTAGCGGATGGGGTTTGCGCGCAGGCGGCGGGCGAGTCGGCCGAGTTGCCGCAGGGTGCGCGCGCCGTTGCAGTTGCCGGTCGTAGAGCGCGCGCAGACGCGTCGAATCGCCAGCCGCATGGCGTGCGCGTTGGCGCGCGCCCACATGTCGAAACGCAGCGGGAACGCGCTGGAGAGCACGATCGAGCGCACCGAGGCCGGGTGGCGCTGGGCGAACACGGTCATCAAGTACGTGCCGTACGACACGCCGTACAGATCCAGCTCCGGGATGCCCAGGTGCGCGCGCACCGCCTCGAAATCATCGGCCGTCGCCGCTGACGTGTACGCCCGCGATTGTCGGCCGAGCCGCTTCCCGCAGCGCCCGATCGCGCGAACGTACCGCTGCCTCGTCGCCGGCAGCTCTGTGAGCCCGCAGTCGAGTGGATGCGATCGGCCGGTGCCGCGCGGGTCGATCAGCAGCAGGTCGTGGTCGCCGAGCAGGCCTGCGAGCAGTTCCGTCCAGCCCGCCGCGCCGTCGATCACATTTTGGCCGGGACCGCCCGGGTTGAAGGCGACGGTGCCGCGTGCGCGCGGAAGGGCCGGGTCGCGATGGCGAATCAACGCATAGCCGATGTCGATCCCCGGGCCCCCCGGCCGGGACCGAAACAACGGCACCCGCACCGACCCACACTCTGTCCCCGGCACGGGCACGCACTCCGGCGCCTGCGCCGCGACGCCACCGGGCGAGCCAGAGCCAAACGAGGGCGTCCCGGCGGCGGCCGGTAGCGCCGCGATAGCGAAGATGGCCGCCAGTGTCATCCCAACCATCCCGGACAGCGACCTGAAACGCATCGCGCACCTCCCTCGGGTGCCAGCGCCGGCGGCGCCCGTCGAAGGGCCCGCTGCTCACGTTGTTACAGACCGAACGTACCGGCTACTTTGGTGGCGGTCAACGTGGGTTCGGCCTCAAACGGCTCGGAGAAGGCGGGGTCCATTTACGCGGCAGCTCTCCTATCGCGCAATCGTCGACGACGAACTGCCAGATGAGCCCGCGGTGATGCAGACCAGGAGTGCTTCAGCAAACGGGTCACGGCCCCGAGCGGGTCTCCGAGCCGGGAGCCATGATCCGGACGAGCTCGCTTCCGCTATGGACGGTTAGGAGCGCTCATGGTGCCCCCGGACCTGACGTAGCCCGCGCTATCGCATCGAGGCAAGAGCAGCAGTGCCGCAACCAGGCGAACGCAGCAGCGCGACGCAGCGGCAGACCGTACACGTCCGTCAGGCTTGAGCGTCTTCCTCGTGCCCTGCGACGCGACCGGCGACCCGCTGCCGGTGACGTGCGACGGCAATCTCTTCCGTACGCACCGCGCGCGCATCCACTTGGTCGACCTCCCGGCGGACGCGCTCGATGTCGCTGCACTTCGCGGGCCCGTGGGCCATGGCACTCGCGGGCTTGTCTCGATGGTCGGGCATGGGGCCCGCTCCTCTCGTGATGAAGCGTCACGCGACGCTCTGTGACGGTGTCTAGCAGGTCGCTGCGGCCAGCGGAACGATCTGGTACGCCCTCTCCCAGCACTAGAGAGGACTTTCGCCCGGCTTACCATGGGCGATCCGACCGCTTTGTCCGGATTTCGCCCAACGTCGTCGCCTCTGCGCCGTCACACGGTACGTTGCGTAGCATGCTCTAGGAGCGACGGGCGCCCCTGCGTCGGCCCTTCTCCCGCATTGGGATCTGATGGCCGTCGACCTTACGCTCAACCTCCCGTCGGACACGTCCGCCCCCCGTCTGGCTCGCGCTAGCGCGAGGAGTTCCCTCGCCGGCAATCTCAGCCCCGAACGGCTGAGCGAGCTATCGCTGGTGATCTCGGAGCTCGTGAGCAACGCTGTAGTGCATGGACGTGGCCAGGTCGTCTTCCGACTTCAGCTCGACGGGGGATCGTTCGCGGGGAAGTCATCGATCAAGGCAGCGGGTTCGAGTACGAGATCCGCGACCGGGGAACTGACGAGGTCGGCGGCCGCGGACTGTTTCTCGTCGAGGCACTCACCAAATAGCTGGGGCATCCACGAGGGCACGACCCAGGTCTGGTTCGAGCTTGCGGCGCAGACCGACGCATCCGGGCCGCTGCGCCCGCGGCTCGGCCAAGACGAGCGTCCCGAAGCGCTCGACTGACGAAAGGCGGTCAGTTGCGCACGCGAGCTTGACGCGGCCTTGCAGCAGCGGTCCGATCCCGCTGCTGCTTTGAGGCAATAGCAGCAGTGGGACCGCCACCGACGCGCCCGGCGCGGAACGACTGCTGTTCCAGGCGAAAGGACGAGCGAGCGACCGGCCGTGTCGCGGGACGCGACGGCCGTCGAGCCGCATGGAACGCGAGAGCGCGCTCAGCGGTGTAGCCGAGACTACGTGGCGGCTTCTACGTCAAGGTCGCCGAATACCAGCGCCGAGGCGCGTTGCACTTCCACCTCGTCATCCGCCTCGACGCCGCCCCACCCAAACAGACCGCCGACCTCGTCGAGGCTCCGCCGGCCCGCTACGACGTCGAGCTGCTGGCCCAGGCCCTGCACGCAGCGGTCGAGCACGTGCGCGTCCCTGACCCGCGCGACCCGGTGTCCGGCGGGGTGTTGCGCTGGGGGGCGCAGACCGAGCTGCGCGCGCTGCAGACCACCAGCCTCCAAGAGGCTGCGGCAACAGCGCGCTACATCGCCAAATACGCCACCAAGAGCACCGAAGCCGTCGGCGGGCTCATGCACCGCCTCGACGCTACCGATTTGCGCACGCTCAAGGTCCGCCCGCACGTGCGCCGGCTGGTCGAGTGCGCGTGGCGACTCGGCGCCGACCATGACCTCGAACCGCTCCGGCTGCGGCGCTGGGCACACGCGCTCGGCTTCCGCGGACACTGCTTCACCAAGAGCCGCCGCTACTCGACCACCTTCACTGCGCTACGCCAAGCACGACACCAGCACGCCCAACACCGCGCCCATCACGGCAAACCACGCGACCCGTGGGGACGCCCGCTCGCAGACGGCGCCACCGTCGAACGGCGCGATTGGGTCTACACCGGCTCCGGACATACCCGCGCCGGCGACACCTGGCTCGCCGAAACCGGAGCCAACCGCGCCGCCGAACGCCGACGCCTCGCGCGCGAGGAGCTGAGTGCTGCGGCGCGCGGCCAATCGCGAACGAACGCTGAAGTCCAATCCAATTCGAGGAGGTCGCTGTGAGCAGGCAGGCAGACGAGACGCGGGAGCGCTACGTCACCGCGCGCGAGATCGGTGAGCGGCTGGGGCTCTCGTCCGACACGATCCTGCGCTACTACCGGGAGGGGCGTATCCCCGGTCGCCGGATGCGGGGCACGATCCGACCGGTGCGATTCCTGTGGTCCGAGGTCGACGCGGCGTTCGATTGCGACAAGCAGATGTCGCTGACCGACGAGCCGGCCGCGTGACCACCCAGCGTGGACAGGTGTTCCGTGCGCCCGCCGGGTCGTGGGCGATCCGGTACTACGAGGCGAACGGCCGGCGACGGCAGAAGCACGGGTTCCGCAGCAAGTCAGAGGCTCGCGCAGCGCTTGAGGATGCGCTGCGGCGCGTGCGTCTGGGTCCGCTACATCGGCCGAGCGCAACACTGCGTGACCTGGTCGACGCCTATCTCGGTCAGCACGAGGCGACGCCTTCGACGCTGGTGTGGCTGCGGGAGAACCTCGCGCCGGCGCTGGACAAGTTCGGCGAGGAGCCGATCGGCTCGTTGCGCGGCGATCAGATCGGGACCTGGCGCGCGTCGTTGCCGGAGGGCAAGCGTCATCGGTCGCATCGTGCGCTGCGGCAGGTCCTGCAGGCAGCGGTGCGATGGAAGTGGATCGAGGAGAACGTCGCGACGCTGGTGAAGAACCCGGAGCCACGTGCGGGCGAAATCAATCCGTTCGACTCCTGGGATGAGATCGATGCGATCGCCGCCGAGCTCAATGTCACCGACGGACCGCTCGTGGTCTTCATGGCCGGCACGGGCGTGCGACCTGAGGAGGCGTTCGGTGCCGAGTGGCGTGACTTGGACCTCGAGCGCCGGGTGCTTCGAGTCCGCCGAGCGTTCGCGAAGGGCCGGCTGAAGGAGTACGGCAAGACCTCCGGCTCACGCCGAGCGGTGCCGCTGCGAGCCCGCGTCGTCAACGCTCTCCCGCCGCTGCGTCACAAGCGAGGGCCGCTGTTCCCTGCGCCGGCGGGCGGCCACATCAACATCAATAACTGGCGCCGGCGGCAGTGGTCGCCTGCGCTGGTGGCGGCGGGTATCGATCATCGGCGGATCTACGACCTGCGTCATACGTACGCGACGTGGAGCCTCGCCGCCGGTGTCGACATCTTCACGCTGGCGCGCCGGATGGGCACGAGCGTAAAGATGATCGACCGCACGTACGGGCACCTCGTCGCGGGCGCCGATGAGTACGAGCGCGAGCTGCTCGATCGGTTCGATCAGCGGCATTTTGACCCCGATGGGCGCTCTATGGGCGCTGGGGATCAGGCAGATGCTGCCTGAGCGGTTGGGCCTTGAACGACGGAAGCCCTGCGGGTGCAGGGCTTCGTGGGGGAGCGGGAGCGACGGGACTCGAACCCGCGACCTCCGGCGTGACAGGCCGGCGCTCTAACCAACTGAGCTACGCCCCCGTGCGGCCGACAGTATGGCAGCCCCTTCCTGACCGGAAAGACGGGCCCACCCCCGACCGGCAAACGGCGCGCCGCAACGACCGCAACTGGCCGTGGAGGCGCGTGTTTGCGAGGGCGTCAACCGTACAGTCTGGAGGTGGGCCCTGTGCCCAAGTGTAAGAGGGTGCCTGCGGGTCTCGCAGCGGCGGTGCTGGCGTCCGGGGTGTTCGCGGCGACCGCGGTCGCGGCGACGATCAACGGGGACGACGGGCCGAACCGGCTGGTGGGGACGAACGACGCGGACGTCGTCCAGGCGTTCGGCGGGAACGACCGGGTGATCGCCCTCGCGGGCGACGACCAGGTCGACGGCGGCACGGGCAACGACCGCGTCCGCGCGGGCGCCGGCAACGACAGCGTCAACGGCCGCGCCGGCTTCGATCACCTGTTCGGCGCCGCCGGCAACGACACGCTGCAGGGCTGGGCGGGGCCGGACCGGCTGTTCGGCGGGATCGGCGACGACACGCTGATCGGCGACGTGCCCGAGGCGGGCGACCGGATCAGCCGCGACCGCCTGTGGGGCGGCGACGGCAACGACAACCTGCGTGGCGGCGACGGCCACGACCTGCTCCGCGGCGGCGCCGGCAACGACACGAACCTCGGCCAGGGCGGCGGGGACTTCATGGCCGGCGGCCCCGGCGACGACAACCAGGACGGCGGCGACGGCAACGACGTCATCTTCGCCAACATCGGCCGCGACACGACCCACGGCGGCCCGGGCAACGACCGCCTGTGGGCGCTGATCAAGAAGGACGTGACCGGTCCCGGCGACGTGGCGGGCGACAACGTCAGCGGCGACGACGGCAACGACGTCATCCGCACCCGCGACGGCGAGCTCGACGTCGTGAGCTGCGGCACCGGCTTCGACAAGGCGATCCTCGACAACGCCGACGTGATCGCCGGCGCGACCGCCGTGCAGCCGGACGGCGACTGCGAGCGGGTCAAGCGCGCCGAGCCGCGTCCCGGCGAGGACCTCGAGGAGCAGCGCAACCCGGGCGAGTAGCCGTCCGTCCCGAGGACCGCGTGGGGTCCGGTCCGCGGGGGTAGTCCCGAGGCATGTACATCGGCATCGGAACCCTCATCATCATCATCATCCTGCTGATCATCCTGCTCTGAAGCAGGCACGCGGCCAGCCCCACCGCCCGGTGAGGCTGGCCGCACCGCAGGACACGGGGAGTCCACGTAGAGGCAGAGGGCCCGCGGCGGGAAGCTCGGAGACGTTCCCCGGTACGTCCCTCCCCTCCCCAGGAGCCTCCCCAACACATGCAGTCCCGCAACCTCGCTGCGCGCGCCGGCAGGTGGAGCGCGCAACATCGCAAGAAGGCGATCCTCGGCTGGTTCGCCTTCGTGATCCTCGCGACCGTCCTCGGCGGGATGGTCGGCCAGAAGAAGCTCTCCGACGAGGACATGGGCAACGGAGAGTCCAAGCGCGGCGACCAGATCGTCGATGCCGCGGGCTTCCCCGAGGTCACGTCCGAGTCCGTGCTCGTCCAGGGCAAGGACGGCCTGACCGTCAAGGACCCGCAGTTCAAGGCCGCCGTCGACGACGCCGTCGACACGCTCGGCCGGACGAAGGGCGTCAGCAAGATCGAGGACCCGCTCACGCGCGAGTTCTCCGACAACGTCTCCGCCGACGGCGGCTCGGCGATGGTCCACTTCGACCTCCCCGGTGACGAGGACGCCGCCAAGGACGTCGTCCAGGGCCCGCTCGACGCGGTCGCGCAGGTCCAGCGCGCGCATCCCCAGGTCACCGTCGGCGAGTTCGGCGACGCGTCGGCCGAGAAGGAGATCGGCGAGGCGTTCGAGCAGGACTTCCAGCGGGCCGAGTTCCTCTCGCTCCCGATCACGCTGATCATCCTGCTGGTCGCGTTCGGCGCGCTCGTCGCCGCCGGCCTCCCGCTGCTGCTCGGCTTCACCGCCGTGCTCGGCACGATCGGCCTGCTCGGGCCGGTCAGCCAGCTGCACCCGCTCGACGAGTCGGTCTCGAGCGTCGTCCTGCTCGTCGGTCTCGCGGTGGGCGTGGACTACTCGATGTTCTACCTCCGCCGCGAGATGGAGGAACGCGACGCCGGGCGCGGCTGGGAGGCCGCGTTGAACGCCGCCGCCGCCACCTCCGGGCGCGCGGTGCTGATCTCCGGCTTCACCGTCATGGCCGCGATGGCGGGCATGTTCCTGGCCGGCAACGCCGTGTTCGTCTCGTTCGGCATCGGCACGATCATCGTCGTCGCCGTCGCGGTGCTCGGCTCCGTGACCGTGCTGCCCGCGATGCTCGCGTTCCTGTCCCGCAAGGGCTGGGTCGAGAAGGGCCGCGTGCCGTGGGTCGCGAAGCGGCGCCACAAGACGAAGGGCGAGTCCCGCGTCTGGGGCGCGATCCTCGACCGCGTCCTCAAGCGCCCGCTCCTCTCGGCGCTGCTGGCCGGCGGCCTGCTCGTCGCGCTCACCATCCCGGCGTTCTCGATGCACACGGTCAACCCGGGCGTCTCCGGGCTGCCGCGCAGCCTCGACGTGATGCAGACCTACGACAAGATGCAGGCCGCCTTCCCGGGCGGGCAGATCCCGGCCGACGTCGTGATCAAGGCCGACGACGTGACCTCGCCCGAGGCGAAGGCCGCGATCGCGAAGCTGGAGCAGGACGCGATCGCGACCGGCGAGCTGAACGCGCCGGCGAGCATCGAGGTCAATCCGGACAAGACCGTCGCGGTCGTGTCCCTGGGCGTGAACGGCACGGGCACCGACGCGGCGTCCGAGCGGTCGCTCGCCGTCCTGCGCGACGACGTCGTCCCGAGCACCGTGGGCAAGCTCCCCGGCGCGGAGACCGCCGTCACCGGCTTCACGGCCGGGTCGAAGGACTTCAACGACGTCATGCGCTCGCACCTGCCGCTCGTGTTCGCGTTCGTGCTCACGCTCGCGTTCATCCTGCTGCTGGTCACGTTCCGCTCGATCGTCGTCCCGATCAAGGCGATCGTGCTCAACCTGCTGTCGGTCGGCGCGGCCTACGGCGTCCTGAAGCTCGTCTTCCAGGACGGCCGGCTGGAGGGCGTGCTCGACTACCAGTCGGTCGGCGGCATCACGTCCTGGCTGCCGCTGTTCCTGTTCGTGATCCTGTTCGGCCTGTCGATGGACTACCACGTGTTCATCCTCAGCCGGATCCGCGAGGCCGTCGACGGCGGCATGCGGTCCGACCAGGCGGTGGCGCACGGGATCAAGAGCACGGCCGGCGTCGTCACGAGCGCGGCGGCCGTCATGGTCGCGGTGTTCGCGATCTTCGCGACGCTGTCGATGCTCGAGTTCAAGCAGATGGGCGTCGGGCTCGCCGTCGCGATCCTGATCGACGCGACGCTGGTCCGGGCGGTCCTGCTGCCGGCCACGATGAAGCTCCTCGGCGACCGCAACTGGTACCTGCCGAAGTCGCTCTCGTGGCTGCCGAAGCTCGACCACGAGCCGCGCCCCGAGCCGGCCCGCTAGGTCACCGGAACCCGGGCGGGGGGCGTCGAGCCCTCCGCCCGGTACGTCTGCCACACCGTGCTCGCCCGCGGGCAGGGCGCGACCGACCTGCGGCTCGGCGGGCCGGACACCGTCGACTGGATCCTCGAGCAGACCGGCGGGTTCGGGGCCGACTACACGTTCGAGGCGACCGGCATCGTCGCCGTCATGCGCCAGGCGGTCGAGTCCGCGCGGATGGGCTGGGGGCTGTGCACGGTCGCCGGCGCTGGATGGCCGGCGACCTCGACGTCCAGCCGTTCCTGTCGCACGAGCTGACGCTCGACGAGGTCAACCGCGGCTTCGAGCTGATGGAGGCCCAGGACGGGATCAGGTCCGTGATCCGATTCGGGTAGCCTCGCGCCCGCTATGGCTCGCATCGGACTGCTCACCGGCGGCGGCGACTGCCCCGGACTCAACGCCGTCATCCGCGCCGTCGTGCGCAAGGGGATCAACACCTACGGGCACGAGTTCGTCGGGTTCCGCTACGGCTGGGCGGGCGTGCTCGCGGCCGACGCGATGGACCTCACGAACGAGAGCACGAGCGGCATCCTGCACCGCGGCGGGACGATCCTCGGCACCTCGCGCACCAACGTCTTCAAGGAGGAGAACGGGCTCGAGCGCGTCCAGGACTCGCTCGCCAAGCTGCGGCTCGACGCGCTGATCCCGATCGGCGGCGAGGACACCCTCGGCGTCGCGGGCAAGCTCTCCGACGCCGGGGTCGACGTCGTCGGCGTCCCGAAGACGATCGACAACGACCTCGCCGGGACCGACTTCACGTTCGGCTTCCAGACCGCGGTGCAGATCGCCACCGACGCGATCGACCGGCTCCACACGACCGCCGAGTCGCACAACCGCGTGATCGTCGTCGAGGTGATGGGCCGCCACGCGGGCTGGATCGCCGCCTACTCGGGCCTGGCCGGCGGCGCCGACGTCGTGCTCGTGCCCGAGTACCCGTTCGACATCGACGAGGTCTGCGCGCGGCTGCAGCGGCGCCACAGCAGCGGGCGCAACTTCTCGATCGTGGTCGTCGCCGAGGGCGCGACGCCGAAGGACGGCGGCCTGCAGTCGGAGTTCGAGTCGACCGACTCGTTCGGCCACGTCCGGCTCGGCGGGATCGCGATCCAGCTCGAGCGCGAGATCGAGGAGCGGACCGGGTTCGAGGCGCGGATGACGATCCTCGGCCACGTCCAGCGCGGCGGGACGCCGGTCGCCTACGACCGCGTGCTCGGCTCGCGCTTCGGCGTCGAGGCGATCACCGCGGCGCACGAGGGCGACTTCGGGAAGATGGTCGCGCTGCGCGGGACCGAGATCGTGCGCGTGCCGCTGACCGAGGCGCTCGCCGAGCCGAAGCTGCTCGACCGCTCGCTGTTCGAGACGGCCGAGGTCTTCTTCGGCTAGACCCGCGCCGGCACCGGGGCGGCGGCGGCGGGCGGCGGCGCGAGCAGCCGCCGCTTCGTGATCGGCCGGTGCGGCGTCCAGTAGGGCCGCGTGAGCGTCACCGCGTGGCGCGCGCGCCGGCGTGCGGTGTCGAGCGGGCCGCCGATCCGGCCGCCCGCCTTCTGGAACGCGACGAGCGCGAGCAGGTCGTCCAGCCGCCGCTCGCGCACGAGCTGCCACTTGCGCCGCTGGATCGGGGGCAGCGTCCGCTCGATCGCCGGCGCGGCGGCGTCGAGGAACGCGTTCGCGCGGTCGAGGAAGTACGCGCGGTAGGCGTCGTCGGCCGCGTCGAGGACGTCGACGTGGTAGCGCAGGTCGTCCTCGACCACGCTCGTGTCGTACCAGCGCTTCGCCGCCGCGGAGCGCGCGCCGAGGAACGCGCTGACCTGCTCGACCGCCGTGAACCGGTCGCGCAGGATCCGCAGCTCGGCGCGCCGCTGCGTGATCGACGGGACGCCGTCCTCGCGCTCGCGGTAGAGGTAGGTCGGCTCGGTGACGACGTCGACCGAGCGGGCGAGGAAGTGCGCCGGGACGGTCACGGGGATGTCCTCGTGGTAGCGGCCCTCGGGGAAGCGGAAGCCGTGCGCGTCCCAGAAGGTGCGCCGCCAGAGCTTGTTCTGCGCCATCCGGTCCGACAGCAGCCAGCGCAGGCGCGTGACGTGGGTGCGCCGGCGCGGCAGCAGGAAGACGCGCGCGAGGAACGCGGCCGGCCAGGTGCCGCGCGCCGTCGAAGCGATGGACGTTCCCGGACGCGAGGTCCGAGCCGGTGCGGTCGAGCGTCCGCAGCAGGCGCGAGAACGCGCACGGCGGCAGCTTGTCGTCGGAGTCGAGGAAGGCGAGGAACTCGCCCTGGGCGAGCGCCGCGCCGAGGTTGCGCGCGCTGCCCAGGCCGCCGTTGCGCCGGTGGACGACCCGCAGCCGCGGGTCGCGCGCGGCGCGGCGCTCGGCGATCGCGCCGCTCGCGTCCGTCGAGCCGTCGTCGACCAGGATCGCCTCGAAGTCCCACACCTCCTGCGCCTCGAGCGAGTCGAGGCACTCGTCGAGGTAGCGCTCGACGTTGAACACCGGGATGACGACGCTGACGCGGGGCACGCGCCGCCATCGTCCCCCCGCGCCGGCGCGAGGATGTTGCCGTCCGGTTGCCGCGGGGCGGCGCGGGCGCGGCGCGCGGCTAGGGTCCCCGCCGTGAGCGCTGCGCCCCCGGTGGTCTCGCGCCGGCGGCGGCTGCTCGGCGCACCGGCGATCGCGCTGCACCGCGCGGCGCTGGCGCTCGTGCGCCGGCTCCCGCCGCCGCGCCCGGCGCCGGCGGCCGAGCCGCGCGCCGGTGCGGATCGTGCTCGCCAACGCCTACGCGATGGGCGGCACCGTGCGCGCGGTGCTCGCGCTCGCCGAGCGGCTCGCGGCGGAGCGCGAGGTCGAGATCGTCTCCGTCCGGCGGCATGTCCGGCGGCCGTTCTTCGTCCACCCGCCGGGCGTGCGCATGACGGTGCTCGACGACCGCGTCGGCGCACGCTCGCGCGCGCACCGGCTGCTCGGCGCGATCCCCAGCGTGCTCGTGCACCCGGAGGATTACGCGTACCCGGCGGCGAGCCTGTGGTCGGACCTGCGGCTGCTGCGCCGGCTGCGGCGGACGGGCGGCGACGTCGTGATCGCCACCCGGCCGGCCTGGGCGCTGCTCGCGACCGCGGCCGCGCCGCCGGACGCGGTCGTCGTCGCGCAGGAGCACATGCACCTGGCCGCCCACCGCCGCGCGCTCGCGGCGGACATCCGCCGCCGCTACCCGGCGCTGGCCGCGGTCACCGTGCTCAGCGAGGGCGACCGCGCCGACTACGCGGCGGCGCTCGCCGGCGCGCGTACGCGCGTGGAGCGGATCCCCGACGCCGTCGCGCCCCTGTACCGCGGCGGCGCCGACCCGGACGCCCGCGTCGTCGTCGCGGCGGGCCGGCTCACGCGCCAGAAGGGGTTCGACCTGCTCGTCGACGCGTTCGCCGCGGTCGCCCCGCGGCGGCCGGGCTGGGAGCTGTGGATCTTCGGCGGCGGCCCGGACCGCGAGCAGCTGGAGGGGCAGATCGCGGCGGCGGGGCTGGACGACCGGATCTTCGTCGAGGGCGCGACGCGGCAGCTCGGCGCCCAGTTCAGCCGCGCCAGCGTCTTCGCGTTCAGCTCGCGCTTCGAGGGCTTCGGGATGGCGCTCGTCGAGGCGATGGGCTGCGGCCTCGCGGTGGTGAGCTTCGACTGCCCGCGGGGGCCGTCCGACATCGTCACGCCGGAGCGGGACGGCGTGCTCGTGCCGGCGGAGGACGTCGCGGCGCTCGCGGACGCGCTCGACGCCCTGATCGGCGACCCGGTCCGCCGCCGCGTGCTCGGCGCGGCGGCCAAGGCGACCGCGCGGGAGTACGCGCCGCCCGCCGTCGCGGCGCGCTGGGACGCGCTGCTGGCCGCGCTCGCCCGCTGAGCGGGCCCGGCAACGGGTAGGACAACGGCATGTTCAAGAAGGGCCCCGTCCCCGCCTTCGTGCACGGCCTGCTCGAGTACGCCGCCGCGATCCTCTTCATCGCCGCGCCGTTCCTGCTCGACTTCGAGGAGAACGCCGCCACGGCGGCGTCGATCGTCGTCGGGGTGCTGATCCTCATCCTCGCCGCGTCGACGGCGATGAGCACCGGGATCATCAAGTCGATCCCGGTCCAGGCGCACGTGATCCTCGACTACGTGCTCGCGATCGCGCTGATCGCGGCGCCGTTCGTCCTCGGCTTCACGGACGACGGCGCGGCGACCGCGTTCTTCATCGCGCTCGGCGTGCTCCACCTGCTGCTGACGATCTCGACCCGCTTCATCCGCGAGCCGCGCCCGAGCCGCCCGGAGCGCGAGCCCGAGCGCACGACGTCCGCGACGTAGATACTGGGCGCGTGCCCGCGGATCCGCTCGCTCCGCACGCCGCCTCCCCCGCCGAGCTCCGCGAGCGGCTCGCCGCCGAGCGCGCCGGCACGCCGTTCCTCGTCCTGCGCGATGCGGACGACCGGCAGCGCATCGTCCCGCTCAGCGGCACGCGCGCCGGCGTCGGACGCGGCGTGGGGAACGAGGTCGCGCTGCCGTGGGATCCCGAGGTCTCGCGGCTGCACGCGGAGCTCGAGCTCGTCGGCGGAAGCTGGCTGGTGTGCGACGACCGGCTCTCGCACAACGGGACGTACGTCAACGGCGAGCGGCTGCACGGACGGCGCCGGCTCCGGTCGGGCGACGTCATCACCGCCGGCGGGACGCAGCTCGCCTTCGTCGCCCCGGCGGCGGGCGCGGAGGACGCGACGCGCACCGCCGCCCGCGCGTCCGGCGCGGTTGCGGTGACGCCGGCCCAGCGGCGCGTGCTGGTCGCGCTCTGCCGCCCCGTGGGCGACGGCGGCGCGCCCGCGTCGAACCGGGAGATCGCGGACGAGCTCGTGCTCGCGCTCGACACGGTCAAGGGCGTGCTGTCGCGGCTGTTCGAGACGTTCGGCATCGGCGCCGACGTGCCGCAGAACCAGAAGCGGGCCGCCCTCGCCCGGCGCGCGCTCGCCCTGGGCGTCGTGACGCCCGACGAGCTGCTCAGGGATCGATCCGCGTGACGCTGCCGTCGCCCTTGCCGGCCGCGTACACGTGGCCGGCGCCGGACGTCATCGCGTAGGGGTTGCGCCCCGCCGGGAGCGGCTCGCCCTCGACCGCGCCCGTCTCCGCGTCGAGCACGTAGACGACGTGGTCGGTCGTGGCGGCGACGAACGCGTGGCCGCCGGCGACGGCGATCTCGCCGGGCGTCGGGGCCACGGCGGTGGTGACCGCGGACCCGCGCTCCGGCACGCGCGCGACCGCGTCCGCCGTCGCCGTCGAGCCCCACGCAGCCCGCGCGCCGTAGCTCGCCTCGATGGCGGGCGTCTCGATCTTCGCGGTCCGCACGAGCGCGCCGCCGGCGTCGAAGCGACGCATCTGGGGCTTGCGGTTGACCGAGATCCAGATCCCGTCGCGTGCCGGCGCGATGTCGGCGACCTCGAGCGGCACGGAGATGCGCGCCCGCTCCGCGCCGCCGCGGTCGTAGCGCAGCACGAGATCGTGCGGGCGCAGCGGGTCGTATGGGTTCATCGGCCGGCGGGCGGTGACCCACACGGCGCCGTCATCGCCCAGCTCGACGTCGACCGGCGTCTGCGGTGGCGTGATCCGGCCCTCGACGCGTCCGCTCGCGGCGTCCAGCCGGAGCACCTGCCCGCGGCGCGGGATCACGACCCAGAGGTCGCGGCCGCGCCCGGCGACGGACATCGCCTCCTTGCCGATCCGCGGCTGCGGCCCGGCCCGCTCCAGCGTGTCCGGGTCGAGCCGGGCGAGATCGCGCGCCGCGAAGCTGAGCACCCAGACCGCCCCGCCCGCGACGGCGATGCTGCGCGGCCGGTAGCCGATCCCGCGCGTCGACGCGCCGACCGACGGGCCGCTGGGCGCCGGCGTGCCGGCCGGCCGCGGGGCGGTCGACGCCCGCTCCTCGGGCTCGTCGGGGCCGAGCAGCGCGAGCCCGCCCGCCACCGCGGCGGCGAGCCCCGCGACGCCGGCGAGCGCGGCGACGGCGCGCCGGCGGCGGCGCGGGCCGGGCGCGACGGCGGCGGCGCCGCGGCCGTCGGGTCGCCCGACAGCGCCGCCTGCGCGGCGTGGCCGAGCGCCCCGGTCGAGGCGGGCCGCTCGTCCGGGTCCTTCGCGAGCGCGCGCGCCACGATCGCGTCGATCGCGACCGGCAGCCCCGCGCGCAGCGACGACGGGACCGGCGGCGGCTCGGACAGCTGCGCCCACATGCGCGCCTCGTCGGTCTCGCGCTCGAACGGCACGTGTCCGGTGAGCATGAAGAAGAGCACGCCGCCGAGCGCGTAGACGTCCGTGCGCCCGTCGACCGGGCCGCCGCGGATCTGCTCGGGCGCGGCGAAGTCGACGGTCCCCACCCAGCGGTCCGGCCCGGTCGTGGTGTCCGGCGCGAGCGCCTCCTTCGCGATCCCGAGATCGCTGAGGTAGACATGGCCGTGACGGCTGATCAGCACGTTCGCCGGCTTGACGTCGCGGTGCACGTAGCCGGCGTCGTGGATGGCGTCGAGCGCCTCGCCGAGGCGCGCCGCGATCTCGCCCGCCCGCTCGGGCTCGAGCGGGCCCTCGATCCGCACCAGCGACCGCAGGTCGGTTCCCGGGACGTAGCGCATCACGATGTAGGCGCAGTCGCCCTCGAGCCCGGCCTCGTGGACCGGGACCACGTTGGGATGCTCGACCGCCGCCGTGGCGCGCAGCTCGCGCAGGAACCGGCGCCGCGCCTCCGGATCGTCGAGCCGCTCGGGCGCGATGACCTTGATCGCGACGTCGCGCCCGAGATCGTCCTGGCGGGCGCGGTAGACCACGCCCATGCCACCGCGCCCGATCGTCTCCTCGATCCGGCAGCCGCCGAGCAGGTCACCCGGACCGGGCGCTGGCATCGGTTCAACATATAGCCGTCGCCTCAGCCCGCGTCGACGGCCATCACCACGTGCGTGTCGTACTCGCGGAAGCTGCGCGCGCGCCCCGCCACGTAGACCACCACGTCACGACCCCGCGGCAGCCCGCGCGGCACCATCGGGCGGATGTTGAACGCCGGCGAGTCATGCGTCAGGCGGGTGACCTGCCACGTGGCGCCGCCGTCGGCCGTGCGACGCGCCTCGATCTCGTTCTGACCGTCGACCGTCCGGCTGAGCACGATCCGCGACGGGTCGCGGTGATCGAACGTGACGCCCTGGTTGTGGTAGCTGAACAGCGTCTCGCCGGCGGGAGCGATCGGGTGGCTGCGCCAGCGCGCGCCGTCCCAACGGGCGTAGCGGAACGTGTCCGCCACGCCGTGCAGCGCGGTGTAGGCGATCACCGGCGCGCCGTCGGCGCCGGCCGCGACGTCCATCGGCCAGGCGCGGCCCGCGCGGCGCGAGTAGCGCTGGACGGGATCGAGCTCGTCGAAGCGGAGCGGCAGATCGGCGAGCGTGCCGACCTCGCGCCCGTCGGCCGCGGTGAAGCGGCCGTCCGCGTAGCGCAGGAAGTAGAGGCTGCTGCGGAACGAGCCCGGGTGCCCGTCGGAGAACGTCATCAGCACCGAGTCGCCCGGCCCTGCCGCGTACTTCGCGTACGGGCGCACCCGGCGGCTGCCGCCGCCGTCCTGCTCGCTGGACGGCGGCGCCTGGACGATCGTGCGCGGCGCGGTCCAGTGGATCCCGTCGGCCGTCGAGGTGAAGTACGGCTCCCAGCACGGCCCGCGCATGAACAGGTACAGCCGGTCGCCGGCGACGACCGGGTTCGGGTACGTGTAGCCGAGCCCGCAGCCGCGCCCGAGCGGGACCGTCCGCGTCGCGCCGAAGCCGCCGCCCGCGCCCCACGGCCGCGTCGAGATCCGGTAGCGGACCTGGCTGCGGCGGTCGCGCGGGTACAGGTAGCCGCTGTGCGGCGCGGAGAAGACGAACAGCCGCTCGCGGAAGAAGACGAGGCTCGGGTTGTTGTGGTCGTCGACCTCGAGCGGGGCGAACACGGTCTGCAGCCGGCGGCGGCCGGTGTCGAGGTCGAAGTCCTCGAGCACCGTGCGCCCGTCGGTGGCGACGCAGCCGGTGATGACGCGGCTCTCGTGCGCGACCGCGCGCGGGTCGCCGAAGTACGACCACGAGCACGGCGCCACCGTCCGCTGCGCCGGTGCCGCCTCGTCGCCCTGGCATCCGCCGGGCAGCGTCGTGACGAGCGCCGCCACGGCGCCCAGGATCCGCCTCGCGTCCATCGTTCCCACCCCTCGTCCGTCGTGTGGTGACGGATCCGAGGCTCCCGGCGGGAGGGGCCTGCGGATACGCCACCAAGGTGGCCATCGGAGGCCACCCGGGGCGGTCGGTCAGGGCAGGATGTGGTCGCGCGACGACACGAACGCCGCACGTCCCGCCGACGGCCGCGCGCCTGCTGCGTTGGTGTCGTAGAGCGACCGCAACGCCGCCCGGCGCCCCGGATCGCGCGGGCGTGCTGCGTTCGTGTCGTCGCCGCGGGCGCTAACGTCTGCGCCGCGATGGCCACCGCCTCCGCCCCGGCGGCAGCGCCGTCCGCACCGCTCGCCCGCCGCCTGCTGCCTCCCGTCGCGACGGTCGTCGGCGTCGCCGTGCTCCTCAAGCTGATCTACGGGCCGTGGTACCTGAACTACGACGCCCGCTACGCGCTGCTGTGGGCGCGCGACGCGCTCCGCGGCCTCTCGCCGGAGTACAAGGCGGACTTCGCGCCGACGCCGCACCCGCTCGAGACGGCCGCCTCGCTGCTCGCCGTCCCGTTCGGCCAGGGCGGCGCGGTGCTGATGTCGTGGCTGATCCTGCTCGCCTTCGGGCTGCTCGTGTGGCTGACCTACCGGCTCGGCGCGGAGCTGTTCCACCCGGCGGTCGGGGTCGTCGCCGCGCTCGTCGTCCTCACCCGCCCGGCGCTCGAGCGCGACGCGCTGCTCGGCTACCAGGACACCGCCTTCGCGGTCCTGATCGTGCTCGCCGTGCTGCTCGAGGCGCGGCGGCCGCGGCGCGGGGAGGCGGTGCTCGCCCTGCTCGCGGTCGCGGGGCTGATGCGGCCGGAGGCGTGGGTGCTCGGCGGCCTCTACTTCCTCTGGATGTGGCCGCGGGCCGACACCGCGCAGCGCGCGCGGCTGCTCGGCCTCACCGTCCTCGCGCCGGTCGTCTGGGCGGTCACCGACGCGATCGTCACCGGCGACCCGCTGCACTCGCTGCACGGCACGGCCGACCTGGCCGAGGCGGTCGACCGCCGCCGCGACATCGTCGACGCGCCCTACTGGACCGCGCAGTACTACGGCTACAGCCTGCGCGAGCCGCTCGTGATCGGCATCCCGGTCGGGCTCTTCTTCGCCTGGCGCTTCCGCCGCCGGGAGGCGATCCTGCCGCTCGTCGTCGTCGCGGCGATGACGCTCGTGTTCATGATCGGGCCGGCCTTCGGGCTGCCGCTGATCGGGCGCTACGTCCGCACGCCGTCGGTCCTGCTGACGCTGTTCTACGGCCTGGCCGTGTGCGGCTTCCTCACGCTCGAGCGACCCGCGGGCGCGGCGGCTGTGGATGTGGATCGGGATCGCCTGCGCCGGGCTGTCGATCGTCTTCCTGCCCTGGCACGTGGGGATGCTCGCCGACCTCGAGCGCCGCATCGACCGCGACGGCGCGATGTACGCCGCGCTGCGCGACACCGCCCACGACCCGGCCGTCCGGCGCGCGGTCGAGGAGTGCGGCGGCCGCATCACCGCCACCGACTACCGCCCGCTCCCGCACCTGCGCTGGTGGCTCGGCACCGATCCGGGCAGCGTCGGCACGACGTTCGCCGGCGCCAGCCCGCGCGCGGACGTGATGCTGCTGCCGCGCCGCGTGCCGCTGATGCGCCGCTTCTACCAGGAGAACTTCCCGCGCCAGGCGGCGCCGCCCGGCTGGCAGGAGATCTACCGCAACGGGCTCTGGCGCGTGGTCGCGGCGCCCGGCTGCGTCACACGTCTTCGAGCGTGACCGCGTCCTGCCCGACCTCGAGGAAGTCGGTGTAGGCGTCGATCACCGCGTCGGGCTCGTCCCACATCCGCAGCACCCCGTGGTCGAGCCAGATCGCCTGGTCGCACAGGTCGCGCACCGTGCCGAGCGCGTGCGAGACGAGCACGATCGTCCGCGCCTGCCCGCACAGCTCCTTCATCTTGTTCGTCGACTTGCGCCGGAAGCGCGCGTCGCCGACCGACAGCGCCTCGTCGATGATGAGGATGTCGGGATCCATGTTCACGGCGACGGAGAAGGCGAGCCGCCCGTACATGCCCGGACGAGTACGTGCGCATCGGCATGTCCATGAAGTCGCCGAGCTCGGCGAACTCCACGATCTCCTCGTACTTCTCCTCGAGCTGCTCGGTCGGCAGCCCCGCGGCCAGGCCGCCGAGCCGGACGTTGTCGCGCCCGCTGAGGTTCTTGTTGAAGCCGACGCCGAGCGCGAGCAGCGTCGAGACGCGCCCGTAGACGTCGATCCGCCCCGCGGTCGGCGGGAGGATGCCGGCGATCGTGCGCACCAGCGTCGACTTGCCGGCGCCGTTGGCGCCGACGATCCCGAGCACCGTCCCGTGCGGGATCGAGAACGAGACGTGCTTGACCGCCTCGACCTCGCGGATCGTCTTCTGCCCGCGGCCGAGGCTGGTGACGAAGCTGCGCAGCGTCGGCCGGCGCTCGAACGTCGTCTTGTACGTCACCGAGACGTCCTCGACGATCACGCTGGGCGTGGCGTCAGAGACGGACAGCGAACTCACGCTCCCGCGAGACGAAGTAGAGGAAGCCGACGATCAGCAGCCCGAACGCCCACGCGCTCGCCACGAGCAGCTCGGTCGCCGTCGGCGGCTGCCCGAGGTTGATCGCGTCGCTCCAGGCCGACAGCAGCTGCCCGAGCGGGTTGACGTAGAGCAGGAAGCGGTACTTCTCCGGCATCTCGTTGGCGTAGTAGAGGACCGGCGACGCGAACAGCCAGACCCGCAGCAGGTACGGCATCAGGTTCTTGAGGTCGCGGAAGTAGACCTGGACCGCCCCGACGATCATCGCCAGCCCCGTCGCCATGATGAGCAGCAGCACGAACAGCGGCGCCGCGTAGAGCAGGCTCGGCCCGATCGGCAGCCCGGACGCGATGTGGACCGGGATGTAGATGATCGACGCACGGGATGAAGCGCTTGGCCGCGCTGACCACCGACGCGATCGGCAGCAGGACGCGCGGGAACGCGCTGTTGAGGATCAGCCGCCCGCCGGAGACGACCGACTTCGTCCCGTCGCGCACCGCGTCGGAGACGAGGTGGTAGGCGAAGATCCCGGCCACGAGGTGGGCGAAGAACCCGGGCCGGCTCGAGCCGCCGCGCAGGATGTCGACCAGGATGAAGTAGACGCCCGCCAGCAGCAGCGGGTTGAGCACCAGCCAGAGCTGCCCGAAGACCGTGTTGTAGTGCTGCGCCCGGAGCTTCGTCCGCGACAGCTCGATCGCGAACTTGCGCCGGCGCCACGCCTCCTTGAGGTACGGGACGAGCGGCGGCAGCCCGACGAGGTGCGGCTCGTAGACGTGGTGCTGCTCCGCGAAGTCGTTCTCGCGGTGGTGGGGAGCGGTGGTCGGGGCTGTGGTCATCTGGGTCACATGATGGGCGGGCGCCCGGCGCGGGCCATCCGGGCCAGCGTCCTGCCCTGGAGCCGGGTGCGTCCGGTGCCTGGGCCGCGCATCCCGTCACGGTAGCCGCGCGCCGCCTCCTGCACCGCCTGCCGCGACTTCAGCCTCGGGACGGTCCGCAGCGCGAACGAGCTCACGTAGAGCGCGCCCAGCGGCAGCGGCAGGTAACGACGTGCGAGCCACACTCGGTTGCGCGCACCGAAATAGTACGAGTACCCGTGCGGCGTTCCTGTTGGCGACGGGTGAAGGACCACCGCGTCGCCGAGGTAGCGGATCCGCCAGCCGGCATCCAGCACGCGCCAGCCGAGGTCGACGCCCTCGTGCACGAAGCGGAACGGCGCGGGCCAGCCGCCCGCCTGCTCGAACGCCGCACGGCGGATCCCGACCGCCCCCTCCCAGACGACCGTGATGTCGCTGCTGTGCGCCGGATCGCCGTTGCGCAGGCGCGGGATCCAGTCGCGGCTGCGCGCCCCGCCGGGGATCAGCGGCTCGACGTGGAGCTGGACCATGCCCAGCTCCGGGTCCGCCTCGAACGCATGCGCGACGCGGCTCAGGGCGTCCGGCGCGGCCAGCCGGGCG
This sequence comes from uncultured Solirubrobacteraceae bacterium, assembly GCA_963724145.1. GTDB lineage: Bacteria > Actinomycetota > Thermoleophilia > Solirubrobacterales > Solirubrobacteraceae > DASQMT01. The sequence goes on from CAVRTO010000028.1 coordinate 21,319, forward strand.
TCGTCGTCGAGGAAGAACAGCAGCTCGCCGCCGACGTGCGGCACGCCGGCGTTGCGGCCGGCCGGGATGCCGTCGTCGGACCCCAGCGCCACGACCCGGGCGCCGTCCGGCACGCCCTCGGGCCGGCAGCCGTTGCCGACCACGACGACGTCGACCTCGACGTCGACCTGGCGCAGGAGCGAGTCGACGGCCGCGCGCAGGTCGTCCGGCCGCCGGCCGGCGGTCAGCACGACGCAGCCGAACCTCATCGCAGCCGCTCCGAGGCGAGGATCGCGAACAGGTGCCCGGCGGCGGTGATGGCGGCCACCGGGACGAGCGCGATGACGAGGATCCGCGTGGCCTCCAGGTCGCCGAGCGCGAGGTCGAGCAGCGCGGCGGCGAGCGCCAGCAGCGTCGCCTCGACCGCCACGAAGGCGCGGAAGAACGGGAAGAAGCCGAGCGCCCGGCGCAGCCGCCGCAGCCCGGAGGCGCGCGGCGCCGCCACGGCCACGCTGTCCTCCACGACCGGCTTGCCGGCCTCGGCGCGCGCGACGTAGACGAGCGCGCTCTCCGTCCGCACCATCAGCGCCAGCACGGCCGCGACGAGCCCGAGCATCGTGTACGTGCCCAGCTCGTCCCAGCCGCCGTCGGCGCGGATGCCGAGCGCGATCGGCAGCGCGGTCTCGGTCACGTAGTGGGCGATCCGGTCGAGGTAGATCCCCGCGGGCGAGAACTGGCGCCGCCAGCGCGCGAGCTCGCCGTCGGAGCAGTCGAGCAGGATCTGCACCTGGATCAGCAGCGCGGCGGCGAGGGCGGGGATCCAGCCGGGCAGCGTGAGCACGGCCGCCGCGGCGATCCCGACCACGAGCATGCCCCAGGTGACCGCGTTGGGGCTGACCCGGGTCGGCACCAGCGCGCGCGTCACGTACGGCGAGAGCCGGCGGACGTAGAGCCGCCCCGCCCAGTGCTCGCCGCTGTTGCGGGCGAAGATCGAGGCGGGCTGCGTCGCCGCCTTCAGCTCAGCGATCGAAGGCGTCGACGAACGCGCGGACACGCTCGCTGACCTCCGTGGGGTCGAGCGCCAGGTGCTCGAGGATCGTGTAGCGGTCCGGGCGCGTGCCCGGCGCGGCGCCGACCGCCTCCGCGAACTGCGCCTCGGTCAGCCCGAGGTCGGCCGGCAGCCGCGGCAGGCCGTGGCGCGTCAGGCACGCGTCGACGGCCGCGGCCATCTTCGCGTCGCCGCGCAGGTGCGACGTGAACAGGGCGCACGCGCCGGCCAGCTCGCCGTGCCGCGCGGTACCGGGGAAGAGGTGGTCGATCGCGTGCAGGATCTCGTGGTCGCCGCCGCTGCAGGGCCGGCTCGACCCGGCGGTCGCCATCGCGAGGCCGCTGAGCACGAGCGCCTCGGCGAGCGCGACGAGGAAGTCGGCGTCGTCGATCCCGTCCGTGCGGTGCAGGATCGCCTTGGCGGCGGTCTGCGCGAACATCACCGCGAGCCCGTCGACCGGCTCGAGCCGCTCGCGCGCGGCGAGCCGCCAGTCCGCGATCGCGCCCAGGTTGGAGATCACGTCGCCGATCCCGGAGCGCCGCATCGGCGGCTCGGAGCGCTGCACGTAGTCGAGGTCGACGACCAGGCCGATCGGCATCTGGACGCCGTAGGAGCCCTTGCGGCCCTCCTCCTCCAGCGACGCGACCGGCGAGGCGATGCCGTCGTGGGCGAGGCTCGTCGCCACCGCGACCATCGGGAGGCCCGGAGAGCGTGGAGGCCAGCTTGGAGACGTCGAGCGTGCGGCCGCCGCCGATCCCCACGAGCGCGTCGTAGAACCCGGCGCGCAGGCGCTTGGCCAGCGCGTTCGCCTCGGCGACGCCGCCGCCGTCGAGCGTCCAGAACGCGGCGTTCGAGAGCCCGGGGCGCAGCGTCTCGGCGATCTCCTCGCCCAGCCCGGGCCCGACGACCACGGCGACGTGGCCGCCCGAGGAGATCCGCCGGTCGGCGAGCAGCGGGGCGAGCTGGGCGACGGTGCCGGGGCCGATGTCCACGTGGAGCGGCGCCCCGATCATCCGGGTCAGCAGCGGCAAGCGATCTCCCGCGCGCGCTCGAGGTCGCGGTGGTCGTCGACCTCCGCCCAGTCGACCGCGCCGATCGGCGCGACGCCGACGTGCCCGCCGCGGTCCGCGTACTCCTGGAAGCCGTCCTCGTAGTAGAGCTGCGGGATCGCGCTCGAACGTCGCCTGCAGCGCGTCGGCCAGCCCGTCCGCCGCCTCCGGCTCGATCAGCGTCAGCCCGATGTACTCGCCTTGCGCGGTGCCGGGGTCGAGCGCCTTGTTGATGCGCGTCATCCGGCCCTCCGGCGTGACGTGCACCTTCATCTCCTCCTCGGCGAGCGGCTTGACGTCGTCGAGCGCGAGCAGGATGTCGGGCCCGCGGCTCCCGAGCAGCGTCGTCTCGACGCTGGGCGGGTGGACCGTGTCGCCGTTGACGAGCAGCACGCCCTGCCCGAACAGGTGCCGCGCGCACCACAGCGAGTAGGCGTTGTTCCAGATCTCCGCGCGGTCGTTGAAGACCAGCTCGAGCGCCACGCCGTGGCGCTCCTCGAGCGCGGCCTTGCGCTCCTCGACCGCCCCGGCGGCGTAGCCGGTGACGACGGCGACGTCGTCGAGCCCGGCGGCCTTGAGGTTCGCGAGCGCGATGTCGAGGATGGTCCGGTCGCCGTCGACGGGCACCAGCGTCTTGGGCAGCGTGTCCGTGTACGGCGCGAGGCGCCGTCCGGCCCCTGCCGCGAGCACCATCCCGATCACTCCGCGTCCTCCTCCTCGTCCTCGTATGCCTCGGGCTGCTGCGTGCGCCCGAACGTCAGCCAGCTGTGCGACCGCCTCGGCGACGAACACGACCGCGAGCACGATCGCCGCGGCGTAGTAGCCCGCCGGGACGGCCGCGGCGGCCGCGAGGGCGAAGGCGAAGAGCAGCCGCCCGTCCCAGCCGCCGGCCGCGCGGTTGAGCCAGCGCGGCGGCGTCGGACGAGCGCTGCCGGATCCGGTAGACGATGTCGTAGTGGCGGAAGGTGATCGCCGCGAGCAGCGCGAACGCGGCGGGGACCGACGACGGCCCGGCGAGCGCGGCCACCCAGAGGATCCCCGCGTACTCGATCACGCGCAGCGCGGGCGGGACCGTCCAGCGCATGCGATCGCGCAGCGGCCGCCCGGCCGACGCGCCGGCCAGCAGCACCGCGACGACCAGCGTGCCGCCCGCCAGCCACCACGACGCGCCGTCGCCGGTGACGATCAGCACCGCGAGCACGAGCGCGAGCGCGGCCAGGACGAGCGCGGAGGCCGGGAGCGCGCGCGGCGCGATCCGCCCGAGCGCGAGCGCCAGCGGCCCGTCGTCGCGGTAGGCGTCGAGCGTGCCCGCGGTGGCGGGCGCGGCGGGGTCGAGCGCGCCGCGGCGCCCGATCGAGCGCAGGACCCGCCCGGCCAGCGTGTACGTCGCGGCGAAGCCGCCCCAGGCGAGCATCACGATGAACGTCACGCGCGCGTCGAACAGCGCGGCGGTGATCGAGATCGCGGCGAAGCGCTCGCCGATCGGGAAGCCGACGATCTTCTTGATCCAGCGGGCCTGCCTCGAGCGGTCGAGCCGCGCCAGGCGTCGCGGAGCCGCCGCTTGAGCGGCTTCGACGGCTCGGGCGGGGGCGCGACCCGCGCCTCGGCGGGCTCCTCCCCGCCCTCGGGCACGTGCGCGACCGGCACGGGCGCGCCGTGCGGCGAGTCGCTGACCTGCTCGAGCGGCGGCTGGCGCACGAGCGCCATCGCCTGGTGCTGGGCCTGCGGATAGGAGAAGTCGATGCTGTGGCGCAGCACCTGGAGCGTCAGCGCGGCGCCGGCGAGCAGCCAGACGTCGTCGCCGGTGCGCGAGGCGCCGATCGCCAGGCCCGCGAAGACCAGGTACTCCTTCGTGCGGTCGAAGACCGAGTCGAGCCAGGCGCCGAGCTTGGTGAACGTGCGCGTGTAGCGGGCGAGCTGGCCGTCGACGCAGTCGAACGTGAACGCGAGCTGGAGCAGGATCGCGCCGGCGATCATCCCCCAGCGCTCGCCGGTGGCGAAGCCGGCCGCGGCGAGCAGCCCGATGAACACCGACAGCGTGGTGACGCCGTTCGGCGTCCAGCCGCGGTTGGCCGCCCAGCGCGCGATGTAGCGCGAGTACGGCGAGACGAAGAACGTGGTGAAGAAGCCGTCGGTCGCCTTGACGGCGGAGTCGAGCAGCGCCTTGTCCTCGTCGTACTCCGCCATCCGCTCGGTCGCGCGCGCGACGTCGTCGTCGGTCAGCGGGCGGGTCCAGAACAGCTTGCGCAGGTGCGTGCCGCCGACCTGGACGTCGGACGCGGACGAGCCCGCAGAGCAGCAGCGAGGGGACGTCGCTCGCGGCGGCGGCCAGCCGGCGGTCGAGCTCCGCGGCCTCGTCCGGGCCGAGCGCGACGTCGTCCGCGCGCAGATCCGTGCTCCTCGGACTCCGCCTCGAGCAGCTCGTCCGAGCTCTCCTCCGCCTGCTCGGGATCGACGAGCGCGCGCAGCGCGCGCCGGTGCAGCGCGAGCTTCCAGCGGCTCCGCCTTGTGGTCGAGCTCGTCCTGCCAGCCCGGCGGCAGGTCGCCGTCGACGAGCCCGGCGAGGTGCTCGGCCACCTCCGCCAGCGCGACCGCGCTGCGCGGGCGCGATCTTGAGCACGCCGAGGAACGTCCCGTTCGGGCCGTGGACGTAGTGGTACGGCGTGCCCGCGCTGACGACGCGGCCGCGGCGGGTGCGGGTGCGCAGGCCGACGTAGCGGTAGACGCGCCGGACCGTCGTGGTGAGCATCCCGGTCGGGACGCGCGGATCGGCGATCAGGCCCGCGAGCGCCTCGCGCTGGGTGAGGATGTCGGCGTTCGCCACGACCAGCGTGCCGTCGCCGGCGCCCGCGAGCTCCGCGACGGCGCGCAGCGCGCCGGCCGTCCCGTCGACGCCGCGCACGCGCACGGCGATCCCGTGGCCCTCCGCCGCCGCGGTCAGCGCCGGCACCCACTCCGGGCGCGTGAGGAGCTGCGATCTCGCGGATGCCGAGGTCGGCGAGCTGGGCGAGCAGCCGGCCCAGCCAGCGTCGTGTCGCCGAACGCGAGCGCGGCCGCGGGCCCGCCTCCGCCGCCCGCCGCGGTGGCGACGAGCACGGCGCCGCCGACCACGGTCCCGCCCGCGCGCGGACGGCGCGCGGCCGGTCCGCGCGCCGCGGCGCGCGCTCGCGGCGCAGGGGGTCTGACGGTCGATTCCATGTCGCTTCTAGGTGCTACGCAGATCCCGGAGCAGTTCCTCCCACCGCTCCGCGATGGCGGGGACCGCGTAGGTTCGCGCATTCTCCTTCGCCGCAGCACCGTAGCGGCGGCGCCGGTCCTCGTCCTCGATCAGCGTCGAGGATGCCGTCCGCGAGGCCGACGACGTCCTCGGCGGGGACGAGGATCCCGTCCCGGCCGGCCCGGAGGATCTCGCCCGGGCCGCGCGGGCAGTCGAAGCTCACGACCGGGAGGCCCTTGCTCATGGCCTCGACGATGACCATACCGAAGCCCTCGAAGCGCGAGCTGAGCACGAACAGCGACCCTCGCGGCCAGCGCCTCGCCCATGTGGCGGGTCCGCCCCATCAGCAGGATCGAGCCGTACAGGCCGCGGTCGAGGATCATCCGGCGCAGGTCGTCGCGGCGCGGCCCGGAGCCGTAGATCCGCAGCTCCCAGTCCGGGTGCGCGGCGGCGACGCGCTCCCAGGCCGCGATCAGCAGGTCGAAGCCCTTCTGGCTCTCGAGCCGGCCGGCGGCGACGACCCGCTTGGCCGCCGGCGCGGCGTCCGGGCCGCCGAGCGCGGGCACGGCGTTCGGGATCCGCTCGACCCGCGTGCCGGGCAGGGCCGCCGCGTAGTCGCGCGCGTCCGCGGCGGTGAGGACGGTGAGCGCGGTCAGCCCGCCGTAGTGGCGGCGGAGGTCGGCGGCGAGCCGCGGCCGGTGGGAGCGGAAGTTCATGTGCTCCTGGCCGACGGTGATCACGCCGGGGCCGGCGAGCCGCGCCGCGAGCAGGTTGAACGCGGGCCGGGTGGTGACGAGCACGCCGCCGCGGATCCGCCGCAGCGCCCGCAGCAGCGCGAGGTCGGTGCGGAGGCTCGCGTACGGATACGCGTAGTCCTCGGGGTGGACGAGCAGGCTCGGCAGCCGGTCGAGCAGGCCGCGCTCGCGCTGGTCGTCGAGCACGGTGACGGGCGCGGGCGGCGCGAAGAACGGCCGCGCGCGCCGCCGCATCATGCTGAGCAGCTCGACCTCGCCGGCGATCCCGGCGGCGAGGTTGAAGCTGGTCCGGACGGTGCCGCCGAGGCCGTAGGCGTGCAGGACGAGGATCCGGACCGTGTCGTCGTGGCGCGGCGCCGGCTTCGGCAGCCGCGCGGCGAGCCCGAGCGCGGCGCGGTGGACGGCGACCGCGAGGCCGCCCAGCAGCCGGCGACGGCGGCTCACCGCGCCGGGCACGGCGGGCGCGGCGGCGGGCTCGGGCGGGGCGACGCGGACCGAGAGGTTGTCCTCGACCGTGTAGAACGGGCGCCGCTCGAGGCCGCCCGCGGTCACCGCGGGCAGGATCAGCACCTCGCGCTTGCCCGGCAGGCCGTCGCGGTGCGTGCCGAGGCGGAGCTCGCCGAGCCGCAGGTCCCAGACCCCGCCGCGCGGCAGATCCGCGAGCGGCAGGCGGGCGCGGAAGCGGCCGTCGCTCTGCTCCACCGGCACGCGGACCTCGTCCCCGCCGTCGCGCAGCCGCGCCACGAGCACGTCGCCGGGCGCGCCGGCGCCGGTCACGATCAGCGCGCCGTCCTCGACCCGCGGGTGGTCGGCCTCGGCGTGCGGGGGCAGCGGCGCGACCTCGACCGCGCCGCCGCGGAGCCGGATCCGCCACAGCGCGTCGTCCGCGCCGGCGACGACCGCCGCGGCGGCCGGGCCCTCCGCGGTGGGCACGAGCGTCCAGCGCGCCTCGCCCGCGGCGACGAGCGCCGCCAGGTCGAGCTCCGCCTCGCCGCCCTCGCGCGGCTGCAGCGCGAGCTCGCCGCCGTCGCGGCGCAGCACGGGCGCGCCGGCGCCGGTCACCACCAGCCGGCGTCCCTCCTCGATCTCGACGCGCGCGCCGGTTGCGCCCGCGGCCACGGCGGCCAATCTAGCGGCGCGCTCAGCAGGTGCGGTCGCCCCACGCGGTGCAGGCGAGGCGGATGTCCGTGTAGGTGCGCAGCTCGACCACGTCGCCCGCGTTGCGCAGGATCGTGCGCGCGAAGCCCCAGCGCTTGACCGTCGCGGTGTCCTGCGACGGATCGCCGAGCACGCGGATCACCAGCGAGCCGCCCGGCTGGATCACCGAGCCCTGCCCGAAGTGGTAGCTCTGCGGCGCGCTCTTGAGCACGTAGCCGTCGAGGTCGACCGGCGCCGGCCGACACGTTCGTGAGCGTGACCGACTCGCGCCGCCCGTCGGGGTCGGCGCCGATCGCGATCGCGCCCTGCAGCGGGTCCGTGCAGTTGAAGCGGCACGGGTAGATCATCGAGGCGCGGATGTTGCCGAGCGGATCGAACAGGTAGGCGCCGTCGCCCATCACGTCGGCGTCCCCCGAGGCGTTGCCGAACACGGGCTCGCGCTGGTTCCAGGCGAAGACCGAGACGCCGTCGGACTCCTCGCCCACGTTCACGATCACCGTCGCGCCCGGCCCCACGACGGCATTCGCCGGGAACGTGAAGCGGCGCAGCCCCGAGTCGCGCACGTACCAGCCGCCCAGCGGCACGGGGTTCACCGGGTCGAGATTGCGGATCTTGACCCACTCGCCGGCCGCGTTGGACGTATCACGGCCGTCCGCATCCCAGTTGACCCACAGCTTCAGCGGCGAGGCGGCGCTCGGGCCGACGCCGCACGCGTCCGGGTCGTAGACCCCGCGGCCGGCGGCGCGCGCCTCCTGGGCGAGCACGGAGTACGTCGGGTTCGGGGCCGACTCCGTCCATGTCGGCCACCACAGCGCCAGGCCCTCGCGGACGAGCAGCGTGCCGACGTCGGTCCAGCGGCCGCCGGAGCGGACGGCCACGATGCGCCTGAGCCGGTGCCCCGACATGCTCAGCGGATCCTCGGCGGCCAGCCGCACGCGGCCCTTCGCGCGGCGCACGAGCTGCTCCACCCGCTCGGTCGCCTGGACCGCGTGGCAGTCGCCCAGCCGGTGCCGGGCGGCGTAGGAGGACAGCTCCATCGCCTGGACGCCCGTGAAGCGGATCCGGCGCGAGCGCGTCGTCCCGTCGTTCGCGACGTCGACGTCGAACGTGTCGCCGTCGCCGACGTCGAGGACCTTGGCCTTCCACACCTCGCAGCCCGGGCCGGGCACGCCGACGATGCACGCGCCGCGCTTCGCCTGCGCCGCGGCGGGCGCGAGCGCAAGGGCGCAGCAGAGCAGCAGCAGGAACGGGAGCAGGCGGCGCACGACCAAACGAGAACCCCTCTCGTAGCAGCGAAGTTGCGGCGCCGTCAACGGCGGGCGCGCCGGCGCAACCCGCGTTGCACCTCGCGGAGCGCCCGCACGACGCGCCGCGGCATGCGCCGGCGCAGGTTGCGCTTCCACCCCGGCGCGCGCTCCACGACCCGCCCGTCGCGGGTCACGGCGAGCATCAGGTGCTCCGACCCGCGGGCGCGCAGCACGCGGCTCTGGGCGCGGAAGCCGGCGACGATGACCATCCCGCGGACCTCCCACATGCCGGGCGGGAGCGGCGCGCCGCCGGCGCCGGTGGCGGCGGTCACGCGGCCGGTGGCGGTCAGCACCGCGCGGACCCCGTCGCGCCCGTCCACCAACTCCGTCGTGACGTCCGCGGGCGCCCGGTACTCCTCCTGGCTGGCCCGCTGCTTGAGCAGCAGCTGCAGCGTGCTGCCGTCGGCGAGCGCGTCCGTCGCGTCGGCGCCCTGCCACAGGAGCCGGTCGCCGTCGCGCGTGAAGCGCAGCCCGTCGAGCTCGGCGCGCAGGCGCACCTCGGCGACCGGTCCCGGCTCCACGCCGGTCGCGCGGACCTGCGCGCGCAGCGCGGTCTCGGTGTCGGCGAGCGCCGCGAGGGCGTCGAGGTCGCCGGCGCGCAGCAGCCGCGAGCGCGCGCGCAGGTTGAACGGGAGGAACGCGTCGACGCTCTCGGGGAAGCGCGCGACGGCGACCTCGTGCATCGTCTCGTAGAGGCCGGCGCCGGATCGCCAGGTCCGGGTTCGAGTGGACCTTCTCGACGCGGTTGAGCATCTTCCCGCGGTACCAGCGCGAGTACAGCCGGTCGCGGAACGGCCCCGGCTCGGTGTGCGCGTCGATCACGTCGAGCACCTCGCCCATGAACGCGAAGTAGGTCGGCGGATCGAGTCGCCCCCAGGACGCGTTCACGTCGCGGTCGCGCAGGACCCAGTGGTAACAGGGGTAGTCGGCGAGCACCGAGATGCGCGGCTCCTCGAAGTACGCGCGCATGAGGAACACGTGGTCCTCGAGCCGCCGCCGTCCCTCGGGGAAGCGCAGGTCGTGCGCGTCGAGGAACGCGCGCCGGAACAGCTTGTGCGGCGTGAGCAGCCAGATCAGCGCCTCCCACTGCAGGTCGACGCCCGTGCGGTTGCGGCGGAACAGGTTGCGCGGCACCGACTTGCCGTGGCCGACGACCTTGCCGATCACGATGTCGGCGTCGTCGCGCACCGCCGTCGCGTGCATCCGCTCCAGCGCCTCCTCGCCGAGGTAGTCGTCGTTGTCGACGTAGAGCACGTAGTCGCCGCGCGCGCGATCGGTGCCGAGGTTGCGCGGGCGCCCGGGCCAGCCCGAGTTGGGGATGTGCTCGACGTGGACGTTGGCGTGCTCTGCGGCGAGCGCGTCGAGCCGCGCCGGGGTCGCGTCGGTCGAGCCGTCGTCGACGAAGATCACCTCGTACTCGTCGTCCGGCAGCGACTGGCCGAGCAGCGTCCGGATGCAGTCGTCGATGTCGCGGCCCGGGTTGAAGACCGGGACGACGACGGAGACCTTCACGAGGCGGGCTGGACCGCGGGCGCCGGCTCGTAGCCCCAGGCGACGCAGAGCTCGCGCAGCGACGGGTGGATCTCGTCCGGCGGGGGCGGCGGGTCGGCGGGCTGGATCGCGCCGGTCTTGATCTTCGTCTTCCAGTCGCCGAGCCCCGGCTTGAGCTTGCCGTGGTCGAAGCGGCCGTACTCGAGCATCGACGCCTCCCACGGGACGCCGAGGTACGCGCAGAGCCGCTGGGTCGAGCCGCGCGGGTCGGAGGTCAGGTCCTCGTAGCGGATCGTCAGGCCGTCCGGCCGCGCCTCGCGGGCCGCCTGGATCGCGTTCCCGTAGCGCAGCACCATGCGCGCGTTGCGATCGGGCGTGTCCTGCGGGCGCGTCTCCTGGCGCGAGCGGGCGATCGCGCCGGGGTGGCGGAGCAGGTAGATGAACTTCGCGTCCGGCCAGCACTCCGCGATCAGGTCGGCGATGAAGACGTCGTTCGGCGTCTTGTTCACCAGCACCGACTTGCGCGCGGCGACCAGCTCGCGCTGGAGCAGCCGGTCCCAGAGCAGGAAGCGCATCTGGCGGTCGTCGAGCCCGATCTCGCCGAGCGCCTTGGCCGCGTAGTCCGTGCGGACCTTCACGCTCAGGTCGCGCAGGTGGAGCTCCTGCGGCGAGTGGATCTGCGAATGGCTGTCGAGCAGCACGCGCAGCAGCGTCGAGCCGGAGCGGACGCTGCACATCACGAACGCCGGCGCGATCGAGCAGGCGGTCGCCGGGCTCGCCGGCCTTGCGCCTGCGGCGCTTGGGCTTGGCGGCCGCGCGCCGCAGCTCGTAGCCCGTCGCCCGCGTCAGACCGCGGTTCATTGCCCCCTTGAGCGCCACGCCGCGGAAGTCTACGACGCGCTGCGGCCCGCTCAGCAGGCGGCTTGCGCCCGGGGTCCCGCGCTCGCGCACGCACGCGGGAACGCCGGCACCACCCGCACGCGCGCGACGCTCGCGCGCGCCGGCCGGCGGCGCAGGTTCGCCGCGCGGGCGGTGGCGACGTTGCGGACGACGCCGCTCGCCGCCGTGACGCGTGCCCGCACCTTCAGCGTGCGGCTGCGGCCGGGCGCGAGCTTGCCGATCCTCCAGCAGGCGCGTCCGCCCAGCAAGCGGCCGTGCGAGACCGACCGCAGCCGAATCCCCGGCCCCGGCGCGTCGCAGACGCGCAGGCCGTGGGCGGTCGCGCCGCGCTTGCGCGCCCGGACGACGATCCGGTAGGCGACGATGTCTCCCTGCGGCGCGACCGACGCGCCCGCGCGCTTGCGGATCACGAGCCGCGCCTTGCCCGGCTTGACGCGGATCGGCCCGAGCGTGCGGGTCAGCTTGGGGATGCCGTCGCCGCGGATCGTCACGACCGGGGCCAGCTCGCCGGCGTCGGCCGGCCGGAAGCGCACGCGGACCGTCGCGCGCTCGCCCGGATCGAGCGTGCCGAGCGGGCAGCGCACGACGTCGGTCACCTTGCACCTCGCCGCCGCCCTCGACCGTCGCCGAGAGCACGTCGGCGCCCGGCACGTCGATCGTGACGACGACGTCCTCGATCGGCTGGTCGGTGGTGTTCTCGAAGGTGATCTCGGCGATCGCGACCTCGCCGGCGGTCGGCGTCTCCGGCGTCACCTCGATCGTCGGGAGCACCGGCGGGACGTGCACGACCGAGGTCACCGTCGGCGACACCGCGGACACCGTCCGTCCGGCGGTGGCGCCGGTCCCGGTCGCGCTCGCCGTGTTGCTGACTACGAAGCCGTCGTCGACGCCGGCATCGACGGTCACGTCGAAGCCGGCGGTCGTCGACGCGGTGGGCGCGAGCGTGCCGGCGGCGAAGGCCACCGAGCGACCGCCGGCGGCCACCGTGCCGCCCGGACCGGTCAGCGAGCTCGGGCACGAGCGTCGTGCCGGCGGGGACCGCGTCGTTCACGCCGACGCCGACGGCGGCGTCGTCGCCGTCGTTGCGCGTCGTCACCGCGTAGCGCAGCACGTCGCCGGGCTCGACGTCGCCGCCGTTGAGGTCGGTGACGGACTTCGTCACGACCAGTCGCGGCGAGCTGAGGTCGGTGGTGAACGTGACCGTCTGGATCTGGTACTGGTCGAGCGTCGTCAGCGCGTCGAACGCCGTGCTCGCCGCGCCGTTGGCGAGGTAGCCGTCGGCGACGATCCGGTCGGAGTCGAAGCCGAGCGCGTTCACGTACGGCGGGATCCGCTGATTGATCGTGTTCGTGCCCTGGAACGGAGACCGAGCTGTTGAACACGTTGTTGGCGGGGTTCGCCGCGTCGCTCAGGTCGCGGCCGTTGAGGCGGAAGCGATCGCCGGCGCTACCGCGATCGCCCTCGTAGGCGACGAGCCCGACCGAGGTGCGCACCGGCCCGCTGAGCGGCGTCCGGAAGCCGCTCACGCCGATCTGGAGCGGCAGCTCGTTCTGCTTGATCGTCGCGAGCCCGTCGAACACGGCCAGGTTGCGCAGCGGCAGCGCCAGATCGCGGTAGACGACGACCAGCGACCAGCCGGCGTAGCGGTCGAGGCCCGTCCCGCTCTGCACGTTCGCGACCTGGTAGCGACCTGAGCCGCCTGCGGTCACGAGCGCGGTGACGTCGGCGAACGGCGACGTACGCGCTCTCGATCCCGACGGCCGGGCTGCTGTCGGCGACCGTCCCGGTGACGGGTACGTACCCGCCGCTCGCGGGCGTCTGCAACAGCGCCGTGCCGCGCGCGGCGGCGTTCGGGGCGGGCGCCGTCGCCCCCCCGAGCTCGTCCGCCCGCCCCAGTAGAGGCCCGCGAACAGCACCTGGCTGCCGGCCGGCGGCGTGAACGTCGAGCTCGACGAGTTGAACGTGGCGGGATCCGCGTCGACGTCGACCGGGACCATCGCGAAGTTGTTGTTGCTCAGCGCGGCGCCGCTCGCGGTGCCGGCCTGGGAGGCGGCGCAGTCCGCTGCGGCTGCCGGGCACGTCTCCAGCGTGCTGCCGGTGACCCAGACCGCGCCCTGGTCGTTCGTGCTGTAGCGCTGGACGAACGGCTGCTCGACCACCGCGCCGGCGGTGGCCGGGACGACCGCGGCCACGAGCAGAAACAGCGCGACCCGCCTCGACCACGCGCCCCATGGTCGGCGGACCGTACCGGGTACCCGCCCCGGAGGTCGATGCGCCTGGCACGTTGGCGCTCCGCGCGCGCGCCGGCGTGACGGCGCGCTTGCACGGGGCAGCCCGACGGGGCGTAGCATTCCCGCCCCGTTCCTGAAAGGACCCTCCGTTGATCGGCGCACTCATCCTCGGCCTCGTGGCCGGCTTCATCGGGCGGGCACTCGTGCCCAACGACGCACTCAGCGGCATGAGCGGACCGGCGTCCTGGCTCGCGTCGATCGTGCTCGGCCTCGTCGGCGCGTTCGTCGGCTACCTGATCTTCACGCGCGGCCTGGGGATCGGGGACGACGACGCCTTCGACCTCGGCGGGATCATCAGCGCGATCATCGGCGTGGTCATCGTGCTGCTGATCGCGGGCTTCGTCCTGCGCCGCACGGGCACCGCGGCGCCGCGGACCTGACCGCTAGGCCGGGATCGCGACCCGGCGGGGGAGGCGCGCGCCCAGCCGCCACCCGCCGCCGGCGAGCGGACCGGCCTCGAGGGCGCCCCCGGCGGCGCCCACCCGCTCGCGGAGGCCCTGCAGGCCGGTGCCGGTCCCGACGCCGGCCAGGTCGGGGTCGTGCGCCGCCGGGGCGTTCTCGACGGCCACCACGAGCGCGTCGCGCTCACCGCGGACCAGCACGTCGACCTCGGCGCCCGCGGCGTAGCGCAACGCGTTGGTCAGGCCTTCCTGGACGACGTGGCAGGCGGCCTGGACGGCGGGCGCCGGCAGGCCCTCGCGCTCGCCCTCGAGCCGCAGCGTGACGGCGAGCCCGCCGCCCGCGGCGCGCGCCACGAGCTGCTCGACGAGCGCGAGGTCGGGCGCGGCGGCGAGCGCACCGTCCTCCGCGAGCAGCTCGGCCAGGCGGCCCATGTCCTCCTCCGCCTGACGCGGCCGCACCGGCGATCGCGGCGAACGTCTCCGCGGTCAGCTCCGGATCGTGTGCCAGCCGCTGGCCGGCGGCGGCCTGGACGACCATGACGCTGATCGCGTGCGCGACGATGTCGTGGAGCTCCGCGGCGATCCGCGCGCGCTCGTAGCGGACGGAGAGCGCGGCGTGGGCCTCGCGCTCCTCCTCCAGCTCGCGGGCGCGCTCGGCGAGCGAGGCCGCGACCAGATCGCGCTCGCGCAGCACGAGCCCGACCCCCCAGCCCGCGCCGATCACGAGGATCGTGGGCACCCCCGCCTCGTGCGCGGTGACGAACCGAGAGCTCGGCCGCGCCGATCAGCGCGAGCGCGGCGATCGCGCCGGGCCAGCGCGGCTCGGCGCGGGCGGCGCACAGCGCATGGGCGGTCGCGAGCAGCGTCACGGCCAGCGAGTCGACGCCCGACGGGGCGATCGCCACGAGCGCCGCGACGGCGACCAGCCAGGCGGCGCGCGGGCGGGAGAAGGTGAGGCCGAGCGCGGCGCCGAGCACGGCCGTGGCGAGCGCGCCGGTCACGTCGAGCCCCTCGGCGATCCCTCCGGCGACGCCGAGCAGCGCCGCCGCGAGCGCCACGAGCAGCGCCACCTACGCCACCACCAGCACGGGCAGGGACACCACGGCCTCGGCGTGACCGGCGCGCACGGTCGCCTCGAACGTCCCGCGCTGCAGCCGCGCGCGCTCGCGCGCCCGCTCGATCGCCGCCCGCGCGCGCCGGCTCGGCCGGCCCGGAGACGCTGAGCTCGACGGCGTCGTCGCGGAAGCGCACGCCGACCTCGACGTCCGGCGCGTCCTCGAGCGCGTCGAGCAGCTGCTCCACGATCCGGTACGCGGACAGCTCGACCGCGGCGGGCAGCGCGCGCGGACCGCCCTCGACGGTCAGCCGGGCGTCCGCGCCCTTCGCGCGGGCGAGCAGCGACTCCAGGTGGGTGAGCGTCGGCTGCGGCGCCGTCGGGGCGAGCGGCGTGTCGGCGCGCAGCACGCCGACGGCCGCGCGCATCTCCTCCAGCGTCGCCCGGCTCTCGCGCTCGATCGCCGCGAACAGCGCGGTCGCCTCGGCCGGATCGTGCCGCGCGCGACCCCGCGTCGGCGAGCCGGCCGATCGCGCCGATCTGCCGGTGCAGCACCTCGCCGAGCTCGCGGCTCAGGCGCGAGCGGTCGGCGGCGACCTCGAGCCGGGCACGCTCGTCGCGTGCGCGCCGCAGCTCGATCGGTCTGCGCGCGCAGCTCGTCCGCCGCGAGCCCGCGCGCATGGACGAGCCGGCCGACGCCCCACATCGCCGCGGTCACGGCCGCGAACACGGCCGCCGTGGCGGGGTCGAACTCGACGACGAGGTCGAGGACGGTGAACGAGCCGGTGATCAGCAGGCCGAGCAGCGCGCCGCGGCGGTCCAGCCGCGCTCCCGTCGCGTAGGCGAGCAGGAACGCGGTGGGGAGCAGGACGCCGCAGCGCACGTACTCGCTGCCGACGAGCGCCAGGTTGACCACGAGGCCGGCGAGCGCCGCGCCGGCGGCGGCGAGCGGGGCGACCCGCCGCCACAAGAGCGGGACCGTGACGAGGAGGAAGAGCGGCACCGCGGCCCAGTACGGCAACAGGTTGCCGATGTGGAACGCGGCCTCCTCGTCAGGGCCCCGTGTCCCGTCCGTGAGGTCCCGGACGTTCATCGACCATCAGGAACACCCCGAGCGCGCTCACGACGAGCGCGATCGCGACGTCCGTCCGGCTGATCCGCGTCTGCGCGGAGGTCATGACGTCCATCCTCTCCATTCGTGGAGCACGACGCCAGCATGCGCGCTCCGCTTCCCGCCGTCGTCACCCGCCAGGGTGAACCGGGCACGCGCGGGTCACCCGGCGGGATGAGCACGCTGCGCGCGGGAGCGGCGATGATGGGCCGCGCCATGGAGGGATCCTTCGTCGCGATCCTGTTCTGCGGGCTCGCCGGCTCGGCGTCGCGCTTCGGCCGCGAGGGCGACGAGCAGGCCGATGCCGCCCGCCGCGCCGCGTTCACGGCGCTGCGCGGCGCGATCGCGGCCCACGACGGCCGCGAGGTCCGCTCGACCGGCGACGGGTTGATGGTGGCGTTCGGGAGCGCGGTGGCGGCGACGCGCTGCGCGGTCGCGATGCAGCGGGCGGCGCCGTCGCCCCTGAGCATCGGGCTCGACGCCGGCGAGCCGCTGCCGGACGGCGACGACCTGTACGGCACGCCGGTGATCGTCGCCGAGCGGCTCTGCGACGCCGCGGGCCCGGGCGAGATCCTCGCCTCGGAGGTCGTCTGCCGGATCGCCGCGCCGCGCCTCGCGGAGCCGCTCGCCAGCGCAGGGGCGCTGCGGCTGCGCGACGTGTCCGAGCGGGTCGCCGCCTCGCAGGTCCTGTGGCGCGACGACGCCGCCGGGCCCCGTCGCGCCGGAGCCGGCGACCGCGCCGATCGACGTCGTCGTCGCCGACGACCAGCGGCTCGTGCGCGCCGGCCTGCGGGTGATCCTCGACGCCGAGGCCGACATCCGCGTCGTCGGCGAGGCGGCCGACGGCCTGACCGCCGTGGACGTGATCCGGCGCACGCGGCCCGCCGTCGCGCTGCTGGACATCCGCATGCCCGAGCTCGACGGGCTCGGCGCCGCCGAGCGCATCCTGAGCGACCCGGAGCTCGAGACCGCGGTGCTCATGCTGACGACGTTCGACCGCGACGCGTACATCTACGAGGCGCTGCGGATCGGCGCGAGCGGCTTCCTGCTCAAGGACGCGCCGTCGGACCGGCTGCTCGACGCCGTCCGGGTCGCGGCCGCGGGGGACGCGCTGCTCGCCCCGTCGGTCACGCGGCGGCTGATCGAGCAGTTCGCGCGCGTGGCGCGGCCCGCGCCCGGCGAGGTCCCGGAGGCGCTCGCCGAGCTCACGCCGCGCGAGCTGGACGTGCTCCGGCTCGCCGCGCGCGGCCTCTCGAACGCGGAGATCGCCGAGCGGCTCGTGCTCGGCGAGAACACCGTCAAGACGCATGTGGCGCGGGTCCTGCGCAAGCTCGGCCTGCGCGACCGCACGCAGGCGGTCGTCGTGGCCTACGAGACGGGCCTGGTCACGCCCGAGGCCTGAGCGCGGCGCGGGCGCGCTGCGCCAGCGCGACGATCGCGCGGCCGACGGGCAGACCCAGGCAGTAGAGGGACGGCCGGAAGGGATACATCAGTCGCGGTGGACGAGCTCGTACACGCCGACGCTCTCGGGCCGCATGTCGAGCGCCGGGCGGATCGCCTCGGGCACCTGATCGCGCGCCTGCTCGTACAGCGAGCTCAGCAGCACGTCGGCCTCCTCCGCCTGGCCGGCGCTCGCGTAGAAGCCGACGCCGACGAGCCGCGCGTTGTCGCGGTCGATCAGCGTCATCGAGCCGCGGTAGCCCGGCAGGTCGGTGAACGGGTCGGCGTCGGCGGCCGCGAACCACTGCGCGACCTCGTCGGCGAGGCCGAGGTCGACGTTCTCGTAAAGGGTGACGCGGGCGTACATGGCGGCTCCTCGGGCGGAGGGAGAGGTCGCCGCGATCGTCGCGACCGGCCGGGGTGCGCCGCTACGGGGAGGACCCGGTACCCGACCCCAGGGTTTCCGCGCCGGCGAGCAGCGGGGCGAGGTCGCGCCGCGAGCCCACGCCGAGCTTGCGGTAGGCGTTGCCGAGGTGCATCTCGACGGTCTTGACGGTCACGAACAGGCCCTGGGCGATCTCGGCGTTGGTCGCCCCGCCGGCCGCCAGGTCGACGATCCGCCGCTCGCTCGGCGTCAGTGATCCGAGCCCGGTCAGCTCCGGCCGGCGGAGCTTCGCCCCGGTCACACGCAGCTCGTCCCGCGCCCGGTCCGCGGTCGCGACAAGGCCGCCGGCGGTGGCGATCGCGAGCGCACGCCGCAGCGGCTCGCGCGCCGCCGCACGCTCGCCACGGCGGCGCAGCGCGCCGCCCAGCTCGATCAGCGCGAGCGCGAGCTCGCGCCGGGCGGGCGACCGCTCGAGCTGCTCGACCGCGTCGCGGAGGTTCGCGATCCCGGCGTCGCCACCGCGGATCGGCCCGGCGATCGCCAGGGCCTGCCCGATGGCGCCGGGCGTCCCCCACGTGCGCGCCCACCCGAGTGCGGCGTCGGCCTCCGCCTGCGCGGCGGCCGCGTCGCCGGTCACGTGGAGCAGGCGCACGATCCTGATCCAGCCGTCGAAGTCCGGATCGGCCTGGAACCCGTCGCCGCGGCGCCTGCGCGATTCGAGCTGGTCCGCCAGCGCGCCGGGCAGGTCGCCCCGGGCGGCGCGGACGATCGAGCGCGTCGACAGCAGCAGCTCGCCGCGGTCGGGCGGGAGCGGACCCGCGCCGCCGGCCGCCTCGAGCACCGCCTGCGCCTCGTCGAGCGCGCCGCGCTCCACGAGCACCTCGATCAGGCACGCGGCCCACCAGTGGTGCTGCCACATCGCGACCGGCAGGAGTCCGTACGCCGCGCGGGCGTCGGCCTCCGCCGTGGCCGCATCGCCCTCGCGTAGCGCGATCCAGGCGCGCCACGCGGACGCCGCGGCGAACCCGGGCGCCGATCCGCGGCGCTGCGCGTCGGCGTACGCGATCGACGCGGTGCGGCGGGCGAGGTCGAGCCGGTCGGCCTTGAACAACCCGCCCAGGACGAAGTTCAGCCATGCCGAGTCGGGCCCGATGGCGGCGACGACGGCGGGATCTGCGACGGCGCGCTCCAGCGGCTCGGCGACCGCGTCCGCCGAGCGCCCGAGCAGGAGCCGGTGGACGGCGACGTGGAGCAGCAGCTCGCCCTCCCCCGCCGTGCGGCCTTCGAGCGCGGCAAAGCGCTCGGGCTCGCCCAGGGCCTCGCGCATCAGCGCGCTGCTCAGGAAGATCGCCATGTAGCGGACGGCCTCGAGCCGGAGCTCGAGCTCGCGATCGCGTCCGGCGACGCCCGCGATGGCGGTGTCGATCATCGCGAGCGCCACCTCCGGGTCCTGGCGCCCGGGACCGCTCGCCCACGCCAGCGCGAGCGCCGCGCGGGCGCGGAGTTCCGGGTCGTCGGTGCAGTCCCACGCCTCGAGCACGTGGTCGAGCGCCTCGGCCCGCCCGGCCTGGTGCTCCGCGCGAGCGAGGTCGAGCAGGAGCGCCGCCCGGTCGCCGGCGGGAGGCGGCTCGGCGAGTGCGCGGGCGATGCAGGCGGCCGCCTCGGCCGCGGCTGCGGACGCCAGCGCGCGCCGCCCCGCCTCGGCCAGCGTCGCGGCCACCGCCGCTTCACCGCGCGGCTCGGCGTGCAGCAGGTGCATGGCGACCGCCTCCGGCGGCGCGCCTCCCGCGGCGAGGATCCGCGCCGCGTCGGCGTGCAGGCTCGCGCGCTCCCCGGCCGCCAGCCCGCTCAGCACGGCGTCGCGGACCAGCGCGTGCTCGAACGCGAGCGGCCGCGCGTCGCGCAGGATCCCGGCTCGCACGAGCTGCTCGGCGAGCGCCGGCGCCGAGCGCGGGTCGACGCCGGCCAGCTGCGCGACGGTGACGAGCGGCGCGCGCTCCAGCACCGCGACGGCGCGGGCGAGCCGCGCCGGGCCGTCGCCGAGGCGCGTCAGCGTCGCGCCGACGGCGCCCGCCACGGCGTACGGACCGTCACGCCCGACCGCCGCCGGGTCGTCGTGATCGCCCAGCCCGTCGGCGAGCCGGCGGACGAGCAGCGGGTTGCCGCCGGTGGCGTCATGGCACGCGGCGGCGAGCGCGGCGGCGACGGGCACGCCGTCGCGCTCTGCCAGCACCGCGGCCGTGGCGGCGACCGACAGAGCGGCCGGCGCCATCGGGGTCGCGAGCGGCGTCCCACGCAGGGGCGCCTCGGCGGACGCGGCCGGCGGCCGCTGGGCTGCGAGCAGCAGGACGGGGACCGCGTCGAGGCGGTTCGCGAGGAACTCGAGGAACCGGACCGAGGCGGCGTCGGCCCAGTGCAGGTCGTCGACGAGCAGGACCTGCGGGCGCTGGACCGCAAGCGCGGCCACGAGCCAGTACAAGCCGTGCAGGACCCCGAACGACGCGTCGGCCTCGCCCGCGCCCGCGGTGGCGTCGGGGAGCACGACCGGCCCGGCGAGCGCGGCCGCGCCGCTGAGCGTCCGGGCGCGAGCGGCGGGCGTCATGCCGCGCAGGCGCGGCTCGAGCAGCTGCCGGACGACGCCCCAGGCGTACGCGGCCTCGAGGTCGGATCCGCGCGCGCTCGCCACGGCGAGGGCGCGCTCCCGCGCCCCGTCCCGGCCGAGCTCGAGCAGGCTCGTCTTCCCGATCCCGGCCGGCCCCTCCACGACCACCGCCCCCCGCGGCCGGCGGCCACCGCGTCGAGCGCGGTCACGATGACCGCGGTCTCGCGGTCCCGCTCGTGCAGCCTGGGCGGCATGGCTGGCGCGAGCCTATCCCGCCGCCGCGCGGCGCGGGATGGGCGGTCCCGGGCTCGAACCGGGGACCCTCCTGCTTGTAAGGCAAGCCCGGGCGTCCATCACCGTCGACCGCCGATCACGGTTTCGCTGTAGACCGCGGAACCGGTCGGCGGGCTCGACCCCGGATAGCCGCCCGTGGTAGCACCGATGTACGGACGATGTACGGAGCGCGCGGCGGGTCTCGTGCGCAAGCGACCCGGCACGACCCCCGGGCAGCGTCAGTCGAGCGAGACCGCGTAGAGCTCGCCGTTCTCCGACCGGCGCACCGCCACGCTCGGCGAGAGCCCGCGCCGGCGCAACTCGTCCACGACCTGCTGGAGCTCGTGCAGCATCTCCGCCCGTTCACCCGCCGAGAGCTCCACCGTCAACACGACCGACAACGCCGCATCCGGCTCAAGCGCCTCGACCCGCTCGGCGACCCGCTCGACATCGTGACCGGAGAGCATGACCGGACCCTCGCAGACGGGTTGACAGCGTGTCGCTTTCAGGCTTGCTGTTCTGATTCGGGTCGTCGGTGATGTCCGATGGACGGTGAAGGCTCCGCGACCGGCGGCGAGCTGACTCTCTTTCAGGCTGTCGGCCGCTCGCGGTCTGACTGCCTTTCGCTGTGTCGCTCGTCGCCGGTCGGGGATGTCTCGGCGTGACTTGATAGGAGCGTGGCATCGCCCCGAGCAAGCCGTGTCCGCCGAGGCTGTCCAACCAGTCGAGGTGGAGGTGGACGAGGTCATGATCGTGTTCGGTGCGGACACTCACAAGCGGTCGCACACGATCGCCGCGGTGGCTGCGGCGTCGGGTGAGCTGCTCGGTGAGCAGACGGTGCCCTCGGGCGCGAAGGGCAGCGCGGAACTGTTGCGCTGGGCGCGTGGCTTGGGCGACGAGCGGGTCTGGGCGCTTGAGGACTGCCGGCATGTGTCGGGGTCGCTGGAGCGGTTTCTGATCGAGCGCGGCGAACGCGTCCTGCGTGTGCACAGCACGTTGATGTCGGCGTCGCGGCGTCAAGCGCGCGGGCGCGGGAAGTCCGACAGCATCGACGCGCTCGCCGTCGCCCGCGCCGCATTGCGCGAAGGCCTCGACACGCTGCCCGCAGCGCATCTCGATGGGCCCGAGCTCGACCTGCGGCTGCTGGTCGATCACCGCGAACGACTCGTCCATCAACGGGTCGCGATCAACAACACGCTGCAATGGCATCTGCACGACCTCTGGCCCGACCTGCAGTTCCCGGGCAGCGCGCTGTTTCACGGCACCTGGGGGCCGCGAATCGCGCGCCGGCTCGCCCGGGCTGAGCAGACGATGCGCGTCCGGATCGCGCGCGACGAGCTGCGCCGCATCCGCGAACTGACCCAGACGATCAAGGCGCTCGAAGCCGAGATCGCCGACCTGGTCGCCCAGATCGCGCCGCAGCTGCTGACCGAGCCCGGATTCGGCCCGCTCACCGCGGCCAAGCTCGTCGGCGAGATCGCCGGCGCCCAGCGCTTCGCCAGCGACGCCAAGCTCGCCCGCGCCGCCGGGATCGCCCCGATCCCGGTCAGCTCCGGCAACACCAACCGCCACCGGCTCGACCGCGGCGGCAACCGCCAGATCAACACCACGATCCACCGCATCGCGGTCACCCGCCTACGCTGCCACCCCGAGACCCGCGACTACATCGCGCGCAAGCGCACCGAGGGCAAAAGCACCAAAGACGCCATCCGCTGCCTCAAGCGCCACCTCACCCGACGCATCTGGCAGCTGCTCCAGACACCCGCGCCCATCCCGGACCAGACGCTCACACACTCAATCTCTTGACATAGGAGCAGCGATAGCGGAAGCGCCGTTCGACGTTGCGACGAGTGTCGCGTTTGCATGGGAAACGGGAGTCGGTTTGGGGCCACGGTTCGCGGCGGCGCACGCTCGCTCCAGGGAGCGTGGAGAACGTTGCAACGGATACTCGCGATCATCGGTGGTATCGCGCCGCCTTCGACGATTGACCACTACCGCGAGGTCACGAGTCGATACCGAGCGCGCAGCCCCGAAGGGCTTACCCGTCGGTCCTGATCAAGAGCGTCGACGCCACTCGTTCCCTGCCGCAGATCACGATGGGCCGCGGGTTCTACCAGTCGGTGTTCGAATCGAGGCCTGCGCATCGTGACCCCGATCCCGAAGACCGCGCGTACGTCAATGAGCACTCCGCTGGACACGATTTCGATCCACGTCGACGGCGTCGTGACAGAGATGCTTGGTCCTGACGGCGTTCCTCGGTTATCCCCGGTCGCGGACGGGCCGGTCCTCCCAGTCGACCCAGTCGACGTCGGCGTGCTTGATGTAGGCGGCGACGGCGACGCCGATCGTCGGATGGAATCCGCTGGCGCCGATCGCGTCCTCGATGCCGTAGCGGCGCAGCCGGTCGCGGACCGGGTCCTTGAGCTCGGCGAACATCAGCGCCACGCCGCGCGGGGCGAGCTCTGCTTGCAGCTTGGCGAGCACCTCACCGGCGGTCGCGTCGACGTCGGTGATCGGCTCGGCGGCGACCACGACCCACTTGCAGCCGTCGCCGGCGGCGAGCTCGCGCACCCGGTCGGCGAAAGCGTCGGCGTTGGCGAAGAACAACGGCGCGTCGAATCGGAAGATGACCAGGCCCGGGATCAGCCGCGCGTCGGGGTAGCGCGCGGTGTCGTGGTAGCCCTTGAGGTTCTCCACGCGGCCCAGCACGGCATCGTGTGGATACCAGGCGCGGCGGATGAAGTTCAGCAGCGATAACGCGATCGCGACGCCGACGCCCCACAGCACGCCGAGCACTGCGACGCCTGCGAACGTGGCGACGCACAATGCGAACTCGGTGCGCCGCCACCGCCACAGCCGTCGCGCCGCGGCCACGTCGAACAGGCCGATCACGGCGACGATCACGACCGCGGCCAGCGCGCTGACCGGCATGTTCTTCACCAGGCCAGTGCCGACGACCAGCAGCACGCCGAGCACGACCGCGCCGGCGAGGCCGGCGAGCTGGCTGCGGGCGCCCATGTCATCCACAACCGCGGTCCGCGAACCGCTGGAGGACACCGGGAACCCGTGAAAGAGTCCGGCGGCGAAGTTGGAGACCCCGAGGACCGCGAGCTCCCGGTTCTGATCGACGCGCTGGTCCATCCGGGCGGCGTAGGACCGTGACAGCACGCTGGTGTCGGCGAAGGACACGAACGCGATCCCGGCCGCGGCGCCGACCAGCGTCGTCAGGTCGTCGAGCGTGACGTCGGGCACCGCGAAGTCCGGCAGCCCGGACGGGACGACGCCGACGACCGGCAGTTCGTCATCCAGGCCCGCGGCGCCGACCAGGACGGTCGCGGCGACGACGGCGATCAGCACGCCCGGCAGCCTCGGGGAGATCAGCCGCAGGATCACGATCACCGCCAGGCAGCCGACGCCGACCGCCAGCGCGGTCGCGTTGGTCTCGTCGAGCTGGTCGATGAAGTCGGTCAAACCGTGGATGAAGTCCTCGGCGTGGACCGAGTAGCCGAACAGCTTCGGCAGCTGCGACACGATCACCGTCAGCGCGATGCCGGCCAGGTACCCGACCCGGACCGGCATCGACAGCAGGTCGGTGACGAACCCGAACCGACCCAGCCCGCCGGCGATCATGATCAGGCCAGTCATCAGCGCCAGCAGCCCGGCGAGCGCGACCCGCTCGGACGCGTCGCCGCCTGCGAGCGGGATGATCGCGGCGGCCACCAGCGGACAGACGGCGGAGTCGGGGCTGATGATCAGGATCCGGCTCGGCCCGAGCAGGAAGTACACGACCAGCGGGATCAGCGTCGCGTACAGGCCGGTGACCGGCGGCAGCCCGGCCAGCTGCGCGTAGCCCATGCCCTGCGGGACCAGCAGCGCGGCGAGCACCGCCCCGGCGATCAGGTCGCGGCGCAGCTCCGGGCCGCGACGGCCGGTGAACAGCCCGAGCCCGGGGATCCACCGACCCAGCTGGCCTGACGCGGACAGCACCCGGCCAACCCTACTTCTGGGTGACGCGGGCGGTCAGCCGGCGGGCGGCGTAGGCGTACGCGCATGGGCCGGCGCGCTCGAACGCGTCGGCCTCCCGTACCAGCGCCCGTACGACCTGCGCCACAGCTTCGCGTCGCTGCTGCTGCACGAGTGGCGCTCGGTGATCTACGTCGCCCGGCAACTCGGGCACGGCGCCGCGCTCACGATGAGGCCGTACGGGCACGTGATCGACGAGCTCGAAGACCAGCCCCGGATCCCCGCGGAGGACGCGATCCTCGCCACCCGCCGTGGCAGCGATGTACGGACAAAGTACGGAGCGGCCGACTGACCGGGCCCGCGGCGAACGCGCGCCCAACCCCGCGATCCCGCCACTCGGGCCGGATCGCGGGCTGATGGGCGGTCCCGGGCTCGAACCGGGGACCTCCTGCTTGTAAGGCAGGCGCTCTGACCAGCTGAGCTAACCGCCCGCGACGAGAGGGATCGTAGAGCGGCGCGCGCTGCCATCATGGGCCGCCATGGACGTCTCGGTGGCCTGGCGCTCGGCGCTGCTCATGGCGGTGTCGCTCGCCGTGGTCGCGATCGTGCTCGCCGTCGCGCTGCCGCGGTCGTTCTTCGAGGACTACGGCTGGGCCGCCGGGCCGGCCGCGTGGGCGCTGTGCGCGCTGCTGACCGCGCGCGTCATGCGGCTGCCGTGGCTGCCCGTGCTGGGCGGCGCCGCGCTCGCCGGCCTCCCGGGCCTGCTCGGCGTGCTGCTCGACGCGCACTGGCTCGGCCCGCCGTTCGGCGTCGTCCTCCTCGGGCTCTGGTGCGGATGGCTGGCGGGACCGCGGATGGCGGTCACGGCCTGATGGAGCTCGGGCTCCGCGATCGCGTCGCGCTGGTCACGGGCGGCTCGAAGGGGATCGGGTTCGGGATCGCGGCCGCGCTCGCCGCCGAGGGCGCGCGCGTGGCCGTCGCCTCGCGCGACGCGGACCGGATCCGCGCCGCCGCCGACCGGATCGGCGCGCATCCCGTCGTCTTCGACTCCCTCGACCTCGACGCGGTGCCGGGCGTGATCGAGGACGTCGAGGCCGCGCTCGGCCCGATCGACATCTACGTCGCGAACACCGGCGGGCCGCCCGGCGGGCCGGATCCGCTGGGGTTCACCGGTGCCGAGTGGGAGGCCGCGCACCGATCCCTGATCCTCTCGCCGATGGCGTTCCTCGAGCGGCTCCTGCCCGCGATGCGCACCCGCGGGTGGGGCCGGGTCGTCGCCGTCGGCTCGATGTCGGTGCGCGAGCCGATCGCCGCGCTCCAGCTCTCCAACGCGCACCGGCCGGGACTCGTCGCCGCGTTCAAGGTGCTCGCCCGCCAGGCCGCGGCGGACGGGGTGACGCTCAACACCGTCCTCCCCGGCCGGATCGCCACGGACCGGATCTTCGGCTCGTACGGCTCGCGCGAGGCGGCCGAGTCCGCGGCGGAGCGGGAGGTGCCCGCCGGGCGGCTCGGCACGGTCGAGGAGCTCGCGGCGGCGGCGGTCTTCCTCTGCTCGGACGCCGCGGGCTACGTCACCGGCACCACGCTGCTCGTCGACGGCGGCCTCACCGCATCCGTCTGAGCCCCTAGACTCCGCCTGCGTAGGGCCGTTAGCTCAATTGGCAGAGCAAGGGACTTCAGGAAGGAGCGCTAGCCGGGAGACCGCTAGTTCGTCGGCGGCTATTTGCTGGAACCCCCTTAGAGCCCTGGGTACCGGGTCCGCCCGGTGAAAATCCCACGGGATTGGGCGATCAGCAGGCAACCCCGCCTCGGCGGGAGAGCCCTCAGAGGCCATACGCCGCCCACCCTAACGAGCTCGGCCGAGGGTGAAGAGATGGTCCAGACCGCAAGCCCGCGCCGGAGGCGCGGGTGGCCGGTGAAAGCCGGTGCGGCAGGTTAATCCCGTGGTTCTGGGTTCGAGTCCCAGACGGCCCATCGGGCAGTACCCCCAAGGGGAATCGAACCCCTGCTTACGCCGTGAAAGGGCGCCGTGCTGACCGCTACACCATGGGGGCCGGCACGCGTTGAGTGTACGTGCGAGCGTAGGCTAGCCCCGTGGCAGTGAACGCTCCTCGCGAGTCGGAGCCGCGCCGGCGCCGCCGGCGGACCCCGGAGGTCGCCGAGCAGGAGATCATCGCCGCGGCCGAGGCGCTGCTGCGCGAGCGGCCCTTCCGCGAGCTCACCGTCGACGAGGTGATGAAGCGGACGGAGCTCTCGCGGCCGTCGTTCTACGTCTACTTCCGCGACCGCCACCAGCTCGTCCTGCGGGTCGTCGAGCACATCGGCGCCGAGCTGTTCACGATGGCGGACCGCTGGTTCACGGGCGACGGCGCGGGGCCGGAGCAGGCGCGCGAGGCGACCGAGGGGATCGTCTCCGTGTTCGCCGAGCACGGGCCGGTCATGCGGGCGCTCGCCGACGCGGCCGCCGACCACCCCGACGTCGACGACGCCTACACGGAGCTCGTGACCAGCTTCGTCGACGCGACCGCCGAGCACATCGACCGCGAGGTCGCCGCGGGCCGCGTCCTGCCGCTCGACGCGCGCGAGACCGCGACGGCGCTCGTGTGGATGAACGAGCGCTACCTGACGCTGTCGCTCGGGCGCGAGCCGACGACGGAGCGCGCCGTCGTCGCGGAGACGCTGCACACGATCTGGTCGCGCACGCTCTACGGCACCAGCTCGTCGGGCGCGGCGCAGCCGGGCCGCGCGCTAGCCGGGCGCCGCGCTAGTCGAGCGCGGCCTGGAGGTACGCCCCGAGCAGGACCGAGCCGCCGGCGATCGCCACCGTGGCGGGGACCGCGGGCGGCGCGAGCTCGTCGCGCGCGCGGAGCGTCGAGACCAGGTCCGCGAGGTCGGCCGCGATGCCGGCGCGCAGCCACGCCGTGGCGCCCCGCCGCGCGCCCAGCGCCTGCAGCGTGCCGACGGCGAGCGCGACGTCGCGGGCGCCGAGGCCGATCGCCAGCACCTGCCCGGACCGGCGGTCGGCGGCGCTCCCGACCCAGCTGCCGCCGAGCAGCTGCGGTGCGACGACGAGGCTCGCGCCGATCGCGAGCCGGCCGGCCGCCTGGAGGCCGGCGAGGGTCCGAGGGCTCATGACGGCGCAGGCTACCGGCGCCGCCGCGTCGCGCGCCGCGGGCCGCCGCGACGCGGGCGCAGCGCCTCGTAGGCTCTCGCGGCGCCATGCGCCGCCTGCTCCGCGCCATCGCGATCGACATCGGGCCGCTCCGCCGGCACCGCGACTTCCGGCTGCTCTACATCGGGCAGGCGGTGTCGTCGGCCGGGTCGATGATCACCTACGTCGCGATCCCGTTCGAGGTCTACGACCTCACCGGGTCGACGCTGATGGTCGGGCTGCTCGGGCTCGCGGAGCTCGTCCCGCTGCTCGGCACCGCGCTGCTCGGCGGCGCGATGGCCGACGCCCACGACCGCCGCCGGCTCGTCCTCATCGCCGACTCGACGCTGCTGCTGCTCGCGCTCGTGCTCGTCGCGAACAACTCGATCGTGGCCGATCCGCAGGTCTGGCTGCTGTTCGTCATCGCCGCCGCGATGTCGGCCGCCGAGGGCCTCCAGCGCCCGGCGCTCGAGGCGATGCTGCCGCGGCTCGTGCCGCGCGAGGAGCTCCCGGCGGTCTCGGCGCTGGAGGGGCTGCGCGGCACCGCGGGGCAGATCGCCGGGCCGGCGCTGGCCGGGCTGCTGATCGCGGCGTTCGGGCTCGGCGCGACGTATGCGGTCGACGCGGCGACGTTCCTCGTCTCGCTCGGCGCGCTGCTGATGATGCGCGAGATGCCGCCGTCGGAGGACGCCGCGCCCGCGAGCGTCGAGCGGATCCGCGAGGGCTGGCGCTACGCGCGGTCGCGCCAGGAGCTGGTCGGGAGCTACGCCGTCGACATCAACGCGATGCTGTTCGGGATCCCGGTCGCGCTGTTCCCCGCGGTCGCCGACCGCTACGGCGGGCCGGAGCTGCTCGGGCTGCTGTACGCGGCCGAGCCGGTCGGCGCGGCCGCGCTCACCCTCGTCAGCGGCTGGGTCGCGCGGGTGCGCCGTCAGGGCCGGGCGATCGCGATCAGCGCCGCGCTCTACGGGCTGGCGATCCTCGTCTTCGGGCTCGCCGACGCGCTGCCGCTCGCGCTCGTCGCGCTCGCCGCGGCCGGAGCGGCGGACGCCTCGTCGCAGATCTTCCGCCAGACGCTGTGGAACCAGACGATCCCCGACCGGATGCGCGGCCGGCTGGCCGGGATCGAGCAGCTCTCCTACTCGATCGGTCCGACGCTGGGCACGGCGCGCGGCGGCGCGGTCGCGTCGTTCACCAGCGTCCCGTTCTCGATCGCCGCCGGCGGCGCGGTCTGCGTCGTCGGAACGATCGCGCTGGTGGCGATGCTGCCGCGGTTCTGGCGCTTCGAGACCTCGGAGCGCGTCAGTGCTTGAAGTGGCGCCGGTGCGTGAACACCATGCTGATCCCAGCGGCGTCGGCAGCCTCGACGACCTCCATGTCGCGCTTCGAGCCGCCAGGCTGGATGATCGAGGTCACCCCGGCGGCGATCGCGGCCTGCGGGCCGTCGGCGAACGGGAAGAACGCGTCGGACGCGAGCGCCGATCCGGCGATTGACGCGCCGATGTCGCCGGCCTTCTCGATCGCGAGCCGGACGGAGTCCACGCGGCTCATCTGACCCGCGCCGATGCCGACCGTGGCGAGGCCGCGCACCAGCACGATCGCGTTCGAGCGGACGTGCTTGCAGACCTTCCAGCCGAACAGCATCTCGCCCCACTCGGCCTCGCTCGGCTTGCGCTCGGTGACGACCTCCATCGCGGTGCGGTCCTCGAGGTCGATGTCGCGGTCCTGCACGAGCAGCCCGCCCATCACGCGCTTGAGGTCGCGCTCGGCGATGTCGAACCGGCGGCGCTCGTTGTCCTCGAGGATCCGCATGTTCGGCTTGGCCGCGAGCACGGCGAGCGCGTCCTCGGTGAAGTGCGGCGCGAACAGGACCTCGCAGAAGCGGCTCGCGATCAGCTCGGCGAGCGGGCCGTCGACCGGGCGGTTCAGGCACACGATCCCGCCGTAGGCGGACTGCGGGTCGCACGCGAACGCGCGCTCGTAGGCCTCGCCCGCGGCGCTGCCGATCGCGGCGCCGCACGGGTTGTTGTGCTTGATGATCGCGCAGGCCGGGACGTTGAACTCCTCGACCAGCAGCCGCCCGGAGTTGAGGTCGAGGACGTTGTTGAACGACAGGTCCTTGCCCGCGACCTGGCGCACCATCGAGAGCAGGTGCATGCGCGACCCGACCTGCGAGTAGTAGGCCGCCCGCTGGTGCGGGTTCTCGCCGTACGCGAGGTCGGTGACCTTCTCGTACGCGTGCATCATCACCGGCGGGAAGTCGTCCTGCTTCTCGGCGAACCAGCGGGCGATCGCGGTGTCGTAGCGCGCGCGTGTACGAGAACGCCTCGGCCGCCAGCGACTCGCGCGTGCCGAGCGAGAGCTTCCCCTCGGCGTCCTCGAGCTCCTGCAGCACGGCGTCGTACATCTCGGGCCGGGTCACGACCGCCGAGAACGCGAAGTTCTTCGCCGCGGCGCGGATCATCGTCGGGCCGCCGATGTCGATGTTCTCGATCACCTCGTGCTCGGTCGCGCCGCGGCGGGCGGCGGTCCGCTCGAACGGGTAGAGGTTCACGCACACGAGGTCGACGAACTCGACGCCCTGCTGCTCGGCGGCGAGCATGTGGTCGGGGTCGTCGCGCAGCGCGAGCAGCCCGGCGTAGAGCTTCGGGTGCAGCGTCTTGACGCGGCCGCCCATGATCTCGGGGAAGCCGGTGAAGTCCTCGATCGCACGCACCTCGAGCCCAGCCTCCGCGAGCTCGCGGGCGGTGCCGCCGGTCGAGACCAGCTCGATCCCGAGCTCCGCCAGCCCGCGGGCGAAATCGGCGACCCCCCGCTTGTCGGACACCGACAGCAGCGCGCGCCGGACGCGGACGTCACCAGGCTGCGTCATCTCGGCCGCACGATACAAGCGGTCGGCGGCGACGTCCTCGTGACGCGTCGGCGGACGCACCGCGGGCGCCGCCGTGGGACCGTCCGCGCGCATCCGCCGGCGCGACCGGTCATGCGCGCACCGCCACGTGCCGCGGATCGGCAGGATCGACGGAGACCGCCACCACGCGCGATCAGCGCGACGACGCCGGTGAGCAGGTCGTGCTCGACGGGACGCAGCGCCGCGCGGACGTCCTCCGCGGACGGGTGCCCGGGCAGCTCGATCGCGCGCTGGGCGATGATCGGCCCGGTGTCGACGCCCTCGTCGACGAAGTGGACGGTCACGCCGAAGACCTTCACGCCGTAGGCGACGGCCTGCTCGACCGAGCCGATGCCGGGGAACGCCGGCAGCAGCGCCGGGTGCACGTTGATCACGCGCTGCGGGAAGCGGGCGAGGAAGCCCGGGTCGAGCAGCTGCATGTAGCCGGCGAGCACGACGAGCTCGACGCCGGCGCCCGCGAGCCAGTCGGCGATCGCGAGATCCCGCGCACGACGGTCGCCGCCGTCGACGGGGAACGCCCGCGCGTCGACGCCGGCCGCGCGCGCCCGCTCGAGCGCGCGGGCCTCCGGCTTGTCCGACCCGACGGCGACGACCTCGACGCCCTCGCGCCCATGGACGCGGTCGAGGATCGCCTGCAGGTTCGAGCCGTCCCCGGAGGCGAGGACGCCGACCCTCACGCCGCCTCCAGCACCGGGTAGTACCCGCCACTGGACTTGATCGTCCCGGCTTCCAGCAGCGCGTCGACGCGCTCCAGCACGGACGGGCCGGCGAGATGGCCGAAGGTCCCGTAGTGCGGCAGGCCGTCCCAGCCGTGCTTGAGCAGCACCTTCGAGCGGCCGCCGCGGAGGACCTCGACCGTGCGCGTCCGCCCGAGCGCCGGCCGCGCGAGCGCGACGACCTCCACGATCGCCTCGTCGAGCGCCGCCGTGTCGCCGGGGGCGACGGGACGCTGCGCGAGCTGGCGCGGGCCGCCGCCCCGGACGGGCGCCGACGGCCCGGGCATCGGCGGGAGCAGCGACGGATCGCAGACGTCGCAGCAGGGCCCGGCCGGCGACGGGTCCTGGCGATCGCCGAAGTGGCGCAGGATGCCGGCGCGGCGGCATCCGTCGCCCTCCACCCAGCCCCAGACCGAGCGATACTGGCGCCAGCGCGCCCGGGTGCCCTCCTGCGCCGCCGAGCGGCACAGCGCGAGCGCGCGTCCGTCCCACGTCCCGCTCACGCGCCCGAGCACGCGGTCCGGGGACGACGGGCTCGGCTGGATCACGCCGACGCGGGCGAGATGCCCGACGATCGCGCGCACGACCTCTTCGTCGCAGCCGGCCTGCCGCGCCAGGCGCTCGACCGGCACCTCGAACTTCGACGCCTGGCTGCCGGCCACCGCCCGCTCCGACCCGCCGGCCGACCCCGTCAGCGCGCGGGCGACCGCCTTCAGCGCCGGCTCCTCGACGGTCGAGCGCTCGATGAAGAACACGTGCAGGCCCTTGTCGCGCGCCGACGCGAACAGCAGGCAGCGGGCCGGCGCACCGTCGCGACCCGCGCGCCCGGCCTCCTGGTAGTAGGCCTCGATCGAGCCGGGCACGGACTCGTGGCAGACGGTCCGCACGTCGGCCTTGTCGACGCCCATCCCGAACGCGTTCGTGGCCACGACGACGTCCACGTCACCGTCCATGAACCGGCGCTGCGCCTCCGCCCGCGCCTCGCGCGGCAGCCCGGCGTGGTAGGCCAGCACCGTCCGGCCCAGCTCCGTGGCGAGCCGCGCAGCGAGCTTGTCGCAGCCGTCGCGCGTGCCCGCGTAGACGATCGCGGGCAGCGCCCCCGGCTCGGACAGCGCCGCCGAGATCCCGCGGTGCCCGGCCTCCTTCGTCGGGCACTGCACGACCGCGAACGAGAGGTTCGGCCGGTCGAAGCCCGTGGCCACGCGCACCGGATCGCGCAGGCCGAGCCGCGCGACGATGTCGTCGGCGACCTCGGGCGTCGCCGTCGCGGTCGACGCCACGATCGCCTCGGCCCCGAGCCAGCGCGCGGCGTCGGCGAGCCGGAAGTAGTCCGGCCGGAAGTCGTGGCCCCACTGCGACACGCAGTGCGCCTCGTCGACGACGAAGAGCCCGATCTTCGCGTGGCGGATCCGCTCGAGGAACCCGGGCGAGGAGAAGCGCTCCGGGGCCACGTAGAGCAGCCGTGCGCGACCCGACACGGCGCGGTCCACCGCCGCGCGGTTGGCTGCCGCGTCCTGCTGCGCGTTGACCAGCGCCACGCGACCGGGCGCGACCCGCTCGAGCGCCTCGACCTGGTCCTGCATGAGCGAGACGAGCGGCGAGACCACCAGGGTGAGATCCGCGCGCATGAGCGCGGGGAGCTGGTAGCAGAGCGACTTGCCCGACCCGGTGGGCATGACGACCAGCACGTCGCGGCCGGCGATGGCGGCCTCCACCGCCTCCCGCTGCCCCGGCCGGAAGCCGGCGAAGCCGAACACCTCGTGGAGCGCGGGCTCGGGCTCGGACGCGCGGGCGAACGGCTGCGGCGGCTCGGGCCCGAGACCGGGCAGGGACGGCGCGAGGAGGGGGTCGGAGACAGGTGGGGCGGGCACGGGCGGACGACCATAGACCGTGCTCCGGTCGCCACGCACGGCCTCGCCCGCTTGTTGCGGAGTCGTCACAGAATCGGCACGAAGCCGTTGCAGATCGCCGCTGTCACGGCACGCCGCGCCCGTCATGCTGCCTCCCATGACCACGACCGCGATCGACCGCACCCGGCTCCGCGAGGTGCATGCGCGCGAGCGTGCGCGGTTCGAGGAGCGCACGCGCAGATCGGCGGCGCTGACCGCGCGCGCACGGCCGCTGATGCCCGACGGCGTGCCGATGGCATGGATGGCCGGGCTCTACGAGCACGGGCCGGTCCACGTCGCGCACGGCGAGGGCTGCCGGTTCACCGACGTCGACGGGAACACGTACATCGACTTCAACCAGGCCGACCTCGCCGCGAGCTGCGGCTTCGCCCCGCCCGCCGTGGTCGCGGCGGTCGCGGACCGCGCCGCGCGCGGCATGCAGTTCCTGCTCCCGGTCGAGGAGGGGATCGAGGCGGCGCGACTGCTCGCCGGCCGCTACGACCTGCCCGGCTGGCAGTTCACGCTGTCCGCGTCCGGCGCCAACGCCGAGGCGATCCGGCTCGCGCGTCACCGCACCGGGCGACCGATCGTCGTCGTCTTCGGCGGGCACTACCACGGCCACCTCGACGACACGCTCGTGACCGGCGACGAGCAGCACGGCGCGCCCGGTCTGCTCGGTCTGAACCCGCGCGCGGCGGCCGACACCCGGCTCGTCCCGTTCAACGACCTCGACGCGCTCGAGCGGGTCCTCGCCGCGGAGGACGTCGCCGCGGTCGTCACCGAGCCGGCGCTCACGAACGTCGGCGTCGTGCTGCCCGACGACGGCTTCCTCGCGGGCGTGCGCGCGGCCACGCGCGCGCACGGGACGCTGCTCGTCCTCGACGAGACCCACACGCAGACGGTCGCCTACGGCGGACTGACCCGCGCGTGGGGGCTGGAGCCCGACGTCGTCACGCTGGGGAAGAGCCTCGGCGGCGGGATGCCGGTCGGCGCCTACGGGATCACCGCGGAGCTGCGCGACCACCTCGAGGAGTACCGCGACGCGTTCGGCCGCGTGACGGGGATCGCCACCGGCGGCACGACCTATGCCAACCCGCTGTCGCTCGCTGCCGTCGTCGCAACGCTCACGCACGTCCAGACGCCGAAGGCGTTCGAACGGATCCGCACGCTCGGCGCCCGGCTCGCCGACGGCATCGAGGCGCAGGCCCGCGAGCGCGGGCTGCCGTGGCGCGCGCACCGGCTCGGCTGCCGCTCCGGGATCTGCCTGGAGCCGGAGCTGCCGCGCAACGCCGACGAGGCGGCGCGCTCGATCGACGCCGCGCTGGTCGACGCGCGGCGCCTCCATCTCGCGAACCGCGGCATCTGGGATGCGATCGCCAGCGCCGGGCCGGCGGCCTCGTTCGCCCACACGGAGGCGGACGTCGACGCGTATCCGCGCGCGCTCGGCGCGTTCCTCGACGACGTGCTCGCGTAGCCGGTGCGGCTACGCGCGGATGAGCGGGAGCTCGAAGGCGTCCTTCGACTGCGACTCGCCCGTGTTCGCGAGCGGGTAGTCGCCCGAGAAGCAGGCGTCGCAATGCGTCTCGCGCGAGCCCTCGATCGCCTCGTAGACGCCGCCGAGCGACAGATACGCGAGCGAGTCGGCGCCGAGCTCGGCGGCGATCTCGGCCACCGTGCGGCCGTGGGCGATCATCTCGTCGCGCGTCGACATGTCGATGCCGTAGTGGCAGGGGTTGCGGATCGGCGGCGCCGAGATGCGCATGTGGACCTCGCTCGCCCCCGCGTCGCGCAGCATCTGCACGATCTGGCGCGTGGTGTTGCCGCGGACGATCGAGTCGTCGACCACGACGAGCCGCTTGCCGGCGACGATGTCGGGCAGCGGGTTGAACTTCATCCGCAGGCCGTGCTTGCGCAGCTCCTGGCCGGGCTGGATGAACGTCCGCGCGACGTAGCGGTTCTTGACGAAGCCGTCGTCCTGGGGGATCCCGGTCGCCCGCGCGAAGCCGCGTGCCGCGGCGTTGCCCGAGTCCGGCACCGCGATGACGAGGTCGGCCTCGACCGGCGCCTCGCGCGCGAGGATCTCGCCCATCCGGCCGCGCGAGACCTGCAGCACCCGGCCGCCGAGCCGCGAGTCAGGCCGCGCGAAGTAGATGTGCTCGAACACGCACAGCGCGGTGCGCTCGCCCTCGACGCCCATCCGCGTCTCGATCCCGTTCGGGGTGAGCGAGACGATCTCGCCCGGCTGGACGTCGCGCAGGAACGTCGCGCCGATGATGTCGAACGCGCACGTCTCGGAGGCGACGCA
The DNA here is from genome assembly GCA_963724145.1 of uncultured Solirubrobacteraceae bacterium. Taxonomy (GTDB): domain Bacteria; phylum Actinomycetota; class Thermoleophilia; order Solirubrobacterales; family Solirubrobacteraceae; genus DASQMT01. The sequence goes on from CAVRTO010000028.1 coordinate 56,715, forward strand.
GTACTCGTCGCCGAGCATGCCGAGCGACAGCGGCCGCAGGCCGGCGGGGTCGCGGAAGGCGACGATGCGATCGCGCGTCATGACGACCGTCGAGTAGGCGCCCTCGACGCGGCCCATGACGTCGGCCACCGCGTCCTCGATCCGGTCGGACGGGTGCGTGGAGAGCAGCGCCGCGATGATCTCGGAGTCGGACGTCGAGCGGAACGTCACCCCGGCCGCGCGCAGCTCGGCGTGGAGCTCGACCGCGTTGACGAGGTTGCCGTTGTGCGCGAGCGCGACCTCGCGCTTGTCCGCCCGCCAGACCGGCTGCGTGTTCTCCCACGAGTTCGCGCCGGTCGTCGAGTAGCGGACGTGCCCGATCGCCATCTCACCGCGCAGCGCACGGAGCTTCTGCTCGTCGAAGACCTGGTTGACGAGGCCCTTGTCGCGCATCGCCATGATGTGGCCGCCCTGGGACGCGGCGATTCCCGCGGACTCCTGGCCGCGGTGCTGGAGCGCATAGAGCCCGAAGTACGTCAAGCGCGCGACATCGGAGCCGGGGGCATGGATGCCGAACACTCCGCACTCGTCACGCGGGCCGTCACGGAGGTCGATCACGACGTGGCGGAGGATAGCGGTGTGGGCGGCGTCGCCTGCCCGGACGGCGGGCCGATCGGGCTGGCATTTCCCGCGCGGAGCGCAGAGGATCGCGGCGACCCCACACCCGCATGCCGCAAGACGACGGCTGCGCCTGAAGATCGGCTTCAAGGGCAACGCCGCGCCGAGCGCGGGGTCGGCGACGAAGACGCTCGTCGTCAAGAAGCAGGGCGCCGGTGCGGCGCATCGGGGCCGGGACGGCGCGCCGTCCCGGCCCCCGCGCGCCCGTTATCGTCTGCTGGCGACCCGTCCCGAGGAGATCGACCCATGGCCGTGACCGCCCCCATCACGCTCGACCGCGAGCGCATCCAGCAGCTGATCGAGCGCGAGGAGAAGGTCCTCAACGACCGCACCGCCGGCTCCGGGCGGATGTTCGAGCGGGCCGACAAGGTGCTGTCGGCGGGCGTCGCGTCCTCCTACCAGCTGCGCGAGCCGTGGCCGATCTACCTCGAGCGCGGCGTCGGCCCGAAGGTCTGGGACGTCGACGGCAACGAGATGTGGGACTTCCACAACGGGTTCGGCGCGATGGTCCAGGGCCATGCGCATCCCGCGATCGGCCGCGCGATCCAGGAGCGCTACCAGCACGGCACCCACTTCGCCGCGCCGACCGAGGACGCGATCGTCGTCGGCGAGGAGCTCGCCCGCCGCTGGGGCCTGCCGAAGTGGCGCTACACGAACTCCGGCTCGGAGTCGACGATGGACGCCATCCGCGTCGCGCGCGCCTACACGGGCCGTGACGTGTGCATGAAGATCTTCGGCTCCTACCACGGGCACCACGACACCGTGATGGTCTCGATCGGCGTCGAGTACGACAAGATCGGCGACCCGGACAACCTCGCCTCGCTGCCGTACGGCGCGGGCATCCCGCAGGCGACCGTCGACCTCACGGTCGCGGTGCCGTTCAACGACGCCGACGCCATGGAGCGCCGGATCGAGCGCCTCGACGCGGAGGGCCGCAAGCCCGCCTGCGTGATCATGGAGGCGGCGATGATGAACCTCGGGATCATCCTGCCCGAGCCCGGCTACCTCGAGGCGGTGCGGGAGATCACGCAGCGCCACGGGATCGTCCTCATCTTCGACGAGGTCAAGACCGGCCTCACGATCGCGCGCGGCGGCGCGACCGAGCGCTGGGGCGTCATGCCGGACATGGTCACGCTCGCGAAGGCGCTCGGCGGCGGCATGCCGACCGGCGCGATCGGCGGCTCCGAGGAGGTCATGAGCGTCGTCGAGGACGGCAGCGTCTACCAGGTCGGCACCTACAACGGGAACCCGCTCGGGATGGCCGCCGTGCGCGCGAACCTGCTCGAGGTCCTCACGCCGGAGGCCTACGCGCACCTCGACCACCTGAACGACCGGATCCTCGCCGGCTGCACCGAGGTGATCCAGAAGTACAACCTCCCCGGCTACGCGATCGGCGTCGCCGGCAAGGGCTGCGTGACGTTCGCGACCGAGAAGCTCGTCGACTACGCGACGTTCAAGCGCAGCCAGGACCCGGACCTCTCGGAGCTCGCCTGGCTGTTCAACATGAACCGCGGCGTCTTCATGACGCCCGGCCGCGAGGAGGAGTGGACGCTCTCGGTGACCCACACCGACGAGTCGATCGACGACTACGTGGCCGTGTTCGACGAGATGGCGAGCGAGCTGACGAAGTAGCGTTCCGGGGCATCGCCGCCCCGCTGCCGGACACCGAACAGAAGCGGGTCGAGCCGCTCGAGCTCTTCTTCGACCTCGTCTTCGTCTTCGCCCTCACGCAGGTCACGGCGCGGCTCGCCGAGGACCTGTCGTGGGGCGGCCTGCTCCGCGGCCTGCTCGTGCTGGCCGCGATCTGGTGGGCGTGGGCCGCGTACGCCTGGCTGACGAACGAGGTCGACGGCGACCGGCGCGGGGTGCGGCTCGCGATCGTCGGGGCGATGATCGCGATGCTGCTCGCGTCGCTGGCGATCCCCGGCGCGTTCGAGCAGGACGCGCTGCTGTTCGCGCTCGCCTACCTCGGCGTACGCGTCATGCACATCCTGCTCTTCGCCGCGGGGACGGAGCACGTCGACGTGCGCGCCGCCGCGGCCGCGCTCGCGCCGACCGCCGTCCTCGCGCCGGCGCTGCTGATCGTGGCGAGCGGCTTCGACGGCGCCACGCAGACGCTGATCTGGATCGCGGCGCTCGCGGTCGACTACGTCGGCGCGGCGTTCCGCGGGATCGCCGGCTGGCGCCTGAGCCCCGGCCACTTCGCCGAGCGGCACGGGCTGATCGTGATCATCGCGCTCGGCGAGTCGATCGTGGCGATCGGCGTCGGGGCCGAGGGGATCGACCTCGGCAGCGGCGAGCTGCTCGCCGCGGCGCTCGGGGTGATCCTCGCCGCCGCGCTCTGGTGGGTCTACTTCGACCCGGCGCTGGAGCGGGTCGAGCACGCGCTCGAGCGGGCGGCGCCCGGGCGGGAGCGCAACGTGATGGCGCGCGACGCGTTCAGCTTCCTCCACCTCCCGCTCGTCGCCGGCATCGTGCTGCTCGCGCTCGGCGTCAAGAAGACGCTGGAGGACGTCGACCACGAGCTCAAGACCGTCGCGGCGGTCGCGCTGTGCGCCGGCCCGGCGGTCTACCTCGTCTCGGACGTCGCGTTCCGCGCGCGCTGCCTCGGGCTGGGCGAGCCGCGCCGGCTCGCGGCGGCGGCCGCGTGCCTGGCCGCCATCCCGCTGGCGCTCGCGCTGCCGGCGCTCGCCGCGCTGGCGGTCGTCGCCGCGATCGGCGCGGCGCTCGTCGCGACCGAGTCGTTCGCGCCGCGCTCCGGCCCGGTAGGCTCCGGGCCGCCTGTCCACCGTCGAGGGAGGTCGGAATGGCCGACAGCGTCTACCGGGTCACCGAGGTGATCGGGGTCAGCAGCGAGTCCTGGGAGGCAGCGGCGAAGAACGCGGTCGAGACCGCGGCCGGGACGGTCCGCGACCTGCGGATCGCCGAGGTCGTCCGTCAGGACGTGACGATCGAGGACGGCCGGGTCACGGGCTTCCGCGTCCGGCTCGCCATCTCGTTCAAGTACGAGACCTGACCGCTCAGCCGGCGCACTCGGTGAGGCGCGCGACGCGGATGCCGTCGCCCCACACGTCCGGCGGCCCGTAGCCGTCGGCCTGCAGCCACAGCCGGTCGCTCCCGCTGACGTCCTTGAACTTCAGGAACGCGAACCCCTCGACCCAGCTCCTCGTGAACTTGGAGCGGATGCGGGAGCGCGGGCCGCCGGCCAGGTTGGCCCACGCCGGGTACTCCTTGATCATCTGGCCCTTGCCGTTGAACCAGGCGGCCGTCTTCACCACGAAGTCGTCGCCGCGGTCGCGCTTGCACGCGTAGTGCACGTAGGAGTCCTTGCGGACGAAGGTCCAGTCACCGCCGGGCGGCCGCGCCGCCGCCGGAGCGGCCGCGACGAGGACGAGCAGGACGGTGGCGAGGAGGAGGCGGGTCATCGGATGTCGCACCGCGTGAGCCGCCCGACGCGGACGCCGTCGCTCCACGGCTCCGTCGGCCCGTAGTACGCGCCCTGCACCCACACGCGGTCGTCCGCGCGAGCGCCCTTGAGCTTGGTGAAGATCCAGCCGCCGCTCCACGCCGTGCTCTGGCGCTCGCTCACCGTCGCCTTGTTGCCGCCGCGCGTGATCACGGCCCAGATGCCGATGCCGTACCCGATCGCCTCGTCGTGGCCGTTGATCGACGTCGCCGTGCGCACCTGGAAGCGGTCGCCCTTGCCGGGCGACTTGCACGCCCAGTGGCGGAAGTTGTCCTTGCGGAGGTAGGTCCAGTCCCCGGGCGGGGCGGCTGCGGCGGGCGCCGCGGCGAGGAGGGCCAGCACGGCGGCGGCGAGGAGTGCGCGGATCATCGGCGCGCAGGGTAGCGTCAGCGCAGCAGCGCGGCGAGGCCGTCGCCGTGGACCGCCGACAGCTCGACGACCGGGACGTTGAGCACCTCGGCGATCCGCAGCACGTCCCCGCCGGCGACGCCGATCACCCGCGCCGCGGCGCCGAACGCGGCGAACGCCTCGCGCGGGCCGGAGACGACGAACGCGCCGGGTCCCTCGCCGAACAGCGTCGCCTCTCCGGCGTCCTCGAGCGTGACGTCCGCCCCCATGCCGGACGCGACGCAGCACTCGGCGAGCGCGACGGCGAGCCCGCCCTCGGCCACGTCGTGCGCCGAGCGCAGCGCGCCGGAGCGGACCGCCTGGCGGATCGCGGCGTGCATCGCCCGCAGCTCGCCGAGGTCGGCGGCGGGCAGCTCGCCCTCGGGCGGCGCGCCGCGCAGCTTGGCCAGCTCCGAGCCGTCGAGCGCGGGCGCCCACGAGCGCGCGGCGATCAGGGCGATCGCGTCCCCCTCCTGCGCGAAGCCGAGCGTGGCGGCCCGCGCGGCGTCGGGCAGCTCGCCGAGCATGCCGACGACCGGCGTCGGGAAGATCGGCCCGCCGCCGCCCTCGTTGTAGAGCGAGACGTTCCCGCCGACGACCGGGACGCCGAGCGCCCGGCACGCGTCGCCGAGGCCGGCCACCGCGCGCATCAGCTGCCACGCGATGTGCGGCTTCTCCGGGTTGCCGAAGTTGAGGCAGTTGGTCAGTCCGAGCGGCTCGGCGCCGACGCAGGCGAGGTTGGCCGAGCACTCGAGCACCGCCTCGACCGCGCCGCGGTAGGGATCGACCGCGACCCGGCGGCCGTTGCCGTCGATCGAGACCGCGAGCGCCGGGCGCCGGCCGTCCTCCGGCTCGAGCATCAGCACCGCCGCGTCGGCCTGCTCCGGCCGCCGCGCCGTGCGCGAGCCGACGATGCTGTCGTACTGCGTGAAGACCGGGCGGCGGGAGGCGACGTTGGCCGAGCCGAGCAGCGCGAGCAGCGTCGCGCCGGGGCCCGCGTCGTCGTCGAGCGACCGCGGCGGCGCGGGGTAGAGCGGGACGCTCGGCGGCGCCGGCTCGAGGTCGTAGACCGGGCACTCGTCGACGAGCGCCGTGACCGGCAGGTCGCCGACGACCTCGCCGCCGGCCAGGACCCGCAGGCGCTGCGTGTCGGTCACCACGCCGATCGCCGTGGCGTTGACCTCCCACTTCTCGCACAGGGCGAGCACGGCGTCGACGTCGGCCGGCTCGACGACGCAGAGCATCCGCTCCTGCGACTCGGAGATCATGATCTCGAACGGCTCCATGCCCGCCTCGCGGAGCGGGACCCTGCTGACGTCGAGGTCGAGCCCGACCTCGCCCTTCGCGGCCATCTCGGCGGAGGACGACGTCAGGCCGGCGGCGCCGAGGTCCTGGAGCGCGACGAGCAGCCCGGCGTCGAGCAGCTCGAGCGAGCACTCGAGCAGCTTCGCCTCCTCGAACGGGTCGCCGATCTGGACGGTCGGGCGCTTCGCGCCGTCGGCGTCGCCGAGCTCGGCGGACGCCAGCACCGACGCGCCGCCGATCCCGTCGCGGCCGGTCCGCGCGCCGAACAGGACGACGACGTTGCCGACGCCCGCCGCCGCCGAGCGGATCAGCTTCTCCGTCTCGATCAGCCCGAGGCACATCGCGTTGACCAGGCAGTTCTGCTCGTAGGCGGACTCGAAGTAGATCTCGCCGCCGACGGTCGCGACGCCGATCGAGTTGCCGTAGTGGCCGATGCCGGCGACCGCGCGCTCGAGCAGGTAGCGCGAGCGCTCCGAGTCGGCCGGCTCGCCGAAGCGCAGCGAGTCGAGCACCGCGATCGGCCGCGCGCCGACCGCGAACACGTCGCGGAGGATCCCGCCGACGCCGGTCGCCGCGCCCTGGAACGGCTCGACCGCGCTCGGGTGGTTGTGCGACTCGACCTTGAACGCGCACGCCAGCCCGCGCCCGACGTCGACCGCGCCGGCGTTCTCGCCCGGGCCCATGACGACGCGCGGGCCCTCCGTCGGCAGCGTCCGCAACAGCTTGCGCGAGTGCTTGTAGCCGCAGTGCTCCGACCACATCAGGCTGAAGATCGCGAGCTCGACCTCGTTCGGCTCGCGGCCCATCAGCTCGACGATGCGGTCGTACTCGAAGTCGGTGAGCCCGAGCTCCCGGTGGCGGCTCATCAGGCGGCGACGAGGGCGGCGGACTCGAACAGCTTGAGGCCGTCGGCGGAGCCGGTCAGCGGGTCGACCGCGTGCTCGGGATGCGGCATCAGCCCGACGACGTTGCCGGCGTGGTTGGAGACGCCCGCGATGTCGCGCGCCGCGCCGTTGAACGCGTGGCCGGCGACGTAGCGGACGACGACCTGGCCGTTCGCCTCGAGCTCGTCGAGCACCGGGTCGGGCGCCCAGTAGCGGCCGGTCTGGTGCTTGGCCGGGATCGAGAGGCGGTCGCCCGGCTCGCAGGCCGCGGTCCACTTCGTGCGGCCGACGACCTCGAGCTCCACCTGGCGGCACTCGAACCGCAGCGACGTGTTCGGCAGCAGCGCGCCCGGCAGCAGCCCCGCCTCGCACAGCACCTGGAAGCCGTTGCAGATGCCGAGCACGAGCCCGCCGTGGGCGGCGAACCGCTCGACCTCGGCCATGATCGGCGAGAACCGCGCGAGCGCGCCGGCGCGCAGGTAGTCGCCGTAGGAGAAGCCGCCGGGGACGACGATCGCGTCGACGCCCTGCAGGTCGCGGTCGCGATGCCAGAGGAGCACGCCGTCGCCGACCTTCGACACCGCATGCAGCGCGTCGCGCTCGTCGCACGACCCGGGGAACTGGATGACGCCGAACCTCATCCGACGATCTCGTAGTCCTCGACGAGCGGGTTGGCGAGCAGCTGCTCGCACATCGCCGGGAGCTGCGACGGGTCCTCGACGTCGAGCTCGACCAGGCGCCCGATGTGGACGTTGCGGACGCCGCCGAACCCGAGCGCCGGCAGCGCCCGCTCGACGGCCTGGCCCTGCGGGTCGAGGATCCCGGCCTTGGGCCGGATCAGGACCCGCGCCCTCACGCCACGCGCTCCAGCCAGGCCGAGAACGGCTCGCCGGCCAGCTTCTCGTAGGCGGTCACGTAGCGCTCGCGCGTGGCGGCGACGACGTCGTCGGGGATCGCCGGCGCCGGCGGCGTCTTGTCCCAGCCGGTGCCGGACGCCCAGTCGCGCACGAACTGCTTGTCGAACGAGGCCTGGCTGCGGCCGACGGCGTACTCGTCGGCGGGCCAGAAGCGCGAGGAGTCCGGCGTGCAGACCTCGTCGCCGAGCGTCAGCGTCCCGTCGCCGTCGAAGCCGAACTCGAACTTCGTGTCGGCGAGGATCACGCCGCGCTCCAGCGCATACGCCGCGACCGCCTCGTAGACCGCGATCGAGACGTCGCGCAGCTGCCCCGCGAGCTCGGCCGAGCCGACGAGCTCACCGGCCCGCGCGAGGTCGATCGCCTCGTCGTGGCCCTCCTCCGCCTTCGTCGACGGGGTGAAGATCGGCTCGGGGAGCTGCTGGGACTCCTGCAGGCCCTCCGGCAGCTCGATGCCGGACACCGCGCCGGTGCGCCCGTAGTCCTTCCAGCCCGACCCGGTGATGTAGCCGCGCACGATGCACTCGACCGGGAGCATCTCCAGCCGCTTCACGCGCAGCCCGCGCCCGCGGAACTCCTCAGGCACGCCGTCGGTGGCGGAGAGGTAGTGGTTCGGGACGATCCCGGCGGTCAGCCCGAACCACAGGACGGAGAGCCCGGTGAGCACCTTGCCCTTGTCCGGGATGTCGTTCGGATGGACGACGTCGTACGTGGAGATGCGGTCCGACGCGACCATGAGCAGGTCGCCGCCGAGGTCGTAGATCTCGCGGACCTTGCCGCTTGCGAGGAGAGGGAGTGACACCCGGCCCAGGCTACTTCACAGGTCGTACGGGAAGTCCGTCAGCGTCTCGCAGCCGTCCGCGGTCACGATGACGAGGTCCTCGAGCCGGCAGCCGCCGTAGCCCTGGCGGTAGCAGCCGGGCTCCAGCGTGATCACGTCGCCCGCCATCAGCGGGTCCGACGCGCGGCCCAGGCCGGGGCTCTCGTGGATCTCCAGGCCGACCCCGTGGCCGAGCCCGTGGAAGTAGCCGTCGCGCAGGACCTCGCCCTCCGCCTTGGTCAGCTGGGTCGGCTTCCCGGCCTCGATGTAGGGCTCGCAGGACAGGCGGAAGATCTCCGCGCCGTCGGCGCCGGCGCGGACCGCCGGATAGACGCGGTCGAGCGACTCGCGGGTCAGCCGCCAGTACTCGGCGAGCTCCGCGTCCGGCTCGCCGCCGCCGGCCGCGAACGTGCGCGTCATGTCGGCCCAGCAGCGCGAGGCGCGGTCGCGCGGCCAGATGTCGACGACGACCGGCTCGCCCGCCGCCAGCGCGCCGAAGCCGGACTCGTGGCCGTCGGCCGACTGCGCGCCGTGGGCGACGATCACGTCGCCGGGCAGGTCGCAGCCGTGCTCGTCGCAGACCGCGGTCATCGCGTCGCGGACCGCCTCGGAGGTCAGGCCGGGCCGCAGCTCGCGGATCAGCGTCGCGGCGACGCCCATCGCCGCGTCGGCCGCCTTCTGCGCGCGCCGGATCCCGGCGAGCTGCGCGTCGGTCTTGTGCCGCCGGCGGGTGATGAAGACCTCGGGGTCGACGTCGAGGACGATGCCGCCGGCGCGCAGGTGGTCGGCGACCGCGAGCGGGAACTCCGGCGGGACGGCCGCGCTGCGCCAGCCCGATCTCGCGGCACGCGCGCAGCGCGACCTCCAGCGACACCTCGTGACGGCCGAGGCCCTGGCCGAACAGCGCGTCGGCCCCGAGCGTCGACGGGTCGAGGATCTCGATCCCGAGCGCGGCCACCTTGTCGCCGTCGAGGACGCTCGGCGTCGCGATCCGGCGGCCGCCGACCTCGGCGTACAGGAACGGGTCGCCGATCCCCACCGGGATCGCATGGAACAGGTCCGGCGACGCCTCCGGGGCGCCGTAGATCAGTACGTCGGTCATCCCATCACCTCGTCGAGCCGTTCCAGCACCTCGGGCACGAAGCGCGTGTAGTGGCCGTAGTCGAAGATCGCGTCCAGGTCGAGGTCCACGCCGTCCTCGGCCTCCAGCAGCGTCCGCAGCGGCGTCTGGGTGTCCCAGGCCTGCTGCGCCAGCCGCTGCACGACACGATACGCATCGTCGCGCTGCATCCCGCCCTCGATCAGCGCGAGCAGCACGCGCTGGGAGAACAGCGCGCCGCAGGTCAGCTCGAGGTTGGCGAGCATCCGGTCGGCGTGGACGGTCATCCCGTCGACCACGCGCAGCGCGAGCGCCTGCATGTAGTCGAGCGCGATCGTCGCGTCCGGGAGGATCACCCGCTCGGCGCCGGAGTGCGAGATGTCGCGCTCGTGCCAGAGCGCGACGTTCTCCAGGCCCGCCTGCGAGTACCCGCGGAGGACGCGCGCGAGGCCGGTGATCCGCTCGGTGATGATCGGGTTGCGCTTGTGCGGCATCGCGCTGGAGCCCTTCTGGCCCGGCCCGGAACGGCTCCTCGACCTCGCGCACCTCGGTGCGCTGGAGGTGGCGGATCTCGGTCGCGAAGCGCTCCAGCCCGGCGCCGGCGAGCGCGACCGCCTGCAGGACCTCGGCGTGGCGGTCGCGCGGGACGACCTGCGTGGAGACCGGCTCGGCGGCGAGCCCGAGCCGCTCCAGCACGCCCGCCTCGTAGTCCGGGCCGAGCGTCGCGTAGGTGCCGACGGCGCCGGAGATCGCCCCGGTCGCGGCCTGGGCGAAGGCGCGCTCCAGGCGCCGGGCGTTGCGATGGGCCTCGAAGGCGAAGCCGGCCAGCTTGAGCCCGAACGACGTCGGCTCGGCATGGACGCCGTGGGTGCGGCCGACGCACACCGTCCCCGCGAACTCGTGCGCGCGGCGCGCGAGCGCGGCCGCGAGCGCGTGCGCGCCCGGGACGACCACCTCGCCGGCGCGCCGGAGCTGCAGCGCGAGCGCGGTGTCGAGCACGTCGGAGGAGGTCAGGCCGAAGTGGATCCAGCGCCCGGCCTCTCCCGCGGAGGCGCCGAGGACGTCGACGAACGCGGCGACGTCGTGGTCGGTGACCTGCTCGCGCTCCTTGACCGCCTCGACGGTGAACGTCGCCGTGCGGATCGCCTGCAGGTCGGCCTCGGTCGGGCCGTCGAGCGCCTCGGCGGCGGCGACCTCGACGTCGCGCCAGGCGGTCATCCGCGCCTCATCCGTCCACACGGCGCCGATCTCGGGCCGGGTGTAGCGCTCGATCATCTACGTGTCGAGGATCCGCGCCGCGAGCACCGCCGCGTTGCGCGCGCTGTCGATCCCCACGCAGGCGACCGGGACGCCCGGCGGCATCTGGGCGATCGACAGCAGCGCGTCGAGGCCGCCCGCGACCGACTTCGACGACGTGAGCGGGACCCCGATCACCGGCAGCGCCGTGTGGGCGGCGACGACGCCCGGCAGGGCGGCGGACAGGCCGGCGCCGGCGATGATCACGCGCAGGCCGCGCATCTGCGCGTTCTTCGCGTAGTCGGCGACGACCTCCGGGTCGCGGTGGGCGGACATCACGCGGACCTCGTGGCCGATCCCGCGCTGCTCGAGCTCCTTCGACGGCGGCCTCCATCGCCGGCATGTCGCTCTTCGAGCCCATCACGATGCCGACGCGCGGCGCCTGCACCTCCATCTCGGAGAACTGCTCGGAGACCTCGGCCTCCGCCACCGTCTCCGGAGCGCCCTCGGCCGGCCGCGCGTGGCCCCGCTCCTCGCTCACGCGGCGATGTCCTCGCGCCGCTGGGACCCGTCGAAGGCGATCATGTCGGCGGCAGCATACGCGGCCGCGCGGGCGGAGGCGCGATCGTCGCCGAGCGCGGTGATCCCGAGCACGCGCCCGCCGGCGGTCACGACGTCGCCGTCGCGCTCCGCGGTCCCGGCGTGGAACGCCTCGGCGCCGGGCGGGAGCGCGTCCAGTCCGGTGATGACGTCGCCGGACGAGGAGCTCGCCGGGTAGCCGCGGCTCGCGAGCACGACGCAGACCGCGGCCCGCGGGTCCCAGTCGAGCTGCGCGCCCGCCAGGCCGCCGGGCTCCGTCGCCGCGAGCAGCAGCGCGAGCAGGTCGGAGCGGAGCCGCGGCAGCACGACCTGGGTCTCGGGATCGCCGAAGCGGACGTTGAACTCGAGCACCTTCGGGCCCTGCGAGCCGAGCATCAGGCCGGCGTAGAGGACGCCGTGGAACGGCGTGCCGCGGCGCGCGAGCTCGTCGACGACCGGCTGGTGGACGGACGCGATCGCGTCGCGCACCAGCGCGTCCGTGCCGGGGACGGGCGAGAAGCAGCCCATGCCGCCGGTGTTCGGGCCGGTGTCGCCGTCGCCGATCCGCTTGAAGTCGCGCGCGGGCGCGAGCGGGATCGCGCGCTCGCCGTCGCACAGCGCGAGCAGCGAGAGCTCGTCGCCGTCGAGGAACTCCTCGACCACGACCGGGACGTCGCCGAACCGGCGCTCGACCAGCATCTCGTGCAGCGCCGCCCGCGCCTCCGCCTCCGAGGCGGCGATCGCGACGCCCTTGCCCGCCGCGAGCCCGTCGGCCTTGATCACCGCCGGGTAGCCGGTGATCGCGGCCATGCCCGCCTCGACGTCCCGCACGACCTCGTACGCCGCCGTGGGCACGCCGGCGGCGGCCATGACCTCCTTGGAGTACGCCTTCGAGCCCTCGAGCCGGGCGGCGGCGGCGACCGGCCCGAAGCAGCGCACGCCGGCGGCGTGCAACGCGTCCGCCAGCCCGGCGACGAGCGGCGCCTCGGGCCCGACGACGACGAGGTCGACGCCCGGCGTCGCGCGCCGCGGCCGCGAGCGCGGCGGGATCGTCCGCGGGCGCGTCGAGCGGCCGCGCGTCGCGGCGGATGCCCGCGTTGCCCGGGGCGCACAGCACCTCGGGCGCCTGCGGGGAGCGGAGCAGCGTCCGGACGATCGCGTGCTCGCGACCGCCGGCGCCGACGACCAGGACCCTCACACGGCTCCGATGAAGTCGTCGATCGGGATCGCGGAGAGCGACTCGTAGCGGGCGGTCCCGCGCGAGCCGAGCTCGAGCGACACGCGCGCCATCGTGGTCTCGTCGGGCGCCTCGACGATGCTGATGAAGTCGAAGGCGCCGAGCGTGGCCCACTGCGCCTTCACCGAGGCGCCGAGCTGCTCCACCTCGCTGTTGACCTCGCGGATCCGGGCGGGGTTGTTCTTGATCGTCTGGACGCCCTCAGGGGACAGCGTGCACAGCATGATGTAGGTCGGCATCGCGGCTTCCTCTCGACGGATGGGCGATCCCGTTCTACCCCATGGCGCTCTACAGTGCTGCGCCATGCCCGCACGCCGCCCAGCCGCCGCGTGCGGCGCCCTGCTCGCCGCGCTCGCCGTCCCGGCCGCCGCGGAGGCCGCGAGCTTCACCGCCCCGCTCGAGCCGTGCTACGTGACGGCGGGCACGCAGGCGAACCGGCAGGCCGAGGGATTCCCGGTCGCCGGGTCGGGCTTCGCGATCAACTCGCTGGTCAACCTCACGATCGATGGCGGGCCGGCGATCGGCCGGATGGCAAGCCCGTGCCGAACGACGCCGGGGCGCTCGCCGGCACGACCGCGGTCGGGCGACCGGGCGTGCTCGCCGTGCCCGCCCTGGTGCCGGCGCCGTGGATCAAGGCGGGCCAGCGCGACTTCACGATCACGCTGACCGACAGCATGAGCAGCCCCGCGTACGTCGCGACCGCGACTCGAAGGTGACGGCCCTCGACGTGAACGTCGATCCGCAGCGTGGCCGCGCCGTCGGAGAAGGTCCGGTTCTCGGGCTCGCGGCTTCACCGCGCACGCGCCCGTGTACGCGCACTACGTCCACGGCGGCAAGCTCAAGAAGACCGTCCGGATGTCGGGCAGCGCCCGGGGTCTGCGGCACCTGGTCGGCGAAGCGCAAGCAGATCCCCGTGCACAGGGCGAAGACCGGGCGGTGGATCGTGCAGTTCGACCAGGCCCACCGGTACCGCAACGGGAACAAGGGCGGCGTGAACGGCGTCTACGTGCGGCTCAGCATCGACGTCCGGCTCAAGCGCCAGCGCGCGCAACTAGACCGCGGCGGGCTCGCCCGCCGGCGCCCCGGCGCGCGTGCGCTCGAAGCGCAGCGCGCCGTCCTCGGCGTCGACCCGGACGTGGTCGCCGGAGGCGAAGTCGCCCTGCAGCAGGCCGAGCGCGAGCCGGTCGACCAGGTGCTTCTGGATCACCCGCTTGAGCGGCCGGGCGCCGTAGGTCGGGTCGTAGCCCATGTCGCCGAGCAGCGCCCGCGCCGCGTCGGTCAGCTCGATCGTGACGCCGCGCTCGGACACGCGGCCGATCAGCCGCGCGACCTGGAGGTCGACGATCGCGCCCAGCTGCTCGCGCGTGAGCGGCTCGAACTCGACGATGTCGTCCAGCCGGTTCACGAACTCGGGCTTGAACTGGAGCTCGACGCCGCGGCGGCCGCCCGGGATGTTCGAGGTCATGATCAGCACGGTGTTCTTGAAGTCGACCGTGCGGCCCTGGCCGTCGGTCAGCCGCCCGTCGTCCATCACCTGGAGGAGGACGTTGAACACGTCGGCGTGGGCCTTCTCGATCTCGTCGAGCAGGACGACGCTGTAGGGCCGCCGGCGCACCGCCTCGGTGAGCTGTCCGCCCTCCTCGTAGCCGACGTAGCCGGGGGGCGCCCCGACGAGCCGCGCGACGGAGTGCTTCTCCATGTACTCGGACATGTCGATCCGGACCATCGCGTCCTGCGAGTCGAACATGAACTCGGCGAGCGCGCGGGCCAGCTCGGTCTTGCCGACGCCGGTCGGGCCGAGGAAGAGGAACGTGCCGATCGGGCGGTCGGGGTCCTGCAGCCCGGCGCGTGAGCGGCGCAGGGCGTTCGAGACCGCGACGACGGCCTCCTCCTGCCCGATCACCCGCTGGTGCAGGCGCTCCTCCATGTGGATGAGCTTCTCGACCTCGCCCTCGAGCATCCGCGACACCGGGATGCCGGTCCACTTCGCGACGACGTCGGCGATCTCGTCGGCGTCGACGCGCTCGGACAGGTAGACCGGCGGCTCGACCGCCTCGTCGTCGGCGTGCGCCTCGGCCTCGGCGAGCTTGTGCTCGAGGTCGGGGATCTCGCCGTGGCGCAGCTCGGCCGCGCGCTGGTAGTCGAGCTCGCGCTCGGCGCGGTCGAGCTCGACGCGCGCGGCGTCGAGCCGCTCGCGCAGCTTGCCGTGCCCCTCGGCCTGCTCCTTCTCGCGCTCCCACTGCGCCTTCATCGCGTTGAACTGCTCGTTCAGGTCCGCCAGCTCGCGCTCGATGTCGGCGCGCCGGTCGGCCGCGGTGTCGTCCTTGGCGATCGCGACCTGCTCGATCTCGAGCTGCTTGATCCGCCGGTCGACCTCGTCGATCTCCGTCGGCATCGAGGTCAGCTCGATCGAGACGCGCGAGGCGGCCTCGTCGACGAGGTCGATCGCCTTGTCGGGCAGGAAGCGGTCGGGGATGTAGCGGTCGGACAGCGTCGCCGCCGCGATCAGCGCGGCGTCGGTGATCGTCACGTTGTGGTGCGCCTCGTAGCGCTCCTTGAGCCCGCGCAGGATCGCGATCGTCGCCTCCGGGCTCGGCTCGCCGACGTAGATCGGCTGGAAGCGGCGCTCGAGCGCGGCGTCCTTCTCGACGTGCTTGCGGTACTCGTCGAGCGTGGTCGCGCCGATCGCGCGCAGCTCGCCGCGGGCGAGCATCGGCTTGAGCAGGTTGGCGGCGTCGACCGCGCCCTCCGCGGCGCCGGCGCCGACGATCGTGTGCAGCTCGTCCATGAAGAGGATGACCTCGCCGCGCGCGTCCGCGATCTCCTTGAGGACGGCCTTGAGCCGCTCCTCGAACTCGCCGCGGTACTTCGAGCCGGCGAGCAGCGCGCCGATGTCGAGCGCGATCACCTTGCGGTCGCGCAGCGACTCGGGGACGTCGCCGGAGACGATCCGCTGGGCGAGGCCCTCGACGATCGCCGTCTTGCCGACGCCCGGCTCGCCGATCAGGACCGGGTTGTTCTTCGTGCGGCGGGAGAGGACCTGGATCACGCGCCGGATCTCGTCGTCGCGCCCGATCACCGGGTCGAGCTTGCCGTCCTCGGCCGCCCGCGTCAGGTCGTTGCCGTACTTGGACAGCGACTCGTAGGCGTCCTCGGCGTTCTCGCTCGTCGCGCGGTGCGAGCCGCGGATCGACGCGACCTCCTCGGCGATCGCCTTCTGCGTGGCGCCGGCCGAGCGGAGGATCTCGCCCGCGCGCGAGTCGTGGCCCGCGAGCGCGAGGAGCAGGTGCTCGGTGGTGATGTACTCGTCCTGCATGTCGCGCGCCTGCGCCTCGGCGGCGCGCAGGACGGCGAGGACGTCGGGATCGGTGGTCGGCTCGGCGACCGTGGCCAGCGTCGGGAGCGCCTTGATCGCGGCATCGACCTCGGCGTCGACGGTCGCGCCGATGCGGTCGAGGATCCGCCGCACGAGCGCGTCGTCGGCGCGCAGGAGCGCGGCCAGGAGATGGATCGGCGAGACCTGCGCGTGCTTGTGCTGCGCGGCCAGGGAGATCGAGGCCTGGATGGCCTCGCGGGACTTCTGCGTGAAGCGGTCGAGTTGCATGGGCCTCAAAATCTCAGTCGGTGTGACTGAGATCTTAGCCGAGATCGTGCTGCGAGACCAGCCCGGTCTCGAGCGCGCGGCGGACCAGCTCGGTGCGCTTGTGGTACTGCGGCACGTCGCCGACCTCGAACGCGTCGAACAGCGCGCGCATGTGCGTCTTGACGGTCTCGACGCTGACGAAGAGCGCCTCGGCGATCTCGCGGTTCGACGCCGCGCCGCCGCCGCGCTCGAGCGCCGGGCGGCAGAGCTCGACGAGCACCTTGCGCTGCGAGTCGGTCGGGGACGGGACCACGCGGTCGAGCGCCGGCGTGGTCCGGCGCAGGTCGTCGTCGCCGCCGGCGTGGAAGATCAGCTGCGTCTGGCCGATCCGCACGACGTCGCCGTCGCGCAGCAGGTGCGGCCCGTTGATCCGCGCGGTGTTGACCAGCGTGCCGTTCGACGAGCCGCGGTCCTCGATCGTCCACGCGCCGCCGACCTGCTCGAGCAGCGCGTGCGCGCGCGAGACCTCCGAATCCCAGGTCAGCGCGACCTCGGCGCCGGGCAGCCGCCCGATCGAGAGCCGGATCCGGTCGGGCCCCAGCGCGAGGATCCGCTGCGCCTCGTCCCCGTCGCGGTACTCGAGGAACGCGGTGCCCGCGCGCTCGGCGGCGATGACCGCCTGCAGCTCTGCGGGCGTGCGGCGATGCAGTCCCAGTGCGTCCGGCACGTCGCAACCTTAAGCCATACAGTCCAGCGACCACGACAAGGAGCCCCATGCCCTCCACTCCATCGCCCCTCTGGCCCGGGTACGAAGCGGCCGGCGAGGACCAGCTCCTCGATCTCCTGAACGGCAAGGTCGACGCCGCGCTCGACGACGCGGACGCCTCCGTCGACGAGCGCGCGACGCGCGACTTCGCCCAGGCGATCGCGAGCCACGAGTGGCTCAAGCGCAAGAACGAGGCGGCGGACTACCACCCGTCGCTGCACGCCGAGGCGGACCGGATCCGCTCGGCGGACGTCGGCTCGTGGCGCCCGAAGTAGCCAACCCGCCCGATCGCGTCCTCAACGTCGGCGACTCGCCTGCGCGCGAGGACGACGACACGCCGGCGGCCGCGGTGGCCGCCGGTCACCTGAGCGCCGCCGAGCCGCCGGACGCGTTCGACCTGCGGGCGCCGTGGTGGGACGTGGGCGACCAGGGCGAGACCGGCTCGTGCGTCGGCTGGGCGCTGGCCGACTCGGTGCTGCGGCGCCAGCTCGTCGGCGCGGGCCGGCTGGCCGAGGCCGAGCGGCTCTCGCCGCGCTTCATGTGGATGGCGGCGAAGGAGATGCGGGCGAAGCTCACCGAGGCGGAGGGCGGCCCGGGCTGGCTCCCGACGACGTTCCTCGAGCAGGGCCCCGTCGACGTGAAGAGCGCGCTCGACGTCGCGCGGCTCTACGGCGCCGCGCTCGAGCGCGACCTCCCCTGGCAGGGCGGGCTCTACCCGGGGGAGATCGAGCCGTTCTACGCGGAGGCGGAGCGCCGCAGGATCGTGCGCTACTACCGGCTCGACCCGGAGCGGGACGCCGCCGAGTGGTTCGGGCACTGGCGGCGCTGGATCCACCAGCACGGCCCGGTGCTGATCGTCGTCGGCGTCGACCGGTCGTTCGCCGACGGGGCGCCGGCGCTGGACGACTTCCACGCCGAGACCGTCGGCTTCAAGCACGCCGCCGCGCTCGCGGGCTACGGCCCCGGCGGCTTCCTCGTCCGCTGCTCGTGGGGCGAGGACTGGGGCCGCGGCGGCTACGCGGTCGCCACCGAGGACTACCTCGCGCAGGCGACCGTCGAGTCCTACGGCGTCGTCGTCTAGGCCGACGCGGCGCCGATCTCCGTCGCGAGGCCGGGCAGCTCGAGCGTGCGCGCGAGCGCCAGCGCGCGGTCGCGCACGGGGTCGCCCGCGTCCGGCGCGACGCGCAGCAGGTCGGCGAGCGCGGCGAGCTCCCAGCCCGGCGCGTCCCAGCCGGCGGCGAGCTCCGCCGCCCGCTCGAGCTGCGCGACCGCCTCGTCGCGCCGGCCGGCGGCGGCCGCGAGCACGCCGAGCGGGCGCGCGACCGGCCCGAACGCGGCCCAGGCGTCGTCCATCACCGCGTTGCGGCCGGCGTGCGGGGCGAGCGCGGCGATGAGCTGCTCGACCTGCGCCGGGGTGCCGAGCGCCGCGACCGGCTCGGCGAGCAGGGCGAGGGCGCAGAGCCAGTCGGGCGTCCGCAGCACCGCGGCGAAGCCGTCGCGGGCGCACGCCTCGACGCTGCGCGGCGCCGCGTCGGAGCCGCGCGCGTGCTCCGCCCGCGCGCGCATCGCCTCCCACACGGGCAGCGCCGGGTAGCGGGCCGCGTAGTCGCGCAGCTCGGCGACCGGCGCGTCCTGCGGGCGCCGGCGCAGCAGCGCGAGCGCGAGCCGCTGGACCGTGTACTCCTGGTCGGCGTCGTCGCCGTGGCGGCGGTTGAGCTCGACCGCCTCGGCCGCCAGCCGCTCACCCTCGGCGAGCCGGCCGGCGAACAGCGCGCGCGCCGCCTGCAGCACGAGCAGGCACCAGCGGTAGTAGGTGCGGCGGCTGTCGGCCGCGAGCCGGGCGAGCCGGTCGAGCTCGGCGTCGACGGTGGCGAGGTCGCCGGCCTCGAGCGCGTCGCGGAGCCGCATCGTGCGGGCCCAGAACACGGCCGCGAGGTCGCCGCGGCGGGCGGTGAGCGCGAGCACCTCGTCGGTCGCCGCCGCCCGCGCCGCGACGCGTTCCGGCGGCCAGTTGACCATCGCGGCGGCGGAGAGGAGCTCGATCAGCGCCGCGTCGTCGCCGAGCCGCCGCGCCATCGCGACGCCGTCGCCCAGCAGCGCCTCGCGCCGGTCCTGGTCGGTCACCGGGTCGAGCCGCAGCCCGAGCCGGGCGGACGCGCGCGCCCGGAGCGCGCCGTCGTGCGGCGGGAGCGCGTCCAGCGCGTCCTGCAGCAGCGCGATCGCGTCCGTGTCGATCGCGCCGTACTGCTGGACCTCGGAGAACCCGATCGCCGCGCGCGCCTGCAGCTCGGCGGCCCCGCTGCGGCGCGCGGCCGCCGCGACGGTGCGGAAGCGGCGCCGCGCCGCCTCGATGTCGCCGGCCGCGAACGCGGCGTCCGCCAGCGCCAGCGTGGTCTCCAGCCGCTCGGTCGCACCGGCCTCGGCGCCGAGCTCGAGCGCCTCGAGCGCGCCGCCGTAGTGCGCGGCGGCCTCGGCGTGCGCCTGCAGCGCCCGCCGCCTCGCGCGCCGCCTCCAGCGACAGCGCCCAGGCCGGCTGCGGGTCGGCGCCGCAGCGCGCCGCCGCGAGCGCGTGGTGCGCGGCCTCGGCGGCCGTCGCGTCGCCGCCGGCGTCGAGCGACTCCTGGAGCAGGTCGGCGACCGCGGCGTGCACGCGGGCGCGCTGCGCGGGTGCCAGCTCGTCGTAGACCGCGTCGCGCACGATCGCGTGCGCGAAGCCGAAGCGCCCCGGGCTGTCGGGGCGCGCCTCGACGAGCCGGCCCGCGAGCGCGGGCTCGAGCGCCTCGGCGACCGTCGCGCGCGGCAGCCCGCCGACGCGGGCGACGCCCGCGATCGTGAACGGCCGGCCGACCACGCCGGCGATCGCGAGCACCTCGCGCGTCGAGGGCGCGAGCGGCTCCAACCGCTGCGCGACGACCTCGCGCACGCGGTCGGGGACGAGCAGGGCGGCGGGCTCGTCGGCGCCCAGCGCGCCGCGGTCGGCGAGCATCCGCAGCAGCTCGCGCAGGAAGAACGGGTTGCCCGCCGTCCGCTCGTGCAGCGTGTGGAGCGCGCCGGGGGCGACGACGGTGCCGGGCGGCAGCAGCCGGGCGACCGCCGCCTCGGGCAGCCCGCGCAGCACGATCCGGCGTCAGCGAGCGGTCGCGCTCGAGCGCGTCGAGGACCGGGCCCAGCGGATGGCTCGCGCCGACGTCCCCCGCGCGGTACGTCAGCAGGACGAGCAGCCGCTCGTCCGGGCAGGCGGCCGCGACGTGGCCGAGGAGCGCGAGCGAGGAGCGGTCGGCGGCGTGGACGTCCTCCAGCGCGACGCAGACCAGCCGCTCGCGCGCCGCGGCGCGGACGAGCGCCGCGACCGCGTCGAACATCCGCAGCCGGGTCTCCTCGCCGCCCGCGTCGGCGGGCTCGCCCGCGGCCGGCAGCTCCGGCGGCCGCCCGTCGCCGGTCAGCCGGCGCACGTCGTCGAGCACCCCGGCGGGCAGCCCGCTGGCCGCGGCGGCGAGCGGGCGCAGCGCGGCGCGCCACGGGCCGTAGGCGCGCGACTCCTCGTCGGCGCGGCCGCGGACCACGGCCGCGCCGCGCGCGGCGGACTCCGCGACCGCCTCGTCGACCAGGCGGGACTTCCCGATCCCGGGCTCGCCGGCGATCGCGACCACGCCGGCGCGCCCCGACTCGGCCGCGCCGAGCGCGCCGCGCAGCTCCTCCAGCTCCGCCTCGCGCCCGACGATCGGCTCGCGATCGGCCGCGAGCGCGGCGACGGGGACGCGCGGGGCGCCGCCCAGCCGGTCGAGCGCGTCGCGCACGGCGGCCGCGTCCGCCGGGCGGTCCTCCGGGCGCTTGGCCAGCAGCGACAGCACGAGCGCGTCGAGCCCGGGCGCGATCCCCGGCGCGTGGCGCGAGGGCGGCTCGGCCTCCGCGTTGCGGTGCTGCGCGAGCAGCGAGACGGCGTCGGGGCCGGTGAACGGCGGCCGCCCGCACAGCAGCTCCCACAGCGTCGCGCCGAGCGCATAGAGGTCGGACTGCGGCAGCGGCGCGGCGCCGGCGCCCTGCTCGGGCGCCTGGTAGTACGGCGTCCCCGTGGCGGAGGCGGCGCTGCCGGGCGCATCGCCGGTGACCATCGCGATGCCGAAGTCGCCGAGGCCCGGCGCTGCCGTCCGCGCCGAGCCAGACGTTGTCCGGCTTGACGTCGCGGTGGACGACCCCGTGGGCGTGGGCGTGGGCGAGCGCGTCGGCGAGCGCCCGGCCGGTGCGCAGGACCTCCGCGGGCTCGAGCCGCCCGTCCGGCACGGTGGCGAGCCGCTCGGCGAGCGAGCCGCCGGCCATGTAGCGCGACGACGATGTGCAGGACGCCCCCGTCGACGACCGCGTCGAACACGGTGACGATGTTGGGGTGGTCGCCGAGCCGCGCCATGAAGCGCGCCTCGCGCCGCATCCGCTCGCGCGCCTCGGCGCCGACCTCGCCGGAGCGGGCGCGCGCGATCGCCACCGGCCGCTCGAGCGTCGCGTCGTGGGCGAGCCAGACCTCCTTCGCGCCGCCGCGCCCGAGCATCCGCTGGAGGACGTAGCGGCCGTTGATCACCGGCGTGGCCGGCGCGGCCTCCGGGGTGGCCGTCCGGGCGAGCGCCGTGCAGGAGGGACAGACCGCCCCCGGGGCCAGCGGGCGGCCGCAGCTCGGGCAGCGGGTGGGGGGATCGTCGGGCAACGTCGGAGGCGACCAAGTCTAGGGGTGGGCAGGTTCCACCCCAGGGCGGATGGGCCGGGGGGCGCGACTCCGGGAGAGTCCTTCTCGACCCGGTCCTCCCCAACCGGTTCGCACCAGGAGACACCGTGATGCTCTTCGCTCCCGATATGGCTCACCTGCTGGCGAACGCCTCGCGTCGCCGGCTCACGCCCGCCGCCCCGCGCCGACGCCGCGCTCTCCTCCGCGGCCTGTGGTTCCCCCGCCGCAGCAAGCGCGCGGTGGCGGCCGGGCGTCTCCTGACCCGTCCCGCGCCGCGCTAGCCCGCGAGCGCGACGACGCGGCCCTCGCGCCGCGCCGTCTCGGCCGCGAAGGCCATCCGGTGCGAGGCGAGCGTCTCGGCCGGCGAGGTCGGGACGAGCGCCGGGTCCCCGGCCGCCGCCGCGGCGACGAACGCGGCCATCACGCCGTCGTCGCCACCGCCGTGGCGCGAGCTGATCTCCTCCTCGACCGGGTGGTGCGTCGTCCGGCCGGAGGCGAAGTCGTAGACGTCGACGCCGGCGCCGTCGCCGCGCAGCTCGCCGTGCGTGCCGAAGATCCGCGTCTCGCGCTCGCGCATGCGCGTGAAGGCGGTCATGGTCAGGCTCGCGGTGACGTCCGGCCCGAACTGGAGCGCCACGACCTGGTGGTCGACCACGTCGTTGTCGCATGCCCAGACGCAGCGGCCGTACGGGCCGTCGACGCAGCGCGCGCTCGACGTTGGCCGGCGTCGGCGGCCACGCGACGACCTCGACCGGCCAGTCGTCCTCGCCGCGCTCGGCCATCCCGAGGTAGAGCCGCTTCGCCGACCACGCGCAGCCGGGCTCGAGCGCGCAGTCCAGGCAGCGGTCCGCGGCGCCGTCGGGCCGGTGCTCCGGCCGCAGGTAGGTCAGCGCGCCGAACGACGAGACCGCCGTGCAGGGACGTCCGACGAGGTGCGCGAGCCAGTCCAGGTCGTGGCAGCACTTGGCGAGCAGCATCGGGCCGGTCTCGTCCTCGCGGCGCCAGTTGCCGCGGACGTAGGAGTGGGCCTGGTGCCAGAAGCCGACCGGCTCGAGGTGCTCGACGTGGACGATCTCGCCGGCCGCGCCGGCCTCCAGCAGCCGCCGGACGAGCCGCGTGTACGGCGTGTAGCGGAGCACGTGCGCGACGGCGGCGACGATCCCCGCGCGCTCGCACGCCTCCGCGATCGCCACGCACTCCGCCTCGCTCGGCGCGAGCGGCTTCTCGATCAGCAGCGCGTAGCCCTGCTCCGCCAGCGCGACCGCGGGCTCCAGGTGGTCGCGGTCGAGCGTCGCGATCACCGCCGCGTCGGCGACCCGGCCCGCCTCCGCCGCCTCGCGCCAGCCGGCGAAGCGGCGGCCGGCCGGGACGCCGTGCGCGTCGCCGAGCCGGTCGCGGCGGACGGCGCGCGGGTCGGCCACGGCGACCACGCGCGCGTCGGACGGGTGGCGCAGGGCCCAGTCCGCGAACGTCGCGCCGCGGGCGCCGGCGCCCACCATCAGCAGCGACACCATCAGAACGTCGCGAGCGCCTTGTTGATCTCGTCGTCGCCCTGCGCGAGCGCGTCCTCCGGGCTGGTCTCGCCGGCCAGCGCCTTGTTCACGTTCTTGTAGATCGCCTGCGAGATCTGGTTGTAGACGGGCGAGACCGGCCGCGGGTTGGCCTGCTCGATCGCCTTCTCCAGCTCGCCGGAGTACGGGATCTTCTGCTGGATCTCCGGCTCGTCGTACGTCGCCTTGAGCACCGACGGGAGCGAGTAGACCGCCATGTTGCGCTCCAGCGTCTCGGGCGAGGACAGGTGGTCGACGAACAGCAGCGCGCCCTTCGGGTTCTCCGAGTAGGCGGAGATGAACGGGCCGTTGCCGCCCAGGATCCCCGCGCGCCGGCCGCCCTCCCACGGCGGCAGCGGCGAGACCTCGAAGTTGCCCTTCAGCTTCGGCGCCTTCTGGTTGAGCGAGTACGCGTAGCTCCAGTTGCGCATGAACGACACGTTGCCGTTCTCGAACGCGCGGCGGGCCGGCTCCTCCATGTACGTGATCACGCTCTTGGGCACCGCGCCGGAGTCGACGCCGCCGACCATGAACTTCAGCGCGGCGAGGTTCTCGGGCGAGTCGAGCTCCGCCTGCTTGCCGTCGTCGGACAGGACGCGCCCGCCGGCGGCGAAGGCCAGCTCGAGGAAGTTGCAGGTCAGGCCCTCGTACGCGGCGGCCTGGAAGGACATCCCGTCGTGGTCCGCGGCCTCGCGGTAGAGGTCCTGCCACGTCGCGGGCGGCTCGGGCACCTGGTCGGTGCGGCGGTAGAGCAGGCCGGCGCCCGTCACCTGCGGCGCGGCCCAGTAGCGCCCGTCGTACTGGTTCGGCGCGAGCGTCGAGGGGATGAACTCGTCCTTGCGACCCTCGATGTAGCTCGTCATGTCCATCATCCAGTGCTGGGACGCGAACTCGGCGACCCAGATGATGTCCGCCTGGATCACGTCGCATTCGGACGAGCGCGCCTCGAGCCGCTGGATGGCCTGCTCGCGCTGGTTGTCCGAGCCCTCGGGGAACTCGAGCAGCTTCGCCTTCAGCCCCTGGTCGGCGTAGCGCTTGTTGAAGCGGTCGACCGCGTCCTGGTAGCCGCCGGTCGTGTCCTTGCCCGCGCAGAAGGTGACGTCGCCCGTGGCGTCGCGCGCCTCGGCGAGGGTCGGCGCGACCGGCGCGCCCTCCGTACTGCCGCGCTCGGCCTGCGCGGCGCCCCCGTCTTCTGCGCCGCCGCCGTCGTCGCCGCCGCACCCCGCTACCGCGAGGACGGCCGCCAGGACCGCCGCGGCCACCATGCGCTGCACCATCTCGTCGCCTCCCCTTGCCCGCCTACGCGGGTAGGGG
>CAVRTO010000029.1:0-202073 GCA_963724145.1 uncultured Solirubrobacteraceae bacterium
CGGACCCGGTCCAGAGCGGGGCCGGGGTCCTCACCCTGGCCGACGAGGCGCCGCCGCAGCCAGGCGTCGAGCGCGGACTGCGCGACCGCGGCCGCCCCGAGCCCGAGCGCGAGCGCCACGACCCGCTCCCAGCCGCGACACGGGCGCCGGCGGAGAGCGCGACGAGGATCACGGCGCCGTAGACGAGCGCCACCAGCGTCGAGGAGGCCACCCACAGCGCGGTGCGGTGCACCAGCGACGGCATCCCCCACAGGCGCTCCCGGCGCGCCGCGAACACCGTCACGTCGGTGAGCACGACCAGGAAGGCGACGGTGATCAGCCAGGCGATCGGCTGCGCGTCGCTCGTGAAGAGCGCGACGAAGCCGAAGGAGATGAACAGCGTGGTGCCCGCCACCCGCTGCAGGATGTGCCGGCGCCCCGCCTCGGGCTCGGTGCGCGCGACGACGAGCAGCCACACGGCGATCGGCGTGAGGCTCACCGGCCAGACCCAGTCGGGCGGCGTGGTGGCCTCGACGATGTCCCCAGCGCCCCGGGCGGGGCGATCGGGTTCTCGAGGAAGGCGAAGAAGAACAGCGGCCCCGGGGCGAGGAACATGCCGAGCACGCCGAGGTGGCGACGGTCGCGGCGGGCGCGAGGACGAGCCGCGCGCGGCCGGCCGGCAGGCGCCCCGTCGGCAGCATCGGCACCGCGAGGACGCCGACGAGCATCTGCGCGATGTGCTGGGAGGCGGCGAGCACCGCCGCCGCCTCGCCGAGCGGCAGCGACCCCGGCGAGCGCACGAGCGCCTCCGTGGCGTAGACCGACGCGAACCAGCCGACCCCGTTCGCCGCCCCCACGACCAGCATCACCCACGCGATCGGGGGCGCGCCGGGCCGGGCGGCGAGCGAGGCGCCGACGAACGCCATCGGCACGAACAGCACCGTGTGGACGACGAGGAACGGGCCGAAGGGGCGCGGGCCGAAGGCGTCCGCCGGCAGCGGCGGCAGGTCGCCGGGTGCCGAGGCCGCCCAGACGAGCGTGACGAGCGGGAGCAGCCCGCCGAGCGCCCACAGGACCCCGATGGCTCGCGGGGCGAGCCGGCTTGCGGCGCTCCCGGGTCCGCCGACCATGGCCGCAGCCGAGCCTACTCGCCGCCGCATGGGGCACGACGCGGCCGCGGTCACCCTTGGGACCGGCGCCGCGGGGACGCGACGAGCGCCGGCGGCCGGGCCGGCGGGCCGGGGAGCGCGGCCGCGGTCACCCTTGGGACCGCCGCCGCGGCGCCGGCACCCCGCCGCGCCGGGCTCGTCTTCGCGCCGCGCGGCGCGGGATACGCTCGGCGCGTGCCCCGGCTCGCCGTACTCCTCGCCGTCGGCGCGGTGCACGGCGGCCTGCTCGTGGCGCTCGCGGCGGCGCTCGAGGCGCGGGCCGGCCTCGGCGTCGC
The DNA here is from genome assembly GCA_963724145.1 of uncultured Solirubrobacteraceae bacterium. Taxonomy (GTDB): domain Bacteria; phylum Actinomycetota; class Thermoleophilia; order Solirubrobacterales; family Solirubrobacteraceae; genus DASQMT01. The sequence continues at coordinate 1,424 of CAVRTO010000029.1, forward strand.
GCTGCTCGTGAGCTGCGTCGCGCTCGTGGCCACGACGCCGGCGCGCCGGCGCGTCGAGCGGCGCCTCGTCCCCGGGCCGGCGCCGCTACCCGCCGCGCCGCCGGCGCCCGCCGGGCACCGCAACGGCACGGGCGCCGCGGAGCGCCGCCGGCTCAGCCGCGACCTCCACGACCGCGTCGGCCCCGCGATCGTGGCCTTCAAGCTCACCCTGGCGGCGCGCCGGCGGGCGGCGGCGCCTGTCGAGCCGCCGCTCACCGGCACGGAGCTCGCCGCGCAGGCCGCCGCCGCGGCGGCCGAGGTGCGCCGCGTGCTCGAGGAGCTCGGGCCCGCCGGCGTCGAGCACCGCGGGCTCGTCGGCGCGGTCGAGGAGATGGCCGGGCGCCTGTCGGCCGGCAAGGGCCCGGTGGTCGTCGTGCGCTCGCCGGCCGACCTGGGCCGGCTGTCTCCCGAGGTCGAGCACACCGCCTACGCGGTCGCCGTCGAGGCGCTCAGCAACGCCGTCCGGCACGCGCTGGCGCGGACGTGCACCATCCGCTTCGAGGAGGCCGAGGCGCTGCGGCTGATCGTCGAGGACGACGGCGTCGGCCTGCCGGCGGAGCCGTCGCGCGGGATCGGCCTGGACTCCATGCGCCGCCGCGCCGCCGAGGTCGGCGGCTCGCTCGCGATCGAGCGGCTCCCGCGCGGCGGCACGCGCGTGATCGCGACGCTGCCGCGGACCACGGAAGGGCGCCCGGCCTGATCGGGACAACGTCCCGTTGACACCGGGACGGGCGGGTTGACAAGCTCGCCGCGTGCTCCGGGTCCTGATCGCCGACGACCACGCCGTCCTGCGGGCCGGGCTGCGGGCGCTCGTCAACAGCACGGACGACCTCGAGATCGTGGGGGAGGCCGCCACCGCCGCCGAGGCCGTCGTGCGCGCCTCGGAGCTCGCGCCCGACGTGATCGTCATGGATCTCCAGCTCCCGGACGCGTCGGGCATCGTGGCCACCCAGGAGATCGTCGAGCGCTCGCCGGACGCCCGCGTGCTCATCCTCACGATGTTCGACGACGAGGACTCGGTGTTCGCCGCGATGCGCGTCGGCGCACGCGGCTACGCGCTCAAGGGCGCCGAGGAGGAGGACCTGCTGCGCGCGATCCGCGCGGTGGCGGGCGGCGACGCGATCTTCTCGCCCGCCGTCGCCCAGCGCATGCTCGCCTTCTTCGCCGGCGCCCCCACGCGCCCCGCCCGGGCGTTTCCGGACCTCAGCGACCGCGAGCGCGAGGTGCTCGAGCTCCTCGCCCGGGGCTCGGGCAACGCGCAGATCGCCAACAGCCTGCACCTGAGCCCGAAGACCGTGCGCAACTACGTCTCGGCGATCTGCCTGAAGCTCCAGGTCTCCGACCGCGCCCAGGCGGCGCTGAAGGCGCGCGACGCCGGCCTCGGGCGGGCCCCGGTCGCCTAGAAGACTCCTACAAAAGTGACTGCCCGCCAATCGACTGGAGCTCGGTCTGGCTTCTGCAAGCCATCCGGTCCGCTGCTCATTGGCGGGCAAGGCTTTGAGGAGCCTCCGAGTGCTCCGCGCCTGCCTCCTGCTCGCGGCGGTGCTCGTGGCGGGTGGTGCGGCGCGCGCCGAGGCGCAGGTTCCCCCGGCGCCGTCGATCTCGGTGACCGGCAGCGGCCTCGTGCGGCTCGCCCCCGACGAGGCGCGCTTCGCGGTGACCGTGCGCCACACGTCGCCGACACGGACGGGCGCGCGCCGCATCGTGCGCCGGCGGGTCGAGCGCATCCTGCGGGCCCTCGCCGCGCGCGGCGTCGGCGGCGACGCGGTCCGCACCGAGTACGCCGCCATCACACGCGTGCGCGTGCGCACCGGCACCCCACGCCGCACGCGCATCCGCTACCGCTCCGGGAGCACGCTCACGGCGCGGACCGGGCAGGTCGGCCGCCTCGGCGAGCTCTTCGACGCCGTCGCCGCGGCCGGCGGCGACGTCAGCGGCCCAGACTTCGGCTTCGCCGACCCGACCGCGGGCGAGACGCTCGCGGTGCGGGCGGCGCTCGCCGACGCCCGGCGGCGCGCGGAGGATGCCGCCGCCCAGCTCGGCCTGCGCCCGGGGGCGGTGCTGGCGGTCGACATCGACCCCGAGGGCGGCGGCGGCGGCGGGGTTCGGGCGGCGGCGTGGCGCGTGAGGACACGACGCCGATCCTGCCGGGCGAGCGCGAGATCACCGCCACGGTGCGGGTCACGTACGCGCTCGTGCCGTAAGCCGTCGCGGCGCGCGTCTCGCCGCCGACAACCTGATCGTCCGCCAGGGCGTCGCCGCGCTGCTGCGCGGTGCGGGCGTGGAGGTGGCGGCCGAGGCGGCGTCCGCGGACGCGCACGACGAGCGACGGGCTGAGCTGCGCGGCTGGTACGTGCCCTCGCGCAACGGCGCGGCCGTGATCGCGTTCCCGGGCCGCGAAGGGGCCGAGGCGCAGGCGCGGATGCCGCCCGCCGCGGCTACGGCGTGCTGCTGGTGACCGCCGCGGCGAGGGTGCCAGCGAGGGCACGCCGCACCACTACGGGTGGGGCGGCGACCGCGACGTCAAGGCGGCGATCGCGTTCCTCCAGCGCCGGCCTGACGTGGACCCGGGCCGCATCGGCGGCATCGGCCTCTCGGTCGGCGGCGAGCTCATGCTCGAGACGGCCGCCGAGACCCCCGCGCTCGCCGCCGTGGTCTCCGAGGGCGCCGGCTGAGCCGCACCTTCTCCGAGGAGATCGAGAAGGACGCGGCCACCGTGGACAAGTGGGTGGGCGCGCCCGAGATCGCGCTCAAGACGGCCGCGCTCGCGGTCTTCTCCGACCAGGCGCCGCCCACGAGCCTGGAGGCCCTCGCCGGCCGGATCGCCGCGGCCCGTGCTGTTCATCGCCGCGCCCGAAGAGCCCCAACGGCGAGGAGCTCAACCGCCTCTACCACGCCGCGGCGCACGAGCCCAAGGCGCTCTGGGAGATCCCGGAGTCGCCATCTCGGCGGCCTCGCCACGCACCCGCGGGAGTACGAGCGGCGGGTGGTCGGCTTCTTCGACCGCGCCCTGCTTGCCGCCCGCGCTTGACGCGGGCGGGCGGCGGTTGGAATGGTGGCCGGTATCCCAGAAAGGAGCTCAGACCACATGAGCGACTCCGCGACGATCGAGCCCGGCCGGCCCGTCGTCCTGCGCGGCGGCACCGTGCTCACGATGAACGACGCCCACGACGTGCTCCGCGACGCCGACGTCCTCGTGGTCGGCGAGCAGATCGCCGCGGTCGGGCCGGGGCTGGAGGCGCCCGGCGACGCGCTCGAGATCGACGCCTCCGGCGGCATCGTCATGCCGGGGATGATCGACACGCACCGGCACATGTGGCAGACGGCCCTGCGCGGCTACGGCGCCGACTGGACGCTCACCCAGTACTTCGTCTTCTTCTACCTCGAGTGGGGCAAGATCTTCCGCCCACAGGACATCTACGCGGGCAACCTCCTGTCGGCGATCGAGTCGCTCGACGCGGGCGTGACGACGACCGTCGACTGGTCGCACGGGCTGCAGACCGTCGACCACGCGGACGCCGCCGTAGATGCCCTGCAGGCGGTGCCCGGCCGCTTCGTGCTCGCCTACGGCAACATCCAGCAGGGGCCGTGGGAGTGGGCGAAGTCGGCGGACTTCCGCAGCTTCGTCGAGCGGCGCTTCAGCGGCGGCGACCCGATGCTCGGCTTCCAGATGGCCTTCGACGTCACGGGCGACCCCGCGTTCCCCGAGCAGGAGGCGTTCAAGGTCGCGCGCGAGCTCGGCGTGCCGGTCACCACCCACGCGGGCGTGTGGGGGGCCACGAACGACGACGGCATCCGGCTCATGCACGAGCACGGGTTCATGACGCCCGAGACCATCTACGTGCACGCCGCGACGCTCGAGGAGGACTCCTACCACCGCATCGCGGCGACCGGCGGCTCGGTGTCGGTCTCCACCGAGTCCGAGCAGAGCGCCGGCCAGGGCTACCCGCCGACGTGGCAGCTGCGCCATCACGACATCCCGGTCTCGCTGTCGATGGACACGAGCGTGTGGTGGAGCGGCGACCTGTTCTGCGCGATGCGCGCCACGCTCGGCGCCGACCGCTCGCGCGAGCACCTCGAGGCGCACGCCAAGCAGGAGACGGTGACCAACCACCACCTGCGCGCCGAGCAGGTCGTCGACTGGGCGACGCGCGGCGGCAGCCGGGCGCTGCGGCTCGACGGGGTGATCGGCAGCCTCGAGGAGGGCAAGAAGGCCGACGTCGTGCTCGTCAAGAACGACGCCTCGCCGGTGATGTTCCCGGTGCTGCACCCCTACGGCCACGTGGCCTTCCAGGCCCAGCGGGCCGACGTGCACACCGTGCTCGTCAACGGCCGCGTGGTCAAGCACGACGGCCGGCTCGTCGGGATCGACCTCGCGCGCGCCCGGCAGGCGGTCGAGGAGACCGTGGAGTTCGCCATGCGCACGCTCGGCGAGGACGCCTGGACGCGCGGCATGCACCCCGACATCCCGGAGCGCAAGATCCTCGAGAACCCGTACCAGTACACCGAGTGGGACGCAGGGAGCGCACAGTGGAAGCGATGAGCACGCGGTTGGAGGAGGTCGTCCCCGACGTCCTCGCGGCGATCCACGACGTCCTCGAACGCCATCGCGTGACCGAGGAGGAGTGGGCGGCGGCGCTCGCCTTCCTCACCGCGGTCGGGCGCGCGGACGAGTTCGTCCTGCTCTCGGACGTGACGCGCACGTCGGTGCTCGTCGACGCGCTCTCGCACGCGGGCGACGAGGCCGAGGCGACGGCGAGCGACGTCGAGGGCCCGCTGTACCGCGAGGACCCGCCGTGGCGGGAGAAGCCCGTGAAGATCTACGAGGACTACGAGGGGATGGGAGAGGCCGAGGTCCTCTTCGTGCGCGGCACCGTGAGCTCGACGGACGGCCGGACGATCGCGGACGCGGTCCTCGACGTCTGGCAGACCGGCCCCGACGGGGGCTACGACCTCTGGGATCCGCGCCAGCCGGACTACAACTTCCGCGGGCGCATGAAGGTCGACCCCGACGGGTTCTACGAGTTCCAGACGATGCTCCCGAAGCCCTACACGGTGCCGACGGAGGGGCCCGTCGGGCGCTACCTCGAGGCGGTCGGCCAGCATCCGTGGCGCCCCGCGCACATCCACTTCAAGGTGCTCGCGCCCGGGCACGCGACGCTCGTCACGCAGGTGTTCTTCCCCGACGACCCGTACCTGGACGACGACACGATCGGGGCGGTCAAGCCGGCGCTCGTGCGCCCGGTGCACCGCCGCGGCGACCGGCTGGAGTGCGACTTCGACATCGTGCTGCGGCCGCGCGCGTGAGCCGGTTCGCGAGCTGCTCGCTCGGCGAGCGCCGGTTCGCGGCGCTCGTCGAGGGCGATACCGTGCGCCCGCTCCGCGGCGTCGCCGAGCTGGGGAGCGAGACGCCGTCCGCGGTCCTCGCCGACCCGCCGCTGAGCGACGAGCGCGTGCCGCTGGAGGCGGTGACGCTGCGCCCGGTCGTCCCGCGCCCGGGCAAGGTCGTCTGCCTCGGGCTCAACTACAAGGCGCACGTCGACGAGGGCGTCTACGACGTGCCGGACTACCCGGTGCTGTTCTCGAAGTTCGCCGAGACGCTCGTGGGCGCCGGGCAGCCCGTGCTCGTCCCGCCCGAGTCGGAGGCCGTCGACTACGAGGCCGAGCTGGCGTTCGTCATCGGGGAGCCCGGTGCGGCGCGCCGCCGGCGACGCGGCGCTCGCCGCGGTCGGCGGCTACACCGTCGCCAACGACGTCTCGATGCGCGACTACCAGTACAAGACGCACCAGTGGCTGCCGGGGAAGAACTGGGCGAGCTCGACGCCGCTCGGCCCGTTCCTCGTCACCCCCGACGAGGTCGGCGACCCGCACGCGCTCGACATCTCGCTCGAGCTCAACGGCGAGCGGATGCAGGCCTCGAACACGAGCCGCTTCATCTTCGACATCCCGACGATGATCGCGACGATCTCGGAGTTCATCCCGCTCGCGCCCGGCGACGTCGTGCTGACGGGGACGCCGAGCGGCGTCGGCTACCGGCGCGACCCGAAGGTGCTGCTGCGGGACGGTGACCGCCTCGTGGTCGAGATCGAGCGGGTCGGGCGGCTCGAGAACCCGGTCGCCGCCGAGTGAGCGTGGGCCCCCCCGCGGCGGTCAGCGTGACGTTCGACAACCTCGGGGAGGCCGCCGCGCTCGAGCGCGGCGAGCAGCCCGGCGACGAGCCGCTCGGCCGAGCACTTCTCGGTCACGCGGGCGCTGCCGCGCGATCCTCGGCGCTGCTCGACGAGGCGGGCCTGCGGGCGACGTTCTTCGTCGAGGGCCTCAACGCCGAGCTCTACCCCGACACGCTGCGCGGGCTCGCCGCCGCCGGGCACGAGGTCGCCTGCCACGGCTGGCGCCACGAGCCGTGGGGCGGCCTCGAGCCCGCCGCGGAGCGCGAGCTGCTCGAGCGCAGCGTCGAGCGCCTCGACGGGCTCGGCCTGCGCCCGCTCGGGTTCCGGCCGCCCGGCGGCGCGCTGACGCCCGCCACGCCGGCGCTGCTGCGCGAGCTCGGCTTCCGCTACTGCTCGCCGGCGGGGGACACGGTCTCGCAGGCCGGCGGGCTCGTGGTGCTGCCCTTCCGCTGGCCGCTGCTCGACGCCTTCCACTACCTCCCGCACTTCGGCGGCCTGCGGCGAGAGCTTCGGGTCGGCCGAGGAGCTGCCGCCGGCGCGGCTGCGCGAGGCGGTCGCGGGCGCGCTGGCCGGCGTCGCCCGCGACGGCGGCCACCTGACGCTCCTGTTCCACCCGTTCCTCGCCCAGCCGGGCGAGCGCCTGGACGCGATCCGCGCCGCGCTGGCCGGCGTGCGGGCGCTCGTCGACGACGGCACGGCGTGGTGCGCGCCGTGCCGCGACGTGGCGGCCGCGATGCTGCGTTAGCCCGCTAGTCTCGAGGCGCTCGCGGACGATCCGCGCGCCCTCGACGAGCGCGCGAGCTTCGCGAACGCGAGCTCGCGCGGGAGGTACTTCATCCCGCAGTCCGGCGCCGACCTGGAGGCGCTCGGGCGGGAGACGCGCGAGCGCCGCCTCGATGCGCTCGGCGACGTGCTCGGGCGTCTCGGCCGTCGGGTCGGCGAGGTCGAGCACGCCGACGATCACCGTCTTGTCGCGCGAGCGGCGCGAGCACCGCGAGGTCGAGCCGCGGCTGCGCGGCCTCGATCGCGAGCACGTCGGCCGCGCAGCGCGGCGAGCTCGGCGAGGAACGGGTAGCCCGGCGGCCGGTCGTGGACGATGTGCGGCGTAGCCGAAGCACATGTGCAGCGCGGTCGTGCCGGGTGACGCCCGGCCAGCGCGCGGTCGATCGCGGGCAGCGCGAACTCGCGCGCCTTCTCGGCGCGCGACTGCAGCCACGGCTCGTCGATCTGGACGACGTCGGCGCCCGCCGCGAACAGGTCGTGGACCTCCTCGTTGACGGCGGCCGCGAAGTCCATCGCCAGCTCCGCCTCGTCGGCGTAGTGCTCGTTTGGGCCTGCTGGCTCATCGTGAACGGGCCGGGCAGCGTGATCTTGATCGGTGCGGTCGGTGCGGCGCGCAGGAAGCGGAGGTCCTCGACCTCGACCGGGCCGCGTGCGGCGGACCGGGCCGACGACGCGCGGCACCGCGTGTCTGCGCCGCCCGCGCGGCTCGGGACCATCGCCGGGTGGTCGACGTCGAGCCCCTCGAGCGCGCCGACGAAGCGGTTGGAGTAGCTCTCGCGGCGGATCTCGCCGTCCGTGACGATGTCGATGCCCGGCCCGCTCCAGGTCGGCGATCGCGAGCGCCGTGGCGTCGTCCTGCGCCTCGGCGAGGTACGGCTCGTCGACGCGCCAGAGGTCCCCCGCGCGCACGCGCGGCGGCAGCGGGCCGCGCAGCCGCTCGCGATCGATCAGCCAGTCGGGCTGCGGGTAGCTGCCGATCACCGTGGTGGGGAGGAGCACGGCGTCCGTTCTAGCGGATGCCACGTGCGCCATCGTTTGCGGGATGGACATCGTCAACGTCGACGCGCTCGAGTTCGCCTACGACCCCGAGGACCCGGACGGCTTCCGGGCGGGCATGAAGCGCCTCGGCCCGCTCGTAGGCGGCGCAGCGGACCGGGATCAGCGTCTACGAGCTGCGCCCCGGCCAGGCGATCTGCCCGTACCACTACGAGTACGCGGAGGAGGAGTGGCTCGTGGTGCTCGAGGGCGAGCCGACGCTGCGGCTGCCCGAGGGGGAACGGCGCCTGCGGCCGTGGGACGTCTGCGCGTTCCCGGTCGGCCCGGACGGCGCGCACGGCGTGCGCAACGAGACCGCGGCGGTCGTGCGCGTGCTCATGTTCTCCGAGGTGAAGGTGCCGGCGGCGACCGTCTACCCGGACAGCGACAAGATCGGCATCTGGACCGGCAACCGGGCCGACGACGTGATGGTCCCGCGCAGCGCCCGCGTGCCCTACTACCACGGGGAGGGATGAGCGGCGGCCTGACGGGGGTGCGCAACTGCGCGCGGCGGGAGGGGCGCACGCGCCGGATCAAGGTGTACGCCTCCTTGCCGAACGGCCGCCGCGGGCCACGACGATCACGGGTGCCATAGCGGACGAACGAGGAGACGAGGCACATGCAGATAGTGGCGGCGGACTACCCCTTCATGGACGTCCTCTGGACGATGATCATCTTCTTCGCGTGGGTGGTCTGGATCTGGATGATGGTCGTGATCCTCAGCGACGTGTTCCGGCGCCGCGACCTGTCGGGCTGGGGCAAGGCGGCGTGGACCGCGTGCCTGATCGTGCTGCCGTTCCTGGTGGCGCTGATCTACCTCGTCAAGAACGGCTGTGACATGACCGAGCGGCGCCTCCAGGAGGCACAGGTCTCCCAGGCGCGCTTCGACGACTACGTGCGCAAGACCGCGGCCAACGGCGGTGGCGGCGGCGGCGCGGCCGCGGACATCGAGCGGGCCAAGGGACTGTTGGACAGCGGCGCGATCGACCAGGCGGAGTTCGACCGGCTGAAGGCGAAGGCGCTGGCGTAGCGCCGCAAGGCACACGAACGCAGAGGAGGGACATGGCGATCGGACCGGTCCAGCTCATCGTGCTGGGCTTCAACCACCCGCACTTCCACGGCGAGATCATCGCCGAGCTCGAGCGGCTGCGCGAGAGCGACACCGTGCGCGTGATCGACTCGCTGGTCGTCTACAAGGACGCGGACGGCGAGATCGAGGTCGAGCACCTCAGCAACCTGTCCGACCGAGGAGGCGATCGAGCTGGGCAGCAAGGTCGGCGCGCTGATCGGCCTCGGCATCGAGGGCGAGGAGGGCATGGAGGCCGGCGCCGTGGCCGGCGCCGAGGCGGCCGCGGACGGCATCCAGGTGTTCTCCGACGAGGACGCATGGGACGTCATCGAGGAGATCCCGAACGACTCGGCGGCCGCGCTGATCCTGCTCGAGCACCACTGGGCGGTGCCGCTGCGCGACGCGATCGCCCGCGCCGGCGGGTTCCGCATCAGCGACGGGTTCATCAGCCCGCTCGACCTCGTCGAGATCGGCCTGGTGACGGCCGAGGAGGCGCGTGAGCTGCAGGCGATGGAGACGGCGGCGGCCGCCGGGACGGCGCCGTGAACGACGAGCGGGAGGCTACATGTTCGGGGCTCGCAGAGTGGCCCGGCGCACCGGGCGCCGCACCGCGCGGCGCACGTCGCGCCGCCGCTGACGCCGACGGCCGGGGCACGGATGCCGCGGCCCGCCCGGCCGTGTGCGCACACCTGCGCACACACCGGCCGGTGTCATTGCCGCCGCCCGCGCCATGCCGGAGGATGCGGACCGACGACCTTCGAGAGGAGCCACGCCAATGGCCGGTGCCGCCACGTCACCTCGCATCTCCGACGAGGAGATGCCCAAGCTGCTCGCGCTGATCCGCGGCAGCGACAGCGTCGAGCTCAAGCTCACGGTGCCGGAGTCCGACCAGCGCTCGACGGTGGAGGCGCTCGGCATGGACCCGATCGAGGCGCAGATCCGCCAGGTCTTCTTCTTCGACACGCCCGACCTCGCACTGCACCACAGCGGCGTGGTCGTGCGCGGGCGGCGCGTGCAGCGCAAGGGCGACGACACGGTGGTCAAGCTGCGGCCGGTCGTGCCGGCGGAGCTCCCCGCGAGCGTGCGGGGGACCGCCGGCTTCGGCGTCGAGGTCGACGCGATGCCGGGCGGCTTCGTCTGCTCGGGCTCGATGAAGGCGGCGGTCGACCGACCGGCCGCGTCAAGGAGGTCGTCGCGGGGCAGCGGCCGCTGCGCAAGCTCCTGTCCAAGGAGCAGCGTGCGTTCTACGCCGCCCACGCCCCCGCCGGGGTCGCGCTCGACGACCTCGTCACGCTCGGCCCGATCTTCGTCCTCAAGCTGCGCTTCAGGCCCGAGGGCTTCGACCGCTCGATGGTCGCCGAGGTGTGGCTGTACCCGGACGACTCCCGCATCCTCGAGCTGTCCACCAAGTGCGCGCCGGCCGACACCTTCCAGGTCGCCGCGGAGGCGCGGGCGTTGCTCGCGGCCCACGGCGTCGACCTGTCCGGCGAGCAGACGACCAAGACCAAGAAGGCGCTCACGTACTTCAGCGCGCGGGCGCAACGAGCGTCCTGATGGCACCCGCGGCGATACGGCGAGCAGGTGACCTGGCAGCCGGCGGCGCCGCGCCTGCGGCCGCTGCGCCTCCTCGTGGCGTGGGCCGTGACCGCCGCGTCGGTCGTGGTCGCCGCCTGGATCGTGCCGGGCGTGTGCGCTCGAGGGCCGGGCGCGGGTTCCTCGTCGCCGCGGTCATCGCGCGTGCTCAACGCGGTCCTGCCGCCGCTCCTCGCCGCGCTGCGGCTGCCGTTCACGCTCGTCGACCGGCTTCCTGCTCGTGCTCGTTCGCCGACGCGCTGCGCTGCTGCTGGCCGCCGCGGAGCTGCTGCCCGACGACATCCGCGTCGACTCCTTCGGCGACGCGCTGCTCGCGTCGCTGGTCATGGCCGCGGTCAGCATCGTGCTCCAGGTCGTCGCTCGGCACCAACGACGACGACGAGTACACGCTGCGCGTGACCCGCCGGATCGCGCGCCGCCAGGGCGCGCGCGAGCGCACCGACGTGCCCGGGCATCGTCTTCCTCGAGATCGACGGGCTCGCGCTGCCGGTGCTGCGCGACGCGATGCGCGACGGCAGCGCGCCCGAGATGGCGCGCTGGATCGCCGAGGACGGCTACCGGCTGACCGAATGGGAGACCGACCTGTCGTCGCAGACCGGCGCCAGCCAGGCGGGCATCCTGCTCGGCTCCAACGAGGACATCCCCGCGTTCCGCTGGGTCGAGAAGGAGACGCGGGCGCATGATGGTCTGCTCCTCGCCGGCCGACTGCGCCGAGATCGAGCGCCGGCACGCGACCGGCTCGGGCTGCTCGCCGACGGCGGCGCGAGCCGCGGCAACCTGCTCTCGGGCGAGGCGGAGGAGGCGATCCTCACGGTCAGCCGCACCGACGCCGAGAAGCGGCGCCGAACCCCGGCTACCGCGCGTTCCTCGCCAACGGCTTCAACGTCACGCGCGCGCTCGTGCTGTTCGTCTGGGAGATCGTCCTCGAGATCGACCGCGGCGTGCGCGCCGCGCGCCGCGACGTGCGCCCGCGCGGCCACCGCGGCGGCATCTATCCGCTGATGCGCGGCGCGATGTGCGTGTTCGTCCGCGACCTCGTCGTCTTCGGCGTGCTGAGCGACATGATGCGCGGGCGGCCCGCGGTCTACGCGACGTTCGCCAGCTACGACGAGGTCGCGCACCACTCCGGGCTCGAGCGCGCCGACACGCTCGAGGCGCTGCGCAAGCTCGACCAGCAGTTCGGCCGCATCGCGCGCGCCCGCCGCTACGCGCCGCGGCCGTACGAGATCGTCGTGCTCTCCGACCACGGCCAGACGCAGGGCGCGACGTTCAAGCAGCGCAACGGCTACGGCCTCGACGAGCTCGTCGAGCGCTCGCTCGGCGAGCGGCGACGTGGCCGGCGTCGCCGGCGGCGACGAGCAGCAGGCGATGGTCGCGGCACGCGGTCGACGAGGCGACCGGCGCGCAAGCCGGCCGCAAGCGCGGCCGAAGAACGACGTCTCCGGCCGCGAGCGTCGTCGTGCTCGGCTCGGGCAACCTCGGGCTCGTCTACCTCATGGAGCGAGCCGCGCCGGCTGACGCTCGAGGAGATCGAGGAGCGCCACCCGCGGCTGCATCTCCGCGCTGCGCACGCACCCGCACATCGGCTGGCTGCTCGTGCGCTCCGGCCGAGCACGGCGCGCTCGTGCTCGGGCCGCGCGGGCACGCGCCACCTCGACGACGGCCGGGTCGAGGGCGAGGACCCGCTCGCGCCGTTCTCGCCGAACGCCGCGCGGCACCTGCTGCGCACGGACGGCTTCGCCCACGTCGCCGACATCATGGTCGGCAGCTTCTACGACCCGATGCTCGACGAGGCCTGCGCGTTCGAGGAGCTCATCTCGTTCCACGGCGGGCTCGGCGGGCCGCAGACCCGGCCGTTCATCCTGCACCCGCCGGCGCCTCGCCGCGCCGGACGAGCCGATCGTCGGCGCGGCCGCGGTCCACGAGCTGCTCGCCGGGTGGCGCGCGACCCTGGGCTCAGCGGATCGCGCGCAGATCGCGGCGTAGTGGTCAGCCGAGGATCTTGGCTTTCTGGTCGGCGAATTCCTGTTCGGTGAGGATGCCCTGGTCTTTGAGGGCGGCGAGTTCGCGCAGTTGGGCGTAGGGGTCGGGGGCGGGTTCGGGTTCGGGTTCGGCGTAGGCGGCCTGTTGTTGTTGCTTGGTCGTCGTAGCCGCCGCCTTGGCGTTCCCATTTTTGGGCTTGGCGGCGTGAGACGCGGTTGCTGACGGCGGTGGCGGTGCCGGCGACGGCGGCGGTGCGTACGACGCCGCGCAAGAGTCCGGGCATAGGGTGGCTCCTGGGTCAGGTGGTGGGTTCGAGGGCGTCCAGGGAGGCGAGGATGGCCTGGACGGGGATGCGGCCGCTGGCGACGAGTTGGCCGCCGGATTCGCGGAGGGCGCGGGCGATGGGGGCGGCCCAGCGGTTTTCCCAGACCAGGACGGCGGCGCTGGTGCCGGGTTCCAGGGCGGCGGCGGCGGCTTCGAGGTCGTCGAGGCCGAGCAGGCCGCTGGCGGCGCCTTCGAACTCGGCGAACAGTTCGGCGGCGGCGGGCAGGTCGCCGATGTCGATCGCGGTGACGGTGCCGTCGGGGTCCTTGGTCATGAACGCGATGTCCAGGACGCGGATGATGCCGCGCTCGACGAGGTCCAGCAGCAGCGGCGCGACCTCGCCGCGCGGTTCACCGGCCCATTCCAGGACGATGTAATCGATCGGGCCGACATCATCGAGTTCGTTCACGGTTGCTCCCTGGTGGTGGCGGGGGTGGGGCCTCGCTCGCACCATCCGTCACCCACCAGGCGGCCGCCTCCCCCCAACCGGATGAGAGCGGCCGCCGGGCATCATCTGATGCGGATGACGACGCCGCTCTGGGCCAGGGCCAGGATGCTCGCGAGTTGACCGCCTCAACCCGTGAAGCGTCATACCGCTACGGCGCGGTCCTCCTGCTCGCGTTCCTGCTGGTGGTCTTCATCATCATCGCCCCGGCCGGCGAGTGGTCGCGGGCGGCGGTCCTGGGGCTCCAGGGCGGGGCGCTGCTCGTCATCCTGGCTACCTCGCGCGAGCGGCCCGACGTGCGCCGGACGCGGACGCTGGGGACCGCCGTCGGCTGGACGATCGTCGTCGTGGCCACCGCAGCCGGCGTGCTGCCGACCGACGTCGTGCTCGCGATCACCGGGGTGCTGGCGCGGTGATCCCGCTCGCGCTCGTCGGCGGCCTCCTGCGGCTGGTTCGCGGTCGCGGCGTCACGCTTCAGGTCGTCGCGGGTGCGCTGGCGATCTACCTGCTGCTCGGCCTGACGTTCGCGATGTTCATCGCCTTCGTGGCCGCGGTCGGCGCACACCCCGTACTTCGCGTCGGGGACGGACGGGACCCCGGGCGACCGCGTCTACTTCAGCTTCACGGTCCTGACGACGACCGGGTTCGGCGACTTCACCGCCGCCACCCCGCTCGGGCACGCGCTCGCGGTCGGCGAGATGCTCACCGGGCAGCTCTACCTCGTCACGGTCATCGGCGTGATCGTCGGCGACCTCGCCAGCCGCCGCCGTCGGTCCTGAGCGCCGCGGTCAGCCGTGGCGGCCGGGCGTACGACCGGCGGGACGTACGTGACCACCGTGCCCGCCACCATGATCCTGCAGGGCCCGGCGGCGCGAGTCGATCAGGATCGGGACCAGGCCTGCGCCCAGCGGGATGATCGCCACAGGAAGGAGCAGCAGGCGCAGTACGGCGTGGCGGACGCGCACGGTCCCGCCCCGCCCGTTCTGCACGCGGATCTGCATGAGCCGGCTGCCGGGCGTCTGCCCGGTGGTGGACCAGAAGACGACGAAGTAGCCGGCCATCCAGATCGAGGAAGGCCACGGCGCCGGCCGCGGCGAACACCGTCGTGACGCTGTCGGGGAGATCGAACAGCGAGAGCCCGAGCCCGACGGCGACGCTGACGAGCAGGGCGACGCCGTCGATGATGGCCGCATCCGCCGCGAAGGCGATCCCGCGGGTCGCCAGACCGGCGTAGCCCGGCCGCGCGGCGTCGCGCGCGGCCACGACGGTGGCCGCGACCTCGGCGGCGGCCGCGCCGTCCGGGGCGGCGCCGTTCGCCCCGCCGACGCGCGGGGTGACGGGCGGGAGCGGGGGCTCGGTGCTCACGGCGCAGGCCGTGGCTCGGGCGGCTCGGCCGGGACCTGGCGGCGGCGCAGCAGCCGCCAGGCCCCGCGTTCGAGGCGGTCGTCGACGCGGCGCGAGCTCTTGCGGACCTCGCCCGCGACCTGGTCGGCGAAGCCCTTGCCCTGACTGGTGATCGCCTCCGTTACGGCGGGGCTCTGGGCGACCTCGTCGATGAGCGCCCACAGCGCCTCGCTCTGGGGCAGCCGCGCCGCCGTCTCGTCCACCAGCTGCGTGACGGTGTCCTCCATCAGGCGGCTGCGAACGACCTGCGACACGAGCCGGGCGGCCTCCGGGCTCTCGAGCGCCGCCTCCACCATGTGATCGAGCTCCGGGCCGCGCAGACGCGCCCGGCGACGCGCTCGGCCACGCCGTCGGACAGCAGGCGGTCGGTGATCCGCTCGAGGGCGTCGCCGCTCGAGCACCTCGGCGACCACGCGGTCGACGATCCCGTAGCGCTCGATGTCGCGCGCCACGAGGTCGACGAGTCGCCCCTGGAGCACGAGCGCGAGGATGGGCTCGAGCTCCGGGCCGTCGAGCACCCGTCGCGCGAGCTGCTCGGCCGTCCCGTGGGCGAGCAGGCGGTCGGTGATCGCGCGCCGGGACGCCGGCCGCCACGCGCGCCGTCGATCATCCGCTCCAGCGCGTCGCCGGCGAGCACCTCCTCGGCCAGGCGCTCGACGACGCCGTAGCGCACGACATCGCGGGCCAGGGCGTCGACCAGCTCGCCGCCCAGCGCGCGCCCGAGCGCGCGCTCGGCCAGGCCGCTGGCCAGCACGCGCTCGATCGCCTCGTCGGCGTACGGCGAGGCGAGCATGGCGTCGAGCGCGGCGAGCGCCGCGCGGCCGGTCGTCGTGCCGACCTGGCGCCTGACCCGCGCTCGACCTGGGCGCCCGCGTCCACGGCGCGCGCGACCGGGCGCAGCACCACCCGGGTCGACGCGACCCCGACGCCGGCGAGCGCGCCGACGGCGCTGCGCGCCGTGCGCAACCCGTCCATCGCGATCGAGCGGTCGGGGCTCACGTTCGCCAGAGCTTCGCGGGTCCGGGTGCCGGGCGCATCATCCCGAAGGGACGATCCGCCGCTCCGCGGCCTCTCCCTCGGCGAGGAACATGCAGCGCCGCCTTGACCCGCTTGCTCACGTCCTCCGCGTCCGCGAGGCCGAGCTTGAGGAAGATCGAGTTGATGTGCTTCTCGACGGCGCGCTTGGTGAGGAACAGCGACTCGGCGATCGCGCTGTTGCTCTTGCCCTGCGCGATCTCCGCCAGCACCTCGCGCTCGCGCGGCGTGAGCTCGTCGAGCGGCGAGCGCTCGGTGCGGCCGCGGGCCGTCGACGAGCGCCTCGACGATCTTGGGGTCGATCAGCGAGCCGCCGTCGGCGACGGCGCGGATCGCCGCCATCAGCTCGGCGCGGTTGTGGACGCGCTCCTTGAGCAGGTAGCCGCGGCCGGTCGGAGCCGCGCTCGAGCAGCGCGAGCGCGTAGCTCGGGATCGGCGTACTGGCTGAGGACGACGACGCCGATCGTCGGGATGGGGGTCGCGCAGCTCGGCCGCGAGCCGGATCCCCTCGTCGGTGCTGCGTCGGCGGCATCCGGATGTCGGTCAGGACGACGTCGGGCCGCTCGCGCTCGCACGCGTCCAGCAGCGAGTCGAGGTCGCCGCGGCGGCGACGATCTCGATCTCGGGGTCGACGGCGAGGAGCTGCTGGATGCCCTCGCGGACGAGCAGGCTGTCCTCGCCGAGCGCGACGCGCAGCGACATATCCAGACGATACCTGGCGCGGCGAGCGGCTCGCGCAGCGGTGCTAGGGCCGGCCGTCGAGCAGGCCCATGTCCTGGGCGCGGCCGACCGCCTCGGAGCGACAGCCGACGTCGAGCTTGCGGTAGACGGCGTGGGCGTGCGTCTTGATGGTGTTGCCCGACACGTGCAGGTGCTCGCCCATCTCGCGGAACGAGTGATGCGTCGGGAGCAGGCGCAGCACCCGCAGCTCGGCGGTCGTGAGCGATGCCGGGCCACTCAGCGAGGCGGCGGAGAAGGCGTCGACCTGGACGCGGACGCCGGCGATCCACGCCTTCAGCAGGCCTGGGTCCGGGGCCGCCCGGCAGGAGCCGGGCCGCCGCGTCGAGCAGCCCACGCGCCGCCGCGACGTCGCCGAGCCGCAAGGACGGCGCGCGCGAGCGTGACGTGCGTCTCGATCGCGTACCAGGGCGCGCCGTCCATGGCGCCGGCGAGCAGCGCGGTCGCGCGGCGCCGGTCCTCCTGCGCATCCTCGACGCTCGCGCGGTGCGCGCGCACGAGCGCCGAGACGGCGAAGACGAGGCACGCGGTCGGGCACTCCTCGATGCCGACGCGGTCGAGCTGGGCGCGCGCGCGGGAGACGAGCAGCGCGGCGCCTTCCATGTCGTCGGCGTCCAGGGCGAGCAGCGCGAGCTGCGCGAGGCACAGGACCTGCACGAGCGGCGCCGCGATCGCGCCGCGGCGGCCGCCCTCCTCGAGGTCGGCGCGCGCGCCTTCGCGGTCGCCCCGCAGGTGCGCGGCGACCCCGGTCAGCAGGCGGCTCAGCGCCAGCCACGCGCCGTCCGCGCCCAGCGCCCGGCCGCGCGCGGCGTCGGCCGCCATCTGGGCGACCCCGTCGCGGCCGACCGCGCCGGACATGATCGCGAGCGCCGCGCCGTCGGCGGCGCCGGCGCGCTCGGCCACGGTCGCCCAGTGCTCGAGACGGTCGCGATCGCCCATGGCGAGATGCAGGGTGGCCGCCGTCAGCGCGAGGCGTGGGCTCGCGGGCGAGCTCGTCGGGCGAGAAGCGGTCGAGCCAGCGACGGAGCGCGACGTGACGGCCGCCCGTGGCGTAGCCGGCCGCGGACCGCCACAGCAGATCGCCCGCGAGGCCGGCGTCGCGCGCCTGGATCGCGTGCTCGATGGCGCTCTCGACGTCGCCCCGCCCGGCGTACCACGCGCTGGCGCGCCGGTGCAGGCGCTGCTCGAGTCTTGGCTCGGCGCGCCGCAGCTCCGCGCGCAACGCCTGGGTCGAGCAGGCGGTGGTAGCGGTAGCTCGTGTCCGTGCGATCGAGCGCCACGAGCATCAGGTCCGAGCGCGCCAGGTCGCGCAGCACGGTCCCCGACCCCGTGCGCCCGAGCACCGCGTCGCAGGCCGGTCCCGACACCCGCTCGAGCACCGAGGTCCTGGTCAGGAAGGCCCGCCGCTCGGCCGGGAGCGCGTCCAGCAGCTCGTCGCGCAGGAAGTCGGCCACGAAGCGGTCGTCCCCGGCGAAGCGGGCGGCGGCGCGCTGCGGGTCGGGCTCGCCGTGCAGCGACAGGGCGGCCAGGACCAGCCCGGCGGGCCAGCCCTCGACGCGCTGGACCAGGCCCGCGGCGGCCTCGTAGGGCAGATCCGTCCCCGCCTCGCGCAGCAGCGACGCCCCCTCGCGCCGGGTCATCGCGAGATCCTCGGCGCGCAGGTCGAGCAGCGCGCCCTGCGCGCGCAACCGGCCGAAGCGCACCCCCGGCTCGCTGCGCGAGGCGAGGGCGATGAGGGACCCGGCGGGCTGCTCGGCGATCGTCGCCGTCAGCCGCTCGAGGGCCGCGGGAGCCTGCAGGCGGTGGGCGTCGTCGAGCACGAGCACCGAGCCGGCCGGCGCGGGCTCAAGCCAGGCCAGCGCCCACTCGATCGCCGCCGAGAGCCGCGCCGGGTCGTCGTGCTCGCGCGTGAGCGAGATCCAGGCGAACGGCCGGGGATCGCTCGCCGCCCACTGGCGCAGGAGCGTGGTCTTGCCGTAGCCCGCGGGTGCGACCAGCGCGACGAGCGAGACGTCCGTGGCGCGGCGCAGGCGCTGGACGAGCCGCTCGCGCGGCACGCTGCCGTGGCGCACGGCGGGGGCCTGCGGCTCGGCAACGACCAGCCGCGGCCGTGCAGGCGCGACCAGGGGATGGCTCTGATCGAGCACGCTCGTCATCTGTGTACGAGCATCCCGGTGTCGCGGCAAGGGCGGCAAGGGCGCACACCCCCGTGTGCGGGTAGGCCGGCATCACCTGGCCCGCACCGGCGCGCCCCGCCTGACGCGCCGCACGCACCCGCGCGGCGCGCGGGCATCCGCGGCGATGTGGTGCGTGCCTCCTGGCGGCCCGCGCGAGCCGCGGCCAGGATCGATCGCCGGCGGGACAGCGGGCGATGATGCGAGCCAGAGCCACATGACCGAGGACGGCCGCTCGCCCTTCGCGCCCGCAGAGCCCGAGCCGCTGCTCTCGCGCGCGGTGCCCGTGTCCGCCGAGCTGCCGCGCTACCGGCCGACCACGGCGCGCGGTGACGCGGTCGCCGCGCTGACCGTCGCGGCGCTCGCGCTGCCGTCGGCGATGGCGTACGCGGAGGTGGCGGGGCTCTCGCCCGTGAACGGGCTCGCCCGAGGGGGCGCGGCTCGCCGCCATGCTGGCGCTGCTCGTCGGCGCCTGCTTCGTCGTCGCGTGGCTGGCGCGGCTCGGCTGGATCGCGGACTACTTCTCGCGCCCGGTGCTCGTGGGCTACATCCACGGCGTCGCCGTCGTGCTGATCGCGGGGCAGCTCGGCAAGGTGCTCGGGCTCGACATCGACGCGGTGAGGCCGATCCCGCAGGTCGTCGAGGTCGCCGGCGACCTCGGAGCGACGGCGCCGCGCCGCTCGCGGTGGGCGGCGTCGCGCTCGCCGTGCTGCTCACGCTGCGGTCCGCTACCCGCGCTTCCCGGCCGCGCTCGTCGTCGTGGTGGCCGGGGTCGCGCTCTCCTCGGCGCTCGCGCTGGCCGACCACGGCGTCGCCGTCGTGGGCGAGATCCCGGCCGGGCTGCCCAGCCTCGAGCTGCCCCGGACGCCGCTGGACGACGTGTTCCAGCTACTCCCGGCCGCCGTCGGGCTCTTCCTCGTCACCTTCGCCGACGGCATCCTCACGGCGCGCTCCTACGCCGGCCGGCACGGCCGCGGAGGAGCTGCTCGGCTCGGCGCCGCGAACGCGCGGCCGGTCAGCCAGGGCTGTCGGCGCAGCGGCTGAGCACGGTGACCGCCGGGCGTCCGGACGCAGCTCGGCGGGTTGCTGGCGGCCGGCGTGATCGTGCTGATCCTGCTCTTCCTGACCGGGCCGATCGCCGACCTGCCCAAGGCCGTGCTCGGCGCGACGATCATCCGGCGGTGGGGCTGTCGACTCGGCGTGGCGGAGCTGCGCGCGACCGAGTGGAGCTGCGATCGCGGGTACGACCGCCGGGTGGTCGTGACGGGTGCTCGAATCTTCGCGGTCGGCCTCTCGATCGTCGACGTCGTGCGGCGCAGCGCCCGCCCGCACGACGCGGTGCTCGGCTGGGTGCCGGAGCTCGGCCGCTACGGGGACGTCGCGGTGCACCGCGACGCCCAGGTCACGCCCGGCGTCACCGTGTACCGCCTCGACGACCGCCTGTTCTTCGCCAACGCCGGCTACTTCAAGGCGCGGGTGCACGAGGCCATCCGCGGCGCGTCCACCCCGACGCGCTGGGTGGTCTTCGACGCGGAGGCCACCGTCCACATCGACAGCGGCGGGCTCGCGGCCCTCGACCGCGCTCGCCGACGAGCTGCGCCGCGCGGACCTCACCCTCCTCGTGGCCCGCATGAAGTCCGCGACCCGCCGGCAGCTCGACGAGGCCGGCGTGACCGACGCCATCGGCGCCGAGCACTTCCATCCCACGGTCCGGGCCGCGGTCGCCGCCTGCGCGGAGGACCGGCCGCCCGCCTGAGGGCACAATCATCCTGACGGGATGAGGCTGGCGGCGCCGGAGTGTGCGACTCCTACGGCATGGTCGACGAACCCACCGCGGACGGCGCGGCGCTCAAGCGCGCACCAGCCCGCCGCGTCCCGGCGGCGGCGCTCGTGCTTGTCGCCTCACTGCTCGCCTTCCTCGCGATCCCCTCGATCTGGGTCAACCGCCAGTTCCTCAACACCGACAACTGGGCCGCCACGAGCAGCGAGATGCTCGAGAACCCGATCATCCGCAACCAGGTCGCGACGTACCTCGTCGACGAGCTCTACACCGGCGTGGACGTCGAGGCGTCCATCCGCGAAGCGCTCCCGGCGCGCGCCCGCCCGCTCGCCGGCCCGATCGCGAACGCGCTCCGCGACCAGGTCGAGAAGCGCGCCCGGGTCGTCCTGGCCCGGCCCCGGTTCCAGCAGCGCTGGGAGAACGCGAACCGCGCCGCGCACACTGCGCTGCTGCGGATCCTCGAGGGCGGCGGCCCGATCGCCTCCACCGAGGGCGGCGTGGTGACGCTCGACCTCAAGGCGCTGCTGGCGCAGCTCCAGCAGCAGGTCGGGGTCGGCGGCCGTGCGGCGGCGGCGCTGCCGGCGGGTGCCGCCCAGATCACCATCATGCGCTCCGACCAGCTCAAGACCGCCCAGAACGGCCTAAAGGTGCTCAAGGCCCTGCCGGTCGTGTTCGTCGTGCTCTCGTTCGTCCTGTTCGCCATTGCGCTGGTGATCGCCCCGGGGTGGCGGCGCCAGGCGGTGCGGGCGTACGGCTGGGGGTTCATCATCGCGGGCGTGGGCGCGCTGGCGGCGGCGTCGATCGCGGGCGGCGGGGTCGTCGACTCGCTGTCGAGCACCGCGGCGGTGGAGCCCACCGTCGCGGCGGCCTGGGACATCGGCACGAGCCGGCTCGACGAGGTGGCCACCGCGACGATCGGCTACGGCGTCGTGATGGTCTTCGGCGCGTGGCTGGCGGGGTCGACCCGCTGGGCGATCGGCACCCGGCGCACGCTCGCGCCGACCCTGCGCGAGCCGGCGCTCGCCTGGGGCGCGTTCGCGGTCGTCATGGCGATCGTCGTCCTGTGGTGGCAGCCGACGCCGGCGACGCGCGATCCGCTCCTCGCGGTGATCTTCATCGTGCTCGCTGGCGCTCGGCTGGGAGGCGCTGCGCCGGCGTACCGCCCGCGAGTTCCCGATGGCCACCCACGGCGACCTCATGCGTGCGACGCGGGCGCGGGTCGGCGGGGCGCTGGGCTCGGTGCGCCGGACCACGGGGGCCGGCGCCGGGGTCGTGGTCCGGCAGGCCGGGGCGTTCGGCTCGGCGGCCACGGCGGAGGTGCGCCAGCGGACGGGCCGGGGGGCGGCGCCCGCAGAGCCGGAGACCGCACCGCCGGCGCCGGAGGACAAGCTCCAGCAGCTCGAGCGGCTCGCCGCCCTGCGCGCCGCCGGCGTGCTCGACGACGCGGAGCTCAGCGCGGAGAAGGCGCGGATCCTCGCGCAGACGTAGGGCGGCGCGAGGACGTGGCTGGGGCACGCCGCGCGAGCGGCGTGCCCACGGCGCGGCCGGTCAGCCGAGGATCTTGGCTTTCTGGTCGGCGAATTCCTGTTCGGTGAGGATGCCCTGGTCTTTGAGGGCGGCGAGTTCGCGGAGTTGGGCGTAGGGGTCGGGGGCGGGTTCGGGTTCGGGTTCGGCGTAGGCGGGTTGTTGTTGCTGGTCGTCGTAGCCGCCGCCTTGGCGTTCCCATTTTTGGGCTTGGCGGCGTGAGACGCGGTTGCTGACGGCGGTGGCGGTGCCGGCGACGGCGGCGGTGCGTACGACGCCGCGCAAGAGTCCGGGCATACGGTGGTCTCCTGGGTCAGGTGGTGGGTTCGAGGGCGTCCAGGGAGGCGAGGATGGCCTGGACGGGGATGCGGCCGCTGGCGACGAGTTGGCCGCCGGATTCGCGGAGGGCGCGGGCGATCGGGGCGGCCCAGCGGTTTTCCCAGACCAGGACGGCGGCGCTGGTGCCGGGTTCCAGGGCGGCGGCGGCGGCTTCGAGGTCGTCGAGGCCGAGCAGGCCGCTGGCGGCGCCTTCGAACTCGGCGAACAGTTCGGCGGCGGCGGGCAGGTCGCCGATGTCGATCGCGGTGACGGTGCCGTCGGGGTCCTTGGTCATGAACGCGATGTCCAGGACGCGGATGAGGCCGCGCTCGACGAGGTCCAGCAGCAGCGGCGCGACCTCGCCGCGCGGTTCACCGGCCCATTCCAGGACGATGTAATCGATCGGGCCGACATCATCGAGTTCGCTCACGGCTGCTCCCTGGTGGTGGCTGGGGTGGGCCTCTCGCACCATCTGCCACCCACCACCCGGCGCCTCCCCCAACGGATGAGATCAGGGGCCGGTCGGCCGGGCCCAGCTCGCGTCGACGTCGCCACCGCCCTCGCGGGCGACCCGCGCGCCGAAGCGCAGCAGCGCGGGGTGCGACGCGAGCTTGCCGGCCACGAGCGCCTCGCCCAGGCCGAAGTCGGTGGCGAGGTCGACCAGCCCGGGCGGCGCGAACCCGAACAGGCCGGCGATGAAGCCGCAGTCGGCGGTCGAGTTCAGCCGCATGAGGACGAGGTTGTCGCACTGGGAGATCACGTGCTCGTGGACCTTCTGCGGGCGCTGCGTCGAGACGAGCAGGTAGATCCCGAACTTGCGGCCCTCGCCCGCGATCCGCACGGCGTGCTCGGTGGCCAGCGCCGTCAGGGGGTCCTCCGGCGCGGCCGGGCAGACGTTGTGGGCCTCGTCGACGACCGCCAGCACGGGGCGCCGGTCGCCGCGCCGGTCCCACAGCCGCCGCAGCACCGATCCGGCGGCCAGCACCTGCTCCTCGCGCGTCGGGAGCGACCCGAGGTCGACCACGAGGCACCGGACGTCCGGATCGTCGAGCGCGTCGAGCGTGCTGCCGGGATCCTCGCGGGCCCAGATGCCCCAGCGCGAGACCCCGAGGTTGTCGGCGCGGACGCGGAGGCTGCGCGCCTCCGCGCGGTCGGCCGCGGCGAGCTCGGCCATGCTGTCCGGCCGCAGCTTTGCCACGATCGCGGCGAGCTCCGCGTACTCCTCGCGGTCGGCGATCGGGTCGAGCCGCAGCAGCGCCGCCTGGGTCGCCGGGTCGAGGTCGCCGAAGCGCAGCCGCAGCCGCGCCCCGCCCGCCGCGGCCGCCGAGTGCACGGAGATCCCGCCCGCGAGGCCGGCCCACCGCGCGGCCAGCCCGGCGTGGGCGCGCTCGCGGATCTCGGTCAGCCGGGCGAAGTCGGAGTTGGGGTCGAGGATGACGATGCGCAGGTCCGTCTCGAGCAGGAGCTGCTCGAGCACGAGGCCGAGCGAGTAGCTCTTGCCCGAGCCGGACTGCCCGCAGAGGAACGTGTGCCGGTCGAAGCCGCCGGCATCGAGGGCGAGCGGCACGCCCTCGACCAGCGACAGCCCGCCCACGGCGAGCGATGAGCGGCGCGGCGCGGTGTCCGCCATCCACGCCTGCATCTCCGCCGGAGTCGCGGGCCGCGCGAGCCGGTCGTGGAAGGGCGCGCCGCCGCGGTCGAGCAGCACCCCTTCGCCGCGCGCGATGCGGATCGGCAGCCGCGTGCGCACATCGACGTCGTCGCGACCGTCGCCGGTGAGGGCGACCTCGCCGACGTCGACCTCCGCGAGGGCCAGCGAGCGCACCTGGCCCAGCGCGCCGCTGCCGTCGCCCTCGAGCATCGTGTAGCCGCCGACCCGCAGCGCGAGGCCCTCGACGGACGCCTGGAAGGAGAAGCGGCGCCCGTCGATCGAGGATGCGAGCGGGAGGATGGACGCCTCGATCTCCGCCCGCAGCGAGCGGTAGGTCGCCAGGCGCTGAGCGTGCGCGGTCATGGGCCGAAGCCTCACCCACCGCGGGGTCCGCTGACAAGGCCATCCGTCTGCGGAGCTCCGGGGGCGTGCGTATGGCGCGCGTAGAGCCGGGTGAGCGGTGCGGCGCTGATGCCGTGCGCGAAGACGCTCAGCAGCACCGTGACCGTCATCACGAGGAAGATCTGCTCGATGCCCGCGAGCGCGGGCTCCTCCTCGATGACGACGAGCGCGAGGATGACCGAGGCCAGGCCCCGGGGCCCGAACCAGCCGAGGAAGGCGACCGTCGGGCCGGGGAGCCCGAGGCGGGCGACCGCGACGGCCACGGGGAGCATGCGGATGACCGTGAGGCTCAGCACGGCGTAGGCGACCATCGCCCAGGTCGCCGCGCCGAGCGCCTCCGCGGCGAACACGCCGAAGAGGAAGAACACGGCCAGGGCGAGGAGCTCGCCCTGCTCCTCGGTGAACTCGAGCGTCCGCTCGGTCGTGCGCCGCGCGGCCGTTCCGGCTGCGCCGCCGCCGACGAACGCGGCGATGAAGCCGTTGCCGCCGATCGCGTCCGCGGCGATGAAGGCGAGGATCGCGAGCGCTGCGAGCGCGAGCTGCGCGAAGAGCGGCAGCGCCCACTCGCGCTTGACGGCGGTCGCGAGGGCGCGGCCCCCGGCGACGCCGACCGCGACGCCGACGAGCGCGCCGAGCCCGATCTGCTCGACCGTGAACGCCAGCCAGCCGCCGCCGAGACCCTCCTCGGCCGCGGCGAGGGCGATGAACAGCATGAGGAACGGCACCGAGCCGCCGTCGTTGAGCCCGCTCTCGACGTTGAGCGCCTGCCGGATCCGCGCCGGCACGGCCCGGCTCGTCACGACGGCCTGGCCGAGCGCGGCGTCCGTGGGCGCGAGCACCGCGGCGATGATCGCGCACTCCCAGAGCTCGAGGTCGGAGAGCACGACGACGGCGAGCACGGTCCCGAGCCCGATGGTCAGGGGCAGCCCGATCGCCAGCAGCCGGACCGGGAGCGCGTTGCGGCGCAGGGTGCGCAGGTCGATCCCGGCCGCGTCGCCGAACAGCAGGAGGACGAGGGCGAGCTCGGCGATGAGAAGCACCGCCGCGCGCGACGCCTCCTCGCCGGGCCCGGCATGGGCCGCCGCGCCGAGGTCGACGACGCCCGTCCAGCCGGCCAGGAGCCCCGCGCTGACGAAGAACATCGCCGCACTGACGACCGTCCCCTCGAGGCGCCGCGAGAGCAGCGCGTATCCGAGCAGGACGCAGCAGACCACGCCGACGACGACCACGGTCGCAGCGTCCCGGGCGCGCTCGCGCCGCGGCAAGGGTGCGCGCCTGTGTGCGCGCCGGGTGGCCTGCTCCCGTAAGAGGGTGGCGTGCGCCATTTGCCGGGCCCGCCGGTTGACCTAGAGTCGGTCGACCGTGCCCCCCACCCGTCAGCGGACGTCGCGAGGCGACCCTGTCGCCGACAGCGGGCCCGTTCGCGTGCTCACCGTCGACGACCAGGAGATCTTCCGCCGCGTCGCCGCCGAGGTGATCGCCGCCACTCCCGGCTTCGAGGCCGTCGGCGAGGCGGCCGGCGGGGAGGAGGCGCTGGAGGCTGTCGAGCGCCTCGCGCCGCAGCTCGTGCTGCTCGACGTGCGGATGCCCGGCCTCGACGGGATCGAGGTCGCGCGACGCCTCACCGAGAGCCATCCGGAGACCGTCGTCGTGCTCATCTCGATCGAGGAGCGCGTCGACCTCCCGTCGGCGATCCCGCTCGGCGGCACCGTCCCGCTCGTGCGCAAGCAGGACTTCGGTCCGCGGCTGCTCAGACGGGTGTGGGCCGAGCTGGGGACTTGACCTCGAGCGGGATGATGGCGCTGACGCGGGTGCCTCCGCCCGGCCGCGACTGGATGGTGAGCGCGCCCCCGACGGCCGCGATCCGGTCGCGCATGCTGCTCAACCCCATTCCGGCGGTCACCTGCGTGGGGTCGAAGCCGGCCCCGTCGTCGCGCACCTCCACGCGCAGGTCGCCGTCGTCGGAGAGCTCGATGACGGCCGCGGTCGCCCCCGCCGCGTGCTAGCAGCTACCAGGTAGTCGAAGTCGAGCGGCGGCGACGTATTGCTTGATCCGCGAGACGCTCCATCCCTACCCGGACGACCTCAAGCTCGTCACCAAGGTCGGCGCGCGCCGCGACGCGTCAGGCGCGTGGCTGCCGGCGCTCTCCCCGGACGAGCTCCGCTCCGGCGTGGAGGACAACCTGCGGTCGCTGCGCGTCGAGCGGATGGACCTCGTCAACCTGCGCGTGCTCGGCGAGGACCACGGCGCCGGCGAGCCGACCGAGGAGCAGCTCGCCACCCTGGCGGAGCTGCGCGACGAGGGCAAGCTCGACCTGATCGGCGTCTCCAACGTCACGCGCGCGGGCCTCGAGCTGGCGCTCGAGCACGTCGAGCTCGGCGAGGTCCAGAACGCCTACAGCGTGCTCGACCGCACCCATGACGACCTCGTCGACCTCAGCACGGAGCGCGGGATCGCCTTCGTCCCGTTCTTCCCCCTCGGCTCCGCGTTCACCGGCGGGCCGCAGGCGCTCGCGGACGACCCGGCGGTCGCGGCCGTCGCGGAGAAGCACGGCGCCACCCCGTCGCAGGTCGCGCTCGCCTGGCTGCTCGCCCGCTCCGACCGGATCCTGCTGATCCCCGGGACGACGTCGGTCGCCCACCTCGAGGAGAACCTCGCGGCGGGCGACCTGGACCTCGACGCCGAGGACCTCGATCAGCTGACGGGCTTGACCCGGAAGCCGTAGTGGGAGGTGCCGCGGACGAACTCGCCCGAGGCGGGGAGCACGACCCACCCGCCGCCGAGCCTGCCGTCCGGGTCCTGGAGGAACCTCGAGAAGAGGCGGCTGGAGGCGCGGCACGAGAGCCGGCCGCCGAGCGTGGTGATCGTGTAGCGCCCCTCCGGGAGCCTGAGCCCGCCGACGCGGTCGTTGTGCACCACCTGGAACGTGCCGGGGCAGGTCGCCGTGCCGTGCGTCCCGCCGCCGTTCGTCGGGGAGACCGGAACGCCCGCGCTCGCGGGGCCGATGTAGACCGCGCTGAACGACTGACCGCGGCCGCGCTTGAACAGCGCGTTGCCCGGGCCGGCGACCTCCATCTTCCACGGGCGCGGGAGGACGCCGTCGAAGTCGTCGAGGAAGCCGGTGAACAGGTACGCCGCGCGCGAGCAGCTCAGGAAGTTCGTCCCGCTGTTCGTCTGGATCTGGTAGATCCCGGCCGGGAGCCGCAGCTTGCCGATGTGGTCGGGCGCGACCACGTGGTACTTGCTGAAGCACTGGAACGGGTTGTTCTGCTGCGCGAGCGCGGGAGCGCTCGCACCGACCGCGATCACGGCGCCGAGCGCGAGCGCGACCACCACGGAACGAACTGCCTGCATGTGGACTCCTTGGAACGTATGACCTTGCCCGGCCGACCCTCTCACATCGGAGCGACGGCGTGGGCGATCACGCGTCGTCGTCGACGATCGCCAGCGCGCGCACCGGCGCGGCGGTGGTCCCGACCCACTTGACCGGGGCGACGATCAGCTGGAAGCCGTACGGGCGGCCGATCTGCTCGAGGTTCATCAGGTTCTCGAGGTGCCAGTACTCCTCGTCCCACATCACGCGATGCGCCTCCCAGAACAGTCGCTTCTCGAACATCGCCAGACCGGGGGGTCGAACGTGATCGCGTCGACGCCATCAGGCGGACGCCTGCGCGATCAGCCAGCGGGTCGCGTAGCCGCTCATCCCGGGGTGGTCGGTGCGGTAGCGCTCCTCGGTGTTGTAGGCGCGGCGCCGTGTGGTTGAGGACGATGTCGCGCTCCTTGAGCGTGTAGCCGATCAGGTCCAGCTCGCCACGGACGTCCTCGGTCGTGATGACGTAGCCGGCTCCTTGTCGGTGAAGTAGAGCAGCACGCCGTCGCTCACGCAGTACTCGAGCGGGATCGTCTCCGGGCCGCCGGCGGTCGGGCACGATGTGCTTGCGCGCGTCGAGGTGCGTCCCGACGTGGTCGTTCTGCACGACGAGGTAGCTCGCGGTGAGCGAGTCGACGCCGTACTCGGCGGCGCCGATCCGCGTCGCGAAGTCCTCGTGGCTCTCGTAGACCGTGAGCGCCGGGGGCGGGACGCGCGGGAAGGTCACCATGTCCATGTGGACGGGCATGGACAGGTCGATGATCCGCTTCACGGGGTCTCCTTGTCTGTCATGAGCGGCCGCAGGCGGTCGGCCACCTCCGTGAGATGGTCGTGCATCGCGGTCGCGCGCGGTCGGCGTCGTGCGCGCGCAGCGCGGCGAGGATCGGGACGTGGCGCTCGGCCACCGGCCCGGCGTCGGGCAGCGCCATCGAGATGAACGTGCGCGCGTGCGGCTGCAGCAGCTCCCACTGGCGCGCCAGCACGGGATTGCCGGCGGCGGCGACGATCTCGGCGTGGAAGCCGGCGTCGGCAGCGCTCTCCGCACGCAGGTCGCCGCGCGCCGCCGCCGCGGCCTGAGGTGCTCGAGGTCGCGGGGCTGCGCGCGTACTACGGCACCGCGCTCGCCGTCGAGGACGTGTCGTTCTCGGTCGGGCAGGAGTCGGTCGCGGTGATCGGCCGCAACGGCATGGGCAAGACGACGCTCTGCCGCGCGATCGTCGGGATCGCGCCGCCGACGGTCCAGGGCTCGGTCCGCTTCGGCGGGACCGAGGTGGCGCGCCGCCCGGCCTATCGCGTCTGCCAGGCGGGGATCGGCTACGTCCCGCAGGGGCGGCGGCTGTTCGGCTCGCTCTCGGTCGACGAGCACCTGCGGATGGTCAACCCGCGGCTCGTCCGCCGCGGGCGCTGGTCGCGCGACGCGATCTACGAGCTGTTCCCGCGCCTGGCCGAGCGCCGCCGGCTCGGTGGGACGCAGCTCTCCGGCGGCGAGCAGCAGATGCTCGCGATCGGGCGCGCCCTGCTGACGAATCCCTCGCTGCTGGTGATGGACGAGCCGTCCGAGGGGCTCGCGCCGAAGCTCGTCGAGGAGCTGATCGCGACCTGCCGGACGCTCGCGGACGAGGGGATCGGCCTGCTGCTCGTGGAGCAGAACCTGGGCATGGCGACCGCGCTCGCCGACCGGATCCTGATCATGGTCTCCGGGCAGATCGCCCACGAGACGACCGCGGCGGAGCTCGACGCGGACGCCGAGGCGCAGCAGCGCTACCTCGGCGTCGAGCCGCTCGCCGCGTCCTGAGCGGATACGGTCCACACGTGGTGCGCCGGCCGACAGCGGCGCGCGTCGTGCTCCGCGAGCCGACGCCCGACGACGAGGACGAGTGGATCAGGCGGATGCGCGCGAGCCGCCGCCTCCACCGCCCGTGGATCCAGATGCCGGTGACGCCGGACGGCGTACCGCGCCTACGTCGCGCGCCAGGTCGGCGACGCGTCGCGCGCGCAGCGGATCGCGTGCCGGATCGAGGACGGCGCGATCGTCGGCTTCTTCAACGTCTCGGAGATCATCCGCGGCAAGCTCTCCAGCGCGTTCCTCGGCTACGGCGGCGTGGCCGAGTTCGCCGGCCTCGGCTACATGACCGAGGGGATGGGGCTCGTGCTCCGCGAGGCCTTCACCGCGCTCGGGCTGCACCGGCTCGAGGCGAACATCCAGCCGGGAACCTGGCCTCGAAGGCGCTCGCCGAGCGCTGCGGCTTCGTCTACGAGGGGTTCTCCGAGCGCTACCTGAAGGTCGGCGGGCGCTGGCGCGACCACGAGCGCTGGGCGATCCGCGCCGAGCAGTGGCGGGCGCTGCGCTGACCGGCTAGGGCGTCGGGGTGCTCGGCGGCTGCGGCGGGGGGTCGGCGGCCGGCGGCTCCGGCGGGGTGGCCGGGGGCGGGGTCGCCGCGGGCGCGTCCGGGCGGCTTCGGCGCCTCGGCGGGGGGCGTCACCGGCGCGTCCGCGGTCTTGTCCGGCCCCTTCGCGCCCGGGTCCTTGAGCGCGTCGGCGGCGCGCTTGGCCTTGTCGGAGGCGGTGCCCGGTCCGGTCGCGATGTTCTTCAGCTCTTCGGCGTCCGCCTTCAGCGCCTCGGTCCCGCCGCGCTTGTCGATCACGTTCTTCGCCATGCGTTGGAGCTTCTTGAAGTCCATGCCCTGATGATGGCAAGCCGCCCTGCGCCGTGCGCGCCGGTTTGCGAGACCTGGGGTTGGCGTCAGCCTCGCGCGCTCCTGGTCGGGGTCGAGCCCCGGGCCACCTGCGCGGCCCGGCGATTCCGGATCTTCTCCAAGCTCCGCCGGCGGGCGAGCGCCCGGGCGATATGGGGCTTCCATCATCCCGTAGAGATATCCCTGGATCCAGGCCTGTGCCATTGCGTCGTGCGCGGGCTGCCGGTCCCGCTCGACTTGGCGCTCTGGCGCACGTTTTGGGCTGTGACGGTCGGTTTGGATCGTCAATCACCTCCCAATATTATGGATACTAGTGGTTTGCCCGGACCAGGGACGGCCCAACCCCGGTCTGAGCCCTCGGCGCCCGGGATGCGCTGCAGGAGCACGGTGATCAGGCCGAAGCTGCCCGGGCTCATGGGCCGAGCACCCCGTTCAGCGGTTTGCGAGACTCCCGTCGCATGCGGGGAGAGGAGGCGTCCGCCGCGCTGCTCGAGCGCGTCGCGCATGACCGGCGACCCCGTCGCCGCCGACGCGGCGCAGGTGCGCGCCGGCAACGCCCGCTTCACGGTCCTCACCGCCCGGCTGCTGCGGATGGAGTGGTCGAGCGACGGCGACTTCGAGGACCGCGGCACCTACGCGTTCCCGCAGCGCCGCGCCGAGCCGCCGCCGTTCGAGGTCCGCGAGGAGGACGGCGCGACGGTCGTCGACACGGGCAGCCTCGTGCTCCGCCACACGCCGGACGGCCGGCCGTTCCACGCCGGCAACCTGAGCGTCGAGCGGGCCGAGCCGCCCGCCTTCCGCTGGGTGCCGGGAGCGGTCGACCGGCACAACCTCGGCGGTGCGCGGCGGACCGTCGACCGCGTGCGCGGCGGCGCGGCGCTCGACCCGGGGCTCGTCTCGCGCTCCGGCTGGGCGCTGTTCGACGACAGCGCCGGCGTCGTCTTCGCGCGCGAGGACGGCTGGGTCGAGCCGCGGCCCGAGCGCCCGGACTACCAGGACTGGTACCTCTTCGGCCACGGCCACGACTACGCCGGCGCGGTCGGCGACTACACGCGCTTCGGCGGGGCGATCCCGCTCGTCCCGCGCTTCGTCCTCGGCGCCTGGTGGTCGCGCTACTGGCCGTACAGCGACGCCGAGATCCGCGCGCTGGTCGACGACTTCCGCGCGCACGGCCTGCCGCTCGACGTCTTCGTGATCGACATGGACTGGCACACGACGGACAGCTGGACGGGCTACAGCTGGAACCGCGAGCTGTTCCCCGATCCGCGCGGGTTCCTCGCCTGGCTCCACGCGAGGGGCTGCACACGACGCTCAACCTGCATCCCGCGCTCGGCGTCCAGGCGTTCGAGGACGCCTACCCGGCGTTCGCGGCGGCGATGGGCGCCGACCCCGCGGCGGGCGAGGCGGTGCCGTTCCGGATCGGCGACCGCGACTTCGTCCGCCACTACTTCGAGCTGCTCCACCATCCGCTCGAGGAGGAGGGCGTCGACTTCTGGTGGATCGACTGGCAGCAGGGCGAGGCGTCGGAGGTCCGCGGGCTCGACCCGCTGCCGTGGCTCAACCACCTGCACTTCGCCGACATGGCGCGGCGCGAGGGCGTCCGGCCGCTGATCTTCTCGCGCTGGGGCGGGCTCGGCAGCCACCGCTACCCGGTCGGGTTCTCGGGCGACTCGTTCTCGCTCTGGCCCGCGCTGCGGTTCCAGCCGCACTACACGTCGGCGGGCGCGAACGTCGCCTACGCCTGGTGGAGCCACGACATCGGCGGCCACGTCGGCGCGGTCGACCCGGAGCTCTACGTCCGCTGGGTGCAGTTCGGCGCGCTGTCGCCGGTGCTGCGGCTGCACAGCACCAACGACCCCGACTACGAGCGGCTGCCGTGGAAGTTCGGCGACGCCGTGCTCGACGCCGCGCGGGCCGCGTTCCGGCTGCGCTACGAGCTCGTCCCCTACCTCTACACCGCCGCGCGGACCGCCTCGGACACCGGCGTCGCGCCGGTCCGGCCCGTGTCCTGGATCGCGCCGGAGCACGACGGCGCCTACCTCGCCCGCGGGGAGTACCTCTTCGGCGACGCGATCCTCGCCGCGCCGGTCCTGCACCCGGCCGACCCGGACACCGGGCTCGCGACCGTCGACGCCTGGCTGCCGCCGGGCGACTGGCTCGAGCGCACGACCGGCGAGTCGTTCACGGGACCGCGCTGGGTCCGGCTCGTCGCCGGGCTCGACCGGGTGCCGCAGTTCGTCCGGCCCGGGACGGCGCTGCGCGCTCGCGCCGGTCGCGCAGAGCACGGCCGACCAGCCGGACGACCACCGCATCCTCGAGGTCTGGCCGGGGGACGGCACGGCGCGGCTGTACGACGACGACGACGTCTGGACGACGGTGACCGTCGCCGCGCCGTGCACGGTGCGGATCGCCGGCGGGGTCGCCGCGCGGCGCTACACCGTCCGGGTCCGCGGCGTGGCGCGGCCGGCGGCGGTGGCCTTCGACGGCGCGGCGGTCGCATGGGAGCACGACGGCGCGACGCTCACCGTCGAGCTCCCCGGCGCCGGCGAGCTGCGCGTCGACGCGGAGCCGGCGTACGGGCCGGCGCACGACGCGGCCGTCCGCGCCGCGGACCTGCGGCGGCTCGCCGGCACCGACGACGCGGACGCGATCCGGGCGATGACGCCCGTCCATCCCGCCGCGCTGGCGCGGATCGGCGGGCCCGCGGTCCAGGTGCTCGAGGCGACCGCGCCCGAGGACGCGGCCGCGGCGCTCGGCCACGTGATCGTGGCGGCGGCGGAGCACGGCCCGCCGGTGGAGGCGTCGGTCGTGTGGACGCTGGAGCGCGGCGGCGCGGCCGAGGAGCACGCGGCGGGCCCGGTGACCGTGGCGGGCGACGCGGCCGTGCTCGAGGCGCCGTTCGCGTGGGACGGGACGCTCGCGCCGCTCCGGTGGACGGCGGCGGTGACGGCGCGCTGGGGCGACGTCGTCGTCGAGCACGAGCACCGCGCCGAGGTCGTCTGCCCGACGATCGCGGTCTGGGAGGGCGCGGTCGCCGACGCGGCGGACCACGCCGCGCCGGACTGGGCCGACTGGACCGCGGGCGCCGGCTCGATCGACTTCCCGGAGCTGACCGCGCCGGCCGTGCTCTCGTTCCCGGACCTGGCGCCGGGCGGGCCGGCCGCCGACCGCGTCGCCCGCGCGCGCACGACGCTCGCCGTCGGTGCGGACCGCGACGTGGCCTTCTCCTACGCGGCGGGCGGCGACGTCGCCATCGCCGTCGACGGCGTCGAGCTCGATCCCGACCCGGCGGGCACCGGCCCGGTGCCGTTCTACACGCTCGCGTCCGGAGCTGCGCACGAGCGCGCCGGTCGCGCTGGGCGCCGGCCGGCACGAGGTCGTCTTCAGCTGCCGGGAGCCGAACGGGGAGAAGGCGCGCGACTGGTACCTCTGGGCGAGCGCGGTCGACCCCGCCGACGGCGCCGTGCTGCTGGACGTCGTCCCGGCCTGACCGTCACCATGGGCGGATGCCGCGCCCGGCCGCCGCGCTGCTGCTCCTGCTCGCGCTCGCGGGCTGCGGCGGCTCGCCGGACCGCCCGCCGGCGCCGCCGCCGGCCGGCGGAGGCGCGGCATCGTCGACCTGCGCTCGGCCGACGCGCGCTCGCCGCTCGTCGCCGCCCGCGGCGGCACCTGGCGCTGCGCGACCGACGGCCGGATCCAGCTCGCGATCAGCGCCGAGGGCGAGGCGACGCTGACGATCGACGGCCGGCTGCTCGCGTCGGTGGCGCCGACGCGATCGGTCGTCCACCGGGTCTGCGACCGGGTCCGCGCGCCCGCCGGAGGCCGGCTCGGACGGCGCGCGGGTGCGGATCGGAGGCGCGCTGATCCGCTGCGACGTGGCCGGCGACGTGCTGGTCGGCTTCGACGCGGGCGACCTGACGGTCCGCGCGCCGGGCGGGCGGTTCGTGGCGGCGGCGGCGATCAGCGCCGACCGCGTCGGCGTCGCCGCCTACCTCGGCGCGGGCTGCGCGACGGCGTGACTACTGCCACACCGCGCGCCGCTGCGTGTCGTAGCTCCAGTCCTGCGCGACCGCGGCGGCGAGCGCCTCGCGTCCCGGCCCGTCGCGCTGGGTGAAGCCAGCTCCGCCGGCCCGAGCCAGCGGCGCCACGCGGCGGCGAAGGCCTCCGCGCGGTCCTTGCGGCGGCCGAGGTCGTCCGGCACCGCGTGCCAGGCCTCCACCAGCGGGCCGCGCGCGCCGGCGGCGAGCCGCAGGGCGGTGAGCGCCGACGGGTCCGGCGGCGCGATCAGGCGCGAGACGAGGTAGCGCGGGCGCTCGACCGGCCCGAGCAGGGCGTCGAGGGCCGGCGGTGACGCGCGCGGCCTCCTCGGGGGTCGCCGCGCGGAGCAGGCAGCGCAGGTACCCCGACGCGCGCGGCTCGAACGTGAGCGAGGCGGCCGCCTCCGGCCGGAGCTCGCCCAGCGCGGCGTAGGCGTCGCAGACCGCGCGGGCGATCCGGTCGAGCGGCGCGGCGGCCGGGTACCGCGCCGCCGCGCGGCGGGCGCGCGCCGCGCCGGCGCCCGCGAGCGCCGCGGCGGGGAGGAGCGCGGCGAGCGCGACCGGCGCGGCCGCGGCCGCGCCGAGCCCCGCCACGGCGGCCACGGCGCCGCCGCCGAGCCACAGCCGTTGCGGCAGCGCGAGCGGCGCCGGCGCCGCGGCGGGCGCCGCGGGCGGCGCCGCCGGCGTGCGGGCGCGCAGGACGAGCGTCTCGACCTCGTGCCCCTCGTACGGCGCGCCGATCCGCCAGCGGGCGCGGGCGGCGTCGCGGTCCGCCGCGCGTGCCGTCATCGCGCGCGCGATCTCCGCGAACCGCTCGGGCGGCGGCGGGCCGAACGGCGACAGATCGGGATGGACGTGCCCGACGCCCGCCTCGAGCGTCCCGTCGTCGGCCGGGGCGTGGAGGTGGCGGTGCTTGCGGACGAAGCGCTCGTAGTCGGCGTCGCCCTGCGCGTGCCGTGGCGCGACGCAGACGATGTCCCAGTTGCTCGCCACCTTCCCGGGGTCGTCCGGGTCCAGCCGCAGCGACCGGCCGCGCATCTGCCGCACCGAGACGCCGGTCGCCGCGCTCGTGAGGTCGACGAGGCAGTTGACGCAGGGCGCGTTCCAGCCCTCGCCGAGGAACGCGCGGGTGCCGATCAGCGCCCGCGTGGCGCCCGCCTCGAACGCCGCCGTCGCGAGCGCGACCCAGCGCCGCGGCCGCCAGTCGCCGGGGCCGCGCAGCTCGGCGAGCCCGTCGCCCGACGGCGCCGCCGTCCAGCCGGGCTCGGCGGGGCCGGCCGGCGCGAGCGCGGCGAGCAGCGCGGGCGCGTCGTCCTCGGCGCAGCGCAGCCCGCGCCCGGAGACGAGCAGCGGCCGCAGCACGGCGGTGCGCGCGTCGTCCGCGAGCGCCCGGACCGCGGCGCGGGCGGTGCCGGCGTCGGGATCGAGGATGCCGCGCAGCTCGCCGTCGGGGCGCGCGCCCGCCAGCTCGGCGTCGCACAGCACCAGCGCGCGCAGGTCGGCGCCGCGCGACTCCGCCTCCGCGCCGAGGACCTCGGCCAGCGCGAGCGGCTTCGCCGCCGAGCCGACCAGCAGCCGGTCGACGTCCGACGCCGCGCGGCGGATGCCGGTCCGGGTCAGCGCGTAGCCGAGGTCGCGCAGCGCGGCCGCGACCGCCTCGCGGCGCGCGGCGGCGGCCGGGTCGGGCGCGGCATCGAGGCAGCGCAGCACCCAGTCCTCCAGCAGCACGACCCAGTCGGCCGAGGTCGGGCGGGCGGCGGTAGGCCTCGCCGCGCGGCGCGCCGGGCGGGAGCGGAAGCCCGGCCGAGCCGAGGAAGCGCACGCCGGCCGCGGCGAGCGCGGGATGACGGCGCTGGAAGTCGCTCCACGGGATCTCGTCGCCGTCGCCGCGCGAGCGGTGGCGCAGCCGCGTGACGACCCACTGCCCGAGGTCGAGCGGCCCGTCCTCGTCGACGTCGAGGAGATCGGCCGACCAGCTCGCGGAAGCGCGTCTCGTGCTCGTCGAGCCACCGCTGCTCGCCGGCCGGCGGCTCGGTCAGCCAGGCCAGCTCCTGATACGGCGCGAGGAAGCCGTCGCGCACGACGGCCGGCGTCGGCACCTGGAAGTCGACCGGCCCGAGCAGCGCCTCGTAGAGCTCGGCCTCCTGCGTCGTCAGCTCGTCCGGCGGCGTCGCGGTGAGCCCGACGACGTGGACGTCGCCGCCCAGCTCCTCCAGCACCGCGCGGACCACGTAGCCCCACAGCGAAGCGAGGTGATGGCACTCGTCGAGGACGACCGTCGCCACGCCGCCGGCGCGCAGCGCGTCGACCCGCTCCCGAGCGCCGGGCGCGAGCAGGTCGGCGAGCCGCACCGCCGGGTCGCCGCCGCGCGCGATCTCGCGCTTGAGCGACGCGGTGATGCGGGCCAGCTCGCGCTCGCGCCGGCGCGCGGCCGCGCCGGTCCAGCGCGCGGCCTCGGCGGCCACCGCGTCCGCCGGCTCGGCGGTCGCCGCCGCGCGCTCCGCGACCCAGCGCGCCTCCGCCGCGCCGCGCAGCGCGGCGCCCGGGTCGTCGAGCCGCGCGAGCGCCTGGTAGGTGAGGCAGGCGACCGCGGCGCCGGGCGCGGCGGCGACCATGCCCCGCGGGCGCGCCGAACGCCGCGCCGGCCTGCACCCACTGGGCCTGGATCGCCGAGTTCGGCGCGAGCACGAGCGCCGGCGCGCCGATCCGGCGCAGGATCTCGAAGCCCAGCAGGGTCTTGCCCGATCCCGGCGGCGCGACGAGATGCGTGCTGCGGCGCCCCGCCGCCCGGTCGGCCTCGAACGCGTCGAGCGCGAGCTCCTGATAGTGGCGCCACGCGCCCGCGAACCGGAGCTCGCCGAGCATAGTCTAACCCTCGACTCGAGGCTTAGTCAGCGTGCGAGGAGGCGCCCGATCGCGCCCATCATCTCCTCGGTCAGCTCCTCCTGGCTGCCGGGGCCGTGGCCTTCGACCACGCAGTGCTTGACGTGCTCGTCGAGCAGCCCGAGCGCGACCTTGTCGAGCGCCGCCTGGATCGCGCTGATCTGCGTCAGCACGTCGATGCAGTAGCGGTCCTCGTCGACCATCTTCTGGACGCCGCGGGTCTGGCCCTCGATGCGCTTCAGGCGGGCGAGGAGCTGGGGCTTGGTGGCGGTGTAGGCGGGCACGACGCCGAAGTATACCCCGAGGGGGTTAGGCGGCGAGCACGAGCCCGCCCGTCCGCAGCGCGCCGCGAGCGCCTCGAGCTCGCCGGCCAGGCTGCGGTCCTCCTCCAGCCGCGGGACGAGCGCGCGGACCTGCGCGAGCGCGCCCTCCAGCGCCTCGGTCGACCGCAGCGGGCGGTGGAACTCGAGCCCCTGGCACGCGCAGACGAGCTCGGTGGCGACGACGTGCGCGGCGTGCGCCACGACCGTCCGCGCCTTCAGCGCCGCGAGCGCGCCCATCGAGTTGAAGTCCTCCATCCCGGCCGAGGTCGGGATCGAGCCGGCGCCCGCCGGATGCGACAGCACCTGGCACTCGCTGACGAGCGCCGCCGCGGCGTACTGGGCGATCATCAGCCCCGACGAGAGTCCCGGCCGCGGGGTGAGGAAGGCGGGGAGCTCGGCGTAGCTCGGGGTGAGCAGCGCGTAGACCCGCCGCTCGGCGAAGCTCGCCAGCTCGCACATCGCCAGCGCCACGTGGTCGAGCGGCAGCGACAGCGGCTGGCCGTGGAAGTTGCCGCCGGAGAGGATCTCGGCGTCGTCCGCGAACACGAGCGGGTTGTCGGTCACCGCGCCGAGCTCGCGCTCCAGCGCCCCGCGCGCGTACCGAGCCCGTCGGCCACCGCCCCGAGCACCTGCGGCGCGCAGCGCAGCGTGTAGGGATCCTGGACCCGCCCGCAGTCGGCGTGCGACGCGACCACCGGCGAGCCGGCCAGCAGCGAGCGCAGCCGGGCGGCCACCCGTCCCGGCCCCGGCTGCCCGCGCAGCGCGTGCAGCCGCTCGTCGAACGGCACCGTCGAGCCCTTGAACGCCTCGAGCGAGAGCGCGACGGCGACGACCGCCGCGTCGAGCACCCGCTCCGCGTCGCGGATCGCGAGCCCGCCGGCCGCCGCCATCAGGTGCGTGCCGTTGATCAGCGCGAGGCCCTCCTTGGCCGCGAGCGAGACCGGCTCCAGCCCCGCCCGGGCGAGCGCCGCGCCGCCCGGCAGCCGCTCGCCGCCGACCGTGGCCTCGCCCTCCCCGATCAGCACGAGCGCGAGGTGGGCGAGCGGGGCCAGATCGCCCGACGACCCGACCGAGCCGCGGCTCGGGATCACCGGGACGACGTCGTGCTCGAGCAGCGCGAGCAGCAGCTCGACGACCTCCGGGCGCACGCCGGAGTGCCCGCGCCGCAGCGACGACGCGAGCAGCAGCAGCATCCCGCGGACGACCTCGGCGTCCAGCGGCTCGCCCGAGCCGACCGCGTGCGAGCGCAGCAGGTTGACCTGCAGCGCCGCGGCGTCGGCCGCGTCGATCCGGACCGACGAGAGCTGCCCGAAGCCGGTCGTCACGCCGTAGACGACGCGGCCCTCGCCCAGCGCGGTCTCGACCACGGCGCGGCCCGCCTCGATCCGCGTCGCGGTCGTCCGCGCCGAGCGGCGCCGGCGACGGCGCCGCGCGCGACCGCCTCGAGCTCTGCCAGGGTCGGCACGGCTCAGACGTCCATCCGGGCCTGCTCGATCCGCCGCGCGACCGTCTCGGCCCAGCCCGCGCCCGGCCAGCGCGAGCGCATCCGCGCGGCGGCCGCGCCGTGGTCGTACGGGATCCGCACGTGCTCCACGCGGCCGGCGTCGTGCACGAGCGCGTACGCCGCCCGCTGGTCGCCGTCGAACGGCATCCCCACCGAGCCGGGGTTGACCAGCTCGACGGCGCCGGCGATCCGGCGGAAGGGGAGATGGGTGTGGCCGAAGACGAGCCGCGGCGCGGTCACGCCCGCGAGCAGCTCGGCCTCGTCGTCCCCCGGCCGCGGCATGAACGAGCGGACGTCCGAGACCGGCGACGCGTGGACGTAGCGCGCGTCGCCGTCGACCGCGTCGAACGGGAGCGCCCCGAGCGCGGCGACCTCGTCCGCCCCCAGCGCCTCGCGGCACGCCGCGATCGCGTCCGGCAGGATCGGGTTGTCGGGCGCCTCGTCCGGCGCGGCGGTCCAGCGCTCGCCGTTGCCGCGGATCCAGCGCGCGGGCGCCAGCCCGCGCAGCAGCGCGACCGTCGCCTCCGGCTCCGGCCCGAACAGCGCGTAGTCGCCGCCGAGGATCCAGCGCTCCGCCCCGCGGGCGCGCGCGTCGGCCACGACCGCCTCGAGCGCGGGCAGGTTCCCGTGGACGTCGTAGAGGACGGCGATCACCGCTCGCGTGTATAGCATCGGGCCGGTGACGCCCGCCGCCGACGAGCCGCTCGTGGTGCGCGGGCCGAGCCTCACGCTCCGCTACGCGACGCCGGACGACGCGGAGGCGCTGTTCGCGCTCGCGAGCGATCCCGCGGTGACGCGCTTCTTCTCCTGGGGCCCCTACACGAGCCTGGAGCAGCCGCAGGCGTACATCGCCGGGCTGCCGGAGAAGCGCGAGCGCGGCGAGCTGCTCGACTTCCTCATCGTCCACCACGAGGCCGGCCCGATCGGCGTCACCGGCCTGTCCGAGCTCTCGCGCCGCAACCGCCACGCGACCGTGGGCACGTGGCTCGGGCACCGCTGGTGGGGCAGCGGGACCAACCCGGAGTCGAAGGCGATGATCGCCGCGCTGGCGTTCGAGCGCCTGGGGCTGGACCGCCTGACCGCGTGGGCGAACACCCGCAACGGCCGCTCGCAGGTCGCGCTCGAGCGCGTCGGCTTCAAGCGCGAGGGCGTGCTCGCGAGCTGGCACCGCCACGGCGACGTCCTCCACGACGTCGTCGTGTTCGGGATGCTCGCCACGGCGTGGCCGCACTCCCCGTTGCACGACGTCCCGGTGGAGATCAGCGGCACGCCGCCCGCCGCGTTCGTCGTCGCCTGAACCGAGGTCATGGTTTGAACCGCGCGCCGCGCGGGGACCTGCGGGGCGCACGGGCAGGACGACCAGGGGGGAGAGCGCATGCGCCTCATCAGCCGTGCCGCCGTCGCCGCGATCGCCGCGTACCTCGTGTGCGCCGCCGCTGCGCCCGCGGCCCCGCGCGCCTGCAGCGCCGCCGGCGCGAGCCCCGGCAGCGCGGCGAAGAGCACGCTCCGGAGCGCGCTGCGCTGCGTCGTGAACGCCGAGCGCGCCCGGCGCGGGCTGGTCCCGCTCCGCGCCCACGCCGGCCTCGACCGCGCGGCCGCCGGCCACGCCCGCGACATGGTCGGCCGCGGCTACTTCGCCCACGAGCGCGCCGGGTCCACGTTCGCCGGCCGCCTGCGCGCCGCCGGCTGGGACGGCGGCAGCGCCGCCGAGGCGATCGCCTGGGGCTGCGGCGCGAAGGGCGCCCCGCGCGCGACGCTGCGCGCCTGGCTCGGCAGCCCGCCGCACCGCGCGATCGTGCTCGGCCCGTACCGCCGCGCGGGGATCGGCCTGGCGCTCGGCGCGCCCGGCGCCGGCTGCGCCTCCGCCGCGACGTGGGTGCTCGACGCCGGCGGCTAACCCCGCCGGGCGTCCCAGCTGAAGCCGCGGATCGCCAGGAAGACCCCGAGGACGGTCCACAGCCCGAGCACGCCGAGCGCCGCCGCGTTGTCGGCGAGCCCGGTGCCCGTCACCATCGCGCCGGAGAGCCCGTCGATCAGGTGCTTGAGCGGCAGCGCCTCGGCGATCGCGCGGAGGAACTCCGGCGCGTTGTCGGCGTCGTAGAACACGCCGGAGATGAAGATCACCGGCAGGAACACGGCGTTCACGTAGGCCGGGGCGGAGTCGAAGTTCGGGATCACGTGCGACAGCGCGACCCCGAGCGACGCGAAGCAGACGACGCCGAGCGCGACGAACACGACCAGCTCGCCCCACTCCGACGGCCAGTCGAGCCCGAACACCGTGCTGCCGGCGATCGTGATCAGCCCGACCTGGATCGCCGTGTTCGTCACCGCGTTGCCGGCGATCCCGGCGAGGTAGGCGGAGGTCGGCAGCGGCGTGCCGTGCATCCGCTTCAGGACGCCGGACTCGCGCAGGTAGGTGATGTTCATCGCCAGGGCGGAGAACGTCGTCGACATCACCGCCATCCCGGCGATGCCGGGGACGATGACCTGCAGGTTCGCGTCCTCGCCGGCGAAGATCGCGCCGAACAGGGCCAGGAACAGCAGCGGCAGCAGGAAGTTGAAGAACGCGGCGCTCGGGTTGCGCCAGAACATCCGGCGCTCGAGCCGGTACTGGCGCCAGGCCGAGGTCGCCCACGGGACGTGGCCGGGGGCCGGGCGGAGGGCGTGGTCGCTCATGCCGCCGCCGGCTCCGGGCTGGTCAGCTCGAGGTAGACGTCCTCGAGGCTCGGCTGGCTGACGCTCAGCTCGTGCAGCCGCTCGCCGCGTGCGAGCGCGTCGGCGGTGAGCTCGTGCAGGAGCCGCGTCGGATCCTCGGTCTCGCGCTCGTGCGGCGTCCCGTCGGCATCGCGCCAGGCCACGCGGTAGCGCCGCGTGGCGTTGCCGAGGTCGCCGGGCGGGCCCTCGGCGAGGATCGTCCCGTCCTTGATGATCGCGACCCGGTCGGCGAGCTCCTGCGCCTCGTCGAGGTAGTGCGTCGTGAGCAGCACGGTCTTGCCGAGCACCTGGAGCGAGCGGATCGTCTCCCACGCCTGGCGCCGCGCCGCGGGGTCGAAGCCGGTCGTCGGCTCGTCGAGGAAGATCAGGTCCGGGTCGCCGACGAGCGCGAGCGCGAAGTCGAGCCGCCGCTGCTGGCCGCCCGAGAGCGACTGGGTGCGCTTGTCGGCCGACGCCTCGAGCCCCGCCAGCCGGATCGTGTCCTCGACGTCGCGCGGCATGCGGTAGAGCCCGGCCCAGTGGCGGACGGCCTCGCGCACGGTCAGGTGCCGGTACAGGCCCGCGGACTGGAGCACGATCCCGATCCGCTCGCGCAGCGCGAGCGGCCGCCCGCCGGGGTCCAGCCCGAGCACCGCCACGCGCCCGCCGGACCGGGCGCGGAAGCCCTCGAGGATCTCGACGGTGGTCGTCTTGCCGGCGCCGTTCGGGCCGAGCAGGCCGAACACCTCGCCGCGCCGCACGGCGAACGAGATCCCGCGCACGACCTCGTGCTCGCCGTAGGCCTTGCGCAGGTCCTCGACCTCGATCGCGACGTCGCCGGTCATCGGCGTCCCATGATGGCAAGCTTTGCCGCCACGGCCATGCGCTGCGCCTGCATCGACATCGGGTCGAACACGACGCGGCTGCTCGTCGCGGACGTCGCCGGGGACCGCCTCGAGCCCGTCGTCCAACAGCGCTCCTTCACCCGCCTGGGGCGGGCGATCGCGGCCTGCGGGACGATGTCCGCGGACGCGATCGACGCGGTCGCGCGCGTCGTCGAGGCGCAGCGCGAGGTGGCGGAGACGGCGGGCGCGACGGCGCTCCGGGTCGTCGCCACCGCCGCCGTGCGCGGCGCCGCCAACCGCGACGACCTCGTCGCGGCCGTGCACGACCGCGCCGGCCTCGCGGTCGAGATCGTCGACGGGGAGGAGGAGGCGCGGCTCGCGTTCCACGGCGCCACCCGGACGCTCGGTGAGGCGCTGCCCGGCACGATCGCGGTCGTCGACGTCGGCGGGCTGTCGAGCGAGATCGCGGTCGGCACGCACGCCGGCGGGGTGACCTGGGCGCGCTCCTACGCGGTCGGCTCGGGCCGGCTGGCCGCGCGCTGCGCCGCCGACCCGCCCTCGCCGGCGGACGTCGCGATGATGCGCGCCGAGGCGGCCGCCGCCTTCGCGGGCGCGATCCCGGACGCCGACGTCGCGATCGCCGTCGGCGGCAGCGCCGCCTCGCTCCCGACGCTGGTCGGCCCGGTGCTCGACGACGCGGCGCGCGAGCGCGCGCTGGCGACGCTGACCGCGATGCCGGCCGCCGAGGTCGCGCGCCGGCACGAGCTCGCCCCCGAGCGCACGCTGCTGATGCCCGCCGGGATCCTCGTCCTCGGCGCCGCCGCCGACGCGCTGCGGCGGCCGCTGCGGATCGGCCGGGGCGGGCTGCGGGAAGGCGTCGTCCTCGAGCTGGCGAAGACCTGAGCCGTGGCCAAGGCCGCCGAGATCGCGATCGCGCCGGACGAGCCCTACCGCGCCGCCGCGGCCCGGATCGTGCGCGTGCGCGCGCGCGAGCTGTTCGAGCAGAGCGCCGGCGTCCTGAACACGCGCGACATCGAGCGCGTGCACGACATGCGGGTCGCCTCGCGGCGCCTGCGCGCGGTGCTGGAGATCTTCGCGCCGTGCTTCCCGCCGCAGGAGTTCGGCGGCGTGCTGCGCGACGTCAAGCAGCTCGCCGACGCGCTCGGCGAGCGGCGCGACCCCGACGTGCACATCGACGCGCTGACCGCCTTCGCCCGTCAGGTCCCGGCCGCGGCGCGGCCCGGCGTGCGGCGGCTCGTCGCGGAGCAGCGCGAGCGCCAGGCGCGCGGCAACGAGGTCCTCGCGGCCGAGCTGGAGCGGGTCGAGCACCGCGGCCTGCTCGAGCGGCTGCTCGCGCTCGCC
Organism: uncultured Solirubrobacteraceae bacterium; assembly: GCA_963724145.1. Lineage (GTDB taxonomy): Bacteria > Actinomycetota > Thermoleophilia > Solirubrobacterales > Solirubrobacteraceae > DASQMT01. The sequence continues at coordinate 45,606 of CAVRTO010000029.1, forward strand.
GACGCCGCCGACCCGGAGCCGGAGCCCGAGCCGTGAAGGCGCGCGCGGTCCCCGGGCTGGACCCCGACGGCACGCTCGCGGACAACGCCGAGCGGATCGTCCGCGTGCGGCTCGACGAGCTGTGCTCGTTCATGCCGCGCGCCGCCGACCCCGAGCAGGTCGTCGCGCTCCACGACATGCGGATCGCCGCCAAGCGGCTGCGCTACATCCTCGAGCTGACGGCGCCCTGCTTCGGGCCGTACGCCGAGAAGGCGGGCAAGCTGGCGAAGGACGTCCAGGACCTGCTCGGCGAGATCCACGACTGCGACGTGCAGATCCCCGAGACCGAGGCGTTCGCCGCCCGGCTGCTGGCCGAGGACGCCGAGACGCTGCGCGTCGCCGCCGGCGACGCGCCCGATCTCGACCCCGGGCTGCTGGCCCAGGCGCCGCACGCGCGCGAGCACGCCGGCGTCGCGGCGCTGCTCGCGCACCTGCGTGCGCGCCGCGAGCTGCTCTTCGGCCGGTTCCTGGAGCTGTGGGACGAACTGGAGCGCAAGGGCTTCCGCGCGCGGCTCGAGTTCGCCGTCGCCGAGCGCCCCGGCGACGTTCACATTTCCGGGCAGCGTTAGCATCACCAGGGCGTGACGGATCTCGAGCAGCCAGAGGCCCCGCCGGCCCCCGAGCCGGACCTGACGGACTACGCGCTGTACTTCAACCGCGAGCTGTCCTGGCTCGACTTCAACGACCGCGTGCTGCAGCTGGCCGAGGACGACAGCGTCAAGCTGCTCGAGCGGCTCAAGTTCTGCGCGATCTACTCGTCCAACCTGGACGAGTTCTTCATGGTCCGCGTGGCCGGCATGCAGGAGTACGTCGACGGCGGGATCGACCGCCCGCGCGAGGACGGCCGCAGCCCGGCCGAGACGATCGCCGCGATCGGCGAGACCGTCCGCGAGCAGACGCGCCGCCAGACCGAGGTGCTGGAGCGCGTGCTGCGGCCGGCGCTCGCGGAGCACGGGATCCGGATCCAGACGTGCGCCGACGTCGACGCGCGCCACCGCGAGGAGCTCGGCGAGCGCTTCCGGCGCCAGATCTTCCCGGTCCTGACGCCGCTCGCGGTCGGGCTCGGCCGGCCGTTCCCGTACATCTCGAACCTGTCGCTGTCGCTCGCCGTGCTCGTGCGCGACCCGCAGACCGCGCAGGAGACCTTCGCGCGCGTGAAGGTCCCGAAGGAGATGCTGCCGCGCTTCCTGCCGGTCGGCGACGGGAAGACGTTCGTCCCGCTGGAGAGCCTGATCGCGGAGCACCTCGACACGCTCTTCCCGGGCATGGAGGTCATCGACTACGACGTCTTCCGCGTCACCCGCGACGCCGACTTCACGATCGACGACGAGGCCGACGACCTGCTGCGCGCCGTCGAGCAGGAGCTGCGCAAGCGCCGCTTCGGCGAGGTCGTGCGCGTCGAGGTCGGCGCCGGCATGAGCCAGCGGCTGCGCGAGCCGCTCGTGCGCGCGCTGGAGATCGAGGCCGAGGAGCTGTTCGAGGTCGACGGGCTGCTCGACCTCAAGGACCTGTGGGACGTCTACCGCGTCTCCGGGTTCCCGGAGCTGCGCGACAAGCCGTGGAGCCCGGTCACCCAGCCGCGGCTCCAGCCCGACGAGGACGAGGCGCCCGACGTCCTCGCCGCGATGCGCAAGGGCGACCTGCTCGTCCACCACCCGTACGACTCGTTCGCGACCTCGGTCGAGCGGCTCGTCGAGCAGGCCGCCGCCGACCCGAACGTGCTCGCGATCAAGCAGACCGTGTACCGCACGAGCGACGACTCGCCGCTCGTCCCGGCGCTGATCCGCGCGGCCGAGCGCGGCAAGCAGGCGGTCTGCCTCGTGGAGCTCAAGGCCCGCTTCGACGAGCGCGCGAACATCGGCTGGGCGCGCGCGATGGAGGAGGCCGGCGTCCACGTCGTCTACGGGCTCCCGACGCTCAAGACCCACGCCAAGTGCATCCTCATCGTCCGCCGCGAGGGCGACGGGGTGCGCCACTACGTCCACGTCGGGACCGGCAACTACCACCCGCAGACGGCGCGCCTGTACACGGACTTCGGCCTGCTCACCTGCGACGACGAGATCGGCGCCGACGTCGCCGACATGTTCAACCAGCTCACCGGCTTCGCCCGCCCGGGCGGCTACCGCCGCGTGCTGATCGCCCCCGCGCACATGCGCGACGGGATCATCGCCGAGATCGACCGCACGATCGAGGCCAAGCAGGCCGGGCAGGACGTGCGGATCCGGATGAAGATGAACTCGCTCGTCGACAAGCGCTGCATCCGCGCGCTCTACCGCGCGTCGCGCGCCGGCGTGCCGGTCGACCTGAACATCCGCGGCATCTGCTGCCTGCGGCCCGGCGTCCCCGGGGTGTCGGAGAACATCCGCGTCCACTCGATCGTCGGCCGCTTCCTCGAGCACTCGCGCATCTACGCGTTCGAGCGCGGCGACGAGGAGATCATCCTGATCGGCTCGGCCGACCTGATGCCGCGCAACCTCGACACGCGCGTCGAGCTGCTCGCGCCGGTCCGCGACGCCGCACCTCCGCGAGGAGCTGGAGGACACGATGGAGCGCTGCATGGCCGACAACACGAACAGCTGGGTGCTCCAGGCCGACGGCGCGTGGGTGCGCCGCGAGCCCGGCACCGAGGCGCCGCGCAACGCGCAGGACGAGCTGCGCGCCCACTACGCCGAGCGCGCCGCCGAGGCGCAGGCCGCGGCGAGCTAGCGGCTCACCAGTGCACGCCGCGCATCAGGTACGCCAGCGCGGTCGCCTCGCCTGAGGCACGGTCCTGGTCGCCGCCGGCCTCGCCCTTGGCGGCCGACGACTCCGGGAACACCTTGTAGGCCATGTGCAGGATCTGGTCGACGGCCTTCGGCGCGAGCGCGTAGAGCACCTCGCCGAACGTCCCGAGCCGCGTGTTGATCTGCTTCGGCTTCCCGCGGATCGCCTCGCAGATCAGGTCGGCCGCCTCGTCCGGCGAGATCGTCGGGAACGAGTCGTACATCTTCGTCGGCGCGATCATCGGCGTCCGCACCAGCGGCATGTGGATCGTCGTGAAGGTCACGTTGTCGCCGATCGTCTCCGAGCTGGCCACGCGCGTGAACGCGTCGAGCGCCGACTTCGAGGCGACGTAGGCGCTGAACCGCGGCGGGTTCGTCTGGACGCCGATCGAGGAGACGTTGACGATGTGGCCGCTCTTCTGCTCCCGCATGTGCGGGAGCAGGGCGAGGATCAGCTTCACCGTGCCGAGGTAGTTGAGCCGGATCGTCCGCTCGTAGTCGTGGATCCGGTCGTAGGAGAGCGCCACCGAGCGGCGGATCGAGCGGCCCGCGTTGTTGACCAGCACGTCGATCGACGGGTGGTCGGCGAGCGCCTTCTCGACCATCCGGTCGATCGAGTCGTAGTCGCTCAGGTCGGCGGTGTAGACGTGCGCGACCCCGCCGGCGCGCTCGATCTCCTCGCGCACCTCCTCGAGCTTCTCGGCGGTGCGCGCGACGAGCAGCGGGATCCCGCCCGCGGCCGCGACCTTGATCGCGGCGGCGCGGCCGATCCCCGACGACGCGCCCGTGATCAGCACCGTGCGCCCGTTGACCGCGGCGCCGAACGAGCGGTCCTTGAACAGGTCGGGGTCGAGGTTGCGCTCCCAGAAGTCCCACAGCCGGTTCGAGTAGGTCTCGAGCTCCGGGACCTCGATCCCCGAGCCGCGCAGCGCGCGCTGGGCGTCGCGGCCGTCGAAGCGCGGGACGAGCGCCATGTGCTCGATCACCGTGTCGGGGATCCCGAGGTCGGCGAGCAGCGTGCGCCGGATGTCCTTCAGCGCCGGCAGCTTCATCGCGTAGGACAGGACGCCCTTCGGCAGCATGTCGGTCATCCGCTTGTCGACGCGGATCGCCATCTGCGGGGCGTGGCCGGCGCGGGCGAACGTGTTGAGCACGTCGCCGGCGCGCTGCGGGCGCGGGTTGACGAGGTGGAACGCCTGGCCGTCGAGGTCCGGCTCGTGCGCGATGTGGTCGATCGCGGCGGCGACGAAGTCGACCGGGACGATGTTGGTCCAGCCGACCTCGAGCCCGATGAGCGGGAACCACTCGGGCAGCGCGTGGCGCGCCTTCTGGATCGCCTTGAAGAAGTAGTACGGGCCGTCGATCTTGTCCATCTCGCCCGTGCGCGAGTCGCCGACGACGATCGACGGGCGGTACACGCGCCAGGCCCCGTCCACGCGGGCGCGGACGAGCTTCTCCGACTCGAACTTCGTCCGGTGGTACGGCGAGGGCAGCTTCTGGCCCTCGTCGAACATGTCCTCGGTGAAGTGGCCCTCGTAGCTGCCGGCCACGGCGATCGACGAGGCGTGGTGGAAGATCCCCGCCTCGAGGTCGTTGGCGAGGTCGATCGCGTGCTGCGTCCCGGCCACGTTGTGCAGCGCGTTCGCGGTCTCGTCCGCGGTCATGTCGTAGATCGCGGCGAGGTGGAAGAAGTGGTCGACGTTCCCGCGCAGCGCGTCGCGCTGCGCCGCGTCGAGGCCGAGGTACGGCTCGGCCAGGTCGCCGGTGACCGCGTGGATCCGCGCGCTGTCGCCGAGCCGCGCCAGCTTCGCCTCCGAGCCGGGGCGCACGAGCACGTGGATTCTGCCTCCGCCAGAGGCGTCGTCACCGCTTCGCTCGCCGTCGCGGGCGAGCAGCCGCTCGACCAGGTGCCGGCCGATGAAGCCGGTGGCGCCCGTCACGAAGTAGGTCGGCACGTCGTCTTTCTCTCCTCGCTCGCCTCGGTCACCGAGCGGGAGCCTATCCGGCTGCGCCCGGCTAGCCGACGCGCACGCGGACCGTCCGCGAGTACCCGCGCTCGTACGGGTAGCGGGCGCCCGGCTTGATCTTCGCGCGGAAGGCGAACCGGCGGCCGCGCGAGGCCGGGTCGCGGAAGCGGTAGTGGCCGCCGAAGCGCCCGCCGCGACGGGTCACGGTGTCGGCGAAGGTGGTGAAGCGGCGCGCGCCGGGCGGTCTGCCCTGGAGGATCACGCTGACCCCGCGCGCGGGCTCGGCGAGCCGGCCGCGGAGCGCGAACGGCCGGCCGACGCGCGGGTTCTGCGTCGACGGGTACAGCGACGCGCCGGCGCGCGCCCGCAGCTCGAGCTCGTCCTGCGCGGCGTTCAGCGCGTCGCCGAGCCGGTAGCGCCAGCCGACCACGAGCTCGCGCGACGCGCGCGCCCGTGCGGTGATCGCGAATGTCCCGTCGCCCTGGGTCACGGCGGAGGTGCGGTGGCGCAGCCGTGCCCCGGGGGCGAGGTCGCGGCTCTGCAGCCGGATCCGTGCGCCGGCGATCGGCTGTCCCGCCGCGTTGCGCAGCGCGCCGCGGATCACGACCGCACGCCCGTAGCGGACGGTGCGCTTGCGCTTGCCGCCCTTCGAGAACCGGGCGCGGAGCGTCGCCGTCTCGGTCGCGCCGGCGCCGTTGAGGCCGCCGCGCGTCGACGGCGTGATGACGTCGACGGGGAACGGGCCGCTGTCCCGTCTGGTTGCCGGCGCCGTCGATCGTCCGCACGAGCACTTCGCGACGGCCGATCCGCAGCGCGGTCGGCACGATCGGGGTCTTGGCGAGGTCCGGGCACGGCTTGGCGAGCCGCGGCGTGCACGTCGCGTCGCGGGCGCCGACGAGCACGGGCGCGGCGCCGGTCACGTCCCAGAGCTCGACCCGGCGGATGCCGGCGTTGTCGGTGGCGCTGATCACGACCGGATCGGAGCCCTGGCGCTGCCCGCGCGCGAGCAGGCCCTCGGCGGCGACCGTCGGCGACGGCGGCGCCGGGTCGTAGACCGTGACGTCGACGCCGTAGAGCACGTGGAAGACGCGCCCGCCCGCGGGCGCCGAGCAGTTCGTCGTGCGCCGGAAGCACCCGACGGTGATCGACAGCGTGCGCGCGCCGCCGCGGTACGCGGCCAGGGCCCCGAACTGGCGCAGCGAGGTCGTCCGCCGGCTGATCGTGGCGTCGCCCGACGGATAGCCGTACCAGCCGCCCGAGACCTGCAGCCGCCGGCGCGTGCTGGTGTCGTAGTCGCCGGCGCCGGCGAACGGGGTGCGGCCGAGCGCGTAGAGCGCGTACAGCGGCCGCGTGCCCTCGAGCGCCGGGTTCGAGTTGAAGTCCAGCAGCCGGTTGACGCGGAAGTCGGTGATCCAGGTCCCGATCGGGCTGGTGAACGTGAGCGAGGCGGACGACCCGTTCGCGATCGCCTTGTTGCCGTCGATCCGCAGGCCGATCAGCGAACCCGCGGGTGTGCAGTTCGTGTCGACCACGTAGTTCGTGACCGCGCTGCCGGTCCAGGCGCCGTTGCCCCAGTTCCCGCCGCCGGCCGCACAGGTGTAGACGTGATAGCTGCCGGCATGCGCGATCGCGGGCGCGAGCGCGAGCGCGGCGAGCGCGAGCAGGAACGGCAGGGTGCGGCGCAGCATTGCGCCCGTCGTATACCCGCTCGAGGAACGAAAGTTGCGGCTACCAGCCGCCGCGGACGTCGACGCGCGCCTTGCGCGACTTCGCCGCCGCCTTGCGCGCGTCCTTGCGCTTCTCCAACCGCCACTGGATCAGGCTCGCGCAGAGGATGAAGAGCGGGAAGAACGCGATCAGGATGAAGCCCGCGTTGGTGATGACCTTGTCGTTCGTCTCCCCCCAGAGGCCCTCGCCGCCGTCGTGCGCGAGCGCGGCCGGCGCCGTGAGCGCCAGCAGGGCGAGGGTGAGGAGCGACGTCTTCAGGGCGCGCATCGGCCGTCACCGTACCATGGCCCCGTGGCCGTCGTCATCGCTTCAGACCTCGCCAAGGACATGGCCGGAGAGCCGCTTCTGCGCGGTGTCTCGTTCAAGCTCGAGCGCCGCGATCGGCTGACCCTGTCGGGCCGCAACGGGTCCGGCAAGACGACCCTGCTGCGGATGCTCTCGGGCGAGACGTCGATCGACGGCGGGCAGCTCGCGTTCGCCAAGGACACGCGCGTGAAGCTGCACGACCAGCGGCCGCCGCGCGACCGCGACATCACCCTGCGCGACTACGTCCTCGGGGGCTGCGGCGAGCTGCTGGCGCTCGAGGCCGAGCTCGCGCGGCTCGAGGAGGCGATGGCCGGCGGTGCGATGGACGCCGCCACGCTCGACGGCTACAGCCGCGCCCAGTCCCGGCTCGAGCATGCGGGCGGCTACACCTGGCGCGAGGGCGTCAACGCCACGCTCCACGGGCTCGGCTTCGCCGACGCCCACCTCGACCGCGACCTCTCGACGTTCAGCGGCGGCGAGCTGACGCGCGCCTCGCTCGCCCGCGCGCTCGCCGGCGACCCCGACCTGCTGCTGCTCGACGAGCCGACGAACCACCTCGACATCGCCTCGCTCGAGTGGCTCGAGGGGCACCTGCAGTCGCTCGACGCCGCCGTCGTGCTGGTCGCGCACGACCGCTGGTTCCTCGAGGCGGTCGGCACCGCCGTGCTCGAGCTGGAGGGCGGGCGCGGCCGGTACTTCAAGGGCACGTGGCACGCCTGGCGCAAGGAGAAGGCCGCGCGCGAGCTGGCGCTCGGCCGCGCGATCGAGCGCCAGGAGGCCGAGATCGCGGCGCTCGAGCGGTTCGTCACGCGCTTCCGCGCGGGCACGCGCGCACGCCAGGCGCAGTCGCGCCAGAAGAAGCTCGACAAGCTGGAGCGGGTCACGCGCGACCCGCGCGACGGCAAGGCGCTCGGCTTCGCCTTCAAGCCGCCGGAGCGGACCGGCCGCGTGGTCTTCGAGGTCGAGGACGGCGCGCTGCGGATCGGCGACCGCGTGCTGCTCGACGACTTCGAGTTCTGGCTGGAGCGCGGCGAGCACGTGACGCTCGTCGGCGCCAACGGCACCGGCAAGACGACGCTGATCAACACGCTCGCCGGCGAGCGCGAGCTCGACGCCGGCAAGCTGCGCCGCGGCCACAACCTCAAGGTCGGGCTGCTCAGCCAGCACGCCGAGGAGCTCGGCTCGTCCGGCACCGTGCTGGAGGCGTGCCAGCGCGCGACCGGGCTCAAGCCGAACGAGACGCGCGCGCTGCTCGGCCGCTTCCTGTTCAGCGGCGAGGAGGCCGAGAAGCCGCTCGACGGGCTCTCGGGCGGCGAGCGGCGGCGGCTCTCGCTCGCCGTGCTCGTCCAGTCGGGCTCCAACGTGCTGATCCTCGACGAGCCGACGAACCACCTCGACCTCGAGAGCCGCGAGGCGCTCGAGACGCGCGCTGCAGGCGTTCCCGGGCGCGCTGCTCCTGATCTCGCACGACCGCGCGCTGCTCGACGCCGTCGGCACGCGCACGATCGCGATCGAGGAGGAGACGCTGCACTCCTACGTCGGCGGGTGGCCCGAGTACGTGCGCGTGCGCGAGGAGCGGGCCGAGGCCGAGCGCGAGGCGAAGGCGCGCGGCAAGGCCGCGAGCCCGGCGCGCCCGGCGCCGCCGCCGGCCGCCGGCGCCGTCGAAGAACCAGGTCAAGCGGGCGCGCAACCTGGAGAGCGAGATCGAGCAGGCGGAGGCCGAGCTGGCCGAGCTCGAGCGCCGAGCTCGCCGATCCGCAGGCCTGGAACGACCCGCGCTCGGCGGAGCGGTCGACGCGCCGCCACGCGGAGGCGAAGGCGCGGATCGAGGCGCTCTACGCGGAGCTGGAGGCCGTCGCGAGCTAGCGCTCCGGGCCCCGGTTAGGGTGGGCGTTGATGCGCCTGCGCCTGGCCGAGCTGGTCGCCGCCTGGTCGCTGGCGACCGATCTCGGCCTCGGGTTGCCGCAGGAGCACGTGCTGCGTCAGTGCCGGATCGCGCTCGGGCTCGCGGAGCGGCTGGGTCTGGACGAGGCGGACCGCGCCGCCGTGTACTACGTGGCGATGCTGGCCTGGGTCGGCTGCACGGCCGACTCGCACGAGCTGGCGCATCAGTTCGGCGACGACCTCGCGCTGCGCGCGGACGCGCATCGGGTGGATCTCGCCGGCCTGCCGATGGCCGGCTTCCTGCTGCGCCGGGTCGGCGACCGGGCGTCCACCGCTGCGGCGGGCGGGGATGGCCGCGGCGCTGGTGGCGACCGGCGGGCGCGACGCTGCCGAGGCGATGACGGCGCACTGCCAGGTCGCCGCGGCGATCGCGCGGCGGCTGGAGCTCGGCCCCGAGGTGCAGCAGCCGCTGCTGCACGTCTTCTCGCGCTGGGACGGGACCGGGATCCCGGGCGGGACGGGCGGCGAGGAGCTGCCGCCGGCGATCAGGCTCGTCCACGTCGCCGCGATCGCCGAGGTCCACCATCGCGTCGGCGGCGTCGACGCCGCGATCGCGGTCGCACGCGATCGCGCCGGGGGACAGTTCGACCCGCGGGTGGTGGAGGCGTTCACCGATTGCGCCCGCGAGCTGCTCGACGGGCTGGCCGAGGAGTCGAGCTGGGACGCGGTGATCGCGGCCGAGCCGGGCCTGGCCAAGGCGCTCGCGGGCGACCGGCTCGACGCCGCGCTCGAGGCGGTCGCCGACTTCGGCGACCTCAAGTCGCCCTGGTTCACGGGCCACTCACGCGGCGTCGCACGGCTCGCCGCCGCGGCAGCGCAGGAGGCGGGGCTGCCCGCCGACGCGGTCACGGAGCTGCGCCGCGCCGCGCTCCTGCACGACCTGGGGCGGACCGGGGTGCCGAACACGATCTGGGACAAGCCCGGGCCGCTGACCGACGCCGAGCGCGAGCGGGTGCGGCTGCATCCCTACTACACCGAGCGCATGCTCGCGCGCCCGGAGGCGCTGGCCCGACTGGGAGCGATCGCGGCCGCCCACCACGAGCGCCTGGACGGCTCGGGCTATCACCGCTCGCTGCCGGGGTCCGCCCTGTCGCCTTCCGCCCGGATGCTGGCCGCGGCGGACGTCTACCACGCGATGACCGAGGCGCGCCCGCACCGCGAGGCCCTCGCGGCCGGACGCGGCGGCGGCCGAGCTGCGCGGCGAGGTGCGGGCCGGACGGATCGACGCCGACGCGGCGGAGGACGTCCTCGGCGCCGCCGGTCACCCGCGCGCGAGCCTCCGCGACCGTGCCCGCCCCGCCGGGCTCACCGCACGCGAGCTCGAGGTCCTGCTGCTCGTCGCCCGTGGCGCGTCCAGCCGCGACGTCGCCCGGCAGCTCGTGATCGCCGACAAGACCGCGCGCAACCACATCGAGCACATCTACACCAAGCTCGCGGTCTCCACCCGCGCGGAGGCATCGCTCTACGCGATGCGCCACGGGCTCGTCGACTGATCGCGCGAAGTTGGGGCGAATGCCTCACGACGGGCCGCGGGCCGGCCCGTACGTTGGCGCCATGCTCCAGCTCGACCGCTCACCTCGTGACACCCGCCCGAGCGACGGACAGGGGCTCGGCCCGCTGGGGCGCCTCGGCCGCTGGGCGGCCACCCACCGCCGCACGGTCGCTGCTCGCCTGGGTCGTCGTCGCCGTCGTCCTCGGCGTACTCGCTCCGCGCGCCGAGCATGCGCTGTCCGGGGGCGGCTGGCAGGCCGATGGCTCGGAGTCCGTGGAGGCCCGCCGTCTGATCGATCGGCACTTCGACGGTCAGGGCAGCTATGCGCTGCTCGCGGTCGTCAGCTCGCGCACGCACGACAGTGCGAGCCCGGCGCTTCCGCGCGACGGTGGGCCGCGTGGCGGGCCTGCTGCGGCGCGACCCCGCGGTCGGAGCCGTGCCGTCGCCCGCGATCGCGCCGGACGGGCGGGTGGCCGTCGTGCGCGGCGGCGCGGCCGCCGGCACCGCCGAGATGGTGCGCGCCGCGAGTCGCCTGCGCGATCGGCTCGAGGCGGCGGCAGGACCGGGCATCGAGGTGTCGCTCACCGGCTCCGCCGCGTTGTGGTCGGAGTTCAACGAGGAGAACAAGGCCGCGATGCTGCGCTCCGAGGTGCTCTCCTGGCCGGTCACGCTGGCCGTCCTCGCCATCGCCTTCGGCTCGCTCGCCGCGGCCGGGATCCCGCTGGTCCTCGCGATCCTGGGACTGGTGGCCACGGCCGGCGCGCTCTGGATCGGCGCACAGCTCACCGGCATCACGATCTGGGCGATGAACTTCGCGCTGATGTTCGCGCTCGCCGTGGGGATCGACTACACGCTCTTCGTCGTGGTCCGGTTCCGCGCCGCGCTGCGCGCGGGCCTGCGTCCGGACGACGCCGTCGCCGAGACGATGGACAGCGCGGGCAGGGCGGTGCTCGTCAGCGGCGTGGCGGTGCTGGCGGCGCTGGGCGCGATCATGGTCGTGCCGAGCCAGCCGTTCCGCACGAGCGCGCTCGGGATCCTGCTCGCCGTGGGGTTCGTCCTCGCCGCGTCGCTGACCCTGCTGCCGGCGCTGCTCGCGCGCCTCGGCACGCGCATCGACCGCTTCGCGCTGCCCTGGGCGGGTGCCGTGCAGCACCGCAGCGAGGCGTTCGCGCGCTGGGGACGGCTGATCTGGCGCCGCCCGGTCGTGATCGGCGGACTCGCGCTCGCGGCTGCTCGTCCCGCTCGCGGCTCGCAGGGCTCGATCTGCGCACGGCGATGCCGGCGACCGGCGTCCTGCCCGCCGACGCGAGCGCGCGCGTCGGCGCCGAGCGCCTCCAGGAGGCGTTCGGCGCGCGGGGCGCCCGCCGAGCTGCAGGTCGTGGCGCCGGCGAGGAGTCGGCGCGTGCGCGCGGCTGCTCCGCGACACCCCCGGCGTCGCTGCCGTGACGCCGGCGGAGCGGCGGGGCGGCCTCGCGCTGACGCGGGTGCGTCCCGTCTCCGGGGGCAGCGAGCTCGTCGACGGCGTGCGCTCGCGGCTGCCGGACGGCGCGCTCGTCGGCGGCGCGGCCGCCGAGGCCCACGATCTCGAGCGCGCGCTCGCCCGCCGGCTTCCGCTCGTGTACGGCCTCGTGGTCGCGGTCGGCTTCGCGCTGCTGGTGCTCGTCGTCCGCGCACCGGTCGCGGCCGCGGCGGCCGTGCTGATGAACCTGCTCGCCACGGCGGCGGCGTTCGGCGTCGCGAAGCTGGTCTTCCAGGACGGCCACGGGGAGGCGCTGCTCGGCTTCTCCTCCCAGGGCTTCGTCGACGCGTGGGCGCCGATCTTCTTCTTCGCCCTGATCTTCGCGCTCGCGATGGACTACAGCGTGTTCCTGCTGAGCTCCATCAGGGCCGAGCTCGACCGCACCGGCGATCCACGGTCCGGCCTCGTCGAGGGGCTCGCGGGCTCGGGCAGGGTGATCAACGCGGCCGGCGCGGTGATGGTGGTCGTGTTCTTCACCTTCGCGCTCTCCGGACCGCTCGCGCCGAAGGAGATGGGCGTGATCCTCGGCGTGGCCGTGCTGCTCGACACGCTGCTCGTCCGCCTCCTGCTGCTGCCGGCCGTCCTGCGCCTGCTCGGCCCGGTCGCGTGGTGGACGCCGCGCCTGCTGGACCGGCTCCCGCAGGGCTTGCGGCTCCGCCACGGCGGATAGCCGGGCCTGCCTCGAGAGGGCGTGTCTTTCGCCGAGCGCATCCCCGCAGCCTGAGCCGGCGACGCCTCCGAGTCGGGAAGGCCGCGGCAGACGCGCCCTGGCGCTGTGAGGCGCCAGGGCGCGGACCGCGGTCAGCGGAAGGCGTGCCGGTTGCCCCAGTGGGCGACGCGGCGGCCGATCTTCGCGGCCTGCTCGTCGGCGAACCGGAAATGGATGCCGGACCACACGCGCGCGTCGACGATGTCGGCGCACACCTGCCGAGAAGCGCGTGAACGTGCGCGTCACGTTGCCCGGCGTCGTGCCGCTGAACGTCGCCGCGTCGCGGCCGTAGAAGTGCTGCATCGTGTCCACCGCGGCGCAGCCGAGCGCGGACAGGCCGGACGGATGCTCGGGGTAGGGCGGCGCCGCGATCAGCGACGCCCAGGCGGTGTCGGCCCGCGTCGCCTTGTTGCCGTCGCTCGCCGCCTCGTGGATCGCCGTGACGGGCCGCCAGAAGCTGTAGCGGGCCTTGTCACGCCACGTGACGATCAGCGCGTCCGCCGCGTTCGTGTAGGCGCGGGCGAGCAGCCGGGCGTGGTCGGCGAGCGTGCCGCCCTGGCCGTTCGCGACGGAGCGGAGGATGCTCGAGATCGTCGCGGTCGCGTTGGTCAGGCCCCAGTACTGGGCGACGGCGGTCTGGTCGGGAGTGCGGACCGTCGCTCCCCACCGATCCGACGGCCTTGACCTCCTTGAAGTCGGCGGCGTAGGCGCGCGTCCTGAGTCCGTGCGGCGGGCGGCCGCGGAACAGGTCAGGGTGCCGGAGCACGAACGGGGTGACGTCCTTCAGCCAGGCACCGGGGTCGTTGACGCCGCTGGTCGGCCGCCATTCGCCCGGCAGCGTCCCGACCGTGAAACGGAAGGCCCCGAAGCGGCCGTCGCCCGCGCGCGCCGCCAACAGCGCGATCGCGGCAGCCTCGCCGGTGGCGATCCCGCCGGCCTTCGCCGGTCCGGGCGGGATCGCGTCGATCGCGGTCTGGTACGCGGTGTCGATGGCGGACAGGCGCGCGGCGGGGATGCCGAGCCCGCCGTTGACGAGCACGTGGTGAGCGGCGGTCGCAACGGCGGCATCCTCCGAGTACCAGGGCTCGGCCGCGGGCGAGGAGACGTACGGCTCGTGGCCGCCGTCGATCGCGTTCACCGCGTCGTAGACGGCGGCGTGGACCATGGCCAGGTGCGCGATCGAGGGCGCACCCTGGCCGGCGCCGGGCGGCGTGGCCGTTCCCGGCGACTGCAGCGCCGCGGCGGCGATCTGGTCCCAGTCGGTGACGGTGTCCGCGCGTGCCGGAGCGGCGAGCGCGAGCGCGGAGAGCAGCGCAAGACCGCCGAGCATCGCTCGGCGTAGGCGGGTGGCGCGCATGGGTACTCCTCCCAGGGCGGGGGTTGGGCGCGAGTGGACCGCCGTGCGGTTCCGTGGCCCGTCAGGTTCCTGTGCGGCCCGAACCGACCCTCTCGCGTCCGCGGACCGGTGTCAACCGGACTCGCTCGCGGGATCGGTCATGATCGTCCCGTGCGCGTGACGTTCGTCAGGAGCGGAGAGCGGCGCTATCGGATCGAGGTCGATCGGGGTGACGGATCGACCATGCACATGCCGCACGGTCCTGGCTTCGATCCGTGGCTTCCGCATGACCTGGTGCATTTCGTGGTCGAGCGGCACTGCGGCATCGCGGGTGGCGTGTTCGGTCAGCTCGCCGCGGGTGGGGACGCGGGCACGTTCTTCACGATTCCGCATCGCCGTCGGGATCCTGCGCGCCGGCGCAGCGCGCGTCTCGGCACGCTCGGGCGCGAGGAGATGGCGCGGTCCGAGCGTCTCGCGGCCGCGTGCACGGCAGCGTGGCACGCGCGTCGCGGGCGCCGCTGGGCGTTCGCCGAGTCGGTCGATCCGGGCGCGCGGGAGGCGGTGTCGGCCGATCTCTTGAGCGAGCTCGAGCGGATCTCCGAGCGCTGGCACGGGCTCCAGGTCGGCGGCACGCTGACGCTCGAGTGGCCCGAGCATCGCAAGGCGCGCCTGCGGCCGGCGCAGCCCCGGCGGGCTCAGCGCTCGCGCTCGCGCCGGCGCGCGTAGTACGCGCCGGCCGCAGCCGAGATCAAGTAGACCGCCGGCGCCGGCCGCGGCGGAATGCACGGCCGCGCCGGGTGTCTAACGGCGTGAGAAGCAGTGTCATCCGACGCCGACCTCCGCCAATCCCTCTCCCTATGTGCCCACGCAGGGACCGGGCGCCGCGGGGCAGGGGATCATCATGCGCGACGGCGGGATCTGCGACCCGATCCGCCACATGGGCTGCTGAGCGAGGCGGCCCCTAGCGAGGAGCCGGGGCGGTCACGAGCGGCGAGTGGCGGGCGAGCAGCTGCGCGTCGCGTCGCGCCGTCGGCGCCACGGTCGACGGCCAGTACCCGGTCGGCACCGGCGTCGCCCTCGACCCTGTCCTCGCCGGGACTCGCGACGAAGACGTCGTCGCCGTCGCCGCCGCAGAGCACATCGCCGCCGCCGCGACCTCGGATGGTGTCGTCGCCTGCGGCGCCGTCGATGATGTCCGGGCCGCGCGTGCCGGTGAGGACGTCGTCGCCCGTCGTCGCGCCCGTGACGACGTTGGCGCCGGGGTCCCGCTGTGCCGCGAGATTGCACGCGCTCACCGGCGCGTGCCCACCGACCGCCCCGGCATGCGCGCCGACGATGCCGACGCCGGCCAGGCCGAGCGCCGTGGCGGCAGCGGCGAGGCTGCGGACGAGGACGTGCGCGGCACGATGACTCCTTCGGTATCGCTCCGGCCCCGGGCGGGCCGATGCGTCACCCATCCAGACCCCCTGCGACCGGGCGCATTCCGTCAGCTAGGCGGGACGGCGAAACCAGTACACGCCGAAGAAGAGCCAGGGCCCGACCGGCAGCGGCACCCGGGCAGCGAAGCGCTCGTGGGCTCGAAGCTCCAGGTCGGGCTCGAACAACGCGAGGATCTCCGCCTCGCTGCGCTTGGTGGGTCCGATCGGACGCCAATCGCGCGGTCGGCGCTTGAGCGCGTGGTCGAGCACGTAGTCCCCGTCGGGTGCGAGCCAGTGGAACAACCGTCGCCGGTATTCGGCCACGTCGCCGGCCCGCAGGAGGTTGAGCATTCCGCGGTCGAGCACCAGCTCGAACGTGGACGGGGATTCCCATTCGAGGACGTCTGCTTCGACCAGCTCGACCGCGACGCCCGCTGCCGTCGCCCGCTCGCGTGCCATGGCGATCGCGTCCGAGACGAAGTCCACGCCGGTCACCTCGAAGCCCTGCTGCGCGAGATAGACCGTGTAGAACCCCGACCCGCAGCCGAGGTCCAGGGCACGGCCCTTGGTCGGCCGCGACGCGACCGCCTCCTCGAGCAGCCCGCGTGGGCTTGTCCTCGTGCCACGGAAAATCGTCAGGTCCGGCCGCGCGGCGGTACAGGAACTGCATCTGCTTTCGCGGCGAGATGAGCGGCATGGCGGGTCCTCTCGAGCGCTGACCCGATCCTAACCCGGTCGATTGCGCGACGCCATGTCCGCTGCCGACGGGCGGCAAGCGGTCACAGCAGCGCGGGGGGTCAGTACCCGGTGCCGCCTGCGATGCCGCCGGCGCCGTCCTGGACCTTCTCGCCGGCGAGGCCGTAGATCGCGCAGCCGAGCAAGCCGAGCAGGGCGACGAAGGCGAGCACCCCGGCGATCGCGCCGTCGAGCACGAACACGGCGAGGATGGCGGGTACGGCATCGGCCGCGAGGAGCGGCCAGACCCTGCGTGAGTGGGTGCGCATGGCGTCCTTTCCGGTGGTGTACAGCCGGTGGTTCGCGCGCGGCGCCGGTTTGTGACCGCGTTCGGGCTGGACCGCGCCTCCCGGCGGCAGGACAATGCGCGGTCACAGCATCTCGCGTTCTGCGAACTGGGTCGTGATGCGCATGCCGGACCCTTCCGATGAGCAGCTGTTGCCCCGGAGCGACGCCGCGTCGTTCGAGCTGTTCTATTGCCGCCACGTCCGGGCGCTGCTCGGATACTTCGTGCGGCGGACCCGTGACCCCGAGCTGGCTGCGGACCTGTGCGCCGAGACCTTCGCCGGGGCCCTGGCGAGCCGCCACCGCTACCGCCCCGAGGCCGGCCCCGCCACGGCTTGGCTCTACGGGATCGCGGCGAAGAAGCTCGCCGATGCCCAGCGCCGCGGCCATGCCGACCGGCGCATGCGGCGGCGGCTGGGCATGGAGCGGATCGAGCTCACCGACGCGGAGTTCGCGCGCATCGACGGTCTCGGCGAGCCGGATCACGCCCGCGTCCTGATGGACCGTCTGGCGCCCGACCAGCGCGAGGCTGTCGCCGCGCACATCCTGGACGAGCGCCCGTACGGGCAGTTGGCGCGGGAGCTCGAGACGTCTGAAGCGGTCGTCCGCAAGCGGGTGAGCCGCGGGCTGGCGGCGATGAGGGAGTGGATGGGGGTACGTCGATGACCGACGATTTCGTGAAGGAGCTCAAGCTCCAGCTGCGCGACGTGGCGCTCCAGGACGAGCAGCGCGGGCGCGTCGGGCTGGGGCTCGTCCGTGCTCGGCGGAGGCTCCCGGGTCCTGAGCCGGTCGCGGCCATCGCGCTCGGCGTCCTGCTCGCGCTGGCCGTCGCGCTCGGGGCGCTTCAGCTGCGTGGCGAGCCCGAGCCCGAGGCGCCGAAGGTGATCGGCACGTACCAGGTCGCGGACGGCCTGTCGTCACTCGCTCCCGGATTCGGCTCCGTATGGAGCGCGGATCCGATCCGCGGTGACGTCCTGCGCATCGACCCGCGCACGCGGCGCGTGATCGCGCGCATCGCGGTGGGCGGCGAGGCGCGGGTCGCCGCCGGCGCCGGTGCGGTCTGGGTGGTCGCCGGCGATCTGCAGTACGGCGGCGCCGAGGGACCGGTGCGGCTCCTGCGCATCGATCCCCGCACGAATCGCGTCGTCGCGCACATTCCGATGCGCACGGGCAGCGGCGCTCGCTTCGTGCCCGTCGACGTGCGGATCGCCGGCCGCACCGTCTGGGCGGTCGGGCTCGACGGGGTGCTGCGCGTCGATCCGCGGACGGATGCGCCCGACCTGCACATCGCGCTCGGCACTCCCGCCGGGGATCCACGCGGCATCGTGATCACGGAGGAGTACGTCTGGGCGCTGAGCGCCGAGGGCCGCTTGATGCGCTACGACACCCGCAGCGGCCGGGCCTCCGGCGCGCAGCGCGTCCGCGCCCCGGTCGCGGCCTACCTCGTCGGTGGTCCGTCGGGCCGGCTGATGCTGCTGCTCGGCCGCGGCGGGCTCGCCCTGATCGACCCCTCGGACGGTCGCATCGTCTGGCGCGTGGCAGCCGGGAAGGACATCGGCGGGGTTCACGGGCGGGAAGGGGACCTCTGGGTGCAGGTCCTCGCTCCGGAGTCGAGGGACCTCTCCCACGATCAGCTGCTCCGGCTCGACCCGGAGAGCGGCAGGCGGCGCGGTGCGATCGAGCTTCCCGCCACCGGGCGTCGCCGGCATGGCCACCGTCGGGAGGGAGCTGTGGACCGCGACGCCGGGCGGCGCGATCACCGTCATCCGATGACCCGAGCCGTCGCCGCCTCCGACGTCTGGACATGAGCGCGATCACCCACCTCATCGCCGGTGTCCCGGTCTCCGACCTCGACGCCGGGATCGACTGGTACACGCGGTTCTTCGGCCGGCCTCCGGACATGCGCGCCGGGGACGAGATCCTCTGGGACGTCGACGAGCACGCCACGCTGTTCATCGAGCCCGACGCGGCGCAGGCGGGCGCGGGCCGGATCACCTTCGCCGTCGCCGGGCTCGACGCGCTCCTGGAGCAGCTCGCCGACCGGCGGATCGAGCACGAGCCGGTCGAGACGTACTCCAACGGCGTGCGCCACGTGAAGATCCCGGATCCGGACGGCAACGCGATCGCGTTCGCCGAGCCGCCCGACGCCGCTGCCGCGTGAGGCGGAGACGGCTGAGCGGAACGCGCCCGGATGCCCGTTCGGGCATTCCGGGGGGATCGGCGCACACCGGCGCCGGGACGGCCGTTTCAGCTCGTACCCCCCTCTCGCACCGCGGAGGTGCTCCATGCTCCACCGAGGACCGTCGGCGTCCGCCGCCGCTGCGCTCGCGTGTGCCGTGCTGGCCACGCCCGCCGCAGGCTCCGATGCGCTCAACGGGCGCATCGCCTACACCACCCACGGGCTGGACGGCACGGGCGAGATCGCCACGATCGATCCGGACGGCTCCGACTGGCTGCGGCTGACCGACCACCGCGGGTACGACGCGCAGTCCGACTTCTCGCCCGACGGCACGCAGATCGTGTTCCGCCGCAGCCCGGCGCTGACCGGCTTCGAGGTCTGGAGGATGAACGCCGACGGCAGCGCGGCAGACGCGCCTGACCTTCGGCCTGGACCTGACGGAGGGCGCCTACAGCTCGAGCCAGCCCGGGTGGTTCCCCGACGGGAGCCGCATCCTGTTCCGGGCCAGCGGCGGCCCGTACGCGCCGGCGCCGATCTTCTCGATGCGCCCCGAGCCGGGCGCGGAGAAGCAGCTCGTGCTGCAGCGCGGGTTCCCGCTCTGGTATCCGACGCTGAGCCCGGACATGACGCGCCTCCTGGTCGCCACCCAGTACGGCCGGGTCAACCGGCGCGAGGACCGCGGCGTCGAGGTCGCCGTCGGCGCCGGGCCGGGCAGCTGGGAGGCGCCGTTCGGCGACCCGCTGGTCACGCTGTTCGACGGCCCCAAGAGCGCGCCCGGCGTGTACGACTCCGCCGGCACGTGGTCACCGGACGGCGCGCAGATCGCGTTCGAGAGCGACGTCGACGGCGACATGGACATCTACGTGATGAACGCCGACGGGACCGGCGTGCGCCAGCTCACCGGCGCGGAGCCCGACGCGGACGCCCACGACGAGGGGCCGGCCTGGTCCCCGGACGGCCTGCAGATCGCGTTCACCAGCGGCACGGGCAACCTGACGGGCGACATCCACGTCATGAACGCCGACGGCAGCGACGTGCGCCGGATCACCGACAACCAGGATCCGCGTCCCGGCTGGGCGCGCGACGAATCACCCGACTGGCAGCGGATCCCGATCGGCAAGGAGCTGCGCGCGCTGGGCGACCTGACGCAGGAGCGGCGGCGGCGTCTACAGCCTCCACGCCGGTGACGCGCTGAGGGATGAGCGCGCGATGCGGCTCGCCTCCCGCTTCAGCGAGCGCGCGCTGGCCGGCCACCCGCCGCGCCGCCTCGGCGCGTGGCGGTTCGAGACCGAGCCCGCCGACCACGGCGCGCTCGTGGTCCACGGGCGACAAGCGCGGCGCACGCCGGGAGCGTGAGCTCGCGTTCCTCTGGCGCCCGGACTGAGTGACGCGCGGCGCCGGCTACACCGGCGGCAGCGGTGGCTCGACCGGCGGCTCGGCCTCGTCGACGAGGACGCGTTCCGCGCGCCGGTAGATCTCGTCGGCCTGCCGCGGGCTGTCGCCGACGGCGGTCATGCCGGTCCGGCCGAGCTCCGCGAGCGCGCTCATCATGTGGAAGACGACGCCGACCTGGCGGGCGGGGTCGAAGTGCAGGCGATGCCGGACGGCCACGTCGAAGAGATCGTCGACGGAGAGGCCGTGGAGCCGTTCCGACTCGAGGTGATCGGTCGCGACGAGATGCTTCTCGCGGCCGTTCGGTGCGGTGAACAGCGCGGTGACCGGGTCGTAGGCGCCGTCGGTGAGGAACTGGAGCGTGAGGAACGGGTGCGTCGTCCCGCCCTTGCGCAGGTTGACCTCGATGGCGTACGGCGTCCATCCGCCGTCCGGCTCGCGCACGACCACGAAGTCGACCGCGAACCGGCCGAGGACGCCTTCGCGCGCGAGCCGCTCGCCGACCTTCGCCGCCTCGACGGTGATCAGCCGGGCGTACGCGAAGTCGGCGGGGAACACGCAGCCGAGGTAGCTCTGCCCGCTCGGGCCGCCGAGGAGCTGGTCGTGCGTCGAGAGGATCTCCACCTCGCCGAGCGGCGTCACGCGGAGCTGGACGCTCGGGCTGCGCAGCTCGACGCCGGTGATGCGCTCCTCCACGATGCCGCCGCCGGCGTTGAGCGTGCGCAGGTACTCGTCGACGTCGGTCTTGAGGCTCTCGAGCTCGAGCTGCCCGACGCGGGCGCGCAGGGCCGCGGGCTCGTCGGCGGATCCGGGCGCGGGCAGCCCGCCCAGGTCGACGACCGCGTTGCCCCGGCCCGCCACGCCGTCGTTGTGCTTGACGATCGCCTGCGTGACCGCGGGCTTCGCCGCGCGCATCCGCTGCAGCGCCGCGACGACGCCGTCGACGTCGGCGATGTCCTCCCACCCGAGCGGGTGGGCCACGCCGGCCTCGGCGAACAGCCGCCGGCAGCCGGTCTTGGTCCCGAAGCCCAGGAACCGCGGGTCCGCGCCGTACAGCGGGATCCCGAGCGCGAGCGCGAGGTCGCGCTCCGCCGCCGACGTCGTGAAGGGGACGAGATGGCAGCGCGCGCGGTCGGGGATCCGCGTCCGGACCGCCTCGAGCACCCGCGGACGCTCGAGCAGCTTCGCGGTCAGCGGTCGCGGGGAGCCGTCGTGCGCGGCGACCATGTGCAGGCGGGCGCGCGCATGGCTCGGGATCACGCCGGGCAGCAGCGCGAGGTAGTACTGGACGACCTCCTCGCTCACCGCGCGCCCGGTCACGTAGACCAGCTGCAGGCGCGGCTGGCGGAGCAGGAAGAGCAGGAAGAGCAGGCGCTCCTCGAACGCCTGCACCACCGCGCCGTTGTCGCCGGGCGGCGGGGCGACCGAGGGGATGACGACGATCGACTCCCCGGCCTCGTTCAACCGCATCGCGCGCCACACGTCGCCGAGGTGCTGCTGGAGCCGCGCGAAGCGCTCGTTCCGCTGCTCCTCGCCGAGCTCGCTCAGGCGCGGCTGGGATTCGAGCACCCCGCTCATGCGCTCGTGCGCGCGGCGTCGAGCCCCGCGACGTCGTAGACGCGCGTCGGCTTGGAGAATCCGCGGAGCGACAGGTCCCCGACCGGCTGCGCCGTCACCACCTGCTCCGCGCCGGCGTAGACCCGGGCGCTGATCAGGATCTGGCCCGGCTCCGCCTGCTCGCACAGGCGCGCGGCGAGATTCGTCACGCTGCCGATCGCGGCGTAGTCGGAGCGGCCCTCGAAGCCGATCCGCCCCAGGGTGGCGTGACCCTGCGCGATCCCGATGCCGAGGTGCAGGTCGTAGCCCATGCGGCTCCAACCCTCCACGAGCTGGGTCACGCGGCCGCGCATCGCCACCGCCATGCGGACCGCGCGCTCGGGCGCGTCGGGGCACGGCAGCGGGTCGTTGAAGAAGACCATCAGCCCGTCGCCGGTGAAGCGCTCGAGCGTCCCCTCGAAGCGATGGACGAGATCGCCGAGCGCATGGTGGTACTCGCCGAGCACGTGCAGCACGTCCTCGGGCTCGACCGTCTCGGCGAACGCGGTGAAGCCGCGCAGGTCGCAGAAGACGACGGTGATCTCGCGCCGGTGGCTCTCGAGGAACGAGTCGTCGCCCGAGGACACGACGAGCTCGGCGAGCTGCGGCGACAGGAACCGGCGCAGCCGGCCCAGCCGATCGAGCTCGTCGACCTGCTCGCGCACGCGCTGCTCGAGCTGCTGGTTGAACGCGGCCAGCTCGGCGGCCTGCGCCTCGATCGTGTCGTGGTAGCGCTTCACCCGCAGCAGCGAGCGGACGCGGGCGAGCAGCTCCGCGTGGTCGAACGGCTTCGACACGAAATCGTCGGCCCCGGCCTCGATCGCCGTGAGCTTCTCCTGATCGCCGCTCGCGGTGATCATCACGATCGGCAGGAAGCGCGTGCCCGGGTCGTCGCGGAGCCGCCGGCAGACCTCGTAGCCGTCCATCTCCGGCATCACGATGTCGAGCAGCACGAGGTCGATGTCGCCCTCGGCCGCGAGCGCGAGCGCCTCCGCGCCGGAGCCGGCGGCGACGACCTCGTGACCGCGCGGCGCGAGCACGGCTTCGAGCAGGCGGACGTTCTGGGCCAGATCGTCGACGACGAGGATCCGCGGGGACTCGCTCATGCCCGCGCCGACTGTCTCAGCAGCTCCGCGACCTGACCCGGGAACTCGCGGACGCTGATCGGCTTCTCCAGGTAGCCGTCGAAGCCGGCCGCGGCGAAGCGTGCGCGCTCGTCCTCCATGGCGAACGCGGTGACCGCGACGACCGGGATCCGCTCGGTCGCCGGGTCGGCGCGCAGTCGCGCCAGCGCCTCGACCCCGTCCATGCCCGGCAGCTGCACGTCCATCAGCACGAGGTCGGGCCGCGTGCGCCCGGGCCAGCGCCAGGCCGTCCTCGGCGGTCGCCGCCTCGAGCGTGGCGTGGCCGGCGTGCCCGAGGAGGTCGCGGACGAGCTTCAGGTTGCGCGGGTTGTCCTCGACGATCAGGACCAGGGTCATGGCTCGGCCTCCTGCTCGCTGGTGTGCACGCCGCCGAGCCGCCCGACGAGCTCGACGAGCGCCGCGCGGTCGAGATGGCCCTTCTGCGCGAGGTGGCTGACGCGGCCGGCCAGCCGGTCGCGATCCGCCCGCGTCATCTCGAGGTGCGTCAGGACGATGATCGGGACGCTCGCGGTCTCCGGGTCCGCACGGAGCCGCTCGGCGACCTCGAACCCGTCCATGTCCGGCATCCGCAGGTCGAGCAGGACGACGAGCGGGTGCTCGTGGCGGACGAGGCGGACGCCCTCCTCGCCGCTGGCGGCTCGCGCGACCGTGTAGCCCTCCGGCGCGAGGATCGCCTCGACGAGGTCGAGGTCGAGCGGATCGTCGTCGATCACGACGACCGTGCGGTGGCCGTTCGCGGGCGCGTCGGGTGCGGTCGCGGGCGGGCCGCGGGTCGGCGCGGCGACCGGCGGGGGAAGCGAGAAGCCGAACAGGCTGCCCTCGCCGACGACGCTCTCGATCCACATCCGGCCGCCATGGAGCTCGACGATCCGCTTCGACAGCGTGAGGCCGAGGCCGGTCCCCTCCGTCGTGGTCCGCACGTCGCGGCCACCGCGCTGGAACGCCTCGAAGATCCGTTCGCGGTCCTCCTCGGCGATCCCGATGCCGGTGTCGCGGACCGTCACCTCGGTGGCGTCGCCGTCGCGCCGCGCGGTCACGACGACCGAGCCGCCGGCTCCGGTGAACTTCACCGCGTTCGTGAGCAGGTTGAGGACGACCTGCTTGAGCTTGAGCTCGTCGGCCCAGACGGTGTCGACGGCGGGGTCCGCCGTGAGCTCGAGCGAGATGCCGGTGCGCTCGGCCCGCTCCCGGACCATGGCGAGCCCGTGCTCGAGCACGGGCAGGAGCGGCAGCCGCGCGGGATCGAGCTCCATCCTGCCCGCCTCGACCTTGGACAGGTCGAGGATCTCGTTGATCAGCTCGAGCAGATGGCGGCCGGAGTCGCGGATGTCGCGGAGATACTCGTCCTGGCGCTCGTTGAGGTCGCCGAACAAGCGCTCCAGCAGCACGTCGGAGAACCCGATCACGGCGTTGAGCGGCGTGCGCAGCTCGTGCGACATGCTCGCGAGGAACTCGGACTTGTGCCGGCTGGCGACCTCGAGCTGGCGTGACTTCTCCTCGAGCTGCCGGAACACGCGGGCGTTGTGGATGGCGACCGCCGACTGGCTGGCGAGCGTCTCGAGCAGCTCGGCGGTGCGCGCGGAGAAGGCACCGGTGACCCGGCGGCGCACGAGCAGCGCGCCGATGATCTCCTCCTCCCAGCGCAGCGGCACGACGAGCATCGATCGCCAGCCGGCGCTCGCGAGCCGCTCGATGTGCGGATCGCGCGGCTCCTCCGCGAGGTCCGGCGCGCTCTGGGGCTCGCCGCTCGCAGCGGCACGCCCGACGAAGGTCTCGTCGAGATGGATGCGCGTCGCGCGCAGGGCGGCGACGAGCTCGGGCTCGGTGCCGAAGCAGGTGCGGACCTGGAACAGCCGCGTCTCCTGGTCGAACTCGAAGATCGAGCCGCCCTCGGTGCCGGAGAGCTGCACGGCGCGGGCCACGATCGTCGTCAGCACCTCGTCGAGGTCGAGGCTCGAGGACACGGCCTGGCTGATCTCGCCGAGCGCGCGCAGCTCGTCGACGGACCGGGTCATGTCGTGGAAGAGCTGCACGTTGCGGATCGCGATCGCCGCCTGCGCCGCGAACGTGGTCAGGAGCTCGACCGTGCGGTCGCCGAACGGCTCGACGTCGACGCGCCAGAGCGTCAGGACGCCGGCGACGCGATCGGCGGCGAGCATCGGCACGCCCAGGATCGTCCGGAACCCGGCGAGCTCGCGCCCGGTGTGCCAGCGGTAGTCGGGGTCGGCGAGCACGTCGGGGATCTGGACCACGCGGCGGCCGAGCCCGACCCGCCCGACGAGCGATCCGGGGTCCATCTCGATCGGATGGCGCGACACGTAGTCCCGGTAGGCGGGCGATCCGCCGACCAGGTACGCGAGCCGGTAGCGATCGCCGTCGAGGCGGTGCACGAACCCGGCGTCGGCGTCGCACAGGCGCACCGCGTGGCGGACGACCGTCTCGAACACCGGCTGGAGCGCGAGGTCCGAGTGCCCCATCAGCTCCAGGACCTCGCTCGTCGCCGCCTGCTGGTCCCTCGCTTCGGCCAGTTCGCGTTCCAGCCGAGCGACGTGGTCGGCATCAGGCGCCATCGGGTTCGATCTGGCGGACACCGGGAGATGCTCCACCGGTGAGCATATCCGCGCGCCCGCCGCGCTGCAGGGCTTGCGCCCGGCTAGGCCCGTGCGCGCTTGATGGCGATCCCCTCGAGGACGTTCGCCACCGACTCGCACGCGTCGACCGCGGCCTCGAGCGTGTCGAAGATGTCCTTCCAGCGGATCAGCATCATCGGGTCGATCCCGTTGGCGAACAGGCCGGCGACCGCGGCCCGCTGGAGCCGGTCGGCCTCGTTCTCGAGCCGGTGGATCTCGACCAGGTGCGGCGCGAGCGCGGCGCCGTTGCGCAGCCCGCGCAGCGCGGCGGCGACCTGCTCGGCGCAGCCCACGAGCACCTCGGCCACCTCCTGCGCCTGCTCCATCGGCGCCTCGACGCCGTAGAGGCCGAGCTGGTCGGCGGCCTCCTCGGCGAAGTCGACGATGTCGTCGAGCGCGCCCGCGAGCGCGTGCACGTCGGCGGCGTCGAACGCCGCGCGGCGGTGGCCGGTGCTCGCGAGCCGATGGAGGATGTCGTGGGCGATCCGGTCGCCCTCCTGCTCGCAGAGCAGGATCTCCCGCGCGAGCGGCGCCTGCTCGGGATAGTCCGTGAGCAGGTCGCGCAACAGCAGCGCGACGCGCTGCACGTTGCGCGCGGACTCCTCGAACAGCGCGAGCAGCTCGGGGTCCGGCTTGGGCTTCGCGGGCCACATCGGGCGCCGACGCTAGCCCGCGTTCGAGCGGAGTCACGCCGCGTTCACAACCCTTTCACGAGCCATTCACCAGCCGGTAACCGGCAGCGGCCGCCGTCCGGCGAGCCTCTCGGGCCGATGGAGCTGACGCACGAACCCGAGGTGCTGCGGGCCGGGGATCTGGAGGTCCGGCCGGCGGAGCACCTCGCCCTCGCCAAGGGGCGCGCGCTGTCGCTGTCGGAGCGGGAGCTCGGCCTGCTGGCGGCGCTGGTCCGGAGACAGGGCCGGATCGTCCCGCGGGAGGAGCTGTACGCGACGGTCTGGCGGGCGGACCTCCGCCCGGACGACCGCTCGGTCGACGTCTACATCCACAAGCTGCGGGCCAAGCTGGCCCGTGCGATCCCGGAGTGCCGGTTCATCCACACGCACTTCGGCTTCGGCTACCGGCTCGAGCCGGAGCCTTCACACCCCTTTCACATGGGGCCCGATCACCGACAACAGGATGGGTACAGATGAGGAACCACCGGATGCTGCCGGCGCTCGCCCTCGCGGGCGCGCTGGCCTTCGGCGTCGCGGCCTGCGGCGATGACTCCGACAGCGGCTCGTCGGGCAGCTCGAACGCGAGCTCGAGCGACGGCGGCAGCCTGAGCGGCGAGGTCGCCGGCGCGGGCGCGAGCTCGCAGGAGGCGGCGATGCAGGCCTGGGTCACCGGCTTCCAGGACGCCAACCCCGACACCACGGTCTCGTACGACCCGGTCGGCTCGGGCGGCGGCCGCGAGCAGTTCGTGGCCGGCGGCACCGCGTTCGCGGGCAGCGACTCGGCCCTGGCCGACGACGAGCTGAGCGGCGCGCAGGAGCGCTGCGGCGGCCCCGACAACCTCGTCGAGCTGCCCGTCTACATCTCGCCGATCGCGCTGATCTACAACCTCGACGGCGTCGACAACCTGCAGCTGTCCTCCGCGACGGCGGCGCAGATCTTCGACCAGAAGATCACGAACTGGAACGACCCGGCGATCGCCGCGGACAACCCGGACGCCCAGCTGCCCGACCAGCGCATCACGGTCGTCAACCGCTCGGACGAGTCCGGCACGACCGAGAACTTCACCGACTGGCTGAGCCAGACGGCGGAGAGCGACTGGCCGCACGAGGTCAGCGGCGACTGGCCCGTCAAGGGCGGCGAGGCGGCCGAGGGCACCTCCGGCGTCGTGCAGGCCGTGACCTCCGGCGCGGGCGCGATCGGCTACGCCGACTTCAGCCAGGCCGGCGACCTCGGCGTGGCGAAGATCAAGGTCGGCGACACGTACGTCGCGCCGACCCCGGAGGAGGCCGCGAAGACGGTCGACGAGTCCAAGGAGTCCGACGACGCCGGCAAGTACGTGTTCACGTTCGACGTGAACCGCACCACGACGGCCGCCGGCACGTACCCGCTGATCCTGGTCTCGTACCAGATCGCCTGCACCCAGTACGACGACGCCAACCAGGGCAAGGTCGTCGGCGGGCTCATGCAGTACATCGTGAGCCCCGAGGGCCAGGAGGCCGCCGCGAAGGCGGCCGGCTCGGCGCCGATCTCCGACAAGCTCCGCGCCCAGCTGGAGCCGGCAGCCGCGGCCGTCGGCGGTGGCGGCGCAGTAGCACCGATCCGCGCACGCGCGCCCGGGGACCGACCGTCCCCGGGCGCGCCGCGCCGACCTCCTGAGGAGATCCGCTTGAGCCTGCGCACCGAAACCCCGGG
Source organism: uncultured Solirubrobacteraceae bacterium (assembly GCA_963724145.1). Lineage (GTDB taxonomy): Bacteria > Actinomycetota > Thermoleophilia > Solirubrobacterales > Solirubrobacteraceae > DASQMT01. The sequence goes on from CAVRTO010000029.1 coordinate 73,152, forward strand.
ACCGTCGCCAGTCGGCGGCGCGAACATCCGCGCCGGCGACCGCGCCTTCTCGGCCTTCGCCTCGGGGGCGGGCATCCTCATCCTCACGGTCCTCGCGGGCGTCGCGGCGTTCCTGATCGCGAAGGCCTGGCCGGCGATCACCGCGTCCTCGGACGCCATCCCCGGCGGCGAGGGCCTCGTCAAGTACATCTGGCCGCTGCTGTTCGGCACCCTCATGGCCGCCACCATCGCGGTCATCATCGCCGTGCCGATCGCGGTCGCGGTCGCGCATCTTCATCAGCCACGTCGCGCCGCCGCGGATCGCGCCGACGCTGAGCTACGTGATCGATCTGCTCGCGGCGATCCCGAGCATCATCTACGGCCTCTGGGGCATCGTCGTCCTCGGCCCGGCGGCGGTCGGCGCCCAGGAGTGGCTGGCCGACAAGCTCAGCTTCATCCCGCTCTTCGAGGGCCCGGCGTCGAGCGACCGGGCGCACGATGCTGATCGTCGGCCTCGTCCTCGCGCTGATGATCCTGCCGATCGTCACCGCCGTCTCGCGCTCCGTCTTCACCCAGACGCCGCGACGCCTGCAGGAGGGCGCGCTCGCCCTCGGCGCCACGCGCTGGGAGATGATCCGGATGACCGTCCTCCCGTTCGGGAAGTCGGCCGTGATCTCCGCCTCGATGCTCGGCCTCGGCCGCGCGCTCGGCGAGACGATGGCCGTCGCGATCATCCTCTCCGTCTCCGGCGGCGTCACCTTCAACCTCATCAGCTCCGCCAACCCGTCGACGATCGCCGCGAACATCGCGCTCGACTTCCCCGAGTCGTCCGGGCATCGACATCAACACGCTGATCGCCTCCGGCCTCGTGCTGTTCGCCGTGACGCTGATCATCAACATGGCCGCCCGGGCGATCATCAACCGCGAGGTGAGGATCTGATGTCGGTCGGCGACGAGCGCCAGGATCCGCCCGTGACCCAGCCCGAGGAGAAGCCGCCGCCCACGCCGCCCAAGGTGGGCGACACCGCGCCGCCGGCGGCGGACGGGTCGGGCGACGGCGCGGTCGTCGCGCCGGCCGTCCTGAAGGAGCGCCCCCCGTCCCTGCGCCCGTCGGTCGCCACCGGCACCCTGCCGCCCAACGCGCCCTGGCTGGTGCTCGGCGGCGTCGCGGTGGTCGTCGCGCTGATCCTGCTGCTGATCGGCTTCAACGCCGCGCTGTTCGTGATCGCCACCGCCGTCATCACCGGCGTCGGGATCTACGGCTGGTCGCGCGCCGTCGAGGGCCGCCGCAAGGCGACCGACCGCGGCATGACCGTGCTGATCAGCTGCGCGTTCGCGATCGCGGTGATCCCGCTCGCGTCGCTGCTCTGGACCGTCGTCTCGAAGGGCGTCGCGCGCTTCGACCCGGAGTTCTTCACCGAGACGCAGCGCGGCGTGATCGGCGCCGGCGGCGGCGCGGCGCACGCGATCATCGGCACGCTCGTGATCGCGGGCGCGGCGACGATCATCTCGGTCCCGATCGGGATCATGGCCGCGATCTACCTGCAGGAGTACGGCGGCAAGAGCCGGCTGGCGCGGACGCTGACCTTCTTCGTCGACGTCATGACCGGCATCCCGTCGATCGTCGCCGGCCTGTTCGCCTACGCGCTGTTCGCGATCTTCCTCGGCCCCGGCATCCGGCTCGGGATCATGGGCTCGGTCGCGCTGTCGGTGCTGATGATCCCGATCGTCGTCCGCTCGACGGAGGAGATGCTGCGGATCGTCCCCAACAGCCTGCGCGAGGCGTCGTACGCGCTCGGGGTCCCGAAGTGGCGCACGATCACGAAGGTCGTCCTCCCGACGGCGCTCGCCGGCATCGTCACCGGCGTGATGCTCGCGGTCGCGCGGATCGTCGGCGAGACCGCGCCGCTGCTGATCACCACCGGCGTCGATCTCGTCGATGAACTGGAACCCGTTCGACGGCCGGATGCAGAACCTCGCCGTGTTCGCGTTCAACGAGTACAAGACCCCGGGCGTCCCGCCCGAGCCGTCGTTCGACCGCGCATGGACCGCCGCGCTCGTCCTGATCCTGATCGTCATGGTGCTGAACATCGGCGCCCGACTCGTCTACCGCCGATTCGGCACGGAGCTCCGCTAGATGACCACCTCACCCGCCGTCGTCCAGGCGGCCGCGAAGACCGTCGAGGTCACCGACCTCAACCTGTACTACGGCGCGTTCCACGCCGTCCAGGACGTGAACATGACGATCGAGCCGAACCGCGTCACCGCGATGATCGGCTCGTCCGGCTGCGGGAAGTCGACGTTCCTGCGCTCGCTCAACCGGATGCACGAGCTGATCCCCGGCGCCCGCGTCGAGGGCTCGGTCGTGCTCGAGGGCGAGGACATCTACGCCCCGAACGTCGACCCGACCGCCGTGCGGCGGCAGATCGGCATGGTCTTCCAGGCGCCGAACCCGTTCCCGACGATGTCGATCTACGACAACGTCGCGGCCGGGCTGAAGCTCAACGCGCGCAAGATCAAGAAGGCGGACCTCGACGTGGTCGTCGAGCGCTCGCTGCAGGGCGCGAACCTCTGGGACGAGGTCAAGGACCGGCTCGGCAAGCCCGGCATGGGGCTCTCCGGCGGCCAGCAGCAGCGGCTCTGCATCGCCCGCGCCACCGCGGTCGAGCCCGAGGTGCTGCTGATGGACGAGCCGGCCTCCGCGCTCGACCCGATCGCGACGCTCGCGATCGAGGAGCTGGTGCAGGAGCTCAAGAACCGCTACACCATCGTCATCGTCACGCACAACATGCAGCAGGCGGCGCGCGCGAGCGACATGACCGCGTTCTTCAACCTCGAGGCCAGCGGCAAGCCGGGGCAGCTCGTCGAGTACGACTCGACCGAGAAGATCTTCTCGAACCCCGCCGAGAAGACCACCGAGGACTACGTCTCCGGCCGGTTCGGGTAAGGGGGGCCGGATGCCGGAGTCACACCGCGTCCAGTTCGCCGAGGAGCTCGCCCGGCTCGAGGAGCAGGCGCTCGGCGCGCTCGACCTCGTCGTCACGACGCTCGACCGGACGCTCGAGTCGCTCGAGCACCGCGACATCGAGCTCGCCTCGATCGTGATCGCCGACGACGACCGGATCGACGGCCGCTACCTCGAGGTGCACCAGGGGATCCTGTCGCTGCTCGCGCTCCAGGCGCCGGTGGCCAGCGACCTGCGCGTCGTCGCCGCGCTGCTCCACGTGATCAAGCACGCGGAGCGGATGGGCGACCAGTGCGTGAACATCGCGAAGATCCTCCCGATCTCCGGCACCGAGCCGCCGGTCGACGACGACATCATGGCCAAGGTCGTGCGGATGGGCGCGCTCGCGCGCTCGGAGGTCTCCCAGGCCAAGCAGGCGTTCCTGCTGCGCGACATCCACCTGGCGGAGGATCTGGTGCGCCAGGACGAGGAGATCAACCAGCTCAACAAGGCGATCTTCCGCCGCGCGGTCGAGATCGGCGGCGACGCGGACGAGCGCGAGTGGGCGATGACGATGATGCTCGTGGCCCGCGCGCTGGAGCGGATCGGCGACAACGCGGTCGACGTCGGCGAGCAGGTCGCGTTCGTCGTCTCCGGGCTGTTCCGCGAGTTCAGCGACGCATCGCGCACATAAAGCTGTGACCGCCGTGTTACCGTCCGGCGCGGAATCCGCTCCGGTGCCTATGCTGCCCCGCAGATGAGCCAGCCCTCGCCGATCCGTCTCGCCGTGCTCGACGCCGACACCGGCTTCCTGCAGGTGCTGTCGAAGCGGCTCGAGGGCGCCGGCTGGCAGTACCGCGTGCTGGCCTCGCCGGTGCCGCTCGACGCGATCGTCGCGATGCGGCTCAACGCGATCGTGCTCGACCTCGAGGTGCTCGGCCCGCAGGGCTGGAACTACCTCGAGAAGCTCTGCGCGCGGCTCCCGGGCCTGGGGGTCGTCGTCTGCACCGGCCGGTCCTCCGTCGCCCAGCGCGTGCGCGGGCTGCGGCTCGGCGCCGACGACTGGATGACCAAGCCGTGCCACCCGGAGGAGCTGATCGCGCGCGTCGAGGCGGTCGTGCGCCGGCGCAAGCGCGCCGAGGCGCGCGTCGACTCCGGCCCCGTGGTCGTGGGCGAGGTCGAGATCCGCGCGGACCAGTTCCAGGCCTTCGTCGGGGGCGTGTCCGCCGACCTCACGCGGCGCGAGTTCGAGCTGATCCAGCTGCTGGCGGACGCCAACGGGCAGGTCATGCAGCGCGAGGAGATCTACCAGCGGGTCTGGGGCTACGCGATGGTCCACGGCGACCGCTCGGTCGACGTCTTCGTCCGCAAGCTGCGCCAGAAGCTCGAGAAGGTCTCGCCCGGCTGGCGCTACATCCACACCCACTTCGGGATCGGGTACCGGTTCGCGCCGGAGCCCGACGAGGCCGCGGTCACCGCGGTCGAGCCCGCCGTCGCGCTCGAGCCGATCGAATCGGTCGAGCCGCCGGTGGCCGATCCCAGCCATCGCGTAGCTATCGTTCGGGGTCGTGGGCCCCGACCGCAACCGCCTGATCCGCAACTTCGCGATCCTGCTGCTGCTCGCGGTCGCCGTCTGGCAGCTCCCGGGCGGGAGCGCCGCGACCGGCACGATCAACAACATCCTCGGGCTCATCTTCGCCGGTGGGCTCGTGTTCTTCGGCTACCGGATGTACATGGAGCACCGCAGCTCGCTGTTCATGCTCGAGGACAGGGTCCGCGGGCTGCTGTACGGCTCGGTCGTGCTGATCGCGCTCGCGCTCATCGGCACGTCGAAGCTGTGGGATGAGGGCGGCCTGGGCGTGCTCGTCTGGCTCGCGCTGATCGGTGCCGGCGCCTACGGCTGCGTGACCGTGTGGCGGACGTCGCGCGAGTACTGACGCTCTCCCTCGAGGAGAAGGTCCGCCTGCTCACCGGCGCGGACATGTGGTCGCTGCACGCCCTGCCCGCGGCCGGGTTGCGGCGGGTCGTCGTGTCGGACGGGCCCGCGGGCGTGCGCGGCGAGCGCTGGGACGAGCGCGACGTGTCGGCGAACGTGCCGTCGGCGACCGCGCTGGCGGCGACCTGGGACGTGGCGCTGGTCGAGCGGATCGGCGGGCTGCTGGCGGGGGAGTGCCGGCGCAAGGGCGTCGACGTGCTGCTGGCGCCGACCGTGAACCTGCACCGGACGCCGTTCGCGGGGCGCCACTTCGAGTGCTTCTCGGAGGATCCGCTGCTGACCGCGCGGATCGGCGGCGCCTACGTGCGCGGGCTCCAGTCCGGCGGCGTCGGCGCGACGGTCAAGCACTTCGTCGCGAACGACTCGGAGACCGAGCGCAACACGGTCGACGTGCGGGTGGGGGAGCGGGCGCTGCGCGAGCTCTACCTGGCGCCGTTCGAGGCGATCGTGCGGGAGGAGCGGCCGTGGGCCGTCATGTCCTCCTACAACCGGGTCGACGGCGTGACGATGTCGGCCAGCCCGCTGCTCGCCGAGGTGCTGAAGGAGGAATGGGGCTTCGAGGGGCTCGTGATGTCCGACTGGTGGGCGGCGTGGGACACGGACGCGCCGGCGCGCGCGGGGATCGATCTGCTGATGCCGGGGCCGGGCGGGCCGTGGGGCTCCGCGCTGGTCGAGGCGGTGCGGGCGGGGCGGGTGCCGGAGTCCGCGGTCGACGCGAAGGTCGAGCGGGTGCTCGGGCTGGGCGCGCGGGCGGAGTCCGGCCGGCGCTCCGCGATCCTCCCGCCCCGGATGCGCCTGCGGTCGCGGCGACGCTGCGCGAGGCGGCCGCGGCGTCGTTCGTGCTCGCGCGGAACGCGGGGAGCCTGCTCCCGCTGTCCGGCGGTTCGCTCCGCCGCGTCGCGGTGCTCGGGCCGAACGCGGCCGTCGCGCGGACGCTCGGCGGCGGCAGCGCGACGGTCTTCCCGCCGTACACGGTGGCGCCGCTGGACGGGCTCCGCGCCGCGCTCGGCGACGGGGTCGAGGTCGTGCACGAGGGCGGCGTCCGGGCGGCCACCCGGAACTCCGTCGCGGCGCCGGAGCTGCTGCGCCTGCCGGGGGACGGGTCCGGGCCGGGCGCCGAGGTCCGCTTCCTCGACGCCGACGGGGCGGAGCTGGGCCGCGAGCGGCGGCTGGGCGGCGGGTTCGCGTGGCACGTCCACTTCGGCGACGGGATCGAGGCGGCGCGCGTGGCGTCCGTCGAGGTGCGCACGCGCGTGGTCGCGGCGGCGTCCGGCGAGCACCTGATCGGCTGCTCGGGGCTCGGGCGGTTCACGCTGGCGCTGGGCGCGGGCGCGCCGGCCGAGGTCGAGCTGACGCTGCCGCCCGACGCGGACGTCGCCGCCGCGCACATGCGCCCGCCGCAGCACGCGGTGCCCGTGGAGCTCGCCGCGGGGGAGGCGGTCGACGTCGTGCTCACGCACGCCGTCGAGGGCTTCCCGTTCGGCACGCCGGGCGACGTGTTCCGGCTCGACGTGGAGCCGCCGGTCGCGCCCGACGACGAGCGCCTGGACCGCGCCGTCGCGCTCGCGGCCTCGGCCGACGTCGCGATCGTCGTCGTCGGCACGACCGACGAGGTCGAGAGCGAGAGCTTCGACCGTCCCTCGCTCGGCCTCCCGGGGCGCCAGGACGAGCTCATCCGGCGGGTGGCTGTCGGCGAATCCGCGGACCGTGGTGGTCGTGAACTCGGGGGCGCCGGTGCTGATGCCGTGGGTCGACGACGTGCCCGCGGTGCTGCTGACCTGGTTCGGCGGGCAGGAGTACGGGAACGCGCTCGCGGACGTCCTGCTCGGGCGCGTCGAGCCGGGCGGCCGGCTGCCGACGCTCTGGCCGTCGAGCGAGGCGGGGCTGCCGTCGCCGACGCCGGCGGACGGGACGCTCGTCTACGAGGAAGGGCTCTTCGTCGGGCATCGCAACGCCGCGCTGCTGTCGGCGTCGCTCTTCCCGTTCGGGCACGGCGAGGGCTACACGAGCTGGGAGTACGTGTCGTTCGAGGCTCCGGCGGCCGCGGGCGGGGCGGCGTCGGTGGTCGTGCGCAACACGGGTGCGCGCGCGGGTCGCGAGGTCGTCCAGGTCTACGCGTCCTGGCCGGGCAGTGCGGTCGAGCGCCCGGAGCGCTGGCTCGTGGGCTTCGCGGGGGTGGAGGCGGCGCCGGGCGAGTCGGTGGCCGTCGAGGTCGAGGTGCCGCTGCGCGGTCTCGAGCACTGGGACGAGGCGGCGCACGCCTGGGTGCTGGAGCCGGGCGAGGTCACGCTCTCCGCGGGCCGCTCGAGCGCCGACCTCCGCCTCAGCGCCGCGCTCCGCATCGCCTGATCGGAGGCCGCGCCGCTCCCGGCGCTCGCGGTCGCCGCCTCCTCCTCGCGGTGCGCCGCGCCGCACCCGGGTCGTCCTGACCGCGCCAGCCGCGGTCAATGCGCCCCACGTGTCATTCGTCGCGATTTCGGCACACATTCGTCACCGTCGCGACTAGAGCCGCGCGCCCCGCCACGCGAGCCTCCGGCCCATGCCTCCACCCATCCGCGAAGACGGGCAGGCGGCGGCCGAGCTCGTCGCGATCCTGCCGCTCGCCGCGCTCCTGCTCGCCGGCGCGTGGCAGCTCGTCGTGGCCGGGCACGCCGCCTGGGCGGCGGGCGGCGCCGCTCGCGCCGGCGCCCGCGCGGCGGCGATCGGCGACGACGCCGAGCGCGCCGCCCGGCGCGCGCTCTCGGCCGGACTCCGCCGCGACCTCCGGGTCAAGGAGCCCGAGCGCGGCACGGTGACCGTCACCGTCCGGATCCCGCCGGTCCTCGGCCTGCAGGTCCTGGGCCACACCTCTGCGACCGCGCGCTTCCGCCCGCAGGAATGATCCCGCTCCGCGCCATCCGTCGCGCCGCGCGCGCCGAGCGCGGCCAGGCATCGGTCGAGCTCGTCGCGCTGCTGCCGCTCACGCTGATCGCCGGCATCGCGATCATGGCCGTGCTCGCCGCGCGTGCGGCGGCGGGCGACGCCGCGGCCGCTGCCCAGGCCGGTGCGATGGCGCTGATCCAGGACGGCGACCCGCGCGAGGCCGCGCGCGACGCGCTCTCCGGCGACGCCCGCAGGCGCGCGACGATCGACCTGCGCGGGCGCAGCGTGATCGTGACCGTCCGCCCGCCGTCGGCGCTGCCGTTCCTCGGCGACGCCTTCGCCGCGACGGCGTCCGCCCATGCCGGCCCGGAGCCGCGATGACGAGCCTCCTGCGCCGTGTCGTCGCCACGTTCGTCGAGCCCGTCGACAGCGCAGCGTCGTCGAAACCCTCATCGCGCCCCGACACCGTCCGACGCTCCGGGACCGCGCGGCGCGGACGGGTCACCGCCGCGACCGGCGGTCGTCTTCACGCCGCCACGCCCACGCGCGCGGCGACCCGAGCACCCCGCGCGGGTCGCCGCGCCGCCTCACCCGCCGCCGAGCGCCCCCGGCGCGCACCGCCGGCGGCGTCTCCCGCGCACGCCACGCGAGCCGGACGCGAGCCAGCCCGGCGACACCGCGCGAGCGGTCGACCAGCCGACGCCACCCGACCATCCGGCGATCACCGACGCGATCGTGCTCGCGGCCGACGTCGCGGCGGTCCCGGTCGGGGCTGCCTGCGCGGGCGAGTTGCGCGCCCGCGCGCGCGCCGGCGCCGCACTCCTCTGCGTCTGGCAGCCGACCGTCGAGCCGACGGACGACCTCGAGCTGCCCTGGGACGGCGCCGACGACGATCGCCCGCCGTCGACCCCCGCGGGCGCGACGACGCCTGCGGCGCGCCGGCTCGCCGGTCGCCTCGAAGCCCACGGGCTGGAGGCGACGGCGCGCGGTCGGCTGGCCTGGCTCCGGCTCGAGCCGGAGCCGTCGGAGGCCGCCGCCCAGGCCCGCCGCTGCCTCGCGATCGCGGGAGCGCCCGTCGTGATCGCCGTCGCCGGGCCGCGCGACGCGGCGTTCGAGCCGTTGATCGCGGAGGTGGGGCTCGTGCTCGCCGTCCTCCCGGCCGGCGCGGATCCGGCGCTGCGGGAGCTCGTCAGCGCGGGCCTGCCGATCCCGCGCGGGCGCGATCATCGCTCCGCTCCGCTCCGGCCCGCCTCGCTGGGCGGCGATGGCCGGACTCGGCCGCCTGCGATCGCTCGGCGCGGAGGACGCGTGAGCGGCCGGCGAGCGCGGCTCGTCCGCGAGAGCCCGCGGGCAGGTCGCCGTCCTGCTCGTCGGCGGTCTGGTGGCGGTCGGCGCCGGCGCGGTCGTGCTCGGCGCGTTCGCAGCAGGACTGGGCGGGCGCGACGCGGCCCAGCGCGCGGCCGACCTCGCGCGCCCTGGCGGGCGCGCGGGCGATGCACGACGCCTACGAGCGGCTCTTCGAGCCGGCACGGATCGACGGACGGCCGAACCCGCGCCATCTCGACAAGGACGCGTACGTCGCGCTCGGGCGCGACGCCGCGACGCGCGTCGCGCGAGCGAACGGCGCGCCGCACGGCCGAGGTCGGATTCCCGGACGCGCGGACGATCGCGCCGGTGCGGATCAGCGTCGACGTGCGGCGGCGGATCGAGATCGGCAGCACCGGCATCACGATGCACGCGAGCGCCGAGGCCGAGCTGGCGCCGCCCGCGCGGCGCGGGCCAGCCCGCCTTCGCCACCGGCGGCGGCTACGACGGGCCGCTCGCGTATCGCCAGGGGAAGCCGATGCGACCGGACGTCGCGCAGGCGTTCGACCGGATGGCGAGGGCGGCGGCCGCGGACGGGGTCGCGCTGGTGATCGGGAGCGCGTTCCGCTCGGACGCCGAGCAGGCGGTGCTGTTCGCGCGCCACCCGGACCCGAAGTGGGTCGCGCGCCCGGGCACGTCGCTGCATCGCAACGGCACCGAGCTCGACCTCGGCCCGGCGGCGGTCTACCCGTGGCTCGCCGCGAACGCGCCGCGCTTCCACTTCGTCCAGCGCTACAGCTGGGAGCCCTGGCACTACGGCTACGTGCTGAACCCGCGCTCGGCGCCGCGCACGCCGCGGCGCGCACCGCCGCCGGCGGCGGGGATGGCGAGCGCGCGGGCGGGCTGCCCGACTTCGTGCCGCAGCGCTTCGCGCCGGCGATCAACGCGGCCGCGCAGCGCTGGAGCGTGTCGGCGGTCCTGCTCTCCGCGCAGCTGTACGCCGAGAGCGGCTTCAACCCGTTCGCGACGAGCCCGGCCGGCGCGCAGGGGATCGCGCAGTTCATGCCGGGCACCGCGCGCGGGATGGGGCTGGACGACCCGTTCGATCCCGAGCAGGCGATCGACGCGCAGGCGCACCTGATGCGCGATCTGCTGCGCCAGTTCGCGACCGTCCCGCTGGCGCTGGCCGCCTACAACGCCGGCCCGGCGCCGGTGTCGGCGTGCGGTTGCGTGCCCGCCGTTCCCCGAGACGCGCGGCTACGTCGCGCGGATCCTCGGACTCATGAACGGAGCGGGGGAGGGCTTGACCGGCGGGCCCGACGCAGGCCTGGTCGTGCGCCTGGTCCGGTGACCGTCCAGGCAGAGCGCGGCGTCGCGCGCCCGTCGTCGAGGGCGACGAGATCACGATCGGCGACGAGCTCCGGCGCGTTCGAGGAGATCGGGTGAGCGAGACCCGGCCCACCGCCGCGGCCGCGTCACGGTCGGCCGCGTCGCCTGACGCACATCGCGCCGGATGTACGCTTGACCTCGAGATGAAGGGACGTGGGGCCCGCCGCCGCGACCGCCTGCTCGAGCTCGAGGACGTCGAGCGCCGGCTGAAGCCGCTCGGGCGCCGCTACGTGGGGGTCCGCGAGATCCCGCTCGACGCGCTCGTCGGCACCGATGGGCGCGCCGACTCGTTCACCCGTGACTTCCGTCCGCTGCATTCGTTCAGCCGCGACCGGCTGCGCTCGCTCGAGCGCGCGTTCGCCGACGGCGCCTTCCCGCCGATCGTCACCGTCAAGCTCGGTGAGGCGTACTTCGTGATCGACGGTCACCACCGCGCCGCGCTGGCGCGGCGCACTGGCGCGGAGATGATCGACGCCGACGTGACGGAGCTCATCGCGCGCGTCCCGCTCCCGGCCGGGGCGGACATGCTCGACGTCGTCCTCCGGGAGCTCGAGCGGATCTTCCTGGAGGACAGCGGGCTCGCGGAGGCGCGCCGCGGCGAGCGCATCGCCGTGAGCCGGCCCGCGCACTACCTCGAGCTGCTGGAGAACATCCAGGTGCACGGCTACCACGTGATGCGAGCGAGCGGACGCGTGCTCGAGAACGCCGAGATAGCGGCGGACTGGTACGACGCGATCTACACGCCGACGCTCGCCGCGATCGACAACCTGCGCCTCGGCCGCCTGTACCGGGACGCGCCGCCCGGGGACCTGTTCCTCATCCTCCATCGGCACCGCCGGCATGCGTTCCCCTCGACCGGCTGCCTGCACCTCGCGCAGACCGTCGTCTCGGTGATCGGCGACGACGCGCGCCGCCCCCGGCTGCGGTTGCCGGGCCGCGGAAGCCGCGCGCCGCACGAGCTGTAGACGAGTCGCGCGAACGCCCGCGGGGATCCGGCCCTGCGCGGTGGTAACGTCCTTGACACCTGGCCGGAGGCCGACACGCCGTTCACGGCGTTCCGGCGTCCGGCTCATCCCGTACCAGCGCAGCTTCGCGATCAGGACCGCGTCGGCTCGAGCGCTCGGAAAGGACCGTCCCCATGGTCACAGGAGTCGATGCGTCCACCTTGGACCGTCAACCAAGGATGCGCCGGACCGTGTACGAGCATCTCGCGAACGGTGAGGACGGGCTTTCGGTGAAGGAGCTGCTGCAGGAGTCCGACGTGCCGGAGGCCGAGCTGCGTGAGACGTTGCGGAAGCTCCAGGCTTCCCGTACCAGCGCTGCTTCCGCGATCGGGGATGCGGTGGCTCGAGCGCTCGGAAAGGACCGTCCCATGGTCACAGGAGTCGATGCGTCCACCTTGGACCGTCAACCCAGGATGCGCCGGACCGTGTACGAGCATCTCGCGAACGGCGAGGACGGGCTTTCGGTCAAGGAGCTGTTGCAGGAGTCGGACGTGCCGGAGGCCGAGCTGCGCGAGACGCTGCGCAAGCTCCAGGCCGCAGGCCTCGTGCAGCGCAGCAGGGCCGTCTGGACGGCGGTCCCGATCACCACGCCCTGACGGTGCGCCGCGTCGGGGCGCGGCGGACTCGCAGGTTGTCTAGGACGCGGTCTCGATCCGGTCGAGCGGCGACGGCTCGCCGCGCTGCCGGCGGTGGACGCCCGCGAGCTGGTCGCCGACGATCACGGCGACGAGCACCGCGAGCAGGAGCGCCGCGACGACCAGCGCCGAGAGCGCGGACCCGACCAGCCCGATCACGACGCACGCGGCGGCGCCGAGCAGGCGGCGCGTCGCCAGCGTGCCCGACATCCGGAGCCGCAGCAGCACGTGCGCGAGCAGGTACAGCGCCGGCCCGCCCACCGTCGCGGCCAGCTCGGCGCCGCTCAGCTCCTCCGTCGGGTGCGCGATGACCAGCTCGTCGCCGACCGCGTTCAGCAGGATCCCCGCGACGAGCACGACGTGCAGGTACGTGTAGGCGTCGCGGGCGAGCAGGACCCGCGCCTCCGCCTGCGCGAGCCGCCGCTCCGAGATCGCGGCGACGAGGTTGAAGTACAGCCACCAGAGCGCCGCGGTGGTGAGGAAGGCGACGGCGAACGCGGCGACCGTCGCGCTGCGTGAGCTCGAGCTCCGACGTCGTCGCGCCGGTGATCACGATCGTCTCGCCGAGCGCGATGATGATGAAGAGCTGGAACCGCTCGGAGAAGTGCTCGGTCCCGATCTCCCAGGCCTCGGGCGCGAGCCGCGGCCGCCCGGGCACGCGGAACGTCACGAGCGGCCCGGCGTAGTCGAGCGCGAGCGCCGCCAGCCAGAGCACCGTCCGCGCCGGGCCCTCGGCGATGCCGCCGGCGATCCAGAGCACGCCGGCGGCGAGGAACCAGACCAGGATGCTCGCCGCGCGCGCCCGCTCGACCGTCCCCGGCGCGGCCGCGGCGAAGGTCAGGAACGTGTGCCGCCCGATCTGGATCACGACGTAGGCGACCGCGAACAGCAGCCCGCGCTCGCCGAACGCCTCCGGGATCGCGATCGCCATCAGCAGGCTCGCCAGCATCAGCGCGATCAGCAGCAGCCGGACGAGCGTCGCGTCCGGGTCGAGCTCGTTCGTCGCCCAGGTCGTGTAGTTCCACGACCACCAGACCACGAGCAGCACGAGCGCCGCCTGGCCGGCGCCCTCCCACGTCAGGTGCGCGAGCAGCAGGTGCGAGACCTGCGTGATCGCGAAGACGAAGACGAGGTCGTAGAAGAGCTCGAGGCTCGTCGCGCGCTGCGGGACGGCGCTGTCGCGCCGCAGGGAGACCCGGCTGATGCTCGGCACGCGCGCAGCGTAGCCGCGGCCGCCGCGGCGGCTCAGGCGGCGAAGTGCCAGCGCGTCGCGCCGTGCGGCGCCGCGGTCGCGGTGCCCGTCACGGTGTGGAACGCGAACCGGTACAGGTGCCACGGCGGCGGCCCGGCGCCCGGCGCGCTGTACGGCGCCGTGAGGGCGTCGCCGTCGACGCTCGCCGGCCAGCCGCCGTCGCGGTAGATCGCGGCGACCTTCTCGAGCACGTCGGGATCGGTCGTCCGCTCGGCCTCGCCCTCGAGCACGAGGTCGATCCCCTCGAGCCGGAGCGAGATCGTGCAGGCCGGGTTCTCGGCGAGATCGCGCGCCTTGCGCATCGCAGGGCCGGTGACGAAGTACACGTCGTCGTCGCACCAGGACGCGCCGATGCCGGCGGCGTGCGGCTTGCCCGCCGCGTTCACCGTGCCGAGGAAGCACGCGGCCTCGGGCCGCGCGAGGCCGCCCGAGAGCTGCGCGAGCGCGCGGCTCCACGGCAGCTCGGCCATGTCGTAGCGGACGGCGAGGTTGAGGGTCTTGATGGGCGTGCGGTCGATCATGGGCATTGTGACTGCCGCGGCGACCCGAACTCATCGGTCCTCGCCGGCCGCCGCCCGGGGAGGCGGCGGCCGGCGAAGCTGATGTCAGGCGGCGACGAGGACGCGCTCGTCGTCCGCGACCGCCTCGTCCGGACCGGCGGGCGCCGCGCCGAACTTCGGCGAGATCAGGAACCACGCGGCGATCGCGCCGATCGCGGCCAGCGCCGCGCCGGCGAGCAGCGCGTCGTGCAGGCCGTCGACGTACTCCTGGGGCGAGCCGCCGAACGCGGCCTCCGCCGGCACGAGCGCGCCGAGCGCCGCCACGCCGACGGCGATCCCCGCCTGGCGGAACGTGTCGTTCACGCCCGCGGCGACGCCGCTCTGCTCGGGCGGCACCGTGCCGAGCGCGACCGCGGTGAGCGCCGGGTTGAAGAACCCGGTCCCGATCAGCGCGACCATCGCGCCGGGCAGGATGATCGTCCACGACGAGTCGACGCCCGCCAGCGTGAACAGGACCATGCCGACGGTGACGAGCGCGAGCCCGCCGGCCACCATGACGCGGGCGGAGATCCTCCCGCCCAGCGAGCTCGTCCCGGCGCTGACGAACAGCATCGTGATCGTGCCCGGCAGGTAGCAGAGGCCGGCCTCGATCGCCGACAGCCCGAGGATCTGCTGCAGGTAGAGCGTCGTGTAGAGGAAGATCGCGAAGAACGACGCCGAGATGGCGAACGCGGCGATCTGGGCGCCCGTGAACGAGCGGTCGCGGAAGTACCGCAGCGGGAGCATCGGCTCCGCGACGCGCGCCTCGATCGCCACGAAGGCGGCGATCAGCGCGGCCGCGCCGGCCAGCTCGCCGAGGATCAGGGCGCTGCCGAAGCCGTCCTCGTGCCCGCGCAGGAGCGCGAGGACGAGCAGGAACAGGCCACCGGTCAGGGTGATCTGGCCGGGCCAGTCGATCCCGCGCGCGGCGGGGTCGCGCGACTCGGCGACGTAGGCGCGGGTCACGGCGATGCAGGCGATGCCGATCGGCAGGTTGACGAGGAAGATCCAGCGCCAGTCCAGCCCGGAGGTCAGCGCGCCGCCGACGAGCGGCCCGACGGCGAACGAGGCGCCGATCGTCGCGCCGTAGGCGGCGAGCGCGCCGGCGCGGGCGCGGATGTCGGGATACGCGTTCGCGAGCAGCGCGAGCGAGACGGCGAACATGATCGCCGCGCCGACGCCCTGCACGGCGCGCATGCCGTTGAGGAACGTGATGTCCTGCGCCACGGCACAACCGAGCGAGGCGAGGGTGAAGATCGACAGGCCGATCGTGAACAGCTTGCGGCGGCCGAGCCGGTCGGCGAGCGAGCCGGCCGTCAGGACGACGGAGGCGAGCGCCAGCGTGTAGGCGTCCACGACCCACTGCAGGCCGGTCAGGCCGGTGTCCAGGTCGGCGGAGATGCTCGAGAGGGCCGTGTTGACGACGGCGATGTCCAGCATGAGCATCGCCGTGGCCGCACAGACCACGATGAGCGTCCAGCGTTGGGTTCGCATGTGTGGGAGAGCTCCGGTTCGGGGTGGGGAGGGGACGTCGGACCGGGATCGTCGCCGCCGCGCCCGTCGGCGCGCATCGGGGTTATCCCTGGTCTCCTGCCCAGACGGCGCATCCCGCGCCCCTATTCCGTCATGCGGCGAGCGCGTCGGCGCCCGGCGCCGCGCGCAGCTTGCGCAGCGCCAGCGCCTCGAGCCGGCGCACCTCGCCCGGCCGCAGCCCGAGCCGCCGGGCGGTCTCGGTGCTGCTGTCCGACGGCGCCACGGAGTCCGGCCGCGATCCCGCCGAGGTGGCGCGCGCCGCGGCACGGGCGGGCGTGCCGATCTCGACCGTGGCGCTCGGCACGCCCGACGGGCAGATCGAGGCGGGCGGGCGCGTGATCCCCGTCCCGCCGGATCCGGACGCCCTGCGGGAGGTCGCGGAGCTGTCGGGCGGCACGACGTCCGCCGCCGAGGACGCGGACGCGCTGGACGCCGTCTACGAGCGGCTCGGCTCCCAGATCGGGACGCGCGAGGAGCGGCGCGAGATCAGCGCGGGCTTCGCGGCCGCGGGCCTGCTGCTGCTGGGCGCCTCGCTCGCCGCGTCGCTGCGCTGGCGCGGGCGCCTGCCGTAGGAGCGACGGTGCCGGCCGCGCAGGTCGCGGCCGGCACCGGCGGATGCTCCTAGCGGGCGTGCTTCTTGGCCTGGCGCTTGAACACCTTGTAGGCCTTGCGCGCGGACCCGTCGACGTTGACGAGCCCGGCGTCGAAGCGGGCCGACTTCGGCGCGCCGGTCCACTGGTAGTTGTAGAGCCGCGTGATATGGCCGCGGAGGCCGCTGCGGCGCTTGTCGTACTTGTCCGCGAGCTGGAACATGTACTTCGTCGCCTTCGCCTGGCGCTTGGCGTTGCGCGGGTAGTCGCGGCCGAACTTCAGGATCCCGCCGGTCTCGGTCAGCCAGACCTCGCCCGGGGCGACCGCGAGCAGCCGGCGCGTGCCGGACGAGCGGTGGCGGTTGACGTCGCCGTAGTTGTGCAGGCCGTAGATCCGCGCCTTGTTCTTCGCGTTGCGGCGGAACGCGGCGACGTAGGACTGCATGTTCTTCGTGTCGAGCACGTCGAGCGCGACGATCTTGCAGCCGCCGCAGTTCTTGCGCAGCGCGAGGAAGTACTTGGCGGCGAGGCGCGGCTTCCGCACCGTCGGCTGCGACGGGTGGTTGGCCTCGTTCCAGACGCCGTAGGTCTTGACCCACGGGTACGCCTTCTTGAAGCGCTTGAACGACTTCGTGAAGGTCTTGACGCTCGGCGCGCGGCAGACCTTGCGCTTCGAGTAGCGGCCGCCGTTGTAGCAACCACGGCGGGCGGTGAAGTGGACGAGGACGTCGGTCTTCGCGGCCTGCGCGATCGCCATGTAGCCCACGACCTCGGCGTTCTGGCCCTTGTGCTTGTACCAGTCCCACGGCACGAGATAACGCACCCGCTTGATCTTCAGGGACTGGTAGAGCGGGTTCTCGTACATCGACCCGAACTGGTCGGCCATGCCGACCTTGAAGTTTGCCTGGGCGGGGCCCGC
This sequence comes from uncultured Solirubrobacteraceae bacterium, assembly GCA_963724145.1. Taxonomy (GTDB): domain Bacteria; phylum Actinomycetota; class Thermoleophilia; order Solirubrobacterales; family Solirubrobacteraceae; genus DASQMT01. The sequence goes on from CAVRTO010000029.1 coordinate 90,099, forward strand.
CGCCACGGCGAGCGAGGCGCCCGTCGCGAGGAGCGCCACCAGGGGGAGGAGTCTCTTGTGCATGGTCATCGCAACCAACGGTAGCCGCCAGGGTTGCGGAACCGCCTGGGAAAATCCGCCCACCATGGTCCTAAGCTGAAACCAGGTGGCGGTCGAGACTCCCCGCGCAGACAGGCTCGCCGAGCAGCGCAAGGCGCTGCCCGACGAACCCGGCGTGTACCTGTTCCGCGACGCCCGCGGGCGCGTGATCTACGTCGGGAAGGCGAAGTCGATCCGCAAGCGGGTGGCCTCGCACTTCAGCTCGCGGAGCCAGCTGGCGGGCCTGATCGACCACATCGAGTCGCTCGTCGTGGCGACCGAGGCGGAGGCGCTGCTCACCGAGCAGAACTTCATCAAGCAGTACCGCCCGCGGTTCAACATCCGGCTGCGCGACGACAAGTCGTACCCCTACATCGCGATCAGCCTCGACGAGCCGTTCCCGCGCGTGTACTTCACGCGCGAGCGCCATCGGCGCGAGCGCGTCTACTTCGGGCCGTACTCGTCGGCCAAGCGGGTCCGCGGGACGCTCGACCTGCTCGGCAAGATCTTCCTCTTCCGCTCCTGCGAAGGGGCGGAGCCGGGGCGCCGCAGCGGCTCGCCGTGCCTCGACTACTACATCAAGCGCTGCGGGGCGCCCTGCGTCGGCTACGTCAGCGAGGAGGAGTACCGCGCCGGGATCGACGGCGTGATCGCCTTCCTCAGCGGCCGCTTCCGCCAGATCGAGCGCGACCTGGAGCGGCGGATGCACTTCGCCGCCGGGGAGCAGGACTACGAGCAGGCCGCGCTGGAGCGCAACCGCCTGCAGGCCGTCCGCGCGCTCCTCGAGCGCCAGCGCGTGGCCTCCGACGGCTCCGGTACGTTCGACGCCGTGGCGGTCGCCGTCGATGGCCAGGAGGCCAATGCCCAGGTGTTCCAGGTCCGGGACGGCGTCCTCTCCGATCGCCAGTCGTTCTACCTCGACAACCAGGCCGAGCAGGAGCCCGCGATCGTCGCGGAGGAGTTCCTGCTCCAGTACTACACGAGCGCCGCTCGCGATCCCGTCGCTGATCGTGGTCCAGCAGGAGCTCGCCGAGGGCTCCGAGCTCGACGTGCTCGCGGACATGCTCGGGGAGCGCCGCGGCGGGTCGGTCGAGATGCGCGCGGCCGAGCGCGGCGGCAAGCTCCGCATGCTCGAGCTCGCCGAGCGCAACGCGCGGCTCGCGCTCGACCAGGAGAAGCTCAAGGCCGAGCGGCGGCGCCAGCAGCGCGTGGAGTCGCTCAGCGGGCTCCAGGCCGCGCTGGGGCTGGACGCGCTGCCCGTGCGGATCGAGTGCTTCGACATCAGCCACGTCGGCGGCACCCACACCGTGGCCTCGATGGTCGTGTTCGAGGGCGGCGCGCCGAAGAAGGCCGATTACCGCAGGTTCACCATCCGTTCCCACGATCGCAACGACGACTTCGCTTCGATGGCGGAGGTGATGTCGCGCCGATACGCGCAGTGGGAGGGCCAGAGCGGGAAGTCGCCCTACGACTCCGATCGCGACGCCTCGTTCGCCACGCTGCCCAACCTCGTCGTGATCGACGGCGGCCCGGGCCAGCTCTCGGCCGGCGTCGAGGCGATCCAGGGCTTCCGCGACCGCGGGGTCACCGTCGTCTCGCTGGCCAAGCGGATCGAGGAGGTCTTCCTCCCGGGCGTGCGCGAGCCGCTGCGCCTGGCCCACGACACGCCGGAGCTGCAGCTGCTGCAGCGCGTCCGCGACGAGGCGCACCGCTTCGCCATCACCCACCACAGGATCCGCCGCGACAAGGCGATGACGGAGTCGATCATGGACGAGCTGCCGGGCATCGGACCCACGCGCAAGCGCGCGCTGCTGCGCCATTTCGGCTCGCCGGAGGCGATGCTGGGCGCCACGCGCGAGCAATTGGAGGCGGTGCCGGGCGTTCCCGCCAAGGTCGGCCGCGACCTCTACCACCACCTCAACCGGACGGGGCGCTGACGCATGGGCCGCCTGCGCGACCTGGTGGTGCTCTCCGGCTTCTCGGGCGCCGGCAAGTCGAGCGCGATGAACGTGTTCGACGACGCCGGCTACTTCTGCGTCGACAACCTGCCCGCCGGGATGATCCGCTCGCTGGCGCAGCTGTTCCTCCACGACGGCTCGAAGGTCGAGCGCGCCTGCGTCGTCTCCGACCCGCGCGCCGGCGACCTGTTCGAGGAGATCGTCGCCGTGCTCGACGACCTCGACCCCGACGCGGCTGTACACGCGCGTGGTCTTCCTCGAGGCCGACGAGGACACGCTGCTGACGCGCTACAAGGAGACCCGCCGCCGCCATCCGCAGGCGCGCAACGGCAACGTCGTCGACGGCATCCAGCGCGAGCAGAGCCCTGCTGGCGCCGATCCGCGAGCGCGCCGACATCGTCATCGACACGACCGGCCTGAGCGCCGGCGCGCTGCGGCGCAAGGTCGCGTCGGAGCTGCTCCCGCCCGGCGAGCCGGGCAAGCTCGCGGTCAGCTTCGCCTCGTTCGGGCACAAGCACGGGCCGGCGCGCGACGCCGACCTCGTGTTCGACGTCCGCTTCCTGCCGAACCCCCACTGGGAGCCCGAGCTGCGCCCGCTGACCGGGTTCGACCGCCGGATCGTCGACTACGTGGGGCGCGACGGGCGGCTGAAGGAGTTCTACGACCACGTGCTCCCGCTGCTCGAGTACCTGCTCCCGCAGTACGTCGCCGAGGGCAAGGCGCACCTCGTGGTGGCGATCGGCTGCACCGGCGGCCGCCACCGCTCGGTCGTCATCGCGGAGGACCTCGCCGCGCACTTCCGCGGCGACGGCCGCTTCTTCGTCGAGGTCCAGCACCGCGACGTGGATCGCGCCGCCGTGCGGGCTTGAGTAGCCTTCCCCGCCCCTCCCCTTCGTCTCCGTCCAAGGAAAGGGTTCGATCGTCATGCCAGTACGCGTCGGCATCAACGGCTTCGGCCGCATCGGCCGCAACGTCTTCCGCGCCGCGCACGAGTCGGGCGCGGACGTCGAGATCGTCGCCGTCAACGACATCACGGACAACGAGACCCTCGCGCACCTGCTCAAGTACGACTCCGTCTACGGGCCGTTCAGCGGCACGGTCGAGGTCGGCGACGGCGCGCTGCTGATCGACGGCCGCGAGGTCAAGGCGCTCGAGGAGCGCGACCCCGCCGCGCTGCCGTGGGGCGACCTCGGCGTCGACGTCGTCATCGAGTCGACCGGCTTCTTCACGAAGCGCGCCGACGCCGCCAAGCACCTGGAGGCGGGCGCCAAGAAGGTGATCATCTCCGCGCCGGCCACCGAGCCGGACGCCACGGTCGTGCTGGGCGTCAACTTCGACGACGCCTACGACCCCGAGGCGCACGACGTCATCTCGAACGCGTCCTGCACGACGAACTGCCTCGCGCCGCTCGCCAAGGTCCTGCACGACGAGATCGGGATCACGCGCGGCCTGATGACGACGATCCACGCCTACACGGCGGATCAGCGCCTGCAGGACGCGCCGCACAAGGACCTCCGGCGCGCCCGCGCGGCGGCGATCAACCTCGTCCCGGCCTCGACCGGCGCGGCGAAGGCGATCGGCCTGGTCATCCCCGAGCTCAACGGCAAGCTCAACGGGTTCGCCATCCGCGCGCCCGTCCCGACCGGCTCCGTCGTCGACCTGACCTTCGAGGCGTCGCGCGAGACGAGCGTCGACGAGATCAAGGCGCTCGTCCGCGGCAAGGCCGACACGGGTCGGTTCGAGGGCATCCTCGCCTACAACGACGACCCGATCGTCTCCTCGGACATCGTCAAGAACCCGTTCTCCTCGATCTTCGACGCGGAGCTCACCTCGGTGCTCGACGGGAACGTTCGTCAAGGTCGTCACCTGGTACGACAACGAGTGGGGCTACTCGAACCGCTGCGTGGACCTCGCGCAGAAGGTGCTGGTGCGTGCGCACGCTTGACGAGCTGGACGTCGAGGGGAAGCGGGTCCTCGTCCGGGTCGACTTCAACGTCCCGCTCGAGGGCGGCCGGATCACGGACGACGCGCGGATCCGGGCGGCGCTGCCGACCCTGAGGGAGCTGCGCGAGAAGGGCGCACGGCTGCTGCTGGCCGCGCACCTCGGCCGCCCGAAGGACCGCGAGCCGGAGTTCTCGCTGCGGCCGGCGGCCGAGCGGTTGAGCGAGCTGCTCGGCGAGGAGGTCGTGCTCGCCGAGTCGCTCGACGACGTGCCGGACGGCGAGATCGTGATGCTGGAGAACGTCCGCTTCGAGCCGGGGGAGACGGACAACGACCGCGCGCTCGCGGAGCGCTACGCCGCGCTCGCCGACGCCTACGTGAACGACGCGTTCGGCGCCGCGCATCGCGCGCACGCCTCGACCGAGGCGGTCGCGCACCTGCTGCCGAGCGCCGCCGGGCGGCTGCTCGAGGCCGAGGTGGCGACGCTCACCGGGATCCTCGAGGACCCGCAGCGGCCGCTCGTCGCCGTCGTCGGCGGCGCCAAGGTCACCGACAAGATCGGCGTGCTCGACGCGTTCCTGTCGCGCGCGGACCGGATCCTCGTCGGCGGCGCGATGTGCTTCCCGTTCTTCAAGGTCCAGGGCCACGAGGTCGGCGACTCGCTGTGCGAGGAGGAGGGGCTCGAGCCGGCGCGCAAGCTGCTCTCGTGCCGGCGGCGAGAAGCTGCGGCTGCCGGACGACCTCGTCGCCGGCCGCGCGTTCTCCGCCGACACCGAGGTGCGCGAGCTCGACGGCGTCGACGTGCCCGAGGGCTGGATGGGGCTCGACATCGGCGAGCGCAGCGCGCGCGGCTACGCCGAGGTGATCCGCGACGCCGGCACGGTGTTCTGGAACGGGCCGATGGGCGCGTTCGAGCTCGAGCCGTTCGCCGCCGGCACGCGCGTCGTGGCGGAGGCGATGGCCGAGGCCGACGCGGTCACGGTCGTCGGCGGCGGCGACTCCGCGGCGGCGATGGCCGAGTTCGGGCTCGCCGACCGGGTCACGCATCTCTCGACGGGCGGCGGCGCGTCGCTCGAGCTGATCGAGGGCAAGGCCCTCCCGGGCGTGGAGGCCCTGTCATGACCCGCACGCCGTTCATCGCCGGCAACTGGAAGATGAACAAGACGGTCGCCGAGGCCGAGCGCTACATCCAGGCGCTGCTGCCGCAGGTCGCGGCGGTCGACGGCGTCGAGATCGTCGTGTGCCCGCCGTTCCTCGCGCTCGGCGCGCTCGTCGACTCCGCCCGCGGCTCGCAGGTCGGGATCTACGCGCAGAACATGCACGAGGCCGACACGGGCGCGTACACCGGCGAGGTGTCCGCCGCGATGCTGAGCGAGCTCGACGTCGCCGGCGTCGTGCTCGGCCACTCCGAGCGGCGCCAGTACTTCAACGAGACCGACAAGGCGCTCCAGCTCAAGGTGCCGAAGGCGCTCGAGACCGGCCTCACGCCGATCCTCTGCGTCGGCGAGAGCGAGGACGAGCGCGAGCGCGGCGAGACCGAGCGGCGGCTGCGCAACCAGGTCCAGGAGGGGCTCGAGAAGGTCTCGGCGGAGCGGCTGCCGGAGGTCGTCATCGCCTACGAGCCGATCTGGGCGATCGGGACCGGCAAGACCGCGACGCCCGACCAGGCGCAGGAGGCGTGCTCGTTCATCCGCGCGCTCGTGGCCAACCGCGACAAGGCGGCGGCCGAGCAGGTCCGCGTGGTCTACGGCGGCTCGTGCAAGCCCGACAACGCGGCGGAGCTGCTCGCGCTGGAGGACGTCGACGGCGCGCTCGTCGGCGGCGCCAGCCTCGACCCGGGCGACTTCGCGGCGATCGTGGAGGCCGCCGCGGCGTGACGGTCCCCGCCGTCTGCCTCGTCGTGCTCGACGGCTGGGGGCTCGCCCCCGACGGCCCGGGCAACGCGGTCGCGCTGGCCGACACGCCGGTGTTCGACGAGCTCTGGGCGCGGCACCCGCACACCACGCTGACCGCGAAGGGCGAGGCCGTCGGGCTCCCGGCCGGGCAGATGGGCAACTCCGAGGTCGGCCACCTCAACCTCGGCGCCGGCTCGATCGTGCCGCAGGACCTCGCGCGGATCGACGCCGCGGTCGAGGACGGCACGCTGGCCGAGAACGAGGCGCTGCGCGACGCCCTCGGCGCCGCCGAGCGCGTCCATCTGATCGGGCTGGTCTCGGGCGGCGGCGTGCACTCCTCCGAGGAGCACCTGAAGGCGCTGATCGGCCTCGCGGCCCAGCTCAACGTCCCCGACCTCGTGATCCATGCCTTCACCGACGGCCGCGACACGTCGCCGACCTCCGGCGCCGCGTCGGTCGCGGCGATCGAGGAGACCTGCCGCGAGCAGGGCACCGGGCGGATCGGGTCGGTGATCGGCCGCTACTTCGCGATGGACCGCGACCAGCGCTGGGACCGGACCGAGCAGGCCGTCGACCTCCTGTGCGAGGGGACCGCGCCGCACCACGCCGACACCGGCGAGCAGGCGGTCAAGGACGCCTACGCGCGCGACGAGACCGACGAGTTCATCACCGCGACGACGGTCGGGGAGGAGGCGCGGATCCGGCCGGGCGACTCCGTCCTCGCGTTCAACTTCCGGCCCGACCGGATGCGCCAGATCTCGACGAAGCTCAGCGAGGTCGTCGACCGCTACACGACGCTGACCCAGTACGAAGAGGACTGGACGTTCCCGGTCGCCTTCCCGCCGAAGCGGCCGGCGATCACCATCGGGGCGGTCATCGCGGGCGAGGGCCGCGCGCAGCTCCACGTCGCCGAGACCGAGAAGTACCCGCACGTGACGTACTTCTTCAACGGCGGGGAGGAGGACCCGTACGAGGGCGAGGTGCGCGAGCTGGCGCCGTCGCCGCGCGACGTCCCGACCTACGACCACAAGCCCGAGATGAGCGCGCGCGAGGCCACCGAGGCGTTCCTGCGGCACTGGGAGGAGCAGGACTTCGCCTTCGCGATCATCAACTTCGCGAACGCCGACATGGTCGGGCACACGGGCGTGATCGAGGCCGCCGTCAAGGCCGTCGAGACCGTCGACGAGTGCCTCGGCCGCGTCGTCGAGGCCGTCCATGCGAAGGGCGGCGCCTGCCTCGTCACCGCCGACCACGGCAACGCCGACGAGATGCTCGAGGACGACGGCTCGCCCGACACCGCCCACTCGCTCAACCCGGTGCCGTTCGTCGTCACCGCCGGCGCGGAGTCGCTCGACGGCGAGGGGATCCTCGCCGACGTCGCCCCGACCGCGCTCGCGCTGCTCGGGATCGACCAGCCCGAGCAGATGACCGGGCGCTCGCTGCTCGGCTAGCTAGCGCCGCGCACGCGCCAGCTTCAGCGTCTTCTTGACCTTCGACCCGCCGGGCAGGCGCAGCTCGAGCGTGACGGTCTTCGTCTTCCCGCGCCGGATCTGCTTGCGGCCGCGCTTGGTCAGCCGGATCCCCTTCGTGGAGGTGCGGCTCGGCCGGACGGTCAGCGAGCCCTCCGCGATCGGCTTGCTCCGGCGGCCGAGGATCCGCAGCCGCGCGCTGCCGGCCGGCGCGTACTTCCCGGTGCCGAAGCGGACGCGGACCTTGACCATGCCCTTGCGGTCCGCCTTGAGCTTCGTGTCGAGCAGCGTCGTGAGCGTGGCGGCGTTCGGCGTCGTCGGCGGCGTGGGAGGCGTCGGCGTCGGGGTCGGCGTCGGCGTCGGCGGGACCGCGACCGGGGTGCCGCTGACCTCGACCTCCGAGACGTCCATGAACGGCCGCGGGGCGTCCTGGCTGAGCGAGACCGGGGCGATCGCGGTGAGGCGGATCAGCCGCCGGCCCGCGCGGTCGCCGCTGAGCGGGAGCGTCACGTACCCGCGCGGATCCGCGGCCCCGACCGTGCCCGCGCCGATCTGCTCGTACGGCTCGCCGGGGCCGTCGCTCGCCGCCAGCACGTAGCTCTTCAGCGCCGCGTTCGCGTCGTCGCCGCAGCCCGGCGCCCGGGTCGATCCGGATCGAGCTCACGTTGACGGTGCGGCCGAGGTCGATCACGAGGTTGTGCGGACCCTCGTCCGCGGTCGTGCTCCAGACCGTGTCCTTGTTGTCGTCGACCGCCTGGGCCGGGCCGCAGCCGTCCGCGGCGAAGTTCGGCCCGTCGGTGGTGGCCGAGCCGCCGGAGGTGAGCGAGGCCCAGTCGCGCCGGAACGGGTTGAAGTCCTTCACGATCGTGGCGCCGCCCCCGACGCTCAGCGCGGTGGTCGGCTGCGCGTACCCGGCCTTCGACGCGTAGAGGTCCGGATACTGCCCCGACGGGACGCCGGCCAGCGTGTAGCGGCCGTTCGCGTCGGTCGGCGAGGAGAGCTGGGTCACGCCGGGGATCCCGCTGTCGTGGCCGGCGACGGCGACCGTCGCGCCCGCCACGGGCGCGCCGCCCTCGGCGAGCACCCGTCCCGTCACCGTGCCGCGGCTCGACGGGCTGCTCGGCGTGTCCTCGGTCGGGTCGAAGTTCGGCTCGGGCGACGTGTCGTCCGGGCCCTCGGTCGAGGCCCACCAGCCCATGCCGCGCGTGGCGAACACGTTCCAGAGCGTCTCCCAGTCGTCGCTGCCGTGCTGGGTCCAGGCCGCCTGGACGATCGCGTTGCGCATGTCGAGGAACGTCGGGTCCTCGGGGGCGAGGCGGAGCCCGCCGGTGATGTACGCGCGCGCCCGGCTCGAGGCCCTCCTGCTGGCCGTGCGCGGCGACGAGCGCGGAGCGGATCGACCACAGCGTCTGCCCCCAGATCTCGCCGTCGGCGTGCGGCTCGGGGCCGTTGTCGATCCGGCCGAAGTCGCTGTAGCGGTAGCCGCCCGGCGTCGTCCGCCCCGAGACGCCGGGACACGCGCTCGCGTCGTCCTGCGGCTGCACCGCGCAGTCGAGGCCCTCGGTGCGGATCGCGCTCAGCCCGGTCGTGCCCGATGTCGGCCTGGAGCCACTTGCCGACGCGCACCTCGCCCTGCGCCCCGCCGTCCGGCACGAGGCCGGGCTCGGTCTGCGCCAGGTAGTCCATCGCGTAGAAGTCGCTGGTGCCCTCCGCGATCGCGCCGGGCTGCGCGCCGATCAGGGCGCCGAAGCCCTGCGCGTCGGTGACGAGGCGCTCGCTGAGCCCGTGGGCGTACTCGTGGTAGACCATCGACGCGTCCATCGCGCCGTCGTAGCGGCCGTAGCGGCCGCGACCGAAGAGGTACATCTGCATCAGGCCCGGATAGCCGTTCGGGCAGCACGAGCATGTTCGCGTTCGACAGGTGCGCGGCGTCGGGGCCGGTCGACGCGCCGTCGAGCGACTGGGCGATGACCGGGTCGTTCCCGGCGAACGCCTCGGAGCCGCTGAAGCCGATCGGCGCGGCGGCGAGATGGTCGCGGAACGTGTTCGCGTACCAGAAGAGCTGCGCGGTCGAGAACTCCCGGTTCGCGGTGCGGTCGGCGGCGCCGACCAGGAACAGCGCGCGCCGCCGCAGAAGTCGAGCTGCGGCGTGTAGTCCCAGACCGGGTCGGTGCCGTTCAGGCCGCTCCGGCGCGACCTCGTCGGCCGCCACGGGTCCGCTGATCGAGTAGGTCGACCCGTTCTTGACCGCCTTGATGTGGTCGGTGAGGTCGGAGACCGCGTGGACGTACGGCCCGTTGAGCGTCGTCGCCGACGCGCCGAGCCAGCTCGCCGGCACGTCCGACAGCGTCGCTGTTGCCGGCTCCGCGCGCGGGCTGACGTCGAAGTGGCGGATCTGGGCGGCGGAGCGGACGCGGTTGACCCGCCGGATCAGCTTCCCGGTGCGCGCGTCGACGATCGCGTCGTAGAACGCCTGCGATCCCTCCGGCGCGAGCACGCGCCAGCCGAGCCGGTCCTCGTCGCCGTCGCGGAAGCGGACGAGCGACGCCTCGCCGCTGCTGCAGGAACCGCGTCCGCCGGTCGGCACCGCTGCCGGCCGTCGCCGGCGGCGCCGGCGCGCCGCCCGGCGTCGCGGCCTCGAACGCGCGCCGCGCGCCGATCGCCGGCGTGGACGTCCCGCCGCCCGGCGCGCCGAGCGGGCCGCCGGTCACGTTGATCAGCCGCCCGTCGTCGCTGACCGCGGCCTTCAGGCCGCCGTCGACGTTCGGGATCCCGCCCGTCTGCTGCTCCCAGCTCGAGGTACGTGGTCCCGTCGTCCCCGGTCGTGCGGGACGTCTCCCGGAAGCCGGCGACGTCCGCCTCCTCCAGGCCGAAGGCGGCGCGGTGCTGCGCGACGTAGCCGAGCGCGACGTCGGCGGGGTCGCTCGTGCTCGCCGGCGGTGAGGAAGCCGTTGAGGCGGGCGACGAGCTTCGGCGATCCGGTGTCCGGGTCGGGCTCCACCAGGCCGTGCGCGCCGAGCGAGTCGCGCAGCTGCGCCTGGGCGCGCTCGACCTGCGGCGACGCCTCCGGGGCGGGCGCGGAGAGGTCGATCGTCGGCGTCGACGGGGTCCGCCGCACTCGCCGTCGCGGCGCCGCCGGCCAGCAGTGCGAGCGCAGCCGCCAGCGCGCGCGCGAAGGCGCGTGGCGATGCGAACTGCGGCTTCAAGATGTGTGCTCTCTCACGGACCGGGGGGCTGGACCTTGGTCCAGGGTAGTGCGGGCGCCTCCGCGACACCACACCGGCAAGTGGAGTTTTCGCGCCGGAAGCGGTTGCAAGAGCAACTAGTATCCGGCTATCCTCTCCGCCATGACCCTGACCTCCGACGTCGCGGACCGCATCGGCGGGAACCGGTCCGCCGCCGGTGAGCTCACCCCGGTCGAGCTCGGCGCATGGCGTGGCTTCCTCCGCGTGCACACCGCCCTGGTCCGCGAGCTCGACACCGAGCTGCTGGCGGCGCACGATCTCCCGCTGTCGTCGTACGACGTCCTGATCTACCTCCAGTCGGCGCCGGGCAAGCGGCTGCGGATGGCCGAGCTGGCCGACAGCGTGCTGCTGAGCCGCTCGGGCGTCACGCGCCTCGTCGACCGGCTCGAGCGCGAGGGCCTGATCGTCCGCGACACCTGCGTGTCGGACGGTCGCGGCTGCTTCGCCGTGCTGACCGACGCCGGCGAGGCGCTGCTCGCACGCGCCCGGCCGACCCACCTCGACGGCGTCCGCGAGCGCTTCCTGCGCCACTTCTCGGACGACGAGCTCGAGCAGATGGCCGGGTTCTGGGAGCGCGTCCGGCCGGGCGCCGCCGCCGCCGGCGACTGAGTGGCGCCGAGCTTCGCGATCGGCACGCGCGACCCCGCGTCGCGCGCCCGCACCGGCGTCCTCCGGCTCCACCACGGAGAGGTCCGCACGCCCGCCTTCGTCCCGCTCGCGACGAAGGCGGTGGTCAAGACGCTCGAGGTCTCCGAGGCCGGCGACCTCGGCTACGACATGGTGCTCTCGAACACGTTCCACCTGTTCCTCGCACCCGGGCCGGAGCTGATCGAGCGGTTCGGCGGGGTCCACCGCTTCATGCGCTGGGACAAGCCGGTCATCACCGACTCCGGCGGCTTCCAGGTGTTCAGCATGGGCCACGGCACCGTCGCCGACGAGATCAAGGGCCGCAACGCGCGGCACCGACCGCTCGGGCGCGATCCTCGGCATCGACGAGGAGGGCGTCCGCTTCCGCTCCTACGTCGACGGGGCGGAGAAGTTCATGGGGCCGGAGACGTCGATGGGCGTGCAGGCAGCGCTCGGCTCGGACATCGCGCTCGTCTTCGACGAGTGCCTCCCGTTCCACGTCACCCGCGACTACACGGCCCGCTCGACCGAGCGCACCCACCGCTGGCTCGACCGCTGCCTCGCCTGGCACGCCGAGCACGCGCCCGACTGGCAGGGCGTCTACGGGATCGTCCAGGGCGGGGTGGAGGAGGACCTGCGCCGCTGGAGCGCCCAGGAGGTCGCCGCGCGCGACACGTTCGGGATCGCGATCGGCGGGACGCTCGGCCAGGACAAGGCGCAGATGTACGAGGTCGTCGGCTGGACGACCGAGGAGCTGCCCGAGGCGCGCCCGCGCCACCTGCTGGGGATCGGCGACGTCGACGACCTGCTGCGCGGCGTCGAGCTGGGGATCGACACCTTCGACTGCGCGATGCCGACGCGGATCGGCCGGCACGGGATGGCGATCGTCCCCGACCCGGAGCGCCGCTGGCGCGTCGACCTGGCGAAGGGCCGCTATCGCGAGGCGGACGAGCCGCTGTGCGAGGGCTGCCCGTGCAGCGCGTGCGCGGCCGGGTACTCGCGCGCCTACCTGCACTACCTGTTCCGGCTGCGCGAGACGACCGGCGCCCGGATCGTCACCCAGCACAACCTCGCGTACCTGCAGCAGCTGATGGCGGCGATGCGCGCCGCGATCGACGCGGGCCGGCTGTCCGACGCGATCGCCGCGGCGCGCGCCGGTGCGCCGCCGTGGGCGATGTGATCAGACGAGCCCGGCGCAGACCCAGTTGCCGGCGCCGCGCCCGCCGTTCCAGAGCTGGGCGGCGAGCCGGTCCTGCTCGGCCTTCGACGCCTGGTAGGCGTGCGGCGTCGAGCCCCCGAGCCCGCGCCACGTGGCGGGCATGAACTGGTAGTAGCCGGACGCGCCGGCCCAGTTCGGCGGCAGGTTCTGGCCGCCCGACTCGCACTGGACGATCGCCCACGGGATCGCCCACGGCCCGCCCGGCCCCTGCATCGAGACGGCGGCCCGCGCGCGCTCGGCGATCAGCTTGTCGAGCGTCCGCTGGGCGGCGAGCCGGTCGGCGCGGGCGCCCTGCAGCGCCGCGGCCCGCGCGGCGCGCGCCCGCTGCAGCCCGGCCTGGCGCTGGGCGAGGCCGGCCTCGATCGCGGCGATCGCCGCATGCCGGCGGCGGACGTCCTCCGTCCGCTGCTGGCGCTGCGTCTCGAGCTTCGCGAGCCGGACGGTCTGGTCGTGCGTCTCGTCGCGCGCGTCGCGCACGTCGTCGATCACCCGCGCGTTGCTGTCCTGCACCCGCTCGAGGAACTCGAACCGGTCGAGCAGGTCGGAGAAGCTGGTCGAGCCCATGACGACCGAGACGATGTCGGGCCGGTCCGCCTTGTAGGTCATGACGAGCTGGTCGGCGAGCAGCGCGCGGCCGTCCGCGAGCCGGTGCTGCAGCTTCAGCAGGCGCACCCGCTCGCGCACGAGCTCGTCGCGCGTGGCGGCGAGCTTCGTCTCGGCGCTCGCGAGCTCCTGCTGGACCTCGCTCAGCCGGCCCTGGACGATCGCGACCTCGCGGCCGAGCCGCGCGAGCATCCGGTCGAGGCCGGCGACCGCGCCCGCGAGCGACTGCTCGCGCCCGCCGGCCTCGCTGATCCGGTTGCGCAGCGTCGACTCGTCCTGCGAGCGCGCGGGCAGGGGAAGCAGCGCCCAGAGGCCGAGCAGGCCGAGGACGACGGCGGTCGGGACTGTCCAGCGGAGGCGGGGCGAACGGCCACCGTAGCTCCGCCGCCGCCGGCGGATCCGGCGCTGCAACGCGGCTTGCGCGCGCTTATGACGCCTCGAGAGCGACCAGCGCGGCGCGCCGCTCCAGCCCGCCGACGTACGTGAGCGGAAGCTCGTCGCCACGCGTCACGCGGTGGCACGGGAACAGGAACGGCATCGGATTGGTCCCGAGCGCGAAGCCGATGTCGTACGGATCGGCGGGCGAGCCCAGCCGGTCGTAGGAGCGCGTCGCCCCGTACGGGACGCGGCGGGTCGCGGCGAGCGACTCGGCGCCGGCGACCGGGGCGATCGCCCAGTCGACCGTCTCGTCGACCTGGTCGCGCCCGCCGGCGAAGTAGGCGTCGATCGCGGCGACGCCGTGCTCGAGGTGGGCGCGAGCGGCGCGCGGGCCGCGGCGCGTGCGCGCACGTGCCGCCAGCACGTCGAAGTCGGCGTGCTCGGGGAAGGCGACGCGGACCATCCCGTCCGGCCGACGCGGCGAGCATGACCGCGCCGAGCGGCGTCGCATGCCCGGCGCAGGCGATCGTGCCCAGCGCCGTGTCGTCGACCTGGCGCTCCGTCGCGAGCGCCGTCACGCCGTCCTCGAGGCCGCGCTCGTAGTCGCGGCACGCGCGGCAGATCCCCTCGGCGACGATCGTGATGCGCTCGACCGCGTAGCCCTGCCGCTCCAGCGACGCCGCGGGCGGCGGGGCGAGGTCGACGTCGAACAGCCGCAGGCAGAGCCTGCAGCGGAAGTGGGCATGGTCCGCGGTGTTCGTCTCGTAGCGCACCGGCTCGGCGGCGCCGAACGCGGCCAGCAGGCCCAGCTCGGTGAGCTCGGCGAGCGTGGCGTAGACGGTGCCGCGGCCGATCTCGGGCACGACGGCGGCCGCCCGCGCATGGATCTCGTCCGCGGACAGGTGCTCCTCGGGACGGTCGCTGAACGCGCCCAGGATCGCGCGGCGCTGCGGCGTCACCCGGAGGCCGCGGGCGCGGAGCGCCTCGGCCGGATCGGGAGGCATCTCCTGAGCCTACCCGCGGCGGCCGGCAGTCAATGATCCTTTTCAGGATCTTCGTCCGGACTAGGAACAGATGCCTTCGGGAAGCCTGTTCTGATGCTGGTGAGCGCACATCCCGCGGCGGTACACGAGCGATCGCTGTTCGAGGAGTACGCGCAGACGCGCTCCACCGCCGTCCGCGGCGAGCTCGTCGAGCGGTTCCTGCCGCTCGCGCGCCGCCTCGCGGGCCGCTACGGCTACTCGGACGAGCCGTTCGACGACCTCGTGCAGGTCGCCTCGCTCGGCCTGATCAAGGCGATCGACCGCTTCGACCCGGCCAAGGGCACCCGCTTCTCGAGCTTCGCGGTCCCGACGATCCTCGGCGAGCTCAAGCGTCACTTCCGCGACCGCGGGTGGGCGCTCCACGTCCCGCGGACGATCCAGGACCGGACGCTCCGGATCACGCGGGCGACCGAGCGGCTGAGCACGACGCTCGGGCGCGCGCCGACCGCCGCCGAGCTCGGCGACGCGCTGGGCCTGACCGTCGAGGAGGTGATCGAGGCGCGAGGCCGCCGCGAGCGCGTACCGGACCGACTCGCTCGACGCGCCCGGCGACGAGGACGGCGCGCCGCTGGTCGACCTGATCGGCGCCGACGACGAGCAGTTCGCGCTGGTCGACGAGCGGACGACGCTGGCGGTCTCCTGGCGCGGGCTGCCGCGGGCGCAGCGCCAGGTGCTGCGGCTGCGGTTCGTGGAGGACCTGACGCAGCGCGAGATCGGCGAGCGCATCGGCTACTCGCAGATGCACGTCTCGCGGCTGCTGCGGGAGGCGATCGCCACCCTGCAGCGCGGCTGACGAGCCCTCAGGGGTCGTCGCCGGCCCACGTCCAGCGCGGGACCTCGCGCAGCGGGTGCAGCTCGGCGTCGGTCTCGGCGTGCGAGTTCTGCAGCGCGACGCGCGAGCCGAACTCGACGTGCTCGCGGACCGCGTCGCGGAACGCCGGATCGTCCGGCAGCCCGGCGGTGTCGAGCGCGGCCATGTAGAGCTCGACGAACCGCGCCCGCTGCTCCTCGGTGATCCGGAGGCCGCGGTGGACGGCGATCAGGTGGGCGAACCCCAGCTCGCGCGTGAACCGGTCGGGGCCGCCGAACGACTCGGCGGTGAACGCGGTCAGATGGTCGACGTGCTCCGGCCGCCCCGCGCCGAACAACGGCTGGAGCAGCGGGTCGCGCAGCACGCTGGCGTAGAAGACGTCCTCGAGCCGGTGGAGCGCCGCCTCGCCGCCGGCGTGCTCGAACAGCGTGGGCATCGAGCAAGGTAGATGGCGTCAGACCCGGCGGTGGAGCATGGTGAAGTCGAGCTCCCACGCCTCGCCGTCCGGCGACGCCTCCCAGCGCCCGTCGATGCGGTCGTCGCCGACCGTGGCGAGGAAGCGCTGGTGGAACGCCAGCTCGGAGAAGTCGGGCTCGTCGCGCTGGAGCGTCCAGAGCGCGCCGTCGAACGTCATCCGGTAGAGCCGGACGACGCCGCGGTCGTCGAAGTAGTGCTGGAGGTAGGCGTCGCCCTGGGGCGTGATCACCGAGAGGGTCGCCGGCGCCTGCGGGTGGTCCACCTCGCCGCGCTGGAGCATGGCGGTGCCGGCGAGCGCCCAGGTGAAGCTGACGCGCGCCGTGACGGTCGTGTCGCCCAGCGCCGGGCCCTGCGCCTCGATCGTCCAGTCGCCCACGAGCCGGTCCAGCGCCTTCATCGCGGAGCTCGGCATGCGCGGGATCATGCACCGTGGACGGGGTCAGACGTCGGCCAGCAGCGCGTCGAGCCTGCGCGTGGCCGCGGGCGACCGCGCGACGTCCTCCGGGGCGGGGAGGACGGCGGCGAGACCCCAGCCGCGCCCGCGCGCCCAGGTCGCGTCGTCGACGCCCAGCGCCGCGCGGAACGCCGCGCGCGCCTCGGGCTCCACGAACTGCCAGGCGGCGATCAGGTCGACCGCCGGGTCGCCGACGGCGAGCGTGCCGAAGTCGATCACGGCGGCGAGGCGGCCGTCGCGGACGAGCAGGTTGCCGGGCGCCGGGTCGCCGTGGACCCAGACCGGCGGGCCGTCCCACGGCGGCGCGGCCAGCGCGGCCTCCCACGCGGCGGTGATCGGGGCGGTGTCGAGGACGCCGTCGAGCGCGGCGATCATGGCGGCGATGCGCGACGCCACGACCGGCGAGTCGCGCGGGTCGTCGAGCGCGCAGCCGCGGAAGCCGTTGCTCCACTGCGGCGGCGGGCCGCCGTCCGCGTCGATCCGCTGCAGGGCGGCGAGGAACGCGGCGAGGTCGAGGGCGGCCCGCCGCGGGTCGGGGAGCGCCGCGGTCGTCGCCGGCTCGCCGTCGAGCCAGCGCAGCACCGACCAGGGATACGGGTAGCCCTCGGCGGGGGCGCCCTGCGCCAGCGGCTCGGGGACCGGCAGCGGGAGCCGCGGCGCGAGCCGCGGCAGCCACGTCTGCTCGCGCTCGACCTGCCCGACCCAGCGCTCGTAGCGCGGGAGCCGCACCGACATCGCATCGCCGAGCCGGTAGGTGTCGTTGTCCCATCCGGCCTTGGCGACCGGGGTCACCGGGAGGCCGGCCCATGCCGGGAACTGGCCGGCCACCAGCCGCCGGACGAGGTCCGCGTCGATCCGGGCCGCGTCCGTCACGCCGCCGATCGTACCCCGGCCGCGAGCCGGGCCAGGCGTCCGGCCCTTGTTCCAACACGTCCAGGCCTGGCCGGGGACGGTGGAGGCGAGCAACCATCCTCCGGCGCAGCGCCGCTCGCGCTTGACTGCTCAGAGTCGCTGAGCGTAGGGTCGGATCTCGGTCCCTACCCCCGGAGGGCTCCCATGATCGCGCGCACGACGGTCGCGCGGATCGCCGCTTGCGGCGCGCTGGCCGTGACGCTGACGCTCGCCCAGGACGGCGTCCGCGCCGTGGCCGCCGACGAGGCCCGCTACCGCACGCTGTTCCAGGACCCGGGCGAGATCCCGACGACGGACCTCGCGCTGGAGCAGCACGCGATCGCGCTCATCGAGGCGACGCCGGCCGGCGAGCACGTCGGGTTCGCGTTCCGCGACTTCAACCGCCGGCCGGTCGCCGATGCGCTGATCGCGGCGCACCGGCGCGGCGTGCTCGTCGACGGCGTCATCGACGGCGGCGAGCGCACGCAGCGGCGTCGTGCAGGACCTGCAGGCCGCCATGGGCGCCGATCGCGTGGTGCTCTGCGGCAGTCCGGCGTTCACGTTCAACTCGTGCATCACGAACGTCGACGCGCCGAGCCTGCAGCACAACAAGTTCCTCGTCTTCTCGCGGCTCGGCGACGGCCGCGAGGACGTCGTGCTGCAGACGTCGATGAACTTCCTCGAGCCAAGTCAGCTGAGCTACTACAACGACATGGTCGAGATCGCCGGCGACCATGCGCTCTACGACGCCTACGTCGAGTTCCTGATGGACATGAAGGCGCAGGTGCGGACCGACGACCGCTACGAGATCCGGTGGGGCGACGGCGGGCGCACCGCGATCTTCCCGTCGCCGCGGCGCCAGCCCGACCGGTTCACGGACGACACGATCGTCGACCGGATGAACGAGATCGACTGCTCGGAGGGCGGCACGATCCGCGCCGCGAACATGGCCTTCCGCTCCGAGCGGATCGTGATCCTGCACAAGCTGATCGAGCTGCAGCGCGCGGGCTGCGACGTCGAGGTCGTGCTGAGCAACGCCGACGGCGACATCATGACCGGGCTCCTGCTCGCCGGGATCCCGGTGCATCCGTTCTTCCTGCGCGCGGCCGCGCCGCGGCCGCAGGTCATCGTGCACGACAAGTTCTGGCTGGTCGACGCGCGCAGCGCGGCGAGCGGCAAGCGCGTCAAGCTCACGTACGCGGGCAGCAGCAACTGGCGCGGCGACCAGCAGCGCAGCGACGATCTGCTGCTGCGGATCGCCGACGACGGCGTCTACGCGGACTACCTGGCGTACTGGGAGAAGATCCGCAGTCGCGCCGCCTCGGACCTGCCGCGGCCGGGCACGGACGCGGTCGCGCCCGTGTCGGGGCACGCCGTCACACCCGCCGCCGGTGCCGCCGGTTGGCACCGGACCGACGTCGGGGTCCACGTGGCGGCGAGCGACGGCCACCTGCAGACCGCGGGCGGCCTCGCGTGGCTGCGGGTGGGGATGAGCGGCGCGCAGACCGGCAGCTGGGAGGTGACCGGCGAGCACGACGGCTACAGCGAGCAGCGCGTCGAGATCACCGCCGAGGGAAGCACGACCGTCACGCATCAGGCGCAGGACATCTTCGGTCGTGCGGGCGCGGTGCAGTCGGTGGAGATCAGGATCGACAAGACGGCGCCGGTCATCCGCGGGCTGCCGGAGCGCTGCACGCTCTGGCCTCCGAACGGCCGCCTCGTGCGCGTCGCCGACGTCTCGGCGAGCGACGACCGATCGGGTCTCGCGGATCTCGCCGTGACGGCGACGAGCAACGCGCGCGACGACGCAGGCGACATCGTGATCGCGGGTGGGAGCGTCTACCTGCGGGCGGAGAAGCGGCGGAGCGGGCGCGCCCGCGTGTACGAGATCCGCGCGACCGCGTCCGACGTCGCCGGCAACGTCGCGACGGCCGAGGCCGCCTGCGTCGTGCCGCATCGCGCGGCTGGCACCATCCGGGAGGTGACGGCCGATGAACCGGGGGACGGCGTCGTCCGGGCCTACTACGAGGCGGTGAGCGAGCGGCCGCGGCTGTTCGAGGGCTACGGCCCGCTGGAGCGCGTCCGCACGCAGGAGGTGCTCCTCCGCCACCTCCCCGCGGCGCCCGCGGTCGTCGCGGACATCGGCGGCGGCGCGGGCGTGCACGCGATCTGGCTCGCCGGCCGCGGCTACGCCGTCCACCTGCGCGACCTCGCGGCGGCACACGTCGCGCAGGCGGAGGAGGATGCGGCCGGCGCGGGCGTCCGGCTCGCGTCGGCGGGACTCGGGGACGCGCGGGCGCTCGACCTGGCGGCAGGATCGGTCGACGTCGTCCTGCTGCTCGGCCCGCTCTACCACCTCCAGGAGGCACACGACCGGATGGCCGCGCTGGCCGAGGCGCGACGCGTCCTGCGCCCGGACGGGCTGCTCGCGGCCGCGGCGATCTCGCGCGCCGCCCCGGTGCTGGACGGGCTGCGGCTCGGGCTGCTGGAGGACCCTGCGCACCGCGCGCTGTGCGACGAGATCAGACGCTCGGGCCGCTCCGACCCGCCGCCCGCCTCCGGCTTCACCCGCGCCTACCTGCACACGGCGGCCGGCCTGCGCGCCGAGGTGGCCGCGGCGGGCTTCGACGTGGTCGAGACGGTCGGGCTGGAGGGCCTGGCGTGGGCGTTCGCCGACCTGGACGAGCGCTGGGCGGATCCGGTGCGGCGCGAGGCCGCGCTCGACGCCGCTCGCCGCGTCGAGGCCGCGGACGAGGTGATCGGCCTCAGCCCGCACCTGCTGTGCGTGGCGCGTTAGCGGATCGGCTCGCCGAGGCCGAGCAGGTTCCCCTCGCAGTCGCGGAACCACACCGCCCGCTCGCCGGTGCTGTGCTTGCTCGGGTAGTTGCCCGGCACCTCGGCGATCCCGTCCCTGACCGGCATGCCCGGCATCCGCACGTCCTCGAACGTGACGCCGCGGCGCCGCAGCTCGGCCACGACCGCCTCGATGTCGTCGACCTCGAACGCCATCTGCGTGTGCGCGCCCGACGCCGCGCCGGACGAGGCGAAGAGCGCGAACTCGCCCCGGCCCATGCGGTAGAGCAGCCCGCCCTCGCGCTCGTCGCTCGGCTCCAGCCCGAGCTTGTCGGCGTACCAGGCGCGGGCGCGATCGAGGTCCTGGGCGGGGAGGCGGGTGGCGACGGCGGCGTCCTTCAGCATCCGCCGGACAGTAGCCTGCCGCCGTGCGCTACCGCCGGATGCCGATCGAGGTCGAGTCGCCCGAGGAGCTCGGCTACGGGACGATCGCCAACAACCTCGCCGAGAGCTCGTTCAGCGACCAGCGGCTCGTCCGACCTCGGGGTCGAGAGCGACGTCGGCGACCTGCTCCTCCAGTACGGCGACCACCGCGGGCTGCCCGCGCTGCGCGAGCTGATCGCGGGGACGGAGCTCGACCCCGCCGACCTGCTCGTCACGGCCGGCGCCGCGGCGGCGCTGTTCATCGTCGCCACGTCGCTGCTGCAGCCCGGCGACCACGCGCTGATCGTGCGGCCGAACTACGCGACGAACGTGGAGACGCCGCGCGCGATCGGCGCCGACGCCGAGTTCCTGGACCTCCGCTTCGAGGACGGCTGGCGGCTCGACCCCGACCGCGTGGCGGCCGCGCTGCGCCCCGACACGCGGCTCGTGAGCGTCTGCGTCCCGCACAACCCGACCGGCCGGACGATGGACCTCGGCGACCTCGTCGCGCTCGTCGAGCGCCACCCGACCGCGCGACTGCTCGTCGACGAGACCTACCGCGAGCTCGCCTACGACGCGCCCGCGCCGCAGGCCGCGACGCGGTCCGAGCGCGTGATCGCCGTCTCGTCGCTGTCGAAGGCCTACGGGCTGCCCGGCCTGCGGATCGGCTGGATCGCCTGCCGCGACCGCGCGCTCACGGAGCGGTTCCTCGCCGCGCGCGAGCAGATCCTGATCGCCGGCTCGCTGCTGGACGAGACGATGGCGGCGCGCGTGCTGGCCCGCCGCGACGCCGTGCTGCCGGGGATCCTCGACGCCGTCCGGCGCCGGCGGGCGATCGTCGCGGACTGGTTCGCCGCGCAGGAGCACTTCGAGTGGCACCCGCCCGAGGCCGGCGTGGTCTGCTTCCCGCGGCTGCGCCCGGAGCGCGGCGCCGACCCCGACGTCTTCTACGACGCGCTGCTGCAGCGCCACGGCACCTACGTCGGCCCCGGGCCACTGGTTCGAGCAGGACCGCCGCTGCTTCCGGCTCGGCTTCGGCTGGCCGGACGACGACCAGCTGCGGCGCGGGCTCGACGGCCTCGTCGCCGCCGCGCGCGCGGCCGAGCCGGCCGGCTAGAGCAGCTCGTGCAGCTCGGCCACGGGCGCGGCGCCGGATCGGCGGCTTCACCGCCTCTTCACGACGACGCGTCGTAGTGGTCGCTACTCGAACTCGCGCAGATAGCGCTCGAACTGGCGGAGGTGGCCCTCCTCGTCGCGCAGGATGTCGATCACCATGTCCTGCGTCGCCCAGTCGACGCCGTCGCAGGCCTCGATGATGCGGTTGTAGTGCTCGATCGCGCCGGCCTCCGCCTCGATCACGCCGCGGATCACGGTCACGACGTCGGTCGCGTCCTCTGGCGGCTGGAGCGAGTCCTGCTCGGCGCTGAAGCCGCGCGACCCGGGCGGGGTGCCGTACAGCTCCTTGATCCGGTCCGCGAACTTGCGGGCGTGGCCGAGCTCCTCGTCGACGTCCGCGCTGAGCGACTCGGCGACCTCCTCGGCGCGGATCCCGTCGAGCGCCGCCGCGTTGGCGACGTAGGACATGACGGTCTCCATCTCCATCCAGTACGCGCGCTCGAGCAGGGCGAGGATCTCGGCGCGCTTCTCGGCGTGGGCCGGGGCGAGGATCCCGGCGGTGACGTGGGTCTCAGTTCTCGGCATGCGGCGACCATAGCAAATGATTCAAGATAAGAAGTCACTTAGGGGAGCCAAAGCATTGCGCTACGCTCTGGTGCATGGAGCAGCGGATGGAGACGGCCCTCGTGGAGGCCCTGCGCGCCCGCGGCCAGCGGGTCACGCCGCAGCGCCTGATGGTCGCCGGCGTGCTCGCCGACCAGGAGGGGCACGCCACCGCCGAGGCGGTCTTCCGCGACGTCGAGCGGCGGATGCCCGGCGTCTCGCTCCCGACCGTCTACGCGACGCTCGAGCTGCTCGAGTCGCTCGGCCTCGTCCGGCGCGTGGCGACCGAGCGCGGCGCGGTCGTCTACGACCCGCGCACGGACGACCACCACCACCTGGCCTGCCGCCGCTGCGGCGCGATGGTCGACGTCGAGGCGCCGGTGGCGCTGCCCGAGCTGCTGACCGCGGCGCGCGCGACGGGCTTCGTGCCCGACCGCACCGACGTGGTGATCCGCGGGCTCTGCGCGGACTGCGCGGCCGCGGCCTAGGCGCCCGGCTGCGGAACCGGATCGGCCGCCACGGCGGCCTGCGCGGTGTACTGCGCGAAGCGGCCCTCCGGCGTGGCCAGCCAGCGTCCGAGATCGCGCTCGAAGCGGGCGAGGCAGCGGGCGCGCGAGCCCACCTGCGGGAACTCGGCGCGTTCGTCGTTCGGCACGCGATCCATCACTTAGGGCAGCCTAACAGGCGGCCCGCGACGGCACGCGCCTAGCGCGTGTTGTCGGAGATCAGGTCCTGGATCGACTGGACGGCCTGGTCCACGTCGCCCTGGATCCGCTCGTCCAGCTGCACCTGGCCGCCGCCGCCGGACGACGAGTCCACGATCAGGTACGCCCCCACGGCCACGGCGGCGAGCAGGACGAGCACGGCCAGCGCCCGCAGCAGCCGCGCGCCCGAGGAGGGTCCCTTGCGGCGGCTCGCCTCGGCCGCGGCGGCGGCGCGCGCGGTCTGGCGCCGCGGCGGCTCCGCGATCGGCTCGAGCCGGCGGCGCGGCGGCGCGGCCTGCGTGCGCGCGAGCGGGGTGGTCACCTCCGTGCGGTCGAGCATCTGCGTCGCGTCGGTGTCGTCGTCGAGCACGCGCGTGGCGCCGGTCGGCTCCGGCGGCGCGACCCCGCGCATCGACGCGGTGAACGCCTGCTCGAGCGCGGCGGCGTCGGCGAAGCGGTCCTCGGGCCGGCGCTCGAGGCTCCGCGCCACGACCTGCGCGAGCGCGTGCGGGATCGCCGGGTCGAGCTCGTCCAGCATCGGCGGCGCGCCGGCGTCCTGCTGGCGCGCGAGGTCGGTCAGCGACGCGGCCTCGAACGGCAGCCGCCCGCCGAGCAGCTGGTAGGCGACGACGCCGAGCGCGTAGAGGTCGGACGCCGGGCCCGCGTTCTCGCCGCGCGCCTGCTCCGGCGACAGGTAGGCGGCGGTGCCGAGCACCGAGCCGACCTTGGTGATGTCGGACTGCTCGGCCGCCTTGGCGATCCCGAAGTCGGCCAGCTTGACCTGGCCGCCGTCGCTCCCGCGCAGCAGGTTGCCGGGCTTGACGTCGCGGTGGACGACGCCCTTGCGGTGCGCGTAGTCGAGCCCGCGGCAGGACTGGGTGAGGATCGAGACGGCGTCGGCCGGCTCGAGCCGCCCGAGCTCGCGCAGGATCTCCGCGCAGCTGGGCCCGTCGACCCACTCCATGACGATGAACTGGCGCCCGCTGGCCTCGTCGGCGCCGAAGTCGAAGACCTGCACGATGTTCGGGTGGACGAGCCGGGCGGCGGCGAGCGCCTCGCGCTTGAAGCGCGAGACGAAGTTCGCGTCCTCGGCCAGGTGCTCGGCCAGCAGCTTGACCGCCACGTGCCGCTCCAGCCGCGTGTCCATCGCGAGCTGGACCGTCGCCATGCCGCCGACCCCGAGGCGCTGCTCGAGCCGGTAGCGGTCGGCGAAGAGGGTGTCGGAGGCCATCGGTCTACCCGGGAGAGACACCGTTGCCGCCGCTTGGTTCCTCGGTCGGCGCGGGCTCGCCGCCCGAGCCGGGCTCGGTCGGGGCCGCCGTCGGCGAAGGCGTGGGGCTGGGCGTCGCGGTCGGGGTCGGGGTCTCGGTCGGCGTCGGGGTCTCGGTCGGCGTCGGGGTCTCGGTCGGCGTCTCGGTCGGCGACGGGGTCGGCGTCTTGTCGGGCTCCGCCTTGCACTGGTCGTCGATCTGTCCGTCGAGGTAGGTCAGCCAGTCGCGCAGGTTCTGCTTGAGCTCCGGATCGGTCTTGCGCGGGAGCGCGGAGAGCTGCTGCTCGGCCTCGCTCACCTGGCGCCGCGCGGCGTCGCAGTCGCCGGCGTCGGAGGCCGAGGCGGCGTCCGCGACCAGGCCGGAGAGCCGGTCGGCGTCGTCCTGCGGGATCAGCGCGTCGTTCTGCGCCCCGCAGCCGGCGAGGAGCGCACTGAGCAGGACCGCGAGGAGGAGCCAGCGGTAGCGCATGCCCGAAGCAGGCTAGAAGCTCCGCCGGTCACTGCCCGTACTGCAGCCGCTCGGCGAGCGAGTCGGGCAGCCGGGCGGCGCGGATCGCGGCCTGCGCGCCGGCCAGGTCGTAGTCGGTGCGCCGGTACTCCGCCGTCCAGGCGGTCGTGTCGAGGATCATCCACGCGGCCCGCGGGTCGCCGTCGCGCGGCTGGCCGGCCGAGCCGGGGTTGAGCAGCCACTCGCCGCCGCCGAGGTCGAGCAGGTCGCCGTCGCGGCGCGTCGAGCCGGTCGCAGGCTCGCCCTCGATGCGGTGGAACGACAGCGCGACGTGCGAGTGGCCGATCAGCGACACGCGCTGCGGCGCGGCGTCGAGGCACAGCTCGGCGGTCAGCCCCGAGAGGACGTACTCCCAGATCGGGTCGCGCGGGGAGGCGTGGTAGAGGCCGATCCCCTCGGCCTCGCCGGTCGGCGAGAGCGAGAGCAGGAACTCGCGCGTCTCGGGCCGGATCGTGTCCTTCGTCCACTGCGCGGCGAGCGCCGCGCCGCGCGAGAAGTCCTCGAGCGAGAGGACGTCGACGACGGCGAGGTCGTGGTTGCCGGCGAGGATGATCGCGCACTCGGCCTCGGCCAGCGCCACGCACGCATCGGGCTCCGCGCCGTACCCGACGAGGTCCCCGAGGCACCACAGCTCCTCGACCTGCGCCTCCTTGGCGGCGTCGACGACGGCCTCGAAGGCATGGCGATTCCCATGGATGTCCGACGCGACGGCGACGCGCATGCCTAGAGTCTGTTCGGTGCTGAGGTCATGGCGCCTGCCGGTCGCCCTCGTCACCGCGGTGGTCGTGGCCGAGGCCGCCGTGGTGGTGATGCGACCGCGTGGGCTTCCCGATCCGGTCCCGGTGCAGGCGCGAGACTACTTCAGCGCGGCCCAGATCGAGAAGGCGGAGAGCTTCCGCGAGGGCCAGCTGTGGATCTACGTCGCGCAGACCGCGCTCGGGCTCGCGGTGCTCGCGCTGATCGTGCGCCGGCCGCCGCGGCGGCTGGAGGACATCCGGCGCCCGAACCTCGCCGGCGCGGCGGTCGCCGCGGCGATCTCCGTGACCACCGCGGTCGTCGCGCTGCCGCTGGCCGCCCTCGCGCGCGACCGCGCGAAGGACGTCGGGCTCGTGACCCAGGCGTGGCCGGACTGGCTCGGCGACCAGGCCAAGGCGGCCGGCATCGGCGCGGTCTTCTCCGCGATCGGCGGCGCCGTGCTCGTGTTCGCGATGCGCCGCTTCGGCCGCCGCTGGTGGATCCCCGGCGCGGTGGTCGTCGTCGCCTTCGGCGCCATCACGACCTACGCCGGCCCGGTGCTGCTCGACCCGGTGTTCAACAAGTTCACCCCGGTGCCGGAGGGCAAGCTGCGCAGCGACGTCCTGGAGCTGGCCCGCGAGGCGGGCGTCGACGTCGGCCAGGTCTACGAGATGGACGCGTCGCGCCGCACGACCGCGGCGAACGCGTACGTCACCGGGCTCGGGCACACGAAGCGGGTGGTGCTCTACGACAACCTCGTGAACGACTTCACGCCGGCCGAGACGCGCATGGTGGTCGCGCACGAGCTCGGCCACGTCCACCACCACGACACGCGCAACGGCCTGATCTGGCTCGCGATCGTGGCGCCGTTCGGGATGTGGGCGGTCGCCGCGCTGGTCGAGCGGCTCGCGCCGCGCGACGGCGGGCTCGGGCCGCGCGCGGTGCCGGCCGCGGCGCTGGCGATCGCGATCGTCGTGCCCGTCCTCTCGATGGTCTCCAACCAGCTCTCGCGGCCGGTCGAGGCCCGCGCCGACGCGTTCTCGCTCCAGCTCACCGACGACCCGCAGACGCTGATCGACTTCCAGCGGCGGATCGCGGTCAAGAACGTCTCCGACCCGCAGCCGCCCGGCGTCGCGCGGTTCCTGCTCGGCACGCACCCGAGCACGCTCGAGCGGATCGGGATGGCGAAGGCGTTCGAGCGGTGAGGTACACGGTGCTCGCGGTCGGGCGGATCCGCGCCCCGTTCGCCGACGACCTCGCCCACTACGCGAAGCTCCTGCGCGGCCAGGCGCAGGTCGACCTCGTCGAGGTCAAGGACGCGGCGGCGGTCGAGCGCCGGATCCCCGACCGCGCGTACCGCGTGCTGCTCGACGTCGGCGGCCGGACGCTCGACTCCGTGGCCCTCTCGCGCTGGCTGGAGGAGCGCCGGATGGCCGGCCGCGACGTCTGCTTCGTGATCGGCGGGGCGGAGGGGATCGAGCTCGAACCCGTCGACGAGCGGCTCTCGTTCGGGCCGATGACGTTCCCTCATCAGCTCGCCCGCGTCATGCTGGTCGAGCAGCTCTTCCGCGCGCACAAGATCCTCGCGGGCGAGCCCTACCATCTCTGACCCGGACATGACGACACCGCTCGACGATCTCAAGACCGCCGTCCAGGCCGCCGCCGGCGAGCTGCGCAACGGCGGCGCCGCGAGCGACCGGATGAGCCTGGAGCGGCCGAAGAAGGCCGGCTTCGGCGACTACTCGACGAACGCGGCGATGCTGCTCGCGCCCGTGCTCGGCGAGCCGCCGCGCGCGGTCGCGGAGAAGCTCGGCGCGGCGCTGCAGGCGCGCGTCGACGGCGTCGAGCGCGTCGAGGTCGCCGGCCCCGGCTTCCTCAACCTGTTCCTGGCCGACGGCTGGTACACGGGCGCGGTCGACGAGGTGCTCGCCGCCGGCGACGCCTACGGGCGCGGCGACGGCGGCCTGGCAGTCCAGGTCGAGTTCGTCTCCGCGAACCCGACCGGGCCGCTCACGGCCGCGTCGGGCCGCCACGCGGCGTTCGGCGACGCGCTGGCGCGCGATCCTGGAGCTCGCCGGCAACGAGGTCCAGCGCGAGTACTACTTCAACGACGGCGGCGGCCAGATCCAGCGGCTCGGCGCGTCGATCCAGGCCCGCGCGCGCGGCGAGGAGCCGCCCGAGGACGGCTACCAGGGCGCCTACGTCGCCGACGTCGCGGCGCAGATCCCGGACGCGGCGTCCAAGAGCGTCGACGAGCTCGCGGCGGCGGGCGTCGAGATCCTGATGGCGGGGATCCGCGCGACGCTCGAGCGCTACCGCGTGCACTTCGACCGCTGGTACCTCGAGCGCTCGCTCTACGAGGGCGCGCCGAGCGCCTGGGAGCGCGCGCGCGAGAAGCTCCTCGCCGACGGCCTCGCGTACGAGAGCGAGGGCGCGCTGTGGCTGCGCACGAGCCAGCTCGCGGGCGACGAGAAGGACCGCCCGCTCGTCCGCTCGACCGGCGAGCCGACCTACCTGGCGGCCGACGTCGCGTACCACTGGGACAAGCTCGACCGCGGGTTCGACACGCTCGTCAACGTGCTCGGCGCCGACCACCACAGCTACGTGGTGCGGCTGCAGGGCGATCGTCAGCGCGGCCGGCGCCGATCCCGACCGGCTGGTCGTGCCGCTGCTGCAGTTCGTCCACGTCGTCGAGGGCGGCGAGCGCGCCTCGATGTCCAAGCGGCGCGGCGACTTCGTCACGCTCGAGGAGCTGCTCGACGAGATCGGCGTCGACGCGACGCGCTACTTCATGCTCTCGCGCTCGGCCGACTCGACCGTCGACCTCGACCTGCGGCTCGCGACCGAGCAGTCGGCCGAGAACCCCGTCTACTACATCCAGTACGCGCACGCCCGGATCGCCTCCGTGCTGCGCAAGGCGGGGGAGGAGCGGGTGGCCGCCGCGCTGGCCGCGCCGCGCGAGGGGCTGGCGCTCGAGCCGGCGGAGCGCGAGCTGGTCAAGAAGCTGCTCGCGTTCCCGGCCGAGGTCGCCGAGGCGGCGGAGCGGTACGCGCCGCACCGGATCGCGACCTACGCGCTCGAGACCGCGCAGGCGTTCACCGCCTTCTACCGCGACTGCCGCGTCGTCGGCGCGGAGCCCGAGGGGCTCGAGTCGTTCCGGATCGCGCTGTCGGTCGCGGCGCAGCGCGTGATCGCGCGCTCGCTCGACGTGCTCGGGGTCTCCGCGCCCGGACACGATGTAACGGCTCCGCTTCCTCGCCGTGCCTAGCCGTCGCGACCCGCGGGCGGAGCCGGCGCCGCACGGCACGGCTCCGGTGCGGGAGTTACCTACAGGTCGCCGAACAGATTCAGGCCGAGGCGAGTCGAGCGCCTGCTGGGCCTCGTTGTTGAGCCGCGTCAGCTCGCCGGTCAGCAGCAGCGTCCCCATCGCGATCAGGATCACGCCCGAGATCGCGGTGATGAGGATGTAGCGGTCGCGCAGCCAGCGGAACGCCGTCCATGCGCGGGTGAAGGCGAGCGCCGTGAGCAGGAACGGGACGCTCAGCCCGAGCGAGTAGAAGAGCAGCAGCACCGCGCCGTCGCCGACGTTGTCCTGGGTCGAGGCGGCGGTGAGGATCGCGCCGAGCGTCGGGCCGATGCACGGCGTCCACGCGAACGCGAACGCGGCGCCCGCGATCAGCGGGCCGCCCGAGCCGGCGCGGCTGATCAGCGCGTCGGGGCGCCACTCGCGGTTGAGCTTCGGCACGAACGGCGTGAGCAGGAACAGGACCCCGAGCGCGATGATCACGATCCCGGCGACCTTGTCGAGCGTGCCGCGCGAGTCCTGGAGCGTCGAGCCGAGCCCGGTCGCGGTCATCCCGAGCGCGACGAACACGGCCGTGAACGAGAGGCAGAAGACGATCGCCGGCAGCAGCACCTTGAACAGCGAGCGCTCGCCGCGCTGGAGCTCCGCGACGCTCACGCCCGACACCGCCGACAGGTAGCCGGGGACGAGCGGCAGCACGCAGGGGGAGATGAACGACACGAAGCCGACCGCGAACGCGGCCACCACCGTCGTGTCGACGCCCTCGCTCACCGGTCGAAGGCGGCGAGCTCGGCGTCCAGCCGCCGCGCGTCGTCGGGATCCAGCCCGGGGCCGCCGGGCGCCGAGTCGGGCGGGCCTCCGCGGCCGCGCCGGCGCCAGCGCCGCGCGACCAGCACGACGAGCGCGACGGCGGCGAGCGCGGCGAGGATCGGCACGAGCCATGCGGTCAGCTGGAAGCCGTCGTCCTCCGGCTCGGCGAGCACGCGCGGGCCGTACTCGTCGACGAGCCGGTCCTTGATCTGCTGCTTCGTCATGCCCTGCGCGACCAGCCCGGCGATGAAGTCGCGCTCCTGGTCGGCCACGTCGGAGTTCGAGACGTTCAGCGCCGTGCCGCACTCCAGGCACATGACCTCGTCCTCGATGTCCGGTCAGCGAGGCCTGCGGGGTCGCCGCGGCGGCCGGCGCCGCGAGCAGCGCGACGGCGAGCAGGGCGGCGAGCAGCGCCCGGGCCATCAGTCCTTCTCGTCCAGCAGCGGCGGCAGCGTCTTGTCGAGCCACTTCTGCGTGACCGGGAAGCGGCGCACCGCGGCGACGCGCCCGTCGCGGTCGATCACGTAGTTCTCCGGGATAGCCGGTCTGGCCCCACTTGCGGACGAAGCTGCCGTCGCGGTCGCGCAGGTTCGGGAACGTCAGGCCGAACTCGCCGACCGCCTTCATCGCGGCGTCGGTGTTCTCCTTGACGTCGATCCCGAGCACCGTCCCGCCCTCGGCCGAGAGCATCTTGTGGGCCTTCTCGATCAGCGGCAGCTCGTCGCGGCACGGCTCGCACCACGACGCCCACACGTTGACCAGCACGACCTTGCCCTTGTAGTCGGCGAGCGAGCCGGTCCCGTCGCCGCCCAGGCGCGGCAGCGGGGACTCCTGCGGCGGCGCGACGCGCTCGCCGCGGGCCATCGCGTCGTCGAGCGTGGTGTCGGTCCCGGTGGTGGTCAGCCCATAGGCGAGGAGGCCGACGAGCAGCGCCGCGGCGATGGTGACGGGCCAGTAGACGCGGGCGCGCATCACCGCAAAGGGTACTTCGCGCCCCCGGTATGCTCTGCACCCTTCGCGGGCGTTGTCCAATGGCTAAGACGTTGGCTTCCCAAGCCAAAAATGGGGGTTCGATTCCCCTCGCCCGCTTCGTCCGCGCCTCCGTCCGGCCCTGGCGCCGGCGACCACAACGCAGCACGTCCCCCGGCCGCGTGCGGCGTGCTGCGTACGGGTCGTACAGCGACGCGAACGCAGCACGCCCGGCCGGTTCAGCACCCTTGCTGCGTTGACGTCCCTCCGTCACGGCTGGCGGCCGAGCGTCGTGCGCCTCGGCGGCGGCTACCAGGCCTGCTCGGTCCCGCAGTGCGGGCAGTCGACCGAGGTCGACACGGCCGCCGTGAAGGCGTAGCCGCACATGCAGGAGTAGAGCGCGTTGTCCTCCGGGCCGGACCCCCTGCGCGCGTCGCGCGTGCGGGGGGCGGACTCGTGGACCGCCGTGGTGGTGCTTGGCCGGCCGTGACGACCGGCGCTTCTTCGGGAGATGGGTGGTGAGCTGCATCAGGTCTGCATGGACAACAACGCCGCTTGTACCAATAGGTTTCGGCATCCGCCCGACAAATACCTTTAGGGATTGTTAAGACTGCCTTCCCGCCCGGACGGATCGAGCGCCGCCGATTCGCGGCGCCAGTCGCCATACTGGGGGGCGATGGATCCGTCCCGGAAGCGCAAGACGCGGCTGATCGTCGCGCTCACGTGCGCGGTCGTGCTCGCGGGGGCGCTCGTCTACACGAGCTTCTCCGCGGCGAGCGACGCGCGGCAGCCGAGCCAGCTCGCCGGCGCCGAGGCGGGCAAGACGTACCAGCTCACCGGCCGCGTCGCGAAGGACAGCTGGGAGCACAAGGGGACCGTGCACACGTTCCGCGTCGAGGACCGCAACGGCGGCGGGCCGACCGTCAACGTCCGCTACGTGGGCCAGGTCCCCGACCCGTTCCGCGAGGGTCGCGAGATCGTGATCGACGTGCGCAAGCAGGGCAGCGTCTTCGAGGGCCAGCCCGACTCGCTCGTGACGAAGTGCCCCTCGAAGTTCACGGCCGAGCCGAACACCTGAGCCTAGCCGATGGCGTCCGCCGGCTTCCTCTGCCTGGCCGCCGCGCTGGCGATCAGCCTCTACGGGATCGGCGCCTCGCTGTACGGCGCGCGCGCCGGGCGGCGCGAGTACGTCGACTCCGGCCGCCGCGCCGTCTACGCGATGGCGGGCATGCTCGTCATCGCGATGCTGATCCTGCAGCTCGCGTTCGTCCGCTCGGACTTCTCGTTCGAGCTCGTGGCCACCCACTCGTCGACCACGACGCCGCTCTTCTACCGCCTGACCGCGGTCTGGTCCTCGCAGGAGGGGTCGCTGCTGCTGTGGGTGCTGCTGCTGTCGCTGTGGAGCAGCGCGATCCTGTTCGCGACGCGCCGCAGCCTGCGCGAGGTCGCGCCGTACGCGACCGCCGTGCTGCTCGGCTTCGGCGCCTTCTTCACCGGGCTGCTCGTCTTCCTCGAGTCGCCGTTCACCCTGCTCGCCGCGCCGCCGGCCGAGGGCACCGGCCTGAACCCGCTGCTGCGGCACCCGAGCATGATGATCCACCCCCCGATGCTGTACTCGGGCTACACGCTGTTCGCGATCCCGTTCGCGTTCGCGATCGGCGCGCTGATCACGCGGCGGCTCGGCTCGGAGTGGATCCGCAGCACGCGCCCGTTCACGCTCGCCGCGTGGATGTTCCTCGGGTTCGGGATCCTGCTCGGCGCCCGCTGGTCCTACATGGAGCTCGGCTGGGGCGGCTACTGGGCCTGGGACCCGGTCGAGAACGCGTCGCTGATGCCGTGGCTCACCGGCACCGCGTTCCTGCACTCGGTGATGATCCAGGAGAAGCGCGGGATGCTGAAGGTCTGGAACGTCTCGCTCGTGCTCGCCACCGGGGTGCTCGCGATCCTCGGCACGTTCCTCGTCCGCTCCGGGATCCTCGAGTCGATCCACGCCTTCGGCGCCTCCACGCTCGGCGTGCCGTTCCTCGCGCTGATCGGCGTGATGATCGCCGGCTCGATCGCTGCTCGTCGTCAGCCGGGCCGAGTCGCTGCGCTCCGACCACCGGCTCGACTCGCTGCTCTCGCGCGAGGCCGCGTTCCTGCTCAACAACCTCGTGCTCGTCGCGCTCTGCTTCGTCGTCTTCTGGGGCACGTTCTTCCCGCTGATCTCCGAGGCGGTCACGGGGGAGGAGGCGTCGGTCGGCCCGCCGTGGTTCGACCGCTACATCACGCCGCTCGCGCTCGTGCTCGTCCTGCTCTCGGGGATCGGGCCGCTGATCGCGTGGCGGCGCGCGACCGCCGCGAACCTGAAGCGCAACTTCGCGCTGCCGGTCGGCGTCGGCGCGGGGGTGGCGGTGCTGCTGATCGCGCTCGGCGTGACCGGGTCGATCCCGGCGCTGCTGATGTTCAGCTTCGCGGCGTTCGTGGTCGCCGCGGTCGGGCAGGAGCTGTGGCGCGGCGTCGGCGCGCGGCGCGCGATGTCGAGCGACTCCGCGCCGGTCGCGCTGGTCTCGCTCGTGCGCCGCAACCGCGGGCGCTACGGCGGCTACATCGTCCACGTCGGGATCGCGGTGCTGTTCGTCGGCGTCGCGGCGTCGTCGGCGTTCCAGACCCAGCACCTCGTGGAGCTGCGGCCGGGCCAGAGCGACCGCGTCGGCGACGCGACGATCACCTACGTGAAGCCGACGTCGAAGCTCGTCGCCGCGAACAACGGCCGGCTCGAGCGGATCGACCTGGGCGCCCAGCTCCAGGTCCGGCGCGGCGACGGCAAGCCGCAGACCGTCCAGACGTACAAGTCCTACTTCCCCAGCACGGCGCCGGACCTCGGCCCGATCTCGCGCTTCTTCGAGGGCGAGGCGACGAGCGAGGTCGGGCTGCAGGCCGGGATCCGGCGCGACCTGTGGACCGCGGTCGCGCCCGACATCGGCCGGCTGCGGCCGCGGATCGACGAGGGCGACAAGGTCTTCGCCGAGGCCAAGCGCCTGTCCGCCGGACGAACGCGAGGCAGTTCCTCGCCCAGGCGCTCTCCGGCCTCACCCGCTCCTACACCGACGACCCGCCGCCGGCCACGTTCCGCTTCATCGCCTCGCCGATGGTGACGTGGATCTGGCTCGGCGGGCTGATCGTCCTCGGCGGGGCGCTCATCGCGCTCTGGCCCGCCGGCGCGCGCGCCCGCCGCCCGGCGACCGCCGCCGGCCTCGCCCGCGTGGCGCGCGAGCTCGAACGCGCGTAGTGGAGATCGTGCTCGTGCTCATCCTGGTCGGGGTCGCCGTGCTGGCGATCAGCGCGCCGCTGCGCCGCCACGCCGAGCGCGACGCCGCCGACCGGGCCGAGCGCGCGGACCTCGAGGCGGCGCGCGACGCCAAGTACGCGGAGATCCGCGACGCCGAGCTCGACTTCCGCACCGGCAAGCTGTCCGAGGGCGACTGGCGCTCGCTCGACCGTCAGCTGCGGCGCGAGGCGGTCGAGATCCTGCACCGGCTCGACGCGCTCGACGCGTAGTACCCTGGGCGATCGATGTACACGATCCTCTCGGTCGCGCAGGTCTTCATCGCGGTCGTCCTGATCTTCCTGGTGCTGCTGCACTCGGGCAAGGACGCGGGGATGTCGGGCGCCTTCGGCGTCGGCGTCGCCGGCGGCACGACCGGCGGCTCGCTCATGGAGCGCAACCTGGATCGCTGGACGGTCGCCTTCGCCGTCCTGTTCGTGCTGAACACGATCGCGCTGCTGAAGGTCTGACGCCGCCTTCCGCACGGTTCCGGCGGCCGC
This sequence comes from uncultured Solirubrobacteraceae bacterium, assembly GCA_963724145.1. Classification (GTDB taxonomy): domain Bacteria; phylum Actinomycetota; class Thermoleophilia; order Solirubrobacterales; family Solirubrobacteraceae; genus DASQMT01. Next base: position 124,230 of record CAVRTO010000029.1, read on the forward strand.
CGATCACCGTCTGACGCCCCCCGATGACCGGAGCATGTGCCACCGGCACACTTCCGGTCACCGTGCGGCGTCAGCCGGCGCCGGCGACCACCGGCGACCGCACGGACGGCGCGAAGACCGGCGCTAGCCGACGACGGTCACGCCCGCGCGTGCGCGCAGGGCGGGCGCGAGCGTCGCGCCGATCGTCAGCGCCGAGTCGTCCTCGGTCGCGACCGCCTGTCGTCCGGAGGAGAGCGCCTCGGTCGTCTCCAGCACCGTGATCGGGTCGACCTCGACGATGCCGTTGACCGGCCAGGTCGGCTCGCCGTCCTCGAGCAGGCGCGCGCCGTCGAGCAGCCAGCCGCCATGCTCGCCCGGCAGGAAGGCGGGGATCAGGAGACCCTGAGCCACCGGTGCCGCGAGCGCCGCGACGTCCGCCGCGTCGCCGCCCGCCAGGACGAGGTGGTCGGGCCACGGCTCGGCATGGCCGGGGCGGGTCGCGTGGCCGGTCGAGCCGCCGCTCGCGCTGTCGGCGACATGGCCGCGCGCGACCCCGCCGGCGATCAGCTCGACCCTGGCGCGCGGGACGCCCTCCGCGTCGAAGCTGCGCGGCAGCGTGTCGGCGGACGCGTCGGCCAGGTCGATCGCGGGCGCGGCGATCCGGTCGCCGCGGCGCGCGGCGAGCAGCGACTCGCCGCCGGCGAGCTCCGGCTTGAGCTCCTCGAGCAGCTGGGCGACGGCGACCGGCCCGAGGACGACCGTCGGCGCGCCGGCCTCGGCGGGCTGCGGCGCGCCCTCGTGGAAGCCGTGCTCGGCGGCGTCGACGAGCGCGGCGAGGTCGAGCCCGGCGGGCCCGAGCGCGACGGCCTGCGGGCGCCCCGGCGCGCTGACCTCGGCGGCGGCGAACGAGCGCTGCTCGGCGACGTCGGCGCCATGCGACGAGGCGATCGCCACGCGCGCGGCGCCCGCGCGCAGCTCGACCGCGAGCCCGATCCCGGCGGCGTCCTCGAGCTGCTCGGCGAGCGCGGCCGGGTCGAGCTCGAGCACGGCGCCGTCCCAGCCGTCGTGCGCCGTGCCGGCGCCCGGCTGCGGCAGCGCGCGGGCGTCGTCCGGCTCGCGGTCGAGCTGCGCGTGTGCGGCCGCCGCGGCGGCGGCGCGGTCGAGCCCGGCGTCGCTCAGGTCGGTCGTCGAGGCGGCGCCGACGCGGCCGTCGGCGAGCACGACGAGCTCGGCGGTCGCCTGCACGAGGTCGGAGACGCCGTGCTCCCCGACCGCGAGCCGCCGCTCCCACCAGACGGTCGCCTGAGCCGTCGCCGTCGAGGCGGGCGACCGCGCTGCGCGCGAGCGCGGAGAGGTCCTGCAGCGTCGGCGCCATCGCGGCGCGGAGCCTACCCGTTGCACGAAACCCGGCGTCGGGGAGGGGTTGGGCGTCGATGCGTTGCGCGGGTAGCCTTCTGCACACGCCATGGACGACATCGACCAGCAGATCGTTGCGCTGCTCCGGCAGGACGCCCGGCGGTCGTTCCAGAGCATCGGCCAGCGCGTCGGCCTGAGCGCGCCCGCGGTCAAGCGGCGCGTGGACCGGCTCGAGGACGAGGGGGTCCTCCGCGGCTATACGGCGCTGGTCGACCCGGGGCGCTTCGGCTGGGGCCTGCACGCGTTCGTGGCGCTGTTCTGCGAGGGCCGCATGCCCGCCTCGGAGGTGCGGAACGCACTCGAGGGTCATGCCGAGGTCGAGGCCGCCTACACGACCGCGGGCGAGGCGAGCGCGATCGTCCAGGTGCGGGCGCGCGACACGAAGCACCTCGAGCAGGCGCTGGAGCGCATCCGCGCGCACGCGGGCGTGACCCGGACGCAGACCCAGATCGTCCTCTCGACGCTGTTCGAGCGCCCGTTCGACGAGCGCGTATGAAGGTCCTCGACCTGTCCCAGCCGCTCGACGAGCGGACGGTCCTGTGGCCCGGCTCGACGCCGTTCGCCGCTCCAGGACCGGACGGCTTCGACGAGGACGGGTCCTGGTGGCGCGACCTGCGCACGCCCGAGCACGCCGGCACGCACCTCGACGCCCCCGTCCACTACGTGCCGGGCGGCGCGACGGTGGGCGACATCCCCGCCGACCGGCTCGTCCGGCCGGCGGTGCGGATCGATGCCCGCGCGCTCTGCGACGGCGACGCGGGGTGGACGCTGGAGACGGAGCACGTGACGGCGTGGGAGGCCGAGCACGGGCGCGTGCCGGCGGACTCCGCGGTGCTGCTCTGCACCGGCTGGGACGCGTTCCACCGCGCGGATCCCGCGCGCTACGGCGGCGACCCGCTCGCGTTCCCCGGCTACGGGCCGTCCGCGGCGCGGCTGCTCGTCGAGCGCGGCGTGGCGGGCATCGGGATCGACACGCTGGGCGTCGACCCCGGCGCGGCGACCGCGTACCCGGTGCACAACATCACGCTGCCCGCCGGGCTCTGGCACCTCGAGGGCCTGATCGGGCTCGCGGCGCTCCCGCCGACCGGCGCGACGCTGTTCGTCGGCGCGCTGAAGCTGCCCGGCGCGTCGGGCACGCCGGCCCGCGTGCTCGCGCTCATCCCCTGAGCCGGAAGCTGAGCAGGCAGATGTCGTCGTGCACGGCGCCCCGCTCGGCGACCGACGTCCGGCACCGCGTCGACGAGCTCCTGCGCCGAGGCGCCCGCGTGCGCCGCGACCGCGTCGACGAGCCGCGCGAGGCCGACGTCGATCGACTCGCGGCGGCGCTCGATCAGGCCGTCGGTGTAGAGCAGGAAGCCGCCGCCCGGCGCGAGCGCGAACGCCGCCTCGCCGCGGGGCTCGCCGGGCAGCGTGACGCCGAGCGGCGTCGACCGCCCGCCGTCGAAGAACGCGGGCGCGTGGCCCGGCGCCAGCACCAGCGGCGGCGGGTGCCCGGCGGCCGCGCAGCGCACGCGGCCGGTCGCGGGCTCGACGTCCGCGTAGACGAGCGTCGCGAAGCGCGCGGGCTCGACCTGGTCGACGAACGTGTCGAGGTGCCCGAGCAGCGCCGCCGGTGACATCCCCGCGCCGGCGAGCGCGCGCACGGCGCTCCGCAGCTGCCCCATCGTGCTCGCGGCGGCGATGCCGCGCCCGACGACGTCGCCGACGCTGATCGCCACGCGGCCGTCGGGCAGCGTGAACGCGTCGTACCAGTCGCCGCCGACCTCGAGATGCTCCATCGCGGGGCGGTAGGCGGTCGCGACCTCGTAGCGCGGGTCGGTACGGCAGCGCCCCCGCCAGCAGGCTCGTCTGCAGCGTGCTGGCGACGTCGCGCTGGAGCTCGTCGAGCCGCACGCGCTCGAGCGCGAGCGCCGTCTGCTCGGCGCACGTGTGCAGGAACGCGCGCTCGTCCGGCGTGAACTCGTGCGGGCCACGCGAACGCCACGGCGAGCCGCCCGCGCCCGTCCGGCCCCAACCGCGCGCGGGCGCCGCGCCCGCCGGCCTCGCCGGCGTCGAAGCCGGCGGGACCGGCGAACGCGTCCGGCGCCAGCGCCCCCGTCGACCGCCAGGATCTGGAGCTCACCGCCGCCCTCGCGCCGCGCGACGCCGGCCCCGCTCGCGCCGAGGTACTCCGTCAGCTCGCCCGCGACCGCGGCCGCCGACCGCCGGGGCGGTCGGCGCCGCGGCGAGCGCGGCCGTGATCCGCTGCAGCCGCTCGATCCGCTCGCGCGCCTCGCGCTCGCGGTTGCGCGCGGCGAGCAGCTCCTGCTCGTAGCGCTTGCGGTCGGTGGCGTCGAACACCGTCGTGCGGACGATCTCCCCGCGCATCTCGGAGTTGACGAGCACGGGCAGCCGGGTGCCGTCGGCGCGGACGATGTCCAGCGCGATCTCGCGCACGCTGCCCTGCATCCGCAGCAGCGGCGCGTAGTGGGTCTCGTGATAGATCCGCCCGCCGCCCGTCAGCAGCTCGGCGAAGCGCTTGCGGCCGACGAGCTCGTCGCGCCGGTAGCGGGTCCAGCGCAGGAACGTGGCGTTGACGCGCACGATCAGCCCGTCGGCGATCGGCGGACAGGTAGCCGCAGGGCGCGTTCTCGTAGAGGTCCTCGGCGCTCTCGTCGGGCGGCGACGGGCACGTCAGAGGAAGGCGCGGATGGCGGCGGTCGTCGCCTCCGGCGCGCTGAGGTTCGGGCAGTGCCCGGTCGCGTCGAGCAGCACGTACTACGAGCCGCCGATCGCCTGATGGACGTACTCGCCGACGGCCTGCGGTGCGATCGCGTCGTTGCTGCACTGGAGCACCAGCGTCGGCACGTCGACCGCGGCGAGGTCGATGCGGTTGTCGGACAGGAACGTCACGCGCGCGAACTGCGCCGCGATGTCCGGATCGGTGCGGCAGAAGCTGTTGGTGAGCTCCTCGCCCAGCTCCGGGCGGTCGGGATTGCCCATGATCGACCGGCGCCATCGCCCCGGACCAGCCGAGGAAGTTGCTCTCCAGCGACTCGAGCAGCTCCTCGATGTCGGCGCGGCTGAAGCCGCCGCTGTACGTCGTCGTCGTCGATGTAGCGCGGGGACGGGCCGACGAGCACCAGGGCGCCGATCCGCCCGGGCTCGCGGATCGCGGCCAGGACACCGATCATCGCGCTGACCGAGTGCCCGACGAAGACGGCGTCGGACACGTCGAGCGCGCGGCACAGCTCGACCACGTCGTCGGCGTAGGCCGTCGAGCGAGCCGTACCGCTGCGGGTCGTAGGCCGACAGGTCCGAGCGGCCGGCGCCGACGTGGTCGAACAGGATCACGCGATGGTCGGTCTCGAACGCGGGCGCGACGAGCCGCCACATCCGCTGGTCGCAGCCGAACCCGTGCGCGAACAGCATCGGGCGCGCGTCCGGGACCCCGGACTCGGCGACGTGATGACGGTCGACGACGCGCATCGCGAGCGACACTACCCCCCGTTCACGGAAGGCTGTGCAGCGTCCGCGGCGCCGCCCGGGCCGGGGGATGCCCGGGCGGAGCGCCGAGAGCCGGACGGTGGCCGCCCGCGCGCCGCTGATGCGGCGAGAGGAGTGCGGGACGGCGCTGCGGGCGCCGCGTTACGCGGCGCGCAGGTTGGGGACCCGGATGCGCGGGCGGGCGCCCTGCGCGTGGCGGGACCGGCCGGCGTGCAGGCGCAGGAGCGCCACGACGTCGGCGGTGGGACGGAACGGGTCGGCGATGACGCGCTCGCCGGCGAGGGCGGCGACGAGGACGCCGTCCTGCTCGGCCAGCAGCACCTCGCCGGCGAGCGGGCGCTGCGAGTCGACGCGGGCGAGCTGCCTCGAGCGCGCCGCCGTCGGAGCCGCGCGCGGCCCGGATGACGACGGTTGGATCGAGGGTGGGGTGCTTGGGCATGGTGGCTCCTGGGGACGGAGGGGGAAGGACCTGGACCTGAGTGTGCGACAGCGCGGCCCATCAGCACAAATGAACGTTCTCGGGGTCTGGTATAAGTCGTCCTGATGCTCGACGTCCGCCGCATGCGAGTCCTCCGGGAGGTCGCCCTGCGCGGCTCGTTCTCGGCCGCCGCCGACTCGCTCTCCTTCACGCAGTCCGCGATCTCGCAGCAGATCGCCGCGCTCGAGCGCGAGGCCGGCGCGGTGCTCGTCGAGCGCAGCGCGCGCGGCGTGCGGCTCACCGACGCCGGCGAGGCCGTCGTCCGCCACGCCGAGGGGATCCTCGCGCGGCTCGCCGAGGCGGAGTCCGAGCTGGAGGCGATCGCGGGGCTGCGCGGCGGCCGCCTGCGCATCGCCGCGTTCGAGTCGGCCGCCGGGACGATCATGCCGGTCGCGGTGTCGCCAGTTCGCGGCGCAGCATCCCGGCGTCGAGCTGTCGATGGCGCTGATGGAGCCCGAGGACTCGCTCGTCGCGCTCCGCAGCGGCGACATCGACCTCGCGCTGACGGTCGGCCCGGGCGCGCCCGGCGACCGCGAGGGCGAGGGCGTGATCCACCATCACCTGCTCGAGGACCCGATGTACCTCGTGCTCCCGTGCGGGCACCCGCTGGCGCGCAAGCGCGGGCTCAGGCTCGCCGACGTGGCCGAGGAGCCGTGGATCGGCGGCGAGCCCAACTGCGAGTGCACGCGGATGATCACCGACTCCTGCATCCGCCACGGCTTCCATCCGCGGATCGCCTTCGAGACCGACGACTACAGCGCCGTGCAGGGCTTCGTCGCCGCCGGCGTCGGCGTGTCGCTGATCGCCGAGCTCGGGCTGCGGACCGTGCGCGACGACATCGTCGTGCGGCCGCTCGGGCGCGACACCCCGGTGCGCCAGATCTTCGCCACCACGCTCAAGGGCTACCGCTCGCCGGCGACGCTGGCGATGATCGAGGTCCTGCGCGAGGCCGGCGAGGGCCACGCCGCGCATCGCCCGGTGCTCGAGCTCGTCTCCTGACCATGGAGGGGCGCGCGGTCGGCTCCGTGGCCCGCGCCATGGCGCTGCTCGACGCGCTCGCCGAGGGGCCGGCGGGCGTCAACGCGCTGGCGCGGCGGATCGGCGTCAACCCGTCGAGCGCGTCGCGGCTGCTCGCGACGCTCGAGTCCGGCGGCCTGGTCGAGCGCGACCCCGGCGGCCCGTACCGGCTCGGGCTGCACCTCGTCGCGCTCGCCGACCGCGTGCTCGCGCGACTCGACGTCCGTGATCCCGCGCGCGCGCAGCTGCGCGCGCTCGCGGAGGAGACCGGCGAGACGGCGACGCTGTCGGTGCCCGAGGGCGGCCGCGCCGTCACCGTCGACTTCATCCCCGGCGCGGGCAGCGTCGTGAGCATGGCCCGGCTCGGCCGTCCGAGCATCGCCCACGCCACCGCGACCGGCAAGGTGCTGCTCGCCTACACCGGCGAGTCGCCGACGTCGCTCGAGGCCTACACGGAGCGGACGATCACCGACCCCGCGCGGCTGGCGCGCGAGGTCGCGACCGTGCGCGAGCAGGGCTGGGCGGAGTCCGAGGGCGAGCGCGAGCCGGACCTCAGCGCGCTCGCCGCGCCGGTCACGGGGCGCGACGGCGCGCTCGTCGCGATCCTCGCCCTGCAGGGCCCGGCGCGGTTCAGCGCCGAGCGGCGGCGCGCCGTCCTGCCCGCTCTGCTGGCCGCCGCGGCGGCGGTCTCGCGCGCCCTCGGCGGCTGACGCGCCATCATGCCCCGCCGTGGACACGTTCGCACGGCTCGAGCCGGAAGCCTTCTGGCGCCACTTCGCGGCGCTCACGCGGTTGCCGCGCGCCTCGGGCGAGGAGGCGCAGGTCGTCGCGCACGTCCAGGGCTGGGCGCGCCGGCGCGACCTCGCGATGCGGCGCGACGCCGCAGGCAACCTCGTCGTCCGCGTGCCCGCGACGGACGGGCGCGCCGACGCTCCCGTCGTCGTCCTCCAGGGCCACCTCGACATGGTCTGCGAACGCGAGCCGGACAGCCCGTACGACCCGGCCCACGGGCGCATCCACGTCGTCCGCGACGGCGACTGGATCCACGCGGAGGGGACGACGCTCGGTGCCGACAACGGCGTCGCGATCGCCGCGATGATGGCGGTCGCCGAGGACGGGCGCGCGCCGCACGGCCCGCTCGACCTGCTGATGACGGTCGACGAGGAGCGCGGGCTCGCCGGCGCCGCGGCGCTCGACCCGGAGCTGCTCGCGGGCGACCTGCTGCTGAACCTCGACAGCGAGGAGGACGCGACGCTGACCGTCGGCTGCGCGGGCGGCGTCGACACGATCGTCCGGCTCGACGCGCCGCGCGCGCCGGCCGACGGGCCGCGGCTGCGGGTGGTCGCCGGCGGCGGCCGCGGCGGGCACTCGGGCGGCGACATCGCGCTCGGCCGCGCCAACGCGATCACCGCGCTGGCCCGCGCCCTGCGCGCGGCGCCCGAGCTGCGGATCGTCTCGCTCGACGGCGGCGCGAGCCGCAACGCGATCCCGCGCGACGCCACGGCGGTCGTGGTCGCGGGCGCGGACGCGCGCGCGGCGATCGCGGCCGAGGCCGCGGTGATCGCCGACGCCCACCGCGACACCGACCCCGGCCTCCGGATCACGGTGGCGCCGGCCGGCGACGACGCGGGCGGCGACGCGTGGTCCGCGTCCGGCAGCGCGCGGATCCTCGACCTGATCGCGGCGATCCCGGTCGGCCCGCTCGGCATGAGCGCCGCCTTCCCGGGCGTCGTCGAGACGAGCTCGTCGCTCGGCATCGCCCGCACGGAGGGGACGACGCTCGCGCTGCACTCGCTCTCGCGCAGCGCGAACGACGCCGCGCTGCCCGCGGTCACGAACGCGATCGCCGCCGTCGCGCGGCTCGCGGGCGCCGCGCTCGAGGCGGGCAACCACTACCCCGGCTGGCGGCCCGACCCGGACTCCGCGCTGCTCGCCACCGCGAGCGCGGTCCACGCCGAGCTGTTCGGCGCGCGCCCGCACGTGACCGTCACCCACGGCGGCCTCGAGGCGTCGCTGATCACGGCCAAGCGGCCGGGGATGGACGCGATCTCGTTCGGCCCGCAGATCGAGGGGCCGCACGCGCCGGGCGAGCGGCTGAACATCCCCTCGGCGGCGCGCTTCACGCGGCTGCTGGGCGGGCTGCTCGACGCGCTGTCGCGCTGACGAACGCCTCGAACACGGCGAAGCAGCGCGGGTCGTCCTTCCAGCTCTCCTGCAGCTCCCACTGGACGCCGAGCACCCAGGCGTCGCCCTCGACCTCGACCGCCTCGATCACGCCGTCCGGCGCCCGGGCGGTCGCGACCACGCCGTCGCCGAGCGCGTCGATCGCCTGGTGGTGCCAGGAGTTGACCCAGTGCGACTCCGTCCCGAGCGCCGCGGCCAGGCGCGAGCCCGGCGCGACGTCGAGGTCGTGCCCCGGGTGCGCGGGGATCTCGGTCCCCGCCAGCACCGCCTCGCGGATCAGCGCCCAGCGGTCCCAGTCGCCGCCCGGGTGCGGCGCGGCGTCGGCCACCAGCGTCCCGCCGCGCACGACGTTGAGCACCTGCATCCCGCGGCAGATCCCGAGCACCGGCACGCCGGCGTCGAGCGCGGCGGCCGCGAGCTCCAGCTCGAACGCGTCGCGGCGCGCCGAGTGCGGCGTCATCTTCGGGTGCGGCGCGCCGCCGTAGCGGGCCGGGTCGATGTCCGACCCGAAGCCCATGACGATCCCGTCCGCCAGCTCGAGCACGCGCGCGGCGTCGCGCAGGAACGGCAGCTGGACCGGCAGCGCGCCCGCCGCCTCGAGCGGCTGCCCGTAGGCCAGCCCCATGTAGTCCCCGTAGACCGGGAACCCGGCGGAGACGGCGACGACGGGCGGGCGCCCCATCAGCTCCAGGGGTAGGGCGAGTGCGAGACCGGGTGCAGGTCGCCGGTCGCGAAGCGCTCGTAGCGGAACGGGTAGAGCAGCGACGAGTGGCCGCCGCGGAGCACCTCCGCGATCTCCCGCCCGACGGCGATCATCTTGTAGCCGTGGTTGGAGTCGGCGGCCACGTAGACGTTGGGCGCCATGTAGTCGAAGACGGGGAAGTTGTCCGCGGTGAACGCACCCGCGCCGCCGGACCGCACCTGGCGGTAGCGGCCGCGCGCGCCCTCGAAGCGCTGCAGGCAGTGCGACAGCGCCGCGCACCAGAGGTCCGGGAAGTCGGGCTCGGCCGACCCGCTCGGGTAGGGGTCGACGGTGAACTCCGGCCCGACGGTCAGCGGGGACGCGCCGCCCTGGATCGTGTCGCGGTCGGGCTTGAAGTAGACGCCCCACTGCTCCTCGGTGACCAGGGTCCCGTCGTCCGCCTTGAGCGGCGCGTCCGAGTCGACGTGCAGCACCGGCGAGAGCGAGCCGTCGGCGGTCGTGAAGATCGCCGGGTCGAACTGGGTCTCGCCCTCCTGCAGGTACCAGTAGGTCCACATCGGCTGGTCCTTCGCGACCGCGCCGTCGGGCTGGTGGACGTCGAGCCGCTCGGGCAGCTCGAGCATGTCCCACAGCAGCGGGACCCACGGCCCGACCGCGATCACGACCTGCTCGACGGCGACGTCCCCGGCGCTCGTCTTGACCACGGTCACCGCGCCCGACCCGTCGCGCTCGAAGCCGACGACCTCGACGCCCTCGGCGATCTGCGCGCCGGCGGCGCGCGCCTTGTCGGCCAGGCCGAGCATCGACTCCTTGTTGAACGCGTAGCCGCCGCGGTGCTCGTGCAGGCAGACGGTCAGGCCCTCGGCGCGCCAGTCGGGGTACAGCGCGCGCATGTGCGCGGCGACGTCCGCCTCGCCCGTGATCAGCTCCGAGTCGTAGCCGATCCGGCGGTGGCGCTCGTGCACCTCGACGAGGTCCGGCTCCTGCGACGACGGGCCGAGCGCGATGTAGCCCGAGCCGTGGTAGTGCAGCGCCTCCGGGTCGCTCTCCCAGATGTCGACGCACGCCGCCATCAGCTCCGCCATCGCCGGCTGGAAGTAGTTGTTGCGGACCACGCCGCAGGCGATCCCGGACGCCCCGGCGGCCACGCCGGACTTGTCCACGACGAGCACCTGCTCGCCCTTCCTGGCCAGGTGCCACGCGGTGGAGAGGCCGTGGACGCCGGCGCCGACGACCAGCACGGGAACCGACGAAGGAAGCGTCGTCATCTGTTGCCTTTCACGCAATGCCGTTGCCGAAATCGAAGTCTATACAAATTGGTCCACAGCGGCTAGGCTCGCCGCCGGATTCCCCGCAGAAGGAGCGATCAAGGGAGATGAACCCCGTGGAGGGCAACGGCAACGTGGTCACGGACCCGCTGGTGGGGCGCACGTTCGGCGGAGGCGTCGAGGACGTCCTGAAGTCCGCGCGCATCGCGCCGGCACCCGCCACGCTGGAGGAGGCGCGCAACGCGCCCGGGCGCCGCGAGAAGATCGAGGCGATCACCGCGCGGATCGAGCGCGAGGGCATCAAGTACGTGTTCTTCCAGCAGGTCTCGGTCACCGGCCGCGTCATGGGCAAGGGCGTCGTCTCGTCGTTCTTCCCGCAGGTCGCCGCCAAGGGGTATCAGCTCGTCTACGGCGCGACGGCGAACCTGTTCACCGACCGCTACGGGAACTACATCGGATTCGGGCCGGAGGAGTCCGAGCTGGCCGCGATCGCCGACCTGGACACGTTCGAGGTCCTGCCCTGGGATCCGCGCGTCGCGCGCGTGTACTGCGACTGCTACGACACCGAGACCGGCGACCTGCTCGACGCCGACCCGCGCCAGAACCTCAAGCGGATCGCGCACGACTTCGAGCAGGAGCTCGGGCTGCAGTTCCTGATCGGCATCGAGCCCGAGATGATGTGGCTCCGCAAGCCGGAGCCGGGCGAGGCGCCGGTCGGCGTCACGCAGCCGTACTGCTACCACATCCACCAGTTCGAGGAGCTCCGTCCGGTGCTCATGGACGTGGTCGAGTACGGGCAGGCGCTGGGCCTCGACATGAGCTACGGCGACCACGAGGACGCGCCCGGGCAGCTCGAGCTCAACTTCCGCTTCGACCGCCCCGTGCGGACGGCGGACAACATCACCACCTACCGCCAGGTCTGCGCCGCGGTCGGCCGCAAGCACGACCTGCTGCCGACGTTCATGCCGAAGCCGTTCACGGGCGTGAGCGCGAACGGGCACCACCACCACTTCACCCTCTGCGACGAGGACGGGACCAACGTCTTCCACGACCCGGACGGGCCGGCGCAGCTGTCCGAGACGGCCCGCTTCTTCCTCGGCGGCCTGCTCGAGCACTTCCACGCGCTGATGTGCATCGGCAACCCGACGGTGAACTCCTACTGCCGCATGTGGGACACCGGCTTCTGGGCCCCGATCTACAAGAACTGGGGCTGGCAGAACCGCACGACGACCGTGCGCGTCGCGTCCGGCGGCCGCTTCGAGTACCGCGGCGTCGACTCGTCGAGCAACCCGTACCTGACGACCGCCGCGCTGCTGGTCGCCGGCCTCGACGGGATCCGCAACAGGATCGACCCGGGCGAGCCGCAGCAGGGCAACACGTACGACCTGCTCCAGGCCGGCGCCGAGATCGAGAAGGTGCCGGACTCGCTGGGCGCCGCGCTCGAGGCGCTCCGCGCCGACGAGCTCGTCCAGACCGCGATGCCGGGCCGCCTCTACAAGGTGTTCGACTGGTACAAGCGCGACGAGTGGGAGCGCTACCTCGCCGCGGTCACCGACTGGGAGCGCGACGAGTACCTGGAGGTGCTGCCGTAGATGTGCGGCATCGCCGGGATCATCAGCCGCAACGGCGAGCGCCAGATCGGGTCGGAGATGACCGCGATGCTGCAGTCGATGAAGCATCGCGGGCCGGACTCGACCGGCTACGCGCTCTACGGCCCGCCCTCCGAGGACTGGGTCATGCGCGTGAAGCTCGCCGACGCGAACACGGTGCGCGACTACGAGTTCGGCGACCGGCTGCTGCGCAACAAGGCGGAGATCGAGCGCCGGCTCGCCCACCTCGGCGCGACCGTGCACTCGATCGACGACGCGACGGAGTACGCCTTCGAGGCGCACTTCTCCTATGACGGCGACCTGAAGGCGCTGGCCGACCGGGTCGAGGACGTGCGCGGCGCCGAGGTCCTCTCGCTCGGGCACTCGCTCCAGATCGTCAAGGACCTCGGCGACGCCGAGTCGGTGTCGGACCGCTACCACCTCGGCAAGCTCGGGGGCTCGCACGCCATCGGCCACGTCCGCATGGCCACGGAGTCCGACGTCGACATCTCCGGCGCGCACCCGTACTGGGCGTATCCGTTCTCCGACATCGCGGTCGTCCACAACGGCCAGCTGACGAACTACCACCAGTGGAAGCGCCGCCTGGAGCGCTCGGGCCACCGCTTCCAGTCCGAGTGCGACTCCGAGATCATCGCCGTCTACCTGGCGGAGAAGATGGCGGAGGGCTCCGACCTCGAGGACGCGATGCGCCAGAGCCTCGAGGAGCTCGACGGCGTGTTCACCTACATCTGCGTGACCGAGGACGCGCTCGGGATGGCGAAGGACGAGCTGGCCGCGAAGCCGCTCGTCCTCTACGAGGCCGACGACCTGGTGGCGCTCGCGTCCGAGGAGATCGCGATCCGCGCCGTCGTCGACCGCGAGATCGACACGTACGACCCCTTCGAGGGGGAGGTGATGGTGTGGACACGCTGACCTACGACGCCCGCGGCCTCGTCGAGGTCGACGGCACGCCGCCGGGCGTCGCCGAGATCGAGGGCGGGCGCGCGACGTTCGACGCGCGCGGCCTGACCACGCGCAAGATCAACGCCGAGCTGCGGCGGCTGATCTACCAGGAGGGGATCCGCGACGTCACGGTCCTCAACCCGGGCGCGCTGCACTCGCTCGGCGTCGGGATCCTGCAGCGCTGCAGGATCACCTTCGACGGCTCGCTCGGCTACTTCGGCCTCGGCCTGATCGACGGGCCCGAGGTCCACGTGAAGGGCCGCGTCGGCTGGTCGGCCTGCGAGAACATGATGAGCGGCGTCGTCGTCATCGACGGCAACGCCGGCTCGCTCACCGCGGCGGCGATCCGCGGCGGCGACGTGCTCGTGCGCGGGCGCGTGGGCGCGCGCACGGGGATCGACCAGAAGGGCGGCACCGTGATCATCCTCGGCGACGCCGGGTCGAACACGGGCTTCATGATGCAGCGCGGCCGCCAGATCATCCTCGGCGACGTCGGCCCCGGCCTCGGCGACTCGATGTACGACGGCGCGTTCTACGTCGGCGGCAAGGTCAAGTCGCTCGGCGTCGACTGCGTGCCGGGCGAGTGGACCGACGCGGACACCGAGTTCATCGAGCGCAAGTTCTCGATCTACGGGCTCGGCGCCGCGCCGCAGCTGCAGAAGTTCGTCTGCGGCAAGCAGCTCTACAACTACGACAACCTCGAGCCCTCCGAGCGAAAGCTGGTGCTGTGATGGCAGACGAGACGGCGCCCTCGCAGCGCACGATCCTCGGGCGATCGAAGATCTTCACGCCCGAGGTCATCAACGACATCCACATGAAGGCCGAGCTCGGCCGCTACCGGATGCGCGGCTTCTCGATGTTCAAGAAGATCCCGCACTGGGACGAGCTGATCTTCCTGCCCGGCACGCTCACCCGCTTCGTGATCGAGGGCTACCGGGAGAAGTGCGAGACCAAGACGATCCTCGGCGGTCGCTTCGCGCAGAAGCCGATCGAGCTCGACATCCCGGTCTACATCACCGGCATGAGCTTCGGCGCGCTGTCGATCGAGGCCAAGATGGCGCTCGCCAAGGGCGCGTCGATGGCCGGCACGGCGACGTGCTCCGGCGAGGGCGGGATGATCCCGCCCGAGCGCGACCTGTCGACGAAGTGGTACTACCAGGTGATCCAGAGCCGGTACGGGTTCAACCCGCACCACCTGATGCTCGCGGACGCCGCGGAGTTCTTCATCGGCCAGGGCTGCAAGGTCGGCCTCGGCGGCCACCTCATGGGCCAGAAGGTCACCGAGCAGGTGGCCGAGATGCGCTCGCTCCCGGCCGGGATCGACCAGCGCTCGCCCGCCCGCCACCCCGACTGGCTGGGGCCGGACGACCTCTCGCTGAAGATCCAGGAGATCCGCGAGGCGACCGACTACCAGATCCCGATCCAGCTCAAGCTGGGCGCCTCGCGCGTCTACGACGACGTGCGGATGGCGGCCAAGTGCGGGCCGGACATCATCTACCTCGACGGCGCGGAGGGCGGCACCGGCGCGGGTCCGCACCTCGCCACGGAGGAGACCGGCATCCCGCTGATGGCGGCGATCCCCGAGGCGCGGCGCGCGCTCGAGGACGTCGGCCTGGCCGACGAGATCGACCTCGTCGTCGCCGGCGGCATCCGCAACGGCGGCGACATCGCCAAGTGCATCGCGCTCGGCGCCAAGGCGGTCGCGATCGGGCACTCGGCGCTGATGGCGCTGAACTGCAACAAGGAGATCCCGGGCGTCACCGACTACATGGGCTCGATGGGCGTGCCCGCCGGCGAGTGCTACCACTGCCACACGGGCCGCTGCCCGGTCGGCGTGGCCACCCAGGACGTCGAGCTGCGCAAGCGCCTCGACGTCGACGAGGCGGCCCAGCGGGTGTTCAACTTCCTCCACACGCTGACCATGGAGGTCCAGCTCATCGCGCGCGCGTGCGGGAAGACGAACATCCACTCGCTCGAGCCCGAGGACCTCGCCGCGCTGACGGTCGAGGCGGCCGCGATGGCGAAGGTGCCGCTGACCGGCACCGACTACATCCCCGGCGTGACCGAGGAGCGCTCGCTGGCCCGGATCGAGCGGCTGCTCGAGCGGCACCTGGAGAACCCGATCGACTCGTTCGTCTCCGAGACGAGCGGCGTCGGGCACAACGGGCACGGGGAGGCGCCGGCATGACCGAGCAACCGGAGACCGTCTCCTCGATCGACGCCGAGTTCCTCTCCGGGCGCCGCTTCCCCTACCAGGAGGACATCGCGCTCGTCGACGACATCGACCTGCTGGCGGCGACCCCGGGCGAGGACATCAACTGGCTCGAGGACATCACGCTGCTGCAGGAGGACGGCCAGCCCGCGGTGTTCGACCGCTACTCGAACGCGTTCATCAAGATCTACTTCGACATCCCGGCCGGCCGCGAGGACGAGCTCGCGCGCAAGGTGCTGATCAAGCACCTGCAGTCGGGCAACTCGTACGGGATCGGGCTCAAGGAGCGCCACACGAAGTTCCCGCAGCCCGAGCTGGGCACGTGGGTCGAGGGGTCGGCGACGGTCGGCACCGACTGGACGCCGCCGGAGCTCGAAGGGCTGGGAGCCGCCCGCGCACTGAGCGCCGCGGCCGCCGTGGCCGTCACCCTCACCCAGCTCGCGGCGTTCACGACCGTGGTGCGGCGCGGATCGGTCACGGCTGCGGCGGAGGAGCTCGTCGTCACGCAGCCGTCCGTGTCGGCCGCGATCGCCGCGCTCGAGCGCGAGGTCGGCGCGAAGCTCCTGGAGCGCGACGGGCGCGGGCTGCGCCCGACCGCCGCCGGCGCGGCCTTCGCGCCGTACGCCACGCACGTGCTCGGCCTGCTCGAGGCGGGCGGCCGCGCGGCGCGCGAGGCCGCGGAGGGCGGCCGGGCGACGCTGCGGATCAGCGCGGTGACCAGCGCAGGGGACCACGTCGTCCCGCCGCTGATCCGCGCGTTCCGCGACGCGCACCCCGAGCTCGACATCGACCTCCACATCGGCAACCGGCGCGAGGTCTTCGCCGGGCTGCTCGAGCACCGCGCGGACGTGGCGATCACCGGCCGCGTGCCCGACGACGAGCGGCTCGCGGGCGAGGCGTTCGGCGTCAACGAGATCGTGCTCGTGACCGCGCCGGACGATCCGCTGGCGAACCGCCGCTGGGTCGCGGTCGAGGAGCTCGCCGGGCGGCCGTGGCTGGTGCGCGAGGACGGCTCGGGCTCGCGCGCGATGGCCGAGGAGTGGCTGCGCCGGCACGGGCTGGCCCCGGCGCTGCTCACGCTCGGGTCGAACACCGCGCTGCGCGAGGCCGCGCGCGCCGGGCTCGGCATCGGGTTCGTCTCGCGCACGTCCGCGGCGCTCGAGCTGAAGATGGGCCTGCTCGGCACGATCCGCCCGCGCGGCGGGGTCCCGCAGCGGAACTGGTTCGTGGTGCGCCCGACCGTCGGGCCGGCCAGCCCCGCGGCCGCCGCGTTCGTCGCCTTCCTCGGCTCCGCGGCGGCGCGGCAGGTGCTGCGGCGGGTGCTCGAGCTGCGCTGATCAGGCCGCGACCGCGGCCTGGTCGCGCGCCTCGATCTGCTCCAGCTTGTGCAGCAGGGTCTCGGCCATCCGCAGCGAGGCGGCGTCGATCAGGCGCCCGTCGAGCGACACCGCGCCGCGGCCCTCGCGCGCGGCCTCGGCCATCGCCGCGATGATCCGGCGGGTCTTCTCCGCGGCGGCCGCGTCGGGCGTGAAGACGGCGTTGGCGAGCGCGATCTGGGACGGGTGGATCGCCCACTTGCCCTCGTACCCGAGCACGGCGGCGCGGCGCGCGGCGACGCGGTAGCCCTCGGGGTCGCCGAAGTCGCCGTACGGGCCGTCGATCGGCCGCAGCCCGTGCGCGCGGCAGGCGACCGCGATGCGCGCGAGCGGGTAGTGCCACTGGTCGCCCCAGTGCAGCGCGCCGGCGTCGGTGCGGACCGCGTAGGCGTCGGTCGACCCGCCGATCGAGGTCGTGTGGCTCTGCAGCGAGGCGGCGTAGTCGGCGACGCCGAACACCATCGCCTCCATCCGCTCCGGGCAGGCGGCGGCGATCTCGTCCACGCGGTGCATGCCGGCCGCGGTCTCGATCAGCACGCTGATCCCGATCGGTCCCGGCAGCCCGTGCGCCGCCTCGATCTGCTCGAGCAGCGTGGCGACGAAGTGCACGTCGCCGGCGCAGGCGACCTTCGGGATCAGGACCGTGTCGAGCCGGTCGCCGGCCTGCTCGACGACGTCGACGACGTCGCGGTAGCACCAGTGCGTGTCGAGCCCGTTGATCCGGAGCGAGACCGAGGTGCGCGACCAGTCGAGCTCGCGCAGCGCGTCGATCACGTGGCCCCGTGCGCGCTCCTTGTCGTCGGGGGCGACGGCGTCCTCGAGGTCGAGCATGACGACGTCGGCGCCGAGCGACGGCGCCTTCTCGAGCATGCGCACGTTGCTGCCGGGCACGGCGAGCTCGGAGCGGTGGAGGCGTGGCGATGGCATGGGCGGCGCAGTGTGGGGGCCCGGCCCGCCGCGCGCAAGCCGGGATAGAGGAATTCGCATGGACCGGTCCGGCGCACTCGATCCATAGAGCTGGACTCGATGAGTCATCCCGGAATTCTTCGCTTGCGTTCGAAGTCGAGGCGCAGCGAGGCTGGTCCGTCATGCTGCTGACCGAAACGCTCGACCCACCGCCCCGCCTGCTGTGCGGGCCCGGCCCGTCCGATGTCGAGCCCGCCGTGCTCGCCGCGATGCGGCGCTCGATGCTCGGGCACCTCGATCCCGACGTTCCACGCCATCCTCGACGAGGTCGTCGAGCTGCTCCGCGCCGTCTGGCGGATGCCCGACGGCGACGTGCTGGCGCTCCCGTCGACCGGCACCGCCGCGATGGACGCGGGGCTCGCGAACCTGCTCGAGCCGGGCGACACCGTGATCGTCGCCGAGGCCGGCTACTTCGGCCGCCGGATGGGCGACGTCGCCGTGCGCCACGGTGCCCAGGTGGTGCGCGTGACGGCGCCGTGGGGCGAGACCGTGCCGAACGAGGCGCTGCTCGACGCGCTGGACCGGCACCCGCGGGCGCGGCTCGTCGCCGTCGTGCACGCCGAGACGTCGACGGGCGCGCTCCACCCGCTGGAGGAGCTCGGGTCGGCGATGCTCGGCACCGACGCGCTGCTGCTCGCCGACTGCGTGACGTCGCTCGGCGGGATCCCGCTCGACGTGGGCGCGTGGGGGGTCGACTACGCGTACAGCTGCACGCAGAAGTGCCTCGCGGCGCCTCCGGGGATGGCGCCGGTGGCGATCTCGCCGCACGCGTGGCGGCGGATCCGCGAGCGCCGGGCGCCGGTGCCGTTCAGCCTCGACCTCGAGCTGCTGCGGCGCTACTGGATCGAGCGGCCCGCGGTGTACCACCACACGGCGCCGATCCTCGAGCATCTACGCGCTGCACGAGGCGCTGCGGCTCGTGCTCGAGGAGGGGCTCGAGGCGCGCTGGGCGCGGCACGCGGCCGCCGGCGCCGCGCTGCAGGACGCGCTCCGCGACCGCGGGTTCGACCTCGTCGCCGATCCCGAGCGCCAGATGGCGCCGCTCACCGCGGTCCGCGTGCCGGACGAGGTCGACGGGCGCGCGGTCCAGGCGCGGCTGCTCGCCGGGCACGGGATCGAGGTCGGCGGCGGGCTCGGGCCGGACGCGCCGCCGATGTGGCGGATCGGGCTGATGGGCCGCAACGCGACGCGGTCGCGGCCGACCGGGTGCTCGGCGCGCTCGACGCCGCGCTCGCCCCGGCGCTCGTCGCCTAGCTGGCATAGTCCCGGCGCGTGCCGCGCGTCGTCGTCACCCGCGCCCTCCCGGAGCCGGCCCTCGCCGCGCTGCGGGAGAGCGGCGCGGACGTCTGGGTGTCGCCCGAGGACCGCGCGCTCGCGCCGGACGAGCTGCACGCGGCGATCCGCGGCGCCGACGCCGTGGTGACGATGCTGCACGACACGGTCGACGCGGCGTTCCTCGACGCCGCCGGCGACGGGCTCCGGGTCGTGGCGAACGTCGCGGTCGGCTACGACAACGTCGACGTGGACGCGGCCCGCTCGCGCGGCGTCGCGGTGACCAACACGCCCGGCGTCCTGACCGACGCGACCGCCGACCTGGCGATCGCGCTGCTGCTGGCGATCACGCGCCGGCTGGGGGAGGCCGAGCGGCTGATCCGCTCGGGCGAGCCGTGGGCGTGGTCGATCGACTTCATGCTCGGCCGCGGGCTGCGCGGGAAGACGCTCGGCATCGTCGGCTACGGCGAGATCGGGCGGGCGGTGGCGGCGCGGGCGCGCGCGTTCGGGCTCGAGGTCGTCTACACGAAGCGCTCGCGGGGCGACGAGCCGGGCCAGGTCGAGCTCGGCGAGCTGCTCGCGCGCTCGCACGTCGTGTCGCTGCACTGCCCGCTCACGCCGGAGACGCGCCACCTGATCGACGCGGACGCGCTCGCCGCGATGCGCGACGACGCCTACCTGATCAACACCGCCCGCGGGCCGGTCGTCGACGAGCCCGCGCTCGCCGCCGCGCTGCGCGACGGCGTCATCGCGGGCGCCGGGCTGGACGTCTTCGAGCACGAGCCGGAGGTCCACCCCGACCTGCTCGGGCTCGAGAACGTCGTGCTGATCCCGCACCTCGGCTCCGCCACCGTGGAGACCCGGACGGCGATGGCGGAGCTGGCCGCGGCCAACGTCGTCGCGGTGCTCGCGGGGGACGATCCGCCGACGCCGGTGACTTGAGCCGGGGCGCCGTGGCGCCCTCCATCCGTCCAGGCGCTCAAGCCACTCCGCGCGTGGGCCGATCCACCGCTCAGCCGATTCGATCAGGGCAAACCCGTCGCGAGGCGGGGACGCAAAGCCAGAGGTCTCGCCGCGCGAGATGGCTCAGCCGCCGGCTCCAACACCACGGTCAGGCAGGGTCATGGAGAAGAGACGAGCCGGCGTCGCGCTGGCGGCGATTGCGGGCGCGCTGGCGCTCCCCACGGCGGCACAGGCCGCCCCGCTCTACGCGGACGCGGTGCTGGAGGACGGCCCGCTCACCTACCTGCGGCTGTCCGAGACGACCGGCACGGTCGCGCAGGACGCCTCTCCGAACGACCGCGACGGCAGCTTCGTCGGCGCGCCCTCGCTCGGCGTCGCCGGCCCGTTCCTCGACGCCGGCACCGCGGTCGGCCTGGCCAAGACCGACACGATCACGGCCACGGTCGGCGCGTCGAGCAGCCACGGTCGAGCTGTGGGTGCGCCCGAGCCGGCTCGCGAAGGGCCAGCAGGCGGGCATCGCCGCGCACGGCGACCCCTCCGGCGACGGCTGGGCGCTCGGCATCGGCACGAAGCGCAAGCTCGCGTTCAAGACCGGCGGCGTCGTCCTGACGAGCAAGGTCTCGCTGCCGGCGGACACCTGGACGCTGCTCGACGTGACCTTCACCGACAAGAAGGTGCTGATCTACCGCAACGGCGCGCTCGCGAAGTCGCTCAACCGCAACGGCGCGACGCCCGCGTCGAGCAACGGCGCGCTCGTGCTCGGCGGGAACGGCGCGGGCGCGTTCACGGGCGCCTACGCCGGCCGGGTCGACGAGGTCGCGGTCTTCCCGCAGGTGCTCTCCGCCTCCGACATCCAGCAGCACTTCACATCGGCGCACGTGCCGATCAACACGGCGCCGCCCTCGATCGGCGGCGACGCCACGGTCGGCTCGACGCTGACCGCGCAGCCCGGCACGTGGACCGACGGCGGGACGGCGACCTACACTGGGAGCGCTGCGACGCGGACGGCGAGGACTGCGAGGACATCACGGGCGCGACCGGCACGACGTACGTCGTCGACGCCGCGGACGCGTGCGGCACGCTCCAGGTCGCCGAGACGATGACGAACGCCGCGGGAGCGGGCACGGCCGTGTCCGCGATCACGAGCAAGGTGCCGGGCGACTGCGACCCGGGGACCGGCGGTGACGGCACCGGCGGGCTGGCGGCACCGGCGGCACTGGCGGCACCGGCGGAACGGGCGGCACCGGCACCGGGACGGGCACGGGTACCGGGACGGGCACCGGCACCGGCACCGCGCACCGGCACGAAGATCGCCACGGCGCCGGCGCCCACGCCGGTCGCTCAGGCCGCGGCGCCGAGCTGCCTGCGGGTCGCCTCGGTCCGCCGTCGCACGCGGATCCGCCGCGTCGGCGTCGTCCGCGTCGCCCGCCCCGCGTCGGGCTGCCTCGCGACCCCGCTCCGCGCGTCGGTCCGCGCCCGCAAGGGCGTCAAGCTCCGCTCGGTCCGCTACCGCCTCGACGGCAAGCGGCTGGCGCGGGCGAAGAAGCCGCGCTTCCGCGTCCGCCTCGCGCCGGCCGCGCTCGGCGCGGGCACGCACAAGCTCGTCGTCAAGGTGCGTCCGCGCGGCGGGAAGCCCCGCCGCGCGGTGATCCGCCTCCGGGTCGCGGCCGGCTGAGCCGGCCGCGCAACCGCGTCACCCCTTGCGCACGGCGAAGCGCAGGTGGGTGACGCGGTTGCCCTGGGTGTGCTCGAGCGGCCCGTCGAGCACGATCGGGCCCGCCCCGAGCGTCCTGAGCAGCGGCACGCCGCCGCCGAGCACCACCGGGACCAGGTCGACCCAGACCTCGTCGAGCAGGCCGGCGTGCGCGCACTGGCTGGCGATCGTGCCGCGCGTTGACCCCGACGATCTTGTCGCCCGCGATCTCCTGCGCCGCCGCGATCGCCGCCTCGATGCCGCCCGTCACGAACGTGAACGGCGCGTCGGGGTGGGGCCAGTCCTCGGGCGCGGCGTGGGTGACGACCACGACCGGCAGCCCGAGCGGGTGGTTCCCGTTCCAGCCCTTGGTGAAGTCGAACAGCCGCCGGCCGACGACGAGCACGCCCGTCTGCTCGCGGATCGCCGCCCAGTGCGCGGCGCTCTCCGGCGTCAGGGAGAGCGTCATGTCCGGGTCGGCCGTCGGGACGCTGACGTCGCCGTTGCCGTACCACTGGAACAGCTGGTCGAAGCCGCTGCCGTCGTAGCCGGCGATGTAGCCGTCGAGCGACATGCTCGCCCCGGTGTAGACGTTGCCCATGGTGGTGCTCCTCTCGGTTGCGGTGGTCATGGGCTAGGACGCCACGTCGCGCGAAACTCATCGGTCGGGTCCGATACGTAACCCGCAGGGTTGCGCGTCGGCGTCGCGATGTGTAACTCTAGGGTGACACTTCGAACGGAGGTCATCGTCATGGTTCCCGACCGCATCGAGCGGGACATCCTCATCGCCGCGCCCATCGAGCGCGTGTGGGCCGTCATCACCGAGCCCGAGCACCTGCAGCGCTGGTGGGCCGACGCCGGCGCGGAGGTGGAGCTGCGACCGGGCGGCGCCTACGTCCTGCGCGAGCGCGAGTGGGGCGAGGCGCTCGGCCGCGTCGAGGTCGTCGAGCCGCCGCACCGGCTCGCCTACCGCTGGGCGGCACATCACGCCCGCGACGACGGAGCCCGGCCGAGGGCACCTCGACGCGGGTCGAGTTCACGCTCGAGCCGGAGGCCGGGGGCACGCGGCTCCGCGTCGTCGAGACCGGCTTCGCGGCGCTCGCGACCAGCGAGGAGAACGCGCGCCGCAACCACGAGGACAACGTCGGCGGCTGGCGCGAGGTCCTGCGCATGCTCGACGAGTACGCGACGCAGGTGGCGGCCTGAGCCAGGCGCTCCCACCCGAGGTCTTCGCCGCGCTCGCGGACCCGACGCGCTGGCGCGTCCTGACGCTGATCGCCGAGCGCGGCGAGGGCACCGCGACGACGCTGGCCGGCGCGCTGCCGGTCAGCCGCGTCGCGGTCGTCAAGCACCTCGCCGTGCTCGACCGCGCGGGTCTCGTGGAGGGCCGCCGCGCGGGCCGCGAGGTCCGCTACACGGTGCGCCCGGAGCGGCTCGGCGACACCGCGCGCTGGATGGCCGCGCTCGCCGCCGAGTGGGACGCCCGCCTGCTCGCGATCAAGCGGATCGCGGAGGAGGGCTGACCGGCGGAGCCGCCCGCGCTGGCGGGCGGCTCCGGCACGGTCGCGGCTCAGCAGGACGACTTGTAGAGCGAGCCCTGCTCCTGGGACAGGTTGTCCTTGGTGATCGTGGTGAAGCCGGTGCCGATCTCGGGCTTGGTCGTCTCGCCCTTGATCGCGGCCACCACCTGCTGCACGCCGAGCTTGCCGATCTCGGCGGGCTGCTGGGCGATCAGCGCCTGGACGACGCCGTCCTTGAGGTCCTGCACCTGCTTCGGGCCGGCGTCGAAGCCGACGATCTTGACGTCGCCGAGCTTGCCCGCCTCGCGGAGGCCGCTCGCCGCGCCCTCGGCCGAGAACAGGTTCGTGGCGAAGATGCCCTTGAGGTCCGGGTTCTTCGCCAGCTGCGCCTTGACGATCGCGGCCGCCTTCTCCGGCTGGTCGTTGGAGTAGTCCTGGCCGAGGTAGTCCAGCCCGAGCGCCTTGGCCTCGTCCTCGAAGCCCTGGCCGCGCTGGTCGGTCGTCGAGATGCCCGGCTTGACGTTGACGACGAACACCTTGCCGCTGCCGCCCATCAGGTCCTTGAGCGCCTTCGCGGCCTCCTTGCCGCCGCCGACGTTGTCGGAGGCGATCTGGGAGACGGCCATGTCCGGCTGGTCGAGCGTCGTGTCGACGAGCGCGACCTTCGACCCGTTGTCGGCCATCTGCTTGATCGGCGCGTACATCGCCTTCGTGTCGGTCGGCGCGACGAGCACGCCGTCCGGCTTCTTCGCGGTGACCGCGCTGACCACCGGCGTCTGCTGGGCCGGGTCGAACTGGTCAGGACCCTGGAAGTCGAGCGTGTAGCCGAGCTTCTTCGCCTCCTCCTGGGCGCCGCAGTTCATCGTGATGTAGAACTCGTCGCCCTTGACGCCGGCGATCAGCGTCAGGTTCCCGCCCTCGCTCGAGCCGGACGAGCTGCCGCTCGAGCCGCTGCTGCTCTCGTCGTCGTCGCCGCAGGCGGCGACCCCGAGCGCACCGACCGCGAGGACCGCGGCGAGCGCGGCGGCGCGCCGCCAGGCCGATCGTGGTGTGTGCTGCATGTCCTTGCTCCTCCTCCTTGAGATGGATGGGGTCACTGCCGGTACCGGGACCGGCGGAGCTGATCGAGGTAGACCGCGATGATCAGGACGGCGCCCACCGCCACCTGCTGCCAGAAGGGCTGGACGCCGACGATGATGAAGCCGTTCTGGAGCACCGCCGGGATCAGGACGCCGAAGAACGTCCCGAGCATCGTGCCGACGCCGCCGAACAGGCTGGTGCCGCCGATCACGACGCCGGCGATCGCGTTGAGGTTGTCGGTCGAGTGGCCGCCGATCGTCGTCGTGCCGAAGCGCGCGAGCGAGAGGAAGCCGGCCAGGCCGGCCAGCGTGCCGGCGATCGCGTAGACCGCGGTCAGGTGGCGGTCGACGGCGACGCCGGCACGGCGCGTGCCCTCGATGTTCGAGCCGACCGCGTACGTGTAGCGGCCGAAGCGGGTCGCGGCGAGGATGACGCCGAAGACGATCGCGACGGCGAGCGCGATGATCACGAGCCACGGGACCTGGTCGGCGAGCCGCCCGGTCCCGATCGTCGAGATCAGCTTGAACGGGACCTCGCGCTCGTCGACGCCGCCGGTGATGAGCAGCGCGGAGCCGAGCGACATGCCGAGCGTGCCGAGCGTGACGATGAACGGCGGGATCTTCGCCTTGGTCACCAGCAGCCCGTTCAGCGTCCCCCAGGCGCCGCCCGCGACGAGCGCGGTGGCGAGCCCGACGAGGATCACGCCCCAGTTGTCGCCGCCGACCTCGTTCATCAGCTTGGCCGCGACGACGCCGGAGAACACGAGCACGCCGCCGACCGAGAGGTCGATGCCCGCGGTGATGATCACGAACGTCGTCCCGGACGCCAGGACGAGCAGCACCGCCGCGTCGGTGGCGATGTTGCGGGCGTTCGACGCGCTCGAGAACTCGTCGGGCTTGAGCAGCGTGAAGACGACGATCAGCCCGACCAGGATCAGCCCGATCCAGGTGCTCGAGCCGGCGAGCAGCCGCTCCCACCAGCGCGACTCGCGCTCCAGCGGCTCCTCGACCGCGGCCTGGTCCTCGACGGTCATGACGGCTCCTCGTCGTGGAAGGTCATGGCGCCGGTCATCGCGGACACGACGTCCTCCATCGAGACCTCCTGGGGGCGCATCCGCGCGACGCGCCGGCCGAGCCGCAGGACCTCGATCCGGTCGGCGACCTCGAAGACCTCGGGCAGGTTGTGGCTGATCAGCACGATCGAGAGCCCGCGCTCGCGCACGCGCTTGATCTGGTCGAGCACGTTGCGGGTCTGCACGACCCCGAGCGCCGCGGTCGGCTCGTCCATGAACACGACCTTGTTCGCCCAGGTGACGGCGCGGCAGATCGCGATGCCCTGGCGCTGACCGCCGGACATGTTGGCCACGGGCGCGCTCGTGTCCTGGATCCGCACGCCGAGATCGCGGAACGCCTCGTCGCTGCGCTGCCGCATCGCCCGCTTGTCGAGGAAGCCGAACTTCCCCAGCAGCCCGGAGCGCGGGAGCTCGCGACCGAGGAACATGTTCGCCGCCGGGGAGAGCTCGGACGCCAGCGACAGGTCCTGGTAGACGGTCTCGATGCCGAGCTCGCGCGAGGCGTGCGGCGTCGGGATCGCGACCTCGCGGCCGTCGAAGAGGATCTCGCCGCTGTCCGGCGGGTGGACGCCGACGAGCGTCTTGACCAGCGTGCTCTTGCCCGCGCCGTTGTCGCCGACGAGCGCGACGACCTCCTGCGGGTACACGGTGAAGCTCGCGCCGCGCAGGGCCTGCACGCGTCCGAAGCTCTTGACGATGTCGCGCGCCTCGAGGACGGGCTCGGGCTGGCTCACCTGGCCTCCTGTTCGGGATCGGGGGGTCGGCAGACGACGGCCACGAGCTCGCCCGCGGCGACGACGGGTCCGGCGCTCCAGGGGATCAGGACGGCGTCGCCGCGGCCGACGTCCAGCCCGCCCTCCCCGGTCTCGAGCGACCCGGCGCCGTCCAGCACGAGCAGCACCGCGAAGCCCTGCGCGAGCGTCGCCGGGCCCGCGAGCCGCTCGGCGCGGAAGAAGCGGTCGGCGGCCGCGGGCAGGAGGGCGGCGAGCGGCGGCTCCGGCGCCGGCCCGCGCAGCGGCTCCGGGTCGCGCGCGGCGCGGTCGACGCAGCCCAGGGCGGCCGCCCAGCCGAGGCCGAGCGTCGCCTCCTCCTCGCCGGCGATCCCGAATCCGTCCCACTCGAGCAGCACGGACATGTCGGTCGGCTCCTGCAGCTCGGCGATCAGCAGGCCCGCGCCGATCGCGTGCGGCGTGCCGGCGGGGACGAAGACCGCGTCGCCGGCCTGCACCGGGACGGGCACGAGCGCGCCGAGCAGCGCGTCGTGGTCCTGGTCGCGCACCCACGCCGCGAGCGTGTCGGCGGCGACGTCGTCGCGGAACCCGACGTGCACCGCGGTGCCGGCGTGCGCGGCGCCGATGACGATCCAGGCCTCGGTCTTCCCGAACGCGGTGCCGAGGTGCTCGGCCGCGAAGGCGCCGTCCGGGTGGACGTGGACCGGCAGCCGCTCGCCGGCGTCGAGCAGCTTCACGAGCAGCGCCGGGTCGGGGCCGAAGCGGCGGACGTGCGCGGCGCCGAGCCACGGCTCGGGGTCGGCCCGGATCGCGTCGCGCAGCAGCGTCCCGTCCGGGAGCCGGCTCAGCCCGCGGTCGCCCTCGCCGAACGCCGAGGCCGTCGAGCCGACCCATTCCTCCGGCACGTGGTCGCCGTCGAAGCTGACGCCGCGCAGCGCGGTGATCGCCGGACCGCCGCGGTAGAAGCGGGGGACGCCGTTCGGCGGGAGCAGCAGCGGCTTCACGCGGGCGCCAGCTCCCCCGAGCCGCGCGCGACGAGCTCGCACGGGACCACTTCGCGCGCAGGCACGCCGCGCTCCCCGTCCACGCGCCCGTAGGCGAGCCGCGCCGCGGTCGCGCCGAGCGCGTTGACGTCGAAGCGGACGACGCTCACCGGCACCGGCAGCAGCTCGGCGAGCTCGAAGTCGTCGAAGCCGAGCAGCGCGACCGGCTCGGCGCTCGTCCGCACGGCGCGCAGCGCGCCGACCGTGTGGCGGTTGTCGGCGCAGAACAGCGCGGTCGGGCGGGCGTCGCCGGCGAGCAGCGCCCGCGCGGCGCCCTCGGGGTCGCCGGCGGAGACGCCGACGAGCGCCGGGTCGAAGCCGATCCCCGCGTCGGTCAGCGCCTCGTGGTAGCCGGCGAGCCGCTGTGCGGCGGTGTAGCGCTCGGCGGACTCGCCGACGAAGCCGATCCGGCGGTGCCCGTGGGCGATCAGGTGCGCGACGCCGCGGCGCGCGCCGCCGGCGTTGTCGGCCAGCACGGAGTCGGCGTCGATCCCGCGCGGCGGCCGGTCGATGAACACCATCGGCGTGCCCGCCTGCTGCTCGGGCATCAGGTAGCGGTGGTCGTCGCCGGCGGGGACGATCAGGAGCGCGTCGATCGAGCGCAGCATCCGCAGGACGAGCGCCCGCTCGCGCGCCGGGTCCTCCTCGCACGAGCCGATCAGCAGCGCGTGGCCGCGGTCGTGCGCGTACTGCTCGACCGCGTGCGCGATCGCCGAGTAGAACGGGTTCGCGAGGTCCTCGATCACGAGCCCGACGGCGCCGGCCCGGCCGCGGCGGAGGCTCGACGCGATCTCGTTGCGGCGGAACCCGAGCTGGTCGATCGCCGACTCGACGCGCGCCACGAGCTCCGGGCGCACGCCGGACTCGCCGTTCACGACGCGTGAGACGGTCTTGAGGCTCACGTTCGCGCTGTTCGCGACGTCACGCATGGTCGGCCGACGCAAGGGCCGATCCCTCCTCCTCTCCCTCGGCCCGGCGGGTGCCGGGCCAACCCGGGGCGACCATAAGCCGCGTTGACATCGTTGTCAAGCACGGTACGGTTCCGCCCGAGGAGCATGAGTGGGGAGATTGACAACGCTGTCAGACCGCTGGCCGATGCGTCTGGCCGGCTCGCCGTCCTGGCGCTCGACCACGGCGATCCGCTGGTCGCGATGCTCGACGGCCTCGGGCTCGATTCGGGCCCGGACGCGCAGCGCGCGGTCAAGCGCGACATCGCCGACACGGTCGGCCGCGACGCGAGCGCGCTGCTGCTCGATCCCGACGTCTCGGTCCGCCACGTGGTGGAGACCGGCGCGCTCGGCGACGGCGTCGCGCTGATCGTGCGGATCGAGGCCGACGGCTACGCGACCGGCGGCGGGCTGCGGCGCTCGCAGCTGATCGAGGGGCTGGGCGCGGCCGGCGCGCTGGAGCGCGGCGCCGACGCGGCCAAGGTGATGGTCTTCGTGCGCGCCGACCGGGAGGACCTGGACGGCCCCGCCGCGACCGTCACGCGCGCGGCGCTCGCCGACTGCCGCGCCCACGGGCTGCCGTGCGTGATCGAGGCGATGACCTACCGGCTCGACGACGAGTCCGAGGCCGCGTTCGCCGCGCGCCACGGCGAGCTCGTGCGGGAGGGGGCGGTGCTGCTCGAGGCGGCGGGGGCGGAGCTGCTCAAGCTCGAGTACCCGGGCTCGCCCGCCGGGTGCGAGGCGGTCACGGCGGCGCTCGGCGTGCCGTGGGCGGTGCTCTCCGCCGGGGTCGGCCACGAGGAGTTCTGCGCGCAGCTCGCGGCGTCGCGCGCCGCCGGGGCGGCCGGGTTCATCGCCGGGCCGGTCGCTGTGGAAGGAGTGCGTCGGGCTGCCCGCCGCCGAGCGGCGGGCCTTCCTCGAGACGACCGGGCGGCGCCGCTTCGCGGAGCTGGTCGCGCTGCTCGACCGCGCTGGCTGACCGCCGGCGGCGCCACCCGCGCGGTCGACGAACGGCGGCATTGAGGGAGGCGAGTCCGTTGCGTTGCGTCTCGACCGCGCATAGCGCACCTGAGACGCAACGCAACGGAGCACCGGGCGCCGAGCGCGCGTTGCGTTGCGGCTGACTGTCGCTATGCGCCAGTGAGACGCAACGCAACGGACCCTCCCTTCAATGCCGCAGTTCGTTCACCACCGCCTCCGACCTAGAGCGGCGCGACCACGCCCGCCGCGCGGCCCGCCGTCAGCGCCGCGCCGCGCGCGCCCGCGAACGCCGAGCCCCCGTCGTCGAACGGGCCGAGATGCGCGTGCTTGACCGCGCGCGCGGCCGCGCCGTCGGCCCAGCCGCCGACCACGACGAGGCGGCTGCGCGGCCCGGCGAGCGCGTCCATCGTCGCGAGCACCTCGGCGGCCGCGGCGCCCGCCGCCTCGAGCGCGGCGCGCCAGACGAGGCCGGGCGCGGCGCCCGCGCCGACGCCGGTGATCGCGCACGCCGGCTCGCCGATGCCGGTCACCGCGATCCCGCCGGCGTCCGCGGGCGCGTCGAGCGCCGCCGCCTCGAGCGCGTCGCGCTCCTCCGGCGCGACGCCGAGCAGCGCCATGACGTGCTCGAGCCCGGCGCCGGAGCGGATCGATCCGAGCAGGCAGTGGCGGCCGGGCACGGCGTGCCAGCCGACGTTGATCCCGCGCGCGACCGCCTCGCGGACGCGCTCCGGCGGCAGCGGCGCCGACGCGCGGATCAGCGTCTCGGCCGTCCCGCACGAGTCGAGCACCTCGCCCGCCCCGACCGCGCCCGCGCCGACCGCCGCGCTGAGGTGGTCGTGGCCGGCGATCGCGAGGACCGCGCCCCGGGCGCGCCCGATCGCGCCGCCGGCGCGGCCCGCCGGCGTCCCCGCAAGGGCGATCGGCGGGAGCAGCGAGCGCTCCGCGCCCGACCAGGCGAGCGCCTCGTCCCACCAGTCGCGCGCCGCCAGGTCGAGCCAGCCCGTCCGCGACGCGAGCGACCACTCCGTCTGCTCGTCGCCGCCCAGCCCGCGCACGATCCACTCGGCCACGTTCAGCCGGCGGACGGCGCGCCCCGCCGCGGGCTCGTGGTCGCGGAGCCAGCGGTGCTTGACGGCGCTGTACATCGGCCGGACCGGCAGTCCGGTGCGGGTCGAGAAGGCGTCCGCGCCGAGGTCCGCCGCCAGCGCCGCGGCCTCCTCCTCGCCGCGGGCGTCGTACCACGCGATCAGCGGGCCGAGCGGCTCGCCGGCGCGGTCGAGCAGCACGCCGGCCTCGCCCATGCTCGCGACGCCGACGCCCGCCACCGCACCGTCGGGCGCCCCGGCGAGCGCGGCCTCGGCGGCCTCGACGGCGGCGGCGAGCAGCGCGCGCGGGTCGGCCTCCGCGCCGGTCGGGACGCGCCGCCACGGCGTCGGCGCGCGGCCGTGGGCGAGCTCCTCGCCCTCCGCGTCGAAGACCGCCGCCTTGCACGAGGTCGTCCCCACGTCGAGGCCGAGCAGGAGCGTCACGGCAGCAGCTCCAGCAGCGCGGCGGCGCGGGCCGCGTCGAGCCGGCCCGCGCGCTCGTCCTCCACGCAGGCGCCGGCCGCCGCCATGCCCGCGCGGGCGGCGCGCGGCCAGCGGCTCGCCGCGCTCGAGCGCGGCCGCGAGCCCGGCGAGCAGCGCGTCGCCGGCGCCGATCGGGTTGCGGACGGCCACGGCGGGCGCCGGCAGCCAGGTCGTGTCGCCGGCGGCGGTCGCGAGCGCCGCGCCGGCGGCCGCCGCGGTCACCACCGCCGCCCGCGCGCCGCGGGCGCAGAGCGCGGCCGCGGCCGCCTCGGCGCGCGGCCGGGCATCGGGCGGGACGTCGACCGGCTCGGCGCCGTCGCCGTGCCCGAGCGCGGCCTCGGCCTCCGCGAGGTTCGGGGTGACGAGGTCGGGCGCGGCGGCGAGCGCGGCCGCCACCGCGGGGCCGGCGGCGTCGACGATCGCGGTCACGCCGCGCTCGCGGGCGAGCGCGGCCAGCCGGGCGTAGCCGTCCGGCGGCGCGCCCGGCGGCAGGCTGCCCGAGCAGAGCAGCGCGCGGTGCGGGCCGAGCGCGCCGGCCACCGCCGCCTCGTACGCCGTCCACTCGGAGGGCCGGACCTCGGGGCCCTGCTCGTTGAGCACGGTGGAGCGCCCGTCCGGGCTCGAGCACGACCGCGGTCGAGCGCACCTCGCCGCCGCACGGGACGCCGAGCAGCGCGATCCCCTCCTCGCCGATCAGCGCGCCGACGGCCGCGCCCGTGTGCCCGGGCAGCAGGGCGACGAGCAGCGCGCCCGCCCCGAGCGCCTGTGCGCCGCGCGCGACGTTGACGCCCTTGCCGCCGGGGCTCGCGCGCGCCGCGAAGCGGAGCACCTCGCCCGGGCGCAGCGCGGCGCCCGTGAGCGTGCGGTCGATCGTGAGGTTGGGTCCGGCGATCAGCACGGCGGCGGCCGCCGAGTCTGTCACGCGCGGGCGTTCAGGCGCCCGCGACCAGGGCGTCGTGGCCCTCCCAGAACGGCGCGCGCAGCTCGCGCTTGAGGATCTTGCCCGTGCCCGACTTCGGCAGCGGCTCCGTCCGCAGGTCGACCCGCCTCGGGATCTTGTGGGCGGCGATCGCCGCGCGGCAGTGGGCGAGCAGCTCCGCCTCCGTGACCGCCGAGCGCGGCACCACGACCGCGTGGACGGCCTCGCCCCAGCGCGCGTCCGGGATCCCGAACACCGCCGCCTCGAGCACCGCCGGATGGCGGTAGAGCACCTCTTCGACCTCGGTCGAGTACACGGTGTCGCCGCCGGTGACGATCCTGTCCTTCGCGCGGTCGACGAGGAACAGGTGCGCGGTCTCGTCGAGGAAGCCGAGGTCGCCGGTGCGGTACCAGCCGCCGTCGAGCGCCGCCGCGGTCTCCGCCGGCCGGTTCCAGTAGCCGGCCATCACGTTGTCGCCGCGGATCACGACCTCGCCGACCTCGCCGTGCGCGGCCGGGGCGCCGCGCCCGTCGCGGACCTCGACCTCGACGCCGACCGCGGGCCGGCCGCACGAGCCGGCCTCGGGCGCGTCGAGGACCGTCTCCTCGCGCGGGAGCAGCGTGGCGATCGGGGCGGTCTCGGTGGCGCCGTAGACGTGGAGCAGCGTCGCGCCGGGGAACGCGGCGTGCGCGCGCCGCAGCGTCTCGGTCGCGACCGGCGCGCCGCCGTGGCCGATCCCGCGCAGCGAGGAGACGTCGCGCGGCCGCGCGAGCTGCTCGTCGGCCAGCGCGGCGAGCATCGTCGGCACGACGAGCGTCTCGGTCACGCGGTGGCGCGCGATCAGGTCGAGCGCGGCGCCGGGCTCGAAGGCCGGCAGCACGATCTGCTCGCCGCCGTTCCAGACCGTCGCGAGCACGGCGATCGAACCCGCGGCGCCGAACAGCGGCGCCGCGATCAGCCAGCGCGTCTCCGGCCCGAACGTCCAGCAGGCCTGGAAGTGCAGCGCGTTGGCCAGCAGGTTGCGGTGGGTGAGCATCACGCCCTTCGCCGCACCGGTCGTCCCGCCGGTGAAGAAGAGGCCGGCGAGGTCGTCGGGCGCGACGTCGGGGAAGTCGGCCGGCGGGACCGCGGCGAGCGCCGCCTCGTAGCCGCCGTCGAGGTCGATCACGTGCGCCGCCGCCCCCGGCGGGACCCCGATCTCCGGCCCGGCGAACAGCGCCGCCGCGCCGGCGTCCTCCAGCGCGTGCCGCAGCTCGGCCGGGCCGTGGCGCTGATCGAGCGGCACGACCACCAGCCCCGCGGCCGGGATCGCCTGGTAGAGCTCGAGGTAGCGGTGGCAGTTCGCGCCGACCACGCCGACCCGGTCGCCGCGCGCGAGCCCGAGGTCGCGCAGGAGCCCGGCGATCCGCGTGCAACGCTCCCACGTCTCCGCGTAGGTCAGCTCGCAGCGCGCCGCAGCGCACCGCCACGCGCTCGCCTGCGACCTGCGTCGCCCGCCGCAGCGGGCTGATCATCGTGGTCACGTCCCTCCTTCGAGAGAGGGCAACTGGTCTCCGCGCTGACACTAGCCCCGCCCGCGCGGCGCGTGGGGATTTCTGGCGTCAGGCCTCGGCGCGCGCGATCCGCGCCGCCACGAGCGCGTTGCGCAGCAGCCAGACGTCGGTGATCGGGCCGACGCCGCCGGGCACCGGGGAGACCGCCTCGACGAGCGGCAGCACGCTCTCGGTGTCGACGTCGCCGATGAGCTTCGTCGAGCCGTCGGGCTGCGCGACGGCGTTGATGCCGATGTCGACCACGATCGCGCCCTCGCGGACGAAGCCGCCGGTGATCAGGCCCGGGACGCCCGCGGCGACGATCAGCAGGTCGGCCATCCGCGTGTGCTCGGCGAGCCGGCCCGCGTCGGCGGTGTGCTTGTGCGCGGAGATCACGGTCGCGTTGCGCGCGAGCCCGAGGATCGCGGCCGGCTTCCCGACGTTGGTCGAGCGGCCGACGACGACGAGGTCGAGCCCGTCGAAGGCGAGCTTCGGGTCGCGGCCCGACCTCGGCCATGTAGCGGTCGAGCATGTGGAACGCGGCGGCCGCGGTCGAGGGGGTGAAGCGCGGCGTGCCGAGCGCGAGCAGCCCCGCGTTCTCCGGGTGCTGGGCCTCGACGTCCTTCAGCCGCGGGAGCGCGCGCAGGATGTCGGACTCCGGCAGGTGCGGCGGCAGCGGGCGCAGGACGAGGATCCCGGTCACGCGCTGGTCGCGGTCGAGCTCGTCGAGGACCGCGAGCACGCGTGGCAGCGATGCGTCGCGCCGGCAGCCGCTCGGGCCGCGAGAAGATCCCGGCCTCGCGCGCATGGCGGTCGATCCGGCGCTGGTAGACCTGCGCCGCGTAGTCGTCGCCGACCAGCAGCGTGGCGATCCCGACCGCGCCGTCGAGCGCCCCGACGCCGTCGACGACCTCCTCCATCAGCTCCGCCGCGTAGGCCCGCCCGTCGATGATCCGGCCGCTCACCAGCGCTGGTCTAGCACGTCAGGGCCTCGCGGGCCACGTCGTGGGGCTTGCGCGTTTTGTACATATTTGTATACGCTCCTGCCCGTGTCGTTCCTATTGACGTGCCCCAACTGCGGGGTCCGCGAGGTCACCGACTTCGGCTACGGCGGGGAGGTCACCGCGCGGCCGTCCTCGCGTCCGGAGCGGCGCGAGCTCAACGCGTACAACTACTTCCGCCGCAACGTGGCGGGCGTCCAGCGCGAGTGGTGGTTCCACCGCTCCGGCTGCCGCGCCTGGTTCCTGGCCGAGCGCGACACGCGCACCAACGTCGTCGAGTGGACCGCGCTGCCGGGCGAGGCGCCGGCCGCCGCGCCCGCGGGCGGCGACAAGGGCATGACCGCGCCCGCCGGCGATGCCGGAGGCCCGGCATGACCCGCCTGACCCCGCAGCCCGGCGAGCGGATCGACCGCGGCGCGCCGATCACCTTCACGTTCGACGGCAAGGCGATCGCGGGCTTCGAGGGCGACACGATCGCCTCCGCGCTGTTCGCCTCGGGCCGGCGCACGTTCAGCCGCTCGTTCAAGTACCACCGCCCGCGCGGCGAGCTGTGCGCGTGCGGCCAGTGCGCGAACTCGCTCGTCCAGATCGGCGGGCGGCCCGGCGTGCGCGCCTGCGCCGAGCCGGCGAGCGAGGGGCTCGCCGTCACCCACACGAACGCCAAGCCCGGGCTCGACTTCGACGTCATGCGGGCGACCGACGTCGTCGGCGGGCCGTTCACCCCGCCCGGCTTCTACTACAAGACGTTCATCCGCCCGCGGCGCCTGTGGCCGGTCTACGAGAAGGTGCTGCGCTCGGTCGCGGGTCTCGGGATCCTGCCGAAGAAGCAGGACGACCGGGAGTGGCGGACCGAGTACCGCCGCCGCCACTGCGACATCCTCGTGATCGGCGGCGGGATCGCCGGGCTCAGCGCCGCGCTGCGCGCGGCCGAGGCCGGCGCGGACGTGGTGCTCGCCGACGAGGACGTCGAGCCGGGCGGCGCGCTGCTGCACGAGCGCGGCCACGAGCGCGCCCGCGCCCTGGCCGAGCAGGCCCGCGCGGCGGGCGTCGAGATCCTCAGCCGCGCGCCCGCGCTCGGCTTCTTCGACGGGCTCGTCCCCGTCTGGCAGGGCGACACGCTGCACCAGATCCGCGCCGCGCGCCACATCGCCGCCACCGGCACGCTGGAGCAGCCGCTCGTCTTCGCCGACAACGACCTGCCCGGCGTGATGCTGTCGGGCGGCGCCCGCCGGCTCGCCGCGCTCTACGCCGTCAAGCCCGGCGACACCGCCGTCGTGGCCACGACCGGCGACCGCGGGCTCGACGCCGCGCTCGCGCTGCAGGACGCCGGCGTCCGCGTCGTCGCCGTCGCCGACCTGCGCCCGGACGCCGGCGGCGGCGAGCTCGCCGCCCGCGTCGAGGCGGCCGGGATCGAGCTGCTGCGCGGCGCGACCGTCGTGCGCGCGCTCGGCCGCCAGGCCGTGACCGGCGCGGTGCTCGCCCCGGTCGACGCGCGCGGGCAGGCGATCGAGGGCCGCGAGCGGCGGTTCCCGTGCGATCTGCTCGCCGTCTCCGGCGGCAGCGCGCCGTCCACCTCGCTGCTGCTCCAGGGCGGGGCGAAGGCGCGCTACGACGAGGCGACCGGCCGCTTCGTCGCCGACGGGCTGCACGAGATCGTCCACGCCGCCGGCGCCGTCGCCGGCCACGAGGACGCCGACACCGCCGAGCTGTCCGGGCTGGTCGCCGGGGCCGAGGCGGCGATCGCGCTCGGCTTCGACGGCGCCGCGAGCGCGTCGCTCGAGCAGGACCGCGCGCGGCTGCGCGACCGGCCCGCGCCGGCGCCGGTGGCGACGCCGCCGGCGATGGCGCGCGACACGAAGGGCGGCGGCAAGGCGTTCGTCGACCTCGACGAGGACATCACCGTCAAGGACATCGCCTACGCGGCGGCCGAGGGCTACGACTCGATCGAGCTCTCCAAGCGCTACACGACCGTGACCATGGGCCCGTCGCAGGGCCGCTTCTCGCAGCTCGCCTCGATCCGCGCGCTCGGCGAGCACACCGGGATCACGCTCGGCGAGGTCGGCATGACCACCGCGCGCCCGCCGTGGGTCAGCGTCCCGATGGGCGTGCTCGCGGGCCGCCCGTTCGAGCCCGCCAAGCGCTCGGCGATCCACGGCCGCCAGCGCGAGCAGAACGCGACCGTCAAGTGGGCCGGCGACTGGCGCCGCGCCTACGACTACGGCGAGCCCGAGGCCGAGGCCGTCGCGGTCCACGAGTCCGCGGGCGTGATCGACGTCTCGACGCTCGGCAAGCTGCTGGTGCGCGGCCCGGGCGCCGGCGAGCTGCTCGACCGGCTCTACCCGAACCGGTTCTCGAACCTCAAGCCGGGCCGGATCCGCTACGGCGTGATGACCTCCGACGCCGGCCGGATCATGGACGACGGCACGATCTGCCGGCTCGACGACGACTCGTTCTACGTCACGACCACGTCGAGCGGCGCGGGCGCGATCGAGGAGTGGTTCGGCTGGTGGCTGGCGACCTGGGACCTGGAGGCGCGCGTCACCGACGTCACCCAGGCGCTCTGCGCGGTCAACCTCGCGGGCCCGAAGGCGCGCGAGATCCTCGCCGGCCTGACCGACCTCGACACCTCGCCCGAGGGGTTCGCCTACCTCGACGGCAAGCAGGGCAAGGTGGCCGGCGTCGACGCGCTGCTGCTGCGGATCGGCTTCGTCGGCGAGATCGGCTACGAGATCCACTTCCCGGCCGCCTACGGCGAGCACGTCTGGGACGCGCTCGTCGCGGCCGGCGCGCGGCCGTTCGGGCTCGAGCCGCAGCGGATCCTCCGGCTCCAGAAGCTGCACGTCATCGTCGGCCAGGACACCGACTCGGAGTCGACGCCCTACGGCGCGGCGATGCCGTGGATCGTCAAGCTCGACAAGGAGCAGGACTTCATCGGCCGCTGGGCGCTCGAGCACGCGGCGGAGCATCCCGCCGAGTACGCGCTGGTCGGCTTCACGATGGCGAACGGGCACGTCCCGACCGAGGGCGCGGTGGTGCTGCCCGGCGGCCAGGTGACGTCGTCGCGGCACTCGCCGCAGCTCGGCCGGGCGATCGGCATGGCGTGGGTGCCCACCGGCCAGGCCGAGGACGGCGCCGGAGATCACCATCTCCGACGAGGGCGCGACCTACGCGGCGACCGTGACCACGTCGCCGTTCTTCGATCCCGAGGGGGAGGTGCTGCGCTCATGAGCTTCGGGTTCCTGGAGACCGCAGCGGCCGACGTCGTGGCGCGCTCGCCGATGGAGCGCCAGGCGCGCGCGGCCGGCGCCCGCTTCGAGGTGCGCGACGGCTGGAACGTCGCGGTGTCCTACCCCGGCGAGTCGCTGGACGCCGTCGGCTTCGCGGACGCCTCGCACACGCGCAAGTACGAGTTGCACGGGCGAGCTGCCCGCGCTCGAGCTCGGCCGCGCGACCGTCGACGGCGAGCAGCACGTGGCTGCCGATGACGACGATCGCGCGCGCTGATCCTCGGCGGCGAGGCGCCCGCCGGGGCGATCGAGGTCACGACCGGCTTCGGCGCGCTGCGGCTCGCCGGCCCGCTGGCGCGCGAGACGTTCGCGCGCTTCACCGCGATCGACCTCCGCCCGCAGGTCACGAAGCCGGGCGACTGGCGCCCGGGCAGCGTCGCGCGCACCGGCGGCGGGATCCTCTGCGAGGCCGAGGACCGCTACCTGATGCTGTTCGGCTCCGCGCTCGGCCAGTACGTCTGGACCGTCGTCGCCGACGCGGCCGGCCATCTCGGCGGCGGACCCGGTCGGCGCCGACGCGCTCGTCCAGGAGGCGGCCCGTGCGTGACATCTTCCGCAAGCGCCGCATGTGGCGGCCGCGGCCGGACCTCAAGAAGCGCTACGACGTCGTGATCATCGGCGGCGGCTCGCACGGCCTCGCCACCGCGTACTACCTCAAGCAGCGCGGGATCACCGACGTCGCGATCCTCGAGAAGAGCTACATCGGCTCGGGCGCCGCCGGCCGCAACACGACGATCCTGCGCTCGAACTACAAGACGCCCGAGGGCGCGCGCTTCTACGACGCCTCGATCAAGCTCTACGAGGGGCTGTCGAAGGAGCTCGACTTCAACCTCCTGTTCAGCCAGTGCGGCCACCTCACGCTCGCGCACACCGACCGCGCGATGTTCGTGATGGCCAACCGCGCCGAGGTCAACCGGCTCAACGGGATCGACAGCCGGCTGATCCTCCCGGACGAGGTGCAGAAGCTCGCCCCGGCGATGCACGTCTCGG
This sequence comes from uncultured Solirubrobacteraceae bacterium, assembly GCA_963724145.1. Lineage (GTDB taxonomy): Bacteria > Actinomycetota > Thermoleophilia > Solirubrobacterales > Solirubrobacteraceae > DASQMT01. Next base: position 162,466 of record CAVRTO010000029.1, read on the forward strand.
ACGACGCGACGCATCCGATCATGGGCGCGCTGTACCACCCGCCGGGCGGGATCATCCGCCATGACGCCGTCGTCTGGGGCCTGGCCCGCGGCGCCGACGCCGGCGGCGCGGAGATCCACCCCTACACCGAGGTGACCGGGTTGGAGCGGTCGGGCGAGCGCATCACGGCGGTGAACACGAACCGCGGCCGGATCGAGTGCGGCCAGGTCGTCAACGCGACCGCGGGCTGGAGCACGCTGATCAACGACATGGCCGGCGTCCCGCTGCCGATCACCACGCACATCCTCCAGGCGTGCGTGACCGAGCCGGTCAAGCCGCTGCTGGACGTCGTGATCGTCTCCTCGCAGATGCACGTCTACATCTCGCAGACCGACCGCGGCGAGTTCGTCATGGGGTCGGAGATCGAGCCGTGGACGACGTACCGGATGAACGGCACGCTCAACTTCCTCCAGGACCTCACGCGGCACACGCTGGAGCTGTTCCCGCAGCTCGAGCACGCGCGGATCCTGCGCGCGTGGGCCGGCCTCTGCGACCTGAGCCCGGACTACTCGCCGATCCTCGGCGTCACCGAGGTGGAGAACTTCCACGTCAGCGCGGGCTGGGGCACGTACGGCTTCAAGGCCGCGCCGATCGTCGGCAGCACGCTGGCCGAGCTGATCGACACCGGGCGCCAGCCGGAGCTGATCGAGCCGTTCAAGCTCGAGCGCTTCTACACCGACGAGCTGGTCTCCGAGCTCGCGGCCGCCGCCGTCAGCCACTGATCCGTGCCGCACCTCCGCCTCCTGGTCTCGTGCGCCGACCGGCCGGGCATCGTGGCCGGGATCTCGGGGTTCCTGGCGGGCCGCGGGGCGAACATCACGCAGTCGGCGCAGCACACGTCCGACCCGGAGGGCGGCCGCTTCTTCATGCGGATCGAGTTCGACGTCGCCGACGCGGAGGACCTCGAGGAGGCCTTCGGCGTCGTCGCCGAGGAGTTCTCCCTGCACTGGCGGATCTGGGACGCGGCGCGGCCCAAGCGGATCGCGATCCTGCTGTCGCGCGAGGAGCACTGCCTGCTCGAGCTGCTGTGGCGCCGGCGCCGCGGCGAGCTCGACGCGGAGATCGTCCAGATCGCCTCGAACCACGATCTCGCCCGGCGCGACGCCGACGCGTTCGGCGTGCCGTTCGAGCACGTCCCGGTCGACCCGGAGGACAAGCTGGCGTCGGAGGCGCGGCTCCTCGAGCTGCTCGCCGGCCGCTGCGACCTGGTCGTGCTCGCCCGCTACATGCAGATCCTGAGCGGCGGCTTCCTCGACGGGGTGGGCGTCCCCATCATCAACATCCACCACTCGTTCCTGCCCGCCTTCGCGGGCGCGGGACCGTACACGCGCGCGAAGGAGCGCGGCGTGAAGCTGATCGGCGCGACCGGCCACTACGTGACCGAGGAGCTCGACGCGGGGCCGATCATCGAGCAGGACGTCATCCGCGTCACCCACCGCGACGACGTCGAGGCGCTCACGCGGCTCGGCGCCGAGGTCGAGCGGACCGTCCTCGCGCGGGCCGTCCAGTGGCACTGCGAGGACCGCGTGATCGTGCACGAGAACACCACCGTCGTCTTCTGAGGGAAGAGAGGGTCAGATGAAGTCCAGCCTCGAGATCGCGCAGGAAGCGGAGCTCGTACCGATCGAGATGATCGCCGAGTCCTGCGGTCTCCAGCCGGAGGAGATCGAGCCCTACGGCCGCTACAAGGCCAAGATCGGGCTCGGCGTGATCGACCGGCTCGCCGACCGGCCCGACGGCAAGCTGATCTGCGTGACCGGCATGACCCCGACGAAGGCGGGCGAGGGCAAGACCACGACGCTCGTCGGGCTCACCCAGGGCCTCGGCCACATCGGCAAGTCGCCGATCGCGTGCCTGCGCGAGCCCTCGCTCGGCCCGGTGTTCGGCATCAAGGGCGGCGCCGCCGGCGGCGGCATGACCCAGGTCGTCCCGATGGAGGACCTCAACCTCCACTTCACCGGTGACATCCACGCGATCGGCGCGGCCAACAACCTGCTCGCGGCGATGCTCGACGCCTCGATCCTGCACGGCAACCCGCACAAGATCGACGCGCTGCGCGTCGGCTGGCGGCGCGCGCTCGACATGAACGACCGCGCGCTGCGCAACGTCGCCATCGGCCTCGGCGGCCGCGCGAACGGCTACCCGCGCGAGTCGGGCTTCGACATCACCGCGGCCTCCGAGGTGATGGCGATCCTCGCCGTCGCGAAGGACCTCCAGGACCTGCGCGAGCGGCTCGGGCGGATCACCGTCGCCTCGTCGTTCGACGGCGGCAGGCCGGTCACCGCCGAGGACCTCGGCGCCGCGGGCGCGATGGCGGTGCTGCTCAAGGACGCGATCAAGCCGAACCTGATCCAGACGCTCGAGGGCCAGCCGTGCCTGATGCACTGCGGCCCGTTCGCGAACATCGCGCACGGCAACAACTCGCTCGTCGCCGACCAGGTCGGGATGAAGATCGCCGACTACGTCGTGACCGAGTCGGGCTTCGGCTCCGACATGGGGATGGAGAAGTTCTTCGACATCGTCTGCCGCTTCGGCGGCCTGACGCCGAGCGCGGTCGTGCTCGTCACCACCGTGCGGGCGATCAAGCACCACGGCGGGGTGGAGGACGACCCGCGCGTCGAGCGCTCGCAGGCGCTGGGCGCGATCGAGGTCGGCATGGCGAACGTCCGCCGCCACCTCGCGATCATCGCCGAGTTCGGGATGCCGGCCGTCGTCGCGGTCAACCGGCGCCCGGGGGACACGAACGAGGAGGTCGAGCTCGTCAAGCGGCTCGCGCTCGAGGCCGGCGCGTCCGGCGCCGAGGCCAACGAGGGCTTCGCGCGCGGCGGCGCCGGCGCCGCCGACCTCGCCAACGCGGTCGTCGAGGCGTGCGAGGCGCCGAACACGTTCAAGCCGCTGTACGAGGACGACGAGCCGATCCAGGACAAGATCGAGGCGGTCGCCAAGCGCGTCTACGGCGCCTCCGACGTGTACTTCTACCCCGAGGCCGAGAAGAAGCTGACGCAGTACACCGCCGACGGGTATGGCAGCTTCCCGGTCTGCATGGCCAAGACGCACCTGTCGCTCTCCTCCGATCCGACGCTGCTGAACGCGCCCGAGCACTTCACGCTGCCCGTGCGCGACATCCGCGCCTACACCGGCGCCGGCTGGCTCGTGCCGCTGTGCGGCGACATCACGCAGATGCCGGGCCTCGGCAAGACGCCGGCGGCGCTCAACGTCGACATCGACGCCGACGGGAGGACGGTCGGGCTGTTCTAGCCCATGGGATGATGGCCCCGATGGACGTCCCCCCGCAGCGCTCATCGCTGGTCGACGAGACCGAGTCGTCGCTGCGGGCATGGCTCGCGGGCGGCACCCACCGGCCGGGTGACCGCCTGCCGCCCGAGCTCGAGCTCGCCGCGATGCTCGGCGTCTCGCGCGGGACGCTGCGGACCGCGCTCGACCGGCTCGAGGAGGCGGGCGAGATCACCCGCCGCCAGGGCTCGGGGACGTACGTCGGCCAGGCGATGCGCCCGACCGCCTTCCACGAGGGCCTCGAGGTGCTGCGGCCCTACTCGGAGCTGGCCGAGCGGCGCGGGGTGATGCTCAGCGTGCGCGACCTCGAGATCGGCGCGCTGCGCGCGGGCGCCGAGGCGGGGGAGGCGTTCGGGATCGACCCCGAGACGCCGGTGCTGACCGTCGTGCGCACGATCCTCGCCGACGGCGAGCCGGTGGCGATCATGCGCGACACCGTCCGGCCGGGGATCGAGCTCCCGCCCGAGAAGCGGCTGCGCCGCGCCGTCGAGGGCGGCAGCATGGTGCTCGACATCCTGCTCGCGCAGGGCGTCCAGGTCGCCTTCGCGGTCACCCACGTCCGCCCCAAGCTGATCTCCGGCCGCGAGCTCGCCGGGCGCGCGCTCGGGGTCGAGGGGACCACCGCGGTGCTCGAGCTCGAGGAGATCATGCACCTGGGCTCGGGCGAGGCGGTCCAGCACTCGTCCGACCTGTTCGCGCCCGGCGGGATCGACCTGCAGGTCCGGCGCAACCTGGACGCGGCCGCCCCGGCGCCACTCGTACGGGCAGTTGCGCGCGGCTGACCCGCCAGGGGAGGATTAGGGGAACCCCTGATGCGGGCGGGGGGCCCGTCATCGAGCATCGCCGGACGCGATCGAGAAAGAGGCATTGATGCTGAGCACCGAGACCCCTCCCGCCCTCACGGGCGACATCGTCACCCCGGACCACGCCGAGTGGGACATCGCCCGCCGCGCGTGGAACCTGGCCGTCGACCAGCGGCCCGCGCTCGTCGCCTTCCCGGCCGACGCCGCCGACGTGCAGTCGCTGATCGAGTACGCGATCCGCACCGGGCTGAAGGTCGCACCGCAGGGCACCGGCCACAACGCGGCCGCGCTCGGGGCGCTCGACGACACGATCCTGCTCTCGACCCAGCGGATGCGCGGCGTCGAGATCGACCCCGAGGCGCGGACCGCCCGCGTCCAGGCCGGCACGCTCTGGCTCGAGGTCACCGAGGCCGCGACCCCGCACGGCCTGTTCCCGCTCTCGGGCTCCTCGCCCGACGTCGGCGTCGTCGGCTACACGCTCGGCGGCGGCCTGAGCTGGCTCGCGCGCCGCCACGGCCTGGCCGCCAACGCGGTCACCGCGATCGAGCTCGTCACGCCCGACGCGCAGCTCGTCCGCGCGACGGCCGACGTGCACCCGGACCTGTTCTGGGCGCTGCGCGGCGGCGGCGGCAACTTCGGCGTCGTCACGGCGATGGAGTTCGAGCTGTTCCCGTACGGCGAGGTCTTCGCGGGCATGATGCTGTGGCCCTACGAGCGCCACGCCGAGGTGCTGCACGCCTGGCACGCGCTGACCGAGACCGCGCCGGAGGAGCTCACCACCGCGCTCCGGATCATGCACTTCCCGCCGCTCCCCGAGCTGCCGCCGTTCCTGTCGGGCCGCTCGGTCGTCGTGATCGACGGCGCGTACGCCGGCGAGCGCGGACGAGGGCGCGGCGGCGATCGCGGCGCTGCGCGCGCTCGAGCCCGAGATGGACACCTTCGCGCCGTCCTCGCCGGCGGTGCTGAGCCGGATCCACATGGACCCGGAGGAGCCGATCCCGTACCGCGGCGACGGCGCGGTGCTCGGCACGCTCGACGCGGCGGCGCTCGACGCGTTCGCGGCCGCGCATCCAGCCGGGCTCGCCGGTGCTGTTCGCCGAGCTGCGGCACGTCGGCGGCGCGGTCGGCCGCGTCCCGGCCGGCGGCGGCGCCGCGGGCTGCATCCGCGGCGAGTACCTGCTGTTCTCGGTCGGGCTGGCGATGTCGCCGGAGATGGCCGCCGGCGTGGCCGCCGGCCAGGCCGCGCTCAGCGCCGCGATGGCGCCGTGGGCGACCGGCAAGGAGTACCTCAACTTCGTCGAGCACGCCGTCGACCCGGCGACGCTGTACGACGACGACGACTACGCCCGCCTGCGCGCCATCCGCGCGGCGGTCGACCCCGCCGGCCGGATGGTCGGCAACCACCCGATCCCGGCGGCGGCCTAGCTAGGCGTCGGGGCGCGTCGAGGTCGCGAGGACCTCGGCGCGCCGGTCGGCCAGCGCCCGGCGCACGAGGCCGGGCGCGACCGACCGCAGGGCGGCGATCGCGCCGTAGAAGCGCGGGACGTAGCGCTCGGCCTTGCGGCCCGGGCCGGTCTGGTAGATCGCCTCGGCGGCCTCCTCGGGCGTGCCGAGCATCCAGCGTGTCCTCCGCTTCGCGGCGAGCTCGCGCTGGGGGAACCCCTCGGTCGGGATGAAGCCCGGCAGCACCGTGCCGACGTGGACGCCGTTGGCGTGCTCCTCGGCCCGCAGCGAGTCGCTCCAGATCGCGAGCGCCGCCTTCGAGGCCGAGTAGGCGCCCGCCTTCGGGCGGCCGATCCGCCCTGCGGTGCTGGCGACGTTGACGACCGCGCTCGGCGCGCTCGCGCGCAGGAGCGGCAGCAGCGCCTCGGTGAGCCGCAGCTGGGCGTCGAAGTTGAGCGCCATCGTGCGCCGGGCGCCCTCGGCGCCGCCGTCCGCGAACGCGCCGCGGCCGCCGACGCCGGCGTTGTTGACGAGCAGGTGGAGCCGGCCGCCGTGCTGCTCCTGCAGATGCGCGCGGGCCGCCGCGGGCGCCTCGTCGGACAGCAGGTCGAGCGCGAGCGGCTCGGCGCCCGGCAGCTCGGCGGCGAGCGCGTCGAGCCGCTCGGCGCGCCGCGCCACGAGCACGATCGCCCAGCCCGGCTCGCTCGCCAGCCGGCGCGCGGCAGCGGCCCCGAGCCCGCTGGACGCCCCCGTGATCAGCGCGACGCGTTCGGCCATGGGCCGAGCATACGGTTACGCTCCGCGGCATGTGGCGCCGTGTGCTCGGGCTGCTGGTGTGCGGGCTCGTGCTCTACGGGGTCGCTCCCGCGGTGCTCGAGGTGCTCGACGCGTGGCCGCAGGTCGTCGACATCGAGCTCTACTGGTTCGCCGCGATGGTCCTCGCGCAGGTGCTGAGCTGGGCGAGCATGTGGCTGCTGCAGCGGCTCGCCGTCGACGCGCGCTCGTGGTGGCCGGTGGTGACGTCGCAGCTGGCCTCGGGCGCGCTCGGCCGCGTCGTGCCCGGCGGGCCCGCGGCGGCCGGGGCGCTGCAGTACCGGATGCTCGTCCAGGCCGGCATCCCGTCGTCGCTGGCCGGGATCGGGATCGGCGTCGCCTCGATCGTCCTGCTCGCGATCGCTCGCCGCGCTGCCGGTGCTGGCGATCCCGGCCGTGCTGCTCGGGGTCGCGATGCCCGAGCGGCTGTGGCAGGCCGGGTTGCTCGGGATCGCGGTGTTCGTCGCGCTGCTCGCGATCGGCGCGACGCTGCTGGCCTCCGACCGCGCGGTCGCGTGGGTCGGGCGGACGTGGATCCGGATCGGCACGAGGCTGCGGCCGCGCAAGCCGCCGCCCGCCGACCTGCCGGAACGCTGGCGCGACCAGCGCGACCTCGTCCGGACGGCGCTCGGACGGCGCTGGTGGGAGGCCGTCACGGGCGGCGCGGGGCGCTGGCTGTTCGACTGGCTGACGCTGGTGACCGCGCTCGCCGCGGTCGGCCAGCACCCGCGCCCGACGCTGATCCTGCTGTCGTTCTGCGCCGCCCAGCTGCTCGCGCAGGTCCCGATCACGCCGGGCGGGCTCGGGGTCGTCGAGGCCGGCCTGACCGGCACGCTGGTGCTGATCGGGGTGCCGGCGGGCGCGGCCGCGGTCGCCACGCTCGCCTACCGGCTGGTCTCCTACTGGCTCGCGCTGCCCGCCGGCGGGGTGGCGTACCTGATCCACCGCCGCTACATCCGCCGCGGACACGTCAGCGTGCCGCGGATCTCGGCGCTCTCACTCACCCGGCCAGGGCGGGTAGGGCGCCTTCGACATCACCTCGATCCGGTGCCCGGCGGGGCAGCGCACGAACGTCCGCGGAGCGTCCCAGGCGTTGCTGCCGGGCGCGAGCTCGAACCCCGCGCCCGCGAGCGCGGCGAGCGCGGCCTCGTAGTCGTCCGCGACGACCGCGACATGGCCCTGGTCCGGGCACGATCGGATCGTCGAGCGGCATCAGGTGGATCTGCGTCGCATCCTTGGCGACCCAGACGAAGCGGTCGCGCAGCGTCGGCGGGGCCACCATCGGCGCGAATCCGAGCAGGGCCCAGAACGCGACGCACGCGTCGGCGCGGTCGCGCGGGATCTCGAGCGTGACGTGCTGGAGCACTACGAGCCGAACTCGAACCAGATCGTCTTGAACAGCTGGCTGTTCGCGCGGCTCTTCGAGCAGCGGGCGAGCCGCAGCTCGGGCGCGGCGCGGCCGGTGACGCACGCGAAGCCGCGGACGGTGCAGAAGTCGCCGCCGTCGGTGCCGCAGCGCTCCGGCACCGCCCGGGCGACGTCGCGGGCGAGCGGGCAGCGGACGCGCTTCGTCGTGACGTCGCCGATCAGCAGGCCGTTGCCGGCGGTCAGGTTGCCGCAGACGCGGAGCTTCGGCGCGGCGGAGGCGGGGCTGCTGGAGAGGGCGAGCGTGGCGGCCGCGAGCAGCGCGGCGATCAGGAGGGGGCGCATGCGCGCACGCTACGCGAACGCGGCCCCGGGGGCGAGTTCCCCGCCGCGCGTCCTAGGGTGGACGTGATGAGCGTCACCGTCGAGGACCGGGCCACCGAGCTCCTGCATGCGCTGGCCGGGCCGGAGGCGGCGTTCCGCCCCGACCAGCTCGAGGCGGTGCGCGACCTCGTCGCCGACCACGCCCGGGTGCTGTGCGTGCAGCGCACGGGCTGGGGGAAGTCGGCGGTGTACTTCATCGCGACGGCGCTGCTGCGCGAGCAAGGCGCCGGGCCGGCGCTGATCATCTCGCCGCTGCTCGCGCTCATGCGCAACCAGATCGCCGCGGCCGAGCGGCTCGGGATCCGCGCGCACACGATCAACTCGACGAACCGCGACGCGTGGGCGGAGGTCGAGGCGCTGCTCGCGGCCGACGCGGTCGACCTGCTGCTGATCAGCCCCGAGCGGCTGAACAACCCGCAGTTCCGCGAGCGGATGCTGCCGCTGTTCGCGTCGCGGGTCGGGCTCGTGGTGGTCGACGAGGCGCACTGCGTCTCGGACTGGGGGCACGACTTCCGGCCCGACTACCGGCGGCTGGCGGAGATGCTCGCGCAGCTCCCGCCCGGGGTCGCGGTGCTCGGGACGACCGCGACCGCGAACGACCGCGTCGTCGCCGACGTCGAGGAGCAGCTGCGCGCCGGCGACGACGCCGCGCCGCTCCGCACCTACCGCGGCCCGCTCGGCCGCTCCAGCCTGCGGCTCGAGGTCGACGAGCTGCCCGCGCAGGCCGACCGGCTCGCGTGGCTGGCGACGTGGCTGCCGCAGCTCGAGGGGTCGGGGATCGTCTACACGCTCACCAAGCGCGACGCGGAGATCGTCGCGCAGTGGCTCGTCTCGCGCGGGATCGCCGCCGAGGCCTACAGCGGCGAGGTCGAGGCGGAGCGCCGGATCGCCGTCGAGGAGCGGCTGCTGGCCGACGAGGTCAAGGCCGTCGTCGCCACGAGCGCGCTCGGGATGGGCTACGACAAGCCCGACCTGGGCTTCGTCGTCCACTACCAGGCGCCCGGCTCGGTCATCGCCTACTACCAGCAGGTCGGGCGCGCCGGCCGCGGCGTCGACCACGCCGACGTGGTGCTCCTGCGCGGCGCCGAGGACCGCCGGATCCAGGACTTCTTCATCGAGCAGGCGTTCCCGCGGCGCGAGTTCGTCGACCGCGTGCTCGAGGCGCTCGACGCCGCGGGGGAGGAGGGGCTCACGACGCCGGCGCTGACCGGGCTGGTCAACCTCGGCCGCGGCCGGATCGAGGCGATGCTCAAGGTGCTCGACGTCGAGGGCGCGGTCGTGCGCAGCGGGCGGAGCTGGGCGCTCCGGCCGGGGTCGGACTGGCACTACGACGGCGAGCGCTACGCGGCGGTCACCGAGCTGCGCCGGCACGAGCAGGCCGCGATGGCCGGCTTCGGCGCCGACGGCCGCTGCCTCATGCGCGCGCTCCAGGAGGAGCTCGACGATCCCGGACCCGCAGGACTGCGGGCGCTGCTCGGTCTGCGCCGGCGCGCGCTTCGACGGGCCGCTCGACCCCGAGCTCGTCCGCGCGGCGGCGCTGCACCTGCGCGCGCAGCCGATCGTCCTGGAGGTCAAGAAGATGGCGCCGTCCGAGGACGGCGCGATGCGCAAGATCCCCGAGGACGTCCGCGCCGAGGAGGGCCGCGCGCTCGCGCGGCTCGGCGACGGCGGCTGGGATCCGCTCGTCCAGTCGGGGCGGCGCGAGGGACACTTCGACGACGAGCTGGTCGACGCCGCGGCGGAGTCGGTGCGGCGCTGGGGCGTGCCGGTCGGCTGGGTCACGGCGGTGCCGTCGTCGCGGTCGGGGCCGTTGGTGCCGGACTTCGCGGGGCGGCTCGCCGCGGCGCTGGGCGTGCCGTACACGGCGGCGCTGACGCGCGTCACCGACGGGCCGCCGCAGCGCGAGATGGCGAACTCCGCGCAGCAGGTCGCGAACGTGCGCGGGGCGTTCGCGGTGGAGGGGGAGCTGCCGGCCGGGGCGTGCCTGCTGGTCGACGACGTCCGCTACAGCGGCTGGACGCTCGCGATGCTCGCGGGGCAGCTGCGGCGGCGCGGGGCGGGCGCGGTGTATCCGTTCGCGCTGGCGTCGGCGATCTGAGTCGGCCGCCCGGCGACGCGGGCGAACGTCAACGGCGGCATTGAGGGGAGGGCGCGGATCGCGCGAGTCTCCGCGCCGGTTGGAACCGGTTCCATCCGAACGTGGGGCGTATTGACCGCGTATATCGCGGTCAGTACGCCCCACGCCCGCGGTGTGGGCTGGCGGGGCCGACCGGTTCCACCGGACGTGGGGCGCGTCGGGGTCGGATAGCGACCCGAAGTCGCCCCACGTCGGTCGGGAGCGGCGGCCGGAGGCCGACCGGCGTCCGGCCGCGCTCCCCTTCAATGCCCGCCGTTCGACGGCGCCGCCGCCACCGCGGCGGAGACCGGGGTCGCGCTGCCGGACAACAGCACGCCAGCCACCTGCGCCGGGTCGTCGCTCATCGGTACGTGCCCGCACCCGCGCAGCCACAGATGCCGCGCCTCCGGCAGCACGCGCCGCGCCCGCAGCGCCTGCGACGGCAGCAGCAGCCCGTCGCGCGTCCCCCACGCGATCGTGACCGGCACCCGCACCGGCCCGGCGAAGCGGTAGTCCGTCGAGCGCGTCGAGCACCGCGTGGAAGCCGGTGCCGTCGACCAGCGTCATGACGTTCGCGTACGTCTGATCCGGCGACAGCTGCTCCGGGTGGGCGAAGATCTGCCCGCACAGCACCCGCCGCACCCCGGGGCGGGCGAAGGTCCGCGGCCCGCGCGCGTGCAGCGCGCGCGAGATCCGGTGCGTGAGCTGCAGCGAGCGGTACGCGAACTCGCCGCCGGTCGCGCCCGCGAACCCGGCGGGGGAGAGCGCGGTGACGGAGGCGACCGCCCCGCGCCGGCCGAGCTCGAGCGCCACCGCGCCGCCGAGCGAGTTGCCCGCCGCGTGCGGCCGCTCCAGCCCGGCCTCGCCGAGGAACGCCTCGACGCTGTCGGCGAGCGCCTCGATCCCGCACGGCGCCCCGGCGGCGTACGCCGCCGACGCGGCCGAACCCGGGCAGGTCGACCGCCCACAGCTCGCGCTCGCCGGCGAGCCGGTCCGCGACCGGATCCCACGCGGCGCCCGCCATCCCGATCCCGGCCAGCAGGACCAGCGGCGGGCCGTCGCCCCGGCGCACGCTGTGCAGCATGCGCCGGAGTCTGCCGGACTTCAGAGGAGCAGGTCGGCGGGCCGGATCAGCTCGCGCGGCAGCGGCGTCGACTCCATCCGCTCCAGCGGGTCGGCCGCGATGTGCGGCTCGAAGCCGAGCCCGGTCAGCTCGGCGATCCGCCGCACCGGCACCTGGAACGTCCGGTAGGCGCCGTAGGAGAACGCCTCGACCGCCGGGAGCTCGTCGAGCAGCGCGGCCTGGCTCAGCAGGTAGCCGGTGACCGACAGCTCGCCGGTCGTCTTGACCATCGCGACGACCTTCCAGAACTGGCGCGGCAGCTGGACGCCGCGGTACGGGTCGTCGTCCGGCGCCAGCACCGGGCCGGTGAACACGCTGATCTGCAGGTCGCTGCGTCTCCGCGTTCTGGAGCACGTAGTCCTCGAGCCCGACCCAGAGCGTCCGGCCGGCGTTGAAGAGATGGTGCTGCGGTGCGGCGTTCGTGTAGTGGAAGGTGTCGTCGTTCGCGGCCTTGGCCTGCGCGTCGGTGTCGCCCCACGCCGGGTCGCGGCGGCGGACGAGGTGGCCGCGGTCGAGCGGGTTGTCGCGGTACACCGCCTCGCCGGTCTGCTCGCTCACCGGCAGCCGCGGGTCGAGGAACCAGCGGTCGCCGGAGCGCTCGGGGACGCGCAGCCGCGCGCCGTCGACGTTGACGCCGGTCAGCAGCGCGAGCGCCCGCGTGCGGTGCATGACGACGGAGAAGTGGTGGTACTTCAGCTCGGCCGAGGCGACCTCGGCGTGCTCGGGGCCGGGCGCCGGCAGCGGCAGCGGGTGCGGCCAGGAAGTCCGGGTCGTAGCCCTCCCGCGACGCGTAGTCCGGGTCGATCGTGACCGCCTCGGGCACGACGACGCTCGGAGGCTCGCCGCCGCCGACGCGGACCGTGATCTCCAGCGGCACGGTGACCGTGACCTCGGTCGGCGCCGCCACCGGCGCCGGCGCGGGAGGGCGGGCGGGCGGCCGGCGCGGGCGGCGTGGCCTCGGGCGCATCCGGCGCGATCAGCTGGTCGGCCAGCGCGCGCTGCGGCGGGTCGAGCGGCTCCTCGCGCACGAACTTCAGGATACGGCTGACCCGGATCCCCTCGTTCATGAACCCGCCGAGCTCCTGGTGGTCGGGCGCCGGCACGCTCGCGTGGTGCAGCGCGACGACCTCCCACTGGTCGTTGAACACGGGCGAGCCGGACGACCCGGGCTCCGTGTCGGCCGCGTAGTGCAGGAAGCGGTCGGGGATGTCGACGATCTTGTTCTCGCGCAGCGCGACCTGCTTCTTCTCGCCGCGCGGGTGCTGCACGATCGTCACGTACTCGCCGATGATCGCCTTGCCCTCGGCCTCGATCAGCGGGTTGAACCCGAACGGCGCGAGCTCCGCCGCCGTCGCCCGCACCGCGACCAGCGCGAAGTCGCGCTCGTCGTCGGCGAGGAAGAAGCGGTCCGGGTCGAGCGGCAGCAACGTGACGTCGAGCGGCCGGCCGTCGACGCCGTCCTGGAAGTTGAACTCGATCACGCTCGCCCTTGCGGTCTCGGCGTCGGGCAGCACGTGGTGGTTGGTCAGCAGCAGCGTGGGGGAGACGAGCGAGCCGGTGCCGAAGCCGACGTCGCGGCCGATCGCGTCGCGGATCCGCACGCGGCCGACCGCCCGCGCGGCGGCCACGCCCGGCGTCGAGGTAGCGCGCGCCGACGAAGTCCGCGGTGAGGATGATCTTCTCGAGCAGCTTCTCCGGGCCGGCCCCGTTGGCGACCGCCGGGTCGCCGTAGTAGCGCGCGAGCCGGTCGACGCGCTTGGCGACGCGCTCCGGCGTGTCGGCGGCCGCGAGGCCGCCGGGGCCCGCGAGCGCGGCCGCGTGCTCGTGGCGGCACTCCGTCCGCTCCTCGACGCGGCTCGCCGCCGCGTCGCGCTGGCGCTCGCGCTCCTGCTCGTAGGACTCGATCATGCCCGCCCTCCGTGACGAGGCCGTCGGGGGGATGGGGTGGCCTCCCGACGACGCTAACGCGCCGCGGCGCGCGGCACCCTCACCCAGCGAGGGGAAGCCGGTCCCCCGGATGGAGCACGTGCGCCGCGATCCCCGGCGCGCGCTCGTCGCAGCGCGGCGAGGAACGCCGCGGGATCGCCGAGGTTGCCGGCCACGCCGTCGAAGTGGCACGGCACGACGGCGGGCACCCCGGCCGCGGCCGCCAGCGCGGCGGCCTCGTCGTGGTTGAGGTTGCCCCAGATCGCCTGCGCCTCGCGCATCGCGTCGCGCCCGTTGATCGGGAGGATCGCGACGTCGGGCGCGAGCTCGCGCAGCGCGTCCTCCATGCCCGGCCACCAGATGCTGTCGCCGGCGTGGAAGACCGCGTGCCCGTCGAGCTCGACCAGGTAGCTCAGGCAGCGGTGGTCGCCCTGCTCGTCGAGCCAGAAGCGGTAGCCGCCGAACGCGTCCGGGTGCAGCTCGTGCGCGGCCCGCACCGCGGTCACCCGCGCGCCGGCGGCCTCGAGCGCGACGCCGTCGAAGGCGGGATGGATCCGCCCGCGCGCGACGCCCGCCGCCTCCACGAGCGGCACCGCCGGCGCGGGGGCGAGGAAGATCGCCTCCGGCACCTGCGCCGCGATCGCGCCGAGCGTGCGCGGGTCCAGGTGATCGGCGTGCTCGTGGGTGATGCAGACGAGGTCGGCCGCCTCGACCTCCTCGGGCCGCAGGGCGGGCGGCACGTGGCGCGTGACCCCCTGCTCCTCCTCGAGCTGGGTCGAGAGCCACGGGTCGACGAGGACGAGCGTCTCCGCCCCGCGCAGCGCGTAGCCGGCCTGCCCGAGGCCGAACAGCAGCAGCCCGTCCGCCGGCGGGCGGTCCGTCGCGAGCGTGTGGCCGAAGCCCGGCACGCGGCGCATTCTGCCGCACCGGGTACGCTCCTCGCATGACGGCCCTGAAGGCGAACCGGCGGATCCTGTTCCCGTTCGTGCTCGCCGCGCTCTGCCTGGTCGCGACGACCTGGACCGGGCCGACCGCCACCGTCATCCTGCTGATCGCCGCGCTGTGCCTCTCGATCGAGGGCGGGACGAAGTGGTTCTCCCGCACCGGCGGGATGTCCGGGCACCGCCAGTAGCGCCGGCCCCGGCGGCGGCGTAGAGTCGCCCGATGAGCGGAGCCCGCGACCGGGTGCCGGGCACCTCGACGTCCGCGGGGCGCGCCGGGCGCCCGGCGACCCTCGCGCGCGCCGGCCGCCGCCGTGCTGCGGCTCCAGGCGCGGATGGGCAACGCCGCGGTGCGCAGCCTGCTGCGCCGCGACCGGCAGGAGGAGCGGCCCGGCGGCACCGACCGGCCGGCCGCCGCGCCGGTGTTCCGGCTGATCCTCGCCGACGACGGCAAGACCGGCCTGGGCGACGCGCTCGTCGACGCCGCCGTCGCCCACGTCAAGGCCGAGCTGGCAGCGGATCATGACCGCGAGCGGCGACGCGACCGTCAAGGCGGGCTTCACGATCGAGCACGCCCGCTCCGCGCCGGAGAGCAACGACGACTTCACGCGCGACCTGGGCCGCAAGACGTTCCTCATCTTCCTCACGCGCACGAAGGACGCGAAGCACGCGGTCGAGCTCGTCTGGAACTACATGCCGATGAGCAAGGAGGAGCGCGCCCAGTACGAGGGGATCTTCAAGTCGCGGCTCGCGTCCGAGGGCGGCGTCGACATCCAGCGGCCGGAGCCGCGGCGCCGGAGGAGCCAGAGCGTCGGCTTCGTCGGCGCCGACGGGCCGCTGCACGAGGCGAAGAAGCAGAACGGGAGCCAGGCGTCCGCCGCGGCGATGCTCGCCGACCTGATCCTCCACGAGCTCGGCCACGCGCTCGGGCACAACAAGGAGCTCGGGTCGATGGACCACGACAAGACCGGGATCATGACGGCGACGCTGGTCACGGGGGCCGAGGCGTACGAGCTGCGCCGCTACAGCACCGCGAGCGCGCAGCTGATCCGCGCGCGGCTCGAGGAGCTGGCCACGAAGCTCAGGCCTCGGTGAGCTGCTGGATCACGCGCTCGTTGTGGCGGTGCCCGGCGAGCTCGTAGCCGACCACCGTGACCCACGGCGCGAGGGCTCAGGACGAGGATGCACCAGGCCATCGGGAGGCCCGCCGCGGCGAGCGGGAGCGGGAGCGGCGAGCACCAGGGCCGTCCCGACCACCAGCCACACGTGGAGCGGGTCGAACGAGCGCGTGAGGTACGCGTAGAGCGCGAAGATCCCGGCGACGTAGACCGCGACCGGGACGACGACGCAGAGCACGGTCGCCGTCGCGCCGAGCTCCGAGTGCTCCTCGAGGTAGTAGGCCGCGACGTGGAGGCCGCCGCCGGTCGCCACGACCGCGCCGATGACGGGGATCTGGCCGTAGCCCCAGCCGAACGAGCGCTCGCGCCGCGCGTGGAGCACCTCCGCGCTCGGGATCACGAAGTAGATCCACCACATGCCGAACGTGAGCGCCACGCCGGAGAGCGCGAGCGCCGCGGCGTCGAACGACCAGCCCGGTCCCTCGGGCCCGACCACCGCCGACAGCGACGCGATCGTCCCGACGATCCCCTCGCCGAGGGCGATGATCACCAGCAGGCCGTAGCGCTCGGCGATGTGGTGCGCGTGCCACGGCGTCCCGCCCTTGTGCCGCTCGGCGACCCAGGGGCCCGCGAACTCGACCAGCGTGAGCAGCACGACGCAGACGAACGTGAGCGCCACCGACGTGTTGGCGAACAGCAGCAGGATCCAGCCGATCTGCGCGATGCCGATGAACTTCATGTACGTCAGGCACGCGGCCCGACGCGGCGGGTCCTGGCGCGCCGCGCGTCCCCACTGGAACAGCATCGCCACGCGCATCACGACGTAGCCGGCGACCATCACGCGGTTGTCGACCGTGTCGCCCTCGTCGATCGAGCTGAACATCGCCGGCAGCCCGAGCGCGAGCACGATCACGCCGACCATCTGCACCATCGTCGTGACGCGGTAGAGCCAGTCGTCGGTGTCGTAGGCGGACGCGAACCAGGAGAAGTTGATCCACGCCCAGGTGATCGCGAACGTCGCGAACGCGAAGCCGATCAGCGCGGGGCGGACGTGGTCCTCGGCGAGGTAGTGCGCCAGCTCGTCGGCGGCGATGCCGAACGCGACCACGAACGTGAGGTCGAACAGCAGCTCGAGCGGGGTCGCGGTCCGGTGCGACTCGGCGGTGTCGCGCCCGCCCATGCGGACGCGCCGGTGAGCGAGGGGTCCGTTCATCGGCGGACATGCTCCCATCCGCGCGGCGACTACGCCGTGTCGGCGGGCGTCGATCCGGGAAGGGTCGGCGGAAGGCAGTCCGACGAGGGAGGACGATGTGAGGGGCAGAAGGACCGCGGCGCTCGCCGCCGCACTGACGGGTACCGCCGCGCTGATCGCGGTGCCGGCGTGGACCGGCGCGTCGCGCGACCACCACCCCGGCCAGGGCCACGACCGCGCGCGCAACGTGATCGTGCTCCAGGGCGACGGCATGGCCACCGCCCAGCGCGACCTGATCCGGCTGGTGACGGTCGGCAACGAGGCGGGGGAGGATCTCGCCATGAACAAGCTCGCCCACGCCGGGCTCGTGCACACCGACCCGGCCGACCCCGAGCAGGCGGTGACGGACTCCGCCGCGGCGGCGACCGCGTTCTCGACCGGCGTCAAGACGTTCAACGGGGCCGTCGGCGTCGACGTCGACGGCAACCCCGTCCCGACCCTGCTCGAGGACGCCCGCCGCGCCGGCAAGGCGACCGGGCTCGTGACGACGTCGCAGGTCACCGACGCGACGCCGGCCACCTACGGCGCCCACGTCACGAACCGCGCTCAGCAGAGCGAGATCGCGCGCCAGTACCTGGAGAGCTCCAAGCCGGACGTGATCCTGGGCGGCGGCGAGGACTTCTGGTACCCGCCGGGGAACCCCGGCGCCTGGCCCGACAACCCGCCGACGGACCCGACCGAGCAGAGCAAGGGCGACCGCGGGAACCTCGTCGACCGCGCCCGCGCACTCGGCTACGAGTACGTGAGCGACCGTGAGGGTCTGGCGGACGCGCGCGGCCGCAAGCTGCTCGGGCTGTTCGCCAACGAGGAGATGTTCGAGCACCGCGAGGAGGGCGACGGCGACCTCTACGAGCCCTCCGTCCCGCTGCCCGAGATGGCCGCGAAGGCGCTCGACACGCTCTCCCGCGACCGGGACGGCTTCTTCGTCCTGATCGAGGAGGAGGCGATCGACGAGATGGCCCACGAGAACAACGCCGGCCTGATGATCAAGTCGGGCGCCGCGCTCGACGCGACCGTGCAGCTCGCGGTCGACTTCGCGCGCCGCCACCCGGGCACGCTGATCGTCGTCCAGGGCGACCACGAGACCGGCGGGCTGACGATCGAGAACCCGGATGACGCGGACGAGTCGGGCGAGGAGCTCTCGCGCGAGGACGGGCCGTTCCCGGTCGCCGGCACCGACCTCGAGGTGTTCGCCGACTGGACCACCGGCCAGCACACCGGCGCCGACACGCCGATCACGGCGAGCGGACCCGGCTCGGAGCGCTTCGACGGCGTGATCGACAACACGGACGTGCACGGCGCGATCTCCGCGGCGATGCGCGGCCGCTGAGCGCGCGCGGCGCCCCGCCATCCCGGGCGGGGCGCCGCTTGCCGTTCGCAGGGCGGGGTAGTCCGGTCGCATGCCAGATCCCCAGCAGCTCGCACAGGCCGGCCTCGTCGGCTGGCGCAAGTCCCTCGCCGACCGCGTGGCGCCGCCCGCGGCCGACCGCGGCCCCGCGTCGGAGGACCAGCTCCGCGCGCTGATCGGCGCCGCGTTCTTCGCTTTGTCGCTCTACTACGTCGTCAGCACGATCGTGCGCATGGTCAAGGAGAGCCGGGACTGAGCCCGGCGCGGAACGCGCCGGCCCCCAGCACCGCCGCGCCGTGCTCGCGCACGCGGCCGGCCAGCCCCGCGTCGGACGTGACCACGCGCAGCGCGCGCGGGTCCGCGTCGGCGGCGACGAGCGCGGCGATCACGTGGTCGGCGGCATCGCGGCCGCCGCCGCCCGCGTAGCGGACCTCGACGCCCTCCGCCGCCGGCGGCGGGTCGGGCGCGCGTCCGTCGAACACCACGAGCACCGGCTCCGCCGCCCAGGCGCCGATCTCCGCGACCAGCCGGCGCGCCGCGCCGGCGCGGTCGCGCCACCAGCCGTCCGGGCGGCTGCCCATCACGTTGTTGCCGTCGACGATCAGGCGCGGCTCGGCCACCTCCGCATCATCGCGCGCCGCCGGGCTTGCGGTCATGCTGCGGGCGTGGCGGCCTCCGTCTACCTCCTGCGCTGCGCGGACGGGACGCTGTACTGCGGCTGGACGACCGACCTCGAGCGCCGGCTCGCGGCGCACAACGCCGGCCGCGCGAGCCGCTACACGCGCAGCCGGCTGCCGGTCGAGCTCGCCTGGTCGCAGCCGCAGCCCGACCGCGGGACCGCGATGCGCGAGGAGGTCCGGATCAAGCAGCTCTCGCGCGCGGAGAAGCTCGCGCTGGTGGACCGGGCGGCGGTGCGCGGGCGCTAGCCTTCCGCGCCGTGCTGTCCGAGTCCTACCGGGTGCTGGTCGCGGAGGAGATCGCCGACTCCGGCGTGGATCTGCTGCGCGATCGGTTCGCGGTCGACGTCGGGCGTCGGCTGGAGCCCGGAGGAGCTCGCGGACCGGATCGCGGGCTACGACGGGATCCTGATCCGGTCGGCGACGCGGATGACCGCCGACGTCATCGCCCGCGCCGACCGGTTGAAGGTCATCGGCCGCGCGGGGATCGGGGTCGACAACGTCGACGTGGAGGCGGCGACCAAGCGCGGGATCATCGTCGCCAACGCGCCGCAGTCGAACATCATCGCCGCCGCGGAGCACACGATCGCGTTGATGCTGGCGCTGGCGCGGAACATCCCGCAGGCGCACGCGTCGCTGACGGCGCACAAGTGGGAGCGGTCGAAGTTCGGCGGGGTCGAGGTGTACGAGAAGACGCTCGGCGTGCTCGGGTTCGGCCGGATCGGCCAGCTCGTCGCGGCGCGCGCCCGCGCGTTCGGGATGCGGATCGTCGCCTTCGACCCGTTCGTGAGCGCGGAGCGCTTCCGCGAGCTGGGCGCCGACAGTGCGGAGACGGCGGCGGAGGTGTACGCGCAGGCCGACTTCATCACCGTGCATCTCCCGCGCACGGCCGACACGCGCGGGTTCCTGGACGCGGAGGCGTTCGCGGCGATGCGCGACGGGGTGCGGGTGGTCAACTGCGCGCGCGGCGAGCTGATCGACGACGCGGCGCTGAAGGACGCGCTCGACAGCGGGAAGGTCGCCGGCGCGGCGCTGGACGTGTTCCCGAGCGAGCCGATCACGGACTATCCGCTGTTCGACGGCTACCCCAACGTCGTCGTGACGCCGCATCTGGGCGCGTCGACGACCGAGGCGCAGGACCGCGCCGGGGTGCAGACGGCCGAGCAGGTCGTCGCGGCGCTGACCGGCGGCGTGGTCAGCACGGCGGTGAACATCCCCGCGATCGGCCCGGAGGACATGGAGGTGCTCGGCCCGTTCGTCCCGCTCGTCGAGCGGCTCGGACGGCTGGCCAGCACGCTGGCGCCCGGGGTGGACCGGCTCGAGGTCGAGTACCTCGGCCGGATCGCCGAGCGCGACACGCGGCTGCTCACGCTGGCCGTCCTGCAGGGCGTCCTGAGCGGGCACGAGGACGACGTCAACCTCGTCAACGCCCCGAGCCTGGCCGAGGAGCGCGGGATCGGCGTCTCCGAGCGCACCGAGACCGCCGCGCGCGACTTCGCCGACCTCGTGCGCATCACCGTGGTCTGCGGCGAGGACCGCTACCGCGTCGCCGGCACCACGCTCGGCCGGCGCCACCGCCCGCACCTGCTCGAGGCGTGGGGCCAGCGCTTCAACCTCCAGCTCGACGAGGGCGCCCACCTCGCGCTCTTCCGCTACCCGAACCGCCCCGGCATGCTCGGCCGGGTCGGCACGCTGCTCGGGGAGCACGGGATCAACATCTCGACCGCGACCCAGGGCGTCCAGCGCGCCGGCGACGAGATCAACGTGGTGATCGTCGTCACCGACGCCGAGATCCCCGACGACGTCCTCGCGGTCCTGCTCGCCGAGCCCGGCGTGCTCGGCGGCCACACGCTGCGCGTGTGAGCCTGCCCGAGTGCCTGCTGGTGCTCGTCGCCGGCGCCTTCGCCGGGACGATCAACACCGTCGTCGGCTCGGGCACGCTCGTCACGTTCCCCGTGCTGCTGGCGGTCGGGTACAGCCCGGTGGTCGCGAACGTCTCGAACACGCTCGGCCTCGTCCCCGGGTCGGTCAGCGGCGCGATCGGCTATCGCGAGGAGCTCGCCGGCCAGCGCAAGCGCGTGCTGACGCTCGGCTCCGCGTCGGTCCTGGGCGGGATCGTGGGCGCGATCCTGCTGCTCTCGCTGCCGCCCGATGCGTTCGAGACGATCGTCCCGGTGCTGATCGCGCTCGCGCTGGTCCTCGTGATCGTGCAGCCGCGGCTGAGCCGGATGATCGCCGCGCGGCGCGAGCGGGTCCGCCCGCACGGCGGCCCGCTGCTGTGGACGGGCGTCTTCGGCACCGGGATCTACGGCGGCTACTTCGGCGCGGCGCAGGGCGTGATCCTGCTCGCGATCACCGGGATCGCGATCCCCGAGGACCTGCAGCGGCTGAACGCGCTCAAGAACGTGCTGGCCGGCGCTGGTCAACGGCGTCGCGGCGGTGATCTTCATCTTCTTCGCCTCGGTCGCCTGGCTGCCGGCCGTGCTGCTCGCGGTCGGCTCGGCGGCCGGGGGCCAGCTCGGCGCGAAGATCGGCCGGCGGCTCTCGCCGGCGGTCGCTGCGCGGCCTGATCGTGGTCGTCGGCATCGCCGCGATCGTCCAGCTGCTGACCTGAGTCCCGGCGGGCACGCGAGAATCGCGCGATGCGGATCGTCGCCGCCGCGCTCCTGCTCCTGCTCGCCGGCGCGGCGCCCGCCGCGGCCGATCTGCGGTCCGGCGAGGGCACCACGGCGCCGGCCTATCCCGGGAACAAGCTCGAGCTCACGCGCTGCGGACCCGTTCGTCGCGCAGACGGTCCAGAGGGTGCGGTTCAGCGGCCACGCCGAGTGGAGGGCGGCGACCGACGCGCAGACGATCCCGTACGAGCTGTACCTGTACGTGCAGGACGCGGCGGTGTCCGACACGTGCGCGGACGGCTACGGCGCGCAGCTGCAGAAGGCGATCAACCTGCCGCGGCTGAACGGGCGACCGCCAGCTCGGGGTTCGTGATGGCGGGGGACACCGAGATCGCGCCGGACGTCCCCGCCACCGGGCTGGACTGGTCGGCGCCGTCGCTGCCGTTCTCGGTCCGGCGCGGCGTGCGCGAGGTGCTGCTGTGCGGGTACCAGCGCTCGATCCTCGACGCGGTCGCGGCCTTCGCGCTGGCCGTCGAGGTCGTCCCGCCGTCGTGCCGCGTCGGCACGCGGTCGGTGCTCCGCGGCGACCGGCTCGCGCTCGACTGCAACGTCAGCGGCACGCTGCAGGTGCGGTTCACGCGCGGCGGGCGCGTGCGGACCGTGCGCACGCGACTCAGCACCCGCAGCGGCGACGGCGCGGTGCGCACCGGGTCGCTGCCGCGTGGCCGCTACACCGTCCGCTTCGTCGCCGGCGCGGTCCGCCTCGCCGGGGACGACCCGCGTGCGCGTCCGCTAGAGCTCCGGCACTTGTATGCAAGTATGGAGGCCATGGACCGGCTCGACCGCTCGCTGCTGCGTGAGCACTCGACCACGTCGGCCCGCGTGCAGGCCTACGTCGCCCTGCGGGCGGCGATCATCAGCGGCGAGCTGGAGCCCGGCCGCCAGCTGTCGGAGAACGAGCTCGCGGCGCGGCTCGGGGTCAGCCGCACGCCGATCCGCGAGGCGCTCGTGCGCCTGCGCGACGAGCGGCTCGTCGAGATCGTGCCGCAGCTCGGCACGTTCGTGACGCGCATCTCCACGCCGGCGGTGGCCGACGCCCAGTTCATCCGCGAGGCGCTCGAGTGCGCGGCGGTCCGCCGTTCGGCCGAGCTCGCGACGGAGGACGACATCGCCTCGCTGGAGGACAACCTGCGCGCGCAGGAGCGCGCGCGCGACAGCGACGACTTCGATGCCTTCTACGTGCTCGACGACGCGTTCCACCAGGCGCTCTGCGACCTCTCCGAGCATCGCGCGGTCTGGCCGGTCAGCCAACGTGCACGCGGGCACCTGAACCGGGTACGCCGGTTGAGCATGCCCGTCCCCAGCTATCTCGCGCTGATGATCGAGCAGCACCGGCGCGTCGTGGCGGCCGTCGCCGACCACGACGACGACGGCGCCGAGGCGCTGCTCCGCGACCATCTGCGCAACGTCCTGCAGGAGGTGCCGCGCCTGCGCGCGCAGCATCCCGGCTACTTCGAGGAGGCCTGACCACCAGTGGCGATCGCACCAACGACCGACATGCTCGCGATGTACGAGCAGATGCTGCTCATCCGCGTGTTCGAGACGGAGGCCGAGCGCCAGTACAAGGCCGCGCGGATCGGCGGCTACTGCCACCTGTCCTCCGGCCAGGAGGCGACCTGCGTCGGCGTCATCGACGCGATGGACGACGACGACCTGCTCGTCACCGGCTACCGCTCGCACGGCTTCGCGCTCGCGCGCGGGACCTCCCCCGAGGCGGTCATGGCCGAGCTGTTCGGCCGCCGCGACGGCTGCGCGCACGGCCGCGGCGGCTCGATGCACCTGCTCGACACCGACCGCGGCTACTACGGCGGCTGGGGCATCGTCGGCGGTCAACTCCCGCTCGCGACGGGGCTCGCGCTCGCGCTCGTACGCCAGTCCAAGCCGCAGGCGGTGATCTGCGAGCTGGGCGACGGCGCCGTGAACATGGGCGCCTGGCACGAGTCGCTCAACCTGGCCGCGCTCTGGAAGCTGCCGGTCATCTTCCTCGTCGTGAACAACAAGTACGGGATGGGGACGTCGGTCGAGCGCGCGTCGGCCGAGCCCGACCTGTACAAGCGCGCCGGGTCGTACCGGATGCACGGCGAGCGCGTCGACGGCGACGACCTCGAGGCGGTCATCGAGACGACTTCGCGACTGCTCGAGCGCGCGCGCGAGCAGCGCGAGCCGGCGGTGCTCGAGGCGGTCACGTACCGCTACCGCGGCCACTCGGTCGCCGACGCGGGGCTCGCCTACCGGACGAAGGACGAGATCACCGAGCGCCAGCAGCGCGACCCGCTGCTGCGGACCGCGGCGCGGCTGCGCGACGCGGGCGCCAGCACCGAGGACCTGCGCGAGATCGACCAGCGCGTCGAGGAGCGCGTCCAGGCCGCGGTCGACTTCGCGCTCGACAGCCCGGAGCCGGACGTCGGCGCGCTCGCCTGGGCGATGTACGCCAAGGGCTCGGACGAGCAGTTCGCCCGCATGCGGCCGGGGAGCGCGTTCGGCGAGGAGGAGCTGATCTTCGACGGGGGGCTGGGCAAATGACCGTCGTGACGCCGGACGAGCAGGCGCAGGCCGTCGAGCGGATGACCTACCGCGAGGCGCTCCGCCTCGCGCTCCGCGAGGAGCTCTCGCGCGACGAGCGCGTCTTCATCATGGGCGAGGAGGTCGGGGTCTTCGAGGGCTCCTACAAGGTGACCGCCGGCCTGATGGCCGAGTTCGGCGCCGACCGCGTCCGCGACACGCCGATCTCCGAGGAGGGCTTCGTCGGCGCCGGCGTCGGCGCGGCGATGCTCGGCGAGCGGCCGGTCGTGGAGATCATGACCCTCAACTTCCTGCTCGTCGCGATGGACCAGGTCGTGAACCACGCCGCGAAGATCGGCGCGATGTTCGGCGGCGAGGTCCGCTGCCCGATGGTCATCCGGACGCCGAACGGCGCCGGCAACCAGCTCACCGCGCAGCACTCGCAGTCGTTCGACGGCTGGTTCGCCGGCACGCCCGGCCTGAAGGTCGTGACGCCGTCCAACCCGGCCGACGCCAAGGGGCTGCTGAAGGCGGCGATCCGCGACGAGGACCCGGTGCTCGTGATCGAGAACCTGCCGATCTACAAGGAGAAGGGCGACGTCCCGCTCGATCCCGAGTTCGTCACGCCGATCGGGCGCGCCGCCGTCGCGCGGCAGGGCTCCGACCTGACGATCGTCTCGCACTCGTTCGCGACCGTCCGGGCGCTCCACGTCGCCGAGCAGCTCGCCGAGGACGGGATCGATGCCGAGGTGATCGACCTGCGCTCGCTGCGGCCGCTCGACATGGAGACGGTCGCCGCGTCGGTGGCGAAGACGAACCGCGCGCTGTGCGTCGAGGAGGGCTGGCCCTCCTACGGCGTCACCGCGGAGCTCGCGGCGCGGATCTCGAAGGCCTGCTTCGACGACCTCGACGCGCCCGTCGAGCGGGTCGGCATGGCCGAGGTGCCGCTTGCCCTACGCGAAGAACCTCGAGACGGCGGCGATGCCGAACGAGGACCGGATCGCCGCGGCCGCCCGCTCCGTCCTGGGGTAGCCGTGCTGCACGTCACGAACGGCCGCTCGGCCGCCGCGCGGATCCGCGCAGCCCGGCCGGGCGCCGACGTGCTGCCGTGGGACGACGTCCTGCACGAGGGCCCGCTGGCGTCGGGACCCGGCGCCCGCGCGGTGCGTGCCCGCTTCCTCGCCGCCCACGGCTGGGGCGACGCCGCGGCGCTGGAGGACGCGCTGGCGCGGCGCGACGCGCGGCTCGCCCGCGCCGTCGGCGGCGGCGAGCCGGTCGTGCTGTGGTTCGAGCACGACCTGTACGACCAGCTCCAGCTCCTGCAGGTGCTGACCGCGCTCGGCGACGCGCCCGCCGAGCTGATCCAGAGCACGGCGTTCCTGGGCCCGGAGGGCACGGACCTCGACGCGCTGTGGGCCGGCGCGGGCGCCGGTCACGCCGGCGCAGCGCGCGCTGGCGGCCACCGCCTGGGCCGCGCTGATCGACGGCGGCGACTTCGACGGGGACACCTCCGCGCTGCCGTGCCTCGGCGCCGCGCTCGCGCGGTTGCGGGAGGAGCGCGCGCCGCGCCCGCGGACCGACAGCCAGCTGCTCGCCGCGCTCGCGGCCGGCCCGTGCGACGCCGCCGCGCTGTTCGCCGCCAACCAGGCCGCCGAGGAGGCGCCGTTCCTCGGCGACACGTGGTGCTTCGCCCGGCTCTACGCGCTGGCCGAGGCCGGGCTGGTCGCGCCCGTCGACGGGCCGATGCCGCTCCCGCCCCCGCGCGGCGACCACGATCGCTTCGCGGCGCTACGGCTCACGCTCACGGGGTAGGAGACCGGCATGACCGACAACGTGTACAAGACCGTCGAGATCACCGGGTCGTCGACGGAGGGCGTCACGCAGGCGATCGACCGCGCCATCGGCAAGGCGTCCGAGACGCTCCGCGGACTCGACTGGTTCGAGGTCTCCGAGATCCGCGGCCACATCGAGGACGGGAACGTCGCGCACTATCAGGTGACGCTCAAGATCGGGTTCAAGCTCGAGGGCTGAGTCCCGATCAGCAGCGGCGCCAGCAGGAGCCGCTGCAGGCCGACGCCGATGAACGGCGCGTGCGCCTCCTGGTCGTAGCGGCGCGCGAGCGCGGCGAGGTCGAACAGGTTGCGCGGGAGCCCGCGGCGGGTCATCCGCCCGGCCTTCGCCAGCGCGACGACCTCGGCGAACATCTCCTCCATCGCGAGCGCGGGGCGGACCTCGACGAGCACGCGCGCGTCGTCGTCGCCGGCGTTGGCGAAGCCGTGCATGACGCCGGGCGCCACCTCGACCACGTCGCCGGCCTCGGCGATCACGTGGCGGAAGCCGACGCGGAAGCGCATCCGGCCCGCGACGACCTCGAACCGCTCGGTCTGGATCGGGTGGACGTGCGGGATCGGGACCGCGCCGCCGGGCTTGAGCCCGAGCTCGAAGGCGAGCAGCTCGCCGCCGGTGCTCGCGGCCGTGTGGAGGAACGTGAACCGCTCGCCGGTGACGGGGTTCTCGAGCGTCTGCCCCGGCTCGACGGCCGGGCGGTGAAGGTGGTCGCTGGAGGGCATGCGGCCATTGAACGACCGATCACGCGAGACGGTCCATGGCTCAGGAGCGCCGATGCATATGCGAGCGTCCACGGTCGCCTCAGCCGGCCGCGAGCGCGCCCGCCGGCGCGCGGGCGTGCTCGATCAGCCGCGCCAGCTCCGCGGCGTCGCCGTCGTCGAGCGCGAGCAGCGGGGCGCGGACCGGTCCGGTGCGGTCCCCGGCGATCGCGCACCCGGCCTTCACCGCGGCGGAGTAGCTGTGCGCCTCGAGGAAGCTGCAGAGCGGGTGCAGGCGGGTCCACAGGTCGCGTGCGGCGGGCAGGTCGATCGCGTCGATCAGCAGCCGGTGCAGCGCGACGCACTGCTCCGGGAGGATCGACGCGGCGCCCCAGATCACCGCGCGCACGCCGGCGGCCAGCGCGGCGAAGGTGAGGGTGTCCCAGCCGTTGAGCAGCGTGGGCAGCTCCTCGCCGCCGTGCAGCAGCGCGGCGGCGGCGACCGCGTCGCCGCCGGTGTCCTTCAGCGCGGTGACGCCCGCGACGCGCCGCAGCTCGCGGAACTGGTCCGGCGCCAGCGTGACCCCGGTGGCGGCGGGGAGGTTGTAGTAGACGATCGGGATCGTGAGGCGGGCGGCGACCGCGCGGTAGTGGGCGAGCAGCTCGCGCCAGCCGAGCGGGTCGTAGAACGGCGGCACGATCATCACCGCGGCCGCGCCCGCGCGCTCGGCGTGGACGCTGAGCTCGATCGTCTCCGCGGTCGAGAGGGCGCCGGTGCCCGCGACCACCGGCACGCGCCCGGCCGCGGCGTCGATCGTGATCTCGACGAGCCGCCGCCGCTCGCCGTGGCTGAGCGTGGTGAACTCGCCGGTGCTCCCGCCGGGCACGAGCCCGCCGGCGCCGCCGGCGACGAGGCGCTCGACGATCGCGGCGAGCGCGCCGGCGTCGAGGTCGGCGCCGTCCTCGGTGAACGGCGTGATGAGGGCCGGCAGGACGCCGTGGAACTGGTCAGGCACGATGGACCTCGGTCGTGGGGTGGCTGCGGAGGTGCGCGTCGACGCGCTGCGCGGCGAGGTCGCCGGTCCGTGCGGCGGCCTCCATGTTGCCGAGCTCGGCGAAGTAGTCGCCGGCGAGATGCAGGTTGCGAGTGCGGCCCGAGCGCGCCCTCGAGCGGCGCCTGGAGCCGGTGGCGACCGGGGCGGGCGAACACGTTCCCGAGCTCCCAGCGGTGTACGACGGCGTCGGCGACGATGCCGCGGGACTGCGGGTAGAGCGCGTGGAGATCGTCCAGGAACCGGTCGACGATCACCGCGTCGGGCGCGCGCGCGAGCTCCGCGGCCGCGTGTGCCCCGGCGAACAGCATCAGGCTCCCGCCGGGCTTCCGCGGGCCACCGTCGCGCAGCGCCTGCGCCTGGTTGGTGAACAGGTCGAACGCCCGCCCGGGCGTGGCGATCGCGTAGACGTCGTCCCACGGCATCGCGCCCCGCTCGCGCGTCTCGACCGCCACGCTGAGGAACGCGCCGTAGGTGATCTGGCCCAGCGCGGTCGCCGCGTGCTCGGCAGCGGGCGCGACGAGCGGGGCCGCCTGCGGCGCGGGGACGGCGACGATGACGTGACGGGCGCGGATCGCGCCGGTGTCGTGCTCGACGACGATGGCGTCACTCTCCGGGCGGAGCGCGCGGACCTGGCAGCCCGTGCGCGCCCGCGCGCCCAGCCGGTCGCCGAGCGCCGCGGGCAGCGCGCCGGTGCCGCCGAGGAGGTTGCGGGCGATCAGCGATCCGCGACCGCTCCACACGAGCGCGAACAGCCCGATCCCGCAGCCCGCCGAGAGCTCGGTCAGCTCGGCGGTCGCCCGGTGCGCGGCGCACGAGAAGATCGCCTCGACCGCCGGCGGCAGCGGCCCGAGGAACTCGCCGAAGGTGCGGTGATCCTCGAACGCGAGCGCCCGGGCGCGGACGTCGGCGGGGGAGTCGCCCGGCCGGGCGGCCGTCGCACGCCGGTAGCGGGCGACCGCGCGCTGCAGGCGGACGCCGGCGACGGCGAACGCGGCCCGCTCGCGCAGCGAGAGCGGGAGCCGGAACGGATAGGTCTCGACCCGGCCGTGCGTGAGCCGCGCGGACCCGACGGCCATGCCCATCATCCCGCCGGTGACCGGCACGGTCTCCAGCCCGCACGCCCGCGCGAGCGCGTCGACCAGCGAGCCGGGTCCCGGGAACAGGTGCGCGCCGTAGTTCATCCAGTAGGCGCCGCGCGGGTCGGAGCGCAGGCGGCCGCCGAGCCGGTCACCGGCCTCGAGCAGCAGCATGTCGCGCTCGCGCAGCCGCCACGCCGCGGCCAGTCCGGCGATCCCGCCACCGATCACGACCACGTCCCGTTCCTCCATCGACCGGCACCTTGCCGCGTCCTGGCCGACCCAAGGTAGGCTTGGCTGGTTGCCGGTATCAAAAGCTGAGCTTGTGTCGCTCCAGCAGCTGCGGTGCTTCTGCGCCGCCGCCCAGCTCGGCTCCTTCACCGCCGCCGCCGACGAGCTCCGCGTGTCGCAGCCCGCCGTCGCCGAGCAGATCCGCAAGCTCGAGCGGACGCTGGGCGCCGACCTCTTCGTCCGCGCCGGGCGCGGGCGTCGTCCCCACGGACGCCGGCCAGGCGTTCGCCGAGCACGCGATCCGCACGCTGCGCGCGCTCGAGGACGCCGCCGACAGCGTCGGCGCCTACCGCTCGCTCCACGACGGCGTCGCGACGCTGGGCACGTTCAACGTCCCGTCGGTCTGGCGGCTGGACGAGCTCGTGTCCGCGTTCCTGCGCCGCCATCCGGCCATGACCGTGCGGCTGGTCGGGCGCAACTCCGCGTGGACCGCGGAGCGCGTCCGGCAGGGCGAGCTCGAGGCGGGCATCGTCGTGCTGCCGATCGACGACGACCGGCTGGACGTGCGCCCGCTCGTCCGCGACGAGGTGCTCTACGTCAGCGCCGAGCCGGCCAGGACGCGCGCCCCGGTCACGATCGCGGCGCTCGCCGGCGCGCCGCTGATCTTCTACGACGCCGAATCGGCCGACGACGACCCGATCCGGCGCCAGCTCGCCGACCGCGCCCAGGCCGACGGCCTGCGCCTGCGGCCGCGCGTCGAGGTCGAGTTCATGGACCTGGCCCTCCGGCTCGTGGCCGCCGGCGCCGGGGACACCTACCTCCCCAGCGCCTACACCCACGCCCCGTACTTCCCGGCGCAGCTGTCGAGCACGACGTTCGACCCGCCGCTCCACGACACGTTCGCCGTCGTCACGCGCCGCGCCGCGCGGCTGTCACGCGCGACGCAGGAGCTGATCGCCGACCTCGAGGCGCACATGCAGCGCCGTGGCGGGCGAGTTCGACCGGCTGCGCTGATCGTCAGGCGGCGTCCGGCCACGGCGAGTCCGACTGGACTCCGTCGCCGCCCTCCGGCTTCGGGCCGCCGACCGCGATCAGCTCGAGGCCGTCGGGCCCGGCCTCGAAGGCACGGACCACCGTCGGCGCGACGCGGACCACGTCCCACCGCCGCACCTCCCGCACCTCGTCGTCGAGCCGCACGCGCCCGGAGCCGGCGATGACGACGTACGCCTCCTCCTGCTCGCGGTGGCTGTGCGCGGCGGGGCTGCGCAGCCCCGGGGCGTAGCGCCAGTGGCTCACGCCGAGGTCGGTCGAGTCGAGGAACTTGCGGCTGAACCGGCCCTCCAGGCCTTCGACCCGTCCACCGACGGTGTCCTCGATCTCGAGCAGGTTCACGATCGCGTAGTCGGGCACTGACGTCTCCTCTTTGCGTGGCCGGCGGCCAATGCGGCTCCGCAGTATCGCCCGGGATGACGTCGAACAGCCGGAAGGGCTAGCGTGGCCGTATGAACGCTTTCCGCAGCTCGCGCCGGAAGGGTGCCTCGATCATCACCCATCGACCGAAGCAACGTGCTCGTCTGATGCGCACGCGCGTCGAGCGAAAGCGCTACGCGGTGAGCCGCCGTCGGCGCGCGGGCGCGTGGGCAAATGCGATGCTCACTCTCCGCACCGCCGGCTGGCTCGGCAGGCGCTTCGGGCGGATCTGGATCGACGAGTACGTCTGGCGTTCCCGCCGCCGGCTCGGCGACCTCCGGCGGTAACCGCTCCTTCGCCGCGGCACTGGCGGGTCCGCGCTCTGGCGAGGAGCCTCATGTCGGGCTTCGCGATCATCCCGTAGCGATCGCGAAGTCCAGAGGGAGGCGGCACCGGCCGACTGCGCGCCCCGGCTGGTGACGTTCGTTGCTGGGCCCTCCCGGCAGGAGTAGTGTCGCGAAGGTCTCCTAGCGCGGACCACGGAGTGGACCAGGGCGAGCCTTTCGCCCCAACGCTGGCTGACGGATTCCCCGGGCGATTCCGCTCTCCCCGCGCACTGCCTGCAGACGCGAGGTCGCTCCGACACATATCCGTACTCGTCGACGAGGAGCGCCGTCATGCCCGGCACGGCCGAAGCAGCAACCATCAGTCCATTCCGGATCAAGGTCTCGGAGGAACATCTCGTCGATCTGCAGCGCCGGGTCGAGGCGACGCGCTGGCCTTCCGCGGAGCTCGTCGCCGACCGCTCGCAGGGCGTGCAGCTGGCGACGCTGCAGGCGCTCGCCCGCTACTGGACGAGCGACCACGACTGGCGCAAGTGCGAGGCGCGACTGAACGCGCTGCCGCAGTTCACGACCGAGATCGACGGGGTCGACATCCACTTCATCCACGTCAGGTCGCGGCATGAGGATGCGTTGCCGCTGGTCATGACGCATGGCTGGCCCGGCTCGGTGATCGAGCTGCTGGAGACGGTCGGCCCGCTGACCGACCCGACCGCGCACGGCGGCACCCCCGAGGATGCGTTCCACCTGGTGCTGCCGTCCTTGCCCGGCTACGGCTTCTCGGGCGAGCCGACCGAGCTCGGCTGGGACGCCGGCCGCACCGCACGCGCGTGGGCGGAGCTGATGCACCGCCTCGGCTACACGCGCTACGTCGCCCAGGGAGGCGACGTCGGCGCCCTCGTCACGGACCTGATGGGCCGCCAGGCGGTCGAGGGTCTGGTCGGCTACCACCTGAACCTGCTCACGGCGGTGCTCGCAATCGGCGATCACCTGCCCAGGGAATCCGCACAGGAACGCGCAGCGGCCGAGGCGGTTGCGACGTTCAGGCAGGACGGCTTCGGCTACTTCCTGGAGATGGCCACACGGCCGCAGACGATCGGCTACTCCCTGCTGGATTCACCCATCGGGCTGGCGGCCTGGTTGCTCGACCACGACACGGACAGCTACCACAAGATCTCCCGCGCATTCGTCGACGGCGAGCCCGTGGGCAATCTCACCCGGGAGAGCATCGTCGACAACATCACGCTGTACTGGCTGACCGGCACCGCACCGTCGGCGGCCCGGTCGTACTGGGAGGACGGACGAGCGCTCGCCGCGGCGCTCGCGAGCGGTCAGCCTCCGCCGGCGGTCAATGTGCCGGTCGGCTTCACGACGTTCCCCGGCGAGATCTGGGCTTCCCCGCGCAGCTGGGTCGAGGCGGTCTACCCCGGCCTCGCCTACTTCAACGAGGTCGACAGGGGCGGCCACTTCGCCGCGTGGGAGGAGCCGCAGCTCTTCTCCACCGAACTACGGGCTACGTTCAGCTCAGTGCGCTGACGACGCCGGCTCGAGCGCGCGCCTTGCGGAGGCGCGCGCTTCGCCGACGGGTTGGACGCGAGATTGCGAGGACCTATCCGTACGGCAGCCCACCTGGTCCGCTCACTGCATCGGAGATCGTCGTCCAATGTCGAAATCCAGGTGGTAGCGGCGCTGCTCATTCATAGCCACGCCCCTCGAAAGCTCGAGCCTTCCACCGCCTGATCGGCGAGCTCGACCGCCAACCGTCCGGGTGGAGCGGCGCCGCCTTCCTCGGGATCATGCGCTCAGGGGCGTGCGTGATTCAGCCGGTCGTTCGCGTCAGACGACTGCGCGCGCATCCATTCGCGCCGAGCGGCGTGAGCGGCTGGCGGTCGTCGCGACCGAGGCTTGCCACGCGACCCGATCGCCGGCGAGGTCGTCGCCATGGGCTGCCGAGTGCCGCTGGAAACCAAGCTGCCGGGAATGCTCGATGCCGGGGAGCGGGTCGAATTCATCGCCCTGGCGACGCCCGGAGGGAGTTGGCGTAGCGAGTTCAAAGACGCCCGCATGCTGGTGCTGACCGGCAGCCGCATGCTGCTCGTGTCGGTGAAGCTGCTCGCCGCGGAAAACCTCGCCAGGGAGGCCGCTGCGCCCGAAACCCAGGAGATCTCCTACGCCGACGTCCGTGAGATCACCGAACGCTTCGGGTTGCTCGAATCGAAGCTGCTCAGAGACACGCTCACCGATGGCGAGCGCAGCCTGGTGCGCGATGGCCGTACGGCGCTGGTTCTCCAGACCCGCAAGGCCTACCAGGACACGATGGGCGCGGATCTCATCGCGGGCGTCGAGGGCATCACCGGCCGCAAGGTCGACGCGTTCATGAGCGACAACCACATCGACCCGGACGTCGCAGTCGAATCTTTCGTCCTCAAGCCGCAATCCGACCCAGCCAAAGCCTCGGGCTGAGCCGACAAAGACGTTTATCGCTCGGTGCTCCGTCGAATACTGGTCATAGAGCCTCGAGCTCCAGGGTATTAAGTTCGCCCGGCCAGGGCTCTACAGGACGCGAGTGGTGCGGAGCGTCGGGACCCGGCGAACTGCGCCCTCGTGTCCGACTGCCGCTTTGAGGCAAATAGCGGCAGTCGCGCTCACATGCGGCTGCGTCCGGTACGAGCCCGGCTGCTCCTTCCAGGCGATTGCGATGGCGCTTCCTCAGGTCCCGCCGCTGGCGCTTTGCATGGAAGGCGCAAGCGCAGCGCCTCGCGATTCACGCTTGAGCCGTCGCTCGCAGTGCGCGCAAGAGCGCGCGCCGAAGAAGTTGCTGCGCCGTCCCGGTCTGCCACTGTTGGCATACGGCTCGCGGGGAGCGCCACCTGTCGCCGCGGCGCGGCGCGGCGCGGCGACGGAAAGGAGACGCGCTCGTGGGCTCATCTTCTACTCGCCAGTCGGCCCCGGCGGGCACCGCATCCGCCTCTGGGGCGCCGAGCCTTGCGCCGGGCGACCGGATCGAACTTCGGGACGGGTACGCCGAGATCGGGGACGTGCGGCTGTATTACGTCGAGGCCGGCGACGGTCCGCTGGTCGTTCTGCTGCACGGCTTCCCGGAGTTCTGGTACGGCTGGCGGCGGCAGATCGCGCCGCTCGCGGAAGCGGGCTACCGCGTCGTCGCGCCCGACCTGCGGGGGTACAACCTGTCGTCCAAGCCGGACGGCATCGCCCCATACGGCGCCGACGAGCTGGCCGCCGACGTCCGCGGCCTCATCCGGGAGCGCGGCGCCGAGTCCGCGCTCGTGGTCGGCCACGATTGGGGTGGAACCGCCGCCTGGACGCTCGCGATGAACCACCCCGAAGTCGTCGACCGGCTGGTCATCCTCGACGCAGCCCATCCGCGCAAGCTCAACGAAGGCCTGCGCCACCCCAGCCAGCTCCGGCGGTCCTGGTACTTCTTCTACTTCCAGCTCCCAGACCTGCCCGAGCGCCACGTGCGGGCCAACGATTGGGAGTTCTTCCAGGACTTCCTGCGCGACGCGCAGCCCCCGTACACGCGCGAGGAGATGAAGCGCTACATCGAGGCGTGGTCGCAGCCCGGGGCGGCAACGGCGATGATCAACTACTACCGCTTCGCGGTGCGACACTCGTCAGGCGACATCCGTCCCATCGCGGCGCCAACCCTCGTCATCTGGGGCGAACGCGACCGCTACCTCGGCCCCACGCTCGCCGAGCCCCATCACGACGACGTGCCCAACCTCGACCGCGTCGAGCGCCTGCCGGACGCCTCGCACTGGGTCCACCACGACGAGCCCGCGCGCGTCAACCAGCTGCTCGTCGACTTCTTCGCCCCCGCCCGCTCAACCGAAGACCGCCCAACGTCGACGCCGTAGCCACTCGACCGGCCCACGAGCCGGAGAGCCAGCGGCGGCGTCGCCGGGGGGCATGTGCTGAGGCCAGGCGCACATCGGTGACTTGGCCGCCGTCGATCACCCGCATCAGGTGATGCTCGCCTCCGAGCCGTACGGGACGCTCGCCCAAGTACGCCGTCAGTGAACGAAGGAGCCCGTCATATCCGACAGCGCGACAGCCATCCGCCCGTTCCAGATTGGGATTCCAGAGGAGCAGCTCGCTGAGTTGCGCCGCCGCCTTGGGGCGACGCGCTGGCCCTCCAGCGAGCTCGTTGCCGATCGGTCGCAGGGCGTGCAGCTGGCGACGATCCAGGCGCTCGTTCGCTACTGGGCTACCGATCACGACTGGCGCGCGTGCGAGGCGCGTCTGAACGCGCTCCCGCAGTTCACGACCGATATCGACGGTGTGGACATCCACTTCGTCCACGTCAGGTCGGAGCACGAGAACGCGTTGCCGTTGATCATGACCCATGGCTGGCCCGGCTCCGTGGTGGAGCTGATCGACTCCGTCGGCCCCCTGACGGACCCGACCGCGCACGGCGGCAGCGCCGAGGATGCCTTCCATCTGGTTCTGCCCTCCCTGCCCGGCTACGGTTTCTCGGGCGAGCCGGTCGAGGTCGGCTGGGACCTGGGCCGGACCGCGCGGGCCTGGGCCGAGCTCATGCGCCGACTCGGCTACACCCGGTATGTCGCCCAGGGCGGCGACGTGGGCGCCGGCGTCACCGACGCGATGGGACGCCAGGCACCCGAGGGGCTGATCGGCATCCACACGAACCTGCTCGTGCCCGCGCTGGGCGGCACCATGCCGACCGACAGCGACGAGGAACGCGCCGCGGCCGCGCAGATCGCCACCTTCCAGCAGTCTGGAAACGGCTACTTCGTCGAGATGGCCACCCGCCCGCAGACGATCGGCTACGCACTGCTCGACTCCCCGGTCGCTCTGGCCGCCTGGATGGTCGACCACGACACCGACGCCTACTACAAGATCGCCAACGCATTTGTCGACAAGCAGCCCTCGGGCAATCTCACCCGCGACCACATTCTCGACAACATCTCGCTGTACTGGCTGACCGGCACCGGCGCCTCCGCGGCCCGCTCGTACTGGGAGGCCTACGGGCCGGACGCCCCGGCCGCGGGCGGCCAGCCTCTGCCTCCGGCGACGATCCCGTTCGGCTTCACGACGTTCCCCGGCGAGATCTGGCGGACGCCGCGCAGCTGGGTCGAGGTGAGCTATCCGAACGTCATCTACTTCCACGAGGTCGACAAGGGCGGCCACTTCGCTGCCTGGGAGGAGCCCGATCTGTTTGCAAGCGAGGTTCGCGCGGCGTTCCGGTCACTCCGCTAGGTCACTACGCTCGAGTGTGCGCCCTGGCGTCGCTTCGCGAGCCTTAGATCGGCCCGGTCACTGCTGCTTTGGACGAGAAGCGGTAGCGCCCAGGCTGTCGCGACGCACTTCTACATCGAGGCACAAGCAGCAGTCGTCGGCCGCACGCCGCTCAGTGTCGAGTGCAGGCGAATGGAGCACTCACGGGGTGGCCGAGCGGCAACGCCGGGACGCCCGGTCGGCGATCCCACGCGGGCCGATCCGGTGTCCCTCACGCGTCGCGCTTCAGTCCGATTCGGGGCTCCAGGAGCGTGTCGTAGTGTTGGATCCAGGTGTCCTTGAGGAGGTGTTCCTCGTCGGGGGCGATCACGGCCTCCTGCCAGCGTTCGCCGGCGAAGGCCCGGATCGACTCGACGTCCTCCCAGACGGTGATGAACAGATATTCGGTAGAGGAGGGATCGCGCGGCCTGCCCACATGCTGCGCGACGATCCCCGGTTGCTGCGACACAAGCGGCACAGCCGTGTCGCGGAGGAAGGACTCGAAGTCGCCTTCTTTACCGGGGTGGATCGTCGGCCTGAAGACGCGAATGATCACGGCTTCTCCTCGCTCGGGTGCGGTCAGGCGATCCTACGCGCCGCCGCTGCTCCAATCGATAGCCGTCGCACAACGCTCCGCTCGCCCGCGCGCAGAGCCGCAACAAACTCACCTGAGTCATCGCGACCGGGGCGGTAGACCCTCTGCGGTTGTCGGTGCGTTGCACGTTGAGTCGATGGGGAACTGCCACAGCACGGCGCCATCCGACGGAGTCGCTTATGTGAGCACCCACATCTCCTTGAACGGCAGCGTGAGATGCCACCGGGTCACCGCTCCCTTGGGCAGCGAGGCCATGTCGCCAGCGCCGAGGTCCAGCGTCGGGCCGCCCTCGATGTCGATCCGCGCGCCGCCTTCGAGCACGAGGAGGATCTGCGTCTGCGGCAGCACCCAAGGCGGCGGTTGAGGATCGGCGTCCGACGCGAAGCGGCTCAGCCCGGCCCGCATGGCGCCGGTGTCGATCAGTACATGCTCCTCGGCACCGCCCCCGATCTCAGGATCGGGTCGCCACTCCTCTGTCGAAGTGTTGGAAACGAACACACCTGGGTGGACTTGCATCGCGACCTCCTCGCTGCACAAGGGCAAACGCGCCGGGGCCGCAGGTCCGTCGGCGGCGCATCCAACCGCCGTGCCCGATTCCCGACACCTTGCGAATGATCCCCGCTCGAGCCTCGCGCTGTCGCATCGCGCGATCAGCGCTGAGCGCAGCGAGGAGCCCGGCCATACATCACGGCGCTGCTCCTTCGAGGCAATAGCAGCAGTGGGACCGACGCCGACGCGCCCGCCGCGGAACGACTGCTCCTTCCAGGCGGAAGGGATAGCGGCCCAGTCTCTCAGCGGACTGCTCCGTTGCGTGGAATGCGCAAGCGCTGAAGCGGACGCGTGCCGGATGAATCCGAGTTCTCGGTCGCTCAGTGTTGGTCGGTCGTCCGCGCCGACTCGGCGAGGTCGACCGTGGCTGCCCAGCTCCCGAGCAGGTTAAGCGCCTCTTCGGAACGCGAGCAGGGTTCGGCGGCGTAGGTGAAGATCGTGAGGCCGTGGTCGGCGGCGATGTCGAGGCGGTTGAAGCTGAGGCTGAGCTCGCCGACGGCGGGGTGGTGGAAGTTCTTGATGGCGGTGGCGTGGAAGCGGACGTTGTGTGCGGCCCAGTGGGTGCGGAACGCTTCGCTCTGCGTGGCGAGTTCGCCGACGAGGTCTGAGAGGTCTCGGTCGTAGGGATCGCGGCCGGCGGCTGAGCGCAGGATGGCGGCGGTCTCGCGGGCGGCGCGGTCCCAGTCGGCGTAGAACGTTTCAGCGCGCGGGTCGAGAAAAACGAACCGCGCGTGGTTGGGCGGTCGCATTGGTGTGGCGTAGAGCTCGCAGAACAGCGCGCGCCCGAGTTGGTTGGTGGCGAGGATGTCGAGCCGGTCGTTGCCGACGTAGGCGGCGGCGCCGGTGATCGCGTCGAGCGTCCATTGGATCTCGGGCCGGATGCGTGGCTTGGGCTGGCGCCGGCGCGGGCGCGTCCCAGCTGGTTGGGCGGCGCGGGCGAGGTCGAAAAGGTGGGCGCGTTCGGCGTCGTCGAGCTGCAGCGCTCGGGCCAACGCCTCCAGCACGCTCTCGGACGCGCCGCTCATGTCTCCGCGTTCCAGGCGCGTGTAGTACTGGATGCTCACGCCGGCCAGGACGGCGACCTCTTCACGGCGCAGTCCGGGAACGCGACGAGCGCCATAGGTCGGCAACCCGGCCTGCTCGGGCGTGATCCGGCCGCGGCGGGAGGTCAGGAACTCTCGGATCTCGGACTTGGTCTCCACGAACGCCAGCCTAGACCCGGCGATACGCGCTTGGGAGTCACTGCCAGTAGCTCTCTCGACAGGGACTCCCACCTTCTCCAGATCCGCGCTTTGCTGGATGCCATGACCACTGAGACGAAGACCTGGCTCATCACCGGCGCAGGCCGCGGGATGGGCCTCGACATCGCCAAGGCCGCGCTCGCCGCCGGCCACAACCTCGTGGCCACCGGGCGCAACCCCGACGCCGTCGCCGCGGCCGTCGGCGGCTCGCAGCATCTGCTTGCCGTCCGGCTCGACGTCACCAGCGCGCAGGACGCCGAGGCGGCGGTCAAGGCGGCTGTGGACCGCTTCGGCGGCATCGACGTGCTCGTCAACAACGCCGCCAGCTTCTACGCCGGCTTCTTCGAGGAGCTCACGCCCGAGCAGATGGACCGGCAGATCACCACGACGCTCATCGGCCCGATGAACGTCACCCGCGCCGTCCTGCCGGTCATGCGCAAGCAGCGCTCGGGCCACGTGGTGACGATCTCCTCCTCGGCGGGCTTTGCCGGATTCGCGTACGGGACCGCCTACGCCGCGTCGAAGTTCGGCGTCGACGGCTGGATGGAGTCGCTCGCCCCCGAGATCGAACCGTTCGGCATCCACGCGACGGTCATCAATCCCGGGTTCTTCCGCACCGAGCTGCTGACCAAGGAGTCGACGAACTACGCCGAGGCGTCGATCGAGGACTACGCGGAGGGCAACGCCGCTCAGCGCGAGTTCTGGGACAGCCAGAACGGCCAGCAGAGCGGCGACCCCGCCAAGCTCGCGCAGGCGCTCCTGAGCATCACCGACGAAGCGCAGCCCCCGTTCCGGTTCATCGCCGGCGCCGACGCGATCGCGCAGGCCGAGGACAAGCTCGCCGAACGCCAGCAGCAGATCGACGCCTACCGCGACCTGTCCTCATCGCTCGCGCTCGACGAGGTCAGGGCGTGAGCACCGATCAGAACACCGGCCGCGTCGCCGTCGTCACGGGCGCCTCCTCAGGAATCGGCGAGGCGACCGCCCGCGCGCTGGTCGCTGACGGCCACCGCGTCGCGCTGCTCGCGCGCCGCGCCGACCGCATCCAGGCCCTGGCGGACGAGCTCGGCGACGGCGCGATCGCCATCGAGGCCGACGTCACCGACCGCGCATCGGTCCTCGCCGCAGCCGACCGCGTCCAGCACGAGCTCGGCGGCGCGGACATCCTCGTCAACAACGCCGGCGTCATGCTGACCGCGCCCTTCAGCTCCGATCAACGCGAAGAACACCGGCGCATGGTCGAGACCAACCTCCTCGGCGCGATGACCGCCACCGAAGTCTTCCTCGACCAGCTCCAAGATGGCGGCGGCGACCTCGTGAACGTCTCGTCGGTCGCCGGTCGCGTCGCGCCCGCGGGCTTCGCCGCCTACGCGGGGACCAAGTGGGGGATCAACGGCTGGTCAGAAGCCCTGCGCGTCGAGCTCCAGCCCGACATCCGCGTCACCATCATCGAGCCCGGCGCCATCACGACCGAGCTCACCGACCAC
>CAVRTO010000030.1:0-25574 GCA_963724145.1 uncultured Solirubrobacteraceae bacterium
CCGACGCCCGGACTCGAACCGGGGACCCCTTCATTACGAGTGAAGTGCTCTACCAGCTGAGCTACGTCGGCGCGCGGCGTGCGGATTCTAGCGACGCGACGGACTCGCCGCCGGGCGTCCGCGCGCCCCGGCGCGGTCGCCACCGCGCGCCGTCCGGGCCGCGTACCGTGTGACGGCGATGCGGATCGCCACCTGGAACGTGAACTCCGTCAAGCAGCGCCTCCCGCGGCTCCTGCCCTGGCTCGACGAGCGCCGGCCGGACGTGGTCTGCCTCCAGGAGACCAAGCTCGCCGACGACGCGTTCGCGGCGCTGCTCGGCGACGCGCTGGCGGAGCGCGGCTACGAGGTCGCCGTCCACGGCGAGGCGGCCTGGAACGGTGTCGCGATCCTCTCGCGCGCGGGCCTCGGCGACGTGGTGCGCGGGATCCCCGGCGGCCCCGGCTTCCCGGAGCCGGAGGCGCGCGCGATCGCGGCGACGTGCGGCGACGTGCGCGTGGTGTGCGTCTACGTCCCGAACGGGCGCGCGCCCGGCTCGGACCACTACGCGTACAAGCTCGAGTGGCTGGCGGCGCTGCGCGAGCTCATCGCGCCCGAGGCGGAGCGCACCGTCCTGCTCGGCGACATGAACATCGCCCCGACGGACGCCGACGTGTTCGACCCCGCGGCCTACGAGGGCCACACGCACGTCACCGGGCCGGAGCGCGAGGCGCTGGCCGACCTGCAGGCGCTCGGGCTGCGGGACGTCGTCCGCGACCGCTGGCCCGGCGAGCGCGTGTTCAGCTACTGGGACTACCGCGCGGGCATGTTCCACCAGGACCTGGGCATGCGGATCGACCTGATCCTCGCCGGCGCGGCGATCGCGCCGCGGGTCGAGGCCGCCTGGATCGACCGCCAGGCGCGCAAGGGCAAGGGCCCGAGCGACCACGCCCCCGTCATCGTCGATCTCGACGAGGCGCCGGACGGGGACATCGGGCCGGTGGTGCCGCCGCCGTCGGCCCCGGTCACCCGCCGCGGCGCGGCGAAGCTGCCGCAGTCGCCGCCGTCGTAGCCGGCCCCCCGCTCTTTCCGCCGATCGGCGGTCGAACATGCGGCTATCTGGCCGAATGGGTCATTGCTCGGTTTTGTGGTGCGGCCTAACGTCGGATACCGGACCATGGCCGATCCGCCCTTCATCCTGCTCCTCGTCGCGTCCGACGAGGCCGACCGCCGACTCGTCGGCGGGCTGCTGGACGACGGTCGCGCAGAGATCCACTGGGCGACCTCGGCGGCATCGGCCCTGGCCGCGGTCGGCGAGCACCCGCACGACGCCGTCCTGGTCGATGCGGAGCTCGGCGACGAGCCGACGATCCGCGCGCTGCTGGAGGAGGACCCGCACGCGCAGCTGATCGTCCTCGGCGACCCGAGCGGCGCCGCCGCCGTCACGGCGGCGCGCGCCGCCGGCGCCGTCGACCACCTCCCGAAGGCGGGCCTCGACGCGGACACGCTGGAGCGTGCGATCCGCTACGCCGCCGACCACCGCCGCTCGGTCGAGCGGTTCCGCCACGGCGCGCTCCACGACGCGCTCACCGGGCTCCCGAACCGGACGCTGTTCCTCGACCGGCTCGAGCAGTCGCTGCGGCGCGCGCGCCGGAGCGACGGCGACGGCGGCGCCGCCGTGCTGTTCCTCGACCTCGACCGCTTCAAGCTCGTCAACGACTCGCTCGGCCACCAGGCCGGCGACCGGCTGCTCGAGTCGGTCGCCCGCCGGCTCGACGCGGCGCTGCGCCCGGGCGACACCGTCGCGCGGATCGGCGGCGACGAGTTCACCGTCCTGCTGGAGGACATGACCGACGCGCGCGAGGCGACGATCGTCGCGGAGCGGGTCCTGGCCACGCTCGCCGAGCCGTTCGCGATCGCCGACCGCGAGCTGGTGGTCTCGGGCTCGATCGGGATCGCGCTCGGCGGCCCCGACGCCGACCCCGAGGAGCTGATCCGCGACGCCGACGTCGCCATGTACCGCGCCAAGGCGGACGGCAAGGCGCGCCACGCGGTGTTCGACGCGCAGATGCACCGCCACGTCGTCGAACGGCTCGACGTCGAGACCGACCTGCGGCGGGCGATCGAGTCGGGCGGCGTGCAGGTGCTCTACCAGCCGATCCTGCGCACCGGCACCGGCGAGATCACCGCCTTCGAGGCGCTCTGCCGCTGGGAGGTGGAGCCGCAGGCGTTCGTCGCGATCGCGGAGGAGACGGGGCTGATCGTCCCGCTCGGCGCGTTCGTGCTGCGCGAGGCGGCCGCCCGCGCGGCGGAGTGGGGCGTGACGGTGTCGGTCAACGTCTCCGCCCGCCAGCTCGGCGACCCGGGCTTCCCCGAGCTCGTCGCCGGCGCGCTGCGCGCGTCGGGCGCGCGGCCGGAGCATCTGCGGCTGGAGGTGACCGAGTCCGCGATGTCCCAGGACCCCGAGGGCGCCCGGCGGACGCTGATCGACCTGCGCAAGCGGCTCGGCGTCACGGCGCACCTGGACGACTTCGGCACGGGGCTCTCGTCGCTCGGCTTCCTCCATCGCTTCCCGGGCGACGCGCTCAAGATCGACCGCTCGATCGTCATCCCGATGCTCACCGACGTCGGCTCGGGCGAGATCGTCAAGGCGATCGTCGCGCTCGCGCACAACCTCGGGATGGAGGTCGTCGCGGAGGGCGTCGAGACCGACGCCCACCGCGAGCGCCTGCAGCTGCTCGGCTGCGAGCACCTGCAGGGCTTCCTGCTCTCCGCGCCGCTCACCGCGGACGCGGCGGCGGCGCTGCTGCCCGAGCGGGCGGACCCGCTCAGGCAGGCGTCGTAGCTAGCGGCGCTCGGACTCGCGGACGTCGTCCGTGATCCGCTCGCGGTCGAGCCGGCGCTCGTCCTCGCGGCCACGGTCGTAGTCGGTCCGGTCCTCGCCGGTCGTGGCGTCGCGGGCGCGGTCGTCGACCGTGTGGCCGTCGGCGTCGCGGTCGGCCGTGGTGTCGGTGACGTCGGCGAAGCGGTCGCGCTCGTGGTCCTCGACGAGCTCGTGGTCGGCCATCCCGCGCTCGTGCATGTTCGCGCGCTCGGACTGCAGGTTCGCCTCGGCCCGCTCCTTCTCGGCGGCCGCCTGGGCCATCCGCGCGCGCTGCTCGGCCTCCTCGGCCGCGGCCTCGCGCTCGGCGGCCTCGTTCCGGTGCTCGCCGACGGCGCGCTCGCGCCTGGAGTGGAGCTCGCGCTCCGTCTGCCGTCGAGCCTTGTTCGCCCGCATGCGCGGCAGCAGCACGGCCAGCGCGATCAGGATCAGGACGACGACGACGATCAGGACGATCAATCCGGTGGACATGGTGCGCCCTCCCTTGGTTCCTTCCGAACGGGTCGCCCCATAGGGTTCCCGCCCGACGATGAACGCACACGTGACACAACGGTTCGACCTGCAGTCGCACTCCGTGGCGTCCGACGGCGCGCTGGCGCCCGCCGACGTCGTCGCGCACGCCGCCGCGGCGGGGCTCGAGCTGATGGCGCTGACCGATCACGACACCGTCGACGGCGTGCCGGAGGCGCTCCGCGCCGCGCGCGACCACGGCCTGCGCTGCTCCCCGGCGGCCGAGCTGTCGAGCGTGAGCGGCGAGTTCGAGGACCTGCACGTCTGCGGCTACGAGCTGCGCCACGACGACCCGGACCTGCGCGACACGCTCGCGGACTTCCGCGCCGACCGCGGCCGCCGGATCTGGGCGATGGCCGACCGGCTGGAGGAGCTCGGCTTCGCGCTCGACCGCGAGCCGCTGCGCGCCCGCGAGGGCGCCGGCAGCCCGCTCGGGCGCCCGCACCTCGCCGACGCCGTGCTCGCGCACCCCGGCAACGCCGCGAAGCTGCGCGCCGAGGGGATCACGGACAAGAACACGCTCTTCCCGCCCTACCTCGTCCCCGGCGCGATCGCCTACGTCGCGCGCTCGCGCCCGACGGTCGAGGACGCGATCGCCGTCATCCACGCCGCCGGCGGGGTGGCGGTCTGGGCGCACCCGTTCTGGGACATCGACGACCCCGCGACCGTGCTGACCGCGATCGCGCGCTTCAGCGCCGCGGGCCTGGACGGCGTCGAGGTGTTCTATCCCACCCACGACGAGGTCCAGACCCGCACGCTGTACGAGGCGACGGCCGAGCGGGGGCTGCTCGCCACCGGCTCGGCCGACTTCCACGGCCCCGAGCACGAGCGCTTCAGCCGCTTCGGCGCCTTCGAGCTCTACGGGCTCGAGCCGCGGCTCGGCCCGATCGGCGCGTGACTACGGCGTGGCCGGGACCAGCACCCGGTCGATCGTGTGGATCACGCCGTTGCTCGCCCGCAGGTTCAGCCCGTAGAGGAGCAGCCGCGGATCGCGCAGCGCGGGCGTCTCGTCCTTGAGGACCAGCCCGCGCGGGCGGACCGTGCCGCCGTTGGCCATCGCCAGCGAGCCCGCGAACAGCACCTGCAGCGGCCCGAGCGTCCTCCCCGCCACCACGTGGTAGAGCAGGATGTTCTTGATCTGGTCCGGCGTGAACGTGGCCAGGACCGCGTCGAGCGTCGCCTGCTCGCTCGCCGGGAAGCTGCCGGTGAGGTCCGCCACCAGCTTCTCGAACGCCCGGTCGTTCGGCGCGAACACGGTGAAGCGCTGCGACTGGTCGGCGAGCGTCGGCGCCAGCCCGGTCGCGGTGACCGCCGCGATCAGCAGGTCGTAGTCGTACGGGTTGGCGTCAGGCCCGTCCGCGCTCGAGGCCTTCACGGCGACGTCGACGACCGTGCCGGCCGGCTTGTGCGGCCACCAGTGGCGTTTGTGGGCCGACGCGACGGACGCGCTCAGGCCCAGGATGACGGCGACGGCGGCGACGATCGTGATCGTGCGGCGCATGGAGCTCCCTTCTCCCGGCGGGACGTGTACGCCGGTGCCTACGGGGCGACCGGCGCCGCCGGTTGGGTCATGGCGCCGCGGCGCTCAGCCGTGGAGCAGGCCCTCGGCGACGGGGAGGATCGCCGCCGCCGGGCCGGTGACGACGATCACCGGCGTGCCCTCGTCGTCGGCCAGCGCCACGTCGCGCCCGCGCCACCGCACCGGCGAGCGCGTGCGGTGCGTGACGACGGCGACGTCGTCGCAGTCGAGCGCGTGGCGCAGGTCGCGCCGGCGCACGGGATCGCCGCCCGCGGCC
Organism: uncultured Solirubrobacteraceae bacterium; assembly: GCA_963724145.1. Lineage (GTDB taxonomy): Bacteria > Actinomycetota > Thermoleophilia > Solirubrobacterales > Solirubrobacteraceae > DASQMT01. Next base: position 5,164 of record CAVRTO010000030.1, read on the forward strand.
CGGACGACGTCCGCCAGCTCCGCGTCCCCGCCGACGATCCCGAACCGGGGCGGGGCCGCCACCGGGACGGTCTCGACGCCGGCACGCTCGAGCCGCTCGAGGTCGGCGGCGCCGATCGGATGCCGCGCCCGCATGAGCACGTGGCCCGCCCGCAGCTCGGCGCCCGGCTGGACCACGCCGTCGCCGGGCGCGACGGGATGGACGAGCTCGAGGTGCCCGGGCAGCGGCGCGGTCGTCGCGCCGGCGGGCACGACCGCGTCGGCGCCGCGCGGGAGCGGCGCACCCGCCGCGACCTCCTCCGCCGTCCCGGCGCGCACCTCGCCGACGGCCAGCTCCAGGAACGCCGGCAGCAGCGCGCTCGCCTCCGCCGCGTCGATCGCGCGCAGCGCGTACCCGTCGACCGCCACGAGCGGGTGGCGCGGCACGTCGCAGGGGACCTCGACGTCGCGTGCGGGGACCAGGCCGACCGCGGGCACCGCCGCCGCGAGCCGCTCGAGCAGCGGCGGGAACGACCGCAGCGCGGCCCTGAGCGTCACGTCCGCGGGCGCAGGATCAGCCACGAGAGCCAGATTCCCACCGCGAACAGCGGAATGCCCATCGCGATCCGCGCGACCCCGAGCGCGGTGACCGCGTCCGCGAGGTAGAGCGGCAGCTGCACCGCGAGGCGCAGCGAGAAGAGCACGACCCAGACCCAGCTCGCGCGGCTGAAGTCGCGCACCTGGCGCGGGTCCTTGCGCCAGCTCATGTCGCCGCCGCGCAGGGTCGCGACGATCACGCCGAGCAGCGGCCAGCGGACGATGATCGAGATCAGGTACGCGAGCGCGTAGCCGGCGTTGGCCAGCAGGCCCGGGAGGAAGAAGTCCGCGGCGCGGCCGGTGCGCGAGACGACGTACGCGGAGAGCGCGAGGCCGGCGATCCCCGCCAGCGCGAACTGCACCGTCTGGCGGCGGATCAGGCGCGCGACGCCGAAGAGCACGCCGAGCCCGACCGCGACGATCAGCGAGATCGTCGTGTCCTGGCCGCTGACCGTGTACGTGAGCACGTAGGCCGCCGCCGGAACGACGGACTCCGCCACGCCGAGCGGGCCGCCGACGGCGTCCGCGATCGAGGGCGGCCGGTCGGTCGTCAGCTCCGACGCGGGGTTGCGGCGGGTCTCGCTCACCCGGAGAAGGCTACGACCGCCAGTAGGGCGTCGCGCAGCGCGGCGCTCGCCGCCGCGACGTGCCAGCGTCCGTCGACCGCGATCGCGCCGCCCGCCTCGGCCACCAGCAGCGCGCCCGGATGCCAGTCCCACGGCTCGACGTCGGCCTGGACCCAGCCGTGCAGCCGCCCGTCCGCGACCCAGGCCAGCTCGAGCGATCCGCAGCCGGCGGCGCGGAGCGCGCCGATCCGCTCGAGCAGCGCGGCGGTGCCGGCCGCGATCTCCGGGTCGCGGCGGCGGATGTCGACGAACGTGGCCACGGTCGCCTCGCCGAGCGGCGGCGCCGTCCCGAGCGTGCGCGGGCCCGCGCCGCGCGCGGCGGAGAAGAGCTCGCCGGAGACCGGGTCGTGGACGGCGGAGGCGAGCGCCCCCTCGGCGTCCACGAGCGCGACCGCCGAGCACCAGGCGGGGAGCCCGGACGCGTAGTTGAGCGTCCCGTCGACCGGGTCGAGCAGCCAGCGCCGCGCGCCGCCCGCGACCGCGGCGCCCTCCTCGCCGAGCACGCCGTCGTCCGGCCGCTCGGCGCGCAGCAGGTCGAGCATGACCGCCTCGGCGCGGCGGTCCGCCTCGGTCACGACGTCGGTCGCGTCCCCCTTGACCTCGACGGCGCCGCCGCGCAGCTCCAGCGCGATCGCCCCGGCCGCGCGGACGAGCCGCTCGGCCAGCGCGCGGTCATCCGGCGGCATCGGCGGCCATGAACGCGACGTCGTCGCCCTCGGCCAGCGGCTCGAGCGGGTCGCGCGCGGCGGTGTCGCCGTTGAGCGCCGCCACCACGTGCGCGCCCAGCAGCACGCCGACCGCGGCGCCGGCCGCGCCGAGCGTCGCGGCGCGCACCGATGCCGTCTCCGCCCCCGGTCCGATCCGGCGGACGCGGACCAGCGGCTCGGGCTCGCGCAGCGCGGCCTCGTAGTCGGCGCGCTCGTTCAGGTTGCGGACGCTCTCGGGATGCGGCGGCGTCTCGACGGTGCGCGCCCGGCAGCGGGCCAGCAGCGTCATCGCGCCCGCGTCGCCCGGCCTCGAGCAGCTCGGAGGCGACCGGCGCGAGCGCGGGCCGGTACGCCGCGGCGAGCGGCTGGGCGTGGCCGCCGACGTGCGGGACGGCGGCGTCGACGCCCTCCACCGCGCGGCAGACCGCCGCGACGAACTCCGGATGCAGGAACGGCAGGTCGACGGACGCGACGAACGCGACGTCGGCGTCGACCGCCTCGAGCCCGGCGAGGATCCCCTGCAGCGGCCCGCGCCCCTCGCGCGCGTCGTCGACGACGCGGACGCCGCCGGGCAGCGGCGGCAGCTCCTGGCCGGGCGCGCGGACCACGACGACCGGCCCGCGCGCGCCGCGCGCGACGATCCCGCAGAGGCGCCGCACCAGCGGCGCCCCGTGCCAGTCGAGCCATGCCTTGGGCTCGCCCATGCGGCTCGAGCGGCCGCCTGCGAGGACGATTCCGGCGGGCATCGCCGCCGAGCCTAGCTCCTCAGCTCGCCGAGGCGACGGTCTCCTGCTCGGCGGGGGCGGCGGCGCCGTCGTCGCTCGGCGTGGCGGGCGCGGGCTCCTCGCCGCCGGCCGACAGCCGCTTGACCAGCTGCGGCCCGGCGATCCCGGCCGCGAGCGCGGCGAGCGCCACGAGCGTGCCCTTCTTCTCGATCCCGAGCGCGCGGTCGAGCGAGATCGGGCCCGGGCCGTGGTCGGCGATCGCGACGGCGGCGGCGATGATCGCGAGGTTGTACTCGTAGCCGCCCTCGGTGACGAAGAAGCCCTTCTCCTTGTGGACGGACTCGATCGCCTGGCTCATCACGCCGATGATCGCGGTCGAGCCGAGCGGCGTGAGCAGCCCGGTCGCGAGCAGCGCGCCGCCGCCCGCCTCGGACGCGCCGGCGAGCGCCGCCATCCGCTTCCCCGGCTTCAGGCCCATGCTGTCGAACGCCTGCCCGGTCGCGTCGAGGCCGTAGCCGCCGAACCAGCCGAACAGCTTCTGCGCGCCGTGCGCGAACAGGGTCGCGCCGATCACGGCGCGGAATGCGGTGAATCCAAGCTTCATGGTGCCCTCCCGAGGTCCGAACCCGTCGATACGGCTTTCCCGGACCGCGGTCCGGGCTAACCCGACGTTAGCGGACTGCGGTCCGGACCACGCGCTCGAGCCGGAACGCGAGCGCCTCGAGCGCGAGGTCGTAGCTCACGTTGAGGGCCAGCCGGGCGCGCGTGTCGTCCACCAGCGCCGCCGCCTCCTGCAGGGCGGCCGGCGACCGGCCGGCGGCGTCGGCGGCCAGCTCCTCGGCACGATCCGAATGGTGCGCCAGCTCGGGCGCGCCGGCGAGCAGGCACGCGAGGTCGCGGTACCACAGGCCCGCGAGCTGGAGGCCGTGGTCGAGCGCGGCGGTCTGCGCGCGCCGGTCGGCCCGCCGCGCCTGCTCGCCCATCTCCGTCTCGCGCTTGCGGTGCTCCTTCTTCGGGAGGTACTGGAGCTCGTCGGCGAGCCGCTCCTCGTGTGCGGCGCGGGCCGCGGCCCCGCGGGACGCCGCGATCTCGAGCAGCGGCAGCCAGGGGCGCTCCGTCCCGGTCGTGCCGTGCAGCGGCGCGCGGGCGAACGCCTCGGCGCGGGCGCGCAGCGCGGCGCCGTCCCCGGTGGCGAGCGCGAGCGCGCGCTCCCCGTCGCCCAGGCTCAGCCGCGCGGCGGCGGCGGCCTGCGCGGGCGCGGCGCCGCGCGCCTCGAGCCGCTGCGCCAGCTCGGCGGGCGAGGGCGGGTCGAAGCGCACGGGCTGGCAGCGGCTGGCGATCGTCGGCAGCACCTGGGTCGGGCGGTCGGTGAGCAGCAGCAGGACGACGTAGTCCGGCGGCTCCTCCAGCGTCTTGAGCAGCGCGTTGGCCGCCTCGTCGTTCATCGTGTCGGCGCGCTCGAGCACGAACACGCGGTAGCCGGCCTCGAACGGCGTGTGCGCGGCCGCGGCGACGACCGCCTCGTCGACGTCGCGCCGGAGCATCTCGTGCGCGCCGCTCGGGCTGACCCAGGTCAGGTCGGGGTGCGTCCCGTGCGCGACGCGCGTGCGCGCGCCGTCGGAGTCCGCGGCGCCGCGCGCGAGCAGCTCGGCGGCGACGGCGCGGGCGGCGGCGCGCTTGCCGCTCCCCGCCGGGCCGTGCAGCAGGTACGCGTGCGAGGGCGACCCGGCGGCGGCCGCCCCGAGCACGGCGGCGGCGTGCGGGTGGGGCTCCAGCGCGGCGAGGGTCACGGCGCGCAGGGTAACGTCCCGCGTGCGTGGAACGGGGGCGCCTGATCACCGTCGAGGGCCTCGACGGCGCCGGAAAGACGACGCTCGCGAGCGGCCTCGCGCGCGTGCTCGGCGCGCTCGGGCAGGAGGTCGAGCTGCTGCGCGAGCCGGGCGGCGTCGCGGTGTCCGAGCGGATCCGCGCGCTCGTCAAGGACCCGGCGCTGACGGTCGGCGCGCGCGCCGAGGCGCTGCTCTACGCCGCGGCGCGGGCGCAGCTGGTGGAGGAGCGGCTGGCGCCGGCGCTCGACGCCGGGCGCTGGGTGCTGCTCGACCGCTTCGTCGACTCCTCGCTCGCCTACCAGGGCGCGGGCCGCGGGCTCGGCGTCGAGGCGGTGCGCGAGCTCAACGCGTTCGGGACCGGCGGGCTGACCCCCGACCGCACGCTGCTGCTGCGGATCGACCCGGCCGCCGGCCTCGCGCGCGCGGGTGACCGCGGCGAGGCCGATCGCCTGGAGCGCGAGGCGCCCGCGTTCTTCGCGGCGATCGCCGAGGCCTACGACGCGCTCGCCGCCGCCGAGCCGGAGCGGTTCGCGGTGATCGACGCCGCCGCACCGCCGAGGACGGTGCTCGTCGAGGCGACCGCCGCCGTCGTGCCGTTGCTTCAGTAGCCGTCCGGGTGGGCGGAGTGCCACGCCCACGCGTCGGCGATCATCGTCTCGAGCGAGCGCTCGGGCGACCAGCCCAGGATCTCGCGGGCGCGCGCGTTGGAGGCGATCAGCTGCGGCGGGTCGCCGGCGCGCCGGCCGGCCTCCTCGACCGGGATCGGGCGGCCGGTGACGCGCCGCGCCGCCGCGATCACCTCGCGCACCGTCGAGCCGTCGCCGGTGCCGAGGTTGCAGATCAGGTGGCGGCCGGGCTCGAGCCGGTCGAGCGCGCGCAGGTGGGCGTCGGCCAGGTCGTCGACGTGGATGTAGTCGCGCACCGCGGTCCCGTCGCGCGTGTCGTAGTCGGTCCCGAAGATCGTGATCGCGGGCCGGCGTCCGGCGGCCGCCTGGAGGACGAGCGGGATCAGGTGCGTCTCGGGGTCGTGGTCCTCCCCCAGCGCGCCGCTCGCGCCCGCGACGTTGAAGTAGCGCAGCGAGGCGGCGGCGAGGCCGTGGCCGACGCACTCGTCGCGGATCATCAGGTCGACGGCGAGCTTCGAGGCGCCGTAGGCGTTGACCGGCGCCGGCGGCTGGTCCTCGGTGATCGGGACCGTCTCCGGCTCCCCGTAGGTGGCCGCGGTCGAGGAGAAGACGAGCCGCGCCGATGCCGTGGGTGCGCATCGCGTCGAGCAGGTTGCGCGTGCCGCCGACGTTGTTGCGCCAGTAGCGCTCGGGATGCTCGACGGACTCCGCGACGAGCGACAGCGCGGCGAAGTGGAGCACCGCATCGAAGCCGCCGCCGAGCCGTTCCTGGAGGGCATGGGCGTCGTCGAGCGACAGCTCCAGGTGGGTCGCGCCGGGCGGGATCGCCGCACGGTGGCCGCGGCGCAGATCGTCCAGCACGACGACCTCGTGACCGGCGTCCAGCAGCTGTGCGGCGACGACCGAGCCCACGTAGCCCGCGCCGCCCGTGACGAGGGCCCGCATCGCCGGGCATCGTAGAATGGAGAGGGTGAGATTGCGCCTTGCCAGTGGCCTGATCGCCCTGCTCGCGCTGCTCTCCGTGGCGGCCGTGGCACGGGCGCAGTCGGAGCGGCCGAAGAGCGTCGAGCTCGTCTATCGCGACTACCGCGACGACGGGGTGATCGACGCGTGCGACCACACGAAGAAGGCGCTGAAGAAGACGCTCGACCAGCTCCCGGCCGAGGCGGACATCGAGACGCCCGACCTCCGGCCCGCGCTGGAGGCCGCGATCGAGCAGCTCGAGCAGGAGGAGTGCGAGCCCGAGCCGACCCCGACGCCGGAGCCGACCTCCACGCCGGCGCCGGTCACCCCCGCGCCGGTGACGCCCGCGCCCGCGGTGACCCCGCCGCCGGTCACGACGCCCAGCGACGCCGGACTCGTCCAACGTCGCGCCGCTGCCGGGCGGCGGGGGCGGGGGCGGGAACGGCGGGAACGACAACCCGCCGGGCGCCGGCGAGGTCGAGCCGCTGCCGTCGGAGACGCCGGCCCCGGCCGTCACCCCGGTGCCACCGGCCGAGCCGACCGGCCCGCCGGCCGAGCCGCCGAAGGTGTTCGTCAACGAGGACGACGGTCTCCCGATCCCGCTGATCGTCCTGGGCGCGATCGCCGTCCTGTGCGCGCTGCTGGCGCTGCTGTACGCGCTGCTGAGCCGGCTCGGCTGGGCCGATCGCGCCCTCACCCCGGTGCGCCGATCGTGGCGCGAGGCCCGCTTCCGGGCCGGCGGCACATGGGGCGATTTCGCCGACTGGATGCGGCTCGGGAGGTAATTCGCGCAGCACGCGGGAACGCTCGTGCATTCCGTCCGGACCGAGGCGGACACTCGACAACCCGCACAACCGCCTCGCCGTGCTCCCGGCCCGCCAGGCGACACCAGTTTCAGGAAGGAGCGCAAGCTCATGGAGCAGCAGACCCCGCACACCGCAGTGAGAACCGATCCCCGCGCCGGCGAGGCGCTTCGCGTGCGGCGTCTGTTCACCGAGCCCGGGACGCACCCGTTCGACGCCGTCGAGTGGGAGCTGCGCGACGCGCGCATCGGCTCCGTGTTCGAGCAGATCGGCGTCGAGTTCCCGAAGGCGTGGTCGCAGAACGCCACGAACATCGTCGCCCAGAAGTACTTCCGCGGCCAGCTCGACTCGCCGACGCGCGAGCGCTCCGTCAAGCAGATGGTCTCGCGCGTGGCGGGGACGATCGCCGACTGGGGCCGCGAGCGGGGCTACTTCGCGTCGGTCGAGGACGGCGACGCGTTCGAGGCGGAGCTGACGCACATCCTGCTCAACCAGCTGGCGGCGTTCAACTCGCCGGTCTGGTTCAACGTGGGCTTCGAGGAGCATCCGCAGTGCTCGGCCTGCTTCATCCTCTCCGTCGACGACACGATGGAGTCGATCCTCGACTGGAACACCAAGGAGGGCAAGATCTTCCGCGGCGGCTCCGGCTCGGGGATCAACCTCTCCAACATCCGCGGGTCGACCGAGCCGCTGTCCAAGGGCGGCACCGCGTCGGGCCCGGTCTCGTTCATGCGCGGGGCCGACGCCTGGGCCGGGACGATCAAGTCGGGCGGCAAGACGCGCCGCGCGGCGAAGATGGTCGTGCTCGACGTCGACCACCCGGACATCCGCGAGTTCATCTGGTGCAAGGCGAAGGAGGAGGACAAGGCCGCCGCGCTGCGCGACGCCGGGTTCGACATGTCGATCGACGGTGACGGCTTCACCTCGATCCAGTACCAGAACGCCAACAACTCGGTCCGCCTCACCGACGAGTTCATGCACGCGGTCGAGAACGACCTCGACTGGGACCTGCTGTCGCGCACCACCGGTCAGCCGACCGAGACGCTTCCCGCGCGCGAGCTGATGCGCGAGATCGCCGAGGCGGCGTGGCGCTGCGCCGATCCGGGCGTCCAGTACGACACGATCATCAACCAGTGGCACACGTCGCCGGTGTCGGGGCGGATCAACGCGTCGAACCCGTGCTCGGAGTACATGCACGTCGACGACTCCGCGTGCAACCTCGCCTCGCTGAACCTGATGAAGTTCCGCCGCCCGGACGGGACGCTCGACGTCGAGAAGTTCAACCACACCGTCGACATCGTCTTCCTGGCCCAGGAGATCATCGTCGGGCCGTCGAGCTACCCGACCGAGGAGATCGGCGTCAACGCCCGCGCGTTCCGCCAGCTCGGGCTCGGCTACGCCAACCTCGGCGCCTACCTGATGGCCAACGGCCTCGCCTACGACTCCGACGGCGGCCGCGGCTTCGCGGCGGCGATCACCGCGCTGATGACCGGCCGCGCCTACCTGCAGTCGGCCAAGATCGCGGCCGGCATCGGGACCTACGAGCGCTACCCGGAGAACCGCGAGGCGCACAACAACGTCATGCGGATGCACCGCGACGCGTCGTACGCGATCCCGGACGCGATCTGCGACGACGACGCGCTGCTCGGCGCCGCGCGCGACAGCTGGAACGAGGCCGTCGCGATCGGCGAGCTCTACGGCTACCGCAACGCGCAGGCGACGGTGCTCGCGCCCACGGGCACGATCTCGTTCCTGATGGACTGCGACACCACGGGCGTCGAGCCGGACTTCTCGCTCGTGAAGTACAAGGAGCTCGTCGGCGGCGGGACGATGACGATCGTCAACCGCACGGTGCCGATGGCGCTGCGGACGCTCGGCTACTCCGACCAGCAGGTCGAGCAGATCGAGGCGCACATCAACGAGCACGGCTCGATCGTCGGGGCGCCGGGCCTGGCCGAGGAGCACCTGCCGGTGTTCGACGTCGCCGTCGGCGCCCGCGCGATCTCGCACATGGGCCACATCAAGATGATGGGCGCGGTCCAGCCGTTCCTCTCGGGCGCGATCTCGAAGACGGTCAACCTGCCGCAGACCGCGTCGGTCGAGGACATCGCCGACGCGTACCTGCAGGCGTGGCGGCTGGGCGTCAAGGCGCTGGCGATCTACCGCGACGGGTCCAAGACCGCGCAGGCGCTGCGCACCGACGCGCAGCAGACGGCGACGGTCGAGGAGGTCGACGGCTCGTTCGCGACGCAGGACGGCGCGCCGCTCTACACCGAGGAGCAGCTCGAGTCGCTCGTCGGCGAGCGGGTCGAGGCGGCGGTGGCCGACGCGGTGACGGCGGCCAAGGCCGAGGTCGGGCCGGCGCGCAAGCGGATGCCGCGCGAGCGCCAGTCGATCACCCACAAGTTCTCGCTCGGCGGCCACGAGGGCTACATCACGGCCGGCATGTACGAGGACGGGACCGTCGGGGAGATCTTCCTCACCGACATCGGCAAGGAGGGCTCGACCCTCCGCGGCATGATGAACTCGTTCGCGACGGCGATCTCGATCGCGCTCCAGTACGGCGTGCCGCTCGAGACCCTCGTGCGCAAGTTCGCCTACATGCGCTTCGAGCCGGAGGGGATCACCACCAACCCGGAGATCCCGTTCGCGAAGTCGATGCCCGACTACATCATGCGCTGGCTGGCCTCGCGCTTCCTCGACGCCGACGTGCACGAGGACCTCGGGATCCTCACGCCCGAGGTGCGGGCGCGCAAGGCCGGCGAGGAGTTCTCGACGGGCACGCCGGGCGGCACGAACGGCGCGGCGACCGCGCCCGCGACGCCGGCCCAGGCCGCGCAGCCGACGGCGGGCGCCCAGGGCGCGCCGCCGGCCCCGCCGGTCCAGCCGGGCGACGTCCAGCCGGCCGCGTCGGCGCTGACCGACACCCCGCCGGTCCACCCGGCGCGGATGGTCGGCCTCGACCTCGGCCCGGCGTGCACCCAGTGCGGCGGGATGATGCAGCGGACGGGCTCGTGCTACACGTGCTCGAGCTGCGGCAACAACACCGGCTGCGGCTGATCCTCACCGCGGTGGACGCGCCTGCGCTTGTCCGGTGAGCGCGAGCGGCGGGCGGGCGCGCAAGTACGACATGGTGTCGGGCGTTACCAACTCATGGACTCATCGCCATGGACGGCACCCTTCCTCACTTCGCGACCGCCGCTGGACGGGGGCGATCGCCCTCGGGGCGATCGTGACCTGCCTTGGCTGCGCCGGCGGCCGCGGCCGCGGCGCCACCGCTCCCACCGGCCGGAAGCACTCGATATCAATGGCTTCGCGCGGAATGCGTCGAGACCGCCCAGGGCTACCGGTCGATCGCGCGTGTCCGTACCCACGTGAGCTCGATCGTCGATGACGGCGACGCGCAGGCCCGGTACTACCAGGAGGTCAAGGTCCAGATCGACCGCTCGGTCGACTCCACCGACACCACCTGGCGGAAGGTCGACGCCCGCTCGTACGACTGGAGCCGGTTCACGAGCTCGCAGACGCCGACGTACTCGACGTCGGGGTTCCGGACCGGTCTGCAGCCCGATGCCGGCACGCTGTCCGCGAAGGTGACCGTGTGGCTCAAGCGCACGCGCCCGGGGCCGGACAAGACCGTCTGGCGCTACCGGGCACGTTCGGCGACCTTCAGCTGCCTGCCCGGCGGCATGATGCTGCCGACCGCGCCCGCGCTGCCCAGTCCCCAACGGCGGATCGTGATGCATCTCCGTCGGCACGCGGCTGCACACGCTCGTCGAAAGGGCGGTGACGCGACTCGGCTGGCATCGTCGTCGAGCCGTCCTAGGTCTGGTCGTCGGGATCGTCGTGGCGTCACCGATCTGCCGCTCGCGCCAGAGGCCGGCGTCGCGCTCGGCGCGCTCCTCGGCATGGCTCGCGCCCGCAAGCGCCGCGTAGTCCAGAGCGATCCGCGTCGCTACAAAGCGTGCTGACAGACTTCCTCGACGGTCCACGGCGACCGAAAGAGCGGTCTGGGTCATGAATGAACGCGAGTCCGCGGCTGCCGGCGCGGCCGCCACCTTCCTCTTCGCCGACATCGCCGGTTTCACCGCCCTGACCGAGGCTCACGGGGACCAACAGGCAGCCGATCTGGTCGGCGAGTTCTGCGACGCCGTCCGCGCCGAGCTGCCGGCGAGCGGCGGCACGCACGTCAAGACGATCGGCGATGCCGTGATGCTGCGCATACCGGACCCGAGCGCGGCCATCCTGCTCGGACTGGCCATCACGCACGAGCTGATGCAGGGACACGGCGCGCCCGCGGTGCGTGTGGGGCTTCATCACGGTCCCGCGATCGAGCGCGACGGCGACTACCTCGGGGCCGCGGTCAATCTCGCGGCACGCGTGTCGGGCGAGGCGAGCGGGGGCGAGGTCCTGCTCACCGGCGAGACCGCCGCGCTGGCCCCACAGCTCGACGGAGTGTTCTATGAGCCGCGCGGCCGCCAGGCGCTGCGCAACGTGCGCGAACCCGTCGATCTGTTCGCCGCCGTGCGCGCCGGCGAATCAAGCCACAGCAGCCTTCCCCGGGATCCCGTCTGCCGGATGGTCGTCGATCCCGAACGCGCCGCCGGGCGACTGGTCTATGACAACACGGCGTACTTCTTCTGCACCCTCGCGTGCGCGGCCGAGTTCGCGTCCCACCCGGAGCGCTTCACCGGCTAGAGGCGCCCGCACCGCCATCTGCGAGTCTGCGAGGACCGACGCCGGCACGATGCCCTGCGGTCCTCAGCGACCCGGCCCGCCGTAGCCCACGCCTGACGACGCGCACCGCAGCGCCATGAGATCGACGCACCGCGGGAGCGCCGGCTCGCTCAAGCAGGGCCGCCGGACGGCTCGTCCGAGTGCTTCGGCAGCAGGCGGTGGCCGTCGACGACGGCCACCGCGATGTCGAAGAGCTTGCGGTTCGCGTCGCGGGAGTGGTCGCGCAGCATCTCGAAGGCGGTCGCCGCGTCGATCGAGTGGCGCTCCATCAGGATGCCCTTCGCCTGCTCGGTGAGCGGCCCGGCGCCCGAACGCGCCCTCGAGCTCGTGGTACTCGGCGAAGCGGCGCAGGACGATGTCGATCGAGCCCTGCCAGTCCTCGCCGTCGCCGTCTGCGTCGGTGATGTAGGCGAAGACGCCCCGCTTGGACGCCTCCCGGACGAAGCCGGGATCGGGCGCGTGGATGAGCGCGATCACCGGGCATGCCGCCTCGTTGACGATCCGCTCGATCATGCCCAGGGCGTGATCCGAGCTCGCGCCGAGCCCGACGAGCGCGACGTCGGGGCGCTCGCGGGCTGTAATCGTTCCGACATCCCGGACGGCGATCTCCCGTGCGATCACCTCGTGCCCCAGTCCGGCGACCGTCGAGGCGACGAGCGCGAGGCGATCCTTGCGCTCGTTGGCGATCAGCACGCGGAGATGCTCGGTCTCGCGATAACGCATCCTGGCCTCCGGGGGCCGCCCGAGTCTAACTCCCGGGCCACTTCTGTCCAAGCGCGCCAGAACTCGGAGTGGTACGTTCGGGACGGTCGCCTCAACCCCTCGGCGACCGGGTCGTTCCGGCTCCAGCACTCGGCCGGCGCAAGGTGCTCGACTCACGCGGTCGACGCCGACGCCAAGCGTTGGGAGCCAGCATGAACATCTCCTCGTCGAAGCATTCGGTCAACGTGGCGGCGCGCATGGCGCACTGGAGCGGCCGGCACCGCAAGAAGGCGATCTGGGGCTGGCTCGCGTTCGTCGTGATCGTCTTCGCCGTCGGCACCAAGCTCGGCACGACGCAGATCTCCGACGTCGATCAGTACGCCGGTGAGTCGCACCGGGCCGAGGTGGCGCTCGACCGCGCCGGCCTGCGGCCGATCGAGGAGGTCGTCTTCATCCGGAGCGACGACCTCACCATCAAGGACCCGGCCTTCCGGGCGGCCGTCACGGACACGACGGACCGGCTGGCGAAGATCCCCTACGTCGAGAACGTGACGTCGCCGCTGACCGGCGACAGCGAGGTCTCGGCCGACGGGCGCGCCGCGCTCGTGGGCTTCGAGGTCCGCGGCGACTCGACCGAGGCCAAGCTGCGCGTCGAGCCCGCGCTCGCGGCGGTCGCCGCCGTCCAGGCCGACCATCCCGGCCTCGACGTCGAGGAGGTCGGCGGCGCCAGCGCGGCCAAGGCCATCAACGAGACCATCACCGACGACCTCAAGAAGGCCGGCGAGCTCTCGCTCCCGGTCACGCTGATCATCCTCATCTTCACCTTCGGCACGCTGGTGGCCGCGGGCCTGCCGCTCCTGATCGGGATCACCGCGGTCATCGCGGCGCTCGGCCTGGTCGCGATCCCGAGCGAGTTCCTGCCGGTCGACGCCAACCTCCCCGCGGTCATCCTGCTGATCGGCCTCGCGGTCGGGGTCGACTACTCGCTCTTCTATCTCCGGCGCGAGCGTGAGGAGCGCGCCGCCGGGCGCAGCGAGGGCGCCGCGCTCGAGGCCGCCGCGGCCACCTCCGGCCGTGCGGTGCTGATCTCCGGCATGACCGTGATCGTCGCGATGGCCGGCATGTTCATCAGCGGCGACAAGGCGTTCATCTCGTTCGCCGAGGGCGCGATCGTCGTCGTCGCCATCGCCATGTTCGCCTCGCTGACCGTGCTGCCGGCGATGCTGTCCTGGCTCGGCGACCGCGTCGAGAAGGGACGCGTCCCCCTGATCGGCCGGCGCCGTCCGGCCGGCCGGTCGCGCTTCTGGACGGCCGTCACCGGCCGCGTCATGCGGCGCCCGGGCTGGTCGATCGTGCTCGCCGGCGGCCTGCTGATCGTCCTGGCGGTCCCGGCGCTCCAGATGAAGAGCGTGACCAGCGACATCGATCAGCTCCCCCAGGACCTGCCGGTGATCAAGACCTACGACAAGGTCAAGGCGGTCTTCCCGACCGAGGGCGTCACGGCGACCGTCGTCGTCGAGGCCGACGACGTCCGCTCCGGCGCCGCCGGCGCGGGCATCGCCGCCCTGAAGGAGCAGGTCGACGGCTCGGACGCGTTCCTGCCCGGGACCGAGGTGACCTACAGCGACGACGGAACGGTCGCCAAGGTCGACGTCCCGACCCGCGGCAGCGGCACCGACGCCGCGGCCATGGACGCGCTCGACCGGCTACGCGACGACGTCGTCCCGGCCACCGTGGGCGCGGTCGACGGCGCGACGGTCAACGTCAGCGGCGACGCGGCGGCTTCGGCCGACTCGGCCAGCCAGCTGAACAGCCGGCTCCCGCTGATCTTCGCGTTCGTGTTCGGGCTGGCGTTCCTGCTGCTGCTCGTCACGTTCCGGTCGATCGTGATCCCGATCACGGCGATCCTGCTCAACCTGCTGTCCGTGGGCGCCGCCTACGGCGTGCTCGTGCTGGTCTTCCAGCACGGCCACGGCGAGTCGCTGCTCGGCTTCACCGCGAACGGCGGCGTGGCGAACTGGCTCCCGCTGTTCCTGTTCGTGGTCCTGTTCGGCCTCTCGATGGACTACCACGTGTTCATCCTCTCGCGGATCCGCGAGTTGCACGACCGCGGCCTGAGCACCGACAAGGCGATCAGGCAGGGGATCTCGACGACCGCCGGGACGGTCACCAGCGCCGCCTTCGTCATGGTCGGGGTCTTCGCGGTCTTCATCACCCTGAGCTTCCTCGACTTCAAGGAGATGGGGCTCGGGCTGGCCGTGGCCGTGCTGATCGACGCGACGATCATCCGCGGCGTGCTGGTGCCCGCCTCGATGAAGCTGCTCGGCGACTGGAACTGGTACCTGCCCTCGTGGCTCGAGTGGCTGCCGCACGTCGGCGCGGAGGGTGACGCCGCCCTCCCCGCGGAGGCGGGCGCCGCCAAGCGAGCCCGGGCCGGCCGTGCCGGCGTGAACCGGGGCACGCGATGACCGCCCCGGACCGCCGCATCGAGTTGCCGACCGCTCACGCGCGCCCAGATCGCCGTCCTCGTCGGGGTGCCGCTCGCCTGGGCCGCGCTGCTGTGGTTCCACCCCGACGTCGACCCCGACCGGGTGTACGAGAGTCTCCGCGACCAGGTCGACACGTATCTGGTCGTCCACGTCGGGACGCTCGTCTTCATCGGGCTCATGGGCGTCGCGCTCTACCTGCTCGTCCGGGACCTGCCCGGCAGGGCCGCGACCATCAGCCGGCTGGCGATCGGCCCCTTCGTCCTGTTCTACGCGGCGTGGGAGACGGTCATCGGGCTGGCGATCGGCGTGCTCGTCCAGCACGCGAACGATGCGCCGGCGAGGGAGCGCCCCGCCGTGGCGGACGCCATCCAGGCCGTGGGCGGCAACGTCATCATCGGGGACGCGGGAATCCTGCTGGCCGTCGGGGCGCTCGCGTGGATCACGGCGGTGATCGCGGCCGCGGTCGCGCTCCATGGCGCCGGCGCGCCGCTGCTCGCCGTGATCCTGGTCGGGCTGTCGGCGGTCGTCGTCTCGCACCCGCCGCCGATCGGACCGGTCGGCCTGGTGTGCTTCGCGGCGGCGGCCGGCGTCATCGCCATCAGCCGACGCGCCTCGCCGGGCGTCGTCACCGCGGCGAGGCGGTCGGCGTCGGCGCCGGGCTAGGGGCTGGAGCGTCGCGACGCATGGCGCGGCGTCTGGCCAGATGTTCAGTTGCCGCCATTGCTACGACAGGCCATAGTCGCGCTCCACTTAGTGGTCCAATGGCAAGGGGCAACGGAATGCGCCGGATCTTCGTAGTGCTGATCGTCGGTCTGGGGGGTGCCGCGACGAGCGCGGCCACCGCCGGAGCACAGGCGCCGGGATCGGCCGGCTCGTACGTCACCGAGATGCCGTCGGTGAGCTCGTTCGACGCGCAGCGCGGCGCACTGCCGACGACCGGAGCCCAGCAACAACTCGGCGCGCAGATCGACAAGCCCGGCTCGGCTGCTCCAGGTAGCTCGTCGCCGCGCGGGAGCGTGCCGACCGGCCGCCTGCGCGCGGCGTGTCACCGCCGCTCCGGGAGCCACCGCGTCCGCTGCGTCGTCAAGCAGCGGCGCCGCGTGATCGAGCGCTGCACGTTCGCGCGGCACGTCGGCAAGCGGGCGGCGGCACGCCGCTGCCTGCGCCGGGCGCGCAAGGCCGGCAGCAGCACGCTCGGCGGGGTCGGCGGGCGCACCACCGCGCTCCAGTGGCACGGCTTCCCCGGCCAGACGATGCCGGCGGTCGGCAAGCTCGTGTGGGAGATGGGCGGAGGCCGCTGGTCGGTGTGCTCGGGCACCGTCGTCTCGCGCAGCGTGATGCTGACCGCCGGCCACTGCCTCACCGGCGACGGCAAGCCCGAGGTCGGATGGTTCGCGCCCGGCGCGACCGCGAGCTCCGGCGCGGACCAGTTCCAGAACATCTACGCGCCCTACGGCTGGTGGCAGCTGCGCCGCTCGCGCTCCTGGGTGCCGACCGCGTGGGCCCAGTCGAGCGACTACGGCAAGGACTGGGGCCTCGCCGAGATCCTGCCCGACGCGTCCGGACGCCTGATCGGGGACGTCGTCGGCGCCTGGACGATCACGCCGAACATCCGCTGGGGCGTGGGCGCGAACGCGTTCCTGGTCGGGTACGCCGCGACCGGCTGGTGGGCCGACACCACCGCGGGACTCCGCGGGCGCGGCCAGTACGCATGCAACACGCTGTGGGACGGCGAGTGGCAGGCATCGGGCTCCGGCTACGACGTCGCCGTGCGCTGCCCGATGAACGGCGGGGCCAGCGGAGGGCCGTGGTTCGTCCGCCTCAACGACGGCACATGGACGATCGGCGGCGTGAACAGCCGCTGCCAGGACGCTCGATGCCACCGCCCGCCCGAAATGCTCCCCGTACGGGGACAAGCTCATCACGTCCTACATGAACGACGGGATGCTCGAGTTCTGGAACGCGGTCGCGCCGGCGCTGCAGTACGGGTGACGGCGGACGCGGGCGGAGGCCCGCTGACGGCGGCCTCCGCCCGCCGTCCCGACTCGACGCGCCTCAGCCGTCGGCCAGCTCGGCGGCGAGCGCCGCGAGCCGCTCGCGCCAGTGCGCCTTCATCGCGGCGACGGCGTCGGCGTCCGCCAGCCGCTCGTGCGAGAGCGAGATCCGGCTCTTCGCGTCCCCCGAGGCGTCGAGCACGACGTGGACGCGCGAGCCGTCGTCGCCCCAGTCGTAGCGGGCCGTCCGCGGCGCCGTGGCCGTCCGCACGCGCAGGCCCTCGCGCCGCGCGGTCTCCTCCCAGGCGGCGAACAGCCGCTCGATCGGCACGTGGACGGTCTTCGTCGCGCCGGCGACCCAGACGCCGCCGCGCTGCCCGACGGCGCGGCGGCCGCGCGCCCGCTCGAAGCCGACCGTGATCGCCTGCGCGTACCAGCCCGGCACGCCGCGCTCCTCGCGCAGCCAGGCGGCGATGTCGCGGTGGCTGTGCTCGAGCGCGCCGCGGGCGTCGAGCTCGGCGAGCCAGTACTCCCAGCCGTGGCCGCTCGCTTCGATCAGCGCGGGCTCGGTGACCGGCGGCTCGAAGTCCGCCGGCACGACGGCGGGCTTCGGGACGAGGTTCCGGCGCGCGGCCGTGTAGCTCTCGCCGGTCTTCTCCATCCGCTCGCGGACCCGGCGCTTGAACGTCCTCTGCTTCGTCATGTCGTTCCCTTCGCGGCGGACGGCCTCGGCACTCACGCTCCCGACGCCCCACCGGACAGGGCCTATGACGACTCCGGTGTCCCGATGGCTCGAGGCCACCTCTACCTCCGGCGAGCCGGTGGCGTGAGCACCGGGACGGAGGTCGGGCGCGGGACGGCGCCTGCCATCGAGGGTACGGTCCGTCACCGATCCGGTCAAGCCGGGGCACCCGCTACGGTGCTCGCCGCGTGTCGCTGCTCCGACGATCGATCGCCGTCGCTCTCGTGGCGCTCGCGGCCGGCGCCCCGGCGGCCTCCGCCCAGGGCACGGCGGCCGAGCTGCAGGCGCAGGTCAACGCGCTGATCGACACCACGGCCGCGCAGTGGGTCGCGCTCCAGCGCCCCGACGACGTCTTCCAGAACCCGTACCCGTGGGACGTCGCGGTCGGCCATCCCTCCTACGCGCCGCCGATGCTCACCTACGCGCTCCACCGGTCGGGAGCGCGGTCCGCCAACCCGGCGCTCGTCGCGGCCGCCGAGCGCGCGTGGCCGCGCTCCGTCAACCCGCAGCGGGCCAGCGCGTTCGACATGCTGGGCGCCGCCGCCGCGTACGCGGAGCTCGCGCTCGGCGCCCGGCCGGCGCGCGCAGCTCGGGCTCTACCTGTCCTCCTATCCGATCCCGATCAACGGCCGCCGCTGCCTGCTGCGGCCGAAGTGCTGGAGCAACCTCAAGCTCGTCGACGCGCTCGCGATCCTGGCGATCACCCGGCTCGGGATCGTCTCCGCGGTCCCGGGCACGCGGCTCTCGAACCCCGCCGCCGCCCGCGCGGCGGCGATCGCGGTGATCAACAAGCGGGTGCCGCAGGTCGCGCACCGGTCGCTCAGCGCACGGATCCGCGGGACGCTGCGGCGCGGCGCCGTCATCTCCGACCCCCCGCGCGACCCGCTCGCCTACCACGCGCTGACCGCGTTCATGCTCCGCGAGGCGGTCGCGCTGCTCGGTCCGGAGGCGTCGCGCGCCGCGCGGCGGGCGAGCGCGGACGCGCTCGAGGCGCTGTCGGACCTGATGGCGCCGGACGGGGACGTCGCCTACCTCGGCCGCGGCCAGGGCCAGGTCTGGGTGCCCGCGCTCACCGCCGCGGCGCTGGCCGGTGCCGCGCGCGATGCCTTCGCCACCCGCCCGGGCCTCGCCGCCCGCTACCTCGCCGGCGCCCAGCGCGCGG
Source organism: uncultured Solirubrobacteraceae bacterium (assembly GCA_963724145.1). Lineage (GTDB taxonomy): Bacteria > Actinomycetota > Thermoleophilia > Solirubrobacterales > Solirubrobacteraceae > DASQMT01. Next base: position 23,844 of record CAVRTO010000030.1, read on the forward strand.
TCCAGCGGCTCGGGCAGCTGCACGCCGGCGCCACCGGGCTGCAGCTCGTGCCGAACGCGGCGACGCGCACGACGCACGACGGGATCGACGGCTACGCGTCCGACGTGGCCTACAACGGCCTGGCGCTCTTCGGTCTCAGCCGCACCGCCGACGCGCTGGCCGCGATCCCCGCCGCGCCCGTCGGCGTGATCCCGGCCGACCGCCGGCTGACCGTCGTCGACAACGGCGCCGGCGGCGGGATCGGGATCGTCGGCAGCGGCCGGGTCTGGCTCGCCGTCCACCGGACGTCGCGCGACCCGCGCGACCTGCGGCACGACACGGGCGCGCTCGCGCTGAAGGTCCGGACCGCCACCGGCTGGGCCGATCTGCTCGCGCCGCGGCCGCTGACGGCGATCGCCGGCGACAGCACCGGTCCGGCGCTCCTCCGCCGCGGCGTGGCGCTGCGGCCGGTCGGCTTCGGGATGGACGTCGGGCGCTCGTCGGCGGACATCCGCGCCGGCTACTACGTCAAGCGCCGCCTGCACGCGCGGATCGGCCTGCGCTGGAGCCTCACGCGGGGCGGCGCCCGGTTGCGCGTGAGCGGCGCGGAGCCCGGCAAGCGCTACCGGATGCTGGCCTTCACGCCCGAGGGGACCGGGACCGCGGCGCGGCGCGCGCTCGAGGCGAACGGGGTCCCCTGGCGGTTCAGCACGCGGATCCGCGTCCGGCGGATCCCCGGCTACCATTCCGGGGCAGTCGAGCGCCTGGATGCCCTGGAGGCAGTGCTCAGAGCTCCGAGGTCCGGGCGCTTCGCCGTGCGGATCGGGAGCTGAGCACCAGGCGAGCGACGCCATCGCCATGCGCCGACCCGTCCTCATCCTCCTGCTCGTCCTGGCCGCCCTCGCCGCCCTGCCGGCGGGTGCCCACGCGTTCCAGATCGGGATGAGCGACCAGAAGCTCGGCATGTGGCAGGACCCGCGCTTCGAGCGGCTGGGCATCCGCCACGTGCGGCTGCTCGTCTACTACAACCTCGTCCTCAAGGGCGACTTCTCGCGCTACGACGCCTGGATGCGCCAGGCGCAGGCGCGCGGCGACGACGTGCTGCTGACGATCAACCAGCACTCCTCGATGTCCACCCGCGCGCTGCCGACGCTCCGGCAGTACCGGCGCGTCGTGCGCAAGCTCCGGGCGCGCTATCCGTGGGTGCGGACGTGGGCGGCCTGGAACGAGGCGAACCACAAGAAGCAGCCGCTGTTCCGCAAGCCCAGGCGCGCGGCGCAGTTCTACAACGTCATGCGCGACGAGTGCCGCGGCTGCACGATCGTCGCCGCCGACGTGCTCGACTCGAGCAACATGCTGCCGTGGCTGGCGAAGTTCAAGCGCTACGCGCGGCATCCGCGGATCTGGGGCCTCCACAGCTACACGGACACGAACCACTTCAAGCCGCTGCGGGCGACGTCGACGCGGGCGCTGCTGCGCGCGGTCCGCGGGCAGGTCTGGCTGACGGAGACGGGCGGGATCGTCCGCTTCGCCGACCGCTACCACGGCGGCAAGCGGGCCGAGCGCCGCGCGGCGAGGGCGGTCCGGCGGACGTTCCGCGTGGCGGCGATCAGCCCGCGCGTGAAGCGCGTCTACCTCTACCACTGGGACGCCGACCGGCGCTTCCGCACGTGGGACTCGGCCTTCGTGCGCGCGAACGGCAAGGCGCGCCCGGCGCTCGACGTGCTGCGGCGCGAGCTCAACCGGCAGCGC
>CAVRTO010000031.1:0-48512 GCA_963724145.1 uncultured Solirubrobacteraceae bacterium
GAGTAGCCCGCGTCGAGCATCCGGCGCAGGAAGCGCTGCGTCTCGGGACGCTCGGGCGCGGTGAAGATCCGCGCCGGGTCGCCGCGCTCGACGATCAGCCCGTCGTGCAGGAAGCAGACCTCGTCGGCGACCTCGCGCGCGAACGCCATCTCGTGCGTCGCGATGATCATCGTCATCCCCTCGGCCTTGAGCTCGCGCACGACCTCGAGCACCTCGCCGACCAGCTCCGGGTCGAGCGCGCTGGTGACCTCGTCGAGCAGCAGCGCGCGCGGGCGCGTCGCCAGCGCCCGGGCGATCGCGACCCGCTGCTGCTGGCCGCCCGAGAGGCGGTCGGGGTGGTCGTGCTCGCGCCCGGCCAGCCCGAAGCGGGCGAGCAGCTCGCGCCCCCGCGCCTCGGCCTCCGCACGCGCCATCCCCTGCGCGCGCACGGGCGCGAGCGTGACGTTGGCGAGCGCGTCGAGGTGCGGGAAGAGGTTGAACTGCTGGAAGACCATGCCGAGCCGGCGGCGCACGCCGACCGGCGCGACCGACGGGTCGGTGATCACCGCGCCGTCGAGCAGCACGTCGCCGTCGTCGATCTCCTCGAGCAGGTCGATGCAGCGCAGCAGCGTCGACTTGCCCGATCCCGACGCCCCGATCAGCGCGATCGCGGCGTGCTCGGGCACCGCGAGGTCGATCCCGCGCAGCACGGGACGCTCGCCGTAGGCCTTCGTGACGCCGCGGACCTCGAGGACCGTCGTCATCGGCGCCGCCTGCGCTCCCAGCGGTCGAGGATCCGCGCGAGCGGGACCGTCACGCACAGGTAGAGCAGCGCGGCCGCCACGAGCGGGGTGTAGACGAAGTTCGAGGACGCCTCGATCTGCGCGACCCGGAACGCCTCGAGCGGGCCGAGGATCGAGATCAGCGCGACGTCCTTCTGCAGCGAGATGAAGTCGTTGAGCAGCGGCGGCGCGACGCTGCGGACCGCCTGCGGCAGCACGACGTGGCGCGTCGCCTGGCCCTCGGTCAGCCCGACCGCGAGCGCGGCGGCGCGCTGGCTCGGGTGCACGGACTCGATCCCCGCCCGGTAGACCTCGCCGACGTAGGCCGAGTAGGCGAGCGTGAGCGCGATGCCGCCGAGCACGACCGGGTCGGTCGGCAGGCCCGAGAGCATCAGCGCCGGGACGCCGAAGCCGATCAGGTAGACGACGAGGATCGTCGGGACGCCGCGCAGCACGTCGACGAAGACCGCCGAGAGCAGCCGCACGGGGAACAGCGCGGGCGTGCGCGAGATCCGCGCCAGCGCGACGACGAGGCCGAGGATCAGCACCGCGATCTCGACGATCACGAACAGCTTCACGTCGAGCCAGAACCCGCGCAGGACGGCCGGGAAGGAGTCCTTGAAGTCGGTCGGGTTGAAGAACGTCTCGCGGACGGTCGGCCAGCCCTCGCTCGTCACCACGACGGTGACGAGCAGCCCGAGCACGACGACGGTCGAGACCACCGAGATGGCCAGCTGGCGGCGGTTGCGGCGCGCCTTCGCCGCGGCGCGGGCGAGCCGGCGCTCGCCGGGCTGGGGGAGCGTCGCGTCTATTGCAGCTCGGGCGCGCCCGACTGGCCGCCCATCCACTTGTCGGTGATCTGCTGGAGCTCGCCGGAGTCCTTGAGCTTCCCGATCGCCTGGTTCACGCAGTCGGTCAGCTCGGAGTCCTTGCCGAGCACGACGCCCCAGTTGTCGCCGCCGGGCGCGGCGAACTGGCCGGTGATCTTCGCCTCGGGGATCTCCGCCGCGGTGAGGTAGAACGCGGTCGGGAGGTCGACGACGATCGCGTCCACCCGCTTCGTCTTCAGCGCGCGGACGGTGTCGTTGGAGTCGTTGAACACCTGCGGCTGGCTCGACGGCTTGATCAGGTCGTTGACGGCGTCGAGGCTCGTCGTGCCGATCTGGACGCCGAGCTTCGCGTCCGCGAGCTCGGACAGCGAGGTCGCGTCCGCCGTCGGCGACGACTTGAGCGAGACGACCGCCTGCGGCGCCGTGTAGTACGGGTCGGAGAAGTCGACCCGCTCCGCCCGCTTCGGCGTGATCGAGATCTGGTTGATGTCGAAGTCGAACTTCTTCTCGCCCGGGGCGTAGGAGGCGTTGAACGGCACGACGGTCCACTTGACCGCGTCCTCGGCGAAGCCGAGCTGCTCCGCGATCGCGTAGGTGACCGCGCTCTCGAAGCCCTTGCCGTTCGAGGGGTCGTCGTTCTCGAAGTACGGCGGGTAGGCGGGCTTGTCGGTCCCGACGGTCAGCTGGCCGTCGTTCACCAGCGCGAGCTGGTCGGGCGCGCAGGCATCGGCGGCCGCCGTCGCCGTGGCGGTGGCCTCGGCGGAGGACGAGCCGCCGTCGTCGTCGTCGGAGCCGCAGGCGGCGACGCCGACGGCGAGCAGGGCGATCACGAGCAGGAGGGGGAGGCGGGCCACGGCGGCGTCCTTTCCGGAGCGGGGAGCGCCAGGGATGCTAACCGCCGAAGCGGGTGGACCCGCCCGGTGGCAGCACCCGCACCTCGACCTCGGGCGCCAGCCGGGCGACCGCCGCGGCGAACTCGTGCGGCGGGTCGGTGAGCCGGTCGGACTTCCAGAGGTGCATGAGGTGGGGGAAGAAGGTGCCCCAGTGGATCGGCACGGCGATCCGCGGCCGCAGCAGCGCTGCGGCCTGCGCCGCCGCCTCCGGATCGAGGTGGCCCTGTCCGAGCGACGGGCCCCAGCCCCAGACCGGGATCAGCGCGACCTCGATGCCGGCCAGGTCCGCCATCCCGTCGAACAGGTCGGTGTCGCCGGCGAAGTACACCGCCCCGCCCGCGACGTAGCCGAGCGTGTCGGCCTGCGGCCCGATGCGGAGCCGGTGGCGGTCGTGGACCGCGTCGACGGCGAGCACCTCGACGCCCGCGACCTCGGTGGACTCGCCGGCGGCGAGCTCGCGCACCTCCGCGAACCCGCGGCGGCGGAGCATCCTGCCCGCGCCGCGCGGGACCACCAGCGGCGTGCCCTCGGGGAGCAGGCGCAGCGACGGCAGGTCGAGGTGATCGTGGTGCAGGTGCGAGATCAGCACGGCGTCGAGGTCGCGCGTGGCCTCCGGCGCGGGCGGCGGGCCGTGGCGCCGCAGGTGCGCGAGCCGCGGGCGCAGGAGCGGGTCGGTGAGCAGCCGGGCGCCGCCGACCTCGATCAGCGCGGTGGCGTGGCCGACCCAGACGAGCCGGCTCATCCCACGAGGCGCGCGACGAGCCGTTCGAGCTCGCCCGGCGGGTCGTCGGTGAGCCCCGTGTGGACCGGCGAGCACTGGATCACCGTGCTCGACGGCGCGACGAGCCAGTGGAAGCGCTCCGACGGCGGGAGCGCCGCCATCGGCCCGGCCTGCGGATCGCCCGCCGCGATCCGCGCGAACGCGTCGAGGTGGCCGCGCACCGCGTCCAGGTCGGCGTCGGGCGCGAGCGCGAGCACGCGCGCCGCGTCGAGCGCGACGCGCGCGGCGAGGAAGCGGCGCGGGCGGCAGAAGAGCACGACGCCCGCGTTCACGCACTCGCCGCGCTCGACGCGCGGGACGACGCGGACGATCGCGTACTGGAACGGGCTAGGCGGCACGGCGCGCCTCCTCGGCCTCGGCGGCGAACCCGCGCGGGGACGCGAGCCGCCGGTGCAGGTACGCCGCGTACTCCGCGCGGGTGCGCGGGGCGAACCAGTCGCCGGGCACCGCGGCGAGGATGTCGTCGACCACCGTGCCGGCGAGCCGCGGCGCGAGCCGCTCGTCGGCCGCCCCGATGTCGCCGGCCGCGCGGAGCAGCACGTGGTTGCGGATCGCGGGGAACGGGCGCAGCGCGTCGGCGGGCGGGTCCTCCCACGCGTGCTGCAGATACAGCGCGGCGCCGTGGTCGATCAGCCACAGCCGCCCGTGCCACATCAGCAGGTTCGGGTTCTGCGGCGAGCGGTCGACGTTGGTGGTCAGCGCGTCGAGCCAGACGATGTCGGCGGCGAGCTCGGGCGGCGGGTCGTCGCCGGCGGCCGGGTTGTAGGTCAGCGAGCCCGGGAGGAAGTCGAGCGCCACGTTCAGCCCGGCGCTCGCGGCGATCAGCTCCTGGATCTCCGGGTCGGGCTCGGCGGCGCCCAGCTGCGGGTCGAGCTCGATCAGGACGATCTCGGGCACCGCGAGCCCGCACGCGCGCGCCAGCTCGCCGGCCACGATCTCCGCGACGAGCGCCTTCGCGCCCTGTCCCGCGCCGCGGAACTTGAGCACGTAGAGGCCGTCGTCGTCCGCCTCCACCAGGCCCGGCATCGAGCCTCCCTCGCGCAGCGGCGTCACGTAGCGCGTGGCGTGGACGGTCCGCACGGCGGCGACGATACCGGCCTGTGCCATCCTCTCTCGATGGCAGGGATGACCGGGGCCGCGCTGGCGCTCATCGTCCTCGTCCTGGTCGCCTGCGGCGGGAGCGGCGACGACGCCGACGGGCGTCCGTCCTCCCCGGCCGCGTCGCCCGCGGCGAGCGGCGAGAGCGGCGCCGCGAGCGCCGCCCGCGGGGTGCGGCTGCGCAAGGTCGCCGACTTCGACGCGCCCGTCTACGTGACCTCGCCGCCCGGAGATCGGGCGCGGCAGTTCGTCGTCGAGCAGGGCGGGCGCGTGATGGTCGTGCGCGACGGGCGCAAGCTGCGCACGCCGTTCCTCGACATCCGTGGCCAGGTCACGGCGGGCGGCGAGCAGGGGATGCTGTCGATCGCCTTCCCGCCCGACTACGCCGACAGCGGGCTGTTCTACGTCTACTTCACCGACAACGACCAGAACCAGCGGATCGTGGAGTACAAGCGCGCGAGCGCGGACCGCGCGGATCCCGGCTCGGCGCGGCTCGTGCTGCGGATGCCCGACCGCGAGTCCAACCACAACGGCGGCCTGCTGCTGTTCGGGCCGGACGGCCTGATGTACGTGGGGACCGGCGACGGCGGCGGGGGCGGCGACATGCACGGCGCGCGCGGGAACGCGCAGAACCTCGGGTCGCTGCTGGGCAAGATCCTCCGGATCGACCCGCGCGCCGGCGGCGGGCGGCCGTACCAGGTGCCCGGCAGCAACCCGTTCGTCGGCCGCTCCGGCGCCCGCGGCGAGGTCTACAGCTACGGGCTGCGCAACCCGTGGCGCTTCGCGTTCGACCGCAGGACGGGCGATCTGAGCATCGGCGACGTCGGCCAGAACGCCTACGAGGAGATCGACTCCGTGCGGCGCGGGGCGGGCCGTGGCGCGAACTTCGGCTGGCGCCCGTTCGAGGGCCGCTCGCGCTACACGGACGGCGAGTCGGCGCCGGGGGCGATCGGGCCGGTCGTCGTCCGGTCGCACTCGGACGGGAACTGCTCGATCACCGGCGGCGTCGTCGTGCGCGACCGGTCGCTGAGCCTGCGCGGCCGCTACCTGTTCGGCGACTTCTGCCGCGGCCGGATCGAGTCGGCGCGGCTCACGCCCGGCCGCGCGCGCGACGTGCGCAACACCTCGCTGAAGGTGTCGAGCCTCTCCTCGTTCGGGGAGGACGCGCAGGGCCGCGTCTACGTCGTCTCGCTCGAGGGCCCGGTCTACCGGATCGCGCCGCGCTGAGCGCCGTGGAGATCCTGCTCGTCCGGGCGCCGAACCCGTCGCCCTACACGCTCGACGGAACCAACAGCTACGTCGTCGGGCGCGACCCGGCGTGGGTCGTCGATCCGGGCCCGGCGCTCGACGCGCACCTCGACGCGCTGGCCGCCGCGGTCGCGGAGCGCGGCGGCGCGGGCGGGATCGCGCTGACGCACGACCATCCCGACCACGCCGAGGCGGTCGAGCCGCTGCGCGCGCGGCTCGGCGACGTGCCCGTCGGACGGCTCCCGCCGCTCGCCGACGGCGATGCGTTCGGGCCCTTCACCGTCCTGCACGTGCCCGGCCACGCCGCCGACCACCTCGTGTTCGTGACCGGCGCCGACGCGTTCACCGGCGATGCCGTGCTGGGCGTCGGCAGCGTCCTGCTGATGCCGGACGGCGGCGGGCTGGGGCCGTACCTCGACGGCCTCCGGCGGTTGCGCGGGCTGGGGCTGGAGCGGCTCCACCCCGGGCACGGCCCCGAGGTCGCCGACGCCGGCGCCAAGCTCGACGAGTACGTCGCGCACCGGCTCGAGCGCGAGCGCCGGATCGTGGCCGCGCTCGACGCGGGCGTCCGCGGCGAGGACGCGCTGATCGACGCCGCCTGGGACGGCGTGCCCGACGGGCTGCAGCTCGCGGCGCGCTGGACGCTCCAGGCGCACCTGGACAAGCTGCGCGCCGAGGGCCGGGCACCCTGACGGGGCGCCGCTGGCACGGCGCCCCGAGGGTCCCGGAGGTCTAGGTGAACAGCGGGCAGACGTAGCTGACGCCGGCGTCGCCCACGTTCGTCGCGAGCGCGCCGACCGGCTTGGCCGCGAGCGGGTCGCGCTTCACGCTCGGCGCCGTGACGGCCTTCATCCGCCGCGAGGCGTTGACGCCCTTCTTCATCCGCAGGATCTCGACGCCGCGGCTCATGTCGAACAGGTAGACGAGGTCGCCCCGCTTGCGGTCGCTGCGGAACGCCGTGTCCCACGAGTTCGAGGACGGGTTGTCCGTGCCGGTGCCGGTCACGCGGTAGTAGCCGACCTGCCGCACGTGGCGCGCGTCCGAGATGTCGATCAGGCGCAGGCCCTGGCCGTACCAGGCGGCGCCCAGCATCGGCCCCTCGATCTCGAAGTAGTGCGCCGAGCAGCCGGCGGCCGGGTTCGCGGTCTCCGGCGTGTCGATGAACGGGTGGAACGTGTCCAGCGCCTTCATCCGGTACGGCTGCGCGAGCGTCGAGCGCTGCGCGGGCTCGCCGCCCCACGAGTCGGTGAGGTCGGAGAGGACGATCTTGCCGCTCGAGCCGCACGGCGTCGTGAAGTCCTCCTCCGTCCCGACGAGGACGTTGCCCTTCTTGATCCCGGAGGCCTTGACGGACCCGTCGGTCGGGCGGCCCGAGTTGTGCATCAGCATCACGGGCTGCGCGGTCCCGGCGACGCCGCCGCCGGCGACGAGGATCGGGTCGAACGGCGTCGCCCGGCGGACCCGGTTCTGGTACGGGTCGCGGTGCCGGCCGCTCGTGGCGTAGCCGCGGACGCCGCCGCGGCCGCTGACCCAGGCGACACCCTGGTCGTCCTCGTCGACGTCGTGCGAGTAGTCGGTGTAGCCGTCGTTGCGCCACAGGTCGACGGGCTCGTCGGACACCTTCGGGTCGTTCGGGTTGCGCAGGTCGGTGACCCAGATCGGCCGGCCGTCGCCGACGAGCGCGGTTCGTCACCGGATCGCGAGGCGTAGATCGGGCCGAGCCAGGCGAGCGCGGGGTTGTTCGTGCGCGCCGGACCGCCGGTCCAGATGTAGCGGCAGTCCTGGATGCAGCTCGACGTGTGGCCGGACGGCATCGCGACGAAGTCGCCGACCTGGCGCAGGTTCGCCGGGTCGGCGTAGGAGATGACGTAGAAGCCGCTCTTGCACTTCGGATTGGCGATCTTGTCGCTGTTGGTACCGGTGCAGTCGGTCGGCGCGAGCTCGTTGTGCCGCGGGTCGAGCGCGCCGATGATCAGCTTGCGGCGCGTATCGAGCTCCATGTCCTCGTTCTGCCAGTAGCCGTTCGCGGCCAGCTCGGGCGGCAGGTAGGCGTCGAGCGGCTCGGGGTCCGCCGGATCGCTCACGTCGTACGTCTTGAAGCCGAAGCGCCCGGTGATGACCATCACGTCGGTGCCCCTGACGCGATCGAACTTGCCCTCGGTGATCCCGGCGGCGTCCGGCACGCGCGCCAGGTACTCGAGGTTCGTCGACATCGCCGATCCGGGCGGCGGCTCCGCCGCCTGCGCGATCGCGGGCAAAGCGAGCAGGCACGCCGCCGCGGCCGCCGCTGCCACCAGTCCCTTCATGACCAACCCCCTGTCGTCCGTCTGCCGGGCCGGAAGCTACTACAGGTCGTCGGATCAGGCCAGGCGGGTGCGCGCGAGAGCCTGGGCGGCCGCCAGCGGGGTCGTCCGCTCGGCCTCGGCGAGGTCGAGCACGCTGCGCAGCGTGTCCCCGACGGCGAGCACGCGCTCGCGTGCGCGCCCGGTGTCGTAGCCCGCGTCCTCGAGCTCGACCGCGATGTTGATGATCCCGCCCGCGTTGGCCACGTAGTCCGGCACCCAGAGGATCCCGCGGGCGAGCAGCGCGCCCGCCAGCTCCTCGGAGGCGAGCTGGTTGTTCGCCGCGCCGGCGACGACGCGGCAGCGCAGCGCGGGGATCGTGTCGTGGTCGAGCGCACCGCCGAGCGCGCAGGGCGCGACGATGTCGACGTCCGCGAGCAGCGCGGCCTCCGGCTCGATCCACTCGGCCCCGAGCTCCTCGGCGAGCGCACGGCGGCCCGCGGCGACGTCCGCGACCACGAGCCGGGCGCCGGTCGCGGCGAGGCTGCGCGCGAGCGTGCCGCCGACGTGGCCGAGCCCGATCACCGCGACGCTCCGGCCGGCGAGGTCGCCGGTGCCCCACACGCGCTCGGCCGCGACGCGGATCGCGGCCTCGACGCCGAGCGCCGTCCACGGGCTCGGGTCGCCGGATCCGCCGCGCTCCGGGGCGAGGCCGGCGACGTGGGTCGTCCGCTCCGCGATCACCGTCATGTCGGCGTCGGACGTCCCGACGTCCTCCGCGGTGACGTAGCGGCCGTCGAGCTGCGCGATCGTGTCGCCGAAGTCGAGCAGGACGTCGCGGCGCCGCTCGCCCTGCGGCGGCGGCGCCCCGGCCGGGAGCATGATCACGCCCTTCCCGCCGCCGAGCGGGAGGTCGGCGACGGCCGACTTGAAGGTCATCGCGCGCGACAGCCGCAGGGCGTCACGGACGGCCGCGCGCGCGTCGCCGTAGCTCCACATGCGGCAGCCGCCGAGCGACGGCCCGCGCACGGTCGAGTGGACCGCGACGATCGTGTAGAGGCCCGAGCGGCGCCCGCGCCGGACCACGAGCTCCTCGTGCTCGAGCGGCTCCAGGTAGCGGTCGGCGACGGCCAAGCCGGCGGACGTCAGGGCGCGGCCGGCAGGGCGGTCGCTGGCGCCTGCGCGGGGGCGGGCGCCGCGCTCGGCGACGGCGCGGGGCTCGGCGCGGGCGTCATCGCGGCCGGGTCCTGCGTCGCGACCGGCACCGACGCCTCGTCCGGCGCCTCGCCGGCGGCGCCGTCCGGCACCGGGGCCTTGTCCGCGGCGGGCGCGTCGTCCGGCGCGGCCGTGCCGCCGGAGGAGACCTGCGGGCCGGCGCCGACGCTCACCGGCGCCTCGGCGTTGCCCGCGTACGGCGCGGCCTCCGGCGGCGGGGCCACGAGCGGGTCGCTGTCCGCGGGCGCGGTCGAAGCCGGCCCGCCGGCGGCGGTCCGCGGCGCGGTGCCCGTCCGGGCGGGCGCGAGGGCGTGCGCGGACGCCGGGTGGACCGGCGCCGCCGCGACGGCCGCGCGGGCCGGCGAGTTGTGCGCGGCGGCGGCCGCGCGCGGCGTGGCGTGCGTGGTCGCGGCCTTGTGCTCGCGCTTCGGGGCCGGCTCCTGGGTGAGCTTGTTGACCTCGACGGCGCCGCCGGCCGTGATCGCGGTGGCGCAGACGACCGCGGCGGCGACCTTGCATGCGGTCGCGGCGCCGGCGCCGCCGGCGAGCGCGGCGCCGCCGGTCCCGCCCGCGGCGGCCGCTCCGCCGCCGCCGAGCAGCTTGGCGACGAGCGCGAGCGGGCCTGCGCCGACCGGGCTGAGCGCGGCGAACCGGCGGCGCACGCCGCGCAGGTCGCTGCGGTACTCGCGGCAGGCATGGCACTCGCGCATGTGGCGGCGCGCACGGCCCGACGCCTTCACCCCGCGGTCGTAGGACGCGAGCAGGTCGCGCTGGATCTCGCCGCAGTCGGCGTCGCGCGACTCCTGCGCCTCCACGAGCCCGACGCGGGCGCGGACGAGCAGCGACTTGACCGCGGGCACGGTGACGTCGAGGGCGCCGGCCAGGTCGGCGTAGCTGAGCCCGTCGATCTCGCGCATGAGCAGCGCCGAGCGCTGCTGGGCGGGAAGCCGGCCGACGTCGGCGACGAGCCGCTTGAGGTCCTCCCGGCGCTGCGCCTCGTCGACCGGGTCGAGCAGCGGCTTGCGCGACATCTCGAAGATCTCCGACGCCGGCGGGTGCGGGCGCCGCAGGTGGTCGATGCAGCGGTTGTGCGCGACGCGGTAGAGCCAGGCGCGGACGTTGATCTCGCGCTTGTCGTCGCGCAGCGCGCCGAACGCGCGCACGAACACGTCCTGGAGCACGTCCTCCGCGTCCTGGCGCGAATGGCCGGAGAGCATCTGCCGCACGTAGGCGAACAGCCGCTGGCGGTAGCGGTCGTGCAGGACGCCGAAGGCCTCGTCGGACCCGGCCCGGAAGAGCGCCACGAGCTGGTCGTCGGAGCGGAGCCGGAGCAGTGGCGTCGCGAGCGGGAGCCGGCTCAGCCTGGCGGGGGCCTGCAGCGCTGACGCTTCCACCTTCTCAGAGCTCCTCGGTCGGAGTCAGGGGGGTCCCGGTCGACATCAACCCTAACCGGCATGGTGGCGTGAAGTCGCGCCCTTGCCAAGCGGGCGGGATGTGCTGTCGTGTCGGCACCATGGCCGACGTGCTCCCGGTCCGCCCCGGCCTGTCGCTCCCGCTCGCGGAGATCGAGCTCCGCACCAGCCGCTCGTCCGGGCCCGGGGGTCAGCATGCGAACGTCACCGCGTCGCGCGTCGAGGCGGTGTTCGACGTGGCCGCGTCCGCGACGCTCAGCGAGGCGCAGAAGCACCGGATCACCGCCCGGCTGGGTCCGCGCGTCACCGCGGCGGCGCAGGACACGCGCTCGCAGGCGCGCAACCGCGACCTGGCGCTCGAGCGGCTCGCGGCCCGCCTCGCCCACGCCCTCGAGGTCCGCCGGCCGCGCACCGCGACCCGCCCGACGACCGCGAGCAAGCGCCGGCGGGTCGACGCGAAGAAGCGCCGCGGGGACATCAAGCGCAACCGCCGCCGCCCCGAGCTCTGACGGCGCGTCAGCGCTCGTTGAGCACGCGCACCGGCGCACCGGCGGCGAACGCGGCGATGTCCTCGACCGCCTCGCCGTAGAACAGCTCGTAGTTCGCGCTCGTCACGTAGCCGATGTGCGGCGTGACGAGCGCGTTCGGCGCGCGCCGCAGCGGGTGGTCCGGCGCGAGCGGCTCACGGTCGAAGACGTCGAGCGCGGCGCCGCCGATCGTGCCGTCGCGCAACGCGGCGACCAGCGCGGCCTCGTCGACGATCGGGCCGCGCGAGGTGTTGACGAGCACCGCGGTCCGCTTCATCCGCGCGAGCTCGGCCGCGCCGATCAGGCCATGCGTGCGGTCGCTGAGCCGCGTGTGGACGCTGAGCACGTCGGAGCGCTCGAGCAGCGCCTCGAACGAGACCGGCTCGGCGCCACCGTCGCGCGCGTCGTCGGGCTGCAGGTTCTGGCTCCAGGCGATCACGTCCATCTCGAACGCGCGCGCGACCGCGGCCACGCGGCGGCCGAGCCGGCCGAAGCCGAGCAGGCCGAGCGTCAGGCCGTGGACGTCGACGCCGACGGTGGTCTGCCAGCCGCCGGAGCGGACGTTGCCGAGCTCCTCGGGGATGTGCCGCAGCAGCCCCAGGATCAGCCCCCAGGTGAGGCCGGCGGTCGGGCCGGGCATGATCCGCGTCCCGCAGACGACCACGCCGTGCGCCGTCGCCGCCTCGAGGTCGATCGCGGCGTTCGCCATCCCGGTCGTGACCAGCAGCCGCAAGCGCGGCAGCCGGGCGAGCAGGTCGGCGCCGAACGGCGTGCGCTCGCGCATCGCGACCAGCACGTCGAACGGCGCGAGCCGGTCCGCGAGCCGCTCCGCCCCGTCCACGTGGTCCGTGAAGACGGTGACGTCGGCGTCCAGGTCGTCCCACGGCGCGTAGGACCGGGCGACGTCCTGGTAGTCGTCGAGGATGGCGATCGCGAGACGGCTCAGGGCGGGCCGGACGCTACCACTGGCGGGAACGTGCCAGGGAGGGCACAACCTTTCGCCGCCGAAGGTGTTCTGATGCGCATGCGCACGACCGCGATCACCGTGGCCCTGCTCGGTTGCGCCCTGTGGGCGGCGCCGGCCCAGGCCAAGCTCGTCTACGTCAAGGAGGCGGGCACGGCGTCCCCCGTCGTCTATGTCTCGAAGGACAGCGGGAAGGACCCCCGCCGGCTCGGGATCGGCCGCGCGCCGACGATCTCGCCCAACGGCGGCTGGGTCGCCTTCGTCACCGTCCCGATGGGGCGGTCCGCGATGGACACGGTCGTGCTGCAGAAGCTCAAGGCCGGCTCGCAGCGCCTCGTGATGCGCTCGAGGTCGATCGACTCGCTCCGCTTCTCGCCCGACTCGAAGCAGCTCGCGGCGATCGCCGGCGGCAAGCGCGTGCGCGTGTACGACATCGCCGAGGACCAGCTCCACGTCGCCGCCGTCGGCAACCTGCGCGGGTTCTCGTTCTCGCCCGACAGCACCAAGATCGTCTACGGCATGGCCGCCAAGGACGACATGGCGGCCAAGAGCGACCTCTACACCGTGGCGTCGCTCGGCGGCAAGGAGACGCGGATCACCGAGAACCGCAACGCGCTGTATCCGATCTGGGGTCCCGACGAGATCGTCTTCGACCGCTTCAAGAAGCGCGACGACGGCCAGGCCCCGGCGTACAACCTGTGGACGATCGCCGCGACCGACCCCGGCCCGCTGCGGCGCCTGACCGACCTGACGATCCCGCCGCTGGCCAACGGCCTCGTCCCGCTGGAGCAGTCCGCCGACGGCAAGCGCCTGCTCGCCGCGTTCACCGGCCAGGACGTCGAGGTCGGCTTCACCGTCGCGATGGCGAACGGCAGGACGCGCGCGCTGTCGCAGGACTTCGAGACCGGCACCGTCGGCTTCGACCTGTCGAAGGACGGCAGCACGATCCTCGCGCACACGGGCGGCCCGGACCCGGGCAACGCCCACGACGTGGTCACCGTGCCCTACAAGCGCGGCGGCGAGACCAAGGTCATCGTCGAGGACGCCGCGTATCCCGACTGGAACCGCTGAGCGGTTCCGGTCGGATCACTGACTACAGCATGTCGTAGGAGCGAATCGGCCGGGCACGGGCCCGGTTAAGAGCTCGATCGCGGGTCCGGCCGCAGGGGTGCAGCCGCCCGCGAATTTCCGCTCCACCCCGCGAACCGGGAGGACTACGCATGCCACGAGGCAGGCTCATCCGCGCGGCGCTCGCCCTGGGCGTCGCCGGCAGCGCGCTCTGCGCGCCCGCGGCATCGGCGGCGCTCGACGAGGTCAACTCGAAGAAGCTGCGCGATGCCGTCACGATCAACGGCACGTTGCGGCACGAGCGCGCGCTGCAGACGATCGCCAACGCCAACGGCGGGACCCGCGCGTCGGGCACGCCCGGCTACGCCGCCTCGGCCGCCTACGTGAAGGGCCGGCTCGAGAAGGCCGGCTACGAGGTGACCGAGCAGGAGTTCACGTTCCCGTTCTTCCGCAAGCTCGCCGAGCCGACGCTGACGGTCGACGGCACCGCGTACGAGACCGACAACTTCCAGTTCTCGGGCAGCGGCGAGGTCACGGGCGACGTGGTGCCCGCGACGAACAACCAGCTCCCGCCCGGGCCGACCCCGAGCTCGTCGTCGGCGGGCTGCGAGCCCGGCGACTTCACGCCCGCGTCGGCGACGGAGGACCAGATCGCGCTCGTCCAGCGCGGCACCTGCGAGTTCGCCGTGAAGGCGGAGAACGCGCAGGCGGCCGGCTATGACGCGGTGATCATCTTCAACGAGGGCCAGCCGGGCCGGACGGAGCTGCTCGCCGGCACGCTCGGCCGGATCTTCACGCTGCCCGTGATCGGCCTCTCGTTCGAGGACGGCGCGGCGCTGCAGGCCGCGGCGGAGGCCGGCGCCGTGTCGGCGACCGTCACGTCGTCGACCGAGAACGACCCGGACGCCACCACGTCCAACATCATCGCCACCACGAAGCGGGGCGACCCGGACGAGCAGGTCATCGTCGGCGCGCACCTCGACTCCGTGACCGAGGGCCCGGGCATCAACGACAACGGCTCGGGCACGTCGCAGAACCTCGAGATCGCCGAGGAGCTGGCCGAGCTGAAGATCAAGCCGCGGCGCCAGCTGAAGTTCGCGTTCTGGGGCGCCGAGGAGGCGAACCTGCTCGGCTCGGAGCACTACGTCTCCGAGCTCACCCCGGACGAGGTCGGCCAGATCTACGCCAACCTCAACTTCGACATGACCGCGTCGCCGAACTTCGTGCGCTTCGTGTACGACGGCGACGGCTCGGACACGCCGCAGGCGGGCCCGCCCGGCTCGGCGCAGATCGAGTCGGTGTTCACCGGCTACTTCGGCTCGCAGGGCCTGGCGAGCGAGCCGACCGCGTTCGACGGCCGGTCGGACTACGGCCCGTTCATCGCGGCGGGGATCCCGGCCGGCGGCCTGTTCTCGGGCGCCGAGGGGATCAAGACGGCCGCGCAGGCGGAGACCTACGGCGGCACCGCCGGGGTCGCCTACGACCCCTGCTACCACCAGGCCTGCGACGACATCACCAACCTCAGCACCCGGGCGCTGGGGGAGTTCGCGGACGCCTCGGCGCACGCGACGCTGACGCTCGCGCGCTCGCGGTCCGGCTTCTTCGAGGACGGCAGCCGCGTCGCGTCCAAGAAGGTCAAGGTCAAGGCCAAGACCGGCGACGGCGCGCTGAAGTAGCGCGCCTCCGCGCCGCGCCCGGCCGCCCGCCTCAGCGGCGGCCGGGCGCGAGCGCCGCGGCCAGCAGGTCGCAGGTGCGGTCCGTGTAGGCGCCGTCCGGGTCCTTCTCCGGGTTCAGGCAACCGAGGCTGAGCCCGGCGAGCCCCGGGGCGGCGCCGAGCGGGTCCATCAGCGCGGCGAGCTCGTCCCAGCCGAGCCCGCCCGGCATCAGGTAGTCGGTCGCCGGCATCGCCGCCTCGTCGAGCACGTCGACGTCGAGGTGGATCCAGAAGCGTCCCAGCCGCGCCGCGGCGCGCTCGCCGGCCGCCGCGAGGCCCTCCGCGCGCAGCGCCGCGGGCCCGAGCACCTCGAGCGCCGCCAGGTCGCCGGCCAGCAGGGCGGCGATGTCGCCGGCCTCCTCGGGGTCGCGCGCGCCCAGCGCGACGACGTCGCCGGCGCCGACCGACGGGCCGCCCGCGGCGGCCACCCAGCGGGCCGGCTCGCGGCCGAGCGCGACGCCGACGGGCATGTCGGCCGCCTCGCCGGTGGGGGAGCTGACGCCGTCGTAGACGTCGACGTGGCCGTCGACGTTCGCGAGCCCGGCCGCTGCGTCCGCGTCGCGCAGCCCCGCCATGGCGCCGGGCACCACCGTGCAGCAGCCGCCGAGCACGAGCGGCCGTCCGCCGGAGGCGACCGCGTCGCGGACCGCCGCGCGCACGGCCTCGGTGACGGCGACGACGCCGTCGATCCCGATCACCCCGGTCTCGGCATCGCGCACGTCGCCGCGGATCCGCGGCGCGAGGTCGCCCGCGTCGCGCGCGCCGAGCCGGCTCAGGAGGTCGCGCTCGCGCACGGCGGCGGGCGCCAGCTCCGTCCCGCCCGCGCGGCCGACGGAGTCGATCGGCACGCCGATCGCGACCCAGGGCTCAGCCGTCATAGCCGGGCTCCCCGGGGAGCACGACACGGGCGGCCTCGCCGCCGATCACGCGCGGCTCGACCGCGACGACCTCGCGGCCGGTCGCCCAGGCGAGCAGCGCGGCGGCCGTGTCGAACGCGGCGAGCTGCTCGAGGTGCTTGATCGTCGGGAACACGAGCTGGAGCTCGCCGCGGCGGCCGGCGTCGAGCGCCCCGCCCGGCGTCTCCCAGCGCAGGGCGACCATCTCGCCGCCGTCCACCCGCGGCTCCTGCCCGTCGGGCAGCGGCGCGAGGAAGAAGTGCGTGTCGAAGCGGATCGCGATCTGCGCGGGCGTGATCCAGCGGCTGAACGGGATCAGCGCGGCCGGGTCCGGGAGCGCCAGGCCTGCCTCCTCGGAGACCTCGCGGATCGCCGCCGCGCGATGGGCGGCGTCGGCGCCGGGGCCCGCCGCGGCCGCGCCGTCGGCCGGGTCGACCGCGCCGCCCGGGAAGACCCAGGCGCCGCCCATGAAGCGCGCCTCCGGGTTACGCCGCAGCAGCAGGACCTCGAGTGCTGCGTCGCCCCCGCGCAGCACGATCACGGTCGCCGCCTGGCGCGGCTCGACGGGCGGCCCGTCGGTGAGCTCCTCGCCGGGCGCGGGTCGGGCGTCCTCCATCGCCGCCGATACTAGGCTGTCCCGCATGAGCACCGAAACCGTCCAGCAATGGATCTGCGAGTCGTGCGGGTTCATCTACGACCCCGCCGAGGGCGATCCCGACGGCGGGATCCCGCCTGGGACCGCGTTCGAGGACATCCCGTCCGACTGGTACTGCCCGGTCTGCGGCGCACGCAAGGCCGACTTCGTGCCCTACGAGGACTGAACAAAGCGTCGCCATACTGGGGCGGCCATGCGACCCCGGCCGCCGCTCGAGCTGCTCGTCTTCGTCGTCGGCATCGCGACGCTCGGCTCGGAGATCGCGGTCGCCCGGCTGATCGCGCCGTTCTTCGGCGACTCCACGATCGTGTGGGCGAACACGATCGCGGTCGTGCTCGTGGCGCTGTCGATCGGCTACTGGTTCGGCGGCCGGCTGGCCGACCGGCACCCGCACCTGCCGGGCCTGTGCGGCCTGGTGCTGGCCTCGTCGGTGCTGCTCGCGGTCGTCCCGATCGTCGCCCAGCCGCTGCTCTCGCTGTCCGTCGACGCGTTCGACGACGTCTCGATCGGCGGCTTCGCGGGCTCGCTGTTCGGGGTCCTCGCGCTCGTCTCGATCCCCGTGCTGATGCTCGGCGCCGTGTCGCCCTGGGCGATCCGGCTCAAGCTCGAGCGGGTGGAGGACTCGGGTGAGACCGCGGGCCGCATGTACGCGATCTCGACGGTCGGCTCGCTGGTCGGGACGTTCAGCGCCTCGCTGCTGCTGATCCCGCTCGTCGGCACGCAGCGCACCTTCCTCGTCTACGCGATCCTGCTCGCGCTCGTGGCCGCGCTCGGCCTCGGCCGGCGCTGGATGCTGGCGCCGCTCGCCGTCGCCGCGCTGCTGCTGCTCCCGGTCGGCGTGGTCAAGGCGGCGGAGGAGGGACGCGTGATCCACGAGGCGGAGACGACGTACCAGTACGCGCGGGTGATCGAGTACCCGGACGGCCGCCGCCAGCTCGAGCTCAACGAGGGCCAGGCGATCCACTCGATCTGGCGCCGCGACACCGTGCTGACCGGCAACTACTGGGACGGGCACCTGACGCTCCCGTTCACGCTCCGCGACACGCCGCCGCGCAAGGTGGCGATGCTCGGCGTGGCCGGTGGCACCGTGGCGCGCGCGTACGCGAAGTACTTCCCCGACACGGTCATCGACGCCGTCGAGATCGACGGCGAGCTGTTCGACATCGGGAAGCGGTACTTCGGGCTGGAGCCGCGTCCGCAGCTGCGGCTCCACACCGACGACGCGCGCCCGTTCCTGCGCAAGACGGACGAGCGCTACGACTTCATCTTCCTCGACACCTACCGCCAGCCCTACATCCCGTTCTACCTCGCCACGAAGGAGTTCTTCGAGCTGGCGCGCGACCGGCTGGCGCCGGGCGGCGCGGTGATCATCAACGTCGGCCATCCCGAGGGCAGCTCGCAGCTCGAGCGCGTGCTGACCGCGACGATGGGCGCGGCGTTCCCGTACGTGACGCGCGACCCGGTCAGGGACACGAACACGCTGCTGGTCGGCAGCACGACGCGGCCGTCGGCCGAGCGGCTGCGCAACGCGGCGCTCGGGATGCCGCCGGAGCTCGCCCAGGTGGCGCGGACGGATGCGCGCCGGCTCGCCCCCGGGCTGCCCGGCGGCGAGGTCTACACCGACGACCGCGCGCCCGTCGAGTGGCTCGTCGACAAGTCGCTGCTCGACTACGCCGAGGGGACCGGGCGGTGATCACGACCGGCCCGCTCGGGCCGGCCGATCTCGATGCGGTGCTGGGCGTCTGGTGCGCGTCCGAGGAGCACGACGACGGCGCCGCGGAGGTCTCGCGCGCCGACCTCGTCGCGATGATCGGGCGGCCGAGCTTCGACTTCGCGCGCGACAGCGTCGGCATCCGCGAGGACGGCGCGCTCGTCGGGTTCGGCGCGCAGATCGGGACGCGGCTGACGTTCGCGTTCGTCCATCCGGCGGCGCGCGGCCGCGGGCTCGGGACGTGGCTGCTCGGCTGGGCGGAGGCGGCCGCGCGGGAGCTCGGCGCGCAGGACTGCACGCAGTCGCTCTCGGAGCACGACGCCGCCGCGCGGGCGCTGTTCACCGCGCACGGCTACGAGCCGCGCTGGGAGGACTGGTTCTTCGCGCTGGACCTCGTGGCCGAGCCCGCGCCGCCCGCGCTCCCGCCCGGCTACGCGATCCGCCCGCTCGGCGCCGGCGACGAGCGGGTCGCCTACGACGTGATCGACCGCGCGTTCTCGGAGTGGCCGGACCGCGACGGCTCGAGCTTCGAGGACTGGCGGGCGTCCACGCTCGAGCGCCCCGGCTTCGAGCCGTCGCTGCTGGCGCTCGCCGTGCGCGGCGACGAGGTCGCGGGCGCGCTGCTGCTGGTGGTCGAGCGGGACGAGGGCTGGGTCGATCAGCTCGCCGTCGCGCGCGAGCACCGCGGCCGCGGGCTGGCGCGGGCGCTGCTCCAGCACGCGTTCGGCGAGACGTGGCGCCGTGGCCTGCGCCGGGCCGGGCTGTCGACCGACTCGCGCACGGGCGCGCGCGGGCTCTACGAGCACGTCGGGATGCACGTCCGCAAGACGTACACCGAGTTCGCGAAGCCGCTCTGAGATGCGCGACACTTCGGCCGCGATGGCGGCGACGCACGCCAAGCGGCTCCTGCTCCTGGCGCTGATGGCCCTGGCCGCGGTGAACCTCTTCACCGGCGCGCCGCTGCTCGCGATCTGGATCGGGGCGCAGGTCCAGGGCGAGGCGGGTGGGCTCTCGATGACCGCGGTGCTCACGGTGATCGTGGTCATGGGCCTGCTGTGCGCGGGGCTGGTCTGGGCGCTCAACCGGATGGGCGCCGCCCACGACGCGCTCGCGGGGCGGGCCACGGCGCGGCGTCAGACGACCTGGATGAAGCCGTTCAACAGCGGCCCGGCGCACGCGCCCGCCGGCGGGCTCTCCGCGCTCGACAAGGTGCTGATCGGCGCGGTGGTCCTCGCCGGCCTCGCCTTCGAGGCCTGGTTCTTCTTCCTCGCCGGGTCCTCGATCGGCTCCGGCTAGCCGACCGCGACCTCGGCGGCGAGCGCGAACGGCTCGACGAGCGCGATCCGGTCGCCGCTCCAGAACCGGCCCGGGTCGTACCAGCTCGCGGGCCGCCGCGCGGGCAGGAGGCCCATCTGCTGGTAGGTGTACGCGACCAGCTCGGCGCAGTAGATCGTCTCGAGCGGGGTGTCCCGCCGCAGCCGGCCGACGAGCCACTGCCGCGCCATGCCGGGGGTGGTCGGGAACGGGCGGCCGTCCATCCGGTCGATCACGCGGATCAGCTTGTCCTCGTGCTCGCGGGTGAGCGTCCCCTCGAGCTGGCGCGTCCAGGCGCGCTGGCCGTAGCGGTCGCGCCACTGCCGCACCGCCTTGTCGAGCACGTGCAGCTGCACGCCGCGCTGGCGCTTGCCGCTCCACACGTCCGGCAGCGACTGGCCGAGCTCGGCGTGCCACAGCAGCGGCGGGAGGTCGTCGAGCGCGACGACCATCCCGACGTGGTTGACCGGGCTGTTGGTGAAGGTCTGGATCGCGCGGTCGGCGAACGAGCGCCCGCGGAACAGCCAGATGTCGCCGGTCGCCGCCGTGGCGACCGCGTCGTCGAGCGGGATCGTCGGCTCCTGGCGCACCGCCGTAACCTACGCGGCCATGCGGATCCCCTGGAAGCTCGTCGGCCTGGCCGGCGTCGCGGGCGTCGCGGCCACGGGCGTCGTCGTGGCACGCAAGAAGCGCGCGCAGAGCGCGCTCGAGCCGGACGAGCTGCGCGATCGGCTCCACCGCCGGCTCGCCGAGATCGAGACCGAGGACGACGGCGCGCCCCCGGCGCCCGCTTGAGCATCGTTTACATGGCGCGAAGGGATCGGCGTACGCTCTCCCTATGACCAGGGAAGAGGCGATCTCGGAGTGCGGGCGGCTCGCCCGCGAGCACGCCGACCGGGCGACCCATTCGTGGCTCCCGCGCGAGATCACGCCGGGCCACTGGTCGGTGGTCAGGGTGGGCATGCCGACGCAGCGCCCGCTCGCGAGCGCGCAGGAGGCGCGGCCGAAGCCGCCGACCGCGGACGATCCGCGCCCGGCCATGTGGCGCAACGTGGGCGGCCCGTACGGCGCCTAGCCGATGCGCGGACGCGACTAGACCAGGGCGCCGACGTGGCGGGCGGCCGGGTGGGCTATCGTCGTCGAGAGGGGCAATGCGCGATCGTCCTCAGAACGGCTCGCCGGACTCCCGCGAGGCGAAGGTCACCGGGATCGGCCGCGCGTACGCCGCCGCGCTGCTCCGGGGGGACGAGGTGGCGGCGGAGCTCGTGATCCGCGAGGCGCTCGAGGCGCGCTTGAGCGCGGCGGAGATCGACGACGAGATCATCGCCCCCGCGCTGTGGTTCGTCGGCGAGCTCTGGGAGCGCGGCGAGATCTCCGTCGCCGACGAGCACATCGCGACCGAGATCTCGATCCGCGTGCTGGCGCTCGAGCGCGAGGCGCAG
This sequence comes from uncultured Solirubrobacteraceae bacterium, assembly GCA_963724145.1. Classification (GTDB taxonomy): domain Bacteria; phylum Actinomycetota; class Thermoleophilia; order Solirubrobacterales; family Solirubrobacteraceae; genus DASQMT01. The sequence continues at coordinate 20,812 of CAVRTO010000031.1, forward strand.
CGCGTCGCGAGCGCGCGCGGCGGCCTGCGGGTGATGCTCGCCGCGCCCGAGGGCGAGCAGCACGTCGTCGCCCTGAAGATGACCGGCAGCCTGCTCCGGGACGCCGGCTACGAGGTGGTGATGGTCGGCGCCGACGTGCCCGCCGATGCGCTCGCGGTGTCCGCGCGGCGGCATGAGCCGGACGTCGTCTGCCTGACCGCGACGATGCCGGGCGGGGAGGACCAGGCGCTCATCGCGATCCACGAGGTGCAGCAGCAGTGGCCGTCCACGGGCTTCGTGATGGGCGGCCGGGGGCTCACCTCCAGGTCGCTCTCGCGCCCGGGGGTCGAGGTCTGCCGGCGCGTCTCCGAGGTCGTCGAGGCGGTCGACGCGGTGGTCAAGCGCGCGGACCTGAACTGACGCGGATGCGGCCGTCACGCCGCGCGGCGCGATTCCGTCTCAGGGTGCATGAGCGCACCTCTCGAGCCGCTGCGGCAGACCAAGACGATCCTGCTGACGAGCTTCAGGCGCGACGGGACGCCGGTCGCGACGCCGGTGAGCCTCGCGTTCGACGGCGACCGCGCGTTCTTCCGCTCGTGGCACACCGCCGGCAAGGCCAAGCGGCTGCGCCGCGACCCGCGCGTCGAGGTCGCGCCCGCGACGCTGTCCGGCACGCCGACCGGCGCCGCGGTCGGCGCGCGGGCACGGCGCCTGACCGGCGCCGACGCGCAGCTCGCGGCGCGCGCGCTGGCGCGTCGCCACCGCGTGCTACAGCGCGTCCTCGTGCCGGTGGCGCATCGCGTCATGCGCTACCGCACCGTGCACTACGAGCTGCTCTGAGCCTCAGGTCGCCGACACGAGGTCGAACCGCCCGCCGCGGAACGCGTCGACGAACAGCGCGTGGTCGGCCCGCGCGCGCTGCGCGTACTCGACGCCGAAGTCCGTGATGTCGTCGACGAACGCGTCCTCCTCGCCGTCGAGCACCGCGGCGATCGCCTCCTCGGTGGAGAACTCGACGAGGCCCGCGTCGCTGTCGGAGTCCGAGATGCAGTGGACCTTGGCCGTGGCGCGGCCGAGGTCCTCGACGACCGGCCCGATCTCCTCCGGCTCGGTGATCTCGCCCCAGTCGAGATCGGCCTCGTAGGGGGAGAGGTCGGCCACGACGAAGCCGACGCCGTCGATCAGGGTGTGGCCGAGCAGCGGATCGGTGTGCTGCTGCAGCGCGCGCTGGCTGATCACGGTGCGCTGGCCCTCGTGCTCGAAGTGCTCGCGCACCGCGGCGTCCTCGACGATGCGGCTGGGGGCGGCGACGTTGCCCTGCTTCATGGTCAGGATCACGTCGTTCTCGTGCGCCTGGTCGCGGCCCTCGATCAGCAGGTTGTAGGCGGCCAGGCCGGCGCTGCCGATCCCGAAGCCGGACGTGCCGACGACGTCCTTGACGGCGTAGAAGATCCGGCGCCGCTCCCGCTTGTCGGGCGGGATCGTCTCCAGGTAGGCGTCGAACGCGTCCAGCACGCGCCCGCGCTCGTCGTCCTCGAGCTCGCGCGCGCGACCGGAGCGCCGGAAGCGGCGCTCGTCGCCGTCGAGCTCGGTCAGGCCGTCGAGCAGCGCGATCCGGGTGCGGGAGCGCGCGAGGCGGAGGACGTCGAGGATGTGGCCCTCGGCGGTGTCGAGCTGCAGCGCATGCGCCGCGTCCTCCTCTTCGGCGACGTAGACGTGCACCCGCTCGACGTAGGCGCGCAGGTAGCCGGCGGCGAGCTCGCGCACGGCGTCCTCGGGCAGCGCCTTCTGCCAGCCCATCAGCGCGAGGCTCGCGACGAACCGGCGCAGGTCCCAGGAGAAGTGGCCGACGTAGGCCTCGTCGAAGTCGTTGACGTCGAACGTCAGCACGCCGTTCGCGTTCATGTACGTGCCGAAGTTCTCCGCGTGCAGGTCGCCGTGGATCCAGACGCGGCCCGTGCGCTCGTCGGCCCAGCGGTCCTCGAGCTCGCGCATGTCGGCGTAGAACACGCAGGCGCTGCCGCGGTAGAACGCGAACGGGTCGGCGGCCATCTTGCGGAACTTCGTCCGGAACGCGTCGGCATCGGCCTTCATCAGCGGCTCGAACGCCTCCGTCAGCGTCGCGAGGATCAACTCGGTCCGCTCGTCATCGGCCTGGCTCATCGGGTCACTCCTGCGGCTGGACGGCACGACCCGCGGACTCTGGCAGCCCGACGCCGCCGGCGACGGCCTCCTCGCGCGACCCGAAGAGCGAGAACAGGTCCGCGATGCCGGCGGCCTCGAAGACGCCGCGCGCCTGGCCCGGCGGGCAGATGACCGCGATCGCCCGGCCCTCCTGCCCGAGCAGCGCCCGGGCGCGGATGAACAGCGTGAGGCCGGTGGAATCCAGGAACCTGAGCCCGGAGAGGTCGACGACGAACGTGCCGGCGGTCGTGCGGATCGCCTCGTCGACGAGCGCGGTCACGCCCGGCGCCACGTCGAGGTCGAGCTCGCCGCGGATCGCCACGCCGCGCGCCCGGCCCAGCGCGAAGCGCTCCGCCCCGAAGTCCGGCGTGGCGGTCATCGCCGCTCGCCGGAGGCGAGCGCCGCGGCGATCGCGTCGGGATCGGCCCCGATCGCGCGCAGCGTCCGCGCCGCCGCGGAGTCCGGCTCGGCGAGCGCGGTGAGGAGCAGCAGCTCCGGGGTGATGCGGTCGGATCCGCGCCGGCGCGCCTCGCCGGCGACGGCGATCAGGAACGCCCGGGCGTCGGGGCGGACGCCTTCGCGCGCGAAGACGTTCGAGCTGCTCGACGCGGCGAGGATGTGGGTCCGCGCGCGCTCCTGCGAGACGTGCTCGAGCGCGGGCAAGGTCCCGGGCCGCAGCAGCGCGAGCAGCACGTGCTCGCCGCCGAGCACCACGTCCCCCGTCGCCTGCGCCTCGGCGACGGCGTGGCGCAGCGTGAGCCGCGCCGCGTCGGTGAGCACGAGGCCGTCGGCGAGCCGCTCGGGCGGGGGCGCCGGGCGGGGCGTGTACTCCGCGCGCAGGCCGGTGGCGAGATCGCCGTAGCGCCGGTGCACGGCCTGGCGCGAGACGCCGAGGTCGCGGCCGATCGCGGCGAGCGACGCGCCGCCGGCGAGCGCGCGGACGACGTTGGCCCGCTCGACGTCGTCGAGCTCCTGCCGGAGCGCCGCGATCCGCCGCAGCGCGGCATGGGGGTCGGTCGCGGCCTCGAGCTCGGCGACGAGCCGCCCGAGCTCGCCGCTCCCCTCCGGAGGCTGCGTCCGCTCGTTCGCGGCGGCGGCGATCATCGGTCGCGGGCCGCCGGGTGGGCGGCCGGGTTCGCGATTCGTGTCATGCGTCTGGCTCCGTGTTCATTCCGGGGTCGTGGAGTGGGACGCGCGCGCGCGCCCGGGGTTGGCCGGAAGCGCCAGTTTCCAGCTCGGCCGGTCGCGGCGTCCGAGGACGCCGGGCAGCTCGTCGCGCGTACGGACCTCGAGCTTCAGGAACGAATGGGTGAGATGCCCTTCGACGGTCCGGAGCGTGACGAACAGGGCCTGCGCGATCTCCTTGTTCGTCATGCCGTGGCCGGCCATCTCGCAGACCCGGTACTCGCTGGGGGTGAGCGAGTCGACGCCGGTGACGGCCGGGCGGCGGGGACGCGCGCCGAGCAGGCGCAGCTCGGCGCGGGCGGTCTCGGAGAGCGCGAGCGCCCCGCAGCGGTGGGCCAGGTCCATGCCGCGTTCGAGCGCGCGGCGTGCCTCCGCACGCTTGCCGGCGCGCCGCAGCGCGGCGCCGAGCTCGGCCAGCGCGTGGGCGCGGTCGAGCCGGCCGGGCGAGCGCGCCAGCAGCTCGACCGCCTCGGCGAGCGCCGCGATGCTCCGCTCGCCGGGCTCGACCAGCGCCCGTGCCCGCAGCGCGTTGCCGCGGGCGCGGGGCGTGTCCCAGGCGCGTGCGAACCGCGCCTCCTCCGCGGCGGCCCGGTCCGCCGCGTCGTCCTCGCCGAGTCGTACCAGCGCCTGGACGAGCACCACGCGGTGCTCGATGCCCGGCAGCGACGGGACCGCCCCGACCGGCCGCCGCCCGCCGGCGTGCCAGCCGGTCACGTGCCCGCCCACCAGCGCCAGATCGGAGACGGCTGCGCTCAGCTGGTCGCGCGCGAGCCGCAGGCGCGCGCGCTCGAACAGCATGTGGTCGAACGAGACGTCGTCCGGCACCTCCGTCGCCGGCAGGTCGCCGAGCGCCAGCTCCGCGGCCTCGAGCTCGCCCCGCTCGATCAGCGCGTGGGCGCGGTACGCGGCGGCGAGCCGGGTGATCAGGCCGAACCCGCCGTGCGCGGCGGTCAGCGCCGCGTCGGCCTCGCCGAGCGTGCGCGTCATGTCGCCGCGCCGGAGCGCGCAGAGCGCGCGCATCGACGACGCGCCCGCGACCGGGACGAGCGACCCGTGCCGGCGCCCGTCGGCCAGCAGTCCGTGCAGGTGCTGCTCGGCGAGCTCGAGCTCGTCGGCGAAGATCAGCGCCAGCACGGCGTCCCAGACCGGTCCCGCGTCCGGGGTCCGGCCCGCGAGCCGACCGCTCCGCAACGCGGCCCGGGCCAGCGCGGCGACCTCGGCGGCGGGTCCGTTGTCGACCGCGCGGTCGTGTGCCAGCTCGGCCAGGACCATCTCCTCGGCCACCGAGTCGCCGGTCACCCGGCGGCCCGCGCGGCGCAGGCGCTCGCCGATCGGCTCCCGGTCGAGCCGGATCATCCGCGCGGCGTTCGCCGCCTCGGCCTCGAGCCGGAGCGCGGCGTCCTCCTCGTCGTCGCCGACCGCCGCGATCGCCCGGTCGTACGCGGCGACGGCCTCCGCCTGCCGGCCGAAGGCCACGAGCGCGCGCGCCAGCAACCCTGCCGTCTCGGCGCTGCGCGTCACGCGCGGCTCGGCGCCGGCGCGCCGCAGGTGCCCGAGGCCCGCGGGGTCGCCGGTCGCCATCTCGGCCCGCCCGAGCTCGAGCAGCACGTCCGCGTCCCGCGGGCCGTCCGGCGGCTCGCGGAGCGCACGGCGCAGGTAGCTCACCGCCGTCTCCGGGGACCCGCGGGCGGCCGCGAGCACCGCGGCGTCCCGGAGCGCCGAGACGACCCACGGATCGGCGCGTGGGAGCGCCGCGAGGAGATGCAGCGCGACGACCTCCGGCTGCGCTCCCTCGCCGGCCAGCAGTCGCGCCGCGCGCGCGTGCAGCTCGGCGCGCTGCGCGCCGCTCATGTCCTCGTGGATCGCGGTCCGGACGAGAGGATGCGCGAACGCGAGCGACTCGCCCGGCGCGAGGATCGCCGCGCGCGCGAGCGCATCCAGCACCGCCCAGACCTGCTCGCCGTCGACGCCGGAGAGGCGGCCCGCGCGGACCGCCGTGGCGTCCTCGCCGAGCACGGCGATCGCGCGGCCCAGCGCGAGCGCGCCGGCATCGACGCGCCCGACGCGCAGCAGCAGCGACGCCGCGATCCGCTCCGAGGCGAGGCGGCGCACCGCGGCGGGGTCCGGGACGCCCGCCACGCCGCGGTCGCGCTCCAGCTGCTCGATCGCCTCGACGACCAGGAACGGGTTCCCGCCGCTCGCCTCGTGCAGCGCGCGGGAGACCCCGTTCGCGCCCGCGTCGCCGGCGAGCTGCGCGACCGCGGCCCGGCTCAGCGCGCCCGGCCGCAGCACCGGCGGGCTCGCCTCGAGCACGAGGGCGCGCAGCAGATCGGCGTCGAGCGCCGGGTCGCCGCTGCGGGACGAGAGGCAGAGCGCGACCGGCAGCCCGTCGAGCCGCGGCGCCAGATGGAGGAGGAAGCGGACCGACGCCGCATCGGCCCAGTGCACGTCGTCCACGGTCATGAACAGCGGCGCCTGCTCCGCGAGGTTCGCGACGAGCCAGTAGAGGCCGTGCAGGACGGAGTGGGGCGGCCGGCTGCCGGGGTCCGGCGGAGAGGATGCGAACACCGGCTCGGCGAGCCGCGCCGCGCCATCGTGCAGGCAAGCGCGCTGCTCGGCGCCGGCGCGGGCCAGCACCGGCTCGAGGAGCTGGCGCACCACGCCGAAGCCGAAGTCGCCCTCGAGCTCCCCGCCGCGGGCGCTCAGGACGAGCATCCCGTCCGCCGCAGCCTGCGCGCGCGCAGCCTCGAGCAGCCGCGTCTTGCCGATACCCGCCGGACCCTCCACGAGCGCCATGCGCCCGCACCCGGCCGCGCCGTCCTCCGCCAGGACCTCCAACGCCTGCAGCTCGCTCTCGCGCTCGAGCAGCGGGGCCGCTGAGCGGTGTCCTTCGGTGATCACGGGTGACGCTCCCGCCCCGCGAGCCCGCGCCGGACACGACGCATGGCCCAACGCTACCGCGGTCGGACCGCGTATCGCAACCGGCGGCCCGGCCAAAGTCCTCGGTCGGGTCCTCGGTCGGCACCCCGTTGCGCCGGCCGTCGCGACAGGCCAATGCTCGCCTATGCGGTGCAGCACGGAAGCGGCCCCCGGTCGAGTCAAGGACGAGGCGGGTGCAACCCGCCGGGTGGGGCGCGTTGCGGCGCTGCTCGCCACCGTGGCCGGGGGGCTCGCAGTCGCGTTCCCGGCAGCGGCGGACGCTGCCGTCGTGCCGGGGCATCGCGACCGCGCCGCCGCGCTCCGCGCGACGGCCGCGTGGCTCGCGGTCTATCCGGCGCCGCTCTGGGCGGGCTTCGAGCTCCCCGGTCCCTGCCGCACGCTGCCCGACCGGCGCCGGAGCTGCCCGATCGCGATCCACATCCTCGCGCTGACCAGCGACGGGCCGCTGCCGCATCGCTGTGCGGCGCGAGCGGTGCTCCCGCCCCCGGGTCAGCGCCAGCGCGGCGCGCGGCGCACCAGCGCGCACTGCACACCGCTTGCCGCCACCGCCGCGAGCGGGCGATGAGGCGCCGGCCCTTGGCCGTCGCGGCCGCCGCCGTCGTGCTCGTCGCGGCCGCCCCTGCGGCGGCACCCGGCGCGACGCGCTGCGAGCCCGTCGCCTTCACGCCCGACGTCGCCGTCCGGGTGCACGTCGTGACCGCGCAGCCGGCGTGCGCCGTCGCGCGGACCGCGGCGGAGGCCGCCATCGCGGCCCGGTTCCACTGGGCGGTCGTCAGCGAGGGCCGCTGGTGGCGGCGCGGCCTCAGCGCGGGCGACGGCGCGTCGTGGTCGACGCGCTACCACCACCACGCGATCACCGGCGACGGGACCGTCCGCTGGACGATCCGGCTGCGGGTGGTCTGGCGCTGACGCGGCGGCGGCCGGCGGGTCGGCCGGCGCCGGGTAGGCGAGGCGCTGGATCAGCGCCCGCGAGCGCGCCGGCCCGGGCCAGTGCTCGTCGAGCAGCTCCCGGCCGCCCGCACGCACGACGATGCGCAGGACGAGCGCGACGACGATCGAGTAGTGAGAGAACCCGCCCGCGCGCACCACGACGCGCAGGACGAGCGTGACGAGGATCGCGTCGTCGAGCTGGCCGGCGACGGGGATGAAGTCGGGGACGAGGTCGAACGGCAGTGCGAGGTAGCCGGCCAGCAGCGCGAGCAGCAGCTTCGCCCGCCGCGGCACGCGCGGATCGGCGGCGAGCCGCCCGACGAGCACGACGCAGTCCGGGATGAAACCGGCGAGCGCCCGCGCGTCGACGCGCCGCCCGAACGCGATCGAGCAGCCCGACGGCGAGCGCGTACACGGCCAGGGCGACCGCGAGCGCGACGAGCGACCACTGGGCGGGCGAGAGCGCGGCGACCATGCCCGCCACGATACGCCGGGCGCGCCGATGTCCGCAGGCGCGCCGGCTACGCGGCGCGCGCCAGCCCGCCGTCGGCGTCCGCGTCGAACACGCCGCGCGCCGCCGCAGGGCGCGGCCCCGACTGCGTCGCCGCCACCGGCACGGTGACCGACGGGCGCAGGCCGTTGCGCAGCGCCGCGCGGGCGAGGATCCGCGCGGCGTCGCGCAGCTCCTCCTTCGTGTGCGAGGCCATGACCGCGAGCCGCAGCCGCGACGTCCCCTCCGGCACGGCGGGCGGGCGGATCGCCTGCGCGAACACGCCCTGCTCCAGCGCCGCCTCGCAGATCCGCAGGGCGAGCCCGGCGTCGCCGACGATCAGCGGCACGATCTGCGTCTCCGGCCCCGAGACGTCGAAGCCCTCGCGCGCGAGCTCGTCGCGCAGCGCGGCGGCGTTGTCGGCCAGCCGCTCGACGCGCCGCGGCTGCTCGGCGAGGAGCTCGAGCGCCGCCATCGCCGCCGCGACCGCGGCGGGCGGGAGGCCGGTGGAGAACATCAGCGTCCGCGCGCTGTTGACGAGATAGCGGGCCATCGGGTCGTCGCAGGCGACGTAGGCGCCGTAGGAGCCGAACGCCTTGCCGAGCGTGCCGACGATCACGTCGACCTCGCCGTCGAGCCCGGCCTCGGCGATCGTGCCGCGGCCGCCCGGCCCGAGCGTCCCGTCGCCGTGCGCGTCGTCGACCATCACGCGCACGTCGTGCCGCCGCGCCAGCTCGACGATCTCCTCGAGCGGGGCGACGTCGCCGTCCATCGAGAAGACGCCGTCGGTGGCGATCAGCGCGCCGCGGCCGTCGGCGTTGCGCAGGCCCCATGCGAGGTGCTCGACGTCGCCGTGGCGGTACGCGAAGACCTCGGCGCCGGCCAGCCGGCAGCCGTCGGAGGTCGAGGCGTGGTTGAGCTCGTCGGCGAAGACGATCTCGCCGCGCCGGGCGAGCGCCGGGATGACGCCGAGGTTGGCGAGGTAGCCGGAGCCGAACAGCACCGCGCTCTGCGTGCCCTTGAACGCCGCGAGCCGCTCCTCGAGCCGGCGATGCAGCGTCATGTTGCCCGAGACGAGCCGCGAGGCGCCGGTGCCGGCGCCCCAGCGCATCGCGGCGTCGGCCGCCGCCTCGCGCACGCGCGGGTGGTCGGCGAGCCCGAGGTAGTTGTTCGAGCAGAGCAGGAGCACGGGCGTGCCGTCGAGGACCACGCGCGGCCCCTGCGGGCCGCTGACCATGCGCATGCGCCGATAGAGGCCGAGCCCCTTGAGCTCGTCCAGTCGGTCCTGCAGATCCAGCATGGGGCTCCTGTCTACGCGGCCGAGCGGGGGGCTCGGGTGGACGACGGCAGCATGGCGGAACCCTACGAACCGCTCCGGACGCCACAATCCAGCGCGTGCCGGCCGATCGCGCCGATGTCCGACTCCCCTCGAGCGACCGCGGGCCGCTCGAGGTCCTGCTGCGCCGCCTCGGCATCGCGGCCGGGCTCGTGCTGATCGTCTCGGTGATCACCTACCTGGACCGGGAAGGGTTCCGCGACGGCAGCGGCGGCGAGATCGACGCGCTCGACGCGCTCTACTTCGGCGCGGTCAGCGTGACCTCGACCGGCTACGGCGACATCACGCCGGTCAGCGACGGCGCGCGGCTCGTGAACGTGCTCGTCGTGATGCCCGCCGGCGTGCTGTTCCTCGTCATCCTGGTGTCGACCACGCTCGAGGTGCTGGCCGAGCGGACCCGCACCGCATACCGCGAGCGCAACTGGAGGCGGACCTTGCAGGACCACACCATCGTCTGCGGCTACGGCGTCAAGGGGCGCACCGCCATCGAGACCCTGCTCGCGCACGGGCAGGAGCCCGGCTCGATCGTCGTGATCGACGAGCACGGCGCCGCGATCGAGGAGGCCAAGCGCTCGGGCTACGCGGGCGTGATCGGCGACGCGAGCTCGTCGGCCGTGCTCGAGGCGGCGGGCGTGCGCGACGCCGCCGCGGTCGTCGTCGCGCCCGACCGCGACGACAGCGCGGTGCTGATCACGCTCACCGCGCGCGAGCTCAACCCGCGCGCGCGGATCGTCGCCTCGGTGCGCGAGGAGGAGAACGCCCACCTGCTGCGCCAGGGCGGCGCCGACTCGGTGGTCGTCTCCTCGGGCGCGGCCGGGCGGCTGCTCGGGCACGCGATCAAGAGCCCGCGGATCGTCGCCGTGCTGGAGGACCTCCTCTCGGTCGGCGAGGGGCTCGACATCACCGAGCGCGAGGTCGGGGAGGAGCAGTCCGGCAAGCGGCTCGGCAGCTTCGCGACCGACGCGCCGATCATCGCCGTCGTGCGCGGACCGGACGTGCTGCGCTTCGACGACCCCGCGATCGGGGAGCTCCGAGCGCGGCGACAAGCTGGTCTGCCTCTGCACCAACCGCTAGCCGGCTCCGGAGCGCCGCGCCGATCGCCGCGGCGACCCAGCCGGGGCGGCGCGTGACCTGGTGATGGGTGAAGCGCAGGGCGCGCCAACCGGACAACACGAGCGTGAGGTCGCGCTCGCGGTCGGCGTCCAGGGCGATGGGGGAGCGGTGCCACGTGAACGAGTCGCCCTCCACGACGAGCCGCCGGGCGGGCCAGGCGAAGTCGCGGGTGTGGCCCTCGACGACGACGTTGTGCTCCGGCCGCTCGAGCCGGTGGCGGTCGCAGAGCTCGGCGATGAGGTCCTCGAGCTCGCTGCGCGTGTCGCGCGGGCCGGCATAGCGGGCGAGCGCCAGCGCGCAGCGAACGGGAGCCGGCGCGGCCGCTGATGGCGTCGCAGGAGCGCGTGGAGGTCGGCGAAGCTGAGCAGGCGGAGCTGCTCGGCGCGGCTGATGGCGGTGATCAGTCGCGGCGCGGGGAGCGTGGCCGCGAGGTCGAGCAGCGTCCGCGCCGGCGTCGTGATCGGCAGGCCGTCGAGCCGCGTGATCTCGTCGGCGGCGAGCCGCCGGCGATGGAGCCGGACGCCGTCCCGCGGTCGCCGGCCGGCGCGGCGACGGTGACGTGCAACAGTCCCGCCGCCGGTCAGAAGCCGTACGCCGCCGCGGCGGTGCGATCGCTGATGACGCCGTCCGGCGCGTACGCGAGCACCGCCGCCCAGCGCCGACCGCGGACGGCGAGGTCGCGGTGCCCGACCGCGTAGACGCCGCGCTGGAGCGGATGCAGGAGCGCCTGCGGCGACCCGGCGCGCGACCGCGGCCCGCGTCAGCCCTGCTGCGAGGAGCTGCCCGATCCCGACGACGCCGCCCTGGCGGCCGGCCAGCGCGGCGATCGCGGGGCCGATGTCGCGTTTGTCACGCATGGCGAGACATAGGCGACGCGCACCCGGTATCTCGCCCCCGGCGCTAGCGGATCCGCACGTGCATGTGGTCGTCGTGGTGGACGAGCTCCATCACGACGCCGCGCGGCCCGCGCAGCCCGAGCTCCGGGCCGACGAACACGTCGGTCGCGCCCGCGGCCACGAACGCGTCGAGGAGCCGCTGCGACAGCCGCCGGTCGACGAGGTCCGGCGACCAGGCGCGGCGCTCGAGCCGGTCGGTGCGCGGGTAGAGCACGTCGGCGTCGAGCCCGTTCTGGTGCGAGGCGTGCCCGAGGCCGCCGAAGTTCGCGCCGAAGCGGCCGCCGTTGACCCGGGAGAGGTCGGCGATCCCGACCCGCGGCGCGCCCGGGTTCGTCGCGCGGTAGGCGTCGAGGACGTCGAGCAGCGTGCGGATCAGCCGGTTCGTCCCCCAGCGCCGCCAGGGAGCGGTTGGGCGAGGCCTTCAGGCCCCAGTCGTAGGTCCAGAAGTCGCGCCCCTCGGCGGGGAGCTGGACGCCGCCGGACAGGCGCCCGGCGAACGGCTTGCCGACCGCGACCGAGCGGTGCCAGGCGATCGGCGGGTCGACCGCAGGGGCGACCTGGGCGATCGGGTCGATCGGGGCCGCTTCCGCCGCGCCGGGCGCGAGGAGCGCGGCCGCGACCAGCACGGGTACGAGGCGGCGCACCCCTCCAGTGTGACGCGGCCCGTCGATCAGCGTCCGTGCCAGCGCGGCGCGCGCTTCTCGGCGAACGCCTGCACGCCCTCGCGGAAGTCCTCCGAGGCGAAGCACGCGTCGCGCAGCGCGACGAGCTCGGCCTCGACGGCCGGGTCGAGCGCGCCCTCGGCCGCGAGCAGCTCGCGGATCACGCGCTTGTTGCCGGCGAGCGAGAGCGGCGCGTTGGCGGCGATCTCGGCCGCGAGCTCGACCGCGCGGGCGGCGACCTCGTCGGCCGGCACGACCTCGCCGACGAGGCCCCAGCTCATCGCCTCCTCGGCGCCCACCGCGCGGGCGGTGAAGAACAGCTCGCGCGTGCGCGGGGCGCCGAGCGCGTCGATGAACTTGCGCAGCCCGGTGTGGGAGTAGATGAGGCCGAGCCGGGCGGGCGGCATCCCCAGCCGCGCGTCCGCGCTGCAGACGCGCAGGTCGCACGAGAGCGCGAGCTCGAGCCCGCCGCCGATCGCGTGGCCGTTGAGCGCGGCGAGCACCGGGTACGGATAGGCGTCGACGGCCTCGATCGCCGACGCGAACGGGTGCGCGACGATCGCCTGGGCCGCGCGCGGGAAGTCGTCCTGCGGCAGCGCCGCGATGTCGTAGCCCGCGGAGAACACCCGCCCGGTGCCCGTGATCACGAGGCAGCGCGCGTCGAGTCGCGGCACCAGCTCGGCCAGCGCGTCGAGGATGTCGTGGTCGAGCGCGTTGCGCTTCGCCGGGCTGTCGATCGTCACGCGGACGACGTGCGGGGCGGGCTCGTCGACCCGCAGCTTGCCCCCGGCGAGCGCCTCCATCTAGGAGAGCACGACGAGGACGTCGCCCTCGGAGACCGCCTGGCCCTCCTCGCAGCGGATCTCGGCGACGGTCCCCGGATCCTCGGCCTCGACCGGCATCTCCATCTTCATCGACTCGAGGATCACCACCGAGTCGCCCTCCTCGACGGTGTCGCCCACCTTGACCTCGATCTTCCACACGGTGCCCGTGATGTGGGCCTCGACGTTCGCCACGCGGCTGCTCCTCGGCTCGTCCGGATCAGGAGCGGGGACGATATCTTCCGGGCGTGGCCACGACGCCCCCCGACCTCGCGCCGATCCGCGCCCAGGTCTACAAGGACCCCCGCCCGAAGGAGTTCTTCGACCAGTTCCACACGCGCTCGCGGACGCGCGAGCCGAACTGGGTCTACGAGGCCACGCGGGTGGTCACCTCGGTGCTGGCCTGGACGTTCTTCCGCACGCGCGCGTACGGGGCCGAGAAGGTCCCCGCCGGCGGCCCGGTGATCCTCGCGCCGAACCACGCGAGCTTCATGGACCACTTCTTCGCCGGCTCGGCGATCCGGCGCCGCGTCCGCTTCATGGCCAAGTCGCAGCTGTTCAAGCCGCCGATGCAGTACATCTTCAGCCCCGGCGGCGTGTTCCCCGTGCGGCGCGGCTACCAGGACGACGAGGCGTTCGACACCGCGAACGGGATCCTCGACCACGGCGGCGCGATCGTGATGTACATGGAGGGCGGCCGCTCGCGCAGCGGGGCGCTGTCCGACAAGCCCAAGCGCGGCGTCGGGCGGCTGGCGCTCGAGTCCGGCGCGCCGGTCGTGCCGGTCGCGATCCACGGCTCCAACCAGGTGCGCAACTGGAAGCGGCTGCAGTTCCCGAAGGTCACCGTGCGCTTCGGCGACGCGATGCGCTGGGCGCCGGTCGCCGATCCGACGATCGACCAGCAGCAGGCCGTCGCGGACGAGATCTTCGGGCACGTCAGGGTGCTCTACGCGGCGCTCGAGGAGTAGGTGCTCCGGCCGGGGCTCCTGACGGGCGCCGGGATCACGCTGAGCGGCGCCGTCCCCGACGCCGTCGCGCGCGCGGCTGCGCGCGCTCGGCGCGGGGGAGGGGACCGACGTGCTCGTCCACGCCGCGGCCCGAGCCGCGCGACGCCGACGGCGTGCGCGCCGCGCTGGACGAGGCATGGGACGCGATCCGCGCCACCATGCTCCCGCCCGGGCCGGGGCTGATCGTCCTGCTCGCGCCGGCGCCCGGCGACGCGCACCGCGCCGCCGCGCGCGCCGGGCTGGAGAACATGGCCCGCACGCTCTCGATCGAGTGGTCGCCGCACGGCATCCGGCCGGTCGCCGTGCTCCAGGGCGGCGACGACGCCGCGACCGCCGAGCTGGTGGCCTACCTCGCGTCGCCGGCCGGCGCCTACTTCAGCGGCTGCGCGATCACGCTCCGCCCGCCCACGGGACCTCGACCGAGTCCTCCGTCGGCGAGTCCCGCGCCACCACGTACTCCGCCGGCTCCGTCGCCGAGCGGTTGACGACCACGTGGGTCTGGCGCGGGGGCACGTAGAGCATGTCCCCGGGCTCGACCACCAGGTGCTCCTCGAGGTGGTCGCCCCAGCGGATCTCGATGCTGCCCGCGAGCATGTAGAGCGCGCTCTCGCAGTTGTCGTGGTAGTGCGGGCGCGACTGCGCGCCCGCCGGCACCCGGAAGCGCCCCATGAAGATGTTCGTCGCGCCGGTCGTCGCCTGCGAGATCTCCGAGCCCCCGATGATCCCGCGCGGCGTGTCGCGCTCCTCGGCCGATGGCTTGACGAGCCTCATGTCGTCATGCCGGTGAACTGCCCGCCGGTGATGTTGAGCACCTGGCCGTGGACGAAGTTCGACCACGGCGAGCAGAGGAAGAACACGCCGCCGGCCGCCTCCTCGGGCGTGCCCGTGCGGCCGAGCGGGATCAGCATCGAGGCCATCCCCCGGAGCTGGTCGGGGATCCCGAGCTGGACCTTCTCGCCGTCGATCTCCATCTGGTTCTCGTCGACCTTGGACGCCGTGAGCCGCGTCTCGATCCAGCCGAACGCGACCGCGTTGACGTTGATCTTGAACTGTCCCCACTCCTTGGCCAAGGTCTTGGTCAGCCCGACGACGCCGGACTTGCCCGCGGCGTAGTTCGCCTGGCCCGCGTTGCCCATCGTCCCGGAGATCGAGGAGACGTTGACGATCTTGCGGAAGACCTCGCGGCCCTCCTCGCGCTCGACCTTCGCGGGCTCGCGCAGGTGCGGCGCCGCGGCGCGGATCACGCGGAACGGGACGACGGTGTGGATGTCGAGCATCCGCTGGAACGCCTCGTCGGACAGCTTGTGCAGCGGGGCGTCGATCGTGTAGCCCGCGTTGTTGACGATGATGTCGAGCTTGCCCCAGGCGTCGATCGCCGTCTGCACGAGCGCGTCCGGCGCGCCGGGCTTGGTCAGGTCGCCCGCGTAGACCACCGTCTCGCCCGCGATCTCCGACGCGGTCTGCTCGGCGACGTCGCCGTCGAGGTCGTTGATCACCACCTTCGCGCCCTGCTCCGAGAGCAGCTCCGCCGTCGCGCGGCCGATGCCACGCGCCGATCCGGTGACGATCGCCACCTTGTCGTCCAGCACGCCCA
The DNA here is from genome assembly GCA_963724145.1 of uncultured Solirubrobacteraceae bacterium. Lineage (GTDB taxonomy): Bacteria > Actinomycetota > Thermoleophilia > Solirubrobacterales > Solirubrobacteraceae > DASQMT01. The sequence goes on from CAVRTO010000031.1 coordinate 35,949, forward strand.
TGTTCTCCTCCTCGTTCAGCGGTTCAGGCGCCTGATTCTGCATCACGCCGGTGTCCCGCCGTCGCGATCCGCCCGCGGGCCTCGTACCGTGGTCCGCCGTGCCACGCTCCGCCGTGCCGTCCCCGCCGCGCTCGCGGCGCTCGCGCTGTTCCCTGCCGCCGCCGCGGCCCAGGGGCTGGACGGCTACGCGGCCGCGACGCTGGCCCCGTGGGAGGCGACGCAGAGCGCGACCGGCGCGCTCGTGGACCCGATGACGGGCTTCTCCGGGATCCGCTACGGCGAGGCGATGTACGCCTACGCGACGCTGCTGTCGCGCCCCGGCCCGGCCGCGCGCGCGTCCGCCGTGCGGGCGCTGTCATGGCTCGCCACGCAGCCGCACGAGATGCCGGGCCCGGCCGGGCTGCCGCTGCAGTCGGTGTTCGAGAACGCCGCCTTCGCGGCGTCCTACCGGATCGCGAAGGCGCGCTACGCCGCCGATCCCGTGGTGGCCGCCGCGCTGCCCGCGTGGCGCGCGTGGCTCTCCTCCGTCCACTACGAGCGGCTGGAGCGCAGCGGGCGCTACCGCGACAACAAGGCGCTGGTCGAGGCGGTCGCGGTGCTCGAGCTGCTGCGCACCGACGTGCCGGGCGGTGGTCCGGGGACCGTGCTCGCGAACCGGCGCGACGCCCGCAAGCGGGTGCGGCGCCTGCTCAACCGCGGCGTGCCGGCCGCGGCGCGCGACTACCGCTCGGTCCGCGCGGGCCGGCGCTTCGTCTCGTTCTCGGATCCGCCGCGCAACCCGCCCGCCTACCAGGCGCTCGCGGCCGCGTACTACGTGCGCGCGCTCACGCTGCTGCCACGGGGCGCCCGCTCGAAGGCCGCGCGGCGGACCGCCCGGCAGATGCTGCGCGGGCTCGAGGTCGCGATGGCGCCCGACGGCGACCTCGCGTACTGGGGCCGCTCGCAGGAGCAGGCGTGGGCGCTCGGGTTCGCCGCGGCCGCCGCCGCCCGCGCCGGCCGCGCGGGCCTGCTGCCGCGGCGCGAGGCGCGCGGGATCGTCGACGCGGCCGTCGCGCGCCTGCGCGCGCGCCACCTGACCAGCGGCGGCGAGCTGATGACGCTGCCGCTCCTGCGCGACGGCGGGCGGCTGCCGCCGGTCGCGGTCGACCCGTACTTCACGTTCCCCTCGTACCAGAACCTCACCGCGATGGCGGTCGAGTGGGCCGCGCGCGACGGCGGACGCGCTGCCGCGCCGCGGCGGCCTGCCGTGGTCGCCGCCGGTGACGCTCCAGCCGCACGGGTCGGGCTCGTTCGCGATCGTCCGGTCCAAGCGCGTCTGGGCGGCGGTGCGCTCCGAGCGCGGCCACGCCGACCTGCGCTACGACTTCGGCGTCGTCGCGGCCAAGGTGCGCCGCCGCAACGGGTCGTGGCGCGACCTCCTGCCGCCGCGCCCGCGGACGACCGCCGGCGCCGACTCCGCCGGCCCGGTGCTGCTCACGCGGCGCGGCGCCGGGTTCCCGGTCGCCCAGGCGATCCGGCGCGACGGGCGCACGCTGCGGATGCGCGGCGAGTACCGCGACGCGGACGGGCGGCTGCTGCGCAAGCACAAGGTGCGGTTCGCGTTCACGCCGACGCGCGCGCGGCGTGCGGATGCGCGTCGCGGCGCGGCCGGGCGACACGTTCCAGCTCTCCGCCTTCTCGCGCGCGCCGCTCGGCCCGGGCGGGACGCCGGGCGTCTACGAGCAGGCCGGCTACGCGATGGTCGTCCGCGGGGCCGCGCAGCGCGCCATGACGGTCGCGGGCGGGTACGCGTCCGGGCTCGACGCCGCGCTCGCGCGCCGCACGGTGACGGTGCGCGTCCCGCGCCGCGGGCACGCGCTCGTCGTCCGCTACGTCGCCCGGCGCTGAGGTCCTATCTACTACAAAATGTCGTTGACGTCGCTGGCCGGGCCGTGATCAGATGCCTCGCGGTCAGCGAGGAGGAGGCGGCTCCAGATGGGTTCAGTGCGGGGGGTCCTGGTCGGCGCGACGGCTTGCGCGCTTCTGTGGTCGGGGGCGGTGGCGGCCTCCGCCGGTGCGGACGAGCGCGGGGTCGACCCGCATCAGGGCGAGAGCCTCGTCGAGGTCCACCTCGAGAGCAAGGCGGCGGCGGTGCGCCTGCAGCTCGAGGCCGAGCGGTACGGGGTCGACTTCAACGAGCACTACCTGCGCCGGGCCGAGGACGGCTCGGCGACGGTGACGGTCTTCGGCACCGATGACGAGATCGCCGCGCTCGACGCCGCCGGCTTCGAGGTCGGCGTGACGATCGAGGGCCGGAGCACGTGGCGCAACCGCCTGCGCGCACGGCAGACCGACGTCGCCAAGGAGCGCCGCGCGGACGACGCGGCGCTCGACGAGCCCGTGGTCACGCCGCGCTCGCACGAGGACGAGCTGGTCGTGCTCCGCGCCGACTACTTCGAGAACTACGCGGGTCGGTTCCTCTCCGTCGAGGCGAAGACGCGGCTCGCGGCGGTGAACGACCCGCCGGACCCGGACCCCGCGCCCACCACCTACACCGGTCCGACGCTGTCGCTGTCGTGGGACTCCGGCCCGGGGACGCCGATCGACTCGGCGCCGCGGACGATGAACCTCAACATCGACCCCGACACGACGCCCGACACCTACATCGAGCACCGCGAGCTGGTGCGGATCGGCGACGCGGGCACGTTCACGCCGCGGCGGCCGGACCGCATCCGCATCGGCTCGAGCACGGGGGCGACGATCGAGGCCGAGGTGAAGACGTGGCTCGGCGGCGGCCTGCCGCCGATGGGCGACCGCTTCATCCGCGACTTCAGCACGCGCTACATGGATCCGACGGAGGTCTACCAGCGCTTCGACGAGCTCGCGGCCGAGTTCCCGAACATCGCGCAACTGATCCCGCTGCCGAACCGGACGAACGGCTACCAGCGGCGGGCCCAGGCCACGATGGAGGGCACGACGCCGCCGGGCAACAGCTTCCCGAACTCCGCGGCCGGGCAGGTCCAGGCCGCGCGCGCGGTGGTGCTGACCTCGCGCGCGTGGGGCCACGAGGGCGGCAACGACATCAGCGCGGAGTTCATCCACCCGGGCCAGATCGACGCGCCGCTCACGGTGACGATGACCGGGAACGACCTGCTGGTCCGGCTCGCGACCGACGGCACCGGCGCGCTGACGAGCACGGCAGCGGACGTGGTGGCGGCGATCAACGCCAGCCCCGGGGCGAGCGAGAAGCTCGTCGCGGTGACCTACCGCGGCAACGCGGGCGCCGGCGTCGTGCTCCCGCGCGCGAAGGTCAGCCTGTCCGACTTCCTGGACACGGCGACGAACGGCCACGTGCCGCGCGGGCCGTTCCGGTACTCCGTGATGCGGATCGGCAAGCGGCGCGACGGCTCGCGCACCGGCGTCTTCCTCTACTGCCAGCAGCACGCCCGCGAGTGGGCCACGCCGCTGACCTGCCTGGAGACGGCCGAGCAGCTGCTGCGCAACTACGCGATCGACCCGCAGACGCGCAGGCTGGTCGACAACCTCGACATCTTCATCCTGCCGTCGTCGAACCCCGACGGCGCGCACTACTCGATCCACAACTTCAACAGCCAGCGGCGCAACCTGACCAACCACTGCGTCGTGGGCGGCAAGGAGACGGACGACCCGAACGCGGCGAGCTTCTGGACGCCGCGGGTGAACCCGGGCACCGGGCTGCCGTATGCGAACTCCGACCCGGGGTCGCGCAACGCCTGGGGCGTGGACCTCAACCGCAACAACACGTTCGCGACGCTCTTCGACGGCTACATCGGCGCCTCGTACTCGTGCACGAGCGACACCTTCGCCGGCCCGGCCGAGGCGTCCGAGCCGGAGATCAAGAACGAGCTGTGGATCGCGGACACGTTCGACAACATCAAGTTCTCGAACAACATCCACAGCTTCGGCGGCTACTTCATGTGGGCGCCGGGCGCGTACCTGCCCGACCGCAGCGAGGGCGAGGCGGTGCACGCGAACATCGGCATCGAGAAGTACTTCTTCGCCGCCGGCGACCGGATCCTCAATCGGATCAAGGAGGTCCGCAACACGGTCATCCTGCCGGAGCGCACGGGCCCGATCGCCGACGTGCTCTACTCGGCGGCCGGCAACAGCGCCGACGAGCACTGGTACAACCGCGGCGTCATCGCGTACAGCTTCGAGACCGGCGCCGACCGCTTCGCCCCGACCGTGCTGAACGCGCCGACGGAGGCGGGTGCGACGGGGATCCGGGTCGCCGATCGCAGCTGGTGGGACCCGGGCGATCCGATCGTGATCGACTACGGGACGCCCAACGCGGAGACCCGCAGGGTCGCGCAGGTGATCAACCCGAACCCGCAGAGCCCGGCGGCGAACATCATCCTCACGGAGCCGCTGGCGCGGGCACACGCGGCCGGCGCGCCGGTCTGGGGCGAGATCTCGCAGGTCGGCGTCGGCTTCCAGCCGCCGTACGCGACGGAGGGCAAGTTCGAGGCGCTCGAGTTCGCGGCGGGCAACTACGGCCTGCTCGAGTCGGCGTTCGCCTACGCACGCGACACGACGCCACCGCAGGTCCGGATGACCAACACCGGGACGTCGCGCGGGCCGGTCGAGACGACGTTCGAGTTCGTCGGCGAGCCCGCGGTGATCCATTACACGCTGGACGGGTCGCGACCGACGGAGCAGTCGCCGGAGTGGGACTCCACCGGGCCGCGTGAGCCGGGCGAGGTCTTCCACATCGACGAGACGACGACGATCCGGTGGCGCGCGGAGGACATCAAGGGCAACGTGTCCTACGGACGGGCGACGTTCCGGATCCGGCCGGCGAGGAACTGAGCCGCCGGGTCGTCCTCGCGCTCGCCGTCGCCGTCGCCGGCACGGTTCTCGTCGGCGCCGCCGTGCTGATCGCCGGCGGCGCGGGCGAGCCTCGCGCCGAGCGCGCCCGCACGACCGCGCGGACGCCCGATCTGCGTGACTGCCGGCGCCTGGGCGGCGACCTCGCGCGCGGGTGCTACACCCGCGAGTACCTCGCGGCGGTGCGGGGCCGCGACGACCCGCGCCCGGTCATCGCGGCGATCGCGGACGATGCCTGGAAGGAGGGCCCGGCGCTGGTGGCCGACTGCCACGGGATCATGCACACGGTCGGGCGCACGTACGCGCGCGAGGCGGGGCTGACGCTCGCGACGCTGATGGGGCGACTGCCGCAGGGCAACGACCCGGGCTGCACCGCGGGCTTCGCCCACGGCATGGTCACCGCGGTGGCGCCGGACATCGATCCCACGCGCGCGGGCGAAGTGGCGCGGCTCTGCGGCGGTGCGCGCACCCGCTACCAGGAGTACAGCTGCATCCACGGCTTCGGGCACGCCTTCATGCGCATCTACGGTGACGAGATCGAGCCCGCGCTGAAGCTGTGCCGCGCGCTGGGAGAGCGCGCGGCCGCCGATTGCGCGCAGGGTGCGTACCACGACTACTGGTTCGCCGTGGCGGGCGCCGACGACGCCACCCGGCCCGCCGACGCGGTGCGCGACCCGCGCGAGCTCTGCGGATCGGCGCCCGAGCGGTTCGTGCGGCCATGCTGGTACCGCGCGTGGGTCGAGAATCGCCCGGCGACGTTCGAGGTCGAGGCGCCCGAGGACCTCGACGCGCTCTGCTACGAGCTGACCGGGCTCCAGCGGGAGGCGTGCCTCACCGGCGCCGCGGTCATCGGGCCGGTCGATCCGGCCGACCAGCTGCGCCTGTGCGCGCGGCTCGCCACGGCATCCGATGCGGCGAGCTGCGTGCGCGGGACCAAGGTGCAGCACCTGCGCGACCGCGCAGGGCGTGAGCTCGTCGCGCTCGTCGAGGGCTGTGCGCGGTTCGGTGCCGCGTCGCGCGGCGCCTGCTACCGCTGGCTGGGCAAGGCGGCCGCCGTGCTCACCGATGGCCGGTTCGCCGCCGACGGGTGCCCGCGGCTCCGCGGGGCGGGCGCCCGCCGCGCCTGCGCAGCGGGCGCTGCGACGATGGACGAGGCGCTCGAGACGTTCAGCTGAGCCGGCGCTAGAGCCCGTAGCTGCGGCCGATCACGTCGAGCATGATCTCGTCCGTGCCGGCGCCGATCCGGTTGAGCCGCATGTCGCGCCACGCGCGCTCGATCCCGAACTCCTTCATGTAGCCGGCGCCGCCGTGGATCTGCAGGCACTCGTCGGTCACGTCGCAGGCCACGCGCGCGGCGTTCAGCTTGGCCATCGAGATCTCGCGCACGGGGTACTCGCCGTTCGCGAACCGCCACGCGGTCGTGTACACGAGCTGGCGCGCCGCCTCGATCTGCGTCGCCATCTCGGCGAACTTGTGGCGCGTGACCTGGAAGCGGCCGATGCTGCGGCCGAACGCCTGGCGCTCCATCGCGTACTGCAGGGTCACGTCGAACGAGCGCTGGGCCGCCGCGACGCAGCCGGCGGCGCCGATCAGCCGCTCGCCCTGGAGCTCCCACATGATGTGGTAGAAGCCCTTGCCGAGCTCGCCGAGCAGCGCGTCGGCGGGCACGCGGACGTCCTGGAAGGCGAGCAGCGCGGTGTCGGAGGCGTGCATGCCGAGCTTCTCGAGCCGCTTCTCGCGGATCACGCCCGGCAGGTCCATGTCGACCAGGAACAGGCTGATCCCGTCGTGCCCGGCGTCGCGGTCGGTCTTCGCGACGAGCACGATGAAGTCGGCGCGGTGCCCGTTGGTGATGTAGGTCTTCGCGCCGTTGATCACCCACTCGTCGCCGTCGCGGACCGCGTGGGTGCGGATCCCGGCGACGTCCGAGCCGGCGTCGGGCTCGGTGATCCCGAGGCAGCTGATCCGCTCGCCCGCGATCGCGGGCACGAGGTAGCGCTGCTTCTGCTCCTCGGTGCCGAACAGGTGGACGGGCGGGGTCGCCATGTCCGTGTGGACGGCGACGCCCATCGCCAGGCCGCCCGACTTCGAGTGGACCATCTCCTCGGCGAGCACGAGGTTGCAGAAGTAGTCGCCGCCCTGGCCGCCGTACTCCTCGGGGTAGGACAGGCCGAGCAGGCCCGAGCTCGCCCATGCGCGCGAAGACGGAGTCCGGGAACGTGGTCTCCTCCCACTCCTCGGCGTGCGGCGCCAGCTCCTTGGTCACGAAGGCGTGGATCGACTCGCGCAGGCGGTCGTGCTCCTCCGTGAAGATGAAGTGCCGCCGTGAGGCGGCGAAGTCGGGTTTGAGGACGTCGGCGGCCGGGGTTCCCATGAAAGTGGACAGTAGGACTTCCCACTTTCGATGGCAACCCCGGCCCCCGGCTTCCGCCTAGCGCCCCTTCGGGGGCAGCAGGCGGATCGTCTTGCGGGCCGAGATCCTGGCGCCGCTGGTGTCCGTGCCGCTCACGCGGAGCGACAGCGCGAGGCCGCGGTCGGAGCGCTTCGCGCGCTTGCGCACCTTCTTGGACACCTTCACCTTGATGCTCGCCGTCCGGCCGGCGCGGATCGAGAACCGCTTGGATCCGGCGGTCTTGCCGCGCCGCGGCGAGCGCGGACGTTGCCGCTGCAGCGCGCGCCGGTCGTCACCCGCGCACGTCGAGCCGCACCGCGACCCGGCCCTTGCGGTCGAGCCGCAGCTTCCGCTTCGACTTGATCCGCACCTTGCCCTTCGGGCCGCGACCGGGTGCCCGGTCGCCGGGTTGCCCGGGTTGCCGGGACCGCCGCCGGGCTTGCCCGTCACGCCGAGGTGCGCCATGCACGCGCCGCATGAACTCCGGCCGGGCGGCCGCGTTCATCCCCTCGAAGCCGAAGCCCGTGTAGACGCTGTCGTCGGTGGCGACCACGCCGCCCTCGATGAACGACGTCTCGCTGGACTTCCAGCCGTTCTCCTGCGACTCCGTGCCCTCGGGCGGCGGGCCGGCGGTCCAGTTGCCGAGGCCGTCCTCGAAGGACGTCTCGTCGACCGTCGCGCCGTTGACGACGAGCTTCGCAGTCGTCGACCCAGACCCCGAGCCCGAGGCTCGCCGGGTCCGTGGCGACCGTGATGTTGACCCGGATCGACTTGCCCGCGTAGGCGGACAGGTCCGTCGTCCAGTCGACCCAGCCGCCGGACGAGCCGGTGGCGCCCCACCAGTCGCCCGATCGTGCCCACCGGGTCGCAGTCGTCGCCGTTGTCCGTGACCGTCTGGTAGTGGTCGATGAACGGGTGGTTGGAGCGCCAGTTCGAGCCGTCCCCGGTGCTGGGGCAGCTCAGGCCGACCTCCTGCGTCGCGTGTCCGTCCGCGTCGGGCAGCGTGGTCCACGTGCTGTCGATCGGCTCGCCGGCGCCGTCGAGCTCGACCACCTCGACGAACATGTGGTCGTAGTCCTGCTCGAGGTCGTACGACGTCTTGAACGACAGCGACGCGGTCCCGCCCGCGGGCACCGTCGAGGTCCTGGTGCAGCCGCTTGTAGGACGCGTCGTCCGCGCCCGCGGCGGCGTACTTGGTGCCGCTGAACGGGTCGAACGGCGCCGCGCCCGGGCGCAGCCAGCTGCCGATGCTGCGCGAGCTGGCGAACGTCGGGAAGCGGGCCGGATCGAGGATCGTGCTCGTGACCGGGAACGTCGCCGAGTTGGCCTGGTTGCCGGCCCCGGTGCCGTCGAAGCTCCAGGTCAGCCCGCCGAGCGGACCCGACCCGGCCATCGGCAGCAGGTTCCCGTCCTCGTCCGTCGACTGCCCGCCGGCCACGTACACGTACGCCCCCAGGTAGTACTGGAGGAAGTCGTTGTTGTGCGCGATGCAGCCGTCGGCGAGCCCGGGATCGTCCTTGTCGAACTCCGGCTTCGTCCCTCGAGCACCACTTGCCGCCCTCGGGCGGCTCGGCGAACCCGTAGTTGCGGACCTCGTAGCCCTCGGCCCACTGCCGGCCGGCGTTCTGGCCGGTGAAGAACAGCTTGCCGCCCTCGTTCATGTAGTCACGCGCGTCGACCTCCTCGTCGAGGTTGAAGCGCGCGGTGCCGGTGCCGCCGGGCTGGCCCGGCCGCCGGGTGACGTAGTCGTCGCCCGTGTACCAGATGACCGCCTTGTAGTGGCTGAGCACGCCCAGCCAGTCGGGCGACGTCGTGTCGTTCGCGTCGACGTCGTAGACGTCGTAGCGGATGTGCGCCTTGTCGAGCGCGCCGGTGTAGTACGAGAGGTACTTCGGCCCGCTCGGGTCCTGGTCCGGCGTCGGGCCGGTGTAGTTCTCGTCGGCCATGATCAGCACCGGGTCGCCGCTCTCCTCCACGGCCCGGTAGTTGAACGCCGGCGAGTTGGTGGTGCCGTCCTCGCCGGTGAACCAGACGCGGACGCGGTCACCCGGCTTGGTGCCGGTGACGACGCCGCGGACGCGGTGGTAGTAGACGCCCGTGTCCTTGCCGTAGCGCTCGCCGCCCTGCCACTCGGTGGTCGGCACGGTCCTCACCGGGCCGTCGTTGATGCGGAACTTCAGCGCGACGGCGCCGAGCGGCGCGCTTGACCGTGGCCTGGACGGGCTGCGGGTCGCCCCACGACTGCGAGAAGCGGTCGACGCGGAAGTTCGGCGCCGTGTTGCCCATGTGCGACACGGGGTTGCGCCGGGTCGGCGGCCGACTCCGCGAGGTCGAGCGAGAACAGCAGGTGCCGGCGGAACTCGAGCTCGATCTCCTCCTCGTCGTCCTCGAACTCGAACCCGCTGACGCCGGTGTCGCGCGCCTGCGTGCCCTCGGGCGTGTAGCCGAGGATCTTGTGCGTGCGGTACGCGTCGTCGAGCGCGTCGCCGTTGGTGATGTACAGCTCGGACGACAGGTCGGGGTCGAACCGGTTGCCGGTGATCTCCCACTCCTCGTCGTCCGGGTTCCAGACCTTGTCGGCGATCGCGGAGTCGATGTCGTCGCCGGCGAGCGCCGCGAAGATCGGGTCGTCCGGCGGTCGGTCGTGTACTGCTGGAAGCCGAGCGGCCACAGCAGCAGCTCCGCCGCCGTGTGGTCGTTCTTCATGAACGTGAAGTCGACCATGTCCCAGAGCTTCTTCATCGCCTGGGTCTCGGCCTCGGAGTCGGGGCCGGGGCCGCGGTAGGTCTCCGACGCCGGGTTGTCCGACGCGCCCTCCTCGTCGAAGCCCCAGTTCGTCGCGTAGTTGCGGTTCGGGTCCACGCCGTCGCCGAGCGTGATCTGGCCGTCGGCGTTGTTGTCGCGCAGGTTCTTGCGCCACAGGCGGTTGCCCGGGCGTGAACGTGTACTCGTAGCCGTCCGGGTTGGCGACGCACATGAACCACAGCTCACGCGAGTCCACGAGCGCCGTGACCTGCTCGGCCGGCACGTCGGGGATCTCGTCGCCGTCGTGGTCGATGGCGTTGCCGGTGCGGCCGTAGTTGTCGACGAAGAAGTCGAGCGTGCGCCGGCAGGTCTCGCCGGCGAGCCACTCGCGGGCGTGCTGCATCGCGTTGTAGAGGACGGCGGGACGCGTGTTGTCCGCGCGTCGTCTTCGCGTCCTTGGTGACCTTCAGCGCCCAGATGTCGCGGCCGTTGTCGGTCTGCCCGAGCGAGATCTTCTTCACGATCGGCTCGGCGGCGAGCCGGTCGTACTGCTCCTCGTACTGCTCCTTGCCGTCGCCGGCGACGGCGTCCGAGCGGGTCCACACGTCATACCCGCTGTCGTCGCCCTCCGGGACGGCGGCCGCGGAGGCCCTGGCCTTCCGCGCGCTTCGCCGACCACCTTCGCGGCGAGACCGTCGCGGCGGAGCGACCGCGCCTGCCCGGCGGTCGCGTAGATCTCCACCTTGCCGTTGATCCGGCGGCCCTCGCCGACGTCGTAGCCGGCCTGGGCCAGCGCCTCGAGCGTCTCCGGGTCCGCCTTGACCCGGTAGGCGTTGAGCGGCTGGCCGCGCGGCGTACGTCGCCGGCGCGGCCACGGCGAGCGCGGCCAACGCCGCGACCGCCGCGCCACAAGCGCGTCTTCTCATTACCCCTCCCGATGGAAACGTCTGGACGGCCTCCCGTGTGCCGCCCGTGTTGCGCGGCAATGTACCGCCGACCGCAATTCGGTGCGAGGCGGTCTAGGCTCCGGCCCGCAATGGAGCTACGCGCACATCGCCTACAGCGTCGACGGCCCGGTGGCCACGATCGCCCTGGACGAGCCGGAGACGCGCAACGCGCTCTCCGACGCGCTGCTCGACGAGGTGCTGGCCGGCCTCGCCGCGGCGAAGGCGGATCCGGCCGTGCGCTGCGTCGTGCTCACCTCGACCCACGAGAAGGTCTTCAGCAGCGGCGGCAACCTCGCCGGCTTCGCGTCCGAGCTGTCGCTGATCGAGAAGCACTTCGAGGTCGGCGCGCGCTTCCCGCGCGTGTTCGCCGCGATCGGCGAGCTCGGCAAGCCGGTGCTGTGCGCGGCCAACGGGCACGTGCTCGCCGGCGCGCTGGGGCTCGCGCTCGCGTGCGACCTGATCGTCGCGAAGGAGGGCGTGCGCTTCGGGACGCCCGAGATCAACGTCGGGGTGTTCCCGTTCATGATCATGGCGCTGATCTACCGCAACGTCGGGCGCAAGAAGACGAACGAGCTGCTGCTGCTCGGCGAGCAGATCTCCGCCGAGGAGGCCGAGCGGATCGGGATCGTCAACAAGGTCGTCCCGGCCGCCGAGTTCGACGCGGCGGTGGCCGAGTGGGCGGCGCGGCTCGCGGCGCGCTCCCCGGTGCTGATGCGGCTGGGCAAGGACGCGATGTTCCGCCAGCAGGACATGGCGTTCGCCGACGCGCTGGCGTTCCTGCAGGCGCAGCTCACGCTCGCGTTCTCGACCGAGGACATGCACGAGGGCGTGCGCGCGTTCTTCGAGAAGCGCGATCCCGTGTGGACCGGCCGGTGAGCGCGCGCGTGGCGGTCCTGCGCGGCCGCACATCGGATCGCACCGGCGACGGCGTGCGCGGGGCGGAGGCGCTCGGTGCGGCCGTCGCGGAGCGGCTCGGCGTCTCCGCGGCGGTGATCGGCGAGCCGGGCGCGCCGCGCGAGGCGCAGTGGCGCGACGACCTGCGGGACGCCGCGCCGGTGCTGGCCGACGCGGCGGCGGCGATCGGCGCCGCGCTCGACGCGGGCGAGGTGCCGGCACTGTTCGCGTCGGACTGCACGATCGCGGTCGCGACCCTGCCCGCGCTCGTGCGGCGGGAGCCGGACGTGCGCGTCGTCTGGCTCGACGCGCACGGCGACTTCAACACGCCCGAGACGTCGGCCTCGGGCTACCTCGGCGGCATGTGCCTCGCGGGTGCGTGCGGGCGCTGGGACGCGGGCTTCGGCGACGGCGTCGATCCCGCCCGCGTGGTGCTGTCGGACGCGCGCGACCTCGACGCCGCCGAGCGCGAGGAGCTCGAGCGCGCCGGGCTGGCGCCGATCGCGCCCGCGCGAGGTCGCGGCCGCGGTGCGCGGCGAGCAGGTCTTCCTCCACCTCGACCTCGACGTGCTCGACCCGTCCGAGATCGCGTGCACGTTCCCGGCGCCCGGCGGGCTCTCGATGGACCAGCTGCGCGCGCTGCTCGCGCAGCTCGCCGACGCCGCCGAGATCGCCGGGATCGAGGTCACCTCGATGGCCGCGCCGGCGCCGGCGCCGCGGCTCGCCGAGCTGCTGCTGCCG
>CAVRTO010000032.1:0-483003 GCA_963724145.1 uncultured Solirubrobacteraceae bacterium
ACGTTTTCTCGGACGGGTTGCCTCGACCCTCCTGTGGCGGTTTGCGCGCTCAAAGCGGTGCAACAGAGGGCGGCCCCGAAGAGCCGCCCTCGATGGCTCCGGCCCTTAGTAACCCACTGCGTTGAGGACCGGTGAGCGCGCCCCCGAGCAGCTGCTGGTGGGCTTGACCTTCGCGTAGTACTTCTCCGACGACTTCACGGCGAAGCCGACCTTCTCGAAGGCCCAGTAGTAGCCGGTCGCACCGGTCACGGGCTTGGCCTTCGCCGAGCCGATCTTCTGATCCGTGCCAGGGCGCTGCTTGAAGATCAGGACAACCCGCTTGTTGGCGCACTTGGCCTTCGGCGAAACGACCTGGCCCGACCACATCGACGCGCCATTCGTCATCATCGCGCCGTCGAAGGTCACGGAGGTCTTGGTGGCAGCCGAGGCCGCCGGGACGAACGCCATGACCGCAACGGCGGCGATGGCGGTAATGCTGAGGAGTTTCCTCATGCGTGTTCCCCTTTTGGGTTGTTGTCCGGTCGAGCTAGAGCACCGCGACCCCGAGCGCCCATAGGTTGGTGAGCGCCCAGTCGATCCACGCTGGGAAGTGGAAACGCGATCGGCGGCTTGAGAGCAACGAGCTCCGGCCGTTCCTTCTTGCCCGTCGGCTGGACCTCGCGCGCACCTGGGGGACTGACGCCTCGCGGCCTCGGTCGTCCGGAGTAGGCTGCTTGGGCACTGTCGACCGCGAAACTGCCCACGTCGTCGAGAGCGGATGATGGGCGTTTCCAGGGCGCGAAGATCACGCTCGTCGAGGGCACTCGGCATCCGAACCCGCGGCCGCCGGCGCACCTCTCGAGGCGCGACCGCGAGCTCTACCGCGAGGCGTAGGCCGAGCCCGAGTCGACGCTCTGGCGCCCGTGCCGACGCGACCTGCGCCCGCGGGCGCGGCATGGCGTGATCGAGCCCGCGGGCGTGTCCCGAGGCGCGTCACGGGACCCACCGCCCGCGACCGGCGCGACGGGACAACTCTCGTCCGAGGTGCGGCGCCGAGTTGCGGCGGCAGCGCTGCGAGGCGCCGCTGCGCGCAGTTGACGACGTCACGCCGGGACCCGGCCGCGCGAGCGAGCGACAAGGAAGTCTCGTCCGCGCTGCCTCCGACGCTCGCCGCCCGGCGCGACCATCGCCAGAGCGCCGATCGGCGCTCCGATCACGCAAGCCTCAACGGCAGCAGCGCGATTGCGGTTAATCCGGCGCTTTGGAACGCTGATTGTTCAGGGTGTCCGCTTGCGGACGACGACTAGCTAATTGGTCAGGGTCTTGATGCAATCGTCACGTTCGGCCTGCCGGGAGAGGGCGAAGGGCAGTCGAGTAACTGGGGGAGGTTCCTGTGCGCAGGACAATTTTCGCGTGCGTGATCGTCGCGCTCATCGCTGGTGCGACATCGGCGACGGCGGCCAATCTGATCACGGGCAGCGACATCAAGAACGGGTCGATAACCGGGGCGGACATCAAGAACCCGACGATCGACAGCGAGGACATCAAGAAGGGCGCGGTCATCAAGAAGAAGCTCTCGAAGGCGGTGCGGGACGCACTCGACAACGGCGGCCCCGCCGGACCGCAGGGTCCCGCCGGGCCGCCAGGCCCCGCTGGGGGGCCGCTGGGCCCCAAGGTCCTGCTGGGCCCCAAGGTCCTGCTGGGGCAGGCCCAGGGCCCCGCTGGCCCGCAGGGAGCTAAGGGAGATCCGGGATCGCAGGGACCGCCCGGCGACGCCGCGAACGCCGAGGTCGGCCTCGCCACCGTCTTCGTACAGAGAGGGTCCGGCAACTCCCCGGCGCCGTTCGGAAACTACGCGATTCCGCTCGGCTCGCCGGGATCGACGACGAGCGGCCAGTTCCGGTTCTCGTGTAGTGCCGCTCAGGCCCCGTGCAAGATCTCGATCGGGGCCGCCGTGCTCTCCAGCCGCGACGCGCCGCCGGCACGGTTCCATGCGAGGCTGTTGATCCACAAAGATGCTCCAACGACGGCTGGCCCCTCTCCCATCGTGTTCTGCGAGTACGCAGACGGAGACAACAACTCCGGCCTGGGCATCGCCACGATTCAGCGAGTGACGTCGTTCGATGCCGCCCGCGACGAGATGAGGAAAAAGATCAATATGGGTATCGGCGGATCGCTCGACTGCGGCAGCAGTCGAGAGCTCCACGGGGATCGTGGACGAGATCTGGGTGCCGGCCGCGTCGGCGGTCGATACCGCGTACTACGACGTCTGGGCCACCTTGGCGTTCGCCGACGAGGCACCCGAGCAGGGCCGTCGCAGGCAGTAGTCACAAGCCGCTCCAACGCGCAAGCGCCGTTATCCGGGATGGTCGGGGCCAAGCTCCCGACCATCCCACGGTCGCTCCGGCCGCGAGACTCCGCGCCAGCGCCAGGTCTCGGACAGCGACACCACTATGGAGACCGAAAGGCCCGCGCTCCTCGCCATCACGGGGAGGAGTCGCGGCAGCAACGGGAGCTGCTCACGCGTCTGACTCGCCGCTGCTATTTGCCTGAAAGCGCCGGGAGGGATCATGGGCCGATGGCCGCGAAGCTCGGTACGGCTGGCGGTGCGCGAGACGCGCGACGCGCTCGCCCGGCTGGGGACGGCGGCGCCTTCGCCCGGTACGCACACGCGGCTGACCGGCTCGCGCGGTTGCGGTCGGCATGGGAGGACTCCGATCCGCCGGCGACCGCCGTCGGGAGCCGTGGACAACCCATCGCGCATCCGCGGTTCGCATCTCACGCCCGCGCGGCCGTGGCCTCCGTGAGCTGCCACGCCTGCGGCGCCACGAGCGCGTCCGCGGCGGCCGGGCCCCAGGTGCCCTGCGCGTACGGCTGGACGGGCGGCGGCGCGGCCAGCAGCGGCGCGGCCACCTCCCACAGGCGCTCGATCCCCTCGGCGCGCGTGAACAGCGTCCGGTCGCCGAGCATCGCGTCGTGCAGCAGGCGCTCGTAGGCCTCGAGCTCGCGCCGCGGGTCGAAGCTCGACTTGTAGACGAAGTCCATGTGCGCGCCGCCGAGCGTCATCGCCGGCCCCGGCTCCTTCGCCTGGAAGTCGATCCGGATGCTGCCGGGCTCGCCGATCTCGAACACGAGCCGGTTGCCGTGGCAGGTCGCGTCGGTGGGGAACATGTCCAGCGGCGGCTTGCGCAGGTTGAGCGTGATGACGCGCGCGCCGACCGGCAGCCGCTTGCCGGTGCGCAGGTGGATCGGGACGCCGTCCCAGCGCGCGTTGTCGATCCGCGCCTCGACCGCGACCATCGTCTCCGTGTCGGAGTCGTCGGGCACGTCGGGCAGGGCGCGGTAGCCGTCGTACTGCCCGCGCACGACCTTCGCGGGGTCGAGCGGCTGGAGCGCTCCGAACACGCGCTGCTTCTCGGTCGCCAGCGCGTCGGCGCTGAACGCGGCCGGCGGCTCCATGGTCACGAAGCCGAGCGCCTGGAACAGGTGCGTGACGACCATGTCGCGGAACGCGCCGGTCGCGTCGTAGAACTTCGCGCGGTTCTCGACGCCGAGCGTCTCGGGCACGTCGATCTGGATCTCGGCGACGTGCTCGGCCGACCAGATCGGCTCGAACAGCCGGTTGGCGAACCGGAACGCGAGGATGTCCTGCACGTCCTCCTTGCCGAGGAAGTGGTCGATGCGGAAGATCTGCTCCTCCGCGAAGACCGAGTGCAGCCGCGCGTTGAGCGCCTTCGCCGAGTCGACGTCGGTGCCGAACGGCTTCTCGAGGATCACCTTCGCGCCGCGCGCGCCGAGCCCGGCGTCGCCGATCGCGCCGACGATCTCGTCCATCGCGGCCGGCGGGATCGACAGGTACAGCAGGACCTCGGCGCCGGCGCCCAGCTCGCCCGCCGCCGCCTCGACCGCCTTGGCCAGGTCGCGCGCGTCGTCGGCGCTGCTCGCGACGTAGCCGACCCTGCCGATGAACGTGTCCCAGGCCTCGCCCGTCGCGGGCACGCGGCCGAACTTCCCGACCACGTCGCGGACGTGCGCCACGAAGTCGTCGTCGCTCATCTCCACGGGCGCGGTGCCGATCACGCGGAAGTCGCGCGGCATCAGCCCGGCCTGGGTCAGCTCGAAGAATCCCGGCAGCAGCTTGCGCGCGGCGAGGTCGCCCGTGGCGCCGAAGAGGACGATGACGTGATCGCCCGGGACCGGCTCGCCCATCAGGCGGAGGGCTTCTCGTGATGGCCGCCGAACTCGCTCCGCATCGCGGACTCGATCTTGTCGGCGAACATGCCGAGCTCGCGGGACTCGAAGCGCCCGTTGAGCGCGGCCTGGATCGTGGGCGCGGGCACGCCCTCCTCGACCGCGGCCAACACCGTCCAGCGACCCTCGCCCGAGTCCGACACGCGGCCCGCGAAATCCGCGAGGTCGGGCGAGGTCGCGAGCGCCGCGGCGGTCAGGTCGACGAGCCAGGACCCGACGACCGAGCCGCGCCGCCAGACCTCGGCGACCTCGCGGACGTCGATGTCGTACTGGTAGTACTCGGGGTCGCGCAGCGGCGTCGTCTCGGCGTCGATCTCCTCCTTGCGCATGCCCGCGTCGGCGTGGTGGATGATCGAGAGGCCCTCGGCGATCGCGGCCATCATCCCGTACTCGACGCCGTTGTGGACCATCTTCACGAAGTGGCCCGCGCCGTTCGGGCCGCAGTGCAGATAGCCGTCCTGCGCCGTGCCGCCGGGCCGGTCGCGGCCCGGGGTCGGCTCGGCCGAGCCGGTGCCGGGGGCGATCGTCCGCCAGATCGGATCGAGCCGGCCGACCGGCTCGTCCTCGCCGCCGATCATCAGGCAGTAGCCGCGCTCGCGGCCCCAGACGCCGCCGCTCGTCCCGCAGTCGACGAAGTGGATGCCCTTCGGCTGCAGCTGCGCGGCGCGCGCGAGGTCGTCGCGGTAGTACGAGTTGCCGCCGTCGATGATCGTGTCGCCGGAGTCGAGCAGGCCGGCGAGCTCGTCGACGGTGGCCTGGACGTAGCCGGCGGGGACCATCACCCAGGCGGCGCGCGGCGGGTCGAGCTTCGACGACGAAGTCCGCGAGGCTGTCCGCGCCGGTCGCGCCCTCGCCGGCGAGCTCCGCCACGGCGTCGGCGTTGACGTCGTAGACCACGCAGCGGTGGCCGTCGTCCATCAGCCGGCGGACGAGGTTCGCGCCCATCCGGCCGAGGCCGATCATGCCGAGCTGCATCGGGGTGTCCGTGGCCATCAGTTCTCCTTCAGCAGGCGATAGCGCGCGATCAGCGCGTTGGTGGACGAGTCGTGGTCGAGCGGGGCGGAGGGGTCGATGAGCTGCGGGGCGATCTCCTGGGCCATGACCTTGCCGAGCTCGACGCCCCACTGGTCGAACGAGTCGATGCCCCAGATCGTCCCCTGGGTGAAGACGCTGTGCTCGTAGAGCGCGATCAGCGTGCCGAGCCGGAACGGGTCGAGGATCTCGGCGAGGATCACGTTGGTCGGGCGGTTGCCCTCCATCACGCGGTGCGGGACGACGTGGTCCGGCGTGCCCTCGGCGCGGACCTCCTCCGCGCGTCCGGCCGAAGGCCAGCGCCTTGGCCTGCGCGAAGACGTTCGAGGACAGCAGGTCGTGGTGGTCGCGCAGCGGGTTGAGCGTCTTGCCGAACCCGATCAGGTCGACCGGGATCAGCATCGTGCCCTGGTGGATCAGCTGGTAGAAGCTGTGCTGCCCGTTGGTCCCGGGCTCGCCCCAGTACACGGCGCCCGTGTCGGCCTGCACCGGCTCGCCGGTCGAGCGTCACGTGCTTGCCGTTCGACTCCATCGTGAGCTGCTGGAGGTAGGCGGGGAAGCGCTTGAGGTACTGCTCGTAGGGCATCACGCCGACGGTCTGGGCGCCGAAGAAGTCGCGGTACCAGACGGCGAGCAGGCCCATGATCACGGGCAGGTTCTGCTCGAACGGCGCGGTCCGGAAGTGCTCGTCCATCGCGTGGAAGCCGGCCAGCAGCTCGGCGAAGCGCTCCGGGCCGATCGCGATCATCGTCGAGAGGCCGATCGCCGAGTCCATCGAGTAGCGGCCGCCGACCCAGTCCCAGAACCCGAACATGTTGGCGGTGTCGATGCCGAACTCCGCCACGCGCTCGGCGTTCGTGGAGACGGCGACGAAGTGCTTCGCCACGGCCGCCTCGTCCCCGAGCGCGGCCAGCGCCCACTCGCGGGCCGATCGCGCGTTGGTCATCGTCTCGAGCGTCGTGAACGTCTTCGAGGCGATGATGAACAACGTCTCCTCGGGATCGAGGTCGCGGGTCGCCTCGGCGATGTCCGTCGAGTCGACGTTCGAGACGAAGCGCAGCGTCAGGTCGCGGTCCGAGTAGAAGCGCAGCGCCTCGTACGCCATCACCGGGCCCGAGGTCCGAGCCGCCGATCCCGACGTTGACGACGTTGCGGATCCGCTTGCCGGTGTGGCCGGTCCACGCGCCCGAGCGCACGGCATCGGCGAACGCCGCCATCCGGTCGAGCACCTCGTGGACCTGCGCGACGACGTCCGCGCCGTCGACGACCAGCGTGGCGTCGCGCGGCATCCGCAGCGCGACGTGGAGCACCGAGCGGTCCTCGGAGACGTTGATCCGGTCGCCGCGGAACATCGCGTCGATGTGCTCGCGCAGCCCGGACTGCGCAGCCAGCTCGAGCAGCAGCCGCAGCGTCTCGTCGTCGATCCGGTTCTTCGAGAAGTCGAGATGCAGGCCGACCGCGTCGGCGCTGAAGCGCTCCGCGCGCCCGGGGTCCGCGGCGAACAGGTCGCGGAGGTGGGCTGCGGAGAGCTCGTCGTGGTGGGCCTGCAGCGCCGACCATGCGGGCCGGTCGCGCAGGGGAGGGACGTCGGCCAAGTGTTGCTCCTCGGGTCGGGGCGCTCGCGTGCGGACGCTACCAGCGGAGCACGCACGCCGATACGCTCGCGCCATGCCTCGTCCCGGATCCGTCCGACGGCGCCAGGCCGGGGTGCTGGTCCTCGGCGCCGCCGAGCCCGAGCTCGGGTCGTGGCTGCGCGCCGAGGGCCATGCGACCCGCACCGCGGCGAACGCGGAGGCGGCGCTGGCCGCGCTCGACGAGGAGCCGGCGGAGCTGGTCATCGTCGACCGCGAGCCGGGCGGGCTCGACGCGCCGGCCGCGTGCGTCGCCCTGCGCGAGGACGCGCGGCTCGGCGGCGCCTGGCTGCTCGCGATCGCCGGCTCGTCGCGCCGGCGCGCCGCGGAGCCGGCCTACGACGTCGGCGCCGACGACTACCTGCACCGTCCGTTCACGCGCGCGCAGCTGCTCGCGCGCGTGCGCACCGGCCTGCGCGCCGTCGAGCAGCGCACCGACGACGCGGTGCTGCGCTCGATGCTCGCCACCGTCCCCGGGGCGATCTACCGCTCCGCCTGGCACGCCGGGCAGCGGCTCGAGCTGATCACGGACGAGATCGAGCGGATCTCGGGCTTCCCGGCCGACAACTTCGTGGCGAGCGCCAAGCGCACGCTGGTCAGCATCGTCCACCCCGACGACCGCGCGATGATCGCCGCCGCGGTCGAGGGCTGGGACGAGGGCGGCGACCACACGTTCTCGCTCGAGTACCGGATCGTCCGGGCCGACGGCGAGATCCGCTGGGTGCTCGACCGCGGCCAGCTGGTCAAGGGCGCGGGCGGCCAGATGTGGATGAACGGCGCGCTGTTCGACATCACCGAGCGGCGCGCCGCCGAGGAGGCGCTGCGGCGGCGCGAGATCGAGGCGGCGCGCACGGAGGAGCTGCGCGCCTCGCGCGCCCGCATCGTCGCCGCCGCCGACGAGGCACGCCGCAAGCTCGAGCGCGACCTCCACGACGGCGCGCAGCAGCGGCTCGTGTCGATGGCGCTCGACGTCCGCGTCGCCCGCCGCCGGCTCGACGACGACCCGGACTCGGCCGGCCCGTTCCTCGACCGGCTGGGCGACGACCTCGCCGGCGCGACCTCCGAGCTGCGCGAGCTGGCCCGCGGCATCCACCCGGCGGTGCTGACCGACCGCGGGCTCGCGCCGGCCGTCGAGGCGCTCGCCGGGCGCTCCGCGGTGCCGGTCGAGCTGCGTCGAGCTGCCCGCGGAGCGGCTCCCGCCGACGGCCGAGATCACCGCGTACTTCACGGTCTCCGAGGCGCTCGTCGAACGTCGCCAAGTACGCGCAGGCCACGCACGTCACCGTGCGGCTCAGCCGCGTCGGACGACGACCTCGCCGTCGAGGTCCGCGACGACGGCATCGGCGGCGCGCGGGCCACGCCGGGCTCGGGGCTCAGCGGCCTGGCCGATCGCGTGGGCGCGACCGACGGGACGCTCGAGGTGGTCAGCCCGCCGGGGGAGGGGACGCTGGTCCGCGCGGTGATCCCGCTCGCGCCCGACGAGGCCGCGGTCGGCTAGGGGTCCGGGTCCGGCTGGGAGGGCGCGCCGGCGATCAGGTCCTCGGCGCGCCGGCCGATCCGCATCAGCGGCCGCTGCTCGCCGAAGCGGCGCTCGGCGCGGGTCATCTTCTGCTCGCCGTAGCGCCAGCGCGCCCACAGCGACCGCGGGTGCGCGAGCCGGCAGGCGCCCCAGAGCGCCGCGAGCGGGATGAAGATGCCGATCACCCCGAGCAGCACGCGGCTCTTCGCGAAGCAGAGGCAGACGAGCCCCCCGATCAGCCCGACGGCGATGATCGTCCCCAGCACCGAGGTCGGCTCGTCGAGCCCGAACGGCCGCGTGCCGATCACCACGAGCCCGGCGAACGCCGCCGTGCAGACGACGGCGTCGAACGAGGCCCGGCCCTCCTCGCTCCAGTACACGTCCTGCAGGTGGACCCAGAGCGCGAACTCGTCCAGCGTGAACCCCGCGCCGATGCCGAAGCCGATCGCGATCACGTGCCACCAGGGGGACTGCAGCGGGGCCGCGAAGGCGAGGAAGCCGCACACCAGCATCAGGCAGATCCCCCACACCAGGTGGTGCAGGTGGACGCCGCCCTCGGTCTGCACCCCCCGGGCCACCAGGACACGCTGCGGGTGAGCCGCGCGCTCGTGCGGATGGCCAGGTAGGCGAGCAGGAACGAGACCAGGACGACGAAGCCGGCGCCCGGTCCGGGGCGCAGGCGGTCGCCGAACGGGTCGACGCTGACGATCTCGGCGACGATCGGGGGCACCGGGAGGGAAGTCCAGCACAGGTGGCGGACCGCGGGACGGGCTACGCTTTCGCGTCCCATGGGTGAGCTCGGCGCCTTCCTGAAGATCAGTCGCGTGCCCGCCCCCGAGCGGGACCCACGCGCGCGCGTGCACGACTACGGTGAGATCTTCGAGGTCCTGCCGGAGGCCGAGGCGGCGCGCCAGGGCGCCCGCTGCATGGAGTGCGGCGTCCCGTTCTGCCATGACGGCTGCCCGCTCGGGAACCTGATCCCGGACTGGAACGACCTGGTCTACAAGGGCCGCTGGCGCGAGGCGATCGACCAGCTGCACGCGACGAACAACTTCCCCGAGTTCACCGGCCTGATCTGCCCGGCGCCGTGCGAGCCCGCCTGCGTGCTCGCGATCAACGACGACCCCGTGTCGATCAAGCAGATCGAGCTGGCGATCGTCGAGCGCGCGTGGGAGGAGGGCTGGATCGCCGCGCATCCCGCCGAGCACCGCAGCGGGCGCAGCGTGGCGGTCGTCGGCTCGGGCCCGGCCGGCCTGGCCGCCGCCCAGCAGCTCGCGCGCTCCGGCCACGACGTCGTCGTGCTCGAGCGCGACGAGGGCCCCGGCGGCCTGCTGCGCTTCGGCGTCCCCGACTTCAAGCTCGAGAAGTGGTACATCGACCGCCGCGTCGCCCAGCTCGAGGGCGAGGGCGTGCGGTTCGAGTACGGCGTCGACGTCGGCACGGACGTCACCGCGGACGAGCTCGCCGCCCGGCACGACGCGGTCGTGCTCGCCGTCGGCTCGCGCGTGCACCGCGCGCTCGACGTGCCGGGGGCCGACCTCACCGGCGTCCGCTTCGCGATGGACTACCTCTACGCGCGCAACCGCTGGGTGGCGCGCGGCGACGACCCCGGCGACGACCCGATGCTCACCGCCGCCGGCAAGCACGTGGTCGTGATCGGCGGCGGCGACACGGCGATGGACTGCGTCGCCAACGCGCTGCGCGAGGAGGCGGCCAGCGTCACCGTGCTCGACACCTACCCCGAGCCGCCCGGGCCGGCCGCGCGCGACAGCGTGCCCTGGCCCGAGGCGCCGCGCCGGCTCGTCACGACCTACGCGCTCGAGGAGGGCGGCGAGCGGCGCTGGACCCAGACCGCGACGGAGCTGGCCGGCGCCGACGGCCACGTGACCGCGGTCCGCGGCAGCTACGTCACGCCGCCGCCCGGCCCCGAGCCGGTGCCGGGGACGGAGTTCGAGCTGCCGGCCGACCTCGTGCTCGTCGCGATCGGCTTCTCGCACCCCGAGCACACGGGCGCGGTCGAGCAGCTCGCGCTCGATCTCGACCGCCGCGGCAACCTGAAGGCGCCGACCTACGAGACGTCGCGCCACGGCGTGTTCGCCGCCGGCGACGCGCGGATCGGCCAGTCGCTCGTCGTCACCGCGATCGCCGAGGGCCGGCGCTGCGCGCGGGTCGTCGACCGCCATCTGGCTGCCCTCGCATACTCCTGAACTTCTGTAGATCGATCCGACAGAAGATGTGGGGCTTCTGTCCCGTGTCGCGATGTGTTCCGACGCTTGACAGCGTGTAGTACGAGCGGTATTCCTCCGCCCCACGACGGCGCGTAGAGGCCGCGCCGGCGGGCAGTGCGCAACCTGGAGAGGGAGAGGGATCGTCCATGGGCCGGACTCGCGTCGTGCTGCTCGCGTTCGTCGTCGCGCTGGTGTGCGGGCTGTGGTCGGCCGCTGCCGCGCGCGCCCAGGAGCCGGGCACGCTCGAGAACGTGCTCGTCTTCTCCAAGACGGGCGGCTTCCGGCACGACTCGATCCCGCAGGGGATCGCCGCGATCCAGCAGCTCGGGACGGCCAACGGCTTCACCGTGACCGCGACCGAGGACGCCGCGCAGTTCACCGACGCGAACCTCGCGAACTTCGACGTCGTCGTGTTCCTCTCGACGACCGGCGAGGTGCTCGACGACGCGCAGCAGGCGGCGTTCGAGCGCTTCATCCAGGCGGGCGGCGGCTACGCCGGCATCCACGCGGCGTCCGACACCGAGTACTCGTGGCCGTGGTACGGCGAGCTGGTCGGCGGCTACTTCCGCACGCACCCGCCCGGAACGCCGACCGCGACCGTCGACATCGAGGACGCCGACGAGCCCTCCACCACCGGCCTGCCCGCCTCCTGGACGCGCGTGGACGAGTGGTACAACTTCCA
This sequence comes from uncultured Solirubrobacteraceae bacterium, assembly GCA_963724145.1. Lineage (GTDB taxonomy): Bacteria > Actinomycetota > Thermoleophilia > Solirubrobacterales > Solirubrobacteraceae > DASQMT01. The sequence goes on from CAVRTO010000032.1 coordinate 11,323, forward strand.
GCACCCGACGACGCCGGCCGTCAACGGCAGCTCGACGATCGCCGACTTCAGCCCGCGGGCCCGCCACGTGAAGGTGCTCGCGACCGTCGACGAGTCGACCTACGGCGAGGAGGACGGCAACACCGCCGACGACGACCACCCGGTCGCCTGGTGCTCGCGCTTCGACGGCGGCATCTCCTGGTACACCGCGATGGGCCACACGCAGGCCTCGTTCGCCGAGCCCGAGTTCCGCGCCCACCTGCTCGGCGGCCTGCGCACGGCCGCGGGCGTCGCCGGCGACTGCGGCGAGCCGCGCTCGATGCCGCCGACCGCGGATGTCTTCGAGAAGGTCACGCTCGACAACGAGACCAAGGCGCCGATGGAGATCGCGATCGCCGAGGACGGCCGCGTGTTCTACATCGAGCTCGGCCAGCCGGTCACCGGCGGCCAGGCCAACCAGGCCAGCGCCGAGCTGATGGTGTGGGACCCGGACACGCAGGCGCCGTCCGTCGCCGGCACGCTGACCGTCGACAACTCGCACGAGAACGGGCTGCTGGGCGTGACGCTCGCGCCCGACTTCGCCGTGACCGGGCACCTGTACATGTCGTACTCGAAGCTCGGCCCCGAGCCCGTCACCGCCAAGGTGAACCGGCTGTCGCGCTTCACGATCGGCGCCGACAACCAGATCGTCGCCGGCTCCGAGGTGCCGATCTACGAGTGGACCCACCAGCGCCAGGAGTGCTGCCACACCGGCGGCTCGCTCGACTTCGGCCCCGACGGCAGCATCTACATCTCCACGGGCGACAACACGAACCCGTTCGCCCACGGCTACAACCCGACCGACGAGCGGCCCGGCCGCATGAACTGGGACGCGCAGCGCACGTCGGCGAACACGAACAGCCCGAACGGCAAGATCCTCCGGATCGTCCCGCGCGCGGCGCCGCTCGGCCCGCCCGGCGTCGGGCACGACCTACGACATCCCCGACGGGCAACATGTTCGCGCCCGGCACCGCCCAGACGCTGCCCGAGATCTACGCGATGGGCTTCCGCAACCCGTTCCGGATCCACGTCGACCCGGTGACGAACTGGGTCTTCATGGGCGACTACGGCCCGGACGCCGGCTCGACGAGCCCGACCCGCGGGCCGCAGGGCTCGGTCGAGTTCAACATCGTCAAGGAGCCCGGCTTCTACGGCTGGCCCTACTGCGTCCGCGAGAACGTCCCGTACCACGACATCACCTACACGTCGGACGCCGGCGCGGGGACCGACAACGGCCTCTACAACTGCGCCGCGCCGGTCAACAACTCGCCCAACAACACCGGCCTGACGAACCTGCCGGCGGCCAAGCCGGCGACGATGTGGATGGGCTACACCGAGACCGACGTGCGCTTCCCGGACCTCGGGACCGGCGGCGCGCCGACCGGCGGCACCGTCTACCGCTACGACGAGGACAGCGACTCGACGACGAAGTTCCCGCGCTTCTACGACGGCCAGTGGTTCATCGGCGAGTGGAACAACGACTGGATCAAGACCGCGACGTGGAACGACGCGGGCCTCGCCACGGGCGTGAGCTGCTTCGCGATCTGCGACGGCTACATCAGCCCGATGGACATCGAGTTCGGCCCCGACGGCTCGATGTACGTCGTCGAGTGGGGCCAGGGCTTCGCCGAGAACAACCCGGACTCGGGCGTCTACCGGGTCGACTACGTCCAGGGCTCGCGGCTGCCGATCGCGCAGGCGAGCGTCACGCCGGACGGCGGCCCCGTGCCGCTGGACGTGACGTTCTCGTCCGCCGGCTCGCGTGACCCCGACGGCACGCCGATCACGTACGCCTGGGACTTCGGCGACGGCGGCACGTCCACCGACCCGAACCCGACGCACACGTACACGACCGCCGGCACCTACCAGGCGCGGCTGACCGTGACCGACGAGTCGGGCGCGACCTCCACCGACTCCGTGACCGTCAACGCGGGCAACACGCGCCCGGTCGTCACGATCGACATCCCGGAGAACGGGAAGGTGGCCGACTTCGGCGACACGATCCCGTACGAGGTGTCGGTCACCGACGCCGAGGACGGCAGCACCGGCAGCGGGATCTCCTGCGACAACGTGCGGATCGAGTTCAAGCTCGGCCATGACACGCACGCGCACGAGCTGTCCTCCGACACCGGCTGCTCCGGCGAGTTCACGCTCAACGGCATCGCCGGCCACGGGATCGACGCGAACATCTTCACCGTCATCACCGCGGCCTACACCGATCGCGGCGCCGGCACGGCCGGGCCGCTGACCGGGACCGGCGAGGTGATCCTCCAGCCGAAGCTCAAGCAGGCCGAGTTCTACTCGACCACCGGCCGCACCGACGACGGCGCCCCCACCGGCGTCGGGACGCCGGGCGTCCAGCTCGAGGCCACGACGGACGTCGGCGCCGGCAACGCGGCGGCGTTCATCGAGGACGGCGACTGGATCTCGTTCAACCCGTACAACCTCGAGGACCTCGACAAGGTCACGTTCCGGGTCGCCTCCGGCGGCGCGGGCGGCACGATCCAGCTCAAGTTCGACGACCCGAACGGCCCGGCGTTCGCCGAGACGCCGAACATCGCCCCCACGGGCGGCTGGCAGACGTGGACCGACGTGACGATGGACCTGCCGGACACCGTGCCGGACGGGACCCATCGCCTGTTCGTCGTCTTCCGGAACGCGACGGTCGACGAAGGCCTGATGAACCTCAACTGGTTCCGGTTCAGCGGCAAGGGCGCCGCGGTCACCGCGCCGCCCGAGGTCACCGCGGCCGCGGAGCCCGCGACGGGCGACGCCCCGCTCGACGTGGCCTTCGACGCCGAGGCGACGGACGCCGAGGGCGAGGCGCTGACCTACGCGTGGGACTTCGGCGTGTCCGGCACGACCGCGGACACCTCGACCGACGAGGACCCGACCTACACGTACGAGAACCCGGGCAACTACACCGCGACCGTGACCGTCACCGACGCGTCCGGCGGCCGGGCCTCGGCGAGCGTCGAGGTCCGCGCCACGCGGCCGCAGGAGCAGTGCCCGACCGGCCCGGTGCGCTCGGACGAGTTCGACGGCACATCGCTCGACACCGAGCGCTGGACCGTCCTGCGGCCGGACACGGCGAACCCGTTCTCCGTCTCCGGCGGGTCGCTGAACCTGCCGATCGCCAACGGCTCGATGTACGGCCCGGGGACCTCGGCGAAGAACCTCATCGTCCAGCCCGTGCCGGATGCGGGCGCGTGGACGGTGACCGCGAAGATCACCGCGCCGAACCTCACCGAGAACTACCACCAGGCCGGCCTGCGGCTGTGGAGCGACGACGACAACTGGGCCTCGGTCCACCGGATCTTCGCCGGCTCGGGCAAGGACGTGGAGTTCATCTACGAGAACGACGGGCAGCCGCGCAACGAGGCGGCCGACAAGCTCGGCGGGATCCCCGCCGACGCGCCGGCCACCTACTACGTGCGCCTGCACTCGGACGGCACGGACGTGACCGCGTCCTACTCGACCGACGGCCAGCAGTTCGCGGCCGTCGGGCGGCCGGCGCCGCTCAGCGCGTTCGGTGCCAACCTGCAGGTCGGGCCGGCCGCGCTGTCCGATCTGGCCCCGTCGGTGCCGATGGCGAGCTTCGACTGGATCCGGTTCGACCCGGACGGGTCGGGCGGCGGCGGCGAGACCGTGACCGACGACTTCGACGGCACGATGCTCGGCGCCCCGTGGGCGGTGACCCGGCAGGACCAGGGGCTCGTCGTCAACGGCGGGACGCTCCAGATCCCGGCGGTGCCGGGCGACGTCTACCAGACCCGCAACGACGCGAGGAACCTGGCCCTGCGCCCGGCTCCGACCGGGCCCTGGACCGCGACCACGAAGCTCAACTTCGAGGGCACGACCCAGTACCACCAGGCCGGGATCATGGTCTACGGCACCGATGACAACTTCACGAAGTTCGGCCGCATCGCGCACACGACGGCCGGCGACGAGAAGTTCGAGTTCATCAACGAGGTCAATGCGGTCGCGCGCAACGAGGCGGCCGACTCGACCGCCAACCTGGACGCGGCGTTCCCCGACGACTTCTGGCTCCGCCTGACGTCCGACGGGACCAACGTCGTCGGCCACTACTCGACCGACGGCTCCAGCTGGACCGCCGTCGGGCGCCCGGCCGCGCTGCCGGCGGACGCGAAGATCGGCCTGTTCGCGTTCTCCAACGACGGCGCCGGCAACCCGATCGCCGCGTTCGACTCGTTCACGCTCACGACGCCCGGATCGGGCGGCGGGGGCGGCGGCGGGACGCCGTCCGGCCCGAGCTACGACGACGAGTTCGACGGCTCGAGCCTGGACACGGACCGCTGGGACGCGATCGTCCGCCCGGCGAGCGCGCTGACCGCGGTGTCCGGCGGCAAGCTGAAGCTGACCACGTCGCCGGGTGACATCTACACGGGCGACACCAACCCGCCGCCGGGCAACTTCATCCTCCAGGACGCGTCGCACGCGGACGCCGACTGGATGATCGAGACGAAGATCGACTCCGCGACGATCAACGGCGGCTACAAGCAGGGCGGGCTCCTGGCCCACGTCGACGGCGACAACTACGTCAAGTTCGACGCGATCTCCGACGTCGACAACACGCGGATCAACCGGCTCGAGCTGCGCTCGGAGGTCGCGGGCGTGATCGGGAGCCAGCCCGGCCGACCCGCAGATCGCGGCGGGCGTGACCGACATCTGGCTCCGCCTGACGAAGACCGGCAACAGCTACGCGGGCGAGTACTCGCTCGACGGCACCGCCTGGACCGGCGCTGGCGTCGCCGGTCACGAACGCGATGGCCGACCCGGACTTCGGCCTCTTCGCGATCGCGCCGCAGGCCCAGGGCGACGGCACGCTGGTGCCGTTCGAGTACTTCATGCTCGACGGCCCGGATCCGGTCGAGTGCGGCTGCGTCTCGTCGGGCGACGAGTTCGACGGCACCAGCCTGGACAAGGCCACGTGGAACGCGATCGTGCGCGACGACGCGACGAGGTACGCGGTCGCGGACGGTGCGCTGACCGTGACCACCGTGCCCGGCGAGATCTACCGCGCCGGGACGGGCGGCGGCACGCTGCTGCTGCAGAGCGCCGACCACGCGGGCGCGGACTTCGTGCTCGAGACGACGCTGTCCGGGACCATCACGACCGGCTACTCGCAGGCGGGGATCATGGTCCACGCCGACGACGACAACTACGTCAAGTTCAACGCGATCAGCGATGACGGGGCGAACCGGATCAACCGGGTCGAGCTGCGCTCGGAGGTCGCGGGCGTGGTGCCCGACGGCGGGCCCGAGTTCGGCGTGCCGGCCGGGAACGACCAAGATCGGCCTGCGGCTGACGAAGGCCGGGACCGCCTACACGCGGCGAGGTGTCGTTCGACGGCGGCGCCTGGCAGGCGCTGCCGGCGGGCGTGACGAACGCGATGGTGACGCCGAGGTTCGGGCTGTTCACGGCGGGCGTCAACGACTCCGGCGACACGATCACCTTCGACTCGTTCAAGGTCGACGGCAAGACCGGTTGCCCGGGCGAGGAGCCCGAGAACACGCCGCCGGTGCTCGGCGACCCGACGGCGACGCCCACCTCGGGGATGGCCCCGCTGGACGTCGACTTCGCCGCGGCGGCGACCGACGCCGACGAGGACGAGCTCACGTACAGCTGGGAGTTCGGCGACGGGGGCACGTCGGAGGAGCAGAACCCGTCGCACACCTACGAGGAGGCCGGCGTCTACACCGCCGAGGTGACGGTGAGCGACGGCGAGGCGCAGGCGTCCAAGTCGGTCACCGTGACGGTGCTCGGGCCGGATGACCCGAACGCGGCGTTCCGCGCGCTCGTGTTCTCGAAGACGACCGGGTTCCGGCACGACTCGATCCCGGCCGGCATCGCGGCGATCCGCTCGCTCGGCGAGGAGCGGGGCTTCCAGGTCGACGCGACCGAGGACGCGACCGTGTTCACGGACGCGATCCTGCAGCAGTACGACGTGGTCGTGTTCCTCTCGACGACCGGGGATCCGCTGAACGCGGACCAGCAGGCGGCGTTCGAGCGCTACATCCGCTCGGGCGGCGGCTATGCCGGCGTCCACGCGGCGGCGGACACCGAGTACGACTGGCACTGGTACGGCGGTCTGGTGGGCGCGTACTTCCGCAACCACCCGGCCGGCACGCCGACCGCGAACGTGCTGATCGACGATCCGGACCACTACACGACGATCGGCCTCCCGTCGCCGTGGACGCGCGTGGACGAGTGGTACAACTACCGCGCTCCGGACGGGTCGTCGCAGGACGACTACAGCCCGCGGCGGGCGGCGTCCACGTCCTCGCGACGCTGGACGAGTCGACCTACGCGGAGGACGACGGCAACACGACGGACGATGACCATCCGATCTCGTGGTGCCAGCGCTACGAGGGCGGCCGCTCGTGGTACACGGGCATGGGCCACACGCAGGGCACGTTCTCCGAGGGCGCGTTCCGCCGCCACCTGTTCGCGGGGCCTCGAGGTCGCGGCGGGCGTGGTCAAGGACGCGGACTGCGGCCGCCAGAACGAGCCGCCGACGGTGACGGCGACGGCCACGCCGGCGTCCGGTGAGGCGCCGCTCGCGGTGAACTTCACGGCGACCGGCGAGGACGCGGACGGGGACGCGCTGAGCTACAGCTGGGCGTTCGGCGACGGCGGGACGGGCACCGGGGCGACCGCGGGCCACGCCTACGCGACGGCCGGCACGTACACCGCGACGGTGACGGTGACCGACGCGGACGGCGCCACGGCGACCGCATCCGTGACGATCACCGTGACGACGAAGCCGCCGCCGGTGGTGGAGACGGCGCTCGACACGAACCGCCCGACGCTGTACCAGTTCCGCACCGAGGGTCTGCGGGTGACCGTCACGTGCGGCTCGGACGCCGACGGGCGCGCGGTGGTGACGCTCCGGGCGACGGACGCGACGATGGAGCGGCTCGACCTCGACGAGCGGCGGATCGGCCGCGAGGCGCTCACCTGCCGTCCCGGTCGCGTGATCCAGCTGCGGATGTTCCCGTCGGCCGAGCTCGAGCGGGCGCTCAAGCGGGAGAAGCCGGACCGGTTCCACGCTCGAGGTCCTGCTCGCACCGCCGGTCGGCGCGACGCTCGCGACGACCGTCACGATCCGTCGGTAGGGGCCACGCAGGCGTTCCCGGCGGCCGTCGCCTCCTCTGACGGCCGCCGGGGCGTCCGCCGCCCCGCCTCCCGACCTGCTGAGATGTGTGCCGCTGCAACCGATGCAACGGGAGGAGCAATGACGCGCAGACTGGAAGCAGGGCCGCTGCTCGTGACGCTGGGGGCGCTGCTCCTGCTCGTGAGCCTGTTCCTCGACTGGTTCGCCGGCGGGGCGACCGCGTGGCAGGCGTTCGAGGTCTGGGACCTCGTGCTGTTCGTGCTGGCCGTGGGCGTGGTGGCGTCCGGGATCGGGCTCATGTCGCCCGACCTCGAGGTGATCGACCGCCGCTTCCTGCCGGGCGCCGATCGCCGCGATGGCGGTCATCGTGGCGGCGCAGATCGTCGATCCGCCGCCGGCCGTCGCCGGCCAGGAGCCCGACACGGGCGCCTGGCTCGCGCTCGGGAGCGTGATCGTGATGTGCGCCGGCGGGCTGCTCACCTACGGGCGGGTGCGCGTGGCCTTCACCGTCGAGGAGCGCGAGGCGCCGACGCGGGTCTCCGCGGTCGACGCGCGCGGGCCGGCGGACCCGACGACCGAGAACCACCCGGTCGTGGCGTCCGAGGAGGACGAGGAGCCCGAGGGGGAGCGGCCGGCCAAGCGGCTGTTCGCCCGTGAGCGGCCGCCCGAGCCCGAGACCGACCCGGTGGCGGCAGGGAACGAGCCGCCGGAGCCGAAGCAGGACTGATGGCCGCCGTGCGGGAGGTCGCCTTCGAGCTGGAAACCTTCGAGTGGGCCGATGAGCGCCTCGAGGTCGCCGGGCGCTGGCGCGGGGTCGGCGCGCGCCGGCTCAGCCGGCCCGTGCTCACGGTCGAGACCGCGGGCGCGCGGCGCAAGCGGATCGTGGCGCTGCCCGGCGGGGCGACGGGCGCGAACGGGGAGACCTGGCGCGCGAGCTTCGGCTGGCCGAGCGATCCCGGCGAGATCACCGGCGCCGCGCTCGAGGTCGGCGGCAACCTGCTGGTCGACCTGCCGCTGCCGGACCGCAAGCGGCGGCGCCGGCGGCGCTCGTCGCAGGACACGTCCGACGACGTGCTGCGCGGCGAGGTCGGCGCGCTGCGCTCGCAGATCGAGCGTCTGAGGGCCGAGCTCGCCGGCCGCGAGCGCGAGATCCTCACCTTGCGCGAGCAGCTCGACCGGCAGTGCGGAGGGCGGCGCGGTCGCGAGCGACGAGGCGCACACCGTCGAGGTCCAGCGGCTCGAGGGCGAGCTCGCCCAGCTCCGCGACGCCGAGGCGACGCGCGCGGAGGACCTGACGATCGAGGTCGACCGGCTCGTGCAGGAGCGCGACGCGGCGCACGCCGCCGCCGACGAGGCGGTCGCCGCCGAGCGCGAGCGCTGGCAGGTCGATCTGTCCGACCTGCGGCAGTCGTTCGCCGACGCCGCCGCCGAGGCCGAGGCGACCCGCGAGCGGCACCAGGCCGAGGTCGCCGAGCTCGAGGCGCAGCTGCGGATCGAGCGCGCGGAGGTCGCGCGGCTGCTGGCCGCCGCCGCGGCGAGCGAGGCCGCCGCTCCGCCCGCGACGCCGCTGCCCACCCCGCCGATCGCGGCCGCCGCGGAGCCGGAGCCCGAGCCGAAGGCGCAGGACACCGTCGAGTCCGACGTGCTCGAGCCGCCCGAAGAGCTCCCCGAGCCGACCCCGACCGCTCGCTTCGCCGCCTGGGTGCGCGAGACGGTCGCCCCGGAGCTGGGCGGCCCGATCCCGCCGGCCCCGGAGACCGCCCACGCCGAGTCGCCGAACGGCACCGTCGCGCCCTCCTCGTCGTGGCTGCGCGGCGCGGACGAGCCCACGGCCGGCGACCCGACCGCGCCGACGGCCACGCCCCCGGCGCCGACGTCGCGGATCCCCGCCTGGCTGCGCGGCGCGCCGCCCGCCGAGGCGGACGAGCCCGGCGCCGAGCCGGGCGAACCTGCGGCGAGCCCTCCGTCGACGCTGAGCTCGCGCATCCCCGCGTGGCTGCGCGGCACCCGCCGGCGCGCGCCGACGAGGACGCGCCCGCCGACGAGGTCGCCGCGGCCGACGACACCGTCGCGGACGAGACCGCGGCCGACGAGCGCGCCGAGGTCGCGCCCGCCGACGCCGACGAGGTCGAGGCGGACGACGACGACGGACGCCGATGTCGCCCGCGACGCCGACCCCGCCGCCGAGGACGACGACTCCGCCGATGTACGACGACAGCCCACGCGCGTCACCGCGACCGACGCGCGCGATCAGACCACCGAGGCGTACGAGCCCGACGACGACGACGACGAAGAGCCCGTCGGCGACGACGCGCGCGCACACGAGGTCCGCGCCGCGGCGCTCGGCGCACGCCCGCCGCAGCGCGCCGTCGACGAGGAGGGCGACGACGGCCACCGCGGCGTGAACTGGCCGAAGCTCGACACGGACGCCTTCGCCGCGCTGCGCGAGCGGTTCCGGCGACCGCCGCGCGAGGAGGTCGTCCACGACGAGAACGGCGCGCCGGTGCTCGCGCGGCCGATCCGCACCCGGACCGAGAGGCGCGTCCGCCACGGCGCCACGATCGCGGCCGGCCGCACGCCCGCCGAGGTGTGGACGCTGCGGATCGTCGCGGCGATCGTCGTCGCGATCCTGCTCACCGCCTTCGTGCTGCTGCTCGCCTACCTTGCGTGACAGCTCGCGCCAGGTGCTCTGGCTGATCGCCGGGGCGCTCGGCCTCTCCGCGCTGTCCCTGCTGCTGCCCTGGGCGATCGCGTTCGACCCGTGGGCGTGGATCAGCTGGGGCCGCGACATCACGCACCTGTCGCTGGACACCTCCGACGGGCCCTCGTGGAAGCCGCTGCCGGTCGTCGCGACGACGATCTTCTCGCTCGCCGGGAACGCGGCGCCCGTCCTGTGGCTGCTCGTCGCGCGCGCGGGCGGCCTGCTCGCCCTGGCGGGCGCGGCGGTGCTCGGCAACCGGCTCGCCGGCCCGCTCGCCGGCGTGATCGCCGCGGCGACGATGGCGGTCACCAACTGGTGGTTCTTCAACACCGCGCTCGGCAACAGCGAGCCGATCTTCGCCGCCGCGACCCTGTGGGCGATCCTGGCGTACCTCGACGGGCGACCGCGGATGGCGCTCTGGCTCGCGGTCGCGGGCGGGCTGATGCGGCCCGAGGCGTGGCCGTTCATCGGCCTCTACGTGCTCTGGCTGTGGCGCACGCGCCAGGCGTCGGTGCCCGAGCTGGGCTCCGCGCTCGGCGTCCTCGCCGTGCTCTGGTTCGGGCCGGACGTGATCGGCGCCGGCGGCGCGCTCGGGGCGTCGGAGGCCGCCCTCGGCCCGGGCAGCGCGGTCGCGGCGTCGAACGCCGACGTCCCCGGGCTGCAGGTCCTGATCGACTTCGCCCGCATGGTCACGTGGCCGGTGCTGCTGGCGGCGCTCGTGGCCGCGGCGATCGGCGACCGCGTCGTGCAGTTCCTGGCGCTCGGCGCGACCGCGTGGGTGCTGCTCGTCGCGGTCATGACGCAGGCCGGCTACACCGGCAACCCCCGCTACAACGTGCCCGCGGCGGCGATCTGCTGCGTGCTCGCGGGCGTCGGCGTCGTGCTCTTCTGCCGCCGGCTCGGCGCCGGTCCCGCGCTCTCGCTGCGGCCGCTGATCGCCTTCGCGGTGATCGCCGGTGCGTTCCTGATCGCGCAGGACAAGCTCGACCACCAGCTCGACGAGCTCGGCCGCCGCGCCGACCGCCGCGAGCAGCTCAACGAGATCGTCGACCGCGCCGGGGGCGCCGCCGCGATCCGGGCCTGCGGAGCGGTCCGGACGATCCAGGAGATGAAGGCGCCGCTGGCCTGGCGGCTCGACATCGGGCTCCCGCACATGACCGACGCGCCGAAGCCGCCCGGCACCGTCTGGCGGGTGAGCCCCGGCTACTTCGGCGAGCCCCCCGGCCCCGACATCCCCGCGGGCTACCAGGACGTCGCGACGGTCGGCGGCTGGCAGCTCGCGGCCGCCTGCCGCGACGGGCGCAGCCTCGGCTAACCGAGCGCGTCGGCGAGCACGTCCGGGTCGCGCTCGCCCTCGGGCAGCTCCATCGTCATCAGCCGCGCGAGCTGCGCGCGGCCGCGCACGTCGAGCTTGCGGTAGATCTGGCCGAGGTGGTACTCGATCGTCTTCGGCGAGAGGAAGAGCGCGGCCGCCACCTCGCGGTTCGTCATGCCCTGCGTGACGAGCAGCGCGACCTGCAGCTCGTGCGGCGTCAGCCGCGAGCTCGCCGGCTCCGCGCGGCGCCCCGAGGCCGAGCCGGTCGCCCGCAGCTCCGCCACCGCGCGCTCGCCCCACGCCGCCGCGCCCAGGCGCTCGAACGTGGACAAGGCCGCCCGCAGCGGCTCGCGCGCCTCGGCGCGCGCCTTCGCGCGCCGCAGCCGCTCGCCGTAGGCGAGCTGCGTCCGCGCGGCCTCGAACGGCAGGGGGAGCTCCGCGTGGAGCGCCAGCGCGGCCTCGAACGCCTCCCGGAAGCCGTCCTCCGGCGCGAGGATCCCGCGGCAGCGCAGCGCGGCCGCGCGCGCCCAGCGGCCGCCGGTCGCCTCCGCCTGCTGCTCGAGCACGGCGAGCTGCTGCTCGGCCTCGGCGATCCGCCCCGCCCGGGCGAGCGCCTCGATCAGGTCGGGCCGCCACTGGACCACCGCGGGCTCGGACATGCCCAGGCGCGCCGTCAGTCCCGACGAGCGGCTCGAGCGCCGCGGCCGCCTCGGTCACCCGCCCGAGGCTCAGCTCGAGGTGGCCCGAGCGCCGCGATCGCGTACGCGGCGACGGCGTCGGCCTGCATCCGCTCGGTCGTCTCGAACGCGACCGTGAGCGCCGCGCGGGTGTCCGCCTCGCGGCCGAGGTGCGCGAGCACGAGCGCCTGCGTGGCCATGCTGAAGGAGAGGAGCCCGATCTGGCCGGTCTGCTCGGCGAGCGCGAGCGACTCCGCGGCCCCGGCCACCGCCTGGCTCCAGCGCCCGCGCCGCAGGTCGAGGTGCGCCCGCGCGGCGAGCGGGTAGATCAGCGCGACGACGGCGCTCGCGTCGCGGTACGTGCGGACGAGCCGCGAGAGGATCGCCTCCGCGCGTTCGAACTCCTCGGCCCAGATCGAGCAGTGCCCGGCCATGCCGAGCACCTCCGGCGGCGCCAGCATCGGGTCGCCGCCGCGCAGGAACGGCTCGGCGATCCGCAGCAGCTCCTCGCCCGCGCTGCGCTCCCCGAGGGCGAGGTACGCCTCGCCGATCACGATCACCGCGAGCAGCTCGAGCGCCGGATCGCGGCCCTCGGCCACCTCGCGCGCCCGGTCGGCGGCGCTGATCAGCGCCGCCATGTCGCCGGTGCTCATGGGGAAGATCGACGCCTCGAGGTACATCGCGGCGGCGCGCAGCGCGTCGGTGCCGCGCGCGGCGTCCGCCTCGGCGATCAGGGCGTGGTAGGCGTCCGGGTCGAGCGCGGTGCGGATCCGGATGTTCGCCCGCCGGCGCCGGATCTCGGAGTCGGTGAACGCGTCGGTGCCGCGGTCCTCGGCCGCCCGCAGGTAGGCGAGCGCCTGCTCGCCCTCGCCGATCGCGGCCGCGTCGCTCGCCGCCTCGAGGAAGCGCCGCGCCCGCGCGTCGTTGCCCGGCGACAGCTCCGCCGCCCGCGCGAGGTCGCGCGCCGCGGTCCCGGGCGCGCCGCGCCGGCGCGCCTCCAGCCCCGCGGCCTCCAGCGCCGCGGCGACGTCCTCGTCGGGCGCGATCGTCGCCGAGGCGAGGTGCCACGCGCGCCCCGCGCTGCCCGGCGCGGCGACGTCCGCCAGCGCGCGGTGGACGATCCGCCGGTCGAGCGCGGAGGCGGTGTAGTAGGCGGTCGAGCGCAGCAGCGGGTGGCGGAAGTCCAGCCGCCCGGTCTCCAGCCTGATCAGCCCTGCGGCCTCGGCGGGCTCGAGCGCCGACGCGTCCAGCCCCAGCACCTCGAGCGCGCCCAGGATCGCGTCGAGCGCGCCGTTCTCGGCCGCCGCCGCGACCAGCAGCGCGCGCTGCCCGTCCTCGGGCAGCTGCTCGACGCGGCGCCGGAAGGCGGCCTTGATCCCCGCGCCGGGGCGCAGGGGGGAGGCGAGCGGCTCGCGTCCCTCCAGCTGGGCGTCGGTCAGCAGCGTCGGCACCTCGAGCAGCGCGAGCGGGTTGCCGCCGGTCCCCGCGACGAGCCGCTCGGCCACCGGCAGCGCGAGCCGCGTGCCCTGGGCCTGCTCGAGCAGCGTGCGCGCCTCCTCGGGCCCCAGCGGGCCGACCTCGAGCCGCTCGAGCCACGGTCCGATCGGGACGGTCCCGCCGCGGTAGGAGCCGAGCAGGACGATCCCCTCGGCGCCGAGCCGGCGGCCGGCGAACAGCAGCGCCTCGAGCGAGCTGTCGTCGAGCCACTGGCAGTCGTCGACGAGCGCCAGCAGCGGCTGCTCCTCGGCGGCCGCGGCGAGCAGGCTCAGCACGCCCGCCATCACCGCGTAGCGATCGCCGCCCGTCGCGTCGCCGAGCGCGAGCGCCCCGCGCAGCGCGGCGGCCTGGGTCGGGGGGATCGCGTCGAGCCGGTCCAGCAGCGGGCCGAGCAGCTCGCTCAGGCCCGCGAACGGGATGTCGGTCTCGGTCTGCATCCCGCGCGCGCGCAGGATCGGCATCCCGGCGGCGACCGCCACGGCGCGCGCGTGCTCGAGCAGCGCGGTCTTCCCGATCCCGGCCTCGCCGACGAGCAGCAGCGCGCCGCTCTGGCCGGCCGCGGGCGTCGCCCAGCAGCCGGTCGATCCGAGCCCGCTCCTGTTCGCGCCCGACGAGCATCACCGATGCAACGGTTTCAGAGTCGCGTTCCGTGCGACCAGCGGGTCGGTTCACGTGGGAGCCGGTCCGGGTCGAAGACCGCGAGCATCTCGGTCGCGGTGGCGGCCTCGGGCATGCCGAGCGTGCCGGCCATCCAGCGCACCGCGGCGTCCGCGCCGAGCTCGTCGAGCGTGACCGCGCCGTGGCGCTTGGCGAGCCGCGCGCCGTCCGGCCCGAGGACGAGCGGGACGTGCGCGTAGCCGGGCACCGGCAGCCCGAGGCGCCCGGCGAGGAACACCTGGCGCGGCGTGGTGTCGAGCAGGTCGTCGCCGCGGACGATCTCGCCGATCCCCTGCCAGGCGTCGTCGACGACGACGGCGAGGTTGTAGGCCGGCGTGCGGTCGTTGCGGCGCACGACGAAGTCGTCGACGACGCCCTCGACCTCGCCGTGGAGCCGGTCGGTGAACGCCACGCGCGCGGCGCCCGCGCGGATGCGCAGCGCGGGCGGACGGCCGCCGGCGCGCTTGCGCCGGCGCTCCGCCTCGGTCAGCCGCAGGCAGGTGCCGGGGTAGGCGCCCTCGGGCAGCGGCTCGTGCGGGGCCGAGGCGGCGGCGCGGATCTCCGCCCGCGTGCAGAAGCACTCGTAGAGGTCGCCGGCGGCCTGCAGCGACTCGATCGCCGCCTCGTAGGCGTGGTGGCGGTGCGACTGCCAGACGACCTCGCCGTCCCAGTCCAGCCCGATCGCGCCCAGGTCCTCGAGCTGGCGCGTCGCGGCCCCGGCCTGGACGCGGCCGTGGTCGAGGTCCTCCATCCGCACGAGATAGCGCGCGCCGGCCGAGCGCGCGAACAGCCAGGCCAGCAGCGCGGTCCGCAGGTTGCCGACGTGGAGCGTTCCCGTCGGGCTGGGCGCGAAGCGGCCGTCGGCACTCATTCGCGATAGGTGAACGGGAGGCCGTCGGCGACGTCGGCGAGCAGCGGGGCGACGCGGTCGCGCTCCGAGTACAGGAGCTCGATGTCGTCCGGCCACGCGATGCCGACGTCCGGGTCGTCGAAGCGGATCCCCTTCTCGGTCGCCGCGTCGTAGTAGTTCGTGCACTTGTAGACGAAGTCCGCGGTCTCGGAGCGGACGCAGAACCCGTGCCCGAACCCGACCGGGATGTAGAGCTGGTGCCCGTGCTCGTCGTCGAGCTCGAAGCCCTCCCACTCGCCGAAGGTGGGCGAGCCGCGGCGCAGGTCGACGACCACGTCGAGCACGTGCCCGCGCGCGACGCGCACGAGCTTGCCCTGCCCGGGGTGCGTCTGGAAGTGGATCCCGCGCAGGGTGCCGCGGCGCGAGCGCGAGTGGTTGTCCTGGACGAACTCGGTCGGCACGCCCGCGGCGGCCCAGGCGTCGGCCCGGTAGGTCTCGAGGAAGAAGCCGCGCGCGTCGCCGTGCACGGTGGGGGCGAGCAGCACCAGCCCCGGCAGCCTCGTCTCCAGACGCTCCATCGCGAGGCAGCCTAGAAGGGATCGGACGACCGGGCGTCGAAACCTCGCAGGGCCATGCCGAGAACCGTCCCCATGCCGCCCGCCGCCAAGGGCCACCAGACGCTGTCCGCCTACATCACGTCCCGCTTCGACGAGTTCTCGCGCTCCCAGAAGGACGTCGCCCAGTACGTCGTCGACCATCTGGACGAGGTCGCCTTCCACACCGCGGAGGAGCTCGCCCGGCGCGCGAACACGTCGTCCTCGACGGTCGTCCGCTTCAGCCAGGCGCTCGGCTTCGAGGGCTTCCCGGAGCTGCAGGAGTCGGCCCGCGAGGAGTACCGCCACGGGCACCGCAGCCCGCCGCCCGGGCTGGAGCCCGCCGCGCCGCTGTTCTCGCTCGACATGAACGCGTTCGAGTCCGCCATCGCGGCCGACCACGTCAACGTCGAGGACACCGCCCGGCGCGTCTCGCGCTCGGAGGTCGAGGGCGCGATCGAGCTGATCTCGACGGCGAGCCGCGTGCTGATCGCGGGGACCGACCAGATGGCGTTCTTCGCCTCCTACCTGCGCCACCTGCTGATGCTGCTCGACATCCGCGCGGAGATCGCGGCGTCGCCGTCGCAGGAGGCCCTCTCGCGGCTCGGCCGGATCGACGGCGGGACGCTCGTCATCGGCCTCTCGGCCGGCCGCCCGCACCCGCTGGTGGTGCGCGCGATGAAGATCGCGAAGCACCGCCGCGCGCCCACGATCGCGATCGTCGACGCGACGCTCTCCGAGGTCGCGAAGCTCTCGGACCGGACGCTCTACTACTCGTCCAACTCGCCCGCCTTCGTGCGGTCGCACACCGGGTTGCTGTCGATCCTGCAGGCGCTCGCGTACGGGATCTACTCGCGCGACACGTCGCAGTACGACGAGCGCATCCAGCGCGTTCAAGCTCAAGTAGCGCCTCGCCTGCGGCCAGGTCGTCCGCGACCAGACCGTCCACAGCGCGTCGAGCGCGGCCGCCTCGTCGAACGCCGGGTCGCGCGCGACGAGGTCGAGCAGGTAGGTGCCGTTCATCGCGGTGAGCGCCCGCGCGACGTCCGCGACCGGCAGCGGCGGCGTGTGCCCGCGCTCGACGCCGCGCCGGATCAGCTCCGCGCTGACGTCGACGGTGTGGTCGAGCCACGCGCGGTAGGCGGCCTCGACCGCGTCGTCGTGGCGCGCGGCCTCGTCGAGCGCGAGCAGCAGCGGGCCGTGCTCGCGGAACGTGTGGACCGCGAGCGCGAGCTGGCGGCGCAGCGTCTCGCGGTCGCCGGGCTCGTCGTCGGCGAGCGCGACGATCGCGGCCAGCAGCTCGTCGAGCAGGCCGATGACGACGCCCGGCAGCCCGTCGAAGTGGCGGTAGAAGACCGTCCGCGCGAGCCCGGCCTCGGCCATGACGTCCTCGACGGTCAGGTCGCGGAAGCGGCGGTCGCGCAGCAGCCGCTCGGTCGCGGCGACGATCCGCTGCCGCGCGTCGGCGGCCGGCACCCGTGCGGCACGTTGCGACACCACGTCGCAAAGTCTGCCACACTGTTGCGACACGTCGTCACAACCTCTGCTCCCCAGGAGGCTCCCCAATGCGACCGATCACCGTCTCCGTCCGCGTCGAGCACCCGCGCGAAGCGGTCTTCGCCTTCCTCGACGACCTCGGCAACCACGAGGCGTTCACCGACCACATGCTGGTCGACTGGACGCTCTCCGGCCCGCGCACCGGCGTCGGCGCGCGGGCGCGGATGCGCGCGCCGCTGCCCGGCCCGAAGGACTGGCTGGAGCTCGAGGTGCTCGAGAGCGAGGCACCCGTCCGCACGGTCGAGGAGACCGTGGGCGCGCGCGGCCGCCGGCGCACCCGCGGCACCTACACGCTCGACGCGCTGCCGGGCGGCGCGACGCTCGTCCGCTTCGAGCTCGCGTTCGTGCAGGTGCCGTTCCACGAGCGCCTGCTCGCGCCGCTGCTCCGCGGCTGGCTGCAGCGCGGGAACGCGAAGGCGATGGAGCGGCTCCCCGCGGCGCTGGCGGCGGACCGGCCCGCGGTGCGCGACGCGGCGTAGGCACCGCGGCGCACTTTGGACACCGCGTACGGCGGCCGGGTCCTACCATGCAGGCCATGCGTGACGAAGCGACGTTCCGGGTGAAGGCCGGACTGGCCGAGATGCTGAAGGGCGGCGTCATCATGGACGTCGTCGACGCCGAGCAGGCGAAGATCGCCGAGGACGCGGGTGCCGCCGCGGTCATGGCGCTCGAGCGCGTCCCGTCCGACATCCGCCGCGACGGCGGCGTCGCGCGCATGTCCGACCCGCTGCTGATCAAGGGCATCCAGGAGTCCGTGACGATCCCCGTCATGGCCAAGGCCCGGATCGGCCACTTCGCCGAGGCCCAGGTGCTCGAGGCGCTCGAGGTCGACTACGTCGACGAGTCCGAGGTCCTCACGCCGGCCGACGAGGCGCACCACATCGACAAGTGGGCGTTCAAGATCCCGTTCGTCTGCGGCGCGACCAACCTCGGCGAGGCGCTGCGCCGGATCGGCGAGGGCGCCGCGATGATCCGCTCGAAGGGCGAGGCGGGGACCGGCGACATCGTCGAGGCGGTCCGCCACCTGCGCGAGATCGGCGGCGCGATCCGCCGGCTGCAGACGCTCAGCGACATGGAGCTCGCGACCGCCGCGAAGGAGCACGGCGCGCCGCTCGACCTCGTCCGCGGCGTCGCGGAGGCCGGCAAGCTGCCGGTCGTCCTGTTCTGCGCGGGCGGCATCGCCACGCCGGCCGACGCGTCGCTCGTGATGCAGCTCGGCGCGGAGGGCGTGTTCGTCGGCTCGGGCATCTTCAAGTCGGAGGACCCGGCGTCGCGCGCCGCCGCGATCGTCGAGGCGACCACCCACTTCCAGGATCCGGACCGCGTCGCGCGCGCCAGCGAGGGCCTCGGCCAGGCGATGACCTCGCTCGAGACGCGCAAGCTCGAGGAGCAGCAGCTCCTCGCCAACCGCGGCTGGTGAGCGCGCCGCTCGTCGGCGTCCTCGCGCTCCAGGGCGACTTCGAGGCGCACGCGAAGGTGCTGCGCGGCCTCGGCGCCGAGGTGCGCGAGGTCCGCGTGCCCGCGGACCTCGAGGGACTCGACGGGCTGGTGATGCCCGGCGGCGAGTCGACGACGATGACGCTCGGGATCGCGCGCGAGGGGCTGGCCGACCCGCTGCGCGCGCTCGTCCGCTCCGGCACGCCGGTGCTCGGCACCTGCGCGGGGCTGATCATGCTCGACCGCGAGCACCTCGGGCTCGCGGACTACACCGCCAAGCGCAACGCCTTCGGCCGCCAGGTCCGCTCGTTCGAGGCGGATCTCGACATCCCCGGCGTGAACGGCGGGCCGGTGCGCGCGGTGTTCATCCGCGCGCCCTGGATCGACGAGCACGGCGACGCCGTCGAGGTGCTCGCCGAGGTCGACGGGCACATCGTCGCCGCGCGCCAGGACAACATGCTGGTCATCTCGTTCCACCCGGAGATCGCGGGCGAGGACCGGCTGCACGCGCTGTTCCTGGAGGCGCTGTGAGGGAGCTCACGCTCCACCTCGTGCGCCACGGCGAGTCGCTCGCGAACGCGGCCGACCGCTCCGGGCAGCAGCGGCCCGAGGACTGGGACGGGCTGTCGGACAAGGGCTGGGAGCAGGCGCGCGGACTCGGCCGCCGGCTCGAGGGCGCGGGCATCGAGGTGATCGTCGCCAGCACGATGCGCCGCGCGCAGCAGACCGCGCAGGGCATCAACGAGGTGCTCGGGCTCGAGATCGAGACCGACCCGGACCTGCACGAGCTCAAGCAGTCCGACGCCTTCTACGCCTCGCGCGGCGACTTCGGCGACACGGCGACGCTGAACTGGATGCCGACCGCGCCGCTCGACTTCGCCGAGCCGGGCGCGGAGTCGTTCGCGGACATGACCGCGCGGGTGCTGCGCGTGCGCGAGCGGATGGAGCACCGGGCGGGCGAGCAGCGGATCCTGCTCGTCACCCACTACGGCTGGCTGCACTGGCTGCTCGGCCTGACGCTGTTCCGCGACGCCTTCGGGCCCGAGCACCTGCTCGGCCTGTGGCTGGCCGGCCACGCCAACACCGGGATCAGCGTCTTCCAGCGCCGTGCCCGCCGGATGGACGGGATGGACTTCTCCGGCTGGGGCCTGACGACCTGGAACGACCAGGCCCACCTGTAGCGGCGGGCCCGGCCGGTCCCGGGAGGCCTAGAAGCGCACGTTCTGCAGGTACGTCGCCCCGGTGCGCGCGGTGATGAACTCCGCGTTGTCGTCGCCGGGATGCGACAGCCACGGCGCGTCGTGCTCGACGAAGTAGTGCTTCGGCGTGGCGATGCCCACGGCGAAGATGTCCGGGAAGTCGATCGCGCCCGGCCCGACGTCCTCGAAGTCCTCCTCGTTCGGCCGGTCGCCCCACGTGCGGTCCTTGACGTGGTAGGCGAAGAACCGGTCCGCGTGGTCCGTCGAGGTACTCGAGCGGGTTCTGCCCGCCGCGGATGATCCAGTAGAGGTCGAGCTCGAACTTGACCAGCTCGGGGTCGGTCTCCGCGAGCAGGAGGTCGAAGAACGGCGTGCCGTCGGCCTGCTTGTTCTCGAACTCGAAGTTGTGGTTGTGGTAGAAGAACTGCAGTCCGGCCGCCTTGGCCAGCTCGCCCGCCTCGTTCATCCGCTGGGCGAGGAACGACCAGAAGCTCGCGTCGTCGTACGGCCCGGGGAACCACGCGAGGCCCGTGTACTGCTGGCCCATGACGTTCGCGTTCTCGAGCGTCTGCTCGTAGTCCGACTGCCAGGTCGTGTTCTCCGGGTCGATGTTCACGCCATCGTGGCCCGAGACCGCGTTGAGGCCGGCGTTGTCGAGCAGCGCGCGGAACTGCTGCGCGGTGAAGCCGGCGTAGCCGGCGAGCTCGACCTCGCTGTAGCCGTAGGCGTCCAGCCGGTTGAGCACGCGCCGCACGTTCGCGCGGTTCGCGTCGCCGCCCATCTTCTCGCGCATCGTGTAGAGCTGGATGCCGATGCGGCTGTTGGGCACGCCACGGCTCCGGTTGCCCGTGCCGCTGTCGGCGCTCGCAGCCGGCGTCCACGACCCTGCCGTCGCAGCCACCGCCCCCGTGCCGATCGCAGCGCCGATGAACCGGCGCCGGTTCAGATTGGTCATCGTCCTTCTCCCTCCCGTCAGAAGTGGATGAGCTCTGGAAGCTAACACCGCGTCTTCTGCCCGCTTCGCGGCGGAAGTAACGTCGGTCAGAAAGCTCACGACAGCCTGTCGGCGTTTGCGGCCGCGGGCGAGGGGCAAGCCACGGGCATGGCCTCGAACCCCGCACCCCCGCCCGTCGCGCTCAGCCAGGTCGGCCGCGCCGCGCACGACCTCGGGCTCGCCGGGCTGCTCGGCGGCAACCTGTTCGGCCGGCTCGCGCTGCATCCGAGCGTGACCGAGATCAGCGACCGGGGCGAGCGCGGCAAGGTCGTCAACGCGGCCTGGCGCCGCTACGGGACCGTCAACTCGCTGTCGCTGCTGGCGGTCGTGGCCGGCTGGGCCGGCGCGCGCGCCGCCGAGGCCCGCCCCGCGCCGGCTGTCCGAGGCCGAGCGGCGGCTCGCGCTCGCCAAGGACGTGCTCGTCGGCGTCGTCGCCGCGACCGGGCTGGCGACGGCCGCGCAGGGCGTGCGGTTCGCCCGCCAGGCGCCCGGCGGCGCCGTCCCGCTCGAGCGACGGGGACCACGCCGCCGCCGACGCGAGCGCCGCCCAGAAGCGCGCGAAGCGGCGGCTCAACGTGCTCGGGCTCGTCTCGCTCGGCGCCGAGGCCGGGCTCGTCGGCGTCAACGCCGCGCTCGCCCAGGAGGGCTTCCGCCGCCCGCCGCGGCGCCGGCTGCTCAGGCGCTGACGTCGCGGCGCCGGATCATCACGATCCCGGCGACGAGGAAGACCGCCGCATAGGCGGCCAGCACGAACCCGGCCGGGAGCTGGCCGAGCGGGTCGTCGAGCCCGCTCGTCCCGGCGACCTCGCTCGAGGCGCCGCCCGGGAACCACTTCTGGACGACGTCGCTGAAGCCGGGGATGACCCCGAGCAGCGGCTCGACCACGAACAGGTAGCCGAGCGCGCCGATGATCGCGCCGACCTGGTTGCGGATCAGCGCGCCGAGGCCGACGCCGAGCGCGGCGAACAGCGCGCAGGCGGCGGTGTTGCCGACGATCAGGTTGATGATCTCCGTCGAGTCGCTGCCCGTCCCGGCGTCGCGGGCGGAGAGGATCGGGAGCGTGATCACCGCGCACAGCGCCGAGGCGGCGAGCCCGAGCAGCGCGCCCGCGATCAGGGCGGTGATCAGCTTGGCGAGCACGAGCCGGGTGCGGTCGGGGACCGCGAGCAGGCTCGGCGTGATCGTGCCGTGGCGGAACTCGGTCGCGACGGCGAGGATCCCGATCACGAGCGCGAAGAGCTGGACGAGCCCGGAGATCTGCAGCAGGTCCTCGCCGGCGTCGTCGGTGGCGGCGAAGCTGCCGGTGGCGGCCGCGATCACGCTGATCAGCACGACCAGGCCGATCGCGCCGAGGATGACGGCCCACGACGTGCGCGTCGTGCGGAGCTTGAACAGCTCGGCGGAGAGCGCGTGGCTCACGACGGCCCGCCCTCGGCGCCGGTGAGCTCGAAGAAGATCTCCTCGAGCGACGAGCCGACCGGCGCGAGCTCGGAGATGACGATCCCGCCCTGGGCGATCACGCGCCCGATCTCCTCGCCGCTGCGGCCGCGCACGACGATCGCCCGCTCGCCGTCGGTGTGGACCTCGGCGCCGTCGGCGCGCAGCGCCTCGGCCAGCCGGCCCGCGTCCGGGCCGGCCACGCGCATGCCGCCGCCCGACCGCGCGGTGAGCTCGGCGAGCGGCGCCTGCGCGACCGACTTCCCGTGCGCGATGACCACGACCTCGTCGGCGGTCTGCGCGACCTCGGCCAGCACGTGGCTGGAGACGAGCACCGCCCGGCCCTCGCCCGCGAGCGTGCGCAGGAAGTCGCGCAGCCAGCGGATGCCCTGCGGGTCGAGCCCGTTGGCGGGCTCGTCGAGGACGAGGACCTCGGGGTCGCCGAGCAGCGCGGCCGCGAGCCCGAGCCGCTGGCGCATGCCGAGCGAGTAGCCGCCGGCGCGCCGGTTCGCGGCGTCCGTGAGCGCCACCAGCTCGAGCAGCTCGTCGACGCGCGAGTCGGCGACGCCGGACGCCCGCGCGAGCCCGCGCAGGTGGTTGCGGCCGCTGCGGCCGGGATGGAACATGCCGCCGTCCAGCACCGCGCCGACCGTCCCGACCGGGTCCTCCAGCGCGCCGTACGCCTTGCCGTCGATCGTCGCCGTGCCGCCGGTGGCGTTGACGAGCCCGAGCAGGATCCGCAGCGTCGTCGTCTTGCCGGCCCCGTTCGGGCCGAGGAACGCCGTGATGTGCCCGCGCTCGACCGTGAACGACAGGTCGTCGACGGCGAGGGTGGAGCCGAACCGCTTGCTGACCCCGCTGACCTCGATCGCCGGCACTCGACTTCACGCTAGCGATCCGGCGATGAATCCGCGCCGCAGCTGGGATCCTGGTTCGCATGAAGACCGTCACCTCCGCCGATGGGACGACCATCGCGTACGACCGGCTGGGCGACGGCCCGCCGGTCGTCGTGGTGGGCGGCGCGCTCGCGGACCGCGCCGTGCTGGCCGCGACCGCCGAGGCGCTCGCCGCGCATCGCACCGTGCTCAACTACGACCGCCGCGGCCGCGGCGACAGCGGCGACACCGCGCCCTACGCGGTCGCGCGCGAGGTCGAGGACCTCGCCGCGCTGATCGCCGTGGCCGGCGGCTCCGCGGCGCTCTACGGCCACTCGTCCGGCGCGGCGCTCGCGCTCCACGCTGCCGCGGCCGGGCTCCCGGTCGAGCGGCTCGTCATGCACGAGGCGCCCTACGGACCCGAGGAGTCGGCCGCGGAGACGCGCGCCGAGGCGGCGGAGCTCGCCGCGCTGCTCGGCGCCGGGCGCCGCGGCGACGCGGTCGCGCGCTTCCTGGCCATGACCGGGATGCCCGACGTCGACGCGATGCGCGGCGAGCCGTGGTTCGCCCGCATGGAGGCGTGCGCGGACACCCTGCTGCACGACTCGCTGGTCATGGGCGACGCCGAGCACGGCGGGACGTTCCCGCCCGCGCTCGCCGCGGGGGTGACCGTGCCGGTCCTGGTGCTCAGCGGGGGCGCCAGCCCGGACTGGTTCCTCGCCACCGGGCAGCGGATCGCCGACGCGCTGCCGGACGGCCGCCACGAGGTCCTCGCCGGCGCCGACCACGTCGTGCCGCCGGACGTGCTGGTGCCGGTCCTGCTGCGGTTCCTGTGATCAGACGACGAGGCCGTGGCGCATGGTGTTCTCCGACACCACGCGCGGCTCGACGAACTGGAGCAGGTAGCCGGGGCCGCCGGCCTTGGTCCCGGTGCCGGAGAGGCGGTTGCCGCCGAACGGCTGGCGCGCGACCATCGCGCCGGTGATCGCCCGGTTGACGTAGAGGTTGCCGACCGGGGTGCGCTCGATCACGCGGTCGACGGTCTCGGGGTTGCGCGCGAACAGCCCGCCGGTGAGCCCGAACGGCGAGGCGTCGACGCGATCGCAGGCGTCCTCGACGTCGCGCACGCGCTCGACCGCGAGCAGCGGCCCGAAGATCTCCTCCTGCAGCACCGGCGAGTCGTCCGGCAGCTCGGTGGCGAGCGCCGGGACGGCGAACCAGCCGGTCGGCGGGGACCGCCTCGGCGGTGGCCGCGAGCCGGCCGGCCGACTGCGCCTCGGCGGCGTAGCGCGCGACGCGCTCCTGCGCCTCGCGCTCGATCACCGGCGGGACGTCGATGTCCAGCCGCTCGGCCTGCCCGACCTCGAGCACGGCGACCGCGCCGGCGAGCCGCTCGACCAGCGCGTCGTGGATCGCCTCGTGGCAGAGCACGCGCGCGGCGGCGGAGCACTTCTGGCCGGCGTAGACGAACGCGGACTTCACGAGCGCGGGGACGACCTCGTCGAGGTCGGCGTCGGCGTCGACGATCACGCAGTTCTTGCCGCCCATCTCCGCGATCACGCGCTTCAGGTGGCCCTGGCCGGGCGGCGTCTCGGCGGCGGTGCGGACGATCTCCTGCCCGACCGCCGAGGAGCCGGTGAAGGCGATCGTGTGCACGCGCGGGTCGGCGACGAGCCGCGCGCCGACCTCGCCCTCGCCGGGCAGCAGCGCGAGCGCGTCGGCGGGGACGCCCGCGGCGCGCAGCGCCTGGACGAGCACGTAGGAGCATCCCGGCGCCTGCTCGGCCGGCTTGAGCAGGACGGAGTTGCCGGTGGCGAGCGCGGCGGCGGTCATCCCGCACGGGATCGCGACCGGGAAGTTCCACGGCGCGATCACCGCGGCGACGCCGCGCGGCCGGTAGCTGAGCGTGTTGCGCTCGCCGGGGACCTGGAGCAGCTCCGCGCCGGCCGCGAGCTCGACCGCGCCGCGCGCGTAGTACTCGAGGAAGTCGATCGCCTCGCAGACGTCGCCGTCGGCCTCGGGCCACGGCTTGGCGCACTCGCGCACCTCGAGCGCGGCGACCGCGAGCCGCCGCTCGCGCAGCCACGCCGCGGCGCCGAGCAGCACCTCGGCGCGGCGGGCGGCCGGCGTCGCCGCCCATGCCCGCGATCCGGCGGCGGTCGCCAGCGCCGCGTCGACCTCGGCGTCGGTCGCCGCCGCGGCACGCGCGACCACGCGGTCCGGCGCGCCGGGGTCGGTCGAGACCAGCGCGTCGCCCGCCCGGGTGTCGTCGCCGATCCAGACGGGCACGGCGAGCGGTCCGGCCGCGTCGTGCGCGGCGAGGGCGTCGGCGAGCTGCGCGCGGACGGGCGCCCGGCGCAGCTCCAGCACGGGCTCGTTGGCGAACGGCTTCATCGCGGCGGCGCCAGCAGCTCCTCGAGCGGGACGCCCTTCGCCTGGTCGGCGAGGAACGACTCGTTGCTCGTGTTCTCCAGCAGCCGGCGCACGAGGTAGGCCATGCCCGCGACGAGGTCGCCGACCGGGCAGTAGGTGCGCACGCGCAGCTCCTGCGCGGCGATCGCCTCGCCGAGCGGGTCGCCGAGCCCGCGCAGGACCTGCAGCTCGAGGTCGCGGCCGTCGCCGCCGAGCAGCTGGTCGTAGGCGATCGCGTGGGCGACGGAGCGCAGGTTGTGGGAGGCGATCGCGACCCGCAGCGCCGGCCGCGACTCGAGCAGCCGGCGCGTGAGCTGCTCGAAGTTGCGGTCGGAGTCGGCCTTGACGTCGAACACCGGCGCGTTCCAGCCGTGCTGGGCGGCCTCGACGATCTCGTGGTCCCAGTAGGCGCCCTTGACCAGCCGCACGGTCAGCGGGTGCGCGCGGCCGGCGCCGGCGCCGGCGGTCCAGTCCAGCACGGTGTCGAGCGTCGCCGGCGAGTCGCGCAGGTAGGCCTGCAGCACCATCCCGGCCGACGGCCCGTCGCGGAACTCCGGCTCGGCCAGCAGCTCCAGCACCAGCTCGAGCACCGCGTCGCGCGAGTCCAGCGACTCCATGTCGATGTGCAGGTGCGCGCCGAGCGCGCGGGCCCGGCGCAGCAGGCCGCGCAACCGGTCGGCGGCGTCGCGCTTGCCGCGCTCGGGGGCGTCGGGGCGCAGCAGCGGCGTGAGCGCGGAGACCTTGACGGACAGGTTCGCGCGCGGCAGCGCGCCGGCGCCGTCGCGCTCGAGCGCCGGCCGCTCGGGCCAGTCGCGCGCCGCGCCGGAGATCGTGACCAGCGCGTCGTCGCAGCGCTCGGCGTAGCGCTGCGCCTCGCCCTGCGTGACCGTCGCCTCGCCGAGCAGGTCGACCGAGCTGGCGATGCCGCCGCGCCAGAGGTCGCGCAGCGTGCCCAGCGCGGCCTTGGGCGACTCGCCGACGATGAAGCGGTGCGCCATGTGCTTGACGCCGGTCGCCGCGGCGGCGCCGAGCGCGGCGCGGCCCGCGCGCGAGCTCGCCCATCCGCATCGCGACCGCCACCGGCGGCGGCGGCTCCTCGACCTCGCCGAGGAACCCCGTCAGGTGACGGGCGAGGTCGTCGAGCGAGCGGCACGCCGGGACGACGTCGACGAAGCGGAACAGCGCCGCCTTGAGCTCCGCGTCCTGGGAGGCGAGCTCCATCGCCTTGTCGTCGGCGGCCTTGAGCGGGTTGCGCATGCCGGCCGGCAGCGCGCCGGCCAGGCGCTTGCCGACCTCGAGGAGGCGCGCCTCGAGCAGCGCGTCGTCGACCTGGCCTTCGATCACGTGCCCAAGCCTACGCCGCGCACCGCGCCTCCAGCAGCGCCCGCTCGCGGTCGGTCAGCGCCCGCGCGGCGCGCGCCTCGGGCTCCCACGCCACGACGACCGAGCGCGCCTCCGCGACGAGCGTCCCGGACGGCGTCCACACCTGCTCGTGCGTGCGCACGCTCCGCGTCCCGAAGCCGGTCCCGCGGCAGCTCACGATCGCCGCGCCGTCCTCGTAGCGCAGCTCCGCGCGGTAGTCGAGCTCGAGCCGGATCACCGCGTGGTCCCACATCGGCGCGCCCTCCGCGCGCAGGCCGTCGAGCCAGAGCCCGCGCGCCTCGTCGATCAGCTGCACGTGGACGCCGTGGTAGACGTGGCCGAGCGCATCGGTGTCCGCCCAGCGGAGGGGGATGCGCGTCTCGATCACGGTGTCCGGCATCGGCGCGAGTCTAGGGCCGACTACTACGCTAAGGCCGTGCGCGAGCCCGGTCTGCTGAGCGTCGTGGCGCCCATGCACGACGAGGAGGAGAGCGTGGGCGCCTTCCACGCGCGGACGATCGCGGCGCTGCACGGGCTCGACTTCGAGCTGATCGTCGTCGACGACGGCTCGCGCGACGCGACCGGCGAGCGGCTGCGCGCCCTGGCGGCGACGGACGAGCGGGTCAAGCTCGTCAGCCTGTCGCGCAACTTCGGCCACCAGGCGGCGATCAGCGCCGGGCTGGAGCACGCGCGCGGCGACGTCGTGGTGATGATCGACGGCGACCTCCAGGACCCGCCCGAGCTGATCCCGGAGATGCTCGACGCCTGGCGCCGCGGCGCCGACGTCGTCTACGCGGTGCGCGAGTCGCGGGCCGGGGAGACGCAGTTCAAGCTCGCCAGCGCGCGCTGGTTCTACCGGTTGTTCGCCAAGCTCGCCCGGATCGATCTCGCGGCGGACTCCGGCGACTTCCGGCTGATGGACCGCGCGCCGCTCGACGCGCTCCTCTCGATGCCCGAGCGCAACCGCTTCCTGCGCGGCATGACCGTCTGGGTCGGCTTCACCCAGACCGCGGTCCCGTACTCGCGCGAGGCGCGCAGCGGCGGCCAGACCAAGTTCACCTTCCGCCACATGCTGCGGCTTCGCGTTCGACGCGATCACGTCGTTCTCGCACGCGCCGCTCCAGGCGGCGACGCTGCTCGGCTTCGTCTTCTCCGCGCTCGCCTTCCTCGCGATCCCGCTGGCGATCGTCGCGCGCTACGCCGACATCTACTCGCGCGGCGTGCCGTCGACGATCGTGATCATCCTGCTGCTCGGCGGGATCCAGCTCATCACCGTCGGGATCATCGGCGAGTACGTCGGGCGGATCTACGACGAGGTCAAGCACCGGCCGCTGTACGTCGTGCGCGAGCGCGTCAACGTCGAGGCGCCCGACCCGCCCGAGCGCTCGCCGCTGCCGTGAGGATCGCGGTCGTCGGCGCCGGGGTGTGCGGGCTCACCGCCGCCCACCGGCTCACGCGCGCCGGCCACGCGGTCGACGTCTACGAGCGCTGGCCGGGGCTCGGCGGCCAGGCGGCGACGCTCGACGTCGGCGACGGGCACCGGCTCGAGCGCTACTACCACCACCTCTTCACCTCCGACACCCACATCGCGGACCTGTTCGCCGAGCTGGGGATGCCGGACGCGATCGAGTGGCGGCCGTCGAGCGTGGCGTTCTTCGCGCGCGGGGCGCTGCACCCGTTCGTCACGCCGCTCGACCTGCTGCGCTTCGGGCCGCTGTCACCGGCGGCGCGGGTGCGGATGGGCGCGGCGGTGCTCGCGCTCCAGCGGTTCGCCGGCGACCGCGCGCCGTACGAGCGGATCACCGCGCGCGCCTGGATCGAGCGGCGGATGGGCCGCCAGGCGTGGGACGAGGTCTGGGGCCCGCTGCTGCGCGGCAAGTTCGGCGAGCGCGCGGACGACATCGCGATGGTCTGGCTGTGGAGCAAGCTGCGGCTGCGCCGCTCCGTCAAGGGCGAGGACGTGCGCCAGGAGCGGCTCGGCTACCCGCGCGCGTCGTGGGAGGCGCTGTTCGGCGCGCTGGAGCGCTCGGTCGCGGCCGGCGGCGGGCGCGTGCTGACCGACACGCCGGCCGCGCGGATCGAGCGCGCCGGGACCGGGCTGCGCGTGATCGCCGGCGCGCCCGGCTCGTTCCGCGCGGGGCACGACCCGCGCGGCTTCGCCGCCGCCGGCGATGCGGTCTACGACCGCGTGCTCGCCACGGTCCCGAACGACGTCTTCGCGCAGCTGCTCGAGCCCGGGCTGGCCGCCGAGGTGGGGGAGGACTACCTCGCGCGCGCGGCGTCGATCGAGTACTTCGCCGCGCTCTGCCTGCTGCTCGAGCTCGATCGCGGCTTCAGCCCGTACTACTGGACCAACGTCGCCGACCGCGCGCTGCCCTTCGTCGGGCTGATCGAGCACACGAACTTCGTCGAGCCGGCGCGCTACGGCGGCCGCCGCTTCCTCTACGTCGCCAACTACCTGCCGCACGGGCACGAGCTGCTCGAGCTCGACGCCGGCGCGCTGCTCGACCGCTACGCGGACGGGCTGCGGGCGGTCAACCCGGCGTTCTCACGCGACTGGGTGCGGCACGCGTGGCGGTTCGCGGAGCCCGCCGCGCAGCCGATCGTCACCGTCGGCTACGCCGCGCGGATCCCGGCGCTGAAGACCCCGGCCGCCGGGCTCGTGCTCGCGAACACCACCCAGGTCTATCCCGAGGACCGCGGGACGAACTACGCCGTGCGGCTGGGCGCCGAGGCGGCGGCCGCCCTGACCGCGTAGCGCGGCGCGGGGACGAGCGTCGCGGCCAGCCCGGCGCAGATCAGCGCCGCGCCGCCCAGCTCGAGCCCGCTCGGGCGCTCGCCCAGCAGCAGCGCGGCGCCGGCGATCCCGAACACCGGGACGAGCAGCGCGAACGGCGTGACCGCGGCGGCGGCGTGGCGCTTGCAGCAGCAGGGTCCAGGCCGCGAAGCCGAACAGGCCGGCGGCGAAGGCGACGAACAGCAGCGCGCCGATCCCGGCCGGGTCGATGCCCGCGAGCGCGTCGCCGATCTCGCCCGGCCCCTCGAACAGCAGCGACAGCCCGAGCAGCGGGAGCGGCGGGACGAGGCTCGCCCAGACGAGCATCGCGAGCGGGTCGGGCGGCTGCGCGACCCGCGTGATCAGGTTCGTCACGCCCCAGGCCGCCGCGGCGCCGAGGATCAGCAGGAACGGGAGGATCGGCGCCGCGGCCGCCCGGTCGACGCCGATCACGACCAGCCCGGCGAAGGCGATCCCGGCGCCGATCACCTGCTCGCGCCGCGGCCGCTCGTGCAGGATCACGGCGGCGAAGCCGATCGTGAACACGACCTGGAGCTGGAGCAGCAGCGACGAGAGCCCGGCGGGCATCCCGAGGTCGAGCGAGATGAACAGCAGCCCGAACTTGACCACGCCGAGCAGGAAGCCGAACGCGATGACGATCCGCCACGGGACCTGCGGGCGCCCGACGAGGAAGATCGCGGGGACCGCCATGAACGTGAACCGCAGGGCGTTGAAGAGCAGCGGCGGGAAGTGCTCCAGCCCTTCGTGGATGACGACGAAGTTGACGCCCCAGACGGCGGTCACGAGCACGAGCAGGGCGACGGAGCGGGCGGGCATGGCGGTCATCGTCGGGCCTGGGACGGTTCAGAGCCAGTAGACATTCCGCGATCGATCCGTAAGATCGGCTGCATGATCGATGCCCGCCGCCTGCGCGTCCTGCGCGAGGTCGCCGAGCACGGCACCGTCGCGGCGGCCGCCGACGCGCTCCACCTCACGCCGTCGGCCGTCTCGCAGCAGCTCGCGGCGCTCGAGCGCGAGGTCGGCCAGCCGGTCGTCGAGCGCAACGGCCGCGGCGTGCGGCTGACCGGCGCCGCGGAGGTGCTCGTCGGCCACGCCAACGTCGTGCTCGCGCAGCTCGAGGCCGCGGCGGCCGACGTCGCCGCCTACGCCGACGGGCTCGTCGGCACCGTCCGGATCGCCGGCTTCGCCACGGGGATCGCGGAGATCGTCGCGCCGGCCGCCGCGGCGCTGCGCGTGACCCATCCGAGGCTCGGGCTCGCGATCGCCGAGCAGGAGGCGCCCGGCTGCTTCGTCGCCGTCTCCCGCGGCGACGCCGACCTGGCGCTCTCGATGGCGTCGCGGCTCGCGCCGCCGGTCGACGACCCGCGCTACGAGCGGCTCGCGCTGCGCGTCGACCCGCTCGACGCCGTGCTGCCCGCCGACGCACCCGCGGGCCGGCGACGACGCGGTCGACCTCGCGGCGCTCGCGTCGGAGCCGTTCGTCGGGCCGCCGGACGGGACGTCGTGCCACGACGTCACCGTCAACGCCTGCGCCGCGGCCGGCTTCACGCCGGGCTTCGCCCACCGGTCGCTCGACTACTACGCGATGATGGCGCTCGTCGCCGCCGGGCTCGGCGTCGCGCTCGTGCCGCGGCTCGGGCAGGCGGTCGTCCCGCCCGGCGTCGTCGTGCGTCCCCTCGCCGGTCCCGTCCCGGCGCGCCACGTGTTCGCCGCGACGCGGGCGGGGGCGGCGCGCCGGCCCACGGTGGCGGCGGTGCTCGACGCGCTCGTCGCGGCCGCGGGGCAGCGGCCGCCGACGTTGTAGCGTCCCGCCGATGCCGCAGATCCGTGTCTCCGCCCAGCTCCAGCCCCAGCATTCCGACTGGTCCCAGATGCGGGACGCGTGGTCGGCGGCCGAGGCGCTCGGCGTCGACTGCCTCTTCAACTGGGACCACTTCTTCCCGCTCAACGGCCCGCCCGACGGCAAGCACTTCGAGGCGCTGACCGTGCTCGGCGCGATGGCCGAGGTGACCGAGCGGGTCGAGCTCGGCTCGCTCGTGATCTGCAACAGCTACCGCAACCCGGAGTACCTCGCCGACGCGCACCGCACGCTCGACCACATCTCCGGCGGCCGCGCGATCCTCGGCATCGGCGCCGGCTGGTTCGAGAAGGACTACGACGAGTACGGCTACGAGTTCGGCACGGTCGGCTCGCGGATCACCGCGCTCCAGGAGGCGCTGCCGCGGATCGAGGCCCGGCTCGGCAAGCTCAACCCGCCGCCCGTGCGCGACATCCCGGTCCTGATCGGCGGCGGCGGCGTGAAGCGCACGCTGAAGCTCGTCGCGCGCCACGCGGACATCTGGCACGCGTTCGGCGGCGCCGAGGTGTTCACGGGAGAAGAACGCGATCCTCGAGCAGCACTGCCGCGACGAGGGCCGCGACCCGGCGGAGATCGAGCGCTCGTGGGGCGTCCCGCGCGGCGGCGGGGACCCGGACGGGCTGCGGGCGGCCGGCGTGACCCACTTCATCATGGGGATCAGCGGCAGCGGGTCGGGCTACGACCTCGGCCCGCTGCGCGAGCTCGTCGCCTGGCGCGACGCGCTGTGAGCCGGCACGACGTCGCGGTGCTGGGCGCCGGGCTCGCGGGCCTGTCGGCCGCGCGCGACCTCGCCGCGGCCGGCACCGACGTGGTCGTGCTCGAGGCGCGCAACCGCCCCGGCGGCCGCGTCGAGCAGACCGAGCTGGCGGACGGCCGGCTGTTGCAGCTCGGCGGCGAGGTCGTCGGCCCGGGGCACACGGCGTACCGCGGGCTCGTCGACGAGCTCGGGCTCACGCTCGTCGACGCGTTCCCGTCCGCGCCCGGGGAGGACACCTGGGTGCTGGCCGAGGGCCGCGTGCTCGGCGACTGGCTCTCGGGGCCCGAGCGCGCGGCGCTCGACGCCGCCGAGGAGCGGTTCCGCGCACTGGCGGCAACGGTCGACCCCGACGACCCGTGGTCGCACCCGGACGCGGCGCGGCTCGACCGGCTCTCGGTCGGCGACTGGCTGCGCGAGGCCGGCGCGCCGCCCAACGCGATCCGCCTCCGCGAGGTGGCGATGCTGTCGCTGGCGGCCGAGTCCGTCGAGCGCACGTCGCTGCTCTCCGACCTGCGCAAGGAGGCCGCGGTCGGCGCGCACGGCTTCTACTCCTACGAGGTCTGGGAGTGCCTCCGCGTCGCCGAGGGCTCCGCCACCGTCGCCCTGCGGATGGCCGCCGAGCTCGGCCACCGGATCCGCTACGCCACGCCGGTCACCCGCGTCCACGTCGCGCCCGGCGGCTGCCACGTGGTCACCGCGACCGGCGAGCGGTTCGACTGCGCCGCGGTCGTCTCCGCGCTCCCGGTCGCGCCGCTGCGGCGCGTCGCGATCGACGGCGTCTCGCCGGAACGGCTCGCCTCGCTCGACCGCCAGCGCAACGCGCTCGCGGCCAAGGTCAGCTTCGCCTACGACCGCTCCTGGTGGGAGGAGCAGGGCCAGAACGGCTCGGGGTACTTCGAGACCGGGATGCTGGGCGGCACCTGGCCGCAGCGCGAGGGGATCCTCTCCGCGCTCGTCCCGCCAGAGCGGCTGGCCGCGTTCCTGACCACCTCGCCGGCACTGCTCGAGCAGGACCTGCTCGCCGAGCTGGCGATCGCGATCGGCGACCGCGCGCTCGACCCGCTCGCGGTCTTCATCCGCCGCTGGGGCGTCGACCCGTGGACCGACGGCTACATCACCGGCTGGCGGCCGGGCGACGTCATGGCCGTCGGGCCGCTGCACGGCAAGCACGAGCCGCCGTTCTACGTCTGCGGCTCCGACCAGTGGGTGTGCGGCTACATGGAGGGCGCGGTGCGGACCGGTCGCGGCGCGGCGCGCGCGCTGCTCGGCTAGGCGGCGAGCCGCTGGGCGAGCCCGGTCAGGACGCCGGCGGCCTGGCGCGGCGGGCGGGAGCGCGGCGATCGCGGCGGCGATCGCCCGCGCGGCGCGCCGGTAGGACGCGTCGTCGAGCAGCGCGCGCACCGCGCCGGGGAGGGCGGCCAGCACGTCGGGCCCGGGCGGCTCGACCGCTCCGCGCGGCGCGCCGGTCAGCGCGATCCCGGCGCCCAGCGCGGCGACGCGCTCGGCGTTGTGCCACTGGTCGCTCGAGAAGAGCGGGAGCTGCACGAGCGGCACGCCGTGCGCGAGCGCGCCGAGCGTCGTCCCGTAGCCGCCGTGGCCGACGACCGCCGCGGCGTGCGCGAGCACCGCGTCCTGCGGCACCCAGCCCTCCGCCCGCACGTTCTCCGGCAGCGGGCCCAGCGCGGCCACGTCCGTCCCGTGGCCGACCGTGACGAGGAGCCGGACCGGGAGCGCGGCGAGGGCGGCGATCGCGTCGCGGTAGAAGCCGGGGTAGTACGTGAGGCTGCTCGCGACCGAGCCGAGCGTGAGGTAGACGAGCGGCCGCGGGTCGCCGGGCCACGGATCGGCCGCCGCCGCCGCGGCCTCCGCGGCGCGGAAGCGGTGCACGCGCCCGCCCGCCGTGAACGGCGCCTCGAGCGCCGCCGGCGTCGCGGTCAGCGCCGGGGCGCGGCGGAGCGCGTCGCCGCGCGGGTCCGGTGCGAGGCCGATCCGCTCGCGCGCCGCGGCGAGCCCGGGGGCGGCCCCGGCGATCGCCCACGCCTCGGTCCGCTGGAGCCCGAGCGCGATGCGCGCGGCGGGGATCCCGAACCGCTCGGCGGCGAGCGCGCCGGCGAACTCGAACGTCTCGCGGACGACGAGGTCCGGGCACCGCTCCTCGACCAGCGCGAGCGTGTCCGGCAGCGAGGCGTCGAGCATCAGCCCGGCGAACCCGTCGGCGAGCATCCGCCGGTTCGCCTCGCCGAGCGGCTGCGTGCGCAGCGCCGCCTGGACCGGCGCCCACGCCGCCGGGTCGGCCTCGGCGACGGGCGCGGCGGCGAGGCCGGTGCGCTCGATCTCCGCGGTGCGCGAGCGCTGGGCGGCGACAGCACGTCGTGGCCGGCGTCGGCCGCCGCGCGCGCGAACGGGAGCACGGGGAGGAGATGACCGGCGTGGCCGGTCGTCGTGAAGAGGATGCGCACGGAGGTGAAGACCGCGCGCGCGGCGCGCCTATTCCCGGATCAGCGCGAGCAGCTCGTCGCGCTTCGCCTCCATGTCCGCCTCGGAGACCAGGCTCTCGAGGCAGAGGCGCAGCAGCGGCTCGGTGTTCGACATCCGGACGTTGAAGTGCCAGTCGTCGTAGTCGACCGACAGGCCGTCGAGCTCGGTGATCGCGGCGTCGGCGTGGCGGGCGCGGATCGCCGCGATCCGCCCGGCCGGGTCCGCGACCTCCGAGTTGATCTCGCCCGAGATGAAGTAGCGCGACCGGTACGGCTCGAGCAGCTCGGCGAGCGTGCGGCCGCTCCGGCCGAGCAGCTCGAGGATCAGCAGCGCCGGCAGCGTGCCCGAGTCCGCGGCGTAGAAGTCGGCGAAGTAGTAGTGGCCGGAGACCTCGCCGCCGAACACGCCGCCCTCCTCGCGCATGCGCGCCTTGAAGAAGGCATGGCCGACGCGGTTGACGAGCGGGACGCCGCCGGCCGCGCGCACGGTGTCGGCGACGGCGCGCGAGGCGCGCACGTCGTAGAGGATCTCGGCGCCCGGATGCGTCTCGAGCACGGACCGCGCGAGCAGCGCGGTCAGGAAGTCGCCGTCGACGAAGCGGCCGTCGCCGTCGATGAAGAAGCAGCGGTCGGCGTCGCCGTCCCAGGCGATCCCGAGGTCGGCGCGCTCGCTGCGGACCTTGTCGATCACGAACGTGCGGTTCTCGGGCAGCAGCGGGTTCGGCTCGTGGCCGGGGAACGCGCCGTCCGGCGCCCAGTACGTCGGCACCAGCTCGAGCGCGCCGAGCCGCTCGAGGATCGGCCCGACCATCGGCCCGGCCATGCCGTTCCCGCCGTCGAGCACGACCTTCATCGGGCGGATCGCGGCCGGGTCGACGAACTCGAGCGCCCGCGCCTGGAACGCCGGGTACACGTCGACGTCCTCCGCGCTCCCGGGCGGGCCGTCCGGCGCCGGCAGCCCCGCCTCGACCAGCGCGCGGATCTCGCCGATCCCCGCGTCGCCCGACAGCGCGAGCGCGCCCTCGCGGACCAGCTTCGCGCCCGTGTAGGCCTTCGGGTTGTGCGAGGCGGTGCACATCAGCCCGCCGTCGAGCCCGCGCGAGCCGACGAGGAAGTAGAGCATCTCGGTGCCGACCATCCCGGCGTCCAGCACGTGCGCGCCCTCGGCCACCATGCCGGCGCGGTAGCGCGCCGCCAGCTCGGGCGCGGTCAGGCGCATGTCGCGCCCGAGCCCGATCCGCAGCTCGCGCGGCGGCTTGCCGCGCAGGTCGCCGAGCACGCGCGCGAACGCGCGGCCGATCCGCTCGGCGACGTCGCCGTCGATCTGCTCGCCGTAGAGGCCGCGGATGTCGTAGGCCTTGAAGATCTCGCCGGGCACGGCCGGCGCAGTCTAGGAACGCGCGCCGACGAGCAGCGCGAGCATCGCGTCCGCCGCGGGGGAGCGGCCGGGCGCGACCGCGACGGAGAGCGCGCGCGCCGGGGCCGGGTCGCAGCCGCCGCAGGACCACGTCCGGCCCGACCGCGGCGGCGGCGAGCGCGGGGACCAGCGCGACGCCGACGCCCGCGAGCACGAGCCGCCCGACGGCCCCGTAGTCGTCCGAGGCGAAGGCGACCTTCGGCTGGAAGCCCGCGCGCCCGGCGCCGTGGGTGAGCAGGCGGTTGCAGGTCGGGTCGGCGCTCGAGACCCACGTCTCGCCGGCCAGCGCCGCGAGCGGGACCGGGTCGGCGCCGGCCTGCGGATGCCCGGGCGGGAGCGCGACGAGCATCTCGTCGTCGCCGAGCGGGTGCAGCTCGAGCCCGGCGGCGTCCAGCACGGGCTCGAACGCGTACTCGAACACCACGGCGACGTCGAAGCGGCCGTCGCGCAGCCCGTCCGCCGCCTCGGCCGGCTCGGCCTCGGCGAGGCTCAGCTCGACGCCCGGATGGTCCGCCGCGAAGGCGGCGATCGCGGGCGGGACGAGCACGGAGCCCGCGCTCGGGAACGCGGCGAGCCGCAGCCGCCCGGCCCGCAGCCCGGTCACGTCGTCGAGGTCGCGGGCGGCGAGCTCGAGCCGCTCGCGCAGCGCCGCCGCGTGCCGGGCGAGGACGTC
Organism: uncultured Solirubrobacteraceae bacterium; assembly: GCA_963724145.1. Taxonomy (GTDB): domain Bacteria; phylum Actinomycetota; class Thermoleophilia; order Solirubrobacterales; family Solirubrobacteraceae; genus DASQMT01. Next base: position 48,021 of record CAVRTO010000032.1, read on the forward strand.
GCCGGCCTCGGTGAGCCGCACGCCGCGCGGGCCGCGGAGCAGCAGCGCGGTCCCGGCCTCGCGCTCGAGCGCCGCGATCGCCTGCGAGACCGCGGACGGCGTGTACGCGAGCGCGGAGGCCGCCGCGGTCATCGAGCCGGCCGCCGCCACGGCGTCGAGGATCAGCAGCCGGCGCGGGTCGAGCATGCAGCAGAGCTTAACGCTCATGCGCGATTCATTCGCTGGTCTTGAGCGTCCGCGCCTGGCAGCCTCGCTCCCATGCCCACGCTCCACACCCTCCGCGTCTTCCTCGGCCCCGACGGGGCCGGGGGCAACCCGCTCGGCGTCCTGCTCGACGGCGCCGCCGTCCCGGCCGCCGCCCGCCAGGCCGTCGCCGCCGACCTGGGGTTCTCCGAGACCGTCGTCGTCGACGACGCCGCGTCCGGCGCGCTGCAGATCTTCACGCCGACCGTCGAGCTCCCGCTCGCGGGCCATCCGCTCGTCGGCACCGCGTGGCTGCTCGCGCACACCGGCCGCGCCGTCGGCACGCTGCGGCCGCCGGCCGGCGACGTCCCCACCTGGACCGCCGAGGGGCTCACGTGGATCCGCGCCCGGCTCGAGTGGGCGACGCTCTACGACGTCGCGCAGCTCGAGACCCCGGCCGACGTCGACGCGTTCCGCGTCCCCGGCGGCGACGCGATGGTCGCCGTCTGGGCGTGGGAGGGCGAGGGGCGCGTCCGCGCGCGCGTGTTCCCGAACGGGATCGGCATCGAGGAGGACGAGGCGACCGGCGCCTTCGCGCTCCAGCTCGGGGCGCTGACGGGCCGCGACATCGTCATCCGGCAGGGCGGCGGCTCCGAGCTGCACGCGCGGCCGGGCGGCGACGGCACCGTCGCCGTCGGCGGCCGCGTGGCGCTCGTGGGCGAGCGCGAGTACGCGCTGCCGGTCGCGGCCTGACATCCTCGCCGGCCGATGCCCACGGCCGGCCCCGACACCGCGGTGATCCTGTGCGGCGGGCGCGGCACGCGGCTCCAGGAGCACGCCGCCGCGCTGCCGAAGCCGCTCGTCGAGGTCGGCGGGCGGCCGATCGTGTGGCACGTCGTGTCGATCTACGCCGCGCAGGGCGTGCGCCGGATCCTGCTGCTGACCGGGTTCCGCTCCGCGCTCGTCGCGGAGTTCGCGGCGGCGGCCGACTGGCCCGCCGGCGTGCGCGTCGAGTGCGTCGACACGGGGCTCGACACGCCGACCGGCGGCCGGATCCACGCCGTGCTCGACCGGCTCGGCGGGGCGCCGTTCCACGCCACCTACGGCGACGGCGTCGCCGACGTCGACCTCGCGGCGCTCGCGCGCGGGCACGCCGCCTCGGGCGCCGTGGCGACGCTGACCGTCGTCCGCCCGGAGCTGCCGTTCGGCGTCGCCGTGCTCGGGGAGGGCGATCGCGTCACCGGGTTCCGCGAGAAGCCGCGCGCCGAGCACTGGGTCAACGGCGGCTTCTTCCTCTGCGAGCCCGGGATCGCGGACTACCTGGCGCCCGGACGCGGTGCTCGAGCGCGGGCCGCTCGAGCGGCTCGCCGCCGACGGACGCCTGCACGCCCACCGCCACGAGGGGTTCTGGGCCTGCATGGACACCTACAAGGACGCCGTGCGGCTGAACGATCTGTGGGCGGCCGGCGACGCGCCCTGGTCCTAAGATGGCCGTCATGGCCGGACACTCCAAGTGGGCTGGGATCAAGCACAAGAAGGCGATCGTCGACGCCCGCCGCGGCAAGCTGTTCACGAAGCTCGCACGCGCGATCACGGTCGCCGCGAAGGAGGGCGGGGGCGACATCGAGGGCAACCCGGCCCTCGGCCTCGCGGTGCAGAAGGCGCGCGACGCGTCGATGCCGAAGGACAACATCGAGCGCGCGATCGCGAAGGGCACCGGCGAGGGCGGCGACGCCGAGGCGCTCGAGGCCGTCACCTACGAGGGCTACGGCGCGGGCGGCGTGGCGCTGCTCGTCGAGGCGACGACCGACAACCGCAACCGCACCGGCTCGGAGGTCCGCCACACGTTCTCCAAGCACGGGGGCAACCTCGGCGAGCCCGGGTCCGTCGCCTACCTGTTCGACAAGAAGGGCGTCGTCGTGGTCGACGGCGAGCGCTACTCCGAGGACGACCTGATGGTCGCGATCGACGCCGGCGCCGAGGACATCGGGATGGACGACGACGTGTTCGAGATCATCTGCGAGCCGTCCGACCTCGCCGCCGTGCGCGGCGCGCTGGTCGAGGCCGGGATCGAGGTCGAGAGCGCGGAGGTCGCGCAGGTCCCCAAGACGCGGGTCGAGCTCGACGAGGACGGCGCCACGAAGGTGCTGCGGCTCGTCGACGCGCTGGAGGAGCTCGACGACGTCGACGCGGTGCACGCGAACTTCGACGTCGACGCCGAGGTCCTCGAGCGCGTCGCCGGCTAGGCGGCCTTTGGCAGCTCGCCGCTGAGGCCGAACGCCTCGGCCAGCAGCTCGTAGGAGCGCCGCCGCGCGCCGTGGTCGTAGGTGATCGTCACGACGATCACCTCGTCGGCGCCGTACTGCTGCGCGACCGTCTCGAGCCCGGCCCGGACCTGGTCGGGCGTGCCCGCCGTGATCCGGCGCGAGCCGCCGATCACCGGCTCGCCCTCGGACTCGAGGAAGTGCAGCGCCTGCTCGACCGGCGGGACCGCGATCAGCCGCCCGCGGCGCAGCATCGACATCGCCATCCGGCTCGAGGCGGTCAGCCGCCAGGCCTCCTCCTCGGTCTCGGCGGCGAGCGCCCAGCACGCGACCGCGGTGCGCGGGGCGGCCAGCCGGACGCCGGGGTCGAAGCGGCGCTGGTAGTCGGTCGCGATCCCCGCGCCGTCCTGGTTGATGAAGTCGGCGAACGCGTAGGGGAGGCCGAGCTGCGCCGCCCAGATCGCGCTCTGCGGCGAGGAGCCGAGCAGCCACGGCTCGGGCGCCTCCGGCCGGCCGGGCAGCGACTGCGCGAGCCGCGCGAACGGGTGGTCGGCCGGCAGCGCGTCGTCGAGGTAGGCGATCAGCTCGACGAGCTGGTCGAAGAAGTCGTCCGGCGCGGCCTGGCGGCGGTCGCGCTGGAGCGCGTAGGTGGTCATCGGGTCGGTCCCGGCGGCGCGGCCGAGGCCGAGGTCGATCCGCCCGGGGTACAGCCCGGCGAGCAGGCTGAACGTCTCGGCGACCTTGAGCGGGCTGTAGTGCGGGAGCATCACGCCGCCGCTGCCGACGCGGATCCGCTGCGTCGCGGCGGCGAGCGGGCCGATCAGCACCTCGGGCGCCGGGCCGGCGAGCATCGGGCCGCCGTGGTGCTCGGCGACCCAGTAGCGGTGGTAGCCGAGGTCGTCCGCCAGGCGGGCGAGGTCGATCGAGTTCGCCAGCGCGTCGCGGCCCGTCGATCCGGCCGAGATCGGCGACTGGTCGAGCACGCTCAAGCGCATCCGGGGCACGATAGAGAAGCGACGAGGTGCACCAACGCAGCAAGCGGCCGGGCGGAGCGCGCTCGTGCTGCGTTGACGTCGTCCTGCGCCCTCAACGCAGCGAGCACCCCGGTGGCGCGACGTCCTGCTGCGTTGGTGTCGCGGGGAAGGCGTCCGGTCCGGCGCGCAGAATCCGTCCCGCAATGGTCGTCCTCGGCATCGATCCCGGCACCGCCAACACGGGCTACGGCGTCGTCGCCCGCCACGGCAGCCGGCTCGTGGCGCTCGACGGCGGCGTGATCGTGACCGACGCGCGCGAGGAGCCCGCGCTCCGGCTCGCCGCGATCCACGCGCGCGTGGGCGCGCTGCTGGACGAGCACGAGCCCGGCGCCGTCGCGCTCGAGGACCTCTACTTCGGCGCCAACGCGCGCTCGGCGTTCGCCGTCGGGCAGGCGCGCGGGGTGGTCATGCTCGCCGCCGGCCAGCGCGGGCTGCCGTGCCACGCCTACACGCCGCAGCAGGTCAAGGGCGCGGTCTGCGGCTCCGGCCGGGCCGGGAAGGAGCAGGTGCAGCGGATGGTCCAGGCGCTGCTCGCGCTCGACGAGCTGCCGCGGCCCGACCACGCCGCCGACGCGCTCGCCGTCGCCATCTGCCACGCCAACGGCGCGCCGCTGCGCGCGGCGGTCGCCGCGGCGCCGGCGATCGGCGGTGCCGCATGATCGCGCTGCTCACCGGCGAGGTCGCCGTGCGGCGGACCGATCACGTGGTCGTGTCCTGCGCCGGCGTCGGCTACCGGCTCGCGGTCTCGGCCGAGACGCTGCGGCACACGCCCGCGGTCGGCAAGCCCGCGACGCTCCACACCCACCTGATCGTCCGCGACGACGCGCTGCTGCTGTTCGGCTTCTCGTCCGAGGCCGAGCGCGACCTGTTCCTGATGCTGATCGGCGTCCAGTCCGTCGGGCCGAAGGTGGCGCTGGCGGTGCTCAGCGGCGGCACGCCGCGCGAGCTGCTCGCCGCCGTGGCCGCCGGCGACACCGCGCGGCTGCAGGCCGTCCCGGGGATCGGCAAGCGCACGGCGGAGCGGATCGTCGTCGAGCTGCGCGAGAAGGTCGGCGCCGCGCCCGCCGACGACCCGATCGTCGTCGCCCGCGGCGACGACCCGCGGCTGCTCGCCCGCGACGGCCTCGTCGGGCTCGGCTTCTCGCCGGTCGAGGCGGAGCAGCTGCTCGACGGCGCGCCCGGCGAGACGCCCGAGGACCTGATCGCCCACGCGCTGAAGGGGGCGCGCCGGTGAGCATCCGCACGCCCGGCGTCGACCGGCTCCAGACGCCGCACGAGCGCGCCGACGACGAGCTCGACGCGACGCTCCGCCCGCGCCGGCTCGAGGAGTTCGTCGGCCAGGAGGAGCTGCGCGAGCAGCTCGCGGTCTCGATCGCGGCCGCCGGCCGCGCGCGGCGACGCGCTCGACCACGTGCTGCTCGCCGGTCCGCCCGGCCTCGGCAAGACCAGCCTCGCGCGGATCGTGGCGGAGGAGCTCGGCGTCCCGTTCGTCCAGACCGCCGGCCCGGCGCTGGAGCGCAAGGGCGACATCGCGACGTTCCTGACCGACCTCGAGCCGCGCTCCGTGTTCTTCGTCGACGAGATCCACCGGCTCCCGCGCGCGGTCGAGGAGACGTTCTACCCCGCGATGGAGGACCGCCAGCTGCCGGTCACGCTCGGCGTCGGCCCGGGCGCGAAGGTGATCACGCTCGACCTGCCCGCGTTCACGCTGATCGGCGCCACGACCCGCTCCGGCCTGCTCACGACGCCGCTGCGCGACCGCTTCGGGATCCAGCACCGGCTCGAGCTCTACGCGCCCGCGGACCTGACGCGGATCGTGGTCCGCTCGGCCGGCGTCCTCGGCGTCGCGATCGACGCCGCCGGCGCCCGCGCGATCGCCGAGCGCGCGCGCGGCACCCCGCGCGTCGCCAACCGGCTGCTCAAGCGCGTGCGCGACTACGCCGAGGTCCGCGGCGACGGCGCGATCGACGCGCACGTCGCGGTCGCCGCGCTGGACCTGATGGGCGTCGACGCCGCCGGCCTCGACCGGCTGGACCGCGAGATCCTCACCACGATCTGCGAGCGCTTCTCCGGCGGGCCGGTCGGGCTCTCGACGCTGGCCGTCGCCGTGGCCGAGGAGCCCGACACGCTCGAGGACGTCTACGAGCCCTATCTCCTGCAGCGCGGGCTCATCCGGCGGACCCCCCGCGGGCGCTGCGCGACGGTCCATGCCTTCCGCCATCTCGGGCTCGAACCGCCCGCCGATCCGGCCGCGCTGTTCTAGCCGCCGCGCTCAGCCCACCTTTAGCGCTCGCATTACCCTTAGCTGCGGCATGGCCCATCTGTTCATCTGCCCCAACTGCGGTCAGCGAACGTCCGCGACCGACCGCACGGCGGGGTTCCGCAACCAGCCCAAGGGCTGCTCGAAGTGCGGCTTCGGCTTCCTCTTCGAGCTGCTCGACGACTACTACCCGGCCCCGAACGCCGCGTTCTTCGTCTGCGATCAGCAGGGCCGCGTCATCGGCTGCGGGCGCGGGTCGCGCGAGCTCACGGGGCTCTCGGACGAGAAGGTGATCGGCCGCCCGGTGGGCGACGTGCTCGGCCTCGAACTTCGACGGCGGGCAGGATCACGTCGGCGTGGTGCTTGAATGGGGCGTACGGCAGCTCGGCAAGGACGTCGTCGTCAACGCGGAGGGGGACATCCCCGCGAAGGCGGTCGCCGATCTCTTCCCGGCGTACGATGACGACGGCGGATTACTGCTGGTCCTCACGCCGTCGAAGTAGCCAGCCGCACCCCCCGGACCCCGACCATGAACGACCGCCGCCGCAACATCATCGTCCTGACCACCGTGGTGGCCCTGCTCATCGGGTCGCTGGTGGTCATCTTCACGAAGCCGACGAAGCTCGGCCTCGACCTGCAGGGCGGCGTGCAGCTCGTCTACGAGGCGCGGCCGACCAAGCAGCAGCCGAAGATCAACCAGGAGTCGCTCGACCGCGCGCTGGACATCATGCGCGACCGCGTCGACTCGCTCGGCGTCGCCGAGCCCGAGCTCCAGCGCTCCGGCTCCGACCAGATCGAGGTCAGCCTCCCGGGCGTCAAGAACGCGGAGCGCGCCGCCGACCAGGTCGGCACCACGGCCCAGATGTACTTCTACGACTGGGAACCGAACATCCTCGACGCGGACTGCAAGACGAACCCGGAGGAGGTCAACGGCGGCCAGCAGCCGATCTCCGGGCTCTACAACGCGGTCAAGCAGGCGTCGAAGTGCCCGCCGGAGATCGACGCCAACAACACCACCAACGGGCTCTGGTACGCGTTCGACAAGAAGTCGCACGCGCCGATCAACGACGGGATCCCGGACGAGACGAAGGCCGCGCTCGAGGAGGACCTGCAGTCGCAGAACCTCACCGACAAGGCCGAGATCCTCGAGGTGCCGGAGGGGGTCATCGTCCTCCGCGCCGTCGACGACCGCGACCCGGAGCCAGAAGCGCGGCCAGCTCGACCAGTGGTGGGTGCTGAAGGACAACCCGGTCCTCGGCGGCACCGACATCAAGAACCCCGAGCAGAACTTCGAGGGCGGCTCCGGCGGCCCGCCGATCGTCACGATGGAGTTCTCCGACAAGGGCCGCAAGGCGTTCGCCGACACCACCCGCGCGATCGCCCAGCGCGGCGCCGACAACGCGGCGATCAACGGCGGCCTGCAGGACCCGATCAACGCCTCGCACCACTTCGCGGTCCGGCTCGACAACGCGCTGATCACGACGCCGTACATCAACTTCCGCGAGAACCCGGACGGGATCGACGGCCAGCAGGGCGCCCAGATCTCCGGCGGCTTCACGATCCAGACGGCGCAGGACCTCGCGCGGCTGCTCAAGACCGGCGCGCTGCCGGTCCGGCTCGAGCTGATCTCGCGCTCGCAGGTCTCCGCCACGCTCGGCAAGCAGGCGCTCGACCAGGGCCTGATCGCCGGCATCGCGGGCTTCGCGATCGTCGCGCTCTTCCTGCTCGTCTTCTACCGCGTGATGGGCGTCATCGCGGTCGCCGCCCTCGGCATCTACGCGATCTACCTGCTCGCGCTGATCAAGCTGATCCCGATCACGATGACGCTGCCGGGCATCGCCGGCCTGATCCTCACGATCGGCGTCGCGGCGGACGCGAACATCGTCATCTTCGAACGCGTCAAAGAGGAGATCAGGCACGGGAGATCCGTGTCCGCGGGCATCGCGCAGGGCTACAAGAAGGGCTTCGCGACGATCGTCGACGCGAACGTCGTCACGCTGCTCGTCGCCTTCATCCTCTTCATCCTCGCGACCGCGGGCGTCAAGGGCTTCGCGTTCGTGCTCGGCGTCGGGACGATGGTCTCGCTGTTCACCGCGGTGTTCGCGACCCAGGCGATCCTCCTGTCGCTGCGGAACACGAAGCTGCTCCAGCGCCCGTCCGCGCTGGGGGCGGCGAAGAAGCGCAAGCCGATCACGTTCGACTTCATGGGCGCGTCGAAGTGGTTCTTCTCGATGTCCGGCCTGATCCTGCTGATCTGCGCGCTCGCGATCGGCGGCAAGGGGCTGAACTTCGGCATCGACTTCGAGTCGGGCACGCGGATCACCGCGGCGCTCGAGAAGCCGGCCACCGTCGAGCAGGTCCGCGACGCGATCGCGCCGGCCGGGTTCGCCGACGCCAAGATCCAGACGGTCGACAACAAGGAGCTGGGCCAGAACGTGGTCCAGATCTCCGACGAGGCGTCCGGCAAGACCGACCAGGTCACGAACGAGCTCCAGCAGGCGTTCGGGATCAGCGGCCAGCCGGAGGTCTCCGAGATCGGCCCGACGTTCGGCGAGACGGTCGCCAACTCCGCGCTGGTCGCGATCATCGCCTCGCTGTGCGTGATCTCGATCTACATCGCGCTGCGCTTCGAGTGGAAGTTCGCCGTGCCGGTGCTGGTCGCGCTGATGCACGACATCCTGATCACCGCGGGCGTCTACGCCCTCGTGGGCCGGGAGGTGACGACGTCGACGGTCGCGGCGCTGCTCACCATCCTGGGCTTCTCGCTCTACGACACGATCATCGTGTTCGACCGGATACGCGAGAACGTGCCGCGGATGCCGAGCGCCGCGTTCTCCCAGATCGTCAACCGCTCGATGAGCGAGGTCATCGTGCGCTCGCTCGCCACGAGCTTCTGCACGGCGCTGCCGGTGATCGCGCTGTTCCTGTTCGGCGGCGAGACGCTGAAGGACTTCGCGTTCGCGCTGCTGATCGGCACGCTGTCCGGCACCTACTCGTCGGTGTTCATCGCCGGTCCGCTGCTCGTCCACTGGAAGGAGCGCGAGCCGGTGTACACGAACCGCTACCGGCGGATCCGCGAGCAGCTCGGCTACGTGCCGCCGTACGCGATCGCCACCGCCGGCGCGCCGGTGGACGTCGAGCCGGAGCGCAAGAAGGTCGCCGCCGACCTCGGTCACCGCGCCGCAGGATCCGTCGCAGGTCTCGCGCTCCGAGTTCGACGACATGGTCAAGAACCTCGGGATCGAGGACGACGCCGCCGCGAAGGAGCGCAAGCCGGCGGCGGCCGCCGCGGGCTCGCGCCCGGCCGGCGGCCGGCGCGCGCGGGCGCGCGCCGCGGGCGAGGGCGGCGCCACGCCGCCGCGCGAGGGCGAGGGGAGCGGGCCGACGCCGCCGGACGGCGGGACGCCCAAGAAGCCGCGCAACCGCCGGCACGGGAGGCCGCGCTGATGGCTGCGCTGGTGTGGGCGATGATGGGCCTCGCCCTCTGGCACTTCACGATCTTCATCCCGGACCGCTTCTGGGCCGGGATCGTCGGCGCCTTCCTGGGCGCGCTGTTCGGCTCGCTCCTCTTCGGCTTCATCGTGAACGGCTTCACGATCCCGGGGCAGAACGACACCGACCTGCTGACCGCGGTCGAGGCGATCCCGGGCGCGCTGATCGGCATCGCCGCCGTCTACTTCTACGGCGCGAAGCAGGGCAACGAGCCGCTCTAGTTGGCCGGCAGCGCCGTCGCCCTGGCGCTGGCCGCCGCGGTCCTGCACGCGGTCTGGAACCTGCTGCTCGCGCGCGCGCCCGACACGGACGCGGCGACGGCGGCGGCGCTCGCGATCGGCGTCGGGCTCTACGCGGTCCCGGCGCTGCTGACCTGGCACATCGACGCCGCGGCCTGGCCGTTCATCGCCGCGTCGGCGGCGTTCGAGCTCGGCTACGTCATCACGCTGGCGCGGGGCTCCAGCGCGGCGACCTCAGCGTCGTCTACCCGCTGGCGCGCGGCTCGGCGCCGGTGCTCGTGCTCGTCGTGAGCGCCGGGTTCCTCGGCGCGGCGACGTCGGCGTGGCAGGTCGCCGGGATCGTGCTCGTCGCGGCCGGCGTGCTCGCCGTGCGCGGCCTCAAGCGGCCCGACGACCCGGTCGTCGTCGGCGCTCGCGCTCGCCTGCGGCGCGTGCATCGCGGGCTACACGATCATCGACGCCCACGGCCTCGACCACGCGAGCGCGCTGCCGTACCTGTGGGTCGTGATCGCGCTCACCGTGAGCGGCTACCTGCCGCTCACGATCGCCACGCGCGGCGCGGCGGCGGTGCGCGCGGCGCTGCGCTGGGAGACGGTCGCGGCGGCGGTGCTGTTCTTCGGCGCGTACCTGCTCGTGCTCGCCGCGCTGCGGCTGGCCGAGCCGGGCCCGGTCGCCGCCGTGCGCGAGACCAGCGTCGTGATCGCCACCGCGCTCGGCGCGCTGATCCTGCACGAGCCGGTGACCAGGACGCGGGCCGCGGGGGCCTGCGTCGTGGTCGCCGGCATCGCGCTGGTCGCGCTCTCCTAGTTGCTCCTGCTGATCAGGAAGAAGTAGAGGAGCTGGCCGAGCGAGGCGACGAACCCCGCCACGTAGGTCAGCGCCGCGGCGTTCAGCACCGCGCGCGCCCCGCCGATCTCGTCCTGCGCCAGCAGCCCCTGCTGCTCGAGCGCGACGAGCGCCCGCTTGGACGCGTCGAACTCGACCGGGAGCGTCACGAGCTGGAACAGCACGACCGCGCTGAACAGGACGAGGCCGATCGTCGTCAGCCCGGTGAGCCCCGAGGATCAGGCCGAGGAAGACGGGGAAGATCCAGATCGACTGGCCGAACGTCGCCACCGGGACGAGCGTCTGGCGGATCTTCATCGGGAAGTACCCGCGCGCGTCCTGGATCGCGTGGCCCGCCTCGTGCGCCGCGACGCCGAGCGCCGCGAGCGACGTGGCGTTCCCCACGTCCTGGGACAGGTTCAGCGTCCGGTTGCGCGGGTCGTAGTGGTCGGTCAGCTTGCCGGCGACGCCGTGGATCTTGAGGTCGGGGAGGCCGGACGACTTCAGGACGGCGGCCGCCGCCTGCGCCCCGCTCATGCCGTTGTGCGGGGCGACCTTGGAGTAGCGGGCGAAGGTGCGCTTCACCCGCATCTGCGCCCACAGGCCGAAGGCCAGCGGGACGATGGTGCAGAGGGCCCAGAGGCCGATGGATGACATGGTGGGTCAGCCCTCCTGAGGCTGGGGTCGGAAGCCGGTGCGCCGCTCCTTGAGCAGCGAGGCGAGGATCGAGACGACGAGGACCGCGGCGATCGAGAAGAGCGTGACGACGGTGGGGATCTTCTCCCCGGTCAGCTCGCCGTAGGCGAGCTTGCCCGCGATCGCGATCAGCAGGATGCCGAGGCCGGTCTGCAGGTAGGCGAACCGCTGCACGAGCCCCGCGACGAGGAAGAACAGCGCGCGCAGGCCCATCAGCGCGAACGCGTTGGCCGCGAAGACGACGAACGTGTCGGTCGTGATGGCGAGGATCGCCGGCACGGAGTCGACCGCGAAGAGCACGTCGGCGAAGGCGATCGCCAGCAGCGCGAGCAGCGCCGGGCTCGCCGCGGGCACGCGCCGCCGGACGCGCTCGACGATCTTCGCGCCCTCGTCGTCGTGGCCGCCGGGCTTGAGGATCTTGTAGCCGGTGAAGACGAGCAGGGCGGCGAACGGCCAGGCGACCCAGCTGAACTGCTCGAGCGCCGCGGCGCCGGCGAAGATCATGAGCGCGCGCAGGACGAGCGCCGCGAGGATGCCGTAGAGCAGCAGCCGCGGCTGCTCCTCGCGCGGCACCGCGAGCGCGGCGAAGATCAGCGTGAAGACGAAGACGTTGTCGAGGCTGAGCGCCTTCTCCATCGCGTATCCGGCGAGGTAGGTCTCGCCCGCCTCGCCGCCGGCGAGGATCCACAGCCCGGCGCCGAAGGCGAGCGCCAGCCCGAGCCAGATCGCGCTCCACGTCGCGGCGCGCCGCGTCGTCATCTCCTGGCCGGCCGCGCCGACGCGCAGGTCGACGACGACCATGGCGGCGAGGAAGGCGATCAGGCCCGCCCAGAGGAGCGGGCCGGCGGACACGGCGGCGTCGGTGACGGTGGATGCGGCGACGGGCAAACGAACCTCCGGCTGGTCGAGACGATCAGTCGAAGGTTTCTCCGCCTCTCGCGAGGCCGCCGGGCCCGGGCGCTGCGCGCGCCGTGTTGACGGGACCGGCCGACGGGATACTTCCCCTCTTGCGGGACAGTGTAGCGGCGGATCCGGTCCGTCCGCCCGCCGCCGTACGGTCCGCGCGTGCCGCCGTCCGACGTCCGCCTCGAGGTCGCCCCGTACGACTACGCCGCCGCCGAGCGGCTGGTGGCGACGCTCGGCGTGTCGCACGTCGTGGCGCAGGTACTGGTGCGGCGCGGGTTCGCCGACCCGGAGGCCGCGCACGCGTTCCTCGCCGCCGGGGCGCGCCATCCGCTGGACGCGTTCGGCGGGCTGCGCGACGGCGCGGCGCGGATCCTCGCGGGCGTCGAGCGGGGCGCGCGGATCACGGTCCACGGCGACTACGACGTCGACGGCGTGTGCTCGACCGCGGTGCTCGTGCGGGCGCTGCGCACGCTCGGCGGCGGACGTCGACTGGTACCTGCCGAGCCGGATCGACGACGGCTACGGGCTCGCGCGCGCGACCGTCGAGCGGCTGGCCGCGCGCGGGACGGAGCTGCTGGTGACCGTCGACTGCGCGATCACGGCCGTCGACGAGGTGGCGGCCGCCCGCGCTGCGGGGCTGGACGTCGTCGTCACCGACCACCACGCGCCGCGCGCGGACGGCGCGCTGCCCGACGCGCCGATCGTCCATCCGGCCGTCGGCGGCTACCCGTGCCCGGAGCTGTGCGCGGCCGGCGTCGCGCACCTGCTCGCGCGGGCGCTGCTGGAGGCGGCCGGGATGGACGCCGCGGCCGCGGACGCCGACCTCGACCTCGTCGCGCTCGCGACCGTGGCGGACTGCGTGCCGCTGGTGGACGAGAACCGGCGCCTGGTGCGCGAGGGCCTGCGGGCGCTCGCATCGACGCGCAAGCCCGGGCTGCAGGCGCTGATGAAGGTCGCGCGCGTCGACCCGAGCGGGGTGGACGCGGGCGCGATCGGCTTCCGGCTGGCGCCGCGGATCAACGCCGCCGGCCGGCTGCACCGCGCCGACGCGGGGCTCGAGCTGCTGCTGACGTCCGACGTCGAGCGGGCGCGCGCGATCGCCGAGGAGCTCGACCGCGTCAACGTGGAGCGGCGCGACGTCGAGACGCGGATCCTCTTCGAGGCGGAGGCGCAGGTCGCCGCGGCGCGCGCCGGCGGGGCCGAGCCCGCGGCGTACGTGCTCGCCGCGGACGGCTGGCACCCGGGGGTGATCGGCATCGTCGCCTCGCGGATCGCCGAGCGCCATCACCGGCCCGCGGTGCTGATCGCGCTCGACGGCGCCGAGGGCACCGGCTCGGGCCGTTCGATCCCCGCGTTCGACCTGCTCGGCGGGCTCGACGCGTGCGCGGGCGAGCTGCTGCGGCACGGCGGCCACCGCGCCGCCGCGGGGCTGACGATCGCGCGCGACCGCGTCGAGGCGTTCCGCGCCGCGTTCGCGGCGCACGCCGCCGCGATCGCTGACGCCGGACGACCTGATCCCGCGCCGGCGGGTCGACGCCGTCGTCCCCGGCGACGTCCTCCAGCTCGGGCTGGCGGAGGAGCTCGAGCGGCTCGCCCCGTTCGGGATGGGCAACCCGGAGCCGTCGCTGCTCGTGCCGAGCGCGCTGCTGGCCGATCCGCGGCCGATGGGGGAGGGGCGCCACGTCGCGTTCACGCTCGCGGCGGGCGGCGCCCGCTCGCGCTGCGTGTCCTTCGGCCGCGGCAGCGCGCTGCCGGCCGGCCCGCAGCGAGCCGGTCGACGCCGCGGTCCGGCTCGAGGTCAACCGCTACAACGGCGCCGTCGAGCCGCGGCTCGTCCTGCGCCACGCGCAGCCGGCGCGGCCGGCGCCGATCGCGCTGGTCGGCGAGCTCCCGCTCGCGGAGGCGATCCGCGCCGAGCTCGCCTGCGACCCCGACGCCTGGGGCGACGAGCGCGCGAGGGCCGGGCGGCCGCGTGGTCCGCGACGCGCGCGGCGGCGGCATCGCCGGGCTGCTCGGCGACCTGGTCGCCGCCGGCGAGCCGGTGCTCGCCGTCGCCGCCCACGCGCGCCAGCGCGCGGCCGTGCTCGGCGACCGCGTCGGCGGCTTCTCGCTCACGACCTGGGCGGCGCTCGAGGCCGACCCCGGCCTCGCGGCGCCGTTCGCGCACGTCGTCGCCGTCGACCCGCCCGCCCACGCGCACCTGCGCGCGCTGGCCGAGCGCTGCCCGGCGACGGCTGGACCCACCTCGCCTGGGGCGCCGGGGAGCGCGAGCTGGCGCGCACCGTGCTCGCCTGGGAGCTGGACCTGCGCCCGCAGCTCGCCGAGCTCTACCGCGCGCTGCGCGGCGCGCCGCAGCACGCCGGCGAGCCGCTGCTCGCCACGCTGCGGGGCACCGCCCCGCAGCCGCGCTCGGGCGCGCTCATCGGCCGGCTGCTGCGCGTCCTGACCGAGCTCGACCTGGCCGCCGTGAGCGCCGAGCCGCTCGCCGTCGCCGTCCCGGCGCCGGCCGGCCGCACCGACCTGGAACGCTCGCCGGCGTACCGCGCCTACGCGCGCCGGCTGGCCGACGGCCTCGCCTACCTGGAGGCCGCACCCGCCGCCACCCCGCTGGCGGGGGTCGCCTGAGTCACGCCCCGGACGCGGACTTGACAAGCCCTCCGTTCGCCGCGACGGCGCGCGACGCGGCGCAGGCGCCGGTGAACGCGCGGATCTACGTCGGCCACTACGAGGCGCGCGTCTCGCCGATCGCCGACACGAACCCCGCCACGGCCGCACCCGCCGGTGCGTCGAGCGACAACCTCGACGCGACGGCGGCGTTCGCGCCCGGCACCTACGAGTTCGTCGCCACGGCCCCCGGCTACGGGGCGGTGCGCTTCCGGCGGACGGTCCGCGCCGGCGTGGCGCAGTCGCTGACGCTGCGGATGGCGGCGAACGTCGCCTCGAAGACGCAGGGCGCGGCCGCGTCCGGCGACGCCGCGGCGCTCGTCAACGGCCCGAACACCGTGCTGACCGACCAGCAGGTGCGCGACCAGCTGATCGACGACACCGAGAACACCTGGTGGCAGGCCGCCGCGACGCAGAGCGGCCCGGAGTGGACGGTCGACGGCCGCCGGGTGACCGTCGACCTCGCCGGCACGCGCCCGCAGCGGGTGACCCGCGCCCAGGTGAGCGCCTACCTCGGGCCGCAGTACGACCCGGCCGGGCGCGTCGACCTCGCGCCGAGCCGGTTCACGGCGCTGCGCCAGTTCGAGCTGTGGTCGTGCAACGCGTTGTTCGCCGACTGCGCGAGCGACGACGGCTACAACCGGATCTACGCGAGCGCGGCGAACGCCTTCCCGGGCGATGCGCCGCGCCCGGTCGCGCCGACGCTGCTGCTGCGCGAGTTCACGTTCTCGCCGGTCCAGGCCACGCACCTGCGGCTGGTGGTGCGCAACAGCCAGTGCACGGGCGGGCCCGACTTCCAGGGCGAGCAGGACGCCGATCCGTTCAACGCGACCGACTGCAACGCGGCCGGGCCGGCCTCCACGCGGGCGGTGCGGGCCGCGGAGCTGCAGGTGTTCGGGCAACCGTCTCTCCTACAGGCCGGATAGGGGGTTGCACGGCCGGTCCGCCGCCCCCGCCTGAGCTACGCTTGCAGGCGGGAGAACGCGATGACCGACCAGCGTGAGCAGATCACCGAGGACCTGGGCGAGCCGCTCCCCGCGGGCGGCGACGAGGTGGCGGTGCGCGCGCACCACCCGGTCGACCGTGCCGCGGCCGAGCGCGAAGGCGGCGGCGAGGCGCCCGCCGAGCTGACCGCGACCGAGCGGGAGCTGCTCGCCGACCTGTTCGCGATCGTCGAGGAGCACGCCGACGAGGTCGCCCAGCAGGTCGACCGCAAGCAGGTCGTGAAGGCGTTCGTGTTCGCCTGCGAGCACCACGCCGACCAGCGCCGCCAGTCGGGCGAGGACTTCATCGTCCACCCGGTCGGCGTGGCGAAGATCTGCGCCGGCATGCGGCTCGACACCGAGACGCTGTGCGCCGCGCTCCTGCACGACACCGTCGAGGACACGAGCGCGGACCTCGACGAGGTGCGCGCGGAGTTCGGCGAGGAGGTCGCCGGGCTGGTCGACGGCGTGACCAAGCTGACCGGCATCACGTTCCAGTCGCGCGACGAGGCGCAGGCCGAGAACTACCGCAAGATGATGGTCGCGATGGCCACGGACATCCGGGTCATCCTGATCAAGCTCGCCGACCGGCTGCACAACATGCGCACGCTCGGCGCGATGCCGAAGCAGAAGCAGATCGAGAAGGCGAAGGAGACGCTCGAGATCTACGCGCCGCTGGCGCACCGGCTCGGCATCCACGCGATCAAGTGGGAGCTCGAGGACCTCTCGTTCGCGACGCTGCACCCGCGCAAGTACCAGGAGATCAAGGGCCTCGTCAGCCAGCAGCGCGACGAGCGCGAGCGCTACGTGGCGAAGGCCGGCGGCTACCTGACGAAGGAGCTCGAGGCGCTCGGCATCAAGGCCGAGATCTCCGGCCGCGCGAAGCACTTCTACTCGATCTACTCGAAGATGACCAAGAAGGGCCGCGAGTTCAACGAGATCTACGACCTCACGGCCATGCGGGTGATCGTGGAGTCCGTGAAGGACTGCTACGGCGCGGTCGGCGTGATCCACTCGCTGTGGAAGCCGCTGCCCGGGCGCTTCAAGGACATGATCGCCATGCCCAAGTTCAACATGTACCAGGCCCTCCACACCACGGTGATCGGGCCCGAGGGCAGGCCGCTCGAGATCCAGATCCGCACGCGCGACATGCACGAGACGGCCGAGTACGGCGTCGCCGCGCACTGGCGCTACAAGGAGGGCGCGCGGGCCAACGGCGTGATCGACCCGACCGACGCCAAGCTCAAGTGGCTCAAGTCGCTCGTCGACTGGCAGACCGACGTCGAGGACCCGAAGGAGTTCGCCGACTCGCTCAAGGGCGAGCTCGTCGACGAGGAGGTCTTCGTCTTCACGCCGAAGGGCGAGGTCAAGTCGCTCGCGGCCGGCTCGACGCCGCTCGACTTCGCCTACGAGGTCCACACGGACGTCGGGCACCGCTGCGTCGGCGCCAAGGCCAACGGCAAGATCGTCCCGCTGCACTACGAGCTGAAGTCCGGCGACATCGTCGAGGTGCTCACCTCCAAGCGCGAGCGCGGCCCGTCGCGCGACTGGCTCGCGGTCGTGAAGACGACGCGCGCGCGCAACAAGATCCGCGCCTGGTTCAAGGCCGAGTCGCGCGAGGACTCCGAGCACACCGGCCGCGAGCTGCTGCACGAGCACCTCAAGAAGGCCGGGCTGCCCTCGCAGAAGATCGTCGGCTCGGCGCTGCTCGCGGACGTGATCCGCGAGATGGGCTTCAAGAAGGCCGACGACTTCTACATCGCGCTCGGCGGCGCGAAGATCTCCCCGAAGACCGTCGTCAACAAGGTGCTCCAGCGGCTCAAGCAGGGCGAGGCCGCCGACGACGAGCCGACGGTCGCCGAGGACCTCGCGTTCGCGCGCAAGGCGCCGCGCCGGCCCGAGGGCGACGCGTCGAAGTACGGGATCCGCGTCGAGGGCGTCGAGGACGTCCCGCTGCGGCTGGCCAAGTGCTGCCGCCCGGTCTCGGGCGACGACATCGTCGGCTACGTGTCGCTCGGCCGCGGGATCACGATCCACCGCGAGGACTGCCCGAACACCGCCGCCCTGCGCAAGGACCCGGAGCGGTTCGTCCCGGTCAGCTGGGACGGCGACTCGGTCAACTCGTTCAAGGTCGAGCTGCAGGTCGACGGCTGGGACCGCCACCGGCTGCTCGAGGATCTCTCGCGGACGTTCGCCGAGGCCGGCATCAACATCGTCGAGGCGCGCTGCATCGTCACCCATCCGATGGTCAAGAACCGCTTCGTGGTCGAGGTCGGGGACACCCACACGCTCAAGGCGGCGATCTCGCGGCTGCGCTCGATCGACGCCGTCTTCGACGCCTACCGGGTCACGCCGACCGGGGGCTGAGCCCCGTGTGGGAGCTCGCCCACGGCACCCCGGGCCCCGCGCTCGGCGGCGCGGTGCGGCGCTATTGCGGCTACTCGGCGGCCTCGGGGCCGCTGCGCCGTGCCGAGCTGCCGGAGGCGGCGGTCACGGTGATCTTCTCGTTCGGCCCGCGGATGCGCGTCGACGGCGAGCGCTTCGACTCGTTCGTCGCGGCGCTCTACGACCGGCCGGCGCTGACCGAGCACGACGGCGTCCAGCACGGGCTCGAGCTCAAGCTGTCCCCGCCGGGCGCGCGACGGCTGCTCGGCGTCCCGCTCGACGAGCTGCACAACACGACCGTGCCGCTCGACGCCGTCCTCGCCTCCGGCACGCTGCTCGAGGAGCTGGCCGGAGGCGCCGGACTGGGAGGCGCGCGTTCGCGCGCCTCGACGCCGAGCTGACGCGGCGGCTGGTCGACGCGCCGGCGCCGCACCCGGCGGTCCGCGCCGCGTGGCGCGCGCTGGTCGCCTCGCGCGGGCGCGTGCCGGTCGGCGCGCTCGCCGCCGAGCTGGGCTGGAGCCGGCGCCACCTCGCCGCGCGCTTCCGCGAGGACGTCGGCGCGTCGCCGAAGTTCCTCGCGCGGCTGCTGCGGTTCGAGCACGCGGCGGAGCGGATCCGCGCCGGGGCGCAGCCGCTCGGCGACGTCGCGCTCGCCTGCGGCTACTACGACCAGGCACACCTCAACCGCGAGGTGCGCGACTTCACCGGCGCGGCGCCCGGCACGCTGCGCGCCGCCTAGCCGACGACCTGCAGCCCACCCGGCAGGATCGTGAAGACCGCCTCGTCGTGGGCGCCGATGAAGTCGCCGTCGACCTGGAGCGGGACGGGCCGCTCGTCGGCGGAGCGCACGCGCAGCCGGTCGACGCCGTCGAAGGCATGGACCCGCCGGTGGTCGCCGACCCGCGCTCCGGCCGCGAGCAGGCGGTAGGCCATCGCGGGCATGTCGATCGGGTTGGCCCGCTCGAGCACCGCGCCGGACAGGTCGCCCGACGTCAGCGTCGCGCCCTCCGACAGCGTCACGGGGCGGCGCCCGAAGTACGTGTAGGGCTGCGTGTTCTGGACCGCGACGGTCACGCCGCGGTACTCCTCGCCGCCGATCTCCGCGATCAGCTCGGGCGGGTTGCGCACGTAGTCGCGCAGGAACGTCGCCGTGGCGGACTGCGCGTAGAAGAACGGGCCGAAGCGCGCCTTGAGCCGCGGCCGGCTGTCGACGCGCGTCGACGACCGACGCGTCGAGGCCGGCGCCCGCGGCGAACGTGAACCAGCGGTCGTTGACCCGCGCGATGTCGATCGCGCGCGGCCGCCAGTCGTCCGCCAGCCGGAGCAGGTGCTCGGTGGCGTCGACCACGTCGGTCGGGATGCCGATCATCCGGTGGTACACGTTGGTCGCGCCGCCGGGCAGGCAGGTCAGCACGGTGGAGGTCCCCGCGAGCCCGTTGGCGACCTCGTTGACGGTGCCGTCGCCGCCGAACGCGCACACGACGTCGTAGCCCTGCTCGGCGGCGTCGCGCGCGAGCTCGGTCGCGTGGTCGCGGCGCTCGGTCTCGCCGACGTCGACGTCGAAGCGGCCCTGGAGCGCGTAGACGACGAGCTGCTTCAGCCGGGCCGTGGTCGTCGTCGCGTACGGGTTGACGATGACGCGCATCCGCCGCGCCGGCGTGGCGACGCGACCGGCGTCGGCCAGCCGCTCGAGGGCGGGAGAGGGGTCCGCGTCGGCCGTCACTGGTCGGGAACACCACCACATCGGCCGCGTCCCGTGCGGCGCGCGCGGGTACCGTGGGCGCGATGATCGCCGCCGTCACCGCCGTCGCGCTCGACGGGATCCGCGCCGCGGCGCCGTCCGGTGTCGAGGTGCGGCCGCTCGCCGACGGCCCGGGAGCGGCGACCTTCGTGGTGCCCGCGGGCGGCGACGATCTCGAGGCCGTCGCCGCGTCGCGGACGGTCGAGGTGGTCCAGACGCTGTCGGCCGGGACCGACTGGATGGAGCCGCACCTGCCGCCGCAGGCGACGCTCTGCGCCGCGCGCGGCGCGCGCGACATCCCCGTCGCGGAGTGGGTCGTCGGCGCGCTGCTCGGCGCGCTCTACGGGCAGTTCCGCGCCGCGCACCTGCGGACCTGGGACTACGGGCCGCCGCGCGAGCTGCACGCGCTGCGCGTGCTGATCGTCGGCTTCGGCTCGATCGGGCGCGCGGTCGAGGCGCGGCTGGAGGCGTTCGGCGCGCAGGTGACCGGCGTCGCGAGCCGGGCGCGCGACGGCGTGCACGGCGCCGGCGAGCTGCCCGCGCTGCTGCCGGAGGCCGACGCGGTCGTCGTGCTGCTGCCGCTCAGCGACGCGACGCGCGGGATGATCGGCGCGGCGGAGCTCGCGGCGATGCGCGACGGCGCGCTGCTCGTCAACGCGGGCCGTGGCCCGGTCGTCGACGCCGACGCGCTCGTCGCGGAGCTGGCCCGCGGCCGGCTCGAGGCCGTGCTCGACGTGACGGATCCCGAGCCGCTGCCGGCCGAGCACCCGCTGTGGGAGCACGCGCTGGCGATCACGCCGCACAACGCGGGCGACTCCGAGCCCGCCGAGGCGCGCGCGGTCGCGCTCGCGCTGGAGCAGCTCGGGCGCTTCGCGCGCGGCGAGCCGCTCGAGCACGTCGTGCGCGGGCCGCGCTAGGCGCGACCCGCGCGGGCGGCTCAGCGCGCGATCCGGCCGACGAGCGTCATCCGGTCGTGGTCGGCCGCGTCCTCGGAGAACGTGGCGAGCCCGCGGCCGTGCGCCTTCGCGTAGCGGCCGGTGCCGCGTGTGACCTTGAACGTCGCGACGCCGGTGAACGACGCGGCGGTGACGGGCCCGGCGCCGTCCTGGCAGGAGTCGCCGTCGACGGCGAGGACCAGCCGGTCGGGGCCGGTGCCGAGCGTGATGCGGCCGCGGATCGGCGCGCAGACGCCGCCCTCGCCGTTCGCGAAGCCCTCGGCGACGGCGAGCGTCAGGTCGCCGCCGTAGGCGCCGGTGCCGAGCGTGCCGCGGAACGCGCCGCCGCTCATCCGCAGCGGGCAGCCGTCCGGGCCGCACGGTCCGTCGACGATCGTCGAGTCGCCGCGCACGACGAGCCGCTCGGCGCCGTGGTCGCCGGCCTGGGCGGCGGGCGCGAGCGCGAGCAGCGCGAGGGCGGGCACGGCGAGCAGGGCCCGCCGCAGGGGGGAGCTGGACATCGGGGTCTCCTTCGTGGGGATGGACGCCGCCCGGGACCGGGCGGCGCTGGTGCTAGGGGTCGAGCAGGTCGCGCGGATCGAAGCGATCCGCCTTGAGCACCGGGCGGCCCTCGGCGTCGAACCAGTCCGAGCGCGGGCGGTCGTAGTAGAGCTCGACCCCGTTGCCGTCGGGGTCGTCGAGGTAGACCGACACCGTCCCGCCGTGGTCGCTTCCGTGGTCGACCGGATGGCCCGCGTCGAGCAGCCGCCGCACCGCGCGGCCGAGCTCGCGCCGGTCGGGGTAGAGGAAGGCGACGTGGTAGAGGCCGGTGTGGCCCGGCGGGGGCGGCGTCGCGCCCGCGCTCTCGAACGTGTTCAGGCCGATGTGGTGGTGGTAGTCGCCGGCGGCGAGGAACGCGGCCGGGAGGCCGATCGCGCGCCCGTCCGCCTGGACGCCGAAGCCGAGCACGCCGTGGTAGAAGGCGATCGCGCGGTCGAGGTCGGCGACGCGCAGGTGCACGTGGCCGACGCGCACCGCGGGATGGATGGGCTCGGTCTGCATGGACGGCAGTGTCCCTCCATGGCCGGCGCGCGTCATCGGTCGGATCACCTATCCCGGCTGCGGGACACTTCCGCCGTGGACTCCCCGCTGGTCGGCCGCGCGCACGAGCGCACCCAGCTCGACGCCGCCGTCGCGGCGCTGGCGGGCGGCGCCGGCGGGCTGGTCCTGCTGCGCGGCGAGCCGGGCATCGGCAAGTCGCGCCTGCTGGCGTACCTCGCCGGGCAGGCCGGCGAGGCGGGCGCCGACGTGCTCGCGGCGCGGGCGTCGGAGTTCGAGGCGGACCTTCCGTACGCGCTGTTCGGCGAGGCGCTCGGCGACCGGCCGGGCGCCGTTCCCGCGACCGGCGCCGACCGCCACCGGACCCACCGTGCGCTCCGCGACACGCTCGCGCGCCGCGCGGCCGCGCGCTCGCTCGTGCTTGTGCTCGACGACGTCCACTGGGCGGATCCCGCGTCCGCGGACGCGTTGGCCGCGCTCGTCCGGCGTCCGCCGGACGGCGCCGTGCTGGTCGCGCTCTGCGCCCGCACCGGGGCGCTGCCGCAAGGGCTCGCGGCGGCGCTCGACGGCGCGATCGCCGAGGCACGCGCGCTCGTGCTCGACCTCGCGCCGCTCAGCGAGGCGGAGGCGGCGGTGCTCGTCGGCGACGGCGCGGCGGCGGTGTACGCGCGCGCCGGCGGCAACCCGTTCTACCTCGAGCAGCTGGCCCGCGCCGGTGCCGGCGGGCCTGCCGTCGCGGTGGCCGATGACGCGATCCCGGCGCCCGTCGCGGCCGCCCTGGCCGCGGAGCTGGCGGCGCTGGGCGAGGACGCCCGCCGGCTGCTGCAAGGCGCGGCGGTGGCCGGTGACCCGTTCGCGGCGGAGCTCGCCGCCGCGGTCGCGGACCTGCCGGAGGAGCGCGCGCTCCCGGCGCTCGACGAGCTGCTCGGCCGGACGCTCGTGCGGCCGGCCCGCGGCCCGCGGCGGTTCGCGTTCCGGCACCCGGTGGTCCGCCACGCGGTCTACGTGGGCACGCCCGGCGGATGGCGGCTCGGTGCGCACGCACGCGCGGCACGCGAGCTCGAGCGGCGCGGCGCGGGGCCGGTGGAGCGGGCGCATCACGTCGAGCAGGCGGCCGCGCGCGGCGATGCCGCCGCGGCGGCGCTGCTCGCCGAGGCGGCCGCGCGGCTCCGCGCGACGGCGCCCGGGCGCGCCGCGGAGCTGCTCGCCGCCGCGCTGGCGCTGCTGCCCGACGCGCACGCCGACCGCGCCACGCTCCCCGCACGGCTCGCCGATGCGCAGGCCGCGTCCGGCGACGCCGCCGGCGCGCGCGAGACCCTGCTCGCCGCCCAGGCCGAGGCGCCGCCCGAGGAGCGTCTCGCGCTCACCGTCGGCCTCGCGAACCAGGAGTGGTGGCTGGGGGAGGACGACGCCGCGCGCGCCCGGCTCCAGGTCGCCCTGTCGGATCTGCCCGCGCAGCCGTCGCTCGACCGGATCCGGCTGCGGCTCGCGCTCGCGCTGACCGCGCTCACGGCATGCGCGCTCGACGACGCGGAGGCGCACAGCCGCGACGCGCGCGACGACGCCCGTGCGCTCGGCGAGCCGGCGTTCGCGGCCGCGGCGCTCGCGTGCGGCGCCGTGGCGCGCGTGCTCGCCGCCGACCCGGCCGGTCCCGACGCGCTCGCCGAGTCGTCGGCGGCACTCGAGCGCCTGACGCCGGACGAGCTCGCCACCCGGCTGCCGGCCTTCTGGATGCACGGCCGCGCGCTGCGCGCGCTCGGCCGCCACGACGCGGCGCTCGCGGCGCTGCAGCGCGGGCTCGCGATCGCCGCGGACACCGGCCGGGAGCCGGTCGTGCTGATGCTCACCGTCGAGTCGGTCGCGCCGCTGATCGAGCTGGGCCGGATCGCCGACGCGGTCACCGCCGCCGAGGACGGCCTCGAGCTCGCGCGCCTGGGCGCGAACGCCCGCACGCGGCTGTGGGCGACCACGGCGCTCGCGCGGGCGCGGCTCGCCGCGGGCGACGTCGCCGCGGCGCTGCGCCACGCGCGCGACGCCGAGGCGCTCGGGACCCGGCCCGACGTCAACGCGGCCGGCGAGCCCGGCTGGTGCCTGGGCGCGGCGCTCGTCGCCGCGGGCAATCCGGGCGCGGCGGTCGGCGCGCTCCGGGCCGGCTTCGGCGGCCCGGCGCTGCCACGGGTCCTGCCCGCGGAGCGCGCCGTCGCGGCGGCGGACCTCGTCGAGGCGCTCGTCGCCGCGGGTGATCTCGCGGGCGCCGGTGAGCGCGCCGGGGCGGACCGCGCCGTCGGGCACCGAGTTCGCCCAGGCGCGGCTGGGCCTCGCGCGCTGCGCGCTCCTGCTCGCGCAGGGCGACGCGCTCGCGGCGGCGGAGCTCGCCGCCGCCGCGCGTGCCGCCGCGGCGGGCGCGCCGCTCACCGCGGCCCGGGCGCAACTCGCCGAGGGCCGCGCGCTCGCGGCCGCGGGCGAGCGGGACGCCGCGCTCCGCGCGCTGCGCGAGGCCGAGGCGGCCCTCGCGGCCTTCGGCGCCGCTCGCGACCGCGACGCGGCGATCCGCGAGCTGCGCCGGCTCGGCCACCGCGTGACGCGGCCGGCGCGTGCGGGCGACGGGCCGCTCACCGGCCGCGAGCAGGAGATCGCCGCAGCTCGTCGCCGCCGGCCGGACCAACCGCGAGGTCGCCGAGCAGCTCGTGCTCAGCCCGCGCACGATCGAGGCGCACCTCCGCAGCATCTACGGCAAGCTCGGCGTGCGCTCGCGCGTCGAGCTCGCCCGGGCGGTCCGCCCGGGCGAGGACTGACCTCAGCGCCGGGCGACGGCGTCCACGGCCACGGCGGCGTCGGGCCGCGCGATCACCGGGTTGAGCTCCAGCAGCGTCAGGCCCTGGTCGAGCAGGACGTCGCCGGCCCGCGCCGCCAGCGCGGCGAGCGCCGGCAGGTCGACGGGGAGCGCGCCGCGCGCGCCCGTCAGCAGCCCGGCGCCGCGCAGCGACCGCAGCGCCGCCTCGACGCGTGCGGGCGACGCCGGCAGCGGCACGACCGCCACGTCCCCGAGCAGCTCGGTCCAGACCCCGCCGAGCCCGACGACGAGCGCGGGCACGACCGCGTCGCGTCGCGCCGCGATCACCAGCTCGACGCCCGGCGCGGCCATCGCCTCGACCAGCACCGGCGCGCCGCCGCCGGCCGCGGACACGCGCGCATGCGCGGCGCGCACCGCGTCGTCGCCGAGGACGCCCAGCGCCAGCGCGCCGGCCTCGCTCTTGTGCTGGAGCGCGGGGGAGGAGGCCTTGAGCGCGACCGGTCCGCCCAGCGCGCGCGCGACCGCCACCGCGTCGCCGGCGTCGGCCACCACGCGGCCGGCGGGGACCGCGACGCCCGCCGCCGCCAGCAGCGCCTTCGCCTCGGCCTCGGCGAGCCAGTCGCCGGGCGCCACCGGCGCGACCGCATCGGCGATCGCGCGCAGCCGCTCCGGGTCGCCCGGCGGGTGCCGCAGCGCCGCCGCGCACGCGAGCGCCGTCCGCAGCCCCGCGACCGGCGGCACGCCGCGCTCCAGGAAGGCGGCCGCCGAGTCGTCCTGCAGCAGCTCGGGCAGCGTCGAGGCGACGAGCGCCGCGGCGCCGTCGCCGGTCGCGCCGTCCGCGAGCCCGTCGCGGACCGCGTCCCAGCTCGCCCGCAGCCCGGCGTCCATCGCGCCGGGCTCGTCGTAGAACAGCAGCAGCTGGTCGATCGCCGGGTCCTCGGCGACCGCGCGGACGATGCCCGCCACCCGCTCGCGCTCGCCCCAGATCATCGCGGTGTAGTCGAGCGGGTTGGCGACCGTCGCGGCGGACGGCAGGAGCGGCGCCAGCCGCTCCGCGGTCGCGGGGGAGAGCGGCGGCAGCGGCAGCCCGCGCCGGCCCGCCTCGTCGGCGCCCAGCCCGGAGTCGCCGCCGGAGCAGGTGAGGATCGCGAGCCCGGTCGAGCGCCCCCGACGGGCGCACGCGGGCGCCCGGCACCGCCAGCGCCTTCGCCAGCTCGAGCAGGTCGTGGACGTCGTCGGCCCACGCGGCGCCCGCCTCCTCGACGAGCGCGCGGAACACGCGCTGGTCGCCGGCGAGCGCGCCCGTGTGCGCGGCCGCGGCCGTCGCGCCCGCCTCGGTCGCGCCGACCTTGAGCACCGCGACGCCGATCCCGCGCTCCGCGGCGCGCGCCAGCGCGCGGGTCAGCCGCGCGCCGTCGCCGTCGGACTCGAGGAAGAGCGCGACCGAGCCGACGTCCTCCTCCTCGCACAGCGCCTCCAGCATCGCCGCGGCGTCGACGACCGCCTGGTTGCCGACCGAGGCGACGGTGTGGAAGCGCAGCCCGCGCCCGAGCGCGATCGCGTTGACCGCGACGTTCCCGCTCTGCGAGACGAGCGCGACGCGCCCGGCCGGCCGCGGCGCGAGCGCGTCGCCCCACAGCGCGGCGCGGCTGTGGAAGGCCACGAGCCCGTCGCAGTTCGGGCCGATCACCGGCAGGCCCGCAGCGGTCGCGGCCTCCCGCAGCTCGGCCTGCAGCGCCGCCGACCCGGCCTCGGCGAACCCCGCCGCGAAGACGACGAGCCCGCCGCAGCCGCGCCGGCCGGCGGCCCGCACGACCTCCGGCACGCCCGCGGCCGGGATCGCGACCACGACCGCGTCCGCCGGCTCGGGCAGGTCGTCCAGCGACGGCACGCACGGGCGTCCGAGCACCGACGCACGCGTCGGGTGCACGCCCCAGACCGGGCCGGGGAACCCGAGCGCCTCGAGGTTGCGCAGCGTCGCGTCGCCGTAGGAGCCCGGCCGGTCGGTCGCGCCGACGACGGCCACCGAGCGCGGCCGCAGCAGCGGCGCGAGCGCGCTCAGCGGAGCACCTTCGCGACGCCGCGGCGCTCGAGCGAGCGCGCGATGATGAGCCGCTGGATCTCGCTCGTGCCCTCCCAGATGCGGTCGACGCGCAGCTCGCGCAGCAGCCGCTCGGCGACGTTGTCGCGGCGGTAGCCGCGCCCGCCGAACGCCTGCACCGCGCGGTCGGCGCAGCGGCACGCGGCCTCGCTGACGAACAGCTTGGCCATCGACGCCTTGGCGTGGACGACCTTGACGTCCGCGCCGGCGTCGGCGAGCCGCGCGACCTCGAGCACCAGCAGCCGGCCCGCGGCCGCGTCGGCGGCCGAGTCCGCGAGCGGGAACGACACGCCCTGGTGGTCCCAGAGCCGCGCGCCGCCCTGCTCGCGCCCGGTCGCCCACTCCAGCGTCTCGGTCAGGAGCCGCTCCATCGCGCCGATCCCGCGCGCCGCGATCCCGAGCCGCTCCTCGAGGAACCACTCGCGCTGCAGCTCGTCGCCGCCGCCGAGCTCCCCGATCAGCGCCTCCGGGCCGACCTCGACGTCGAACCGGAGCGTCGGGTGCCCGTGCGGGTAGTTGTGCGTGAACGGCGGATCGTCGACGGTGGTGATGCCGGGCGCGTCGGTGGGGACCGCGAACAGCGTCGGGCCCTCCGGGGCGGCGGCGACGACGATGATCACGTCGGCCACGTCGCCGCTCGTCACGAACCACTTGTCGCCGCGGATCCGCCAGCCGTCGCCCACGGGCTCCGCGGTCGTCGCGATCCCGGAGGGATCGGACCCCGCGTGCTCCTCGGTCACGGCGTAGGCGTCGCCGGCCTCGCCGCGCAGCATCGGGCGCAGCCAGCGGTCGATCTGCTCGGGCGACGCGGCCGACCAGACGTTGTAGGCGTTCGGCATCCACCACGAGACGCCGTTGGTCGCGCGCCCGAGCTGCTCCTCGACGAGCACCCAGGTCAGGTGCGACCAGCCCTGGCCGCCGTGCTCGACGGCGTGCAGGCCGCCGTTGAGGCCGGCCGCGATCGTCGCGGCCCTGATCGCCGCGATCTCCGACGCGGGAAGCCGCCCGCCGGCGAGCTCGGCGGCCACCTCGCGCGGGATCAGCTCCTCGTCGACGAAGCGGCGCGCCCGTTCGACGACGAGCTCCTGATCAGCCTCGAGGGCGAGTGACGTGGACAACGCGGCTCCTTTTCGTGGTTCAGTGCAGCTGCTCGGCGCCGGGCAGGCCCAGCGCGAGCGCATCGTGGTTTGCGACGACGTCATGGACGAGCGCGCCCGCCGGCGCCGTCTCGTCCTCCGCGAGCGCGGCCAGCGCCGCGGTCTCGCGGAGCCAGGCCTCCCAGCGCGCGCGGCGCCCCGACACGACGAGTCGCTCGGCGAGCGCGCGCTCGCGCTCGACGAGCTCGCCCGGCGGCGGGATCATGCCGGAGCGCAGGATCGCCCGCGCCTCGGGCAGCAGTCGCTCGGGCTCGGGCGTGAGCGAGAGCCACCGGTCGTCGCGGCGCCACGGCACGTCGGGCATTGACAGCACGATATCATGCGACTGATCACAAAGTCAGCCATGCTCGAAACCACACATACAACAGCCCTAGATCCGCGCCTCTACGTCGATCCGGCCTCGCTGGACCGGGAGCAGGAGGCGATCTTCGCCCGCACGTGGCAGCTCGGGGGGCACGCCTCCCAGGTCGCGGAGCCTGGGCGCTTCATGACCGTCCAGACCGGCCGCGAGTCGGCGCTCGTGATCCGCGGGGAGGACGGCGAGCTGCGCGCGTTCCGCAACGTCTGCCGCCATCGCGCCGCCCGGCTGCGCGAGGGCAGCGGCGACTGCGGCAAGGCGCTGCGCTGCCCGTACCACGGCTGGACCTACCGCACCGACGGTCGCCTGATCGGCGTGCCGGAGGGTCGCGGGTTCCCCGGCCTCGACAAGTCGACGCTCGGTCTGATGCCGGCGAGCGTCGAGCTGTTCCACGGCCTCGTGTTCGTCAACCTCGACCCGGAGGCCGCGCCGCTCGCGCCGACGCTCACCGGCCTCGACGAGAAGCTCGCGCCGTACGGGATCGAGCGGCTCGAGCCGTTCGGCGACTTCGACACGTCCTCGCAGCCGGCCAACTGGAAGATCGTGGCCGACAACTACCTCGAGGGCTACCACGTCCCGATCGCCCACCCGAGCCTGATGCGCCTGCTCGACTACCAGAACTACACGGTCGAGGTCGGCGACGGCTACGTGTTCTTCGAGGCGCCGCTGCGCAAGAAGCCGTCGGGCAACCGGCTCGAGCGCGCGTACCAGAAGTTCGTCCGCCCGATGGACGGCCTGACCGAAGCCGACCGCGACGTCTGGCGCTACATCTACCTCTGGCCGAACACGACGATCGACCTCTATCCCGACCAGGTCACGACCTGGCAGATCAACCCGAAGGCCATCGACGCCACCCACGACGTCTGGGCCTGCTACCGGTCCGGCGCGCCGAGCACGGCGATGCGCGCGATCCAGCGGCTCAACCACCGGCTCAACGTCGACGTCGCGGACGAGGACGCCGAGCTCGTCGCCCGCGTCCAGGCGGGGATGGCGACGACGGGCTGGACGCCGGGGCCGCTCGGCGAGCGCGAGGCGGCGGTGGCCTGGTTCGCGTCGCACGTCCGCGAGGCGCTCGGGGAGCGCGCGTGAGCGCGCCCACGCGGGTGGCCGGGGATGCGCGCGACCGCATCCTCGAGGCCGCCTGCGACGTGATCGCCGAGCAGGGGATCGACGACGTCCGGATCGCCCGGATCGCGACCCTGGCCGGCGTCTCGCCGCCGCTGGTCCACTACCACTTCGCCACGCGCGAGGCCCTGCTCGGCGAGGCGCTGGAGCACTCGTTCGAGCTGCTCGGCGACCTCCGCACGACGCACGCCGACGACGAGGGCTGGACCGCCGGGCGGCGGCTCGCGTGGATGATCGACCAGTCGCTCCCGTTCCCCGGGCATGGGCGACCGCGAGTGGGGCCTGTGGCTCGAGCTGTGGCGGCAGGCCGCCCGGCGCGCGGAGCTGCGCGCCGTCGCGGCGCGGCTCTACGAGCGCTACGAGGACTGGTTCGCCGAGGTCGTCGAGGACGGGATCGCCGCCGGCGAGTTCGTCGCGGACGACCCGCAGGCGGTCGCGCAGCGGCTCGTCGCCGCGATCGACGGCGTCGGCCTGCGCGTCCTGGTCGACGACCCCCGCATGGGCCTCGCGCACGCGCGCGGGCTGGTCGTGGAGCAGCTCGCGGCCCAGCTCGGGACGACGCCGGAGGCGTTCGCGCCCGCATGACCGACGTCCTCGTCCTCGGCGCCGGCCTCGCCGGCCTCGCCGCGGCGCGCGACCTCGCCCGCGCGGGCGCGGACGTGCTGGTCCTCGAGGCGCGCGACCGGCCCGGCGGCCGCGTCGAGCGCGTCGTGCTCGAGGACGGCCGCAGCGTGCAGATGGGCGGCGAGCTGATCGGGGACTTCCACACCGCCTACCTCGGGCTGGCGGCCGAGCTCGGGCTGGAGCCCGAGCCGAGCTACGTCGCCGAGCCGGGGCTGATGAGCTGGGACCTCGCCGAGGGGACGGGGCAGGGCGACTACCCGCCGTTCTTCACGCCCGCGGACGTCGCCGACGCCGAGCGGTTCGAGGCGCGCGTGGCGCAGCTCGCCGCGACCGTCGACCCGGCCGACCCGTGGAGCCACCCCGACGCCGCCCGGCTCGACGCGCTCTCGTTCGCCGGCTGGCTGCGGGCCGAGGGCGCGCGCCCGGCCGTGATCCGGCTGCACGACCTCGGCGCGCTCTCGATGGGCGGCGGCTCGATCGAGCGCCAGTCGATGCTCGGCCAGCTGCGGATGACCGCGGCGGCCGGGGCGGAGGAGGTCTACGGCTACGACCGCTGGGAGGGACTGCGCCTGCGCGACGGGAGTGCCGCGCTCCCGCTCGCGATGGCCGCGGAGCTCGGCGAGCGCGTCCGCTACGGCGCGCCCGTCGTCGCGTTGCACGCCGGCAGCCCGTGCCGCGTCACGCTCGCGGGCGGCGAGGAGCTGCGCGCCGAGGCGATCGTCTGCGCGCTGCCGGTCGGCCCGCTGCGCGACGTCGCCGTCTCCGGCGTCTCCGACGCGCGGCTCGCGAGCCTGCACCGCCAGCGCCAGGCGCTGGCCGCCAAGGTCGTCGCCGCGTTCCCCGAGCCCGGTCTGGCGGCCGTCCGGCGCCAACGGCCTCGCCGACTCGGAGGGCATCATCGGCTCGACCTGGCCGCAGGGCGGCAACGCGCTCTCGATGCTCGTCGGCCCGGAGCGGCTCGCCCACTTCCTCGCCGCGCCGGCGCCCGTCCGGCGGGCCGAGGTGCTCGCGACGCTCGTCCGGCTCTACGGCGAGGCGGCGGGCGAGCCCGACGCGCTGCTGGAGCGCCACTGGGGCGTCGACCCGTTCACCCAGGGCTACATCACCCAGTGGGCGCCCGGCGACGTGTGCGCGGTCGGCCCGCTCCACGGGACGCACGAGCCGCCGTTCTACGTCTGCGGCTCCGACCACTGGGTGGCCGGCTACATGGAGGGCGCCGTGCGCACCGGCCGCGCCGCGGCGGCCGCCGCGCTGGGCGCGACGTCCGCCGCGACCGCCTGATCAGGATTCGAGAAGCGCGGGTCGCGGCCCGCTCCTAGCATGGCCGCCATGGACACCACCGCCACGAGCCCGGACACGCGGTCGCCCACGCTGCACGCTGCCGACAGCCACGACCTGATCCGCGTGCAGGGCGCGCGGGTGAACAACCTCAAGGACGTCAGCGTCGAGCTCCCGAAGCGCCGGCTGACGGTGTTCACCGGCATCTCGGGCTCGGGCAAGAGCTCGCTGGTGTTCGGCACGATCGCCGCCGAGTCGCAGCGGATGATCAACGAGACGTACAGCGCCTTCGTGCAGGGCTTCATGCCGACGCTGGCGCGGCCCGAGGTCGACGTGCTCGACGGGCTGACGACGGCGATCATCGTCGGCCAGGAGCGGCTGGGCTCGGACCCCCGCTCCACGGTCGGGACGGCCACCGACACCGACGCGATGCTGCGCATCCTCTTCAGCCGGCTCGGCGAGCCGCACATCGGCTCGCCGGGCGCGTACTCCTTCAACGTCGCCTCCGTCAGCGGGAGCGGCGGGATCACCGTCCAGCGCGGCGACAAGACCAAGACCGAGAGCGCGAGCTTCAGTCGCACCGGCGGCATGTGCCCGCGCTGCGAGGGCCGCGGGTCGGTCAGCGACTTCGACCTGTCGGCGCTGTACGACGACGGCAAGTCGATCAACGAGGGCGCGATCACGATCCCGGGCTACAGCATGGACGGGTGGTACGGGCGGATCTACCGCGGCTGCGGCTACTTCGACCCGGACAAGCCGATCAAGAAGTTCAACAAGCGCGAGCGCCACGACCTGCTGTACCGGGAGCCGACCAAGATCAAGGTCGAGGGCATCAACCTGACCTACGCGGGGTTGATCCCGCAGATCCAGAAGTCGTTCCTGTCCAAGGAAGTCGAGGCGATGCAGCCGCACATCCGCGCGTTCGTGGAGCGCGCGGTCGTCTTCACCACCTGCCCGGACTGCGAGGGGACGCGGCTGAGCGAGGCGGCCCGGTCGTCGAAGATCGACGGCGCCAGCATCGCCGACGTCTCCGCGATGCAGATCACCGACCTCGCGGAGTGGGTGGCGCGTCTGGACGAGCCCTCGGTCGCGCCGCTGCTGGAGGGGCTGCGGCACACGCTGGACTCGTTCGTCGAGATCGGGCTGGGCTACCTCTCGCTGAACCGGCCCTCGGGCACCCTGTCGGGCGGCGAGGCACAGCGCACCAAGATGATCCGCCACCTCGGCTCCTCGCTCACCGACGTCACCTACGTCTTCGACGAGCCGACCATCGGCCTGCATCCGCACGACATCCAGCGGATGAACGACCTGCTGCTGCAGCTGCGCGACAAGGGCAACACGGTGCTCGTCGTGGAGCACAAGCCGGAGGCGATCGCGATCGGCGACCACGTCGTCGACCTCGGCCCGGGCGCCGGCTCGGGCGGTGGCGAGGTGGTCTTCGAGGGCACCGTCGAGGACCTACGGGCCAGCGACACCGTCACCGGGCGCCACCTCGACGACCGGGCGGTGCTCAAGGAGACCGTGCGGACGTCGTCCGAGGCGCTGGAGGTGCGCGGCGCGAGCACCAACAACCTGCAGGACGTCGACGTCGACATCCCGCTCGGCGTGCTGGTCGTCGTCACGGGGGTCGCCGGCTCCGGCAAGAGCTCGCTGATCGGAGGCTCGGTCGCCGATCGCGACGGGGTGGTGGCCATCGACCAGGGCGCCATCCGTGGCTCGCGACGCAGCAACCCCGCGACCTACACCGGCCTGCTGGACCCGATCCGCAAGGCCTTCGCGAAGGCCAACGACGTCAAGCCGGCGCTGTTCAGCGCCAACTCCGAGGGCGCCTGCCCCAACTGCAACGGCGCGGGCGTCATCTACACCGACCTGGGGATGATGGCCGGCGTCGCCACCACCTGCGAGGAGTGCGAGGGGAAGCGATTCGACGCGTCGGTGCTGGAGTACCACTTCGGTGGCCGCGACATCAGCGAGGTGCTCGCGATGTCCGTTGCCGAGGCCGAGGCGTTCTTCGCCGAGGGCGACGCCCGGGTGCCGGCGGCGCACAAGATCCTCGAGCGGCTGTCGCAGGTCGGGCTGGGCTACCTCACCATCGGTCAGCCGCTCACCACGCTGTCCGGCGGCGAGCGCCAGCGGATCAAGCTGGCCACGCACATGGGCGACAAGGGCGGCATCTACGTGCTCGACGAGCCGACCACCGGTCTGCACCTGGCGGACGTCGAGCAGCTGCTCGCCCTGCTCGATCGGCTCGTCGACTCGGGCAAGTCGGTCATCGTCATCGAGCACCACCAGGCGGTCATGGCGCACGCCGACTGGATCATCGACCTCGGTCCCGGGGCCGGCCACGACGGCGGCAGGATCGTCTTCGAGGGCACGCCCGCCGATCTCGTCGCGGCGCGCTCCACGCTCACCGGCGAGCATCTCGCGGCGTACGTGGGCACCTGATGCGGAGCGACGTGGCACGATCTCGGAGGTGACCGGCAGACCCGCCGCGACGCAGGACCTGCGCGACCTCGCGCGGCTGCGCCGCGTCCGCGACCGGATGGACCGGGAGTACGCGCAGCCGCTCGACGTCGAGGCGCTCGCCCGCGGCGCGCACATGTCGGCCGGGCACTTCAGCCGCCAGTTCCGGCTCGCCTACGGCGAGTCGCCGTACGGCTACCTGATGACGCGGCGCATCGAGCGCGCGATGGCGCTGCTGCGCTGCGGCGACCTGAGCGTCACGGAGGTCTGCTTCGAGGTCGGCTGCTCGTCGCTGGGCACCTTCAGCACGCGCTTCACCGAGCTGGTCGGCGTGCCGCCCAGCGTCTACCGGCGCGAGGCGGCGCGGGCGACGGCGGGGATGCCGGCCTGCGTGGCGAAGCAGGTGACGAGACCGGTCAGGAATCGAGAAGCGCCGGCCCTGAGCCGCATCTAGCCTGACCGGCATGGACATCACCATTCATGCGGCCTTCCTCCCGCAGGACGACCCGGACGCGGCCATCGCCTTCTATCGCGACACCCTCGGCTTCGAGGTCCGCAACGACGTCGGGTACGACGGGATGCACTGGATCACGGTCGGCCCGGCCGGCCAGCCCGACACGTCGATCGTCCTGCACCCGCCCGGCGCCGACCCCGGCATCACCGACGACGAGCGCCGCACCATCGCCGAGATGATGGCCAAGGGGACGTACGCGATCATCACCCTGGCCACCCCCGACCTCGACGGCGTCTTCGAGCGGCTCCAGGCCCGCGACGCCGACATCGTCCAGGAGCCGACCGACCAGCCCTACGGGGTGCGCGACTGCGCCGTCCGCGATCCCGCGGGCAACATGGTCCGCATCAACGAGGTGCGCTAGATCCAGCCGCGCCGGCGGAACAGGAACAGCAGCCCGCCGAGGATCACGACCATGAACGCCAGGACGACGAAGAACGCGGTCAGATCGTCCTGGCCGGGGACGTGCACGTTCATGCCCCAGATCGAGGCGATCAGCGTGAGCGGCAGGAAGATCACGCTGAAGGCGGTGAGGATCCGGAAGATCTCGTTCGAGCGGTGGGCGATCGCCGACTCGTTCGTGTCCTCGAGCGCCTCGACCACCTCCTTGTAGTTCTCGAGCATGTCCCAGATCCGCTCGGACGCGTCGACGATGTCGTCGAAGTAGATGTCGAGGTCGTCGGCGATGTAGCGCTGCTTGTTGCGCTCGAGGTCGGAGAACGCGGCGCGCTGCGGGCGGATCACCTTGCGGAAGTTGATGATCTCCTGCTTGGCGTTCGAGATGTCGCGCACGATCTCGTCGGCGCGGCCCTCGAAGATGTCCTCCTCGATCCGCTCGAGCTTGTTGCCGATCTTGCGCAGCATCGGGAACGAGGCGTCGACGCAGTCGTCGACGATCTTGTAGAGCAGGTAGCCGGGGCCCTTGGAGAACAGCTCGTCGCGCAGCTCCTCGTTGGTCCGGCAGCGCTCGAACAGGTAGTCGAGCGGCTGGAGCGGCTCGTTCGGGAGCGTGATCAGGAAGTCGGGCCCGACGAACAGGTCGAGCTCGGCCGCGTTCAGGCGCGAGACCGCCTTGTCGTAGCGCGGGAAGTGCAGGACGCAGAACAGGTAGTCGTCGTACTCGTCGACCTTCGGGCGCTGGTTGCGCGAGAAGACGTC
Source organism: uncultured Solirubrobacteraceae bacterium (assembly GCA_963724145.1). Taxonomy (GTDB): domain Bacteria; phylum Actinomycetota; class Thermoleophilia; order Solirubrobacterales; family Solirubrobacteraceae; genus DASQMT01. The sequence goes on from CAVRTO010000032.1 coordinate 83,256, forward strand.
CTCGTAGTCGAGCGGGTGGAACTCGAACCGCTCCTCGAGCCAGGCACGGTCGATCGCCCGCGGGCGCTCGATGTTGATCCAGCGGAGGCCGGGGGCCTCCACGATCTCGACGTGCGGGGTCTGGGGCTCAGCGCTGCGCGCGTCCGCGATGCGGCTGCGGGCGGCGCGGCGGCCGAACGGGCTCCGGGGCAGCGAGGGCATGCCGGAGACTGAGCGGGTCGTCGGTGGACAGCGGCATCACGGTGTCAATTCTACGACCATGCACCAAATCCCGCCCCGCGGATTGAGGATCGCCGGTCGGTTCGCTACGGTGCAAGGCACATAGCAGTACGCATCAAGAGGGGTGGAGGGATTGGCCCAGTGAAGCCCCGCCAACCATCCGGTCGCGCCAGCGCCGGAAACGGTGGCAATTCCATCAGGCTCCAAGAGTAAGCCTGGGAGATGCGGTGGAGGCTTCGCCAATGTCGCTCATCCGCCGCAGAACCCGGGCGGAGAGAAGACACAGATGCCGGCTGAGGCCCTGAAGTGCAAGGAGTGCTCCACCACCTATCCACTCGAGGCACGCTACGTCTGCGAGCGCTGTTTCGGGCCGCTCGAGGTCGCCTACCGCGCGCCCGCCTCGACCGCGGATGAGCTGAAGCGGCGCATCCAGGCGGGTCCGAACACCCTCTGGCGGTACGCCGACTTCCTGCCGCTGGACCGCGTCCCGCGCAGCTCGCTGCCGACGGGCATGACGCCGCTGGTGCGCGCCGACCGGCTCGCGGAGCGCCTCGGCATCGGCGAGCTCTGGATCAAGAACGAGACCGCGAACCCCACGCACTCCTTCAAGGACCGGGTCGTGTCGATCGCGCTCGCCCGCGCGATCGAGCTCGGCTTCGACACCGTGGCCTGCGCCTCGACCGGCAACCTCGCCGGCGCCGTCGCCGCGCATTCCGCCTACGCCGGACTGCCCGCCTACGTCTTCGTCCCCGGCGACCTCGAGCCGGAGAAGATCCTCTCCGCCGGCGCCTACGGTGCCCGGATCGTCGGCGTCCGCGGCAACTACGACGACGTCAACCGCCTCTGCACCGAGGTCTCGGGCGAGCGCGAGAACTGGGCGTTCGTGAACGTCAACGTGCGGCCGTACTACGCCGAGGGCTCCAAGACGCTCGCCTTCGAGACGGCGGAGCAGCTCGGCTGGGAGCTCCCCGACCGCGTCGTCGCGCCGATCGCGTCCGGCTCGCTGTTCACCAAGGTGGCGCGCGGCTTCCAGGAGTTCATCGACGCGGGCCTGCTCGCGGGCGACGTGCCCGCCATGCACGGCGCCCAGGCCGAGGGCTGCTCGCCGGTCGCCCAGGCCTACGCCGCCGGCACCGACGTGTGCCGCCCGGTCAAGCCCGACACGATCGCCAAGTCGCTCGCGATCGGGAACCCGGCCGACGGCCCGTACGCGGTCGACCTGGCGCGCCGCACCGGCGGCTCGGTCGACGCGGTCTCCGACGACGAGCTGCGCGCCGGGATCCGGCTGCTCGCCGAGACGACCGGCATCTTCACCGAGACGGCCGGCGGCGTGACCACGGCGACGCTGGCGAAGCTCGCCGCGCGCGGCGAGATCGGCGCGGACGACCGCGTCGTCGCCTACATCACCGGCGACGGGCTCAAGACGCTCGACGCGGTCCGCGGCAGCTTCGAGGTGGCCGACATCGAGCCGCGCTTCGAGGCGTTCGAGGCGATCGAGGGGGTGACGGTCTGATGGCGGTCACGATCAAGCTCCCGACCCAGCTGCGCGGCGTCGCCGGCGGCGCCGCCGAGGCGCAGGCCGACGGCAGCACGGTGGGGGAGGTGCTCGAGGGCCTCTACGCCCAGCACGGCGAGCTGCGCGACCGGATCGCCGGCGACGACGGCGAGTTGCGCCGGTTCGTCAACGTCTACCTGAAGGGCGAGGACATCCGCTTCCTGGACGGCCTCGCCACGCCCGTCGCCGACGGCGACGAGGTCACGATCCTCCCGGCGGTCGCCGGAGGCTGAGGCTGCACCGCCAGCTCGGAGCCGTCGCGGTCCCCGCGCCCGGCGACGCGCCGGCGGTGCTGATCGCATCCACCGACGGGTTCGCGGACCCGCCCGGGCTCGCGGTGCGCGAGGACGTGCTCGAGGCGGTCGGCGGCCCGGAGCCGGTGCTCGCCGGCGCGCTCGCCGAGCTGGTGGCGCGGATCGAGGCGGCGGGCCACGCGGTCGAGATCCGGGACGACCGGGCTCCCGTGCGGCGGCCGACGCCCGGCCGGCTCGCGCGCGAGGGCGCGGCACGGCTGTGGCTGTTCCGCCGCGACGCCGAGCGCTTCCCGCTGCCGCGCCCGCGCGAGGTCGGCTGGCGGTTCCCGTTCATGGCCGTCGGCGCGCTGCGCGCCAACGGGCTGCCGACGCGCGGCTGAAGCCTAGGCCGCGCGGCGCGGCGCGAAGTCGTCCGCGTCGACGAGGTCGAGCTCGAACGCCTGGCCGAGGCAGTCGGCGAGCGCCTCCATGCTCTCGGTCACCGAGCGCGCGTAGGCGTCGACCATCTGCTCGCGCGACGCCGCCTGGGCCTTGTCGAGCTCGGCCAGCTCGCCCTTGCTGAAGTTCGCCTGCATCCACATGAAGCACTCCGGGCAGCGCAGGTCGACGACCATCGCGCCGTCGGGATGCTGCCGCGACCGCAGCGGCTGCAGCAGTGCGGATCCACAGCCGGGACAGACCACCAGGGCCGCCATGGCGCGACCCTAGGGGGCGTCCCGGACGGAACTAGTCCTTCACCTTCACGGTCATCTTCATCTCCTCGTGGAGCGTGCAGATGATCTTGTAGGTGCCGACCTTCTTGAACGTGCGCTTGTAGGTGTAGCCGCTCGACGCGGGATCGGACTGCCACTTCTTGACGCCCTTCGGCGCGGACTTGAGCTTGACGTCGTGCACGTCGATCGCCATGTCGCTCGGCCACTTCCACTTCACGACGGTGTTCGGCTTGACCTTCAGCGCGTCGGGCTGGAAGTAGTTGTCGTTGACCGTGACGGTCTTCGGCTTGGGGGCGGCGGCCACCGCCGGCGCCGCGCCCGAGAGCGCGACGACGGCGGCGACGGTGACGGCGGTACCGCGCCGGATCACTTCTTGTACTCCACGAGCGGCGTGTAGCCCTTCTTGGGCGCGTGGGTGCTGGGCAGCTGCTGGGCGACGCCGTCCACGCCGGCGAGGCTGAGCATGTTCGCCAGCGCGGCCGGGTCGAACACGTTCGTGCCCGCGGGGTCGCACGGCGTGAGCGTCGACCCGTTCGCCGGGATCGTGACGCGCACGCCGGTGTTGCCGCCGAAGCAGTTCCCGCTCCCGTTGCCGTCGTAGGCCAGCTCGCGGCCGTTCAGGTCGGTCCCGTTCAGGCCGAACGCGTTGCCGAGCACCTTGTTGTCGATCAGGTCGACCGCCTCCGGGTGGTCGTCGAGGTCGATGATGCCCTCGACGAGCGCCACGCCGGCGTTCCAGTTGCCGTAGATCTGGTTGTCCTCGACCGTGTTGCGACGGCCGGCGAGCAGCAGCACGCCGGTGCCGACCGGGACCAGGGCGGCCGTGCCGTCCTCGCGGATCTTGAACGGCGCGCCCTTGTGGAAGTTGAAGTTGTTCCAGAAGATCTCGTTGCCGCGGATGATGTTGTCCTCCGCCGGCGGGAACTTCTCCGAGTCCAGCGCGTTCGGGACGAGCCCGGCCGCGTTGTTGTAGAAGCGCGAGTTCGTGATCGTCACGTAGCGCATGTTCGTCCCGCTCCAGCCGAGCGGGTTGCCCCACGAGTCGATGTTCTTGACGATCGACCGGATCGGCTTGGACTGCGCCGGCGTCTGGCCGATGTAGAACCCGGCGTCGTTGTTGTAGTACGCCTCCGAGTCGCGCATCGTCCCGCCCTTGGAGTTGAACGCGTAGATGCCGTAGACGCCCGTCTTCGCCGCGATCAGGTGGTCGGCGGTGTAGCCGACGACGTTGACGAAGAAGAACCCGTTCGCCGTGTAGTTCTTGGCCTTGAAGCCGCTGACGCGGACCTCGTCGGCGCCGTTGACGAACACGCCGTTGAGCCGCTTGCCCGAGCCGGAGAGCACGACCTTGCCGGGCTTCTTCGACGAGCCGATGAGCTTGAGGTAGCTCTTGTTCTTGCCGGCGATCCGCACGGACTCCTTGTACGTGCCGGGCTTGACCTTGACGGTGTCGCCGGCCTTCGACTTGTTCACGGCCGACTGGATCGTCGTGAACTTGCAGTCCTTCTTCTGCTTGCAGACCGTGCGGGTCTTGCCCTTGCCCTTCGGCTTCGGGGCCACCTTGCCGGGGTTGGACGGCTCGGGGTAGCTCGGCGTCGCCTGCGCGTGCGCGGCGGCCGGGACGAGCAGTCCGGCCGCGACGACGGCGGCGACGGCGGTACGGGTTCGCATCCTGCGCTCTCTCCTGTTCCTCATGGGCTCACCAGGTACCAACCCGCCATGCCCCCGTCCTGATGGGAGAAGACATGGCAGTGGTAGAGCCAGCGGCCGGGATTGTCCTCGGTGAAGCGTGCGGTGATCGTCTCGTTCGGGCCCACCGCGGGCGTGTCCGTGAACGTGCCCGCCGGGATCGCGCCAGCGGTGTCCATGGATGTGGAAGTCGTGGAACTCGTCGTCCATCCCGATCACGTGGATGGCGACGTCCTGGCCGACGCGGGCCTGGATCGTCGGCGTGTTGCCGGCGGAGTTGCGGCCGTTGATGGCCTGGAACGCGCGCGGCAGGCCGGTGACCGGCGGCAGCAGCGAGTGCAGGAACAGCACCTGCTCGACGTCGGGCGCCTTGGCGCCGCGCTCGCGGACGATGATCGCGCCGAACGCGCCGCGGAACGTGTTCAGCGTGTGGTTCGGGCCGTGGTCGTGGTACGGCCACACGCCGACGGAGTCCGGCGTCGCCTCCCACGTGTAGGTGAACTCCTCGCCGGGCGCGACGAAGCCGCCGACGCGCGTGTGGTCGCCGAGGTAGACCCCGTCGTAGTCCGGCGTGTACTTCACGCCGTGCGGGTGCATGGTCAGCGCCTGGCCGAGCTTCTCCGCGTTGTTGCGGAAGTGGACGACGAGCGTGTCGCCGACCTCGGCGTAGAGCGTCGGGCCGGGGATCGACGGGGCGCCGTTCTCGCCCGCGAAGCCGGGCAGCATCTGCTGGTAGACGAGCGCGCGGAACTTGCGCTTGCCGGTGATCGGCTGGCCGTGCCAGTCGTCCCGGCCGGTCGGCGCCACGTCCCACGTGCGCGTCCGCGCCTGGATCCAGTACTCGCGCTTGCGGCCGCCCGGCTGCGGCTCGGGCGTGCCGAAGGTCAGGTCGTCCTGCGGGACGGCGCCGGGCGGGCGCTTGACCTGCGCGGCGAGGGCGTCGGCCTTCTGCGCGGCGCGCGGATCGTCCAGCCGGACCTGCTGCCCGCCGATCGTGCACAGGAAGGCGGCACCGGCGGAGAGTCCGAAGAAGGAGCGGCGTGTGGTGCTTCGGTCGGGCATTCTTGCTCTGGGTGGCTGCCGACGTCCAGTCAGCAGGAGCGGCAGTGTAGAAGGCGCGTTGGCGCGTATCCTCACCCGATTCGGAGCATGTCCGACACGGGAACGCCATCGCTGACGGGACTGCTCGACCGCTCGACCGGGCTGAAGGAGGCCGGTCCGGACGCCCGCGCGGCGATCGAGCGCGCGACCGTCGAGCTGATCGCCACGCTCCGGACGCACCACAGCGGAACCGCCGATCACTCCAACCGGCTGGCCGGAGACTGCCGCAGCGTCGGGGCGGAGCTGGGGCTCGCACCGGACGCCCTGTTCGAGCTCGAGCTCGTCGCGATCCTGCACGACATCGGCAAGCTCGCGGTGCCGGCGCGGATCCTCGACCTGGCCCGTCCGCTGAACCCGCGCGAGCGCACGGTCGTGCGCAGGCACACGATCCGCGGGGCGGAGATCCTGGCCGAGATCGCGGGGCTCGAGCACCTCGCGCCGCTCGTGCGGGCGAGCCACGAGCGCTGGGACGGGACCGGCTACCCGGACCGGCTCTCGGGCGAGGCGATCCCGGTCCCGGCGCGGATCGTCTTCACGGTCGACGCGTTCGACGCGATGACGAACGACCGGCCGTACCGGCGCGCGCTCGCGCGGCCCGAGGCCCGGCGCCGGATCTCCGCCGGCGCCGGGACCGCGTTCGAGCCGCGCGCGGCGCGCGCCCTGCTGACCGCGCTCTAGCGCCAGTCCACGTGCAGCTTCGGAGAGCGGCACGCGTGGTCGTAGCAGGGCGCCGGGTCGCCGCCGGGGCCCTGGTGGAAGTGGACGTCGACGTCCGGGGCGGGCTCGCGCAGGATGTTGCGCACGCTCGCGAGGATGGTTCGCATCGGGAGACCTCGTGTTCGGTGGTGGGAGAGAGGGCCTGGGGAGGAGGACCCTGAGGCGACAGTGAAGCAGACCGGACCCGACTTTGTGACAAGTTTGTGACAGTGGTCGAGGACGGCTCGACCGGCGGTCGGGGATTCAGCGGAAGCGGAGGCCGCAGGACCAGCGGCGGCGCTCCGCTTCGACGGCCTCGAGCTGGCGCGCCCGCGGGTCGTCGTAGTCGCGCTCACGGCGCAGCTGCTCCAGCACGGCGCGCTCGGACCGGGCGGCGCGGCGCTCGTCGGGCGGCAGGCGCCGTTCCTGCCGCCATGTCGCGATGCGCGTGCGGACGCGGGTCATGGAGCGAGCGTACGCCCGCCGGATTCGTGCCTGCAACGGACGAACTGCGGATGCTCTGACGATTTGACCATTGGCCCCCGGCAGGCGTAGGGTCGGTCGGAACGAGCCGTGAGGAGGAACGCCGTGGGCCGGCTCACTGAACGACTGAACCTGATGCGCGAACGTCGCGAGCAGCGCCTTGCCACGAAGCCCGAGCGCGCGCAGAAGAAGGCGCAGCGCCGAGGCACTGCGGCGCGAGCACCAGCGCCAGGATCACTCCCACACCGGCCGGCGATAGATCCCTCTCGCCGCCGAAGCGGGCGGAGGGCGGCCTCCCTAACGCCCTCCGCCCCGCAAGCTCGGCGCGTCGTGGGCCGTGACGAGCCGCTTCGGCGCGACGCCGCGCCAGGCCTCGACGATCAGCTCGCGCAGCTCGACGGGGTCGGCCCGGTCGAGGTCGACGCTCGTCCAGCCCTGGTGGCCCCAGGGCGTCACGGCGTAGACCTCGGGGTGCATGGCGACGAGCGCGGCCTGCTCCTCACGCGGGAGCTTGAGGACGGCCATGCCGTCCGACGCCCGCAGCGTGGCGAAGATCCGCTTGCGGACGCGGAACGACGCCCGCTCGAAGTGGGGCAGCTCGACCGCCTCGGGCAGCGAGAGGGCGAACGAGCGGAAGGCGGCGATCCGGTCGTCGGGCATGTGGCGGACCCTACGCGCGGGCCGGGCGGGCGGCTTGGATGAACGGGAGATAAACTACGCTGCGGAATCTGTAACGTACTTGCACAGTCGGTGTAATTGTGTGTGCAACAGCAACCACGCCGACCCCGAAGGACGCTGCCATGCCCAGCCCCATGCATCGCACCATGGACCGCCCGAGCTTCGCCGACGTCGGCTCCGGCCGCTACGCGATCGCGCGGATGTCGTGGCTGGCGGGCGAGCGCGGGCGCCGGCCGATCGGACAGGCGGCGCCGTACCGGCTCCCGGCGGCGCGGGTCGCGCAGATCGACGACTACGTCGACGGTCTTGCCTGGCGGCTGCGCAGCCTCGGCACCGCCTGACGACGGACTCGTACAGCGATTTCCGGCAAATTGGGAGATGGGCGGGTTGTGCCCGGATTCCCGGCGCTCATAGACTCGGCCCCGAGTGAGCGGGCCGGGGCAGGCGCGCCGACGTCACCCCGGGCCTGACCACAGACACGGAGGCGGCTCCGATGCACGGCTACGGTCAATCTACGCGCGTGAGCGCAGCCGGAATTGCCTGCGACCACTGCGGGCTCCCGGTCCCCGACGACGAGCCGTTCGTCGTCCTCGCGGCGAAGGGCAGCGCCGAGCTCTATCGCCGCTGCTTCCACGAGCGCTGCTGGCCGAGCGTCGCCCTCGACGGGATCGAGCGGTTGTTCGCGACGCTCGATCTGGGCGTCGACGTCGACGGAGTGCCGGAGGACCTGCTCTGCGACCGGTGCGATTCGCCGGTCGCCCCGTCGCGCGCCGTCCAGCTCCGCGCGGTCTGCGGTGAGGGGTACGACCGGCTCCTGCACCCGGAGTGCTGGATGCACGTCCGCGGGGCGCTGGAGCTGATCTGCGACGTCGGGCATGCGGCCCAGGCCGGCTTCCAGGGGCTGACCGAGCCCGGGGCCTGACGGCGGCTCGACACGTTGTCAGTAGCGGCGTCGCAGGCGTAGGGTCGGCTGACGCGATCCCCTACGAGGAAGGCGCGACCATGCTGCGCAACACGTTCTCCCGGGTTCGGGAGCTGACGTTGCCGAAGGAGGAGCGACAGGCGGCACGCGCCGAGCGTCACCGGCGCGAGGACGAGAGGCTGGCCGCGACCCGCGAGGCCGCGGTGCACGCCGAGAGCCACTCGCGTCACTCCGGCGGCTTCCATCAGGAGTGGCGCGGGTAGCGGCACACGCGCCGCCACCGCCGGCTCTCGATCGGCGTGGTGTCGGCTTCACGTCCGCGCGGGTCGACTCACGGGAGGTTGTCGGATGCGCGCGTTGGCTCCACTGACGGAGTGGATCGCGTACCGACGCGATATTCGGCGCATACGCCGCGAGTACCGCAACGTGCGCCAATCGCAGGTCGACGACGCCGAGAGCGAGCATTCCGCGGTCCGGCGCATCGATGGGCGGATGGGGCGGGCCACGGCGGCGGGGTATAGGCGGAGGCGGCACAAGCGGTCAAGACGGAGGAATCAGCAGCCACGCGCTTGGCCAGACCGTGAAACCAGACGACACGGCGCTCGGCACCTTCGATGGCGGATCAGCGTTCAAGCGCGGGGCAACAGGTAGGACCGACGCGACTCGTCGCTCGGCTCGCAGGAACGCCCGAAGCGCCCGGCCGGTAGGCACTGACCTGCGTACGGTTGGCGGGAGGTGGAGCCGCTGCCGGCGGGGCGCATGTAAGACCTGGTCGAGATATGCGTCGACGCCACGACGTTGTCGGCTGAGAAACCGCGCAGCCTGTCGTGCCGACGTGTCGCCTCGGCGGACGCCGGCAGCTGCGCTGAGCCGGCAGACGCGTGTGATCGCATCCGCGATAAACGCCCGTCTGCGTTGTCGCAGCGCCCCGATCTCTGCCGGGGTGAAGCCCGCGGCGCGCAGGCGCTGAAACTGCGAAGGCGACACGCCGAAGATCTCCCAGGCGTGCGCCTTGGTCTCCGCCTGGTGGAGGTAGTGGAAGAACACATGCTGCGCAAGATGCCCCTGTGTCAGTGTCCGCTCGGTGCGCTCGAGCAGCCGCTCGTACTGCGCCGGATCGACGCGTGTGGCCCGCGGCGCGACGAGACGTGGTGCCACAAGGGAGACCGATAGGCCGCCCCGTCGAATCAATTGCTCGATCGTGTGGTGGCGATCGTCTCGCAGCCAGCTGAGCAGTTCGGCTCGAGAGATCCGCAGAACGCTCAGAAGCCGACGCTCCTCGTATGGCAGCCAGTGATGGGTGACCCACTCCTCGGACGGCAACCACCGCTGACCTGCCGACGATGGTGCCAGCGAGTCCCGTGCGACGGCAAGATCGGACGTCGGCGACCACAGCGTCAACCCAACCGCTGCTGCGAGCATCGCTCGCCCTGACCGAGACGAGACGAGACGCTTGAACGTGTGCTTTCGGCCCGGCATCTGCGCAGCCGTCCTTACGGCCTGCACTCTCCTCGCTCACGCCACAATTGCAAGCTGTCCGCCTTCCGCGCGGGCGGCCTCCAAGCGAACGAATAACGGGATCGTCGAAGCGTGCGGGTTACGTTCCGCGACGCTGCTATCTCGAGGTGCACCCGGGAGGGCGGATAGTCGATCGAGTCTCTTCCATCCCCGATGCGAGTCAGGGACCGGCAGCTAGAGCCCCATGGCCGTCATCGCGCGGGCGAGCACCCGGTCGGCGCGCCGGGCGGCGTGCCGTTCGCCCTCGATGAGTCGTTCGTGGAGCACGGCCGGCTCGGTGCGCAACCGCTCGTAGCGGTCTCGCAGCGGGGCGACGTGCTGCTCGATGACGTCCGCGAGCAGCGCCTTGGTCTCGCCGTAGCCGATGGTGCCGGCGCGGTAGCGCGTCTCGACCTCCCGGACGGTGGAGTCGGAGCCGAACACGCGGAGGAGCGCGACCAGCGTGCAGGCGTCGGGGTCCTTGGGCTGGTCGGGCGGCGTGGAGTCGGTGACGATCCGCCGGATCGCGTCCTTGACGGCGTCCGGGCTCGGCCATCAGGGCGATCGTGTTGCCGTAGGACTTGCTCATCTTGCGGCCGTCGAGGCCGGGAAGCGTCGCGACGCTCTCGGTGATGAGCGCCCGCGGCTCCCGCAGCACGTCGCCGCGGTACGTGCGCGCGAACTGCTGTGCGAGGTCGACGGCGATCTCGAGGTGCTGTGCCTGGTCGGCGCCGACGGGCACCTCGTCGGCGTCGAGGGCGAGGATGTCCGCGGCCATCAGGATCGGATAGCCGTACAGGCCCATGTTGACCCCGTGGTCGGGATCCCGGCCCGCTTCGGCGTTGGCGGCGACCGCTGCCTTGTAGGCGTGCGCGCGGTTGAGCACGCCCTTCGCGGTCACGTTGCTCAGCAGGGCCGCCAGCCGCGCGATCGCCGGCACCCGGCTCTGGCGGTACAGGTGCACGTTGGGGCGATCGAGCCCGCACGCCAGCAACGCGGCGGCCAGTCGCTGCGTCCGGTCGGCCAGCACGGCGGGATCGGGATGGCCGTTGAGCGCGTGCAGGTCGGCGACGAACAGGTAGACGTCGCGCTGCTCGTCGGCGGCGAGGCGGGCCAGGGGCCGGATCGCGCCGGCGTAGTTGCCCAGGTGCAGCTCGCCGGTCGGCTTGAAGCCCGTCAGCGTCGCGATGGGGCGGCTGGCGGTGGTGGTCGGGTGCGTGGTCATGGTGATCTCCTGCTGGTTCGCGCGCCCGGATCGAGGACCGGGGCGTCGGAGGTCACCGTGGGCGCGCGGTGGCCGGCCCCGTCGGGGGTCGGGCCGGAGTTGCGGCCGGGATCTCAGTACGCGGTCTGGATCGGCCTGCCGGCTAGCGGCAGGCCCACCACGACGCCGCGCGCTGCACGGGCTGCGCCGGGGCGGCGCAGGTGTTGCTGTGCAGCGGTTCGGTCATGGTGCACTCAACGATAGGGCAAGCGGACGCGCTCGACCGCACGGCGCGCATGCGGCATCGAGCCGGGAGTACGCTCGCACCATGGTCGCCGTCCAGCTCGGGTCCGTGATCACCTGCCCGATCTGCGGGCACCGAGCACGCGAGCAGATGCCGGCGAACGCCTGCCAGTTCTTCTATGTCTGCACCGCCTGCGGCGAGCGTCTACGGCCCGCGCCGGGCGATTGCTGCGTGTTCTGCTCGTACGGCGATACGCAGTGCCCGCCGAAGCAGCGCGATCGCTGAACGGCGCTACGGCCCTGCCGGCGTGTGCGGCGTCCGGACTTCGTGTCTTGCTCGCGTAGCCAGGCGGCGAGCTCGTGCGCGTCGCTGCGTTCTGCGGCCTGTGCGGCCGTGAGGCCGTCGTGTCCCACCCAGGCTGGGTGGGCGCCGTGGTCGAGCAGTAGCTCGGCGGTCTCGTGTTGTCCACCGTGCGCGGCGCACCACAGAGCGTTGTCGAGATCCTGCTGCGCGAGTGGCGTGTCCGCGAGCTGGTCGCGGACACCGTCGACCAGCCCGAGCGCGGCCGCCTGCCAGAGGTTGGTGCGCGCGCCGCGTTCGAGCAGTCGTCGCGCGGCGTTCCACTGGCCGAAGGCCACGGCATCGGCCATCGCTGTGCCGCCGCCGATCACCGCGCCGTCGGTCTCGATGGCGGCGCCCGCGTCCAGCAGCGCGTCGAGCGCTTCGATGTCATCGCTGCTGGCCGCCCAGTGCAACGGCGTCTCGCCGTGCGGGCCGGTGAAGCGCGCGTTGACATCGGCCCCGGCGGCAGCGAGCGCCGCGACCTTGGCGGCCGCTTCGGGCACGTGTCCCGGCCAGTCGGTGACGACGTGCAGCAGCGTCCTCGACTGTCCGTGCCGGGAGTCGCCGAGCCGTGCGGTCGCAAGGTCGGGATGCTCGCGCAGGAGCTGCTCGAACGTGGCCGCGTCGCCGGACTTGATCAGCTCGGTGACCTTGCGCGCGAGCGGCGCGTCCGGGTTCAGTCGCATCGTCTCACCTTCGGACGCGCCCGGTCCGGATTCGAACGGACGACCTCGCGCTCCGGAGGCGCGCGCTCTATCCACTGAGCTACGGGCGCTGGCTGCTGCTTCCCCGTCACGGATCCCGTCATGGGCCCGTCACGAGGATCCTGTGTCCCGGGTTCCCTGCAAAGGCCGCCGGGTTCGTGGCAGCGTAGCGTGCCGGGGGTGCGGCTCGCGATCATCGGCGACACCCACATGCCGCGCGGGACGCGGGCGCTCCCGCCCGCCTGCGTCGAGCGGCTCCGCGCCGCCGACGCGATCCTCCACACCGGGGACCTCGTCACGCTCGAGGTGCTCGCGCTGCTCGAGTCGCTCGGGCCGCCGGTGCACGCGGTCCACGGCAACGTCGACGACGTCGAGGTGGCGATGCGGCTGCCGGCGGTCCGCGTCGTCGAGGCGGAGGGCGCGCGGATCGTCATGACCCACGACGGCGGCCCCGCCGACCGCCGGCTCGCGCGGCTGCGCGCGCGCTTCCGCGACGCCGACGCGGTGGTCTTCGGCCACTCGCACCTCCCGCTCCACGAGACCGCCGCCGACGGCTTCCAGATCTTCAACCCCGGCTCGCCGACCGAGCGCCGGCGGGCGCCCGCGCACACGATGGGCATCGCCACGGCGGCGGACGGGCGGATCGCGTTCGAGCTGATCGAGGTCTGAATATGCCCTTGACGGAATATTCCGAGTGAGGAATACTCCGGCGACCGATGACGACCACCGCCGTCTGGACCGCGCTCGCCGACCCGCACCGCCGGGCGGCCCTGGAGCTGCTGCGCGTCCGCCCGCGCGCCGTGACCGAGCTCGCCGAGCGGCTGGCCGTGAGCCAGCCGAGCGCCTCGAAGCACCTCAAGGTGCTGCGCGAGGCCGGGCTCGTGACCGTGCGGGCCGAGCGCCAGCGCCGCGTCTACGCGATCGAGCCGCAGCCGATGGCCGAGCTGCACGAGTGGCTCGCGCGCTACCGCGCGCTGTGGGACGACCGGCTCGACGCGCTCGAGCGGCGGCTCGACGAGACCCAGGAGGACCGATGAGCGAGCACGGCACCTACACGACGGACGACGGCCGGCCGGCGGTGCGCTTCGAGCGCCGCCTGGCGCATCCCGTCGACGCCGTCTGGCGCACGGTCACCGATCCCGCGGAGCTGCGGCACTGGTTCCCCACCTCCGTCGAGCTCGAGCTGCGCGTCGGCGCGCCGATGCGCTTCGTCCACGGCGACGGCGAGGTGTTCGAGGGCGAGCTGCGCGAGCTCGACCCGCCGCGCCGGCTCGCGTTCCTGTGGGGCGGCGACCTGCTGCGGTTCGAGCTCGAGCCCGACGGCGACGGCACGCGGCTGACCCTCGTCCACGTGCTGCTGGACGAGGGCGCGGATGCCGCCGCGCGGACCGCGGCCGGCTGGCACGTCTGCCTGGCGGCGCTCGAGCGGACCCTGGCCGGCCGAGCCGCCGCGGCGCCGGACGGTCCGTCGCCCGAGTGGCGCGAGCGCTACGCGGAGTACGTCGCGCTCGGCTTCCCCGCCGGCGCGCCGATCCCGGGCGACGCGCAGACCGCCTCGTAGCCCGGCGGGGCGCTCTATGGTGCGCCCACCGTGGATCTCTCGCTGTTCTTCGCCGGCACCGCCGGCTCGGTCCCCTCGGCGCGCCGCGGCCTGCCCGCGCTGCTGCTGCGCGCCGGCGGCGACCGGCTGCTGTTCGACTGCGGCGAGGGGACCCAGCAGCAGCTCCTGCGCTCGGTCGGGCTGCCCGAGCTCGACGCGGTCTTCCTGAGCCACTTCCACCTCGACCACTGGCTCGGGGTGATCGGGATGATCAAGACGTTCGACCTGCGCGCGCGGGAGAAGCCGCTCACGCTCTACGGGCCGCGCGGCCTCGAGGCGCTGATCGGCGGGCTCCGGCCGCTGCTCGGCCGCACCGGCTATCCGCTGCGGATCGCCGAGCTCGACCCGCACGAGGAGGTCGGCTTCGGCGGCTACCACGTGGTCGCGTTCCCGGTCGAGCACCGCGCGAACGCGTTCGGGTACGCGTTCGCGGAGGACGACCGGCCCGGCCGCTTCGACGCCGCCGCGGCGCGCGCGCTCGGCGTGGCGGAGGGCCCGGACTTCGGCCGGCTGCAGCGCGGCGAGAGCGTCGGCGGCGTGCGGCCGGAGCAGGTGGTCGGCCCGACGCGGCCCGGCCGCAGGATCGTGATCAGCGGCGACACGCGGCCGTGCCAGACGACGGAGGTCTACGCGCACGAGGCCGAGCTGCTCGTCCACGAGGCGACGTTCCTCGCGGACGAGCGGGCGCGGGCGCGCGACACCGGCCACTCGACGGCCGCGGAGGCGGCCGAGCTGGCCCGCGACGCCGGCGTGAAGCTGCTCGCGCTCACCCATCTCTCCACGCGCTACTTCCCGCGCGACGTGCGCGACGAGGCGCGCGCGATCTTCCCCGCCACCGTCGTCCCGCGCGACTTCGACGCGATCGACGTCCCGTTCCCCGAGCGCGGCGCGCCCGCGCTGGTCAAGGCGGAGCGGGAGGAGTCCTCAGCCGGCGCCGTCGAGCGCCTCTAGCCGCGCGCTCACGTCGGCGCTGACCGGCGTCGGGATGCCGTGGCGCGCGCCGAGCCGGGCGACGACGCCGTTGCGCGCGTCCCACTCCAGCCGCCGCCCGGCGATCCGGTCGAACAGCATCGACGTGCCCAGGTCCGGCGGCATCGCGGCGACCTGGGCCATGATCTCGTCGGCGGTGCCCGGGGCGAGGTCGGCGCCCTCGGCACGGCCGACGGCGACGCACTCGTCGGCCAGCGCGCGGGCGAGCGCGCGCTGCTCCGGGTCGCCGTAGACCTCGGCGCGCCGGCCGGTGAGGACCATCACCGCCGCGACCGCGTTGAGGCAGAGCTTGCGCCAGGCCTCGGTGTGGAAGTCGGGCGCGCGGTCGACCTGCGCGTCGAGGAGCGCGGCGAGCCGCGCGCCGGCCGGCTCGTCCGGCACCGTGAGCCGTGCCGGCCCGCGCTGGCGCACGAGCGCGGGGGAGACCGCCTCGGACGGGCACCAGACGATCACCGGCAGCACGTGCGCGGGGCCGGCGAACGGGGCGACGAGCGCGCGGTGCTCGACGCCGTTCTGCAGCACGGCCACGACCGTCCCCGGCCCGCAGAGCGCCCGGAGCCAGTCCGCGGCGCCGGCGGTCTGGTGCGTCTTGACCGCGAGCAGGACCCAGTCGGCGGGCGCGCCGCGCGACGGGTCGGCGAGGACCGGGCCCGCGAGCTCCTGGCGCTCGCCGCCGGGCAGCTCGACGACCGGGGCCGGAGCCGCGCGGCGCCCGCACAGCGCCACCGCATGGCCGTTGCGCTCGGCGGCCGCCGCGAACGTGGCGCCGACGGCGCCCGGTCCGATGACGGCGATCCCCGGCACGCGGCGGAGTATCGCGACCCGCGCGCGACGTGGGTCGTTCCGACCGCGCATGGCGCGGTCAGGACGCCCCAGGCCGATCTCGTGCTTGACAGGCGTGAGGAATTGTTGAACAATCCAACACCATGGCTCGCGTGCTCGTCCTCCTCAGCGCCGTCCTCTTCGGCACGACGGGCACCGCACAGGCGCTCGGCCCCGACGCCGCTCCCGTCACCGTCGGCGCCGCGCGCATCGCCATCGGCGGCGCGCTCCTCCTGCTCGTCGCCCGCGCCGTCCCCGCCGCGGCCGCCCCCTGGCCGCGGCGGGAGCTGGCGCTGGTCGCCGGCGCGGTCGCCGTCTACCAGCTCGCGTTCTTCGCCGCCGTCGACCGCACCGGCGTGGCCGTCGGCACGGTCGTCGCGCTCGGCTCGGCGCCTGCGATCGCCGGCCTCGCGGGGCGGCTCGCCGACGGCGAGCCGCTGACCGGCCGCTGGGCCGCCGCGACCGCGCTGGCCTGCTCCGGCGTCCTGCTGCTCGTGCTCGGCGGCGGGAGCGCCTCCGCCGACCCGCTCGGGATCATCCTCGCCGTGGTCTCCGGCTCCGGCTACGCGACCTACACGATCCTGGCCAAGCGGATGCTGCGCCGCGGCCACGCGCCCGAGCGCGTCATGGCGGCCGCGTTCTCGCTCGGCGCCGTCCTGCTGCTGCCGGTGCTCGTGCTCGGCGACACGGCGTGGATCGCGACCCCGGACGGGCTCGCGATGGCGCTGTTCCTCGGCGCGGTGCCGACCGCGCTCGCCTACGTGCTGTTCGCCCGCGGGCTGCGCGAGCTCACGCCCGGCGAGACCGCGACGCTCACGCTCGCCGAGCCGCTGACCGCGACCGGGCTCGGCGTGCTCGCGCTCGGCGAGCGACCCGGCGCGGTCGCCGCGATCGGCGCGGCGCTCGTCCTCGCCGGTCTGCTCGCGCTCGCGCTGCCCGCCCGCCGTCCCGCCCCGCGACTGGCCCCGGCATGACCGCCCGGCTCGAGCTCGCGCGGGTCTCGACCGTCGACGCGCTCGCCGCCGCGCTGCGCACGCGCATCCTCGACGGCGAGCTGGAGGCGGGCGAGCGGCTCCGCGAGGTCGAGCTCGCCGAGGCGTACGGCGTCGCCCGCCACTCGCTCCGCGCCGCGCTGCGCGCGCTGGCGGGCGAGGGGCTGATCACGATCGAGCCGAACCGCGGCGCGCGCGTCACGCGCCTCGCGCCGGAGGACATCGCCGCGCTGTTCGAGCTCCGCACCGCGCTCGAGCTCGAGGCCGCCCGGCTCGCCCTGGAGCGCAACGGCGGCCGGCTCCCCAAGCCGGTCCACGACGCGGTCCGGCTGATGGCCGCCGTGTGCGCGCAGCCCGACCCGCCGTGGAGCGCGGTCGTCGACGCCCACGACCGGGTCCACGGCGCGATCGTCGCCGCGGCCCGCTCCCCGCGGCTCGAGCGCGCCTACGCCGCGCTCGCGGGGGAGATGCGGCTGTTCGTGCTCCAGCTCAAGCCGGCCTGGTCGCTCGACCGCATGGCGGAGCACCACGAGCGGCTGCTCGCCGACCTCGAGGCGCAGGGCCCGGAGCCGCTGCGCGCGCACCTCGCCGACGGGCTCGCCAGCGTCACGGGCTGAGCGTCGGCCCGCGCTGCTAGGTTCCAGCGCGTCCCTTTAACCCGGCCCGGAGAGGCCAGGAAGGAACCGATGACGAACCCCAAGGTCGTCCTCGACGAGGACGACGTCAGGCGCACGCTCGTGCGGATCGCGCACGAGATCGTCGAGAAGAACCCCGACGGCCAGGTCGCCCTGGTCGGCATCCACCGCCGGGGCGCGCACCTCGCCCGCCGCCTGCACCGGCTCGTCTCCGACCTGCTGGAGACCGAGCTCCCGGCCGGCGAGATCGACATCGCCTTCTACCGCGACGACATCGGCACCCGCGAGGCGCCCGAGGTCCGGTCGAGCCACCTGCCGTTCCGGCTCGAGGACCACACGGTGGTGCTCGTCGACGACGTGCTGTTCACCGGCCGCACGGTCCGCGCCGCGATCGACGCGCTGTTCGACTACGGCCGGCCGGCCCGCGTCCAGCTCGCCGTGCTCGCCGACCGCGGGCACCGCGAGCTGCCGATCCGCCCCGACTACGTCGGCAAGAACCTCCCGACCCATCGCTCGGAGCGCGTGAACGTGCACGTCGCCGAGCTGGACGGGACCGACGAGGTCACCATCACGAGCCGCCAGGAGGCGCACGCATGAGGCACCTGCTGTCGATCGAGGATCTCGACCGCGCCGGGATCGAGCGCATCCTCGACCGCGCGAAGTCGTTCACCGAGGTCTCCGAGCGCGAGATCAAGAAGGTCCCCGCGCTGCGCGGCCGGCGCGTGCTCAACCTCTTCTACGAGGCCTCGACCCGCACCCGGTCGAGCTTCGAGCTGGCGGCGAAGACGCTGTCGGCCGAGGTCATCAACTTCGTCTCGAGCGGCTCCAGCGTCGAGAAGGGCGAGTCGCTCAAGGACACGGTCCAGACGCTCAGCGCCTACCGGCCCGACCTGATCGTCGTCCGCACGCCGCACGTCGGCGCGGCCGAGCTCGTCGCCCGCTGGAGCCCGGCGGCGGTGGTCAACGCCGGCGACGGCAAGCACGAGCACCCGACGCAGGCGCTGCTCGACGTCTACACGCTGCGCGAGCGGCTCGGCGCGCTGGACGGCGCTGAAGATCTGGATCGTCGGCGACGTCCTCCACAGCCGCGTCGCGCGCTCCGACATCCTCGCCTTCAACAAGCTCGGCGCCGAGGTGACCGTGTGCGGGCCGCCGACGCTGATCCCGCGCGGGGTCGAGGCGCTCGGCTGCGACGTCCGCTACACGCTCGACGGGCTCGGCGAGGCCGACGTGGTCTACGCGCTGCGGATGCAGAAGGAGCGGATGACCGAGTCGTTCGTCCCGAGCCTGCGCGAGTACGCCGCGCGCTACCAGATCGACGGCCGCCGGCTCGGCGCGCGCCAGGTCCTCATGCACCCCGGCCCGGTCAACCGCGGCGTCGAGCTCGCCGCCGAGGTGATCGACTCGCCCCAGGCGGTGATCGGCCAGCAGGTGGCGGCCGGCGTCGTCGTCCGGATGGCCGTCCTCTACGAGCTGCTCGCCGGGCGCACCGCGCCCGACCGCGAGCTGGTGACGGCATGAACGCCGCGAGCCCCGACGCCCCGCGGCCCGCCGAGCCGCTCGTGCACCGCGCGGAGCCGCCGTCGGACCTGCTGGTCCGCGCCGCCCACGTGCTCGACCCGCGCGAGGGGATCGACGCCCGCCACGACGTGCTCGTGCGCGACGGCGTGATCGCCGAGCTCGCCCCGCCCGGCAGCCTCGACGTCCCCGAGGGCGGCGAGCTGCTCGAGGGCGAGGGCCGGCACCTGTTCCCCGGCTTCGTCGACCCGCACGTGCACCTGCGCGTCCCGGGCCAGGAGCACAAGGAGGACCTCGACTCGGGCACCCGCGCGGCCGCCGCCGGCGGCTTCGTCGCGGTGGTGGCGATGCCGAACACCGACCCGGTCGTCGACGACGCCACCGTCCTGCGCTCGCTGCGCGAGGCGGCGCGGCGCGAGGCGCGGATCCCGGTCGGCTTCCTCGCCTCGATCACCCGCGGCCTGCAGGGCGAGGCGCTGACCGAGATGGCCGAGCTCTCCGACGTCGGCGCGCTGGGCTTCACCGACGACGGCAAGCCGGTCCATCGCGCCGCGATCCTGCGCAAGGCGCTCCAGTACCAGCGGCTGTGCGGCGGCGTGCTCGCGCTGCACGAGGAGGACCCGAGCCTCTCCGGCGCCGGCGCGATGCACGAGGGCGAGGTCTCCGCGCGGCTCGGGCTGGCCGGCATCCCGTCGATCTCGGAGTCGACGATGATCGCCCGCGACGCGGCGATCGCCGGCTACGAGGACGGGCGGATCCACATCCAGCACCTGTCCGCGCGCGAGTCGGTCGAGGCGATCGCCGACGCGAAGGCGCGCGGCGTGCGGATCACGGCCGAGGCGTCCCCGCACCACCTGACGCTGACGGACGCGGCGATCGCGGAGCGGCTCGACACGCGGCTGAAGATGAACCCGCCGCTGCGCGCCGAGTCCGACCGCCGGGCGCTGATCGACGGCCTCCGCGACGGGACGATCGACTGCATCGCCACCGACCACGCGCCGCACGCGCGCGAGGAGAAGGAGGTCCCGTTCGAGGAGGCCCCGATGGGCACGACCGGGCTCGAGACCGTCGTTCGCGGCGGTCTTCACCGAGCTGGTCCTGCCGGGCGTCCTGCCGCTGGCGCTGGTCGTCGACAAGCTCAGCGCGGGCGCCGCGCTGATGGGCCTGCCGGCGCCGCGGATCGCGGTCGGCGCGCCGGCCGACGCCTGCCTGATCGACCTCGAGGCGAGCTGGCAGGTCGGCGAGGCCGGCTACGAGTCGCGCGCCGAGAACTGCTGCTTCGCGGGCCGGACGCTGCGCGGCCGCGTGCTCGCGACGGTCGCCGCGGGCGGCGTGGTCTACCGGGAGCGGGCGTTCGCCCTGACCGCCGCATGAGCGCCTACGTCCTGCTCGAGGACGGCGCCCGGTTCGACGGCGAGGCCTGCGGCGCGCCCGGCCACGCCGTCGGCGAGGTCGTCTTCACCACCGGCATGTCGGGCTACCAGGAGTGCATGAGCGATCCGTCGTTCCACGCGCAGCTGATCACCTTCACCGCGCCGATGGTCGGCAACTACGGGGTCAGCGCGGCGGCGATGGAGTCCGACCGCGTCCACGCGCGGGCGGCGATCATGCGCGAGGCGGTCGACGCGACCGGCGCGCCCGGCGCCGAGGCGGGCTGGCTCGAGTGGCTCGCCGCCGAGGGCGTCGCCGGGATCACCGGCGTCGACACGCGGGCGCTCGTCCGCCACATCCGCGACGCGGGGGCGATGCTCGGCGGCGTCTTCCCCGGCGCCATGGGCGAGCACGAGGCGCGGGCGCTGATCGCGGCCGAGCCGCCGATGACCGGCCGCGACCTCGCCCGCGAGGTCACGCCGCGCGAGCCGCGCGTCATCCCCGGCGACGGCTCGGGCCCGCGGATCGTCGCGCTCGACACCGGCATCAAGACGTCGATCATCCGCAACTTCACCCAGCGCGGGGCGACGCTCGAGCTGCTGCCCTGCGACACGCCGGCGGACGAGGTCTTCGCGCGCGGCGCCGACGGCATCTTCCTCGTCCCGGGGCCCGGCGACCCCGCGACGCTCGGCTACCTGGTCGCGACCGTGCGCGAGGCGATCGGGCGGATGCCGGTGTTCGGGATCTGCCTCGGCCACCAGGTCCTCTCCCAGGCGGTCGGGCTGGAGACGTTCAAGCTCCCGTTCGGCCACCGCGGCGGCAACCACCCGGTCAAGGACCTGCGCACGGGCCGGATCGCGATCACCGCGCAGAACCACGGCTTCGCGGTCCGCGGCGAGCCGGGCCAGCGGCTGCAGACCGACTTCGGCGAGGCGGAGCTCACCCACGTCAACCTCTACGACGGGACGATCGAGGGGATCCGGCTGCTCGACGTGCCCGCCGGCTGCGTCCAGTACCACCCGGAGGCCGGGCCGGGCCCGCACGACTCCGTCGGCCTGTTCGACGAGTTCCTGGCGGAGTTCGAGCATGCCTAGGCGCGACGACCTGAGCAAGATCCTCGTCCTCGGCTCGGGCCCGATCGTGATCGGGCAGGCGGCCGAGTTCGACTACTCGGGCGCGCAGGCCTGCAAGGTGCTGCTGGAGGAGGGCTACGAGGTCGTCCTCGTCAACTCGAACCCGGCGACGATCATGACCGACCCGGAGTTCGCGACCGCGACCTACGTCGAGCCGCTGCTGCCCGAGGTCGTCGCCCAGGTGATCGAGCGGGAGCGCCCGGACGCGCTCCTGCCCACGCTCGGCGGCCAGACCGCGCTCAACCTGGCCAAGGCGCTGTACGAGGACGGGACGCTGGCGCGCTTCGACGTCGAGCTGATCGGCGCGAACTACGACGCGATCAACCGCGCCGAGGACCGCGAGCTGTTCGACGCGACGATGCAGGCCGCCGGCCTCCGCACCGCCCGCAACACGATCGCCACGAGCCTCGACCAGGCGCGCGCCGCGCTCGACGCCTTCGGGCTGCCGCTGATCATCCGGCCGGCGTTCACGCTCGGCGGCCGCGGCGGCGGGATCGCCCGCGACGAGGCGGAGTTCGAGCAGATCGTCGCCCAGGGCCTGAGCGCGTCGCCGATCGGCCAGGTGCTGATCGACGAGTCCGTGCTCGGGTGGGGCGAGTTCGAGCTCGAGGTGATGCGCGACGGGGCGGACAACGTCGTGATCGTCTGCTCGATCGAGAACGTCGACCCGATGGGCGTCCACACGGGCGACAGCGTGACCGTCGCGCCGCAGATGTCGCTCACCGACCGCCAGTACCAGATGCTGCGCGACCAGGCGATCGCGGTGATCCGCGCGGTCGGGGTCGAGACGGGCGGCTCGAACGTCCAGTTCGCGGTCAACCCGGCGACCGACGAGATCGTCGTGATCGAGATGAACCCGCGCGTGTCGCGCTCGTCCGCGCTCGCGTCCAAGGCGACGGGCTTCCCGATCGCGAAGATCGCCGCGCGGCTCGCGGTCGGCTACACGGCTCGACGAGATCCCGAACGACATCACCCGCCGGACCCCGGCGTCGTTCGAGCCGACGATCGACTACGTCGTCGTCAAGTGGCCGCGGTTCGCGTTCGAGAAGTTCCCCGGCGTCGACGCGCGGCTCTCGACCCACATGAAGTCGGTCGGCGAGGTGATGGCGATCGGGCGCACGTTCAAGCAGGCGTTCGCGAAGGCGATGCGCTCGCGCGAGCTCGACCAGCCGGCCGACCTGTCCGGCGACCTGCTGGCGCGGCTGGAGACCCCCGGCGCCGACCGCTACGACGTGCTGCTCGAGGCGTTCCGGCGCGGCGCGACCGAGGACGAGGTGCGCGCCAGGACCGCGATCGACCCGTGGTACCTGCGCGAGCTGCGCGGGCTGGCGCTCGACCCGGCCGCGGCCGAGGCCGGCGTGCGGACCTACCGCGCCGTCGACACCTGCGCGGCCGAGTTCGCCGCCGAGACGCCGTACTTCTACTCGGCGTTCGAGCGGCCGCCGGCGCCGAGCGAGGTCCCGCGCGGCGACCGGGCGAGCGTGATGATCCTCGGCTCGGGCCCGAACCGGATCGGCCAGGGGATCGAGTTCGACTACTGCTGCGTCCACGCCGCGATGACCGTCCGCGAGTCCGGCCGCGACGCGGTGATGGTCAACTGCAACCCCGAGACGGTCTCGACCGACTACGACACCTCCGACCGGCTCTACTTCGAGCCGCTGACGCTCGAGGACGTGCTCGGGATCGTCGAGGTCGAGCGGCCGGAGGGCGTGATCGTCCAGTTCGGCGGCCAGACGCCGCTCAAGCTCGCCGCGGGGCTGGAGGCGGCGGGCGTGCCGCTGCTCGGCACGTCGCCGGAGGCGATCGACCTCGCCGAGGACCGCGGCCGCTTCGGCGCGCTGCTCGAGCGGCTCGGGCTCAAGGCGCCGCCGTACGCGACGGCGCGCGGGCCGGAGGCGGCGCTCGCCGCCGCGCCGCGGGTCGGCTTCCCGCTGCTCGTGCGGCCGAGCTACGTGCTCGGCGGGCGGGCGATGGAGCTCGTCTACTCGGAGGACGCGCTCGCCGACTACCTGCGCCGGACGGGCGCGACGGAGACGAGCGAGATCTTCCTCGACCGCTTCCTCGAGAACGCGATCGAGGTCGACGTCGACGCGATCTGCGACGGCGAGGACGTCTGGATCGGCGGCGTCATGCAGCACGTCGAGGAGGCCGGGATCCACTCCGGCGACTCCGCCTGCGTGCTCCCGCCGCACTCGCTCGGCACGGAGATGCTGCGCGAGATCGGCGAGGCGACGAGCGCGCTCGCGCTCGAGCTCGGGGTGGTCGGGCTGATGAACGTGCAGTACGGGGTGCTCGGCGACGCGCTCTACGTGATCGAGGCCAACCCGCGCGCCTCGCGGACCGTGCCGTTCGTGTCCAAGGCGACGGGCCTGCCGCTCGCCAAGATCGCCTGCCGCGTCATGCTCGGCGAGCGGATCGCCGACATGGACCTGCCGACCGAGCCGCAGGGCGACCACGTCTCGGTCAAGGAGGCGGTGCTGCCGTTCGACCGCTTCGCGGGCGCGGACGCGCTGCTCGGGCCCGAGATGCGCTCGACCGGCGAGGTGATGGGCGTCGCGCCGGACTTCCCGGCGGCGTTCGCCAAGGCGCAGGCCGCGGCGGGCGCACGGCTGCCCGGCGCCGGCACGGTGTTCCTGACCGTCACGGACTCCGACAAGGCGGCGGTCGGCGCGATCGCCGCCCAGCTGCACGACCTCGGCTTCATCATCGCCGCGACGCGCGGGACGGCCGGGACGATCGCCCGCATGGGCATCCCGGTCGAGACGCTGAACAAGCTGGGGGAGGGCTCCCCGCACGTCGTCGACAAGATCGAGGGCGGCGACGTGGTGCTGGTCATCAACACCCCGACCGGGACCGCGGCGCGCGCGGACGGCTACGAGATCCGCCGTGCCGCGATCGCCCGCGGCATCCCGTGCATCACGACGATGTCGGGCGGGATGGCCGCGGCGCGCGCGATCGCCGCCGCGCGCCACGGGTCGCCGACCGTGCTCTCGCTGCAGGAGATCCACCGCGCCAACGCGGCGGGCGCCGGGGTCGTGCCGTGAGCCTCGCCCCGTTCGGCCGGCGCCGGC
The DNA here is from genome assembly GCA_963724145.1 of uncultured Solirubrobacteraceae bacterium. GTDB lineage: Bacteria > Actinomycetota > Thermoleophilia > Solirubrobacterales > Solirubrobacteraceae > DASQMT01. Next base: position 107,689 of record CAVRTO010000032.1, read on the forward strand.
TGCGCGTGACCGGCCGCCGCGCGGTCGGCGCCTACGACGTGCTCTCGGTCGCCGACCCGGACGGGCCGGCGCCGGACGCCGGGCAGTTCGCGATGCTCGCGGCCGCCGACGGCTGGGGCGGGCTCGAGGACGAGCGCCCGTTCCTGCCGCGCGCGTTCTCGGTCGCGCGGCGCCACCCCGACGGGACGCTCGACTTCGTGCTCGAGGACGTCGGGCCGGGGACCGAGCGGCTGTGCGCGCTGGCGCCCGGCGAGGAGGTCTGGCTGGTCGGGCCGCTGGGCCGCGGGTTCGCGCCGCCGCGCGACGGCCGCCGCCCGGTGCTCGTGGGCGGCGGGGTCGGGATCGCGCCGCTGATGATCTGGAGCGACGTGCTCGGCGGGGCGACCGCGCTGCTGGGCTTCCGGGACGCCGCCCACGCCGAGGGCGCCGCGCTGCTGCCGGGCGCGCGGGTGGCGACCGACGACGGCTCCGTCGGGCACCACGGGCTGGTGACCGAGCTGCTGCATCGCGAGCTAGGGGGTTTCGCCCTCCGGTCTTCGCCTCCCGACGCATCCGATCACCCAGGCGCAGGCGGCGAGGCTCAGACCTCCGTGCGACGTTACGTCGAGGTGTACGCCTGCGGCCCGCCGCCGATGCTCGAGGCGGTCCGGGCGCTGTGCGCCGAGCACGACGTCCCCGCCCAGCTCGCGCTCGAGTCCGGGATGGCGTGCGGGTTCGGCGCCTGCTTCGGCTGCGTCGTGCCGACGCGCGACGGCTACGTCCGGCTCTGCGTCGACGGCCCCGTGCTCGACGCGGCGGCGCTCGAGGAGGTCGCGTGATCAGCTTCTGCGGGATCGAGCTCGACCCACCCGATCGTCAACGCCTCGGGCACGTTCGACGCGATCGCGGCGCGGCGCGCCTTCGGCGACGCGCTGCTCGACGGACTTCCCGTTCTCGGCCTTCGTCTCCAAGACCGTCACGCTCGCGCCGCGCGAGGGCAACCCGCCGCCGCGGCTGTGGGAGCTCGGCGCGGGGATGATCAACTCGATCGGGCTGCCGAACAAGGGCCTCGCCGGCTACCTCGAGCACGACCTGCCGCAGCTCGCCGTGCTGCCGGTGCCGCTGATCGTCAACGTCATGGGCTCGTCGGCCGAGGACGTCGCGACGCTCGTCGAGGCGTTCGGCGCCCGCGACGAGGTCGCGGCGCTCGAGCTCAACGTCTCGTGCCCGAACGTGCGGACGGGCCTGATGATGGGCGCCGACCCCGCCGAGACGGCGGCGCTGCTCGACGCGGTCCGCCCGCACACGGCCAAGCCGATCGTGGTCAAGCTGACGCCCAACTGCACCTCGCCGGCCGACGTCGCGGCCGCCGCGGAGGCGCACGGGGCCGACGCGGTGTCGTTGATCAACACGCTCCGCGGCATGGCGATGCACCCGCGCCGGCCCGGCGAGCCCTGGCTCGGCGGCGGGACCGGCGGCGTCTCCGGCCCCGCCGTCCGGGCGGTCGCGCTCGCGCAGGTGCGCGAGGTGCGTGCCCGCGTCGGGTCCCGGTCGTGGGGATGGGCGGCGTCCAGAGCGGCCGTCACGCACGCGATCTGCTCGATGCGGGCGCAGACCTCGTCGCCGTCGGAACGGAATCGTTCCGCGACCCTCGCGCGGGCGCCAGGATCGCGGCCGAGCTGCAAGAGATCGACGGAAAGAGCGGGATGATCCCCGCCGCCGATCTGCGGGGCGCCTCGCGCGTGCGCACGCGCGGCTGAAAAACCCCTGCAAAGCGACGCCGTTACCGTCAAGTGCCCTGAACGGCCGTGCACCTCAAGTTGAGGTCGAGCCGAATTCGGGCGATTCCGCTTGCCGACCCGCGTGCGAGATGTAGACTCGCCGCCCATGCCACCCGCGACCAAGATGCCCCCGAAGCCCGCCGTGGCAGCTCCCGAACGATCGCTGACCCAGCGGATGGAGGCGTTGCATCGCGCCAACGAGATCCGGACGCGCAGGGCCCAGCTGAAGCGCGATCTGAAGGCGGCCCGGGTCTCCATCCACGACCTCCTGCTCGAGCCCCCCGAGTACGTCGAGACCGCCAAGGTCTTCGACATGCTCCTGGCGGTTCCGAAGTACGGCCGCGTGAAGGTCAACAAGGTCCTCGTGCAGTGCCGCATCTCGCCGAGCAAGACGATCGGCGGCCTGTCCCAGCGGCAGCGCACCGAGCTCGTCAGCATGCTGCGCCGCTAGCCTCCGCGGCTTGGCCAAGGTGTTCGTCATCACCGGCCCCTCCGGGGTCGGGAAGGGCACGCTGATCCGCACGCTGCTCCAGCGCGTCCCGGATCTCGAGCTGTCCGTGTCCGCGACGACCCGGCGGCCGCGGCCGGGGGAGACCGAGGGCGTCGCCTACCACTTCCTGTCCGAGGACGAGTTCGAGCGCCGCGTCGCGGGCGGGCGACTTCGTCGAGCACGCGCGCTACTCGGGCCGTCGCTACGGCACGCTGCGCTCCGAGCTCGACGCGCGGATCGCCGGCCGCCGGCCGGTGGTGCTGGAGATCGAGGTCCAGGGCGCGCGCCAGATCCGCGAGGCGATGCCCGAGGCGATCCAGATCTTCATCGCGCCGCCGAGCGAGGAGGCGCTCCGCACGCGGCTCGTCGGGCGCGGCACGGACGACCCCGACCAGATCGCCGCCCGGCTGGCCACCGCCCACGAGGAGCTCGACGGCGCGCGGCGAGTTCGCGCACGTCGTCGTCAACGACCGGCTCGACGACGCGTCCGACGCGCTCGAGGCATGCGTCCGCGAGCACCTCGCCCGGCCGTGCCCGAAGGTGGGCTGACCGCCGACCACGGGTCGGACCTCTCGCCGGCGGACGAGGCGCTGCTGCGCGGGCCGCCGCCCGCGCGGGCGATCGCCTGGTGCGAGCGGGTCGCGGGCGCGCGCATCGTCGCGGTCGCGCCGCTGCGCGGCGGGACGTCCTCCGCGGTCCACGCGCTCACGTTCGCGGGCGGGCGCGAGCTGGTGCTGCGCCGCTTCGTGCGCGCGGACTGGCTGGCCGAGGAGCCGGACGCGCCCGCGCGCGAGCTCGCCGCGCTGGCGATCGCGGAGCGCTGCGCGGTGCCGACGCCGCGGCTCGTGGCCGCCGACCCGGACGGCGCCGAGGCCGGCGACCCGGCCGTCCTGACGACGCGGCTGCCGGGCGCCGTGGTCTGGCGCCCGGCCGGCGGTCGAGCCCTTCCTCGAGGGCCTCGCGGCGCTGCTGCCCGCGATCCACGACACTCCGGCCGCGCCCGGCGACCTGCCCGCCTACGCGCCCTACCCGCTGGCGTCCCGCGAGCCGCCGCCGGCCGCGCGCGACCGCGGCGTCTGGGCCGGCGGCGTTCGCGCTGTTCGACGCCGAGCCGCCGCCCGCGCCCGCGGTGCTCCTCCATCGCGACTTCCACCCCGGCAACGTCCTCTGGACCGGACGGCGCCGTGACCGGGCTCGTCGACTGGGCGAGCGCGGCGATCGGACCCGCGGCGGCGGACGCGGGCCACTGCCGCTGGAACCTCGCCCGGACGCTCGGGCAGGACGCCGCGGACCGCTTCCTCGCCCGCTGACCGGCCTCCCGTACCACCCCTACTGGGACGTCGTCGCGGCGCTCGGCGGCTACGACGCCGCGGAGCTCGCGGCGAAGCCGCCGGCCGAGGAGGCGTTCCTGGCCGCCGCGGTGAGGCGGGCGTGACCGGGTATTCCGGCAGCCACCCGCCGCGGACGCTACCCTCTAACTCCCGCCATTCCGCCCGGAACAGAAGGAACTTCTCTTGATCTCACCCCGTGTCGATCGCCTGCTGGAGAACGTCGACTCGCCCTACGCGAGCGTCGTGGTGGCCGCCAAGCGCGCCCGCCAGATCAACTCCTACTACCACAACCTCGGCGAGGGCACGTTCGAGGAGTTCCCGCCGCCGATGATCGACACCGGGTCGAAGAACTACCTGACGATCGCCCTCGAAGAGGTCGCGGGCGGGAAGATCAAGTACCGCTACCGCGGCTGAGCCGCCGACCAGCGCCATGGCGCGCCTTCTCCTGGGTGTCACCGGTGGGATCGCGGCCTACAAGGCGCTCGAGCTGACGCGCCTCGCCACGAAGGCGGGCCACGCCGTGCGCGTGGTGCAGACCGAGGCGTCGACGCGCTTCGTCGGCAGCGCCTCGTTCGCCGGCATCACCGGCGCGCCGGTGCTGATCACCGAGTGGGAGCCGGATCCGCTGCGCGGCGCCTTCCCCGGCGACCCGGCGCCCGAGCACGCCCCGCTCAGCCACCTCCAGCTCGCCGAGACCGCCGACGTCCTCGCGATCGTGCCCGCGTCGGCGAACACGATCGCCAAGCTCGCGGCCGGCGCCGCCGACAACCTGCTGACCGCGATCGCGCTCGCCTTCCGCGGCCCGCTGCTCGTCGCGCCCGCGATGAACCACGCGATGTACGAGCACCCGGCCACGCAGGCCAACCTCGCCGTGCTGCGCGAGCGCGGCGCGACCGTGCTCGAGCCCGGGACCGGCGCGCTCGGCTCGCCGGGCGAGTGGGGGATCGGCCGGCTGCCCGAGCCGCCCGCGCTGCTGGCGGCGATCGAGGCCGCGCTCGCGCCGGCGCCGCGCGACCTCGACGGGCTCAGCGTCCTGATCACCGCGGGCGGGACCCGCGAGCCGATCGACGCCGTCCGCTTCATCGGCAACCGCTCGTCCGGGCGGATGGGCTTCGCGCTCGCGACGGAGGCCGCCCGCCGCGGCGCCGCCGTCACCGTCGTCGCCGCGAACGTCGCCCTGCCGCGCGACCCCGCGGTCCGCTACGTCGACGTCGCGACCACCGCCGAGCTCGCCGCGGCCTGCGCCGCCGAGTTCGAGCGCGCCGACGTGCTGCTGATGGCCGCCGCCGTCGCCGACTACCGGCCCGCCGCCGCGCACGCCGGCAAGATCAAGAAGACCGACGCCGGCGCCGAGCTGGCGCTCGCGCTCGAGCGCACGGAGGACGTGCTCGCCGGCCTCGCCGGCCGCCGCCGGAGCGGGCAGGTGATCGTCGGCTTCGCCGCCGAGGCGGGGGAGGGGGCCGTCGCCTACGGCCGCGACAAGCTCGCGCGCAAGCAGCTCGACGCGATCGTCGTCAACGACATCGCCGTCGCGGGGATCGGCTTCGACGCCGGCGACAACGAGGTCACGATCGTGACCGGCGATACGGAGCGCCACGTCCCGCGTACCACGAAGGCGGAGGTCGCGTCCGCGATCCTCGACACCGTCTTGAGCCTGCGTTCATCCACCACCCTGAAAGTCTGACTGAGCCTATGGAGCCGACTGAGCCCCTGCCCGAGTCCATCGACCAGGCGGAGGTCGACGCCGCAGTCGGCTTCGCGCGGCGGATCGAGGACAACATCCGCCGCGCCGTGAAGGTCCAGCGACGACGTGCTGCGCCACGTCGTCGTCACGCTCCTCGCCGAGGGCCACATCCTCGTCGAGGACTATCCGGGCGTCGGCAAGACCGCGCTCGCGCGCGCGCTCTCGCGCTCGCTCGACTGCCAGTTCGCGCGCGTGCAGTGCACGGCCGACCTGCTGCCGGCCGACATCGTCGGCGCCAACGTCTACAACCAGCGCGAGGCGCGCTTCGAGTTCCGGCCGGGGCCGATCTTCGCCAACGTCGTGCTCGTGGACGAGATCAACCGCGCGTCGCCCAAGACGCAGTCGGGCCTGCTCGAGTGCATGCAGGAGCGCCACGTCACCGTCGACGTGCACTCGCACGAGCTCGCGACCCCGTTCATGGTCTTCGCGACCCAGAACCCGGTCGAGTACGAGGGCACGTACCCGCTGCCCGAGGCGCAGGTCGACCGCTTCATGGTCCGGCTCTCGCTCGGCTACCCCAACCCGGAGGACGAGGCCGGGATGCTCGCCGGCCACGAGGGCGGCGACCGCGTGCTCGACCTCGAGCCGGTCGTCGACCGCGCCGAGGTGCTGTCGGCCCAGGACGCGGCGACCCGCGTCCACGCCTCGCGCGCGCTGCGCGACTACATCGTCTCCCTGGTGCGCCACACCCGCGCCGACAACCGCGTCGAGCTCGGCGCCTCGCCGCGCGCCGGCCTGATGCTGCTGCGCGCCGCCAAGGCCCACGCGCTCGTCAACGGGCGCAACCACGCGCTGCCCGACGACGTGCAGGCGCTCGCGCCCGCGGTCCTCTCGCACCGGATCATGCTCGTGCCCGAGGCGGCCGGCGTGGCGCGCGAGCAGGTCGTCGCGGACGCGGTGGCCGGGACGCCGGCGCTCTAGGATCGGGTCATGCGCTCGGCCATCGGCTGCGCGGCGCTCGGGCTCCTGCTGCTGGTCGTGGCGGGGACCTTCGACGCGGAGCCGCTGTACGTGACCGGCGCCGCGCTGGTGCTGCTCGGCGCCGGCGCGGGGGCGTGGATCGCGCTCGGCGCCTGGGGCGCCACGGTCACCCGGACGATCGCCGCCCGCAGCGTGGCCGAGGAGGAGCCGCTGAGCGTGTCGTCGAGGCGACGCGCGGGCGCCTGCCGCTGCCGCCCGGCTGGATCGACGAGGCGCTGCTGCCCGAGCCGGTCCGGATCACCGCCGGCCGCTCCCGCGCGCGCGTACGCGCGGAGGTGACGTTCGGCCGCCGCGGCCGGCGCGTGCTGCCCCCGCCGGCGCTCGTCCTGCGCGATCCGTTCGGGCTCGCCCAGCGCGTGCTGACCGGCGGCCACGACGACGAGGTGCTCGTGCTGCCGCGCGTCAGCAAGGTGCGCGCGACCTCCGGCGGCGGCGAGGGCGTGACCGCCCACGCCCGCGCGGCGCTGGTCGCGGCCGCGGAGACCGAGATCGACGGCCTGCGCGAGCACCGCGAGGGCTCGCCCGCCTCGCGGATCCACTGGCCGACCGTCGCGCGCGGCGCCGGGATGATGGAGCGCAAGCTGATCTCCGAGGCCGACTCGCGCCCGCTCGTCGTGCTCGACCCGCGCGCGCCCGCGTCGCGCGACGCGCTCGACGCCGCCGTCCGCGCCGCCGCCTCGCTGACCGTCCACTTCGCGCGCCGCTCCGGCTGCGGGCTCGTGCTGCCCGGCGACCGCCGCGCGGTCACGATCGACCCCGACCTGCTGGCCTGGCCGCAGGCGCACGTCCGGCTCGCCCTGATCGAGGACGTCGCCGGCCCGGCGCTGTCGGCGGCGCAGAACCGCCGCGGCCTCGTCGTCTACGTCGCCGTCGCGGGTGATCGACCGCCCGCCGCGCGGGCTCGGCCGCACGCCGGGCGGCTGCCTGCTCGTCGTCCCCGGCGCGATCGCCGGCCGCAACGCGGTGCTCGAGGTCGCCGGGTGCCAGGGCTTCGTCGCCGGGCGCACCGGCAGCGGGGCCGTGATGGCGGCCGTGGGAGGCGCGGCCTGAGCACGGTCGCGGCCCGCCCGCCGGCCCCCGCGCTGCGCACGGCCGCGGCGGGTGGCCCCGCGCTGCCGCTCGGCCGGGTCCGCGGGCTGTTCCTCTGCATCCTCGCGCTGTTCGCGGGGCTGCAGTGGATGGACCTGATCGAGCCCGCCGCGTGGTGGCGGGCGTGGGAGGCGGTCGGGATCGTCGTGCTGATCATCCCGGCGCTGCTGCTCGCCGCGCGGCTGCCCGGCCGCTGGAGCCAGGTCGCCGCGGCGGTCGTGGCGCTGGGCGCGATCGGCCCCGCGCTGCTCGCCGGCGGGCTCGGCGACGAGTACCTGCGGCCCGACCGCTGGAGCGACCTGATGGCCGGCGCCGGGCGCGGGATCGACGCGCTGCCGGGCGTGCGCGTCCCCTACCGCGGGCTCGACGAGTGGACGCGCGCGGTGATCGGGATGGGCGGGACGCTGCTGATCGTCCTCGCCGGGCTGCTCGCGTTCTGGCCGCGGCGCGGCCGGACCGGCTTCCCGCCGCTCGCGCTCCTGCTGCTCCTCACGCTGTACGTCGTCCCGTCGGTCGTGCTCGACTTCGGCGGCGAGTTCATCCGCGGCGCCGTGCTGGCGCTGCTGATGATCGCCTTCCTGCGGGCCGAGCGGCTCGGCGTCAACGACGCGCCGGCCGCCGGCGTCGCCGCGGCCGCGGCGGCGATCGTCGCGCTGGCCATCGCGCCCGCGATCGACGGCCGCCAGCCGTGGTGGGACTACGAGCAGTGGGCGCTGAACACGGCCGGCGAGCGCGCGGTCGCCTTCTCCTGGAACCACGACTACAGCCCGCTGAACTGGCCGCGCGACGGCCGCGAGCTGCTGCGGGTCAAGGCGTCGATCCCGGCCTACTGGAAGGCGGCCGACCTCGACGTGTTCGACGGCCTCACCTGGCGTCAGGACCCGCGCCAGCGCAGCGAGGACCCCGCGAACCAGCTCCCGGACGACGTCGCCAACCAGGAGCGCTGGTCGCAGCGGATCGAGGTCACGCTGCGCAACATCCGGACCGACACGTTCGTCACCGCCGGCATCGCGACCGCGGTGACCGGCGAGGACGGGTACCCGATCGGCGGCGGCATCTACAACGCGACCTCGCGGCTCGGGCGCGGCGACGCCTACTCGGCGGACGTCTACACGCCGCGGCCCGAGGAGCGCGAGCTGCGCGAGGCCGGCACCTCCTACGAGGACTGGCTGCGCGGCTACCTGTCGCTGTTCGTCCCGGCGCGCCCGGGGGTGGACCCGCAGGTCGACCTCCAGCTCGACCGCGTCGACTTCCCCGCCTGGGGCGGCGACGAGAAGCCGCAGATCGAGCAGTTCGGCGCCGACCCGGAGAAGGCCGGCCCGCTGCTGCGCCACAGCGAGCTCGCGCGCGCGTGGAGGCTGTCGCGCGAGCTCAAGGCGGAAGCCGACACGCCGTACGAGTACGTCGCGGCGGTCGAGCGCTATCTCGACACCGGCTTCTCCTACTCCGAGCGCCCGCCGCCGGAGTCCGAGACGCTCGACGGCTTCCTGTTCGACTCCAAGATCGGCTTCTGCCAGCAGTACTCCGGCGCCGAGGCGCTGCTGCTGCGGATGGCCGGCATCCCGGCCCGGGTCGCCACCGGGTTCACGACCGGCGCGTTCGACGAGAAGGAGAAGGAGTACGTCGTCCGCGACCTCGACGCGCACTCCTGGGTCGAGGCCTGGTTCCCGGGGATCGGCTGGGTCACCCGCGATCCCACGCCCGCCGCCGCGCCGGCGCGCTCGCAGCCGGGCGACAACCGGAGCGAGCTGCCGAACGCCGGCAACCAGACCGCGCCGGACCTCGGCGGCGAGCGCCTCGGCGACCTCGAGAGCAACCGCTCGCTCGCGCCCGACGAGGGCACCAGCACGCTGACCTGGATCCTCTTCGGGATCGCCGCGACGCTGATCATGACCGTCGCGGTGCTGCTCCAGCGGCGTCACCACCGGCGCCGCCCGCCGCCCGCGCGCGGCCGCTCGCCGACTTCGAGCGCGCGCTGGAGCGCGCCGGCGTCGACGGGACCCACGGCGTGACGCTGAGCGGGCTCGAGCAGCGCTTCCGCGGCTGGCCGGGCGCGGTCGGCTACGTCCGCGCGCTGCGCGACGCGCGCTACTCGGGCCACCCGGCGCAGCCGACCGCCGAGCAGCGCCGTGGGCTGCGCGCGGCGCTCGCGCGCGAGGCCGGGACGTGGCGGTCCTGGTGGGCCGTGCCGCCCAAGCGCGGCTGAGCCGCGCGCCGTGCAGGTACGCTGCGGCGACGATGACCGGCACGCACCGCACCACCGCTCCGTGCCGCATCATCGTCATTGCCACCTAGGGCCTGGGCACGCACGCGCGCCGCAGGCCCACGACGGTCCCTCCCGGACCGTGGGTGGCGCGACGCGACCTCGGGGCGGCGGGACCAGAAGGAGTCCCGTCATGACCCGCCACTTCTCGCTCCTGGTCGACGACCGGCCTGAGACGCTCCTGCGCGTGACCGGGCTGTGCCTGCGCCGCCGCGCCGACGTCGTCGCGCTGCGCTACGGGCGCTCGCGCCACGCCGGGATGGGCGCGCCTCGACCTCGAGCTCACCGTCGACGAGCGCCACGGCCGCGGCCTGACCGAGCGGCTCGAGGCGCTCGTCGAGGTCCGCGACGTCGCCGAGCTGCGAGACGCCGAGGCCGCCTGACCGCCTGCCTACACTCAGAACGCATGGAGGACGTGTACGACCTGTTCCGGCGCGGCACGGATCTGCTCGAGTCGGGGGACTTCGCCCAGGCCGCCGTCCCGCTCTCCAAGGCCGCGCGGCTGGAGCCCGGCAAGGCCTCGATCCGCGAGGCGCTCGGCCGCGCCTACTTCCGCTCACGCCGGTTCGAGGAGGCGGCCACCGAGTTCGCCGCCTGCGTCGAGATCGCACCGACCAGCGACTACGCGCTGTTCTGCCTCGGACGCGCCCTGATGGAGTGCGGCCGGCACGCCGACGCGCGGCGCCCGCTGGCGCTCGCGGCGACCCTCCGGCCGGACCGTCGCGACTACCGGATCTACCGCGACCGGGCACGCGACGCGGCCGCGTGACGGGGGGCCGAACCGGTGCTATAACAGTCAAACAGCTTTCGCGACCCCCGGTGGGGCCGTGTTTTTGAAAGCGGGCGCTCGCCCGCTTTTTTGTTGGGAGAACGGACGAAGATGCGTGGAATCCAAGCGGAGATCGAGAGCCGGCTTTCGGAGTCGGCGCCAGAGGTGGAGGTGCTGCTCGCGGAGGTCGTGGGCGGCAAGGTCGTGCGCGTCTTCATCGATCATCCCGACGGCGTCACGCTGGCCCTCTGCGAGCGGGTGACGGAGCTGCTGCCCGAGGTGCGCGAGCGCTACGGGCTCGAGGTCTCCTCGCCCGGGCCGGAGCGGCCGCTCTCCAAGCCCGACCACTTCCGCCGCTTCGTCGGCCGGCGCGCGCGGGTCCGCACCCGCGGCCGCCACGAAGGGCGCCACAGCTTCACCGGCGAGTTGCTCGACGCCGGCGACGACGCGGTCACCGTCGCCGCCGACACCGGCGTGGTGTCGATCGCCTACGCCGACATCCAACGATCGAACCTCGTGGGGGACTGAGCGATGTCACAAGAGATCGTCGAGGCCGTCCGCGCCCTCGCCCGGGAGAAGGGCATCTCCGAGGAGAAGCTCATCACCGCCCTCGAGGACGCCCTGCTCTCGGCCTACAAGAAGCAGCCCGGCGCCGTGCGCTATGCGCGCGTGCATCTCGACCCCGACCTCGGCGAGTACCGCGTCGAGGAGCTCATCCTGCCCGAGGACCTCGAGGACCAGCTCCTCGACGAGGCCGAGGAGCAGGCGACCGGCGAGCTCGAGCGGCGCGTCGACCCGGAGACGGGCGAGGTCATCATCCCCGAGGCGCCCGAGATCTCGCAGGAGCGCCTGGCCGAGTTCGAGGACCAGATCGAGACCCGCGACGTCACCCCGGACGACTTCGGCCGGATCGCCGCGCAGACCGCCAAGCAGGTCATCCTGCAGCGGATCCGCGAGGCGGAGCGCGACATGATGTTCGAGGAGTACCAGGACCGCGTCGGCGAGCTGATCACCGGCATCGTCCAGCAGTCGGACTCCCGCTACACGCTCGTGCAGCTGCGCGAGCGCGTGGAGGCGCTGCTGCCGAAGTCCGAGCAGGTCGACGGCGAGCGCTACGACCACTCGCAGCGCGTCAAGGCGGTCATCAAGGAGGTCTCCTCCTCGACCCGCGGGCCGAGCATCATCGTCAGCCGCCGCGACCCGGAGCTGATCAAGAAGCTGTTCGAGCTCGAGGTGCCCGAGATCGCCGACGGCCTGGTGGAGATCACCAACGTCGCCCGCGAGCCCGGCTACCGGTCGAAGATCGCGGTCGTCTCGCACGCCGACGGCGTCGACCCGGTCGGCGCCTGCGTCGGCCCGCGCGGCTCGCGCGTGCGGATGGTCGTCTCCGAGCTGCGCGGCGAGAAGATCGACATCATCCCCTACAACGACGAGCCCGCCCGGTTCGTCGCCAAGGCGCTGAGCCCCGCGCGCGTGCGCGAGGTGCTCGTCGACGACGAGAACCGCCAGGCCACGGTCATCGTGCCGGACGACCAGCTCTCGCTGGCGATCGGCCGCGAGGGGCAGAACGCGCGGCTCGCCGCCCGCCTCACGGGTTGGCGCGTCGACATCCGCTCCGAGACCGAGTTCGCCAAGGAGGAGCAGGACTCCGGCTACGAGGAGGAGGAGGTCGGCGGCCGCTGCGCGGCGATCCTCGCCAACGGCCGGCGCTGCCCGAACGCGTCCCTGCCCGGGTCCCGCTACTGCGGCCTCGACGCCCACCAGGCGCTCGCGGGCAAGGACACCGACGTCGTCGGCCAGGCCTGAGCGCCACCCGATCCGAGCGCAGCTGTGCGGGGTGCGGGGCGCGCGCGCCCCGCGCCGAGCTGCGCCGCTTCGCTAACGTAGACGGCGCACTCGTGCCCGACACCCTGACCAGGCTCCCCGGTCGCGGCGCCTGGCTGCACGAGGCACAGGACTGCTGGGAGCGTGCCGTCGCCCGCCGCGGGTTCCAGCGGGCCCTCAAGGGCCCAGTGTCCATCCCTCAGGAGACCCTAGACTTCATTCACACATGGCCAAGAAGCGCGTCCACGAGCTAGCGAAGCAATACAACATGCCCACCGCCGAGGTGATGAAGCGGCTGAACGCTGCCGGCATCGCCGTGAAGGCGACGGCATCGGCCGTGGACGAGGTCGCGGCGGACGCGGCGCTCACCGGCAAGAAGCAGCCGCAGAACGCGAACGGGAAGGGCCCGAAGCCGGCGCCCGCCCGCACGCAGCTGCGCCCGCCCGGCGATCTCGGCATCCGCGACCTCGGCGCCCGCCCGCCCGAGGGCGTGACGCCGAAGCCGAAGGCGAAGCCGGACGGCGAGAAGCCCGCCGGCGGCGACAAGGGCGCCCCGCGCCGCCCCACGCGCTCCTCGCTCCAGGGCGAGCGCGCCCCCGGCTCGGCCGGCGGCGTGCGGCGCGTGGTGATCGACTCGCAGGCGGCACGCCGCAGCGGCGGCCCCGGCGGTCCCGGCGGCCCGGGCGGCGGTCCCGGCGGCGGCCCGCAGCGCAGGCCCCCGCGGCGCGGCGGCCGGCGCCGGCGCGGCACCTACACGGAGCCGGTGCCGCAGGACGTCAGCGTCCTGCAGGCCGACGTCATCAAGGTCAACTCCGGCTCGACGGTCAAGGACGTCGCGGAGTACCTCGGCGTCGCGATGCCCGACGTGATCAAGAAGCTGATGCAGCTCGGCGAGATGGCGACGCTCACGCAGACGCTGTCCGACGACGCCGTCCAGGTCCTCGCCGACGAGTTCGACAAGAAGATCGAGATCGTCAGCGCGGCCGACGAGGCCGAGGCCGAGCCGGAGTTCGACGACGCCGCCGAGGACCTCGAGCCGCGTCCGCCGGTGGTCACGATCATGGGCCACGTCGACCACGGCAAGACGTCGCTGCTCGACGCGATCCGCGAGACCGAGGTGGCGGCCGGCGAGGCCGGCGGCATCACCCAGCACATCGGCGCCTACCAGGTCCACGTCGGCGAGAAGCTGATCACGTTCCTCGACACCCCGGGCCACGAGGCGTTCACCGCCATGCGCGCCCGCGGCGCGCAGGTGACCGACATCGCGGTCATCGTGGTCGCGGCCGACGACGGCGTGAAGCCGCAGACCCGCGAGGCCGTCGACCACGCGAAGGCGGCCGAGGTGCCGATCATCGTCGCGGTCAACAAGATCGACAAGGAGGGCGCGCAGCCCGACCGCGTCCGCACCGAGATGACCCAGCTCGGGCTCCAGCCCGAGGAGTGGGGCGGCGACACGATGTTCGTCGACGTCTCGGCCAAGGCGCACACGAACCTCGACGACCTGCTCGAGGGGATCCTGCTCGTCGCCGAGGTCGAGGAGCTCAAGGCGAACCCGGAGGCCGAGGCCTCGGGCGTCGTCATCGAGTCCAAGCTCGACCCGGGCCGCGGCGCGGTCGTCACCGTGCTCGTCAACCGCGGCACGATGAAGGTCGGCGACGCGATCGTCGCCGGCGCCCACTGGGGCCGCGTGCGCGCGCTGCACGACTACCAGCGGCACGCAAGGTCAAGGAGGCGACGCCGTCCGAGCCGGTCGAGGTGCTCGGCTTCGACAGCGTCCCCGAGGCGGGCGAGTACGTGCGCGTGGTCGAGAACGACCGCCGCGCCCGCCAGCTCGCCAACGAGCGCGGGTTCCGGCTCAAGAGCGAGGCGCAGGCGCGCCGCTCGCAGCGCACCCGGTCGCTCGCGACGATCTTCGAGGACGCGCGCGGCGGCGTGCTCCAGGACCTCAACCTGGTGCTCAAGGCCGACGTCTCGGGCTCGCTCGAGGCGTTCGAGGACGAGATCGCCCGGCTGCCGCAGTCGGAGATCCAGGTGCAGGTCGTGCTCTCCGGCGTCGGCGGCATCACCGAGTCCGACATCATGCTCGCCGCCGCCTCCGACGCGATCGTGCTCGGGTTCAACGTCCGCCCGGTCGGCGACGCCCGTGCGGCCGCGGAGCGCGAGGGCGTCGAGATCCGCAGCTACTCGGTGATCTACCGCGCCATCGACGAGCTCCGCGACGCCATGCAGGGCATGCTGGCGCCGGAGGAGGTCGAGCAGTCCGTCGGCACCGTCGAGGTGCGGGCGATCTTCCGCGCCTCGCAAGCGTCGGCACGATCGCCGGCTGCTACGTCACCGACGGCAAGGTCACGCGCGGCGCGAAGTGCCGCCTGGTCCGCGACGGCACGATCGTCTACGACGGCGTCGTCGAGTCGCTCCGGCGCATCCAGGAGGACGTCCGCGAGGTGGCGGCAGGGTTCGAGTGCGGCATCGTGCTGCGGAACTACGCCGACATCAAGGAGGGCGACGTGATCGAGGTCTACGACACGAAGCAGGTCGAGCGCACGCTCAGTCGCGGGTGCCGCATGGCGCCGACCGGTCGTACGTCGTGCTGCTCCAAGTCCACCTCCACTTCCCGGACAGCGGTTCATTGAAGGCAAAGCGCGCAGAGCTCAACCGCGTCAAGGCGCACCTGCGGCAGCGCCTCGGCGCGTCCGTGGCGGAGGTCGCGTACCAGGACACCTGGCAGCGCTCGACGCTCGCCGTGGCGCTCGCGGGCGGCTCTCCGGGACGCTGCCAGGAGGCCGCCGACGCGGTCGAGCGCGCCCTCGACGCACGCTTCCCACAGGGGGTCCGCTACGAGCGGCGCCTTGCCTCGTGGGCCGACCTGGAAGCGCTAGGGTGACCGGCGATCGCATGCGCCGGGTGGACGAGGCAGTCCGCGAGGTCCTGTCCGACGCCATCACCCTCAAGCTCAAGGATCCGCGCGTCGGATTCGTCACCGTGACCGCCGTCGAGACCGCACCCGACCTCCGCCGTGCCCGCGTGTTCGTGAGTGTGCTCGGCGACGACGGCGTACGGCGCCGCTCGATGGACGGCCTCCAGTCCGCGCACGGGGTGCTGCAGCGCGCCGTCGCGCGGGAGCTCCGGCTCAAGCACACCCCGACGCTCGAGTTCCTCTACGACGACACGTCCGACCGCGGCATGCGGATCTCGGAGCTGATCGATCGCGAGGCGGACGAGTGACCACGCGCAACGGGGTCACGTCGTCGCGCGAGCTCGTGCTCGAGGCGCTGCGCGAGGGCGACCGCTTCGTCCTCACCACCCACGAGCACCCGGACGGCGACGCGCTCGGCTCGCTCGCGGCGATGCAGGGCGTCATGTGCGCGCTCGGCAAGGACGCCTTCTCGTTCCTGTCGGCGGACGAGTTCCCGCTGCCGTACGAGTACCGCTTCCTCGAGCTGCCGCAGCTCGTGACCAGCGTGCCCGACGACGTCGGCGAGCGCACGGTGGTGTTCCTCGACTGCGGCAACATCGATCGCAACCCGGCGGGCGCGCTCAAGCTCGGCGGGCGGATCCTCAACATCGACCACCACCACGACAACACCCGCTTCGGGACCGTCGACCACGTCGTCCCGGACGCGTCGTGCACGGCCGAGGTGATCTGGGACCTGATGCGCGGGCTCGGCGTCGCCGCTGACCCAGCCGATCGCCGAGGCGCTCTACGTCGGCCTGGTCACCGACACCGGCCGCTTCATGTACGAGAACACGGGCGCCCGCGCGCACGAGATGGCCGCGGACCTGATCGCCGCCGGCGTCGACGTGCACGAGATCTACCGGCGCCTCTACGAGGGCGTCCCGCAGGGCAAGCTCGAGCTGCTGGCGCGCGGCCTGAGCGCCGTCGAGCGCTTCGACGGCGGGCTGCTGACGCTGTCCCAGCTCACGCGCGAGGACTACGCGGTCACCGGCGCGGACGAGAGCTACTCCGAGGGCGTCGTCGACCACCTCCGCGCGCTCGAGGGGACGGCGATGGCCGGCCTCGTGCGCGAGCTCCTGTCCGACACCGCGTCGAGCCGCCGCAAGGTGTCGCTGCGGGCGACGGACGACCGCGTCGACGTCTCGGCGATCGCCAGGGCGCTCGGCGGCGGCGGCCACCGCCGCGCGGCCGGCTTCTCGACCGACCTCGAGTTCGGCGAGCTCGTGTCGTTCCTGCGCGCCCGGCTCGCCGAGCAGCTTTGAGCGACGGGGTCCTGCTGGCCGACAAGCCGGCGGGGATCAGCTCGCACGACGTCGTCGCGGCGGAGCGGCGGTCGCGCGGCAAGGGGGTCAAGATCGGCCACGCCGGCACGCTGGACCCGTTCGCGACCGGGCTGCTGCTGATCCTCGTCGGGCGCGCGACCCGCGCGCAGCGCTGGCTGATGGCGCTGCCGAAGCGCTACGAGACCGTCGCGCGGCTGGGCTGGACGTCGACCACCGGCGATCCCGAGGGCGAGCTGGCGCCGGGCCGGACGCCCGCGGAGCCGCTGCGGCTCCCGACCGGCCGGATCCGCCAGCGGCCGCCGGCCTACTCCGCGGTCCGTGTCGGCGGGCGCCGGGCGTACGCGCTCGCGCGGGCGGGGGAGGCCGTCGAGGTGCCCGAGCGCGAGGTCGACGTGCACCGGTTCGAGCAGCGCTGGCGCGACGGCGAGCGCGCCGGCTTCGTGATCGAGTGCGGCTCGGGGACGTACGTGCGCTCGCTGATCGCCGACCTCGGCGACGCCTACTGCCTCGAGCTGCGGCGGACGCGGATCGGCCCGTTCGACGTCGCGGACGCCGGGCGCTTCGTCCCGCTGGACGAGGCGCTGGGCTTCCTGCCCGCCGTCGAGCTGCGCGGCGACGCGGCGCGGCGGGCGGGGCACGGGGTGGCCGTCGAGGGCCGCGCGGACGGCACCGCCCGGCTCGTCGACGAGGACGGGCTGATCGCGCTCGCCGAGCCCCGCGCGGACGGCACGCTCAAGCCCGTCGTAGGCTTCCGCGGCTGATGGACGTCACCTGGCTCCCCGACGCCGAGCCTCGCCCGCGCCACGTGGCGGTGGGCGAGTTCGACGGCGTGCACCTCGGTCACCGCGAGGTGATGCGCGGCGCCGACACCGTGCTCACCTTCGAGCCGCACCCGCGCACCGTCGTCGCGCCGGACAAGGCGCCGAAGCTGATCACCTCGCTCGCCACCAAGGCGGACCTGGTCGCCGGGCTCGGCGTGCGCGAGCTCGTCGTGATCCCGTTCGACGGCGTCTTCTCGCAGCAGTCCCCGCAGGGGTTCATCGACGACGTGCTCATCGGCGCGCTCGACGCGCAGCGGGTCAGCGTGGGGGAGAACTTCCGCTTCGGCCACCGCGCCAAGGGCGACGTCGCGCTGCTGCGCGCGCAGGACGCGTTCGAGACGCGCGTGGTCGAGCTGGTCGAGGTCGACGGCGAGGTGATCTCGTCGAGCCACATCCGCAGCCTGCTCGAGGCCGGCGACGTCACGCGCGCGGCCGCCTGCCTGGGGATGCCGTTCCAGCTGCGCGGCACGGTCGAGCACGGCGACAAGCGCGGGCGGACGCTCGGCTTCCCGACCGCCAACCTGATCCCCGACCCGGCGCTCGTGTGCCCGGCGCACGGGGTCTACGCATGCCGCGCCGCGGTCGAGCTCGACGGCGCGTGGCAGTGGTGGCCGGCGGCGACGAACGTCGGCGTGCGGCCGACGTTCGTGACCGGCCGCGGGCTGCTCGTCGAGCCCTACCTGATCGGCTTCTCCGGCGACCTCTACGGCCGCGAGCTGCGGCTCGCGTTCCTCGAGCGGCTGCGCGGCGAGCTGGCCTTCGACTCGGTCGAGGCGCTGGTCGAGCAGATGGAGCGAGACGTCGACGAGACGCGCCGGATCGCGGCCTGACGCGGCGTTGCAGGCTGCTACCCTGACGCGTCGCACATGACGCTGACCGCTGAGGACAAAGCCGAGATCACGGCCAAGTTCGGCAAGGACGAGCGCGACACCGGGGCCACCGAGGTCCAGATCGCGCTGCTGACCCGCCGTATCAACCATCTGACCGAGCACCTGCGCGAGCACTCGCACGACCACCACTCGCGCCGTGGCCTGCTGATGCTCGTCGGCCGCCGCCGCCGCTTCCTGAACTACCTCCAGAAGAAGGACCTGGAGGGGTACCGCTCGCTCATCCGCGAGCTCGGCCTGCGCCGGTAGCGCCGTGCCCGTCATCGAGGCGGGCCGCCCGGCCCCCGACTTCGCGCTCGCGACCATCGCGGGCGCGCCGTTCACCCGCGCGCAGCTCGAGGGGCGGACGACGATCCTCGTCTTCTACCCGTTCGCGTTCTCGCCGGTCTGCACCGACCAGCTCGCGATCTACAACGAGGTGCGCGAGGACCTCGCCGAGCGCGGCGCGACGCTCTACGGGGTGTCCTGCGACGCGACCTACTCCCAGCAGGCGTTCAAGGAGCAGCTCGGGATCGCGATCGAGCAGCTCTCCGACTTCGAGCCGAAGGGCGCGACCTGCCGCGCGTTCGGCGTGCTGCACCCGGGCGGCTTCCCGCAGCGGGCGCTCGTGCTGACCGGTCCGGACGCCGTGGTGCGCTGGAGCTACGAGGCGCCGTCGCCGGGCGACCTGCCGGGCGCCAATCTCCTCTTCGACGCCCTCGACGGCCTCGAGCGCTGAAGCCGCCAGCGGCGGCTGCCCATCCGCACGTCGCCCTCGCTGCGCAGCGCGTCGATCGCGCGCTCGGCGAGCCCGCGCGCGGCGGGGACGGGCGTGAAGCGCAGCCGCTCGCCGCGGTGCTGCTCGAGCGCGGCGAGCTGCCCGAGCAGGCGCTCGGCCGCCTCGGCGTCCGCCGGCCCGGCCTGCTCGGCAACGTAGGCGCGCAGCGCCTCGACCTCGCCGACCGTGACCTCGTAGCTGGTACGAGTCCCCTGCACGATCACCGTCCGGGTACCACGGGTCCCCGTCGCGGCAAACCTGTCGCTACGCTCGGCCGTATGGGCGACCTGTCCTCCGCGCCCGTCCCGCCCGTCGGCCCGGACGACCACGTCCGCGGACCCGAGGGAGCGCCCGTGCTGATCGTGTACGGCGACTACGAATGCCCGTTCTGCGCGGCGCTCGAGCCCGTGCTGGCGAGCGCGCCGGTGCGCGTCGCGTTCCGCCACTTCCCGGTCAAGGCGTCGCATCCACGCGCGTTCGCGGCGGCCTGCGCGGCGGAGGCCGCGGCGCTCCAGGACGCGTTCTGGCCGATGCACGACGCGCTGTTCGCCGACCAGGGGCGGCTGGAGGACCCGCACCTGTGGGCGCGCGCGACGCGACTCGGCCTCGACGTGGCGCGGTTCGACGCCGACCGCCGCTCGGACGCGGTCGCCGCGCGCGTCCGGGAGCAGTTCCGCAGCGGGGTGCGCGCCGGCGTGCCCACCACGCCGACCCTGTTCTGGGAGGGCGAGCGCCATGCGGGCCGCCCGGGTCCCGAGCTGCTCGCGCGGCTCGCGAACCGCGCCGCGTGAGCGCGCGTATACCCGCGCAGTGCCGCCGACACCTTCGAGACCGGCCGGCGCGGACGCCGCGCTCATCGACCGCCTGGCGACCGACGAGACCGGCGAGGCGATGCGCGAGTTCTACCGCCTCTACGGCGGCGAGCTGTTCGGCTTCGCGCTCAACGCGCTCGGCGACCGCGGCGCCGCCGAGGAGATCGTGCAGGAGGTGTTCCTGCGCGCCTGGCGCCACGCGGGCACCTACGACCCGCAGAAGGCGGCGGTCCGGACCTGGTTGTTCCAGATCACGCGCCACGCGATCATCGACGCGCGCCGCCGCGCCTCCGTCCGCCCGGCACTGCCGCGCCACGAGCCCGAGGTCGACACCGAGGGCGGCCCGACGCTCGAGCAGTCGATGCTCGGCTGGCAGGTCGCCGCGGCGCTCGAGCGGCTCACGCCGGAGCATCGCCAGATGATCCGCATGGCGCAGTTCCGCGGACTCTCCATGCGTGAGATCGCCGAGCACACCGGCCTGCCGGTCGGGACCGTGAAGAGCCGGACCTGGTACGCGCTGCGCTCGCTGCGCCTGGTGCTCGAGGAGATGGGGGTGGTGCCGGGATGAGCTGCGACGAGGCCCGCGAGGCGCTCGGCGGCTACGTGCTGGGCGCGCTCGAGCCCGAGGAGCGCGCGGCGGTCGAGGCGCATCTCGCCGGCTGTCCGGAGTGCGCCGCCGAGCATGCGCGGCTCGCCGGGCTGCCCGAGATCCTCCGTCACGCCGAGGGGCTCGTCATCCCGCCCGCGCCGCCCGCCGTCGAGGAGCGGCTGCTCGACCGGATCGCGCGCGAGCGCGGCCGCCACCGGCGGCGCCGCCCCGCGCTGCTGCGGGTCCCGCGCGGGCGCGCGCTCGCGGTCGTCTGCACGATCGCCGGCCTGCTGGTCGGTGCGGGCGCGACCGCGCTCGCCCTCGGCACCGGCGACGGCGGGGAGGCGGCCGAGACCGCGCAGTACAACCTGCGGCTCACCGGCGACACCGGCGCCTCGGCGCGCGCCGAGCTCTCACCCGAGCGCGGCGGGACCGAGGTCCATCTCTGGGTCAAGGGGCTGGAGCCCGGCTCGGAGTCGGTCTACGAGGTGCGCTGCGAGCGCGAGGGCTGGAGCGCCAGCGCCGGCACGTTCCGCGCCGATGCCCGCGGCCGCGCCTACGTGGTGCTCACGACCGCGGCGCGCGTCGGCGAGTACGAGCGGATCCGCGTCGTCCGCCACGAGGGCCCCGACCGCGTGTCGCCCGTGGTGAGCGGGGAGATCGAGTGACCGGACGGGAATGCGCGGCCCCGCCCGGCCGTCGGAAGGAGTGGCCATGAACCCAGGAGGCACCATGCGAGCCATGCTCATCGCCCTCATCGTGGGGGCGGCCGTGATCGCCGGTTGCGGCGGCGACGACAACGAGGAGTCCGCGGCGACGCCGACCGCGACGCAGGCGCCGGCGGACGACAGCGGCAGCAGCAGCGGCGGCGGGGCGACGCTCAAGTTCTCCGCGCCGGCCGACGGCTCGCTCAAGTTCGACCAGAAGGACGCCACCGCCAAGGCGGGCAAGGTCACGGTCGACTTCGCGAACCCGAGCTCCACGCCGCACGCGGTGGAGATCGAGGGCAACGGCGTCGAGGAGGAGACCGAGACGGTCACCAGCGGCGACGCCCCGCCGATCACCGTCGACCTCAAGCCGGGGACCTACGAGTTCTACTGCCCGGTGCCCGGCCACAAGGAGGCCGGCATGAAGGGCACGCTCACCGTGCAGTGATGCGCCGCGCCACCTCCTGGTGGCGGAAGGCGAAGATCGCCGCGAGGTCGCGCCGCACCAGCAGGGCGTGCGCGACCTCGCCGAGCGGCCAGTACGGCAGCGCGTAGCGGACGGTGTCGCGCATCAGCGTCCCGCCCCCGGGGTCGGGCGCGAACTCGTGCGTGTGATGCCAGAGCGCGTACGGCCCGGCGAGCTGGGCGTCGACGAAGCGCTCGCCCGGCACCCACTCCTCGATCCGGGTCAGCCACGACAGCGGCAGCCCGTGCAGCTTCAGCCGGTACTCGATCAGCGCGCCCGGGCGCATCTCGATCGGCTGGCGGCGTGAGCACGCGGAAGCCGAGCCACGGCGGGGTGATCGCCTCGAGGTTGCGCGCGTCCGCGAAGAACGGGAAGACCTCGTCCGGCGTCCCCGGGAGCCGCTGCTCGCGGCGCAGCACGTGGTAGCGCAGCACCTCCTGGCTACGGCGCCGGCGCGGCCGCGGTTCACCGCCGGGCGTTCAGCCGACGGTGACGTGCGCGACGCGCGCGCCCGACGCGTTGCCCGCGAGGTCGCGTGCGCGCAGCTGGACGCGGTAGGGGCGCGCCCGATCCGGTCGTCCGGCTCACGCTCGCGGTGCAGATGGCGGGACATCCCGAAGTCGGCGTGTGCTTGGCTTGCGCCATGGCACGCCGAACCTCCCTCGCCGGCAAGGTCGTCCTCATCACCGGCGCCGCCCGCGGCATCGGCGCGCAGACCGCGCGCGTCGCCGCCGCCCGCGGTGCGCGCGTCGCGCTCGTCGGGCTCGAGCCGGAGCGGCTCGAGGCGCTCGCCGCCGAGCTCGGTCCCGGGCACGCGTGGTCCGTCTGCGACGTCACCGACCAGGCGTCGGTCCAGGCCGCCGTCGACGGCGACCGTCGACCGGCTCGGCGGGATCGACGTCGTCCACGCCAACGCGGGCATCGGCGCCGCCGGCACCGTCGCGATCGCGCCGGTCGACGTGCTGCTCCGCGTGCTCGACGTCAACCTGACCGGCGTCGTCCGGACGGTCTCCGCGGCGCTGCCGCACGTGACGGCCCGGCGCGGCTACGTGATGATCACCGCCTCGTCCGCTGCCTACGGCGCGTTCCCGGGCATGACGACCTACTGCGCGTCGAAGGCCGGCGTCGAGCACTTCGCCAACGCGCTGCGGCTCGAGGTCGCCCACAAGGGCGTCGCCGTGGGGACGATCCACCCGGCCTGGATCGACACCGACCTCGTGCGCGACCAGCAGGCCGCGTCGGCGCTGTTCGACGAGACGGTCGACAAGCTGCCCGGGCCCGCGGGCGCGCGTGTCTCGCTGGAAGCGTGCGCCGAGGCGATCGTCGACGGCATGGAGCGGCGGCGGCGCAAGGTGCACGTCCCGCGCGGCGTCGCGGCGATGGGCGTGCTGAAGCCGCTGCTGCACTCCGCGCCGGTCGACTGGGTGGTCCGGCGGCAGGCGCGGACGATGGTCCCGCAGCTCGAGGCCGAGATCCTCGCGCGCGGCACCTGGTTCGGCGCGACGAGCATGGGGATGGGGGAGAAGGACTAGAGCGGCTCGATGCCCGACGCGGCGCAGCCCTCGCGCAGCCCGTCGAGCCCGAACGCCGCGAGCGGGCCCGCGGCGCCGCGCACCGAGACCCCGCCGTCGGCGGCGCGCCGCGCCGCCCAGGCGAGGAAGCGCGCGGTGAAGTCGTAGGCGTCGGCGCCGCCGACCGCGACCTCCGCCAGCAGCCCGCCGTCGGCGTCGTAGGCCGCGCCGGCGATGTGGCTGTGGGTGCCCGGCGTCGTCCCCGGCTCGGGCCCGGGACCGCCCATCGACCCGAGCTTGTCGCCCGCGCGCTCGAGCAGCCCGCGGACGCCGGGGATCCGCGTGAGCACCGCGCCGGCCGCCGACGAGGCCTGCGTCACGCGCGAGGCCGGGCCGAACCAGCCGAGGTAGACGTTGACCTCGCGCAGCCGCGGATACGCGGCCGGAAGCCCGAAGTGCTCCGCGCCGCCGACCGAGATCGCCGGGCGGTCCTTGCCGCGCACCGCGAACGACCGGACCCGCTCGGCGGAGCGCACGGTGACGATCCGGCCGCCGCGGAACGCGAACGCCGGGTCGAGCGCGACGCCCGCCAACGAGGCCTTGGTGCCGCGGCTGAGCGACGCTGCGGTGCCGCCCAGCGCGTAGTAGCCGACGTCGACCCGGACGGCGGCGGTCGCCGGCGGCCTCGAGCGCGAGCGCGCCCGCGAGCGCGCCCGGGACGAAGTCGTAGCCGAGCGCCGGCAGCAGCACCGCGCCGGCGCGCCGCGCAGGCCCGTCGTGGACGTCGAACACGCGCCGGATGAACGCGGGCTCGCCGGTCGAGTCGACGTAGGTCCCGCCGGCGGCGATCGCCGCCTCGACCGCCGGCTCGCCCCAGCGCTTGAACGGGCCGACCGTGCTGAGCAGCACGTCGCCCGGCTCGAGCAGCTCGGCGACGCTCTGCGGACGCTCGACGTCGGCGACCCGGTGCTCGAGCCCGCCGAGCCGCTCGGCCAGCTCCGCGAGCCGCAGCTCGGAGCGCCCGGCCAGCAGCGGCCGCGCGCCCTGGGCGACGAGCTGCTCCGCCGTGAGCCGCCCGGTGTAGCCGGTCGCGCCGAAGACCACGATCTGCGAGGGCATGGCCGGACCCTACCCCGCTATCCTGAAGGCGCTCACTACCGAAGCGATTCAGAGTGAAAGATGGGCCCGCCTCAGACCGAGCGGCGGGCCGAGAAAGGAATACATGGCAGAAGTGCACGAGGTCTCCGTCACCATCGGTGGCGCGGAGATCACGTTCGAGACGGGCCGCCTGGCCAAGCAGGCCTCCGGTGCCGTCCTCGTCGCCTCCGGCGACACCCGCGTCCTGGGGACCGCCACCGCGGGCAACCTGCGCGACATCGATTTCATGCCGCTCACGGTGGACATCGAGGAGCGGATGTACGCGGCCGGGAAGATCCCCGGCTCGTTCTTCAAGCGCGAGGGCCGCGCCGGCGAGAAGGCGACGCTGATCGCCCGCATGATCGACCGCCCGCTGCGCCCGCTGTTCCCGAAGGGCTGGCGCTACGAGACGCAGCTCGTCTCGATCCCGCTCTCGATCGATCACGAGCACCCGTACGACATCCTCGCCATGAACGGCGCGTCGGCGGCCCTCATGATCTCCAACATCCCGTTCCCGACCCCGGTCGGCGCGGTCCGCATCGGCAAGGTCGAGGGCAACTTCGTCGTCAACCCGACGGAGGAGCAGCAGCTGACCGCCGACCTCGACCTCGTGGTCGCCGGCACCGACGAGGCCATCCTGATGGTCGAGGCGGGCGCCAACGAGATCACCGAGACCGAGATGCTCGACGCGCTCGACATCGCGCACGGCGAGATCAAGAAGCTCTGCGCCGTCCAGCTCGAGCTCGCCGGCAAGGTCTCGAAGGAGAAGCTCGAGGTCACGGCCCCGGCCGTCGACGAGGAGCTCCTCGCCCAGATCCGCGCGTCGCACGGCGCCGCGATCGACGAGGCGACCAGCGTCGAGGACAAGCTCGCGCGCCAGGACGCCACCAAGGCGGTCGAGGAGCAGGTGCTCGAGCAGTACTCGGGCGACCCCGCGGCCGAGACGTACGCGGACTACCGCTCCAAGGCGCAGGCCGCGTTCGACAAGCTCGAGAAGGAGACGATCCGCCAGCGGATCGCCGTCCACAAGAAGCGCCCGGACGGCCGCTCGGAGAAGGAGATCCGCCCGATCACGATCGAGGCCGGCCTCCTGCCGCGCACGCACGGCTCGGCGCTCTTCACGCGCGGCCAGACGCAGGCGCTGTCGGTCGTCGCGCTCGGCACCACGCGCGAGGAGATGCGCCTGGACAACCTCGGGCTCGAGACGTCCAAGCGCTACTTCCACCACTACAACTTCCCGCCGTTCTCGGTGGGCGAGGCCGGCTTCATGCGCGGCCCGAAGCGCCGTGACATCGGCCACGGGGCGCTCGCCGAGCGCGCGCTGGTCCCGATGATCCCGGGCCAGGACGAGTTCCCGTACACGATCCGGGTCGTCTCCGACATCCTCGAGTCCAACGGCTCGTCGTCGATGGCCTCGGTGTGCGGCTCCTCGCTGTCGCTGATGGACGCGGGCGTGCCGCTCAAGGCGCCGGTCGCGGGCGTCGCGATGGGCCTCATCAAGGAGGGCGACGACTACACCGTCCTCACCGACATCGCCGGCGTCGAGGACCACCTCGGCGACATGGACTTCAAGGTCGCCGGCACGGAGAACGGGATCACCGCGCTCCAGATGGACATCAAGATCACCGGCGTCACCTTCGACATCCTGCGCGACGCGCTCGCCCAGGCGAAGGAGGGCCGGACGTTCATCCTCGGCAAGATGGACGAGGTCATCTCGACGCCGCGCACCGAGCTCTCCGAGTTCGCCCCGCGCATCTCGTCGATCAGCATCGACCCCGACAAGATCGGGCTGCTGATCGGCAAGGGCGGCGAGACGATCCGCGGCCTGTCCGAGGAGTTCGAGGCCCAGATCGACGTCGAGGACGACGGCACCGTCCGCGTCTACGCGCAGACCGGCCAGCAGGGCGACGCCCTGGTCGACCGGATCCGCTCGATGACCAAGGAGGTCGAGGTCGGCGACGAGTTCCCCACCGCGAAGGTCGTCAAGACGACGACGTTCGGCGCGTTCGTGGAGCTCGCCAAGGGCACCGACGGCCTGCTGCACATCTCGAACGTCTCGCCCGGCCAGCGGGTCGCGACGGTCGAGGAGGTGCTCAACAAGGGCGACGACATCGCCGTCCGCGTCGTCGAGGTCGACAAGGAGCGCGGCCGGATCGGCCTGCGCCTCGCCGAGGACCCCGACATCGCCGGCAAGACCAAGGAGGAGCTCACCTCCGTCGGCACCGGCGACCCGAGCATGGGCAACGGCGGCGGCCGCGACCGCGGGCGCCGTGGGCCGCGCCGCGACGGCGGCGGCGGGCGGCGGCCGGGACCGCGACCGGCGCCCGCGCGGCGACCGCGACCCCGACCGCGGGTAGTGCACGCCCTGCCCGAGCACAGGCTCACCACGCTGGACTCGGGGCTGCGGGTCGTCACGGAGGCAATGCCCTCCGTGCGATCCGCGGCCCTCGGGTTCTTCGTGGGCGCCGGCTCGCGCGGCGAGCGCACCGAGGAGGCGGGGCTCTCCCACTTCCTCGAGCACATGCTGTTCCGCGGGACCGAGCGCTACGGGTCCGCGGAGATCGACCAGCTCTTCGACGGGATGGGCGCCGAGCTCAACGCCGGCACCGACAAGGAGGGCACGACGGTCTACGCGCGGATGCTCGACCAGCACCTGCCGCGCGCGTTCGACGTCATCGCCGACATGGTCTGGCGCCCGGCGTTCAACGACGTCGACCCCGAGCGCGAGGTCGTGCTCGAGGAGATCGCGATGTACGAGGACGACCCGCAGGACACGGTCTTCGACGTGCTCGGCGACGCGGTCTTCGGCGACCACCCGCTGGGCCGCCCGATCATCGGCCGCGCGCCGGTGATCCGCGACACGCCGGTCGCCGACATCGCCGCCTTCCACGCCCACCGCTACGTGCCGTCCTCGGTCGTCATCGCGGCGGCCGGCTCCGTCGATCACGACGTGGTCGTGGAGCTGGCGGAGCGGACGCTGGCCGGCCTGCGCGCCGGCGCGCAGGCCCCGGTGCCCGATGCGGCGCCGGCCGCGCCCGCCCGCCCGCGTGCGCTTCCAGGCCAAGGAGACCGAGCAGGTCCACGTCTGCCTCGGCGCCACCGGGCTGCCGCGCCACGACGACCGCCGCCACGCGCTGCGCGTCCTCGACGCGATCTTCGGCGGGCTGAGCTCGTCGCGGCTGTTCCAGAGCGTGCGCGAGGAGCGCGGCCTGGCCTACGCCGTCTACTCGTTCTCCGGCCAGTTCACCGACTCGGGCCAGATCGGCCTCTACGTCGGCACGCGCCCGGACAAGGTGGCGGAGGCGATGGACGTCGTCCGCGCCGAGCTCGAGCGGATGCGCGAGCAGCCCGCGACCGAGGACGAGCTCGCCCGCGCCCGCGAGAACGTCAAGGCGCGCATCGTGCTCGCGCTCGAGTCGTCCGCCGCGCGGATGAACCGGCTCGGCGGCGCGACGCTCTACGACCTGCCGCTGCTCGACACCGACGCCGTGATGGCGAAGATCGACGCGGTCACGCTCGACGACCTCCGCGGCCTGGTCGACGAGCTGTGGGCGCCCGAGCGCCTCTCCGCCGCCGGCATCGGGCCGTCGCGCGAGGCGTTCAGCGAGGCCGTGGCGCCGGTGTGCCCGGCCGCAGAGCCCGTCGCGGCATGATCCGCGTCGCCGTCGCCGGCGCCGCGGGGCGGATGGGGGAGGCGGTCTGCGCCGCCGTGGAGGGCGCCGACGACCTGGAGCTCACCGGGCGCGCCGACCCGGCGCTCGGCGTGCCGCTCGAGGACGTGCTCGAGGGCTGCGACGTCGTCGTCGACTTCACCCGGCCCGACACCGCGCTCGACAACGCGCGGACCGCGCTCGCGGCCGGCCGCCACGTCGTCGTGGGGACGACCGGGTTCGACATCGAGGCGCTGCGCAGCGTGGCCGAGGCGTCGCCGGCGAACGCCTTCGTCGCGCCGAACTTCGCGATCGGCGCGGTCCTGCTGATGCGCTTCGCCGCCGAGGCGTCGCGCCACATGCAGCGCGCCGAGATCATCGAGTACCACCACGCCGCCAAGCTCGACGCGCCGTCGGGCACCGCGAAGCGGACGGCCGACCTGATGGAGGGCGACGTGCCGATCCACTCCGTCCGGCTGCCCGGGCTCGTCGCCGACCAGGACGTGATCCTCGGCGACGTCGCCCAGACGCTCACCCTGCGCCACGTCACGACCGACCGGACGAGCTTCATGCCCGGCGTGCTGCTGGCCGTGCGCAACGTGGCCGGGCTGCCCGACCGGCTCACCGTGGGGCTCGAGCGGCTGCTCTGGCCCTAGCGCAAGATGCTCGTCGCGGTGACCGACCACGCCGCCGAGCGCTACCGCCAGCGCGTGCGCGGGACGCTCGACGCGCGGGCCGAGGTCATCGCGCGCGTGTCGCGCGCCTGGGCGGCGGGCGACGTGTCGCGCGAGCCGCCGCCGGGCGCCGCGGCGCAGCGCGGCTCGGTCTACGTCCGCGACCGCGACGTGGTCTTCGTCTGCCTCGAGGACCGGCCGCGCGGCGAGCTCGTCGTCGTGACGCTGTGGGAGGAGGGCGACGCGCCGGCGGTCCCGCGGCGCTTCACCGAGGCGCTCAAGCGCGAAGATGGACGTCATGGACGTCGCGGCCGCGGTGGCAACGGCTCGTGATGCCCGCGCGACGGGGGCGTGGGGGGAGGCGCATGCCGTGCTCGCGCCGCTGGCGGGCGAGCTGGACGCCGACGGGCTCGAGCAGCTCGCGACGGCCGCCTACATGCTCGGCCGGGACGACGAGTTCGTGGCGGCGCTCGAGGGCGCCGTCCGCGCCCACGAGCGCTCCGACCGCGCGGCGCGCTGCGCCTTCTGGATCGGGCTGAGCCTCGCCCTGCGGGGCGAGCCCGCGCGCGCCGGCGGCTGGTTCGCCCGCGCCGGGCGGCTGGTGGAGCGGCACGGGTCCGACTGCGTCGAGCGCGGCTATCTCCTCCTGCCGCAGGTCATCGAGCGGCAGATCGCCGGCGACCGCCGCGGTGCGGACGCCGCCGCCGCCGCGGCGATCGTGATCGCCGAGCGGTTCGGGGACGCCGACCTGCTCGCACTCGCGCTCCACGAGCAGGGCCATGCGCGCGTGGCGCTCGGGCGCGTCGAGGACGGCCTGCGCTGCGTCGACGAGGCGATGGTCGCGGTCTGCGCCGGCGAGCTGTCGCCGATCGTGACCGGGCTCGTCTACTGCAGCGCGATCGACGGCTGTCACGTCAATCACGAGCTCGGGCGCGCACAGGAGTGGACGGCCGCCCTCGCACGCTGGTGCGACGCGCAGCCGGACATGGTCGCCTTCACCGGGCGGTGCCTGGTGCACCGGTCCGAGCTGCTCCAGCTGCACGGCGCCTGGGACGAGGCGCTCGCCGAGGCGCAGCGGGCCGCGCGCCGCGCCGCCCATCCGTCCGGCGCGGGCGCCGCGGCCGAGGCGGCGTACCGCGAGGGCGAGATCGCACGGCTGCGCGGCGACCACGCCGGCGCCGAGGCCGCGTACCTGCGCGCGGGTCACGCGGGAAGCGAGCCGCAGCCCGGGCTCGCCCTGCTGCGGCTCGCGCAGGGGCGGACCGAGGCCGCCGCCGCCGCGATCGAGCGCGCGCTGGCCGGGACGCGCGATCCGCAGCGCCGCGCGGGCCTGCTCCCCGCCGCCGTGGAGATCGCGCTCGCGGCCGGGGACGACGCGGCCGCCCGCGCCGCCTGCGCGGAGCTCGAGGCGATCGCGGCGCCGTACCGGCGCGAGCTGCTCGACGCGCGCGTGGCCCACGCCCGCGGGACGCTCGCGCTGGCGGGCGGGGACGCCGCCGCCGCACTCGCCGACCTGCGAGACGCGCAGCAGCGCTGGCGCGCGCTCGAGGCCCCGTACGAGGTCGCCCGGTCGCGGGAGCTGCTGGGCCTGGCGTGCCGGGCGCTCGGCGACGACGAGGCGGCGCGGCTCGAGCTCGACGCCGCGCGCGCGGAGTTCGCCCGCCTGGGCGCCGCGCCCGACCGGATGCGCGCCGAGACCGCGCTCGGCCGCGACCCGCTCGGCCTGAGCGCGCGCGAGCTCGAAGTGCTGCGGCGGGTGGCGGCGGGCGACACGAACCGCGCGATCGCGGCGGCGCTGGTGCTCAGCGACCGGACCGTCGACCGCCACGTCAGCAACATCTTCGCGAAGCTCGGCGTCTCCACGCGCGCGGCGGCCACGGCGCGCGCGTACGAGCGCGGACTGGTCTGACCGGGCTACCCACGCGCGCGCCGCGCGCGAATGGGTGATCTCGCCGATGCGGCGGCCGCGCTGCCGGCGGACGCTCACCGGACCCGATGCCGAGGAGGCTCCGATGACCGTCCAGCTCGATCCGATGCGGCTCGCAGAGGCCGAGCGCCGCCTGCTCGCCGACGTCCCGGTGCGCCGCCGGCGGATGACGTTCGCCGGGATCGAGACCCCCGTGCTGGAGGGCGGGAGCGGCACGCCGCTCGTGCTGCTGCACGGGCCGGGCGGGGGAGCCGTCCACTGGTGGCGCGTCCTGCCCGCGCTCACCCGGCGCCACCGCGTGATCGCGCCGGACCTCCCGGGCCAGGGCGCGCCCCTGCCCGCCGGCGCCGAGCTCGACGCGCCGCTCGTCCTGCGCTGGCTCGCCGAGCTCGTCGACGCGACGTGCGCGGCGCCGCCCGCGCTCGCCGGACAGGCGCTCGGCGGCGCGATCGCGGCCCGGTTCGCCGCCGCCGACCCCGGCCGCGTCGGGCGGCTCGTGCTCGTCGACGCCCTCGGGCTCGCGACGTTCGCGCCGGCGCCGGCGTTCCGGATGGCGCTGCAGGCGTTCGCCGAGGATCCGGAGGAGGCCACGCACGAGGCGCTGTGGCACCGCTGCGCGCATGACCTGCCCCGCCTCCGCACCGCGATCGGCGGACCGTGGGCGGCGTTCGTGACGGCGAACCTGGAGCGGGCGCGCACCGCCCACGCCCGCGCGGCGCTCGGCGCGATGATGGAGCAGTTCGCGTTCCGCGCCATGCCGCCCGCCGAGCTCGCGCAGATCGCGGCGCCGACGGCGCTCGTGTGGGGCCGCCACGACCTCGCCACGCCGCTCGCCGTCGCCGCGGCGGTGAGCGCCCGCCGGCACTGGCCGCTGCACGTGATCGACGGCGCGGCCGACGACCCGCCCGTCGAGCAGCCCGAGGCGTTCGCGCGCACGCTGCGCGCGGTGATCGACGGGCCGGGCGACCTCGGCGCGCTGCGGCGCCGCGTGCGCGGCGCCGTCCTGGTCCCCGGCGCTGCGGGCTTCGACGCGGGCACCGAGCTGTGGAACGGCGCCGCCGGGTCGACGCCCGCGCTCGTCGTCCAGCCGACCGGCGCGGCCGACGTCGCCGCGGCGCTCGACCACGCCCGCGCGCACGACCTGGCCGTGACCGTGCGCGGGCGCGGTCACCACATCGGCGGCGCGGCGCTGACCGCGGGCGGA
The DNA here is from genome assembly GCA_963724145.1 of uncultured Solirubrobacteraceae bacterium. GTDB lineage: Bacteria > Actinomycetota > Thermoleophilia > Solirubrobacterales > Solirubrobacteraceae > DASQMT01. Next base: position 139,321 of record CAVRTO010000032.1, read on the forward strand.
CTGGCGCTCGACATGGCGCTGCTCCGATCGGTCGAGGTCGACCCGCGAGGCGCGGACCGCCACCGTCGGTCCCGGCTGCGCGCTCGCCGAGGTCGATGCCGCCACGCAGCGGCACGGCCTCGCCACGCCGCTCGGCTACGTGTCGGGCGTCGGCGTCGCCGGGCTCACGCTCGGCGGCGGGCTGGGCTACCTCAGCCGCCGCTTCGGCTGGACGGTCGACAACCTCCTCGAGGTGGAGATCGTCACGGCGGACGGGTGCGTCCGCCGCGCGAGCCGCGACAGCGAGCCCGACCTGTTCTGGGGCGTGCGCGGCGCCGGCGCGCACCTCGGCGTCGTCACCTCCTTCACCTACCGCCTGCACCCGGTGGGGCCGCTCGTCTTCGGCGGCCTGATCGCGTGGCCGTTCGCGCGCGCCGCGGAGGTCCTGCGCGCATACCGCGAGCTGACGACGGCCGGCGCCGCGCGAACTGAGCGCGTTCCTGGTCATGCTGCGCGCCCCGGCCGCGCCGTTCGTGCCCGCCGCGGCACGCGGCGAACGGATCTGCGCGCTGCTCGTCTGTCACACCGGGGCGGCGGCGGAGCGCGCGGAGCGCGCTCGCGCCGCTCGACGCGCTCGGCGACCCGCTGATCGACCTGCTCGCCGAGCGGCCGTACACGGAGCTCCAGTCGCTCCTCGACGACGACGAGCCGCGCGGCGACCACTACTACTGGAAGACCGAGTTCCTCGCCGAGCTGCCGGACGAGCTGCTCGAGGTCATGCGCGACACCTTCGCGGCCTGTCCGCTGCCGGGCGCGGAGGTCGGGCTCCTCCAGCTCGGCGGAGCGATCGCCGACCGGCGCGGCGGACGACGGCGCGGTCGGCAACCGCGACGCGCGCTACGTGGCCGGCGCGAACGGCCACTGGGGCCCCGGCGCGCCCGACCCCGACGCCAACCGCCGCTGGGTCCGCGCGGCGTGGGAGCGCTTCCGGCCGTTCGGCACCGGCGCGACCTACGTCAACTTCCAGGGCGCCGACGAGGGCGCCGAGCGCCGCGCGGCGTCCTACGGGCCCAACCTCGCGCGCCTGCGCGAGCTCAAGCGCCGCTTCGACCCCGACGGCCGCCTGCGGCCGCTGGGGTGAGCGTGGTTGACTACGGCCATGGGATTCATGGACAAGGCCAAGAAGATGGCCGAGCAGGCGCAGGCGAAGCTCGAGGAGGCCCAGCAGCAGTTCAACGAGGGCCAGCAGCGGGACGCGCCGCCGTCCGGTCCCGCCCAGGATTACGACCAGCACGGCCGGCCCGTCCCCGCGCCGGATCCCGGCCCGCCGCACGGCGACCCGCTCGCGGCGAGCACGGCGCCGCCGCCCGTCGAGGCGGCCACGCCCGAGCAGGCCGCGCCGCCGGCGCCGGGCGTCCCGGACGTCGGCTCCGACGTCCCGGCGGCCGAGGCACCCGAGGGCGCCGCGCCGCCGCCGCCCGCGCCCGGCGTCCCGCCGGTCGAGGGTCCGGGCGCCGACGATCCCAACCACCCGAGCTACGCGCCGCCGCCGCTGACGAGCGGCGATCCGCTGGCGGGCTGACGCCCGCCCCGCGTGGCACACTGTCGGCCATGCGCCCGTACGAAGGACTGCTCACGGCCATGGTCACGCCGTTCCAGCCGGACGGCCGCGTCAACGACGACGCGTCCGTGGCGATGGCGAAGCACCTGCTCGCCAACGGGTCCCACGGCCTGGTCGTCGCCGGCACCACCGGCGAGGCCGCGACGCTGACCGACGACGAGCAGACCCGGCTCGTCGAGCTGATCGCGCGCGAGGCCGGGGGAGAGGGCGCGATCGTCGCCGGCGCGGGCTCGAACGACACGCGCCACGCGGTCGAGCTGACCGAGCGCGTGATCGCCGCCGGGGCGGACGCGGTCCTCTCGGTGACGCCCTACTACAACAAGCCCAACCGGCGCGGGATCCTGGCGCACTTCACCGAGGTCGCCCGCGCGGCGGGCGGGACCCCGGTGATCGTCTACAACATCCCCGGCCGCACCGCGGTGAACATGGGGCCGGACCTGCTCGCGGAGCTCGCCCAGATCGACGGGATCGTCGCCGTCAAGCAGGCCAACACGGCCGAGCAGCAGCCGATCGACGGCATGGTCGTCCTCGCCGGCAACGACGACGCCTACCTCGCCAACCTGGAGATGGGCGGCGGCGGCTGCATCGCGGTCGCCTCGCACATCGTCGGGCCGGAGATGCGGCGGATGTGGGACGAGCCCGGGCAGCGCGCGGAGATCGACGCCTCGCTGCGCGACGTCTACGCGACGCTGTTCATCACCGCCAGCCCGACCCCGGTCAAGGCGGCGCTGAACCTGCTCGGCCTCGAGGCCGGCACGCTGCGCCTGCCGATGGTCGAGGCGGACGAGTCGGAGCTCACGCAGATCCGGGCCATGCTCGAGCGCCACGGGCTGCTCGCGACCGCCTCCACCGCGTGAGCGGAACCCTGCGCGTCCTCCCGCTCGGAGGCGTGGGCGAGATCGGCAAGAACATGACCGTCGTCGAGTACGACGGGCGGATCGTCGTCGTCGACACGGGGCTGCGGTTCCCGACCGCGGAGCAGATGGGCATCGACCTCGTGCTGCCCGACTTCACCTACCTGCGCGAGCGGGTGGACGACATCGAGGCGATCGTGATCACCCACGGCCACGAGGACCACCTCGGGGCGCTGCCGTGGCTGCTGCGCGAGCTGGGGGAGGAGAGCATCCCCGTCACCTACAGCGGCCAGCTGACGGTCGCGATGGCGCGCTCCAAGCTCGACGAGCACAAGCTGCGCAAGGCGCGCCTGGACGTGCTGCCGACCGGGGACGTCGCGCAGGCCGGGCCGTTCGCGATCGAGCTGATCCACCTCACGCACTCGATCCCGGACGCGTGCGGCGTGGCGCTGACGACCGAGCTCGGCACGATCCTCTTCACCGGCGACTACAAGTTCGACCAGACGCCGGTCGGCGGAGCGCCGGCCGACATGTCGCGGCTGGCCGAGCTGGGGCGCGAGGGGCTGCTGCTGCTCGCCGGCGACTCGACGAACGCCGACCGGCCGGGGACGTCGGCCAGCGAGTCGATCGTCGGGCCGAACCTCGAGCGCGTGTTCCACCACTGCCAGGGCCGGATCATCGTCACCTGCTTCGCGTCGAACATCCACCGCGTCCAGCAGGTGGTCGACGCGGCCGCGCAGCTCGACCGCAAGGTGGCGCTCGTCGGCCGCTCGATGCGCAAGAACGTGAACATCGGCCGCTCGCTGGGGCACATCGACCTCCCCGAGGGGATGCTGATCCCGCTCCGCGAGGTCGAGCAGTTCCCGCCCGAGCGGGTCGTGATCATCTCGACGGGGTCGCAGGGCGAGCCGCTCTCGGCGCTGCGCCGGATGGCCTATCGCGACCATCCCCAGGTCGAGCTGAAGTCGGGGGACACCGTCGTCTTCTCGGCGACGCCGATCCCGGGCAACGAGCGCGCGGTCAACGACACGATCGACCGCCTCTACCACGTCGGCGCGGAGGTCGTGACGACCCGCGACGCGCCGATCCACGCGTCCGGGCACGGGTCGGCGGAAGAGCTCAAGCTCATGCTGAACCTGACCCATCCGCGCTACGTGATGCCGGTCCACGGCGACTTCCGCCGCCAGCAGCTGCACGGATCGCTGGCGGAGGCGGTCGGCGTGCCGAAGGAGAACGTCTTCATCGCCGAGAACGGCCAGCCGGTCGAGTTCGACGCCCGCGGCGCGCGCTTCGGCGAGCGCGAGCAGAGCGGGATGATCTTCGTCGACGGGGTCGACATCGGCGACGTGACCGACGTCGCCCTGCGCGACCGCCGGATGCTCTCCGCCGACGGCATCTTCATCGTCGTCGCGACGATCAGCGAGGCCGACGGCAGCTCGGTCGTGCCGCCCGAGGTGCTCGCGCGCGGCGTCCCGTTCCTCGAGGGCAACAGCGAGTTCGTCGACGAGCTGCGCGAGGCGGTCGAGGACTCGCTCGACCGCGCGGCCGAGCAGCACGTGAGCGAGGTGCGCCAGATCGAGACGATGCTCCACGACGACCTGGCCGGCTTCATCTACGACCGGCTCCGCCGCCGCCCGATGGTGCTGCCGGTCGTCGTCGAGGTCTGACGCTCAGTCGGTGAACGGCAGGGCGTCGCGGACGCCCGTCACCTCGAACACGCGCTGCACGTCGCGCGGGGCGGGCGTCATCGAGAGCGTCGATGCCGCGCCGGTCGGCCTCGGACGACCAGCCGCAGCAGCACGCCGATCCCGGTCGAGTCGATGAACCGCAGGTTGGAGAGGTCGAGCTCGAGCGCGTCGACGCCCGGCTCCTCCAGCGCGCGCTCGAGCGCCGGCTCGACCGTGAAGGTCGCCGCCATGTCGAAGTCGCCGGCCAGCTCGGCGCGCGCGACGTCGCCCTCGACGGACACCTGGATCGGATCTGCCACCTGACCATCCTGCCCGCCGGGCCGGATGGGCACGCGTCGTCAGGTGGTCGAGGTCCGGCTGGTGTCCTCCCAGCCGGGCGGGACGCGCGGCGTGTCCGGCACGACGCGGAAGATCCCCGCCAGCGCGACGAGCACGACGACCCCGATGCCGGAGACGGCGAACGCCGTCGGCGGCGACGTGGCGGCGGTGATCACGCCGCCGATCAGGAACCCGACGCCGGTGGCGGCGGACACGATCGACTCGAGCAGGCCGGTGATGCGCGCCTGGAGGTCGCCGGGCGTCGACTCCTGCAGCGCCGTCATCACCGAGACCCACTGCACGCCGTTGCCGAGGCCGCCGAGGATCGAGAACGCGCACGCGACCCACAACTCGCGCGCGACGGCCATGCCGAGATAGGCGCAGCCGATGGCGAGGGTGGACAAGAGTATGAGCGCGCTGGCGGGCCGGCGCCGGACCCCCAGGAACACCACGCTGCCGAGCACGATCCCCGGCGCCCCAGGCCGAGAGCATGACCCCGTAGCCGAGGTCGTCGGTGTGCAGCGTCTCGGACGCGTAGACGATCTCGATCGGCACGATCAGCGTGAAGAAGACGATCGCGAGCCCCTCGCCGCCGATCAGCAGCCGCGTGACGCGGTTCGTCCGCGCGTAGCGCAGCCCGCTGCGCAGGCGGGCCAGGAACGGCTCCGGCTCGCCCTCGCCGCGCGGCAGGTGGCGGCAGGTGGCGAGCACGATCGCGACCACGGCGAACGAGCCGGCGTCGACCAGCAGCGCGGCCTCGACGCCGAACAGGTCGACGAGCAGGCCGCCGAGCGCGGCGCCCCCGACGCTCGAGGCGGCGAACCCGACGTTGAGCAGCCCGTTCCCCTCCCTGAGCAGGCCCTTCGGGTGCAGGATCGCGTTCGTCGCCCCGCGCGAGAGCCCGCGCGCGGTGAGCATCAGCACGCCGTCGATCAGCGCGAGCGCGAGCACCAGCGGCAGCGAGAACGAGCTCGCCAGCAGCGCCAGGAGGCAGAACACGGCGGCCTCGGTGAGGTAGATCGCGGGCAGCACGCGGCGCAGCGACTGCTGGTCGGTGCGGGCGGTCAGGAACGGCGCCAGGAAGGCCGGGAGGAACTGCGCGGCGATGAACAGCGCGGTCGTGGCGAGCGGATCCCTCGTCTCGCCGTACACCAGCAGCGCGAGCGCGACGAGCCCGACGGCGTCGCCGATCGAGTTCGTCGTGTAGGAGAAGAGCAGCCGCCCGAAGGCGGGAACGCGCAGCGGGGCGAGGTTGGCGCGCACGGCCGGGCAGGGTAGCGGCTGCGCGCCCGCGCGCGGGATGGCCGGATGCACATTTTCCGGAGCACTAAGGGTCTCGCCGGTACCTGCCGATTACGTGCGAGGTGAAGCGCACGGAACGCGCACTCGTGGCTGGGCAGATCGCCCTGACCGTCGGCTCGGCCGTCGGCGGCGGCGGCCCTGTCGCAAGCGGCAGCCGACTGGGAGCCCATCACGCTCTTCCTGCTGCTGCTTGCGCTGTCTCGGTCGTCAGCGAGCCGTTCCGGCTGGAGACGCGAACCTCCACATCTCGGCGACGTTCCTCGCGCGTCGTGCTGGCGATGACGCTGCTCGGCCCGACGCCGGCCGCCGTGCTCGGCGTCACGACGATCTCGTCAACGCGATGCAAGCGTCCGCGCTCCGTGGCGCGCGACGCTCGCGAACGTGTCGACCTTCGCGTTCTTCCCGCTCGTCGGCGGCGTGCTGTTCGAGGCGCTCGGCGGCCGGTCGCTGCTGACGGACGACGTGGCGGCGTTCGTGCTCGCGGTGCTGGTCGTCTTCCTCGTCGATGAACGTCCTCAACTTCCTGCTGATCGCGATCGACATCGCGATCGTCGACGGGCAGCCGGTCCGTCGCAGCTTCCAGGCGATCTACCTGCCCGATCGCGCCGGTCGAGCTGGCGGTGGGCCTGCTCACCGCCGGCGTCGCCTTCGCCTACCAGCGGGAGGACATCGCGGTCGTCGGCCTGCTGGCGGTCGTCGGGCTGATCTTCCAGTACCTGCTCCAGCACCGTCGCTCAACTCACTGGAGCGCAAGGAGAAGCTCGAGGGCCGGACCCGCGACAGCTCGCCTCGCTCCAGGTCGGCCTGCTCAGCACGGTCCTCCAGACGCTCTCGCTGCGCGACAAGATGACGGCGCGTCACTCGGCCGCCGTCGCCCGCTACTCGCGCGAGATCGCGCGGTCGACTCGGGCTCGACGAGCACGACCAGGACATCGTCCACACCGCCGCCCTGCTGCACGACATCGGCAAGTTCATCTTCCCCGACTCGATCCTGCTCGCCGACTCGAAGCTGACCGACGAGGAGTACGAGCTCGTCAAGCGCCATCCCGAGCAGGGCGCCCGGCTGGTCGCGCAGATCGAGGGCTACGGACCGGTCGCCGAGATCGTCCTGGCGCACCACGAGCGGATCGACGGCAAGGGCTACCCGAACGGCCTCGTCGGCCCGCAGATCCCGCTCGCCGCGAAGATCATCTCGGTCGCCGACACGTACGACGTGATGACCTCGCGCGACAGCTACCGCCAGCCGGTCTCCTCGCGCGAGGCGATCGACGAGCTGCGCCGCGTCTCGGGCGCGCAGCTCGACGGCGACGGTGGTGGAGACGTTCATCGGCCTGCTGGAGGAGCGGACGATCACGTTCCGCCACGCCGACGACGCCGACTTCGAGAAGGAGCTGAACCTCGAGGCGCGCGTGCGGCTGACACGCGGCGCCGCGACGCGATCGCGGCGTAGACGATTGTTCGATCCAGATCGGCGCCGCGAAGGCCGATACCTGGTCCAGAACGACAACGAGCGCCTGATGCGGCGCTCGTGTCGAAAAGTCTTGTGGTGCTGCTGAAGTCGTCTAGCGGCTGAAGCCCATGTCCCCGGCCCCTTTTCTCCTCGCCGATCGGTGCGGCAACACCACGGCTAGGTGTCTCGTTTCGGACTTACGGGCAGGGAAGGTACGGGGGAAATCGGCGTTTGTCCATCTCGGACATCCGTCCAGGTGGGTGGACGGTTCCCTCAAGGGGGTCCGGCCACCTGCCGATGGGGCGGCCTCACGTGCCCCAGGAGCTGGTCGGCGCAGGGCTCGGCTGACTGGCCGGGAACCGCACCACGAAGCGCGCTCCGCGCCCGTCGAGCGGGTCCTCGAGCGAGACCGAGCCGTCGTGCGACGCCGCCACGGCGCGCACGATCGAGAGGCCGAGGCCGCTCGAGCCGCTGCGATCGCCGGCGCCCGCGGAAGAAGCGCTCGAAGACCTTGTCGTGCAGCTCGGGCGGGATCCCCGGCCCGTCGTCCTCGACCGACAGGACCACCTCGCCGTCGATCCGCTCGACCGTCGCCTCGACCGCCGTGCCGGGATCGGTGTGGCGGAGCGCGTTCTCGAGCAGGTTGAGCGTGAGCCGGTGGAGCTCGTCGCGCGCGCCCTCCAGCTCGGCGCCCGGGACCGTCGCGACGCTGATCTGGTGGTCGCCGGCCACCGGCTCCAGCTCGCCCGCCGCCTCGGCCACGACCTCGGACAGGTCGACGCGCGTGTGCGGGGCGGCGCGGCCGGCGTCGGCGCGCGCGAGCAGCAGCAGGTCGGCGACGAGCCGGCGCATCCGCCGCGAGGAGCGCAGCGCGGAGGCGGCGGCCTCGCGCGGCTCGCCCTCGAGCTCCATCTCGAGCAGCTCGAGGTTGGCGAGCACGGAGGTCAGCGGCGTCCGCAGCTCGTGCGACGCGTCGGCGACGAACTGGCGCTGGCGGGCGAGCGTCGCCTCGGTCTCGCCGCGCGCCTCGTTCAGCGCCCCGAGCATGCTCTCGAGCGTGAGCGCGAGCTCGGAGACCTCGTCGTTGGACTCCGGATGCGGGATCGTCAGCGACGGGTCGCGCGTGCGCGCGATCGAGCGCGCCGCGTCGGTGAGCCGCGTCACCGGCGCCATCGCGCGGGTGGCGGTCGCCAGGCCGGCGAGCAGTGCGAGCATCGCGCCGCCGAGCACGCCGAGCCCGAGGAAGACGCGGACGCGGTTCGCGGTCGCCTCGACGTCGGAGAGCCGGCGCGCGTACTGCACGTAGAACGACCCCTCGCTCAGCGGCCGCGATTCGATCCGGAAGCCGTTGAAGTCCTCGCTCAGCGTCCGCGGAGGCGGGAGGTAGGGCGCGTTGCGTCGTCGTCGCGACCGTGCTGCCGTCCAGCGTCACCACGCGGATCACGGCGTTCTGGCTCGCCGCGTAGTCGTCGAGGTCCGGGCTGTCCTTGCTGAGCTTGACGTCGCGGATCTGCCCGTTGTCATCGACGACGAGCGCCGGCCGGACGGACTTGCGCAGATCGTCCGCCGCGGCGGCGATCTCGCGGTCGAAGTCCGACTGGATGCTGCGCGTCGTGAGGACGCCGACGATCGCCGCGAACCCGAGCAGGATCACCAGCGTGAGGAGGGCCGATCCGCCGGCGAGCCGCCAGCGGATCGGGAGCCGCCTATACGCGGAGGACGTAGCCCGCGCCGCGGACCGTATGTAGGAGCCTGGGCTCGCCACCGGCTTCCAGCTTGCGCCGCAGATTGGAGACGAACACCTCGATGGTGTTCGTGATCGAGAACGGATCGTAGCCCCAGACCTCGTCGAGCAGCTTCTGCCGCGAGATGACCAGGCGCTCGTTGCGCATGAGGTACTCGAGCAGCTCGAACTCGCGCTGCGTGAGCTCGATCTCGCGCTCGCCGCGGAAGACCTCGTGCGTGTCCGGGTTGAGCGTGAGGTCGCCGACGCGCAGGGGGGCCATGCCGCGCGGCGGCCGGCGCCGCAGCAGCGCGCGCATCCGCGCCAGCAGCTCCTGCCGCTCGAACGGCTTGACGAGGTAGTCGTCCGCGCCGACGTCCAGCCCGGCCACGCGCGAGTCGAGCGCGTCGCGCGCGGTCAGCATGAGGATCGGCGTGTCGTCCTCGTCCGTCCGGAGCTGGCGGGCCACGTCGAGCCCGTCCATCCGCGGCAGGCCGAGGTCGAGCACGATCAGGTCGGGGAGGAAGGCGTGGACCTCGTCCAGCGCCTGGATCCCGTCGCCGGCGAGCTTCACGTCGTAGCCCTCCAGCCGCAGCGCGCGCTGGAGCACCTGCGCGATCTCCTGGTCGTCCTCGACGACGAGCACGCGGATGGGTCGGTCTGAGGCCTCCACGCCTGCGGAGCATACGCGGACCTCCTTATGCGCGGATAACCGGGGAGGAGGGCGCGCGCGCGCGTCGAAGCCTGCTGCCGACGCATGCCCGCCGCCCGCCGCAAGCCGCGCGCTCGACGCTCCGCGCCGCCGTCGGCGTGGCGCGTGCGCCTGCCCGCGCTCGAACAGCGCCACTGGGACCTGATCGGACTGGGCCTGGTGGCGATCGGCATCTTCCTCGTCTTCCTGGTCTACCTGGGCTGGGACGGCGGCCAGGCGGGCTCGGGGCTGGTCGACGGCCTGGCGAAGCTCGTGGGCGAGCTGCACTACCTCGTGCCGGTCGCGCTGCTGGCCGCGGGCGCGCTGGTGTTCATGCGCGACGCGCTGCCCGCCGTGCGGCCGTTCCGCGCCGCCGCGCTCTGCCTGGGCGCCGCCGGCTGCCTCGCGCTCGCCGCGGGGACGCTCGGCCTCGGCGCCGGCGGCAACCGCGTCGAGGACAACGGCGGCTACGTCGGCGAGGGGCTCTACGACGCCGCCTCGACGCTGGTCGGCGACGTCGGCGCCCACATCATCGCGGTCTTCCTCTTCATCGCCGGGATGCTGCTGCTGACCGGCGCGAGCGTGGCCTCGGTGCTGCGCGCCACGGGCGACTCGGTCACCGCGAGCGGCCGCGCGATCCGCGAGACGGCCGAGCCGGTGCGGACCGCCGTCCAGCGCCGCCGCACGCCGCGCGAGGAGCTCGACGAGCTCGAGGCCGCCGAGGCGCCGACCGTCACCCGCACGTACCTGGAGCAGGACTTCTGGTCCGGGCCGGAGCGCTTCCCCGACCTCTACGAGGGCGGGCCCGCGCCCGAGCCGGTCACCGACGAGCTCGAGGTCGCCGAGCCCGATCCGGAGCCGGAGCCCGAGCCCGCCGCGCCCGAGGAGCCACGGCTCGCCGAGGACCCGGAGACCGACGAGCCGGGCGTCGTCCGCGGCGGCACCGAGGTCGACCCGGCGGACCTCACCCCGCAGGGCCGCCTGCGCCGCTCGGTCACCGACGCGCCCGACTTCGTCTGGCGCGTCCCGGATCCCGGCTTCCTGACCCGCAGCGGAGCCGACGCCGCCAAGCCCGACACCGTGGGCCAGGAGAAGGTCGCCGCCCAGCTCGTCGAGGCGCTCGGCCACTTCGGCGTCGAGGCGCGCGTGATCGGCATGGTCGCCGGCCCGCACATCACCCGCTACGAGCTGCGCCTCGCGCCCGGCATCAAGGTCGGCAAGGTCGCCCAGCTCAAGGACGACCTCGCCTACGCGCTGGCCGCGTCCGACATCCGCATCCTCGCGCCGATCCCCGGCAAGCAGGCGGTCGGCGTCGAGGTGCCGAACGCGCGCCGCCGGATCGTCCACCTGGGCGACGTCATGCAGCCGCCGCCCGACGGCTGGTCGCCGCTGACCGTCTGGCTCGGCAAGGACGTCGCGGGCCGCGCGATCGGCGCCGACCTGGCCAAGATGCCGCACCTGCTGGTCGCGGGCACGACCGGCGCGGGCAAGTCCGGCGCCGTCAACGCGATGCTCGCGAGCATCCTGCTCCGCGCCACGCCGCACGAGGTCCGGCTGGTGCTCGTCGACCCCAAGCAGGTCGAGCTCAACCACTACGACTCGATCCCGCACCTGCTCACGCCCGTGATCACGTCGCCGAAGCAGGCCGCGATCGCGCTCCAGAACCTCGTGCGCGAGATGGAGCAGCGCTACAGCTACATGGCGCTCGCCCGCACCCGCAGCCTGATCGAGATGAACAAGGTGCGCGAGCGCCGCGGCGAGCAGGCGCTGCCGTACATCCTCTGCGTGATCGACGAGCTCGCCGACCTGATGATGGTCGCGCCCGCCGACGTCGAGGACTCGATCATCCGGCTCGCCCAGAAGGCGCGCGCGGTCGGGATCCACCTGGTGCTGGCCACCCAGAGCCCGCGCGTCGACGTGATCACCGGCATGATCAAGGCGAACGTGCCGAGCCGGATCGCCTTCGCGGTGTCCTCCCAGACCGACTCGCGCGTGATCCTCGACCAGAACGGCGCCGAGACGCTGCTCGGCCAGGGCGACATGCTGTTCGCGCCGGTCGGCTCCTCGCGGCTGCAGCGGATCCAGGGCGCCTACGTCGACGAGGCGCAGATCGAGCGGCTGACCGAGCAGTGGCGCAAGCAGGGCGAGCCGGAGTTCCGCGAGGAGCTGCTCGAGGAGGCCGAGGAGGAGGTCGCCGAGGCCGGCCCCGAGGACGGCTTCGACCCCGACGAGGATCCCCTGCTCACCGACGCGATCCGGCTCGTGGCCGAGATGCAGACCGCGTCGACCTCCATGCTCCAGCGCCGGCTGCGGCTCGGCTACACGCGCGCCGGACGACTCATCGACATGCTCGAGCGGCGCGGCGTGATCTCGGGCTACGAAGGCTCCAAGCCGCGCCAGGTCCTGATCTCCGAGGCGGACGTCCCGCGCGTGCTCGCGGCGCTCGAGGACCGCGGCGGCGGCGTCCCGGTCCCGGACGACGACGAGGGCGGTGACGTAGCCTAGGCCGTCGCATGCCGGAGATCGGTGACCAGCTGCGCGAGACGCGCATGCGCAACCGGATCGACATCACCGAGGTCGAAGCGGCGACGAAGATCCGGGCCAAGTACCTGCGCGCGCTCGAGAACGAGGAGTGGGACCTCCTGCCCGGTCCCACGTTCGTCAAGACGTTCCTGCGCACGTACGCGGACTATCTCGGCCTCGACGCGCGCAACCTGGTCGAGGAGTACCGCTCGCGCTACGAGCGCTCCGCGGGCCCCGAGCTGACCCCGTTCGGGCCCAACCGCGGCAGCCGCCGCGCGCGGCCCCCGCGCCGGTTCGCCCTCACGCCGTGGCTGCTGATCGGGCTCGGCCTGATCCTGCTCGTGGGGGCGCTGTTCGTGATCGGCAGCTGGGGCGACGACAACGACCCGGGCGACGAGATCTCCGCCACGCCGACGCCGGAGGCGTCCGCCGCGCCCGGCGGCGACGGGCAGAAGAAGAAGAAGGAGAAGCAGCAGAAGGAGGAGGCGGCTCCGACGGTCGTGCGGCTGCAGATCCAGCCCACGGGCCCGGTCAGCGTGTGCGTCGAGGACGCGTCGGGCGACCCCGTGATCAACAACGTGACGCTCGACGCCAACCAGGACACGGAGACGTTCCGCTCCAAGCGCTTCACGATGTCGTTCGGGACCGGCGAGGCGGTGATGCGCGTCGACGGCAAGGCCTACCAGGTGTCCGACGACGCGCCCGTGGGCTACTCGGTCAAGGCGGGCGGCAAGCCGCGCAGGGTGTCGGAGCGCCCGACCTGCGGATGAGCGTCCGCGCGGGCATCGTCGTCACCGGCACGGAGGTCCTGTCGGCGATCATCCCCGACCGCAACGGCCCCTGGCTCTCCGAGCGGCTGCGCGAGCGCGGCGTCGAGCTGGCGCACATCGTCGTGGTCGCCGACCGCCCGGACGACGTCCGCGCCGCGCTCGAGTTCCTCGCCGGCGAGGGCGTCGACCTGATCCTCACCACCGGCGGGCTCGGGCCGACCGCGGACGACCTCACGGCCGAGGTCGTGGGTGCGTTCGCGGGCCTGGAGATGGTGCTCGACCCGGCCCTGGAGGAGCGGATCCTCGCGATCCTGCGCCGCAACCGCGCCCGCTGGCGCTCCTACAGCGAGGAGGCGATGCGGGCCGGGAACCGCAAGCAGGCGGTGATCCCGCGCGGCGCCACGATCCTCGAGCCGGTCGGGACCGCGCCCGGCCTCGTCGTCGAGGGGGACGGCAGGCCGCTCGTCGTCGTGCTGCCGGGACCGCCCGGCGAGCTGCGCCCGATGTGGGCCGTGGCGGTCACGACGCCGCCGCTGCGCGCGCTGCTGGCCCGCGCGGGCACGTTCGAGTCGCGGATGCTCCGCCTCTACGGCGTGCCGGAGGCGGAGATCGCGCAGTCGCTGCTCGCGATCGAGGCGGACGGGGTGCGCGCTCGACCGGCTCGAGATCACGACCTGCCTGCGCCGCGGCGAGATCGAGATCGCCACCGTCTTCGACCCGGCCGCCGAGCCGGCGTACGACGCGTTCGTCGACGGGATCCGCGCGCGCCACGCCGACACGCTGTTCTCCGAGGACGGGGCGACGATCGACGCGATCGTCGCCGGGCTGCTCAGCGGGCGCACGATCGCGGTCGCCGAGTCGTGCACCGGCGGGCTGATGGCCGGCCGCCTGACGGACCGCGCGGGATCGAGCGCCTACGTGCTCGGCGGCGTCGTCGCCTACTCCAACGCGGCGAAGGTCGCGTTCGCCGACGTGCCGGCGGAGCTGATCGAGCGCCACGGCGCGGTCTCGCCCGAGGTGGCGGCCGCGCTCGCCGACGGCGCCGCAGCGCGCTTCGGGGCCGCCGTCGGCGTCGGCATCACGGGGGTCGCCGGACCCGACGGCGGGACGCCCGAGAAGCCGGTCGGGATGGTCTGCCTCAGCGTGGCGGAGGCGGGCGGCGGGCGGCTCGACCGCACCGTGCAGCTCCCGGGCGACCGCGCGATGGTGCGCGAGCGGACGACGACCGTCGTGATGCACCTGCTGCGCCGCCTGCTCGCGTGAAGCTGCGGCTGTTCGTCGCGCTCGCGCTGCCGCCGCCCGCGGTCGAGGCGCTGACGCGCTTCCGCGACGCGGCCGCCGATCCGGCCGTCTGGCGGCCGCTGGCGCCCGAGACGTTCCACGTCACGCTCGCGTTCCTGGGCTGGCGCGCGGACGCGGCGCCGGCCGCGCGGGTGGTCGAGCAGCTGGCCTTCGCCGCGCCGCCGCTGGCGCTGGGCGCGCCGCTGCTGCTCCCGCCGCGGCGGGCACGCGTGCTCACCGTCGCGGTCGACGACCCGTCCGGCGGGCTCGCCGCGCTCCAGACGGAGGTCGCGGGCGCGCTCGCGGCGGCGGGCACCTTCGAGCCGGAGGCGCGGCCGTTCCGCCCGCACGTGACCGTCGCGCGGCTGCGCAAGGGCGCCCGCTCGCCGCGGTCGCTGTCCGCCGCGCCCGACCCGGTCGCGTTCGCCGGCGGGGCCGTCGTGCTCTTCCGCTCGCACATCGAGCCCGGCGGCGCGCGCTACGAGCCGCTCGCCTCGCGTCCGCCCGGCTGACCCGCTACGGTCGCTCGCCCATGACGGCGGCCCGGGCGACGATCGCGGCGGTGCTCCTCGCGCTGCTGGCCGCGGTCCCGGCCGACGCGCAGCTGCGCTGGCACGGCTGCCCGGAGGCGCGCGGCGTCCGCTGCGCGCGGATCCAGGTGCCGCTCGACCGCGCAGGCGTGGTGCCCGGGAAGGTGCCGCTGCGGGTCGCGCGGGTGAACCTCGGCTCGGGCAGGCGCGGGACGATGATGTACCTCTCGGGCGGTCCCGGCGGCGCGGGCGTGCTCGAGATGGTCGACGTGCTGCTGACCGTCCCGCGGCTGATCCGCGACTTCGACGTGCTCGGCTTCGACCAGCGCGGGACGGGGCGCAGCGGGCTGCTCCGCTGCCGGGCGCTGGAGCGCGATCCGCGGCTGCGGTCGACGAGCGCGGGGGAGGAGTGCGCGCGCAAGCTCGGCCCGCGGCGGTCCTACTACACGACCCCCGACAGCGTCGAGGACATGGAGGCGATCCGGAAGGCGGCCGGCGTGCAGAAGCTGACGCTGTTCGGGATCTCCTACGGCACCGAGCTCGCGCTGGCCTACGCGCGGGCGCACCCGGACCGCGTGGCGCGGCTGATCCTCGACTCGACCGTCGACCCGGACGACGCCGACGCGTTCGGGCTCGCCGGCTTCCGCGCGATGACGCCGACGCTGCGCGCGCTGTGCCCGGACGCGTGCGCCGGCCTCACGCCCGACCCCGCCGCGGACCTGACCGCGCTCGTCGCGCGGCTGCGGCGCGTCCCGCTGCGCGGCAGCTGGTACACCGCCCACGGCGAGCGCCGGCGCGGGACGGTGACGCCGGTCGCGCTCGCCGACCTGATGTACGACGCGGACTACAACCCCGCGATCCGCGCCGCGCTCCCGGTGGCGGTCCGCGCGGCGCTCGACCACGGCGACGCGGCGCTGCTGCTGCGCCTGCTGCGCGTGTCGGACTCCTACGCCCTGCGCTCGCCGCCGCGCGAGTTCTCGGCGGCGCGCTACGCGACCGTGTGCGAGGACACGCCGCTGCCGTGGCCCCGCGGCACGCCGCTCGACCAGCGCCTCGCGGTCGCCCGCGCGCGAGCGCTCGCGCTGCCGCCCGCGGCGTTCCATCCGTTCGACGCGCAGGTCGCCTACGCCGACGAGATCGACCTCTGCCTGCGCTGGCCGGACTCGCCGCGGCCGCCCGCGCCCGCCGGCGGCGCCTATCCGGCCGTGCCGACGCTGCTGCTGCAGGGGGAGGAGGACCTGCGCACGCCGCCCGAGACCTCCGCGCGGGTCGCGACGCAGATCCCCGGCGCCCAGCGGGTCACCGTGCCGGGCGTCGGGCACGCGATCGTCGGCGCCGACGTCAGCGGCTGCGGCGTGCGCCAGCTCCTGCGCTTCGTCGCGGCCCGGCCGGTCCGCTCGCGCTGCCCGCGCGTCGCGACCGACGTGCCCGCCACCGCCGTGCCGCCGACCGCGTTCGCACAGCTCGCGCCGGCGCGCGGGCTGCCGCCGCGCACCGGCCGCACGGTCGCCGCGATCGACGCGACGCTCGACTTCCTCGACCTCGCCGGCTCGCCCGCCTTCGACGCGCTGCGGCGCGGCGGCGGGCTGCGCGGCGGGCACTACCGGCTCGGGGTCGACCCGCGGCTGCACCGCCTCGTGGTCGTGCCCGGCGTCCGCGTCGACGGGCGCGGCGCCCGCCACGGCGCGCTGCGCCTGCGGATCGGCGGCGCGCGCGCCGCCCACGGCCGGGTCACCGTGAGCCGGCGCGGCGTCCTGCGCGGCCGGCTGGGCGGCCGTCGCGTCCGCGCGCGGCTCGGCAACCGGCCGCCGTCGGGGCGCCGCGCGCTGATCGCGCGCACCGCCGTGGTCAGCCCGCCGGTGCGCCCCTAGTCAGCACGAACGCGGCGCGCAGCCCGTCGACGCCGGCGGCGCCGAGGCCGAGTCCGGTCGCGAAGTAGACGTCGATCGTCCGGTGGCGGCGCTGCATCTCGTCGATCGCCGCCTCGAGGTACTCGCGCCGCGCGAAGGGCGTCGGGACGAGCAGGTAGTCGGCCATCACGTCCTCGTCGGCGACGCCGAGCAGCAGGAGCAGCGCCGCGACCGCCCAGCCCGTCCGGTCCGCGCCGGTCGTGCAGTGCAGCAGCGCCGGGCGGTGGGCCCGCTGGGCGAGCTCGTGGAACAGCCGCTTGTAGGCGTCCAGGGCGCTCGGGAGCGCGACGAGCTGCCGGTAGGCGTGCTCGACCACGGCCGGCGGGGCGGTCGGATCGCAGAGCGTGCGTGCGAGCCCGCGGCGTCGCGCAGGACGTCGGGCGCGACGCAGCGGGCGCCGCGCGGCACGTGGCCGGGCCGCTCCGCGCGCTCGTCCGCGGTCCGGAGGTCGTAGACGGTGCGGATCCCCAGCCGCGCGAGGTCCGCCGCGTCCGGGCCCGGCGAGCCCGGACAGGCCGCCCGCGCGATACAGCGCCCGCGTCACGCACGCGCCCGCCGGGCGTCCGCCGGCCGCCGACGTCGCGCAGGTCGGGAAGGCCCTCGATCGCGATCAGGCGCGCGGGCATGACCCCCGATCGTGGCGCGGACGCGCTCCCCGACGATCATCCGGTCCGGGTGAAGCGCGGCGCGCGCCGCGGCGATACCGTCGCGCTGCAAGCGTGCACGAACGGAGGCAGCGAATGGCAGCGAACGAAGAGGAGCTCGGCCCGATCGACATCGTCGTCATCGGCTACCCGGCGGACGCCCCGCTGACCGGCGAGGCGGCGCCGTACCTGCTCGACCTCGTCGACCAGGGGATCATCCGCGTGCTCGACGTGCTCTTCGTCATGGAGGGGGAGGACGGGACGTTCTCCGGCTTCGAGGCGACCGACCTGAGCCCCGAGAGCCTCGGCGACTTCCACGTCTTCGCCGGCGCCACGACCGGGATGCTGGGCGCGGACGACGTCGACACCGTCGCGAGACACGATCGAGCCCGGGATCGGCGGCGCTCGTGATCATGTACGAGAACCGCTGGGCGGCGCCGTTCGCGGCCGCGGTGCGGCGCAACGGGGGCTTCCTGATCGACAACCAGCGGATCCCGCACGAGGACGTGCTCGCCGCCCTCGACGCGGCCGAAGCGAACTAGGAACGGAGAGGACACAGATGCCATTGCTCCGCGGGATGGCCCGCACCGCCGTCATCGCAGGGACGGCGACGACCGTCTCGAACCGCGTCAGCCGCCGCCAGGCGAACAAGTGGGCGCAGCAGGACGCCGAGCAGGCCCCGCCGCAGCAGCAGTATGCGCCGCCGCCCGAGGCGGCGCCCGCGCCGGCCGCGCCGACCGAGAGCCGCGTCGACAAGCTCACGCAGCTCGCCGCAGCTGAAGGAGCAGGGCGTGCTCACCGACGCGGAGTTCGCCGCCGAGAAGGCGCGCATCCTCCAGAGCTGACGTTCCCGCGGGCGCGGGCTCCGTCCGCGCCCGCTTTGAGCCGCCCGGCGCGCGGTGTCATAGTGTGGGCGCGCGCCGGCTTCCGTCGGCGCACGACCCGACCGGGCCGCACCGGATGCGCGGCGCGCACGACTGCAGTGCCGACCGGCATCGACGGACACCCAGCGAGCCTCACCCCGCGGCGCGCGAGCGCCGGGGTGGTGGTCGTGATCGCGGCGCTCGGCGCGGCACTGGCGGCCGGCGCCGTCGTCGATCGCGCTGCGCGGGGACATGCCGGACCGCGGCTGGCTCGCGCTGCGCAACGGGCTCGCCGTCGCCCTGCCGATCGCCGTCGGGCTCTACGCCTGGCGCGAGGCGACCCACGCGCGGTTCGGCCGCCTGCTCGTCCTCGGCGGCTTCCTGTGGGCGGTCGTCGCCCTTGCCGCGTCGTCCGAGCCGCTGCCGTACAGCATCGGGCGCGTCGCGGGCTGGATCTCGGAGGTGGCGATCGTCTACCTCCTGCTGGCCTTCCCGTCCGGGCGGCTCCCGGGCCGCGCCGACCGGGCGCTCGTCCTGGCGGCGGCCCTGCTGATCGGGCTGCTCTACGTCCCGACGGCGTTGCTCGTCGACGCGTTCCCGGCGCCGTCGACCTGGGCCACCTGCAACGCGGACTGCCCCGCGAACGCGCTCAGCCTCGTCGACGCGACGCCCGCGTGGGTCAGCGACGGGGTGATCCCGGTGCGCGAGGTGCTCTCGATCCTGCTCCCGCTGCTCGTCCTCTGGCGGCTCGCGGACCGGCTGTTCCACGGGACGCCGCTGATGCGGCGCGCGCTTGCGCCGGTCCTCGTCGTGGCGATGCTGCGGATGTTCACGCTCGCCGCGTCGATCGCCGCGCGCCGCGCCGGCGTCGACGACGACGTCGTGGCGTGGCTGACCGGCGCGCTGTCGCTCACGCTGCCGCTCGTGTCGCTCGGGTTCCTCGCCGGGCTGCTGGCCTGGCGGCTCTACACCGCCGACGCGCTGCTCGTGCTCGCGCACCGGCTGCGCGTCGCGCCGGACGCGGAGGCGCGCCACGCCGCCATGGCCCAGGCGGTGAAGGACCCCTCGCTCGACCTCGCGTACGCCCGCCCGGGCGGCCGCGGCTGGGTCACCGCGGCGGGCTGGCCGGTGGTGCTGCCCGGGCCCGAGTCCGACCGCGCGGTGACGTTCATCAGCCGACGACAAGGGTCCGGTCGCCGCGCTCATCCACGACGGGACGCTGCGCGAGCAGCGGGCGTTCATCGAGGCCGTCGGCGCGTACGCCCTCGTCTGGGACGAGAACGAGCGGCTCGCCGAGCGCGTCGACAGCTCGCGCGGCGAGCTGCGGGCCTCGCGGGCGCGGATCCTCGCCGCGGCCGACGACGAGCGCCGGCGGATCGAGCGCGACCTGCACGACGGCGGCCAGCAGCGGCTGGTCGCGCTGCGGATCCGGCTCCAGCTCGCCGAGGAGATGATGGCCCGCAGCCCGGCCGGCGCGCGCGAGCTGCTCCAGCGGCTGGCGCACGACGTCGACGGCGCCCTCGACGAGCTGCGCTCGCTGGCCGCCGGGGTCTTCCCGGCCACCCTCGCCGCGCACGGTCTCCCCGACGCGGTGCGCTCCGCCTCGCTCCAGTCGCCGGTGCCGGTCAACGTCGTGATCAAGGGCACGGCCCGCTATCCCGAGGACGTCGAGACGGCGGCGTACTTCTGCGTCCTGGAGGCGCTCCAGAACGTCGCCAAGCACGCGCCGGACGCGACCGCGGCGCAGGTCCTGCTCGAGCTCGAGGGCGAGCTCGTGTTCGAGGTGCGCGACGACGGTCCCGGCTTCGACATGAAGGAGAGCTCCAGCCGCGGGCTGCTGAACATGCGCGACCGCGTGTCCGCGCTCGGCGGCGAGCTCGAGATCGCCTCAGTCCCCGGCGTCGGCACCCGCGTCCGCGGTCGGCTGCCCGACCGCGGCCGGCGTACGTGCGCCACAGCCGCCGGAGCGTGGCGCGGCCGAGTTCCTGCTTGCGGATGAGCACCGCCGCGCCTGACGTCTCGACCGCACGGGCCAGCATCGGGTCGACGTCCATCGTCACGAGCACGACCACGACGTCCGGGCGGCGCTCGGAGATCCGCCGCGCGGTCTCGAACCCGTCCATGTCCGGCATGTGGACGTCGAGCAGCACGAGCGCCGGGTCGAGCCGCTCGACCTCCGCCACCGCCGCCGCGCCCGAGTCCGCGGCCCCGACCCAGCGGAACCCCGGCGTCGCCGCGACCACCTCGCGCGCGACGTCGAGGAAGATCGGCTGGTCGTCGACCCCGAGCACCCGGACCTCGTTCGTCGCGGGCGTGCCCATCCGCGCATCTAGCCGGCGGGCGCCGGTGCGGCGGCGCCCGGCATCGGGTTCGCGGGCTCCGGCCCGCCCTCGACCGTCTGGGACTCCCCTCGCAGGTCGCCGACGATGCGGCTGATCGCCGACGTCATCGGCGCGGCGAGGATCAGGCCCGCGGCGCCGAACAGCGCGCCGCCGGCGATCGTGACCACGAGCACCGCCAGCGGGTGGATGCCCAGCGCGGCGCCGTAGGCGATCGGCTGGACGAGCTGCTGCAGGACGCCGTTGGCGAGCAGCTGGATCACGATCATCCCCAGCGCCGCCTCCTCGCCCGCGCCGCCGAGCGCGAGCAGCACCGCGAAGGCGCCCGGCGGTCCAGGCGCCGAGGTAGGGGATGTAGGCGCCGACGAACGTCACCACGGCGATCGTCCCCGCCAGCGGGATGCCGAGGATCAGCGCCCCGACGCCGACCACCACCGCGTTGAACACCGCCACGATCGTGACCCCGAAGAAGTAGCCGCGCAGCGACTGCAGGATCCGGCCGCTGACCGTGTGCGCGACCTCGACGGGCACGCCCGCGTGCCGCTCGGCCCAGGCGCGGATCGTCGGCCCGTCCTTGAGCAGGAACACCAGGCTGAGCAGCGTCAGCGCGAGGAAGAACGCCAGCGACGACAGCTTCTCCACGCCGACGGTGACGCCGTGCAGCAGCGCCTGGCCGATCGAGCCGTCGCGCTGTGCGCGTCGGACGTCGCCGAGCTCGCGCTCTTCGGGTCGATCCCCAGGTCCTTCAGCCAGCCCTGGACCGTCGACTCGGCCGAGGAGATGTGCTTGCTGATGCTGGCGGACTCGCTGGAGACGCCGCCGACGATCACCACGACGACGAGCGCGCCGACGAGGACCAGCGCGAGCAGCAGCAGCACCGCGCCGAACGCGCGCGGGACCCCGTGGCCCTTGAGCCACGCCACGACCGGCGACGCGACCGCGGCGATGACGCCGGCCGCGATCAGCGGCATGACGATCGTCTGGGTCAGCGCGAGCAGCCAGACGGCGCCCACGAGCAGCAGCGTGACGCCCGACGAGCAGCCACGACGTGAAGCCCAGGTCGCGGAGCCACCGGGGCGCCGCGCGGACCATCTGATGCGAGGCGCTCTCGTGCTCGCTGGCGGGCGTCGTCGGGCTCGGGTATTGCGTCGTCTCCACCATCTCAGGGCTCGGTCGCCACTTTCCCCGCGCTGCCGCGGAACGTCGTCATCCCCTTCGGGTGAACCCGTCAGTAGCCGACGCCGGTCTTCGCGCGCTTGCGGTCGAGCGGGTGCAGCCCGCCCTTGCGGTCGAGCGTCTGGCACGCCGTGGTCATGTCGTCGGCGAGCTTCGTCACGAGCGAATGGCCCAGCGTGAGCTTGACCAGCGCGCGCATGATCGTCTCGTCCTGGGCGTTCGGCGGCAGCGTGTAGGCCGGCACCATCCAGCCGCGCTCGGCGGCGAGCTGCGAGGCGACGTCGAACTCGTCGTAGTCGCGCTCGCCGGTGAGCTTGAACGCCACCAGCGGCAGCTGCTCCTCGTCGGCGCCGATGATCTCGAAGTAGCCGTCGCCGGCGATCCGCTCGGCGAGCGTCCGCGCGTTCGCCTGCATCGTCTCCATGATGTAGCGGTAGCCCGCATGCCCGAGGCGCACGAAGTTGTAGTACTGCGCGAGCACCATGGCCGACCCGGTCGAGAAGTTCAGCGTGAACGTCGCGTCGGTCTTGCCGAGGTAGTTCTCCGTGAACACGAGGTCGTCGGGGAGGTCCGAGCGCTCGCGGAAGATCAGCCAGCCGATGCCCGGGAACACGAGTCCGAACTTGTGGCCGGAGACGTTGATCGAGCGGACCTGCTCGAGCCGGAAGTCCCACTTGGAGTCCGGGTACAGGAACGGCCACACGAAGCCGCCGCTCGCCCCGTCGACGTGCATCGGTACGTCGAGGCCGCGCTCCGCCTTGATCCGGAGCAGCAGGTCGTTGATCCCGACGACGTCGTCGGCGTGGCCGGTGAACGTCGTGCCGACGACGGCCGCGACGCCGATCGTGTGCTCGTCGACGTGCGGCTCGACGTCGTCGGGGCCGATCACGTACTTGCCGTCCTGGAGCGGGATGATCCGCGGCTCGACGTCGAAGTAGCGGCAGAACTTCTCCCACACGACGTGCACGTCGCCGCCGAAGACGAGGTTCGGCCGGTCGGTCGGCTTGCCCTCGGCCTCGCGCCGCTTGCGCCACTGCCACTTCAGCGCCAGCGCGCCGAGCATGATCGCCTCGGACGACCCCTGGGTGCGGGCGCCGGTCGTCTCGCCGGGCGCGTTGAACAGGGCGGCGAGCATCCGGATGCAGCGCTGCTCGATCTCCGCCGTCTGCGGGTACTCGGCGTGGTCGATGAAGTTCCGGTGCAGGTTCTCGGCGATGATCTGGCGCGCCTCCGGCTCCATCCAGGTGGTGACGAAGGTGGCGAGGTTGCGCATCGGGAGGCCGTCGAGCGCGAGCTCCTCGCCGATCAGGCGCATCGCGTCGACGGCGAGCATGCCGTGGGGCGACAGCGCGCCGTCGGGCGCCGGCTCCCGCAGGAAGCGGTTGCCGTACTCCGCGCCGAGCTCGTCGAGCTCGGCGGCCAGGCGCGCCTGGTGGGCATCGTGCAGGGTCATGGACGGACCTCCTCGGGACGGGCAGGGTCAGGATCGGGGCCAGAGCAGGACCGCCCCGGTGAAGAAGCACGCGGCACCGAGCGCGGTGCCCCAGTTGGCGGCGGCGAGGTCGAGGATCGACCCGCTCGCCGGCACGATGTAGGACGCGATCGCGGAGACCATGAACAGCACGCAGCCGAGCAGGTTGATCGCCGCCATCCGCCAGATCGCGGGCGCGGCGCGTCCCGCGCACGACGGCGTAGGCCAGCAGGCCGGAGACGAGGAAGCAGATCGGAGCCGACGAGGTCGGGCGTCCACACGAGCCTGTCCTCCTGCGTGCTGTCGAGGCCGGTCTGCATGGCGTCGTACGTGTCGACGTTGAAGAGCAGGGTCCCCGCGAACTGGATCGCCGCGCTCCACCACGACGCATCCGCGCCCCAGCGGACGCCGCGGCGGAGCGTCGCCTGGCGCAGCTCGAGCCCGGCCGCGAAGGTGAAGAAGAGCGACCCGACGAAGAAGATCACCGCGTCGGCGCCGACGCCGACGAGCTGTACGACGCCGGGGAACGGGCCGACGAAGAAGCAGGCCGAGCCGACGGCGAAGCTCGCCGCGATCGGGCGGTCCCAGCCGGCGAGCGCGGCAGGACCGGAGGCTCGCAGCAGGGCGTGGCCGATCACTTGTAGCGACGGTACGGCGCGCGCGGGGGGCCGCGCATCCCCCGGAATGGGTGATCAGGCCGCCGCGCGCCGGCGCGGGCGCGCGACGCGCTCGACCTCGGCGTCGGTGTCGGTCACGACCGTGCGCGCCAGGAAGTCCTGCAGAGCGCGGCGCTTGGCGTCGAACAGCACCGGGATGAACCCGGCGCAGAGCGGGATCGCGGCGAGGACCAGGCCGACGAGCCGCACGCTCGACCGGCGCAGCCCGAGGATCCGGTCCGAGGCGGCGTCGTGGACGCGGAAGCGCATCACGTGCGCGCCCGGCGTCTGCCCGGTCGTGCTCCAGAACGTGACGAAGTACGCGCCCCACCAGATCAGGTAGACCGACGGCGGAGATCGCGGCGACGACGTCCTCGGTGTCGTTGCTCGCGGGCAGCACCGAGAGGCACAGCGCGATGACGAAGCCGACCACCGCCGCGACGAGGTTGATCACCGCGGCGTCGATCGCGAGCGCGATCGCGCGCGTCACGAGCCCGGTGTAGCGGGGCGCGACGGGCGCGGCGACATGCACGGCGTCAGGCAGGGGAGGCGCCACCGGGTACGTCGGGGCCGGGCTCCGCGCGCCGGCCGAAGGCCCTGCGCGCCGCGCGCGCGAGCCGGTCGTCGATCCGGCGCGAGCGCGTCCGCACCTCGCCGGCCACCTCGTCCGCGAAGCTCATGCCCTGGTGCGCGATCGCGTCGCTCACGGCCGGGCTCTGCGCGATCTCGTCGACCATGTCCCACAGCTCCTGGCTCGCCAGCAGATGGGCCATGCCCGTGTCGAGGAGGCGGCTGTCGATCACGCGCCCGACCATCCGCTCCATGCCCGGGCTGTCGGCCACGACGCCGACCAGCACCTCGGCGCGCTCGCTGTCGAGCGTCTTGACGATCAGCCGCTCGACGCCCGGGTCCTCGAGCGCGCGCGTGACCACCGTCTCGAGCTCGGGGCCGGACAGCAGGCGCCCGACCGAGCGCTCCACGACGCCCTCCGCGACGAGGCCCTCGGCGACGCGCTGCGGGACGCCCGCGCGGACGATCTCCGTCGAGAGCCGCTCGAGCACGGCGTCGCGGATCAGCGCGGCGGCGATCGCGTCGACCAGCGGCCCCTGCATGAGGCCGCTGACCGCTCGCTCGATCAGCGGGCTGCGGACGATCCGGTCGACGGCGCCGGCGGTGAGCGACGACGCGAGCACGGCATCGAGGGCGCCGAGCGCGAGCTCCTCGCCGGTCGCGCGGACCCGCCGCTCGACCGCGCGGGCGGGACGCAGGGTCTCCCGGGCGAGCACGCCGGCCGCGTGCGCGGCGTCGTCGGTCAGTCCCATGACGCCACTTCTACCGCATGGAGGGGTCCGCCGCGAGCGGCGGGCGGCGACCACCACGACCGCGTTTGCGACGATGCGCGCATGATCGTGCCGGGACAGCCGTGACGACGGACGCCGAACGGCCGCTGCGGATCGTCGTGGCCGACGACTCGTACCTCGTCCGCGAGGCGCTCGCGCACCTGCTCGGGGACACGCCCGAGCTCGAGCTCGTCGCCACCTGCGAGGACGGCGACGCGTTGCTCGCCGCGGTCGACGCCGAGCTCCCGGACGCGATCCTGACCGACATCCGGATGCCGCCGTCGCGCGAGGACGAGGGGATCGCGATCGCCAACCGGCTGCGCGAGACGCACCCCTCGATCGGGGTCGTCGTGGTGAGCCAGTACGCCACGCCCCAGTACGCCCTCGCGCTGCTCGAGCACGGGTCGGACGGCCGCGCGTACCTGCTCAAGGAGCGGCTCTCCGATCGCGCCCAGCTGATCGCGGCGCTGCGCGCGGTGGCCGAGGGCGGCTCGGTCGTCGACTCGAAGGTGGTCGACGCGCTGATCACCGCGCGCATGCGGGCGAGCTCGTCGCCGCTCGGGGAGCTCACCCCGCGCGAGCTCGAGATCCTCTCCGAGATCGCGCAGGGCAAGACGAACCAGGCGATCGCCGAGCAGCTCTTCCTCACCAAGCGCGCCGTCGAGAAGCACATCAACGCGATCTTCCTCAAGCTCGGGCTGACGAGCGCGGAGGACTTCAGCCGGCGCGTGAAGGCGGCGCTCATCTACCTCGCCCACCAGGGCGACGGGTCCGGATAGCCCGGGTGATCGACGGTGCTCATGGCCCACCTCCTCCTTCGGCTCTGGATCCGGCCGGCCGCCGGCCGGCGACCGTGACGCGAAGCTACGCCAGGCCGGGAGGGCGCCATCACCCCGATCGCATGAATCCGGGCACGGGTGCTCGTGTCAGCCGCCCCCGGATCGGGTGGTGCACGCCCTTGCCGCGCGCGCCCCGTACGCGAGAGGCTGGTAAGCGACATGACCGACACCTCGCTCATCGACGTCGTCACCCCGGCCGACCCGTGGGCCGGGCGGCCCTCGCTCTCGCGCGGCGTCGTGCCGCGGCCGCGGCTCGTCGCCGCGCTGGCGGCCACCGGTCCCGGCTGCGTCGCCGTGCTGGCCGCCCCCGCGGGCTACGGCAAGACCACGCTGCTGTGCCAGTGGGAGGCCGCCGACGCGCGGCCGTTCGCCTGGCTCGGCCTGGACAGCCGCGACGACGAGGACCCGGCGCGGCTCGCGGAGCGCCTGGCCGCCCTGCTCGGCGGGCTGCCCGCGGACGAGCCGTTCGTGCTCGTCCTCGACGATGCGCACGCGCTCGGCGGGACGCCCGCGCGGCTCGCGCTGCGGAGGATCGTCGCCGAGCTCCCCGCGGCCGCCGTGGTGGCGATCGCGACGCGCGGCGAGGCGCCGCTCCCGCTCGCGCGGCTGCGCGCGCAGCAGCGGCTCGTCGAGCTCGGCGCCGGCCGCCTCGCGATGACGCGCGAGGAGACCGCGGAGGTGCTCGGTCTCGGCGATCGCCGGTTCGCGGCCGACGAGCTCGACGCGCTCATGCGGCTGACCGAGGGCTGGCCGGGCGGGCTCTCGCTGGCGCTGATCGCGCTGGCGGACGGCCGTGCGCCGGCGCAGCTGAGCGGCGCGGACCCGTACTTCGCCGACTACCTGCACGACGAGATCCTGAGCGCGCTGACGCCCGCCGAGCGCGTCTTCCTGCGCCGGTCGTCGGTGCTCGAGACGCTGTCGGGCCCGGCCTGCGACATCGTGCTGGAGCGGACGGGCTCCGCGGCGGTGCTCGCGCGCCTGGCGCGGACCAACGTGCTGCTCGTGCCGCTCGACCGTCGCGGCGAGCGCTACCGCCTGCACGCGCTGCTGGGTGACGCGCTCGCCGAGGAGCTGGCGCGGATCGAGCCCGGACGGGCCGACGGGCTCCACCGCCGCGCCTCCGACTGGTGCCGGCGCGCCGAGGACGTCGACGGCGCCGTGCGCCATGCCCTCGCGGCCCACGACGACCGCCACGCGGCGGGGCTGATCTGGGCGAGCGCCGCGAGCGCGGTGGCCCACGGCGATGCCGGCGCGGTCGAGCGGCGGCTGGCGCGGTTCAGCGAGCGCCGGATCGCCACGACGCCCGAGCTCGCGCTCGCCGCCGCGACGCTGCAGCTGCTCGCCGGTCGCGGCGACCTCGTCTCGCACTGGGCGTCCGCGGCCGCGGTGGCGGCCCCGGCCGACGCGCCGCCGGCGGTGTTCGGCTGCCTGGCCGCGCTCGGCGCCGCGCTCGGCCACGACGGGCTCCCGCGCGTGATCGAGGACGCCGCGCGCGGCCTGGCGCAGCTCCCCGGCGACGACGTCTCCGCGGCCCTCTGCCAGTTCGTCGCGGGCGCCGCGCACCACCTGCTCGGCGACCGCGAGGCGGCGACGGACGCGCTCGCGGCCGGCGCCCGGCGCGCGGCGGTCGCGGCGCCGTCGCTCCACGCGCTCTGCCTCGCGCAGCTCGGCGTCCTCGCCGTCGAGCGCGAGGACTGGGCCGAGGCGAGCGAGCTGGTGACGCGTGCGCGCGCGCAGATCGACCGTCACCACCTCGAGGACGCGGCCGTGTCCGCGCTCGTGTTCGCCGCCGCGGCGGTCGTGCGCGCCCACGCGGGCCGCGGCGACGAGGCGCGCGCCGACCTCGCCGCCGCCACGCGGCTGCAGGCGCGGCTGGTGGACTTCGCGCCCTGGTACGACGCCGAGCTGCGGATCCTCTGCGGCTGGGCGTCCTGGCGCCTGTGCGACGTGCCCGATGCGCTCGCGCGCCTGCTCGACGCCGAGCGCTTCGCCCGCCGCGTGCCGGACGCGACCGTGCTGGCGGCCTGGCAGGAGCAGGCGCGGGGCCAGCTCGCCACCGCGACGGCGGCCACCGCGGCGCCGCCCGCCTCGCTGACGGCCGCCGAGCTGCGCATCCTCCGCTACCTGCCGACCCACCTCTCGTTCCGCGAGATCGCCGAGCGGACGTTCGTCTCGGCGAACACGGTCAAGACGCAGGCCAACGCGGTCTACCGCAAGCTCGACGTGTCGTCGCGCTCGGAGGCCGTGACCTGCGCGCGGGCGCTCGGGGTGCTCGACCCGTCCTGAGCCTGGAGCTCCGCGCGCCAGCCCGCCAGCAGCGCGTGGACGGCGGCGGCGCCGAGGATCGGCTCCTCGGGCAGCGCGAGCCGGGGCGGCGCGAGGATGAACGGCCGCGTCTGCGGGCCGCCGAGGCCGCCGTGGAAGGAGATCAGCTCCTCGAACGCGCAGCCCTCGTCGAGCGCCGGGTCGTAGAACGAGCCGACCATGATGTCGGCGACGTGCGCGAAGCCGTCGCTCCTGGCGAGATGGCTCGCGGCGGTCGGGGAGAAGGGCGCGAGCGGGTCCTCGCCCTCGACCTCGCCGGTGGCCAGGCTGCGGGTGCCGGCCGGGCCGAGCACGAGCGCGCCGCGCTCCGCCGAGCGCACGAGCAGCCAGCCGACGTGCGGATGCGAGCGGAGCGCGTCGAGCAGCCGCGGGTGGCGCGCCTCGATCTCCTCGAGCGTCATCCGGTTCGCGTGCTCCATCAGGTAGACGAGGCCGAGGTTGCCCGAGCCGAGCACGACGACCGGCCGGCCGCCGACCTCGTTCTTCGCCGGCTTCGCGCTGCGGCCGGTCGCCTCGCCGACCGCCTGGCCGACGCGCGCGCCCTGCTCGTCGCCGTCGGCGATCGAGGCGACCTGGCCGTCGGACAGCGACCGCTCGACCAGCTCGTCGAGCCCGTACCCGTGGCGCTGCTTGAAGGTGGCGCCCTGGGTCTGCCCGTGGTCGGAGAGGACGACGATCTCGTAGGGCCGCGCCGCGTACGGCCGCGCGCGGGCGATCCGGCCGAACTGCTCGTCGAGCTTGCGCAGCGCCTCCATCGTGTCGGCGCGCTCGAGCCCGGAGTGGTGGGCGACCTCGTCGTAGCTCGAGAACGTCGCGTAGACCGCGGGGCGGCCGTGCATCATGTCGGTCACCACGCCGAACACGATCAGGTCGCGCACGACGACGCAGAGCGCGGCGCGCATGAGCGGGTAGATGCCGCCGCGGTGGCCGCGCGGGCGGATGTCGCGGCGGGCGGCGCGGGTGCTCGCGGTGAGCTCCAGCACGACCTCCCAGAAGAACAGCACGAGCGCGCGCGTGACGTTGAAGCCGTTCGCGAGGAAGGCGCGGTAGCCGGGGTTGGCGCGCTTCTCGGCGTCCATCCGGCTGACGGTCAGGATCGTCTCGTCGGCCTCGCCGGAGAGCAGGTTCCCGCGGCTGGCGCCGCCGTCGCGCAGCAGCCCGATCCCGGTCACGCGGCGCTGCTCGATCTCGGCGCAGTCGGCGGGGGAGGAGCAGGTCATGATCCGGCCCGACTCCTTCTCGACCCAGCGGAACGCGGGTATGTCCTCGTTCGAGCCGAGCAGGATCCCCGCCTGGCTCGCGCCGGTCTGCGACGACAGGTCGGTCTCCCACTCGGCGAGCCGGTAGCCGTCCTCGGCGATCCAGCGGGCCATGTTGGGCGCGCTGCCGTCGCGCATCGCGTCGCGCAGCACCGGCAGGGCGAGGCCGTCGATCTCGAGGTAGACGATGCCGGGCACCGCGGTCGGCGTCCCGCCGCCGCCGCGCCGCGCGATCCGCCGGGTCACGCGCAGCGAGTACTCGTCGTCGTCGTTCGTGCCGAGGACGACGTCGAGCACCATCGTCACCGCGGCGATCAGGAGCGCGGCGAGCAGCGCGTCGCCCCAGCCCCCGACGTGGATGTCGTCGGGGAACACCTCGCGCGCGATCATCAGCGCGGCGGCGTTCGCGGCGAGCACCAGCAGGAAGCCGGTCGCCAGCATGAACGGCAGCCGCAGGGCGGCCAGGACCGGCGGCAGCACCGCGTTGATCAGCGCGATCACCGCGGCGCCGAGGAAGGCGGCGCCGGTGCTGTCGAGCGCGAAGCCGGGGAGGATCGCCGCAGTGATCCAGATCGCGGCGGCGGCGACGGCCCAGCCGAGGATCACGCGGAAGGGGCGGAAGCGCGGCTTCGCGGGCTGCCAGGGTTCCATGTCGCGCACGCTAGGGGCGCGCCGCGCCCCGCGCATCATGCTGTTCGGGGGATGTGGACGTCCGCACCGGGTCCTACGGTCGCGTTCGTGTCCTCCGCCACGACGCGCGCGCTCGCCTCCCGGGTCGAGGACACCCGGCGCCGGCTCGACGCCACCTTCGCCGGCCGCTACGCGAACGAGCTCGTCGAGCTGCGGGTGATCGACCGCGCGCTCGCGGTCGCGTCGAAGCTCTTCATCGCGGTGCTCCCGATCAGCATCCTCTCGACGGCCGTGGTGTCGGGCAACTCGTTCGGCGACGAGCTCGTCCGGCGGTTCGGGCTCACCGGCTCGGGCGCCGACGCCGCGCGGCTGCTGTTCGCGGCGCCGACGCAGGTCGAGGCCAGCATCGGGCTGCTCGGCGTGGTGATCCTCTGCTCGTCCGTGCTCAGCTTCTCGCGCGCGCTGGAGCGCGTGTACCTCGACTGCTGGCGGTTGCCGCCGCTCGACGTCGGGGATGGGGCGGCGGCTGCTCTGGCTCGCCGGCTTCGTGATCGCGATCGCGGTGCTCGCGCAGGCCCGATCGTCCTGGGTCGACCCGGACACCCCGGTCGTCCAGTGGGTGCTCGGGACGCTCGGCGCAGGGCTGTTCTTCCTCTGGACCCCGTACCTGCTCCTCGGGCGGCGGATCGCGGTGCGGCGGCTCGTCCCGACCGCCGTGCTCACGGGCGCCGGAACGCTCGTGCTGGGGATCGGCTCGACGATCGCGATGCCGGCGTACATCTCGCACGACACGGACCGCTACGGGCTCGTCGGCTTCACGTTCGCGATCGTGTCGTGGCTGTTCGCCGCGTCGCTGCTGATCGTGGGCACGGCGGCGCTCGGCGCGATGCTGGACCGGCGGGCGCGCGGGGCGGAGGACGTCCCGCCGCCGCCGGACGACGTCGACTGATTCATCCGATCGTGGTGATGCGGGCGGGCGGTGGCCGCGGGAAGCTGCGCCGATGAGCCACGTATCGTCGGGCCCCGAGCCGACCGAGTTCCAGTACACCGGCCGCAGCCGGCGTGAGGGCGCGGTCTGGGTGCTGTTCGTGTCCGTGCTGTTCCTGCTCTCCTCGGTGCTCACCGGCGCGTGGGGGATCGCCTCGCTGCTGCACGCGTCGTGGCTGGAGACCGGCGACCTCCCGGGCGGGAGCGCGACGGCGTGGGGGATCGTGCTGCTGTGCGTCGCGACGATCGAGGGACTGTGCGGGCTGCTGATCGTGTTCAGCCGCCGGATCGGCTTCGTGACCGCGATCGCGATCGCGGGGCTGGGGATCCTCGGCCACGCCTCGGTGTTCAGCGCCTACCCGATCTGGTCGATCGCGGGGATCGCGGCCTATCTGCTGATCATCGGGATCCTGCTGGCGAACTGGCCGCGGCACTAGCCGGCTCGCGTCGCCTCCGCCGGCCGGCTTCGCCCCCGGCGCCGCTTCGTCGCCGGCGCGGCTTCGGCGCGCCCCGCGTCAGCAGGCCTGCTCGCGGTAGCGCTCGATCTTGAACTCGATCGCGTCGAGGTTCGCGCGCATGACCTCGAGCTGCTCGAGCACCGCCGTCGCGGTGCGCCTCGAGCAGCGCGAGCCGCTCGTCCTCGTTGCCGTCGCCCGCGCGCACGAGGTCGGCGTAGTCGCGGATCCGCCGGATCGGCATCCCGGTCGCGCGCAGCCGCGTGAGCAGCGTGACCCAGCGGATCTCGTCCTCCGTGTAGCGGCGATGGCTCGAGGGGGCGCGCTCCACCGGGTCGAGCATGAGGCCGGCGCGCTCGTAGTAGCGCAGCGTGTGGACGCTCAAGCCGGTCGCGTTCGCGGCGTCGGAGATGCTCAGTGCCTCGGCGGTGACCATGCTCCGATCGTAGAACCTCGAGCGCGCTCTAGGTCAAGCGCCTCCACAGAGTCGGCACAGCTCCGCGCGTCCCTCGTCACCGCCGCGTGTTGTCCCGTCACGCGATCCCCCGCAAGCTGCCTCGTGTTCCGTCCGATCCCCGCCCCATCATCCCCGGACCGACTTCGAGACGCTGCCAGAGGAGCATTGCCCACATGAGCCACGACCAGGCCACCAAGGCCCGTGACACCGCCCTGCAGGGTGCACTCACGCAGATCGAGCGCCAGTTCGGCAAGGGCACGGTCATGCGCATGGGCGACGAGGGCGCCCAGGTCCGCGTGGAGGCGATCCCCACCGGCGCGATCTCGCTCGACCTGGCGCTCGGGATCGGCGGCATGCCGCGCGGGCGGATCGTCGAGGTCTTCGGCCCGGAGTCCTCGGGCAAGACGACGCTCGTCTACCACGTGATCGCCGAGGCGCAGAAGCTCGGCGGCGTGTGCGCGTTCATCGACGCGGAGCACGCGATGGACCCGCTGTACGCGCAGAACCTGGGCGTGAACATCGACGAGCTGCTCGTCTCGCAGCCCGACTACGGCGAGCAGGGGCTCGAGATCGCCGACATGCTCGTCCGCTCCGGCGCGGTCGACGTGGTGGCGATCGACTCGGTCGCCGCGCTCACGCCGCGCGCCGAGCTCGAGGGGCAGATGGGCGACCAGACCGTCGGCGTCCAGGCGCGGATGATGAGCCAGGCGATGCGCAAGCTCGCCGGCAACCTGAACCGGACGCAGACGCTCTGCCTGTTCGTCAACCAGATCCGCGAGAAGGTCGGCGTGATGTTCGGCTCGCCGGAGACGCAGCCGGGCGGCCGGGCGCTGAAGTTCTACTCGTCGCAGCGGCTCGACATCCGCCGGATCGAGACGCTGAAGGACGGCACCGAGGCGGTCGGCAACCGCGTCCGCGTGAAGGTCGTCAAGAACAAGGTCGCCGCGCCGTTCCGCCAGGCGGAGTTCGACATCGAGTTCGGCAAGGGCATCTCGAGCTCGGGCTGCATCCTCGACCTCGCGATCGAGCACAACGTGGTCGCCAAGTCGGGCTCGTTCTTCTCCTACGGCGACGAGCGGCTCGGCCAGGGCCGCAACAACGCCAAGGCCTACCTCGACGAGCACGTCGAGGTCGCGAAGGAGATCGAGGCGAAGATCTACGCGGCGCTCGGCATCGGCCAGGACCTGGTCACGCCGATCGACCGCGAGGAGGGCGCCGTCGAGGCCGCCGAGGCCGCTGCGGCCGTCGAGACCGCCGCGCCCGCGGTGGCATGACGCGCCGCCGCGACACCTCGCCGTGCCCGCGCCGCGGTCCGGCCGCCGCTGGTAGCCGTGGAGCCGGCACGCGCGCGTCCCGGCCGCCGAGCGCCATCGCGGCGACGAGCCCGCGGGCGAGCGCGGCGATCCGGCGCAGCGGCTCGAGCGCGCCCGGGCGCTGGCCTGGCGCGCGCTGAACCGGCGCGAGCGGACCGAGCTCGAGCTGCGCGGGATCCTCGCCGAGAAGCGGGTCGCGCCCGAGGAGGCGCACGTCGTCGTCGAGGAGCTGCTCGAGGGCGGGTTCATCGACGATGCGGCGTTCGCGCAGCGGTTCGCCGACGACCGCCGCCGGCTCGACGCGTGGGGCGCCGAGCGGATCGCCCGCCGTCTGCGCGAGCTCGGCGTCGCCCCCGACCTGGTCGCGGCCGCGATCGGCGAGCAGGACCGCGAGGACGAGCTGGAGGCGGCGATCGCGCTGCTCCGCCGCCGCGTGCCCGGCGTGCCGGCCACGCCGCGCGAGCGCGACCGGGCGCTCGGCATGCTCGTCCGCAAGGGCTACGGCCTCGAGCTCGCCTACGACGCGCTGCGCCGCTACGCCGGCGTCGACGAGCCGCTCGACTGACGTCCGGAGGCGAGCAGAGCGCGGCCCGCGGTCGCATGCGTCGTCAATTGACGCACCGATGTGCCCGTGTCATTGCGCCCGACGCCCCGTGGTACTACGATCCGGCCAGCGACAGACCGGCCCTTCCGGGCCTCTTGAAACTCCAGCAAACAAGCCATTTTCAGCGACAACCAGCAGCTTCAGCCGTGACGGCGAACCAAACCACGACCCCCGGGTGTCAGCACCCGGTCAGACGCACCCCAAGCACCTAGCCGCCCTCTGACGCGGCGGCGCGCGAGCGTCGCCTTCATGCTGGCCCTGACGCGCCGTACCCCGGGCACGGTCCGGCCTGCCGCTCACGAAACCGAGATAGACGAGGGCGGGCCTTGGACACAACCTCCCGGGCCGTCGGGGAGAAGACGTCATGGAGATCCTGATTGGCGCGATCGTGCTGGCCGTGGGCCTGGTGGCCGCGGCTGCGCTGCTTCACGCGCCGTGCGCCGGGCTTCGCCGCGGGCGCCGTGGCCGCGCCGCCGGCCGCGAGCCCCAAGCGCGAGGCCGCGGCGACGCCGGTCGCCGACCACGACCGACGTCGCCAAGAGCGCCGAGCGGGGTGCGGACCTGCTCCGCCTGGAGGAGCGCGTCCGCGCCCGCGAGGAGGCGGTCGAGAGCCGGCTCTCGCAGCTCGGCGACCGCGAGCGCCTCCTGGCCGACAAGACGTCCGCGCTCGAGGAGGCGCGCGAGCAGCAGATCCTCGCGCTCGAGCGCGTCGCCGGCATGTCGGCCTCGCAGGCCCGCCAGCAGCTGCTCAAGGAGCTCGAGGACCAGACCCGCCACGACCGCGCGAAGGTCGTCCGCGCCGTCGAGGAGGAGACGAAGCGGGAGGCCGACCGGCGCGTCCGCAACATCCTCTCCGTCGTCATGCAGCGGCTCGCCGCCGGCCATGCCGCGGAGACGACCGTCAGCGTCGTCCAGCTCTCCGCCGACGACATGAAGGGCCGCATCATCGGGCGCGAGGGCCGCAACATCCGCGCCCTCGAGCACCTGACCGGCGTCGACTTCATCATCGACGACACGCCGAACGCGGTGATCCTCTCCGGCTTCGACGGCGTCCGCCGCGAGATCGCCCGCATGACGCTGGAGAAGCTGCTCCAGGACGGCCGCATCCATCCCGCACGGATCGAGGAGACCTACTACCAGGCCAAGTCGGAGCTCGAGGCGCACATCGCCGAGTGCGGGGAGCAGGCCTGCTTCGACGCCAGCGTGCAGGCGCTCGACCCGGAGCTGACCGCGGTCCTCGGCCGGCTCAAGTACCGCACCTCCTACGGCCAGAACGTGCTCGCGCACTCGGTCGAGTGCGCCCACCTCGCGGCGATGATGGCCCACGAGCTGGGCGCGTCCCCCAAGACCGCCCGCCGCGCCGCGCTCCTGCACGACATCGGCAAGGCCGTCTCGCACGAGGTCGAGGGACCGCACGCGCTGGTCGGCGGTGAGCTCGCCCGCCGCCACGGCGAGTCCGAGGCCGTCGCCCACGCGATGGAGGCGCACCACAACGAGGTCGAGCCCCAGACCGTCGAGGCGGTCATCGTCCAGGCCGCGGACGCGCTGTCCGGCGCCCGCCCGGGCGCCCGCGGCGAGTCGCTCGAGCAGTACGTCAAGCGGCTGCGCGATCTCGAGCACATCGCCACCCGCCACGACGGCGTCGACAAGGTCTACGCGATGCAGGCGGGCCGCGAGATCCGCGTCATGGTCCAGCCGGGCGCGCTCGACGACGACGGCGCCGTCCTGCTCTCCCACGAGATCGCCCGCGAGATCGAGCAGGAGCTCGAGTACCCGGGCCAGATCAAGGTGACGGTGATCCGGGAGTCGCGCGCGACCGACTTCGCTCGCTGAGTACGATCGACCGACCGTGAAGGCGTTCCACGTCACCACCTTCGGGTGCCAGATGAACGAGCACGACTCCGAGCGGATGAAGGGGATGCTCGAGTCGCTCGGGTACCGCGAGGTGCCCGAGCGCGCGGACGCAGACCTGATCCTGTTCAACACCTGCTCGATCCGCGAGAAGGCGGACGACCGGTTCGTCGCGCACCTGCACGAGGCGAAGGTGCTCAAGCGCCGCGATCCGGAGCGCGTGATCGGCGTCGGCGGCTGCTGGGCGCAGTCGGTGAAGGAGCAGGTGTTCCGCCAGTTCCCGTTCGTCGACGTCGCCTTCGGCCCCGGCCAGGTCCACAAGCTGGCCGAGTTCCTGACCTCGGACTCGCTCACCGCGCAGGGCTACTTCGAGTTCGAGGGCTTCACCGGCCACCTGCCGCCCGAAGCGGGCGCGCGACGTCCAGGCCTGGATGCAGATCTCGGTCGGCTGCAACTGCCGCTGCTCGTACTGCATCGTCCCCTCGACGCGCGGGCGCGAGGTGTCGCGCCCGCTCGCGGAGCTCGTCGACGAGGGCCGCCGGCTCGCGGCGGACGGCGTCACCGAGCTCACGCTGCTCGGCCAGAACGTCAACGCGTACGGCCGCGACCTGCGCCCCGACCGCGCCACCTTCGCGCAGCTGCTGGGGGAGCTCGACGCGATCGACGGCGTGCGCCGGATCCGCTACACGAGCCCGCACCCGAAGGACATGCGCGAGGACGTCATCCGCGCCCACGCCGAGCTGGCGTCGGTGTGCGAGCACATCCACCTGCCGCTCCAGGCCGGCGCCACGCGGATCCTCAAGGCGATGCGCCGCACCTACACCCGCGAGCGCTACCTCGACCGCGTCGCGCTGATCCGCGAGCACGTGCCCGACGTCGCGCTGACGACCGACATCATCGTCGGCTTCCCGGGGGAGACCGAGGCCGACTTCGCCGAGACGCTCGCCGTCGCCGAGGAGGTCGGCTACGACGGGGCGTTCACGTTCATCTTCTCCCCGCGCCGCGGGACCGAGGCCGCCGGCGCTCGACGACCCCGTGCCGCACGAGGAGAAGGTCGAGCGGATGCAGCGCCTGGTCGAGGTCGTCCAGCGCCGCGCCCGCGAGCGCGCCCAGCGCTTCGTCGGCCGCACGCTCGAGGTGCTCGTCGAGGGCACCTCGCGCACCGATCCGAGCCGCCTCCGCGGCCGGACGCGCCACAACAAGGTGGTCAACTTCGCCGGCCTCGCCCGACCGGGCGAGTACGTCGACGTCGAGATCGCCGAGCGCGACGAGCCAGACGCTCCTCGGCGAGCAGGTCAGCCTGCTCGTGCCGAGCCGCTGACCGCCCCGTCCGTCCCATATGCGAACATATGTTCGTGCGCTGGGATGGACAGACCGTCACCGCCGACGAGCAGGGCCGGATCCCCGGCCTGGCCGACACCGCGGTCGTCCGCCGGTTCGACGCGCCCGAGGCGCTCGACACCCGATTCCACGAGATCCGCAGCAAGACCGCGCTCAACCGCGTGCCGCGCTCCTCGCACGTCCCGTTCGAGTGGACGGTCAACCCGTACAGCGGCTGCAGCCATGCGTGTGTGTACTGCACATGGGGTGATTCCGAGGTCCTGATGGCGGACGGGCGAACGCGCCCGATCAGGCATGTCCGGGCGGGCGATCGCGTCTACGGAACGGTGCGTGAGGGCGCCTACCGCCGCTACCGGATCACCGAGGTGCTGGACCACTGGATGGTCCGCAGGCAGGCGTACCGCGTCACGCTGGAGAACGGGACGGAGATCGTCGTCGGCGGCGATCACCGGTTCCTCACGGGACGCGGGTGGAAGTACGTGACGGGGACCGAAGCCGGCGGGCCACTGCAGCGTCCCCACTTGACGCGAGAACAGCAAGCTGATGGGCACCGGGGCGTTCGCAGTGCCGCCGATCGAGTCGACGGCGTACAAACGCGGATACCTGTGCGGCGTCATCCGCGGTGACGGGCACCTCTCCACGTTCGAGACCACGCGGGCCGGTGGACGACCTGCGCTCCACCACCGGTTTCGCCTGGCCCTGACCGACTTCGAGGCGCTGGCACGCACGCAGTGGTACCTCGACGACCTCGGCGTGGAGACGGGGAGCTACCGGTTCGCCGCTGCGCACGGGCGGTACCGGGAGGTACACGCGATCCGCACGGCCAGGCGCGCCTCGGTCGATGCCGTCCGGCGGTTCGTCGCCTGGCCCGGTCGCGGAGAGCACGCTCGACTGGTACAAGGGGTATCTCGCCGGGAATCTACGACGCCGAGGGCAACTTCAGCGGCAGCGGTTGTGTCCGGATCTGCAACACCGACGCGACGATCATCGACTGGACGACGTTCGCCTGCCGGCGGCTCGGGATCCCGTTCGTGGTCGAGTCGGCCGGCGAGGCGAAATGGAACGTCCGCGTACGCGGGGGCCTCGAGCAGCAGCTCCGGTTCTTCCATCTGACCGACCCGGCGATCACGCGCAAGCGCTCGATCGAGGGCCGCGCGGTGAAGTCGCAGAGCCGGCTCCGCGTCGTCGCGATCGAGCCGCTGGGGATGGAGTTGCCGCTCTACGACATCACCACCGGCACCGGCGACTACATCGCCGACGGCGTCGTCCATCACAACTGCTTCGCGCGGCCGACGCACGAGTATCTCGACCTCGACGCGGGACGCGACTTCGAGAAGGAGATCATCGTCAAGGTCAACGTGCCCGAGGTGCTGCGGAAGGAGCTGGCGCGGCCGTCGTGGTCCGGGCGCGCACGTCGCGATGGGGACGAACACCGACCCGTACCAGTGGGTCGAGGGCCGCTACAAGCTCATGCGCGGGATCTGGGCGGCGCTGCGCGACGCCGCCAACCCGTGCTCGGTCCTCACGAAGTCGCCGCTGATCCTGCGCGACCTCGACCTGCTCAAGGAGGTCGCCGAGCGCACCGAGGTCACCGCGTGCCTGTCCGTGCCGACGCTCGACGAGGGCCCGTGGCGCGCGAGCGAGCCGCACACGCCGCACCCGCGGGCCCGGCTCGAGGCGGTCGCGAAGCTCAACGCGGCGGGCATCCCGACCGGCGTGCTGATCGCGCCGCTCCTGCCCGGGATCAACGACGCGCCCGAGCAGGTCGAGCGGATCATCGCGCTGGCGACCGAGGCGGGCGCGACGTCGATCGGCGGGCAGACGCTGTTCCTCCACGGCGCGGTGCGCGAGATCTACTTCGACTGGCTCCGCTCGTACCGGCCGGACCTCGTCCCGCGCTACGAGCAGCTCTACGCGCGCCACGGCCGGCTCCCGCAGCGCGAGCGCCGCGCGATCGAGCGCGCCGCGGGGCTGCGGATGGTGCACCGGCCGGGGCGGACCCGGCCCGCGCCGCACCGCGGCTCGGCCGCGGCCGGTCAGCGGACGCGCGCGGCGGCGCCGGCGCCGGCGAAGGAGGTGCGCCAGGAATCGCTGTTCTGAGCGCTAGCCTCGCCGCCATGGCCGAGGATCCCTTCGTGCCCGCCGGCTTCGAGCCGCCGCGCGAGCTCGTCGGCGCCGCGCTTCCGGCTCGTCCCGCTCGGCGAGGAGCACAACGCGTCGGACCATGCCGCGTGGACGTCGAGCATCGAGCACATCGCCGCGACGCCCGGCTTCGCGGGCCTCGACTGGCCGCCGGAGGGCGGGATGTCGCTCGAGCGCAACCGCGAGGACCTCGCCGGCCACGCGCGCGACTTCGCCGACCGCACCGGCTTCACCTACACCGTCCTCGCGCCCGGCTCGGACGAGGTCATCGGCTGCGTGTACATCTACCCGCTGCGCGGCGCTGCCGGTGCCGCGCAGGTCCGCTCGTGGGTGCGCGCGGACGTCGCCGACCTCGACGCGGAGCTCGCCGGCGCGGTCACGCGCTGGCTCGCCGAGCGCTGGCCGTTCACGCGCGTGGAGTACGCCCCGCGCTGATCGCGGGCGCGCTCGTCGCAGGGCGCGATCCGGCGCGGGCGCGGTGCAGCGCGCGGGAGCGCCGGCGCGGGCGTCGAGCGCGCGTCAGAGCGCGCCGAGCACGGCCTCGCCGACGACCGCGACGGCCGCCGCGAGCACCAGCGCCAGCGTGACCGCGACGGTCACCGCGCCGAGCACGGCGACCCGCGCCGCCTGGCGGCCGCGATGCGTCAGCGACACCGGCATGCGCCGCTCGATCGCGAGCTGCGACGCCGCGCCCGCGAGACCGCGGCCGTAGCGCAGCTGCTCCGCCGCGCCGACCCGGTCGCGCCAGCGCGCGGCCATCGCCCGCGCCTCGCGCCGCCGCATGACCGCCCAGCGGGGGAGCCGGCGGAGCCGGCCCTCCCAGTAGGCGAGCAGCTCGCGCGCCTCGGCGAGCTCGTCGGCGGCGCCGTGCGGCGTGCGCAGCCCGGCCGCCAGCTCGGCCACGCCGCTCGCGGCGGCGCCGAGCATCCCGCCCCACGACCACGATCCGGCGTGGGTGCGCGGGGTCCGGGAGGCGGCGGCCATCGACCTCAGGATACCGGGGGGCGCGGCCGCTCAGAAGTTGCCGTCCCCGCCGCCGCCCGGGATCGCCTGCGCGGTGTACCAGTCATCGGGCAGCGCGTCGCGCACGTGCCCCGGCAGCGGCACGTCGGGCTCCGGCGGGATCACCGTCACGGGCATCCCGAGATGCTCGAGCCGGTGCCGCAGGTCGTGGTGGATGAACTTCGAGAGGTGCGCCTCCGGGATCGAGAGGATGATCTCGTCGCACTGGCCCGCGTCGACCGCCTCGTGCACCGCGGCCAGCGTGTCCGGACCCGGACTCGATCTCGCCCACGGGCTCGCCGGCGGCACGGCCGAGCAGCTGGAGCGCCGCGTCGGACGTCCAGTCGTCCGCCCCGCCGTGGCCGTGCTCCGGCGGGATCATCAGCGTGAAGCGCGCGCCGTCGCGCGCCCGCCGCCCGACCTCGTCGAGCAGCTGCGGTGTCGCCGCGGTGCGGTTGGCGACGACCAGGATGCCTGTGGGGGACATTCGGACCCCTCCGTCAGTGGGTGTACTCGTCGAGCCGCTCGACGAGGATGATCCGCGCCGCCGCCTCGATCAGAGCCAGGTGGGAGAACGCCTGCGGAAAGTTACCGAGGTGGCGGCCCGTGTCGGCGTCGAACTCCTCGGCGTAGAGACCCAGCGGCGAAGCCTCGCGCAGCAGGCGCTCCATCAGGTCGCGCGCGCGCTGGTTCTCGCCGATGACCGCCAGGGCGGACACCAGCCAGAACGAGCAGATCAGGAACGTGCCCTCCTTGCCGGAGAGCCCGTCGTCGGTCTCGCCGGTCTTGTAGCGCAGGACGAACCCGTGCTCGGTGAGCTCCTCCTCGATCGCCAGCACGCTCGCGCGCATCCGCGGGTCCTCGCCGGGGAGGAACCCGAAGATCGCGGCGAGCAGCGTCGAGGCGTCGAGCGCGTCCGTGGCGTAGTGCTGGCGCAGGACGCCGCGCCCGTCGACGCCGTGCTCGAGGATGTCGGCGTGGATCGCCTCGGCGGTCGCCGCCCACTCCTTGCGGTGGTCGTCGTCGCCGCGGATCCCCGCGAGCTTCGCGGCCCGGTCGAGCGCGACCCAGCACATCAGCTTCGACGAGACGTAGTGCTGCGGCTCGCCGCGCGCCTCCCAGATCCCCTGGTCGGGCTCCCGCCAGACCGCGGTCGCGCCCGCCGCCTGCGCCTGCACGATCGGCCACAGCCGCCGCGGCAGCCGGTCGCTGCGCCGCGTGTGGAGCAGGATCGAGTCGAGCGCCGCGCCGTAGACGTCGTTCTGGCGCTGGTCGAACGCGCCGTTGCCGACCCGCACCGGCCGCGCGCCCGCGTAGCCCGACAGCTCGTCGATCGTCGACTCCGTCAGGTCGCGCCGGCCGTCGATCCCGTACATGATCTGCAGCGACCCGTCGGCGTCCGGCTCGAGATCGCAGATGAACTGCATGAACTCGTCGGCCTCCCAGTCCAGGTTGAGCCAGTGCAGCGCCTGGAGCGTGAAGGTGGCGTCGCGGATCCACGTGTAGCGGTAGTCCCAGTTGCGCTCGCCGCCGGGCGTCTCCGGCAGCGACGTGGTCAAGGCCGCCACGGTGGCGCCCGTCGGCATGTACGTCAGGCCCTTGATCGCGAGCGCCGAGCGCTGGATCGGCTCGCGCCAGCGGTGGTCGGGGATCCGCGCGCGGCTGACCCACGAGCGCCAGAACCGCGTCGTCAGGTCCAGCCGCTCGGTCGCCTCGTCGATGTCCGCGGGCGAGGCGAGCCCCTCGGCCCACGAGAGCGTGCAGAACGCGCGCTCGCCCTGCTCGAGCCGCCGCCGGCCGCGCACCCGGTCGCCTTCGATGCCGAGCAGCAGGTCGGTGGTGAGGCGGATCGTCAGGCCCGCGCCGGTCGCGTCCGCGACGTGGCGGTCGTCGCCGGGCATCGTCCAGTCGGCGGGGACGCGCCCGTAGTCGAACACCGGCTCGCAGACCAGGTCGACGTCGACGGTGCCGTCGATGCACTCGACCGTGCGGACGAGCAGATGGTCCGCGTCGTCGTCGAACGGCGGCCGCGTGTGCGGCGTGACGGTGTCCTCCGTCCGGCGCGGCCCGAGCGTGAGCGCGTCGCGCACGACCATCCAGCCGCCGGGGACCTGCCAGGTGGTGACCAGCACGTTGGTCCCCGACTTCGTACCGGCGCGCCGCCGGCGTGTAGGCGTCGAACGGGCCGAACCGGAAGTAGCCGGCCTGGCGGTCCAGGATCGTGCTGAAGATGCTCGGTGAGTCGAAGCGCGGGACGCACAGCCAGCCGATCCCGCCGTCCGGGGCGACCAGCGCGCCGGTGTGGCAGTTCGAGAGGAAGGCGAAGTCCGCGATCGCGGGGAACGGCGACGGGGCGGCCGCGCTCTGCGGCTGATCGCCCGCTTCCACGGCGGAGGTCATGGGCGGACCGTACACCGGACCGGCCGCCCGTCATCACCCGTTCGGGACGATGCCCGCGGCGCGTGAACGCGGGTTCATCCGCATGAGGTGATGACCACG
This sequence comes from uncultured Solirubrobacteraceae bacterium, assembly GCA_963724145.1. Lineage (GTDB taxonomy): Bacteria > Actinomycetota > Thermoleophilia > Solirubrobacterales > Solirubrobacteraceae > DASQMT01. Next base: position 182,154 of record CAVRTO010000032.1, read on the forward strand.
CGCGGATGGCGGGCGGAGCATGACCCCATGACCATCGCTGCGAGCACACGTCCCGGCGCCGGCGACGGCGCCTCAACCTCGCGGGTGGCGGACGTCCTCGTCGTCTTCGGCATCACGGGCGACCTGGCGAAGGTGATGACCCTGCGGTCGCTCTACCGGCTGGAGGCGCGCGGCCTGCTGAGCTGCCCGATCGTCGGCGTCGCCGTCGACGACTGGACCGCGGACGACCTGCGCGAGCGCGCGCGGCAGGCGATCGTGGACGGCGGCGAGACGCTCGACCCGGAGGTCTTCGACCGCTTCGCGGCCCGCCTGTCCTACATGGCGGGCGACTTCGGGGACCCGGCGACGTTCACGCAGCTCGCCACCGTCCTCAAGGGCGCGCAGAGCCCGGTCTTCTACCTCGAGATCCCGCCGTTCCTGTTCGGGACGGTCGTCGCCGGCCTGGCCGGCGCCGGACTGACCGAGGGCGCCCGCGTCGTCGTCGAGAAGCCGTTCGGCCACGACCTCGAATCCGCCCGCGCGCTCGCCGACGAGCTGCACCAGCACCTCGACGAGCGCCAGCTGTACCGGATCGACCACTTCCTCGGGAAGATGGGCCTCAACGAGATCCTCTACCTGCGGTTCGCGAACGCGATGCTCGAGCCGATCTGGCACCGCAACTCGGTCGAGAGCGTGCAGATCACGATGGCCGAGAGCTTCGGCGTCGAGGACCGCGGGCACTTCTACGACCCGGTCGGCGCGCTCCGCGACGTGGTCGTCAACCACCTGATGCAGGTGGTCGCCGCGGCGGCGATGGAGCCGCCGGCGGCCCGCGATCCGGACACGCTCAAGAACGCGCTGTTCGCCGCCTTCCACGCGATGCCGCCCGCCGACCCGGCGCACTACGTCCGCGGCCAGTACGACGGCTACCGCGAGATCGACGGCGTCGCGGCCGGCTCGACGACCGAGACGTACGCGGCGCTGCGGCTCGAGCTCGACAACTGGCGCTGGTCCGGGGTCCCGTTCTTCATCCGCACCGGCAAGTGCCTCCCGGTGACGCAGACCGAGCTGCGGCTGGTGTTCAACCGGCCGCCGCGGCTCGGGTTCGGCACGCCGCGCTCGCGCCGGCCGCAGCCGGACGAGCTGGTGATCCGGCTCGACCCGACGACCGGCGTCCGGATGCAGCTCGAGGCGCAGCGCGGGGAGGACGTCGTCCCGGAGCAGATCAGCCTGGACATGGAGTTCAGCGAGCAGGGCGGGGAGGGGCCCGCGCCCTACGAGGTGCTGCTGCTCGCCGCCATGCGCGGGGACAGCACGCGCTTCAAGCGCCAGGACTCGGTCGAGGAGGCGTGGCGGGTGATGGGCCCGCTGGTCGCCGAGCCGCCGCCGGTCCACCCCTACGCGAAGGGCTCGTGGGGGCCGGCCGAGGCCGACCGGCTGCTCGCGGGCCACGGCAACTGGCGCTCGCCGTGGGTGGGACGATGAGCCACTTCGACGTCATCGTGATCGGGAGCGGCGCCGGCGGCGGGACGCTGACGCGCCACCTCGCCCCGTCGGGCAAGCGGATCCTGCTGCTCGAGCGCGGCGGCTGGCTCGCGCGCGAGCCCGCGAACTGGCAGGCGCACGACGTGTTCGTCGAGAACCGCTACGTGTCGCCGGACACCTGGTACGACGAGCACGACAAGCCGTTCCAGCCCCAGGTCCACTACTACGTCGGCGGCGCGACGAAGCTCTACGGCGCCGCGCTCTACCGGCTGCGCGCGGAGGACTTCGGCGAGCTGACCCACCACGACGGGATCTCGCCGGCGTGGCCGATCTCCTACGACGAGCTCGAGCCGTACTACACGCTCGCCGAGCAGCGCTACGAGGTCCACGGCGCGCGCGGGGAGGACCCGACCGAGCCGCCGGCCTCGGCGCCCTACCCGTTCCCGGCGGTCAGCCACGAGCCGCGGATCCAGCAGCTCTCCGACGACCTCGCGGCCGCGGGGCTGCACCCGTTCCACGCGCCGTGCGGCGTCCGCCTGCTCGAGGAGGACCCTCCGAACAGCCACTGCGTGCGCTGCGCGACCTGCGACGGGTTCCCGTGCCTCGTGCACGCGAAGTCCGACGCCGAGGTGCTGGGCGTGCGGCCCGCGCTCGCCCACGCGAACGTGACGCTGCAGACGGACGCCGAGGCCGTCCGGCTCGAGACGAACGCGAGCGGGACCACGGTCACCGGCGTGGTCGTCGAGCACGGCGGCGCGCGCGAGACCCACACCGCCGACCTCGTCGTCGTCTCCTGCGGCGCGGCGAACAGCGCCCGGCTGCTGCTCGCGTCCGCGTCCGAGGCGCACCCGGACGGGCTCGCCAACGGCTCCGGCCAGGTCGGGCGCAACTACATGTTCCACAACAGCCAGGCCGTGCTCGCGCTCTCGAAGGAGCCGAACCCGACGGTCTTCCAGAAGACGCTGGGGATCAACGACTTCTACCTCGGGTCGCACGACACCGACTACCCGCTCGGCAACATCCAGATGGTCGGCAAGTCGTCGGCGCAGATGTATCGCGGCGAGAAGCCGCTGCAGACGAAGCTCGCGCCCGAGCGCACGCTCGAGGAGGTCGCCCGCCACGCCGTCGACTTCTGGCTCTCGACCGAGGACCTGCCGCGGGCCGACAACCGCGTCACGCTGCGCGCGGACGGCTCGCTCGGGCTCAGCTACACGCCGAGCAACGACGTCCCCGCCAAGCGCCTGCTGCACGAGCTCAAGTCGCTCCTCGGGCAGCTCGGGATGCACCACGACCACCTGATCCCGCGCCACGCGTACCTCAAGAACGAGATCCCGGTCGCCGGCTGCGCGCACCAGGCCGGGACGTGCCGCTTCGGCACCGACCCGGCGGAGTCCGTGCTCGACACGGACTGCCGGGCGCACGAGGTCGACAACCTCTACGTCGTCGACACGAGCTGCTTCCCGAGCATCGGGGCGGTGAACCCCGCGCTCACCGCCATGGCCAACGCCCTGCGCGTCGGGGACCACCTGCTCGAGCGCATGGGCGTCCCGCAGCCGGCGTCGGAGGCCGAGCATGTCGCCTGACCCGCTGCACGTCGTCGTCGTCGGCGGCGGCTTCGCCGGCCTCGGCTGCGTCAAGCGGCTCGCGCGCGAGGACAACGTCCGCGTCACGCTCGTCGACCGCCACAACTACCACCAGTTCCAGCCGCTGCTCTACCAGGTGGCGACGTCCCAGCTCGCCTCGACCGACATCGCCTTCTCGCTGCGCAAGCTGTTCCGCGACGCCGAGGGCGTCGAGGTGAAGCTCGGCGAGGTGACCGCCGTCGACCCGGCGACCCGCAGCGTCGAGCTCGCCGACGGCGACCGCTTCTCCGGCGACGCGCTCGTGCTGGCGGTCGGCTCGCAGCCGAACTTCTTCCACACGCCCGGCGCCGCGGAGCACGCGTTCCCGCTCTACGCGCTCGACGATGCCACCCGGCTGCGCTCGCGCGTCATCGAGGTGTTCGAGGCCGCGGACCGCGACCCGTCGCTGATCGGCAAGGGCGCGCTCACCTTCGTCGTCGTCGGCGGCGGGCCGACGGGCGTCGAGCTCGCCGGCGCGCTCGCCGACCTGATCGCCGAGACGATGACGGTGGAGTACCACGACCTCGCGGTCAGCGCGGCGCAGATCCACCTCGTCGACCACGGCCACGCGCTGCTCGGCGGGTTCTCGGACAGCGCGCACGACTACGCCGCGAAGGTGCTCGGGCGCAAGGGCGTCCGGCTCCACATGGGCGTGGCCGTCACCGAGATCGGGCCGGGCCACGTCGCGCTGGCGGACGGGACCGTGCTCCAGACCCGCTGCGTCGTGTGGGGCGGCGGGCTCAAGGCGGCGCCGGTCGCCGCGGCGGCCGGGATGCCGCAGGGCCGCGGCGGGCGGATCGACGTGCAGCCCGACCTGTCCGTCGCCGGGTTCCCGGGCGTCTACGTCGCCGGCGACGTCGCGAACATCCCGACGCCCGACGGCCACGTGCAGCCGCAGCTCGGCTCGGTCGCGCTGCAGAGCGGCAGCTGGGTCGGCGCAGAACGTCCTCGCGGACGCCGCGGGCAAGCCCGCCACCGCCTTCCACTACCACGACAAGGGGATCATGGCGATGATCGGCCGGGGCGCCGCGATCGCGGAGGTCGGCGCCCACCGCCACGAGCTGCACGGCGCGATCGCCTTCTCGGCGTGGCTCGGGGTCCACGCGACGCTGATGACGGGCGTGCGCAACCGCGTCGACGCGTTCATCGCCTGGGGGTGGGACTACTTCACGAAGTCCCGCGGGCCGCAGGTGCTCGACCGCGCCGAGGAGGCGCAGATCGACTGGGAGGAGGACACCGCACCCGAGCCCGAGCCCGCCGCGCGCTCGTGACGCTGCTCGCCATCAGCGACGTCGACCTCTCCCGGCTGCAGTTCGGGATGACGTCGATCTACCACTTCCTCTTCGTCCCGCTGACGCTCGGGCTGGCGCCGCTGATCGCGGTGATGCAGACCTGCTGGCACCGGACCGGCGACGAGGCGTGGCTGCGGCTGACCCGCTTCTTCGGGACGCTGCTGCTGATCAACTTCGCGATCGGCGTCGCCACCGGCCTGGTGCAGGAGTTCCAGTTCGGGATGAACTGGTCGGTGTACTCCGAGTTCGTCGGCGGCGTGTTCGGCGCGCCGCTGGCGATCGAGGGCCTGGCCGCGTTCGCCCTCGAGGCCACGTTCCTCGGGCTGTGGGTGTTCGGCTGGGACCGGCTCTCGCCGCGGGTGCACCTCGCCACGATCTGGCTCGTCGCGATCGGGACGTGGCTCTCCGCCTACTTCATCCTCGTCGCCAACTCGTGGATGCAGCGGCCCGTCGGCTCGAAGGTGACGAACGGCGAGGCGACGCTGACCGACGTCTGGGCGCTGATCACGAACCGCTTCGCGCTCTACGCGTTCACGCACACGATGCTCGTGGCGCTGACCACCGGGTCGCTGGTCGTGCTGGGGATCGCGTGCTGGCACCTCGCGCGCGGGCGCAACGTGGCGCTGTTCCGGCGCGCGGCCGCGCTCGCCCTGATCGTCGCCCTGCCGGTGACGGCGCTGAACCTCGTCGTCGGGAGCCGCTTCGGCCTCGCCACGACCGACTACCAGCCGATGAAGATCGCCGCCGCCGAGGCGCTCTGGAACACCGAGCAGCCGGCGGGCTTCTCGCTGTTCCAGATCGGCGGCTTCTCGCAGAGCGACCAGGATCCGAGCTTCGTGATCCAGGTGCCGCGGCTGCTGTCGGTCCTCGCCACCGGCACGCTGGACGGCAAGGTCGACGGGCTCAACCAGGTCCAGGCGCAGTACGAGCAGCAGTACGGCGCGGGGAACTACATCCCGCCGGTCGAGGCCGCGTACTGGGGGATGCGCGTCATGGCCTACGTCGGCACGCTGATGTTCCTCGTCGCGGCGGTCGGCGCCTGGCTCTACCGGAAGCGGCGGCTCGAGCACGCGCGCTGGTACACGCGCAGCGCGACGGTCGCGATCGCGTTCCCGTTCATCGCCGCCACCGCCGGCTGGATCCTCACCGAGATGGGCCGCCAGCCGTGGATCGTCCAGGGGCTGCTCCGGACCGCGGACGCGCACTCGCCGAGCGTCAGCGCGGCCACGGTGGCGACGAGCATCGGGGTGTTCGCGGTGCTGTACGCGGCGCTCGGCGTCGCCGACATCGTCCTGATGCGGCGCTACGCGCGCGTCGACCCGCCCGACGCCGCGCCCCCGCCCGAGGCGCCGGCACCCGCGATGGCGCTCTGAGATGACGCTCGAGATCTTCTGGTTCTGCGCGATCGCGGTCCTCTGGGGCGGCTACTTCGCGCTCGAGGGGTTCGACTTCGGCGTCGGGATGCTGCTGCCGTTCCTGGCCCGCGACGAGCGCGACCGCCGCGGGATGCTGGCGACGATCGGGCCGCACTGGGACGGCAACGAGGTCTGGCTCGTCATCGCGGCCGGCGCGACGTTCGCCGCCTTCCCGGCGTGGTACGCGACGATGTTCTCCGGCTTCTACCTCGTGCTGGTGCTGATCCTGGTGCTGCTGATCGTGCGCGTGCTGTCGTTCGAGTGGCGCGAGCGCGCCGACGACCGGCGCTGGCTCGGCGGCTGGCGCTGGGCGAACACGATCGCGAGCTTCGGGGCGCCGTTCCTCTGGGGCGTGGCGCTCGCCAACCTGCTCCACGGCGTCCCGCTCGACGGCGACGGCGACTTCAGCGGGAACGTGCTCGACCTGTTCAACGCGTACACCGTGGCCGCGGGGGTCGCCGTGACGCTGCTGTTCGCGCTGCACGGCGCGACGTTCCTGGCGCTGCGGACGGAGGGCGGGCTGCGCGAGCGGTCACGCGCGGCCGCGCGCCGCCTCGCGGCTCCCGCCGCGCTCGTCGTCGCCGCGTTCCTCGCGTGGACCGTCCAGGTGGCGGTCGACCGCAACGACCGCGAGCTCGTCCCGGTGCTGATCCCGGCGCTGATCGGGGCGGCGGCGCTCGCGCTCGGCCTCGTCACCGCGTTGCGCGGCCGCAGCGGCTGGGCGTTCACGGCGTCGACGCTGTCCGCGCTCGCGCTCGTGGCGACGCTGTTCTCCGCGCTGTATCCGTACGTGATCGTCTCGGACCCCGACATCGGCAACAGCCTCACGGTGAGCGGGGCGGCGACGGCGCACTACGCGCTGAGCGTGATCACCGTGGTGGCCGCCGTGGTGCTGCCGGTGATGATGCTCTACCAGGGCTGGACGTACCACGTGTTCCGCACGCGGGTGCGACCCGCGCAGGATCCGCCGGGCTAGGGCCGGCGCGCCGCGTCGCCGCTGCCGTCGCGGGAGCGCACGTAGTCGGCGAACTGGCGCTCGAACGCCTCCCAGCAGACCGGACCCTCGGGCGGCGGCTTCGGCGGGCGGCGGCGCGAGCCGCCGCCCGGTCCGCTCCCGCTGCCGGGATCGTCGCCACCGGAGCCGCGCCGGAACACGATCCAGACCAGGAGCATCAGCCCGAGCTGGATCGCCGCCATCACCACCAGCACCGCGATCACGGATGCGACCGGGTGCCGCTCTTGCGCCGCCGCGGCGGTGATCGGGAGCAGCCCGTCGAGGGTCATGACGGCGGCACCCTACGCGCGCGTGTCGCCCGCGTCGTCATGCCGATCGGATGATGCGGGGCGCGCGGGCGTGCGCGAGGCTGGCGCCACCGCTTGAGAGGAGATCCCGGAATGGCCACCACCGAGCAGCCCACCAGACGGGCGACGGCGCGTCGCGCCCCACCCGACGACCGAGGAGCGCACCGCCGCCGGCCGTGCCGCCCGCAAGGCCGTCCCGCGCAGCTCGCACCGCGACTGGGCGCCCGCCGCGAATCGCCGCGACCCCGTCGAGATGCTCGAGGAGCAGGCCGCGACGCGCGTCCCCGAGCTGGTGCCGGTCCGCTACGGCCGGATGCTCGTCTCGCCGTTCACCTTCTACCGCGGTGCCGCATACCTGATGGCGGCAGACCTCGACCCGACCCCGCGCACCGGGCTCGACGTGCAGCTCTGCGGCGACGCGCACCTCTCCAACTTCGGCGCCTTCGCGGCGCCGGACCGGCGGCTCGTGTTCAGCATCAACGACTTCGACGAGACCCATCCGGGACCGTTCGACTGGGACGTGAAGCGGCTTGCCGCGAGCTTCGCCGTGGCGGGCCGCGACCGCGGCTTCAGCGACGCCCAGCGCGCCGCGATCAACCGCGAGGTGGGGCGGTCCTACCGCGAGGCGATGCACGGGTTCGCCGGCATGCGCACGCTCGACATCTGGTACGCGCGGCTCGACGTCGACGAGATCTACGACCGCTTCCGCGCGGATGCGAGCCGCAAGGAGCTCACGCGCTTCGAGGGCAACCTCGCCAAGACGCGCAGCAAGGACAGCGTCAAGGCGATGGCCAAGCTCACCGCGATGACCGACGGACGGCCTGCGGATCGTCGGCGATCCGCCCGCTCATCACCCCGATCGAGGACCTGGCCGGCGCACGACGCCAGGCGAGCTGGCGCGCGAGATCCTGCGCGACTACCGCAGCACCCTGAGCGCCGACCACCGGCGGCTGATCGAGCGCTTCCGCTACGTCCACGCCGCGCGCAAGGTCGTCGGCGTCGGCAGCGTCGGCACGCGCGCGTGGATCATGCTGCTCGTCGGCCGCGACGGGGACGATCCGCTGTTCCTCCAGGCCAAGGAGGCGCAGGCGTCGGTGCTCGAGCCGTTCCTCGGCGCGAGCCGGTTCGGCAACCACGGGCGGCGGGTCGTCGAGGGCCAGCGGCTCACGCAGTCCGCGAGCGACATCATGCTCGGCTGGATCCGTGCGACGGGGCTGGACGGCGCGGAGCGCGACTTCTACGTGCGCCAGCTCTGGGACGCCAAGGGGTCGGCGCTCGTCGACGCGATGAAGGCGACGACGATGGAGCGCTACGCCGCCGTCTGCGGCTGGACGCTGGCGCGCGCACACGCGCGCTCCGGCGATCCGATCGCGCTCGCCGCCTACCTCGGCGGGTCCGACTCGTTCGACCGCTCGATCGCCGACTTCGCCGAGCTCTACGCCGACCAGAACGAGCTCGACTACGCCGCGGTACGGGCGGCCGTCGCGTCCGGACGGCTGACCGCCGAAGCGCCCGCCTGAGCCCCGCGTGCAGCTCCTGCGCCGCTACCTGCCGGTCGTCGGGTGGCTGCCGGGCTACGACCGGCGGGCGCTCGTCGGCGACGCGATCGCGGGCCTGTCCGTCTGGGCGCTGCTGGTCCCGCAGTGCCTCGCCTACGCGACGCTCGCCGGCGTCCCGGTCCAGTACGGGCTCTACACGGCGTTCGCCGCGCTGATCGCCTACCCGGTGTTCGGCACCTCGCGGCAGCTGATCCAGGGCCCGAGCGCCGCCGTCTGCGCGGTCAGCGCCGCCGCGATCACGCCGCTCGTCGGGGCGTCGGCGCTCGGCACCGCGTCCGCCGTCGGCTACACGGCGGCGCTCGCGCTGACCACCGGCATCGTCTACCTCGCGCTCGGCCTGCTGCGGATGGGCTGGGTGTCGACGTTCCTCTCCAAGGCGGTCCTGGCGGGCTTCGTGCTCGGCTTCGCGATCGGCATCGTGATCGACCAGCTGCACGCCCTGCTCGGCGTCGCGGCCGGCGGCGGCTCGTACGCGGAGGAGCTGTGGAACACGATCGAGGCGATCCCCGACACCAGCCTCGCCACGCTCGCGGTCGGGGCGGGCTCGCTCGGGCTGCTGCTCGTGATGCGCCGGTTCCTCCCGCGCTGGCCGCGGATGCTGCTCGTCGTCGTGCTGGCGATCGCCGTGTCGACCGCGCTCGACCTCGCCGACCACGGCGTCGCGGTCACCGGCGACGTCCCGACCGGCCTGTTCTCGGTCGGCCTGCCCGACATCGACGGCGGCCACGCCGGCGCGCTGCTGGTGGGCGCGCTCTCGATCGTGTTCGTCGGCTACTCGGAGTCGCTGGCCGCGGCGCGCGCGATGGCCCGCAAGCACCGCTACGAGATCGACGTCGACCAGGAGCTGATCGCCCAGGGCTTCGCCTGCGGGGCGGCCGGGCTCGTCGGCGGGTTCGCCACCGACGGCAGCCTCTCGAAGACCTCGGTCGCCGACGCCGCGGGGCAGCGCACCCAGGTCGCGTCGCTGATCAACGCCGTCCTGATCCTGCTCACGATGCTCGTCCTCGCCGGCCTCTTCGAGCAGCTGCCGGGCGCGACGCTCGCGGCGGTCGTGGTCGACGCGATGCTGGGCCTGATCACGTTCGCCGAGTGGCGGCGCTACTACACGGTCAACCGGCCCGACTGGCTGTTCTTCATGGGCGCGGGCCTGGGGATCCTGTTCTTCGGGATCATCCAGGGGATCCTGATCGGGGTCGTCCTGTCGCTGCTGCTGCTGATCTGGCGCTCGTCGCGGACCTCGATCCGGGAGCTGCGCCGCGACCCGGCGCAGGGCACGTTCCACGTCGCATCGCGGCACGGGGACCTGGTGGAGCTCCCGGGGATCCTCGTCGTCCGCGTCGACGGGCCGCTGTTCTTCGCCGACGCGGACCGCTTCCGCGCGCGGGTCCGCGAGCTGATCGCCGCGCATCCCGGCACGCACCGGGTCGTGATCGACGCCGACGCGATCCACCTGACCGACACCGACGGCGCGGACATCATCGCCGAGGTCGCCGAGGCGCTGGCCGCGCAGGACGTCGGGCTCGCGTTCGTCGCCGTGCACCCGCCGGTGCTGGAGCTGTGGGAGCGCGCCGGGGTCTTCGACGTGGTCGACCGCGCGGACGTCTACGAGACGCTGGCCGCCGCGGTCGCCGCCGAGCACTTCGTCCGATCGGGGTGACGACGGCGCGCCGCCCGTGCAGCAGTCTCCTGTCGATGGAGCCTCGATGCTGAGCCGCCGCCGCCGCGCCGTGGTCTGGGCGCTGATCATCCTCGCGTCGGTGATCGGGCTCGTCTCGATCCTCACGACGTGGGTCGACCGCCAGGCGCTGGACGCCGACTCGTGGCGCAAGGCGAGCGCCGACCTGATCGAGGACCAGGAGGTGCGCGACGCCCTCTCCGTCTACCTCGTCGACCAGCTCTACACGAACGTGGACGTCGGCGCCGCGCTGGCCGAGCGCCTGCCCCCGAACCTCAAGCCCGCCGCAGCGCCGATCGCCGGCGCGCTGCGCCAGCCCGCGACGGACGCGGTCGACCGGCTGCTCGAGGCGCCGCGGGTCCAGCAGCTGTTCGTCAACGCGAGCTCGCTCGCGCAGGAGAAGCTCGTCAACGTGCTGGAGGACAAGACCGGCGCGGGGATCACGACGGGGGACGGAACCGTCACGCTCGACCTCCGCGAGCTGCTGCTGTCGCTCGCCACCACGCTCGGCCTGCCGGGCACGAGGATCGAGCAGCTCCCGCCCGACGCGGGGCAGGTCACGGTGATGCAGTCCGATCAGCTCGCCGCCGCGCAGAGCGCGGTGCGCGGCGATCCGCGTGCTGAGCGCCTGGCTGCTCGTGCTCGTGGTGGGCATGTTCGCGCTCGCGGTGTTCCTGGCGAAGGGCGAGCGGCGCGAGACGCTGCGCAACATCGGCTTCGCCTGGGTGCTGATCGGGCTGATCGTGCTGGTCGTGCGGCGCGCCGCGGGCAACGCCGTGATCGACGCGCTGACCCAGCCCGCCTCGGAGGAGAGCGGCAAGCGCGCGTGGCTGATCGGCACGCAGATCATGGGCCAGATCGGCTGGGCGGTGATCGTCTACGGGGCGGCGATGATCGCGGGCGCGCTGCTCGCCGGCCCGCACCGGTGGGCGCGCTGGCTGCGCGACCGCATCGCGCCGGTGCTGAACGACCGCCCGGGGCTCGCGTGGGCGACGGTCGCCGGCGTGTTCCTGCTGCTGGTCGCCTGGGGCCCGACGCACGCGTTCCGGACGCTCTGGGGCGTCGCGCTGCTGGCGGCGCTGATCGCCGGCGGCGTCCTCGCCCTCCGCCACCAGACGCTGGCGGAGCGCACGGGGCACGCCGCCGCAAGCGTCGCCTATCGTGCCGGGTCCGAAGGATGCCCCCGCCTGATCCGACGAGCGCGCCCGGACCCGATCCGATCGCGCTGCTGCGCTCCCGCGCCTATGTGAAGCTGCTCGTGCTGGCGGCGCTGATCGGCATCCCGGTCTCCGCCGTCGCGTACGGGTTCCTCGAGCTGGTCTCGGAGCTGCAGACGCTGCTGTTCGACGACCTGCCGGACGCGCTCGGGTTCGATTCGGCGCCGGTCTGGTGGCCGCTGCCGCTGCTCGCGCTGTCGGGGCTGCTCGTGGCGCTGGCGATCCGCCACCTGCCGGGCACCGGCGGCCACTCGCCCGCCGACGGCTTCCACGCGGGCGGCCCGCTGCCCCCGATCGAGCTGCCGGGGGTCTTCCTCGCCGCGCTCGCCACGCTCGCGTTCGGCGCGGTGCTCGGCCCGGAGGCGCCGCTGATCGCGATCGGCAGCGGGCTCGGCGCGCTCGCCGTCCGCCTCGCGGCGCGCGACGCGCCCGCGCAGGCGACCGCCGTGATCGCCACGGCCGGGAGCTTCGCCGCGGTCAGCACGCTGTTCGGATCGCCGCTCCTGGGCGCGTTCCTGCTGCTCGAGGCGGCCGGGCTCGGCGGGCCGATGCTCGGGCGTCGTGCTGGTGCCGGGGCTGCTCGCCGCCGGCATCGGATCGCTGATCTTCCTCGGCCTCGACAACATCACGGGCCTCGGGACGTTCTCGCTGATCGTGCCGGACCTGCCGCACCCGGGCCCGCTGACGCTCGCGATGTTCGGCTGGGCGATCGCGATCGGGCTGGTGGCGCCGTTCATCGGGCGCGGGATCCAGATCCTCGCCATCGCCGTGCGCGCCCGGGTCGAGCCGCGCATGGTGCTGCTCATGCCCGTGCTGGGGCTCCTGATCGGCGGACTGGCGATCGGGTTCTCCGAGGCGACCGACCATCCGGTCTCCGACGTGCTCTTCTCCGGCCAGGACCAGCTCCCGGACGTCGTCACCAACGCGGCCGAGCTGGTCCGTCGGCGCGCTGTTGCTGCTGATGCTCTGCAAGGCGCTCGCGTACGCGATCTCGCTGTCGAGCTTCCGCGGCGGGCCGGTGTTCCCCGCGATGTTCATCGGCGCGGCCGGCGGCGTCGCGGCGGCCGAGCTGCCGGGCATGGAGCTGGTGCCCGCGGTCGGGATGGGGATCGGCGCGATGTGCGCGGTCATGCTCAGCCTCCCGCTCACGTCGGTCCTGCTCGCGACGCTGCTGATGGGGACCGACGGCCTGGCCGCGATGCCGGTGGTGATCGTCGCGGTCGTCGTGGCCTACGTGGTCACCGCGCACCTCACGCCCGCGCCCGCCCCGGATCCGGCCACCGCCGGCGGAGCCGCCGCTGCACCAGCAGGGTGAGCGCGCCGCCCGCCGAGATCATCACGATGTTGACGCCGAGGACGGCGAACGCGCCGGGCACCTCGCCCACCTCGCCGACGCCCGCGGCGACGCCGAGGTAGGCCGCGGCGGGGATCGTGGTCACCGAGATCGCGACGCCGACGCCGGCGCTGGCGCGCGTCTCGAGGGCCAGCATCCCGGCCACCCCCGCGGCCACCGCCACGCCGATCGTCGTCGCGTTGACCGACGTGAGGCCGGAGAGCGCGGTCTCGCCGACCTGGAAGTGCTGCGGCAGCCCGCCGGTGAGGTCGAGCACGAGGCTCACGCGCGCACGCGGCCATCGCCGCCACGAACAGCCCGAGCGTCAGCGTGACCAGTGCGCGCGCGACGAGCCCGGCGCGGCCCGCGACGATCCCGATCGCCGTCGCGGCGATCGGCAGCGCGTCGGGGCTGACCGCCATCGCGCCGACGATCAGGATCTGGTTGAGCTCGATCACCCCGAAGCCCGCGATGACGCCGGCGGCGACCATGAACACGAGGTAGCGGCCCACCAGCCGCGCGTAGCGGCCGGCCTGCCCGAGGACGTCCGCCCAGATCAGCGCGGCCTGCGGTCCGGCGCTGCCGAGGCCGATGTCGTCGGAGCGCGAGATCGACATGTCGCGCGGCGCGATCCCCCGTTCGGCCAGATCCCGCAGGACGATGTCGGCGGCGTCCGGCATGGACCACGCCGGTGAGCACGCCGCTGCCCGCGTCGAGCGCCGGGAGCGAGCGCGACGTGGCGCACGCGGCCGTCGCGCTCCAGCTCGCGACCCGCGTCCGCGAGCGCGCCGGACTCGCCGTACACCCGCAGCTCGAGCACCCGCCGAGACCGTATCCAGCGGGCCGGACGGCCGCGCCTCAGCGGGCGCGGCGGCCGCGGCCGCTGACCACGACGGCGACGAGCGTCAGCACCACGCCGATCACGGTGCCGGCGGTGACCACCTCGCCGGGGGCGGGCGCGACGAGGTCGATGACGAGCGCCCCGGCCGTCTGGCCGGCGACCGTGGCGAGCCCCAGCCGCAGCACGCCGAGCGTCTGCACCGCGGTGAGCGACACGACGACGACGAACGCGCCGAGCAGCCCGCCGAGGTAGAGCGCCGGGTTCGCCGGCAGCGCGCCGACGTCGTGCGTGGCCAGCGTGATCGCGGCGACGATCGCGAGCGCGGCGAGCCCGAGCGACGAGTTCGTGAACGACGCGACGAACGGCTCGCCGGTGGCGCGGCCGAGCCGGCCGTTGGCCGCGGACTGCATCGACATGCCGGCGCCGCCGAGGAGCGCCAGCCCGAGCAGCAGCGGCTCCAGCGCGCCGCGCGCGCCGATCGCGCCGATCACCGTGGCGGCGATCGCGAGCAGCACGCCGGCGATCCGCGCCGCCGGTGACCGGCAGCCGTCCCGACGGCGCGAGGCCGGCGGCGTCGATCGCCACGCTCCCGGTCGTCGAGCCGCAGACCACCGCGACCGTGAGCAGCGCGACGCCGACCTGCGGAGCCGCCGCGGTGGAGATCAGGACGAGCGCGGCGCCGAACAGCCCGCCGGTGAACTGCCACCAGGGCGGGCGCCCGAGCGCGCGCAGGCGCGCGATCGCCCGCGGGATCGCGCCCGTCGCCAGCACGACGGCGAGCGCGGCGAGCATCGCGACGAGGTTGTTGATCGTCGATGCGACCGTGGCCGAGTCGAGCTGCCGGCCGAGCCGGCCGTTGAGGTACGACTGGAGCGAGATCATGCTCCCCGCGACGAACGTCACCGCGACGGCGCGCGCGGGCGTCGCGAGCAGGGCGGCGGGGCCGCGCGGGCGGGAGACCGTGGCGGACAAGGGCTAGCGCTTGTCCCGCTGGGCGGCGCCGATGTCGCGCGCCACCTCGAACGAGCCGAGCCGCGCCTGGACGCCCGCGGACAGACCCGGCGCGAGGCCGGCGAGGCGCGCGCCGGCGCGCAGCGGGAGCGGCGCCACGTCGACCTCGGCGCGGTCGTCCTCGATCGCCCGCACGACGGCGGCGGCGACGTCCTCCGGCGTGCTCGTCCCGACGCCGGGCGGGAGCCGGGCGCCGGAGTCCGCGAACATGCCCGCGTCGCGGATGAAGCCCGGGCTCACCAGCGACACCCCGACGCCGTGCTCGGCGAGGTCCTGCCGCAGCGCGAGCGCGAAGCCGCGGAGCCCGAACTTCGTCGCCGAGTAGAGCGACGAGTGCGGCCCGGCGGACTTCCCCGACAGCGAGCCGACGAACACCAGGTGCCCGTCGCGGCGCGCCGCCAGCGGCTCGATCAGCAGCCGCGCGAGCTGGATCGGCGCGCGCAGGTTGACCGCGAGCGCGCGATCGATCTGCTCGGGGGTGAAGCTGTCGAGCTCGCCGCTCGCCGGCAGCGCCGCGTTCGCGACGAGCACGTCGACGTCGCCGGCCTCCGCGATCAGCCGGGCCGGGGCGCCCGGGCTCGACGAGATCGGACGCGATCGCGCGCCCGCCGAGCTCCTCCGCCAGCGCGGCGAGCGGCTCGGCGCGCCGGCCGGTGAGGACGACCGCCGCCCCGCGCGCCGCGAGCCCGCGCGCGATCGCATGGCCGAGGCCGCCGGTCGCGCCGGTGAGCAGCACGGTGCGCCCGCCGAGGTTCACGCGAACAGCGCGACGGTCGCGGTGAAGCTGTGGACGAAGTACTCGCCGCCGACCGGGCCGATCTCGCCGGCCGCGAAGAAGCCGGCCGCGGGCGCGCCGCCGAGCGCGGCGTCGAGCGCGGACGCGTCGTGGTGCTGGTGGCCGAACATCCCGGCGCCGCGGCCGTTGCAGGAGATCAGCAGCGCGCCGGCCGGAGGCCGCCCGCCGAGCGCGAGCATCCGCGCGCCGAGCGCGTCGCGCAGGTCGCGGTCGGCGCTGTCGGCGTCGCGCGCGTGGAGGCGGACGACCTGACCGGGCCGCACGTCGCTGCCGACGGCGACCTGGCCGGTGTCGGGGTCGGCGCCGACGAGCCCGCGGACGAGGAAGTCGCCCTGCACGTAGTCGGGCTTGTTCGCGTCGATCACGATCCCCATCAGCAGCCCGCCCTGGACCATCCGCAGGTCCTCGACGTCGAGCCCCTCGATCGTCTCGCGCAGCTTCTCGAGCGCCGGCTTGCCCGCCAGCTCGCCGATGATCGGTCCCTCGGCGGCGGTGATCGTCAGCTCGGGCCCGACCGGCGCCGCGCCCTGCGAGACGCACGGCAGGATCTCGACGCCGTCGAAGCGGACGCCGACCGCGCCCTCCGTCCAGACCTCGTCGCCGAGCAGGAGCGGCGTCTCCGCGTCGGGCGACCGCGCGGAGGCGAGGCCGCCGAGCAGCGGCAGCATCGGCACGGAGCGCGACAGCTCGCGCAGCACCGCGTCGGTCGGGAACGTGTACGGGTCGGAGAGCAGCAGCGCCCCCGCGGCGCCGGTCAGGTCCGGCAGGCCGGAGAGCACGCCGTCGCCGTCCCCGATCGCCTCGACCTCGGCGTGGAACGACGTCGCCTCGCCGCCGTCGAGCGCCGCGGCCCAGACCGAGACGGCGGTGCCCTCCTCGACCTCGCGCATCTCGCCGATCACGCCGCCGGCGCCGCAGCCGACCAGCTCGGCGGGGGAGAGCGCCTCGTGGACGCCCTCGAGCGTCGCCTCCGGCGCGGCCAGGTGCGCGCCGCTGAACGCGACGACGGCGAGGTCGCACGGCCGGCCGCCGAGCGCGTCGCGCGCGGCCGCGGCCGCCTCCGCGGCGCCGAAGCGCGCGTCCGCCTCCGTCGAGAGTCCGCTGCCGATGCGTACGCCCATCGTCAACGGACCTTACCCGGCCCGGGGCTCCGCCCAGGCTGCGTCGCCGTGCGATCCTGCGCCCGTGATCGTCGCGCTGTTCGGGCCCACCGGCGTGGGGAAGACCGAGGTCGCGATCGCGCTCGCCGAGGCGCTGCGCGGCGACGGCGAGGACCCGGTCGCGGTCTCGGCCGACGCGCTCCAGCTCTACGCCGGGCTGGAGATCCTCACCGGCGCGGCGACGGCGGAGGAGCGGGCGCGGCTCGAGCACCGGCTGGTCGGCACGCTGCCGCTCTCCGCCCGCGCGACCGCCGGCGACTTCGCCCGCCGCGCTCACGCCGAGATCGACGCGCTCGTCGCCGCGGGCCGGCGCCCGATCGTCGTCGGCGGCACCGGGCTGTACCTGCGCGCGGCGCTCGCCGACCTCGACCTGCGCCCGCCGCCCGACCCGGCGGTGCGCGAGCGCTACGCGCGCCGGATCGCCGACGAGGGGGTGCGGGCGCTCCACGCCGACCTGCTGGCCCGCGACCCGGAGGTGGCGGCGCGGATCGCCGCCACCGACGCCCAGCGCGTGGCCCGCGCGCTCGAGTTGCTCGACGCGGGCGAGACGCCGTCCGCCGGCGACCAGCTCTGGACGACCCGCACGCGGCTGCCGACGCTGCTGGTCGCGCTCACGATGGAGCGCGCGGCGCTCTACGCGCGGATCGACGCCCGCGTCGACGCGATGGTCGCCGCCGGCGCGGAGGACGAGGTGCGGCGCGCCGACGCGGCGGGCGCCTCGCCGTCCGCCCGCCAGGCGCTGGGCTTCGCCGAGCTGCTCGCCGGCGACGTCCCCGCGATGAAGCAGCGCACCCGCCGCTACGCCAAGCGCCAGCTCACCTGGCTGCGCAAGCTCCCGGGCACGCTCGAGCATCGACCTGACCGACCGCAGCGCTCAGGACGCCGCGGCGGAGGTCCGCTCCGCCCTGCGCGTGGCCGCGGAGAGCAGCTCGGAGCCGATGAAGCGCGAGAACGGCCCGATGAACGCCCAGTAGGGCCGGAAGCGCAGCTGCGCGCCGCGGTCGGTGCACCAGATCCGGACCTCGGAGACGATCTCGGACCCGCGCGGGTGCGGCAGCACCTCGTGGCGCACCGCGACCTTGCAGAAGCCCGGCTCGTCCCACGCGCGGTAGGCGTCCGGGCCGTCGAAGCGCACGAACGTGTCGCCGAGCGACCACAGCTTCCCGGCCAGGCCCGACACGCTGACCCTGCCCTCCTCGGCGAGCAGCGCGAACGGGTGCGACGCCAGCACGTCGCGGAGCGGCGCGTCGGCGCCCGGCGCGTAGCGGCCGAGCCGCCAGGCGATGATCGGCCGCAGCGTCCGCGTGTCCCGCACCGGCACGCTCAGCGCCGCCGCCCACAGCCGCTCGGGCGTGGCGCGGCTCCGCCGGGCATGATGGGTGCACGCGTGATGGCGCGGCACCCAGTCGTCGAGCGGAAGCGAGGCAGATGCGGTTCGAGAAGTGGCAGGCACTTGGGAACGACTACGTGATCATCGACGCAGAGGATCTGTCCTTCCCGCTCACGCCCGCCGCCGTGCGCCGCCTCTGCGACCGCCACACCGGCCCGGGCGCGGACGGCATCCTCGCATTGTCGCGGACCGCGACGCCCGGCTTCGTCGCGCGGCTGCAGATCTTCAACCCGGACGGCTCGGAGGCCGAGCTGTCGGGCAACGGCGCGCGCGAGGCGATCCTCTACCTGCGCCGGCGCGGCTGGACCGACCGCGACCAGTTCTCGATCGAGACCGCGGCCGGGGAGATCCGCCCGACGATCCTCGGCCCCACGACGTGCCGCGTCGACATGGGGCGCGCGCGGCTGCGGTCCGACGCGTTCCCGTCCGGCGGCCCCGACGGCACCGGCGAGGTCGCGGGGCGCCGCTTCCAGCACGTCCACGTGGGCAACCCGCAGTGCGCGATCCGCGATCGCGGACGCCGCCGAGCTCGACGCGCTCGACCTGCCCGCGATCGGCCCGGCGATCGAGCACGACCCGCAGTTCCCGCAGCGCACGAACGTCTCGTTCTGGTGCCCGGTCGGCGAGGACGCGATCCGCGCCCGGATCTTCGAGCGCGGCGTGGGGGAGACGCAGTCGTCCGGCACCGGCGCCTGCGGCGCGGCGGTCGCGTTCGCGCTGGCCGGCGGCGGGTCGCCGGTCAGCGTCGCGGCTCGACGGCGGCGAGCTCGAGGTCGACGTCGACGAGTCGCTGCACATCGACCTCACCGGCTGGGCGGTCCCCGTCTACGCCGGTGCGCTCAGCGACGAGCTCGTCGCCGAGCTGCGCGGCTAGCCGGCTTCGAGCGCCGCCATCAGCGACTGGACGTCGAACGCGCCCTCGTGGCGCACGCCACCGACGAAGAAGGTCGGCGTCCCGCCGACGCCGGTGGCCAGCGCGCTCTCGACGTCGCGCCGCACGCGCTCCGCGTAGCTCCCGGCGTCCAGGTCGGCGCGGATCCGGTCGGCGTCGAGCCCGATGCCGCGCGCCGCGCCGAGGATGTCCTCGAGCCCCAGCCGGCCGCGCAGCCCGTAGAGCGCGTCGTGCATCGGCCAGAACGCGTCCTGCGCCGCGGCCGCCTCGCTCGCCTGCGCGGCGCGCTCGGCGTCGGGGTGGCGCTCGCGCAGCGGGAAGTGCCGGAAGCCGAACCGCAGCCGCCCGTCGAGCCGCTGGCGGACGCGCGTGAGGATCGGCTGCGCCGCCGTGCAGAACGGGCACTGGAAGTCGCCGTACATGACGAGCTCGAGCGGCGCGCCGGCGGGCCCCTGGACGTGGTCGCCGGGGCCGAGCGGGGGATCGAGGCGGTCGGGCACGGGCGGCTGATCCTAGAGTTCCCGCGCCCGTGGGCGACATCGAGTTCGTGATCCTGCTGCTCGCCGCCGCCGCGGTGTGCGTACGCCTGGCCGAGTTCATCCACGTGCCGTTCCCGATCGTGCTCGTGCTGGGCGGCCTCGCGATCGGGCTCACGCCCGGGCTGCCGGAGCTGGAGCTCGACCCGGACATCGTGTTCCTCGTCTTCCTGCCGCCGCTGCTGTTCTCGGCCGCCTGGTACGCGTCGCCGCAGGAGCTCGCCGCCGAGGCGCGACCGCTCGCGCTGCTCGCCGTCGGCCTCGTGCTCGCCACGATGGCCGCCGTCGCGGTCCTCGCCCACGCGATCGTCCCGGGCATGAGCTGGGAGGCGGCGTTCGTGCTCGGGGCGATCGTCGGCCCGACCGACCCGGTCTCCGCGACCGCCACGTTCGCCCGGATCGGCGCGCCGGCGCGCGTGCGCCTGCTCGTCGAGGGCGAGGCGCTGATCAACGACGGGACCGCGCTCGTCGCCTACCGCGTGGCGCTCGTCGCGGCGGTCGAGGGGACGTTCTCGGCCCCGGACGCGGTGCTGGAGTTCATCGTCAACGGCGTCGGCGGGATCGCGATCGGGGTGGCGGTCGGCGTGCTCGGGATCATCGCCATCCGGCGCCAGTCCGACGAGGCGCTGAGCATCTTCCTGTCGGTCATCACCGCCTACGCGGCGTACATCCTCGCCGAGGAGGCGCACGTCTCCGGCGTGCTCGCCACCGTCGCCGGCGGGATGGTGAGCGGCTGGAACGCGCACAAGTTCCTCGACGCCAGCACCCGGCTGTCGGGGATCGCGTTCTGGCGCGTGATGACGTTCGGGCTGGAGGCGCTGCTGTTCATCCTGCTCGGGCTCCAGGCGCCCGTGCTCGCCGACGAGCTCGACGTCGGCGCGCTCGCGCTCTCCGCGCTCGCGGTCGCGCTCTGCGTGGTCGCGGTCCGGATGGCCTGGATGCTGATCCCGTTCAGCGGCTTCGGCGAGACCGCGCGGGAGCGGGTGATCGTGGGCTGGGCGGGGATGCGCGGCGCGATCTCGCTCGCCGCCGCGCTCGCGGTGCCGACGTCGGTGCCCGAGCGGCCCGAGATCCTCCTGCTCACGTTCGGCGTGATCGCCGTGACGCTGCTCGGCCAGGGGCTCACGCTCGGCCCGCTGCTGAAGAAGCTGCGCCTGCCCGGTCCGAACCGGTGGTCGCCCGACGAGGCGCAGGTGCGGCTCGAGACCGCCCAGGCCGCGCTCGACCGGCTCGAGGAGCTGGAGGAGGAGGGCGCCTCGGAGGAGCCGCTGCGGCGGCTGCGCGACCTCTACCGCACGCGCTTCGCGGTCTGCGTCGCGCTGCTCGGCGGCGGCGACCTGCCCGAGGACGGCCGCGAGGAGCTGCGCAGCTACGGGTCGATGCGGCGCGAGCTGATCGGCGTCGAGCGCGCCACGCTGCTGCGGCTGCGCAGCGAGCGGACGGTCGGCGTCGACACGATCCGCCGCGTCGAGCGGGATCTCGACCTCGAAGAGGCGCGGCTGCGCCGCTAGCGTGTCGCGGCGATGACTCCGAGGCAGGAAGGCGCATGGGGGCACGGGCTGGCGACGCTGGCCGGCGACACGGTGCTCGACACCTGGTACCCCGAGCCGCGGCTCGGCGCCGGGCCGCCCGGCCCGCCGCCCGACGGGCTGGCCGCGGCGGCCGGCGAGGACCCCCGGCGCGGCGTGCGCAGCGTGCCGGTGCTGACCGAGATCGGCTCGCTCGCCGACCCGCCCGCCGACGCGCAGGACGCCTACCTGCGCCTGCACCTGCTCTCGCACCGGCTGATCCGCCCGCACGAGGCCGACCTGACCGGCATCTTCGGCGTCCTGCCCAACGTCGCCTGGACCGACCCACGGCCCGGTCCTGCCGGCCGACCTGCCCGCGGTGCGGATGCGCTTCCGCGCCGCCGGCGAGCCGCTCGCGGTCACGTCGATCGACAAGTTCCCGCGCATGACGGACTACGTCGCCCCGCAGCGGCGTGCGGATCGCCGACGCCGACCGCGTCCGGCTCGGCGCCCACCTCGCCGAGGGCACGACCGTGATGCACGAGGGCTTCGTGAACTACAACGCCGGGACGCTGGGCGCCTCGATGATCGAGGGCCGGATCTCGGCCGGCGTGGTCGTCGGCGACGGCTCGGACATCGGCGGCGGCGCGTCCACGATGGGGACGCTGTCGGGCGGCGGGACGACGATCATCTCGATCGGCGAGCGGACGCTGATCGGCGCCAACGCCGGCCTCGGCATCCCGCTCGGCGACGACTGCATCGTCGAGTCCGGGCTCTACCTGACGGCGGGCTCGCGCGTGACGCTGCCCGACGGCGAGGTGGTCAAGGCGGCCGAGCTGAGCGGCGCGGACGGCCTGCTGTTCCGGCGCAACTCGCAGACCGGCGCGATCGAGGCGCTCCCGCGCAGCGGCCGCTGGAGCGGGCTCAACGCCGCGCTGCACGCGAACGACTGATGCTCTTCCGCCAGGCCGATCTCGCCGCGATCGCCGCCGGCGAGATCACGGTCGCGTTCCGGCGCTGGAAGCGGCCGATGGCCCGCGCCGGCGGGACGCAGCAGACGCCCGCCGGCGTGCTCGCGTTCGACGCCGTCGAGCGCGTCGACGACGTGACCGACGCGGACGCGCGCCGCGCCGGCCTGGCCGACGCCGACGCCGTGCGGGCGCTGCTGCGCGGGCGCGAGGGCGACCTGTACCGGATCCGCTTCCACGTCGCCGGGCCCGACCCGCGGATCGCCCTGCGCGCCGCCGCCGACCTCTCGCGGAGGAGCGCGCGGCGATCGCCGCGCGGCTGGAGCGGCTGGACCGCGCGAGCCGCCACGGCCCCTGGACGGAGGCGACCCTGCGCGCGATCGCCGACGCGCCGGGCGTGCGCGCGGGCGATCTGGCGGAGCGGTTCGGCCGCGAGCGCCTCAAGTTCAAGACCGACGTGCGCAAGCTCAAGGCGCTCGGGCTGACCGAGAGCCTCGCGGTCGGCTACCGGCTCTCGCCGCGTGGCCGCGCGTACCTCGGCGGCTGACGCCGCCGCGGTCTGGCACGCTCTGTACGTGAGCGCGGGCGGCCTCAGCAGCCGGCGTGTCGAACGTGTCGCCGTCCTCGAGGCGGACCCCGATCTGGCGGGACGGCTGACCGGTGCGCGGCGTGCGCGCGCCGAGCGGATGAGCGTGGCGGCGGTGCTCCGGCGCGACGCCGGGCGCTGGCAGGCCCGGGAGGACGCCGGCGCCGGGCGCGGAGGCGCCGGCCTGCTCGTGCTGGAGGGCATGCTGGTGCGGCGCGTCGGCCTCCAGGGCCGGTTCGGGGCCGAGCTGCTGAGCACCGGCGACCTGCTCCAGCCGTCCGAGCACGACGGGCAGGCGGCCACCGTGCCGTTCGAGGCGACCTGGCGCGTCCTGACGCCGCTGCGCCTGGCGGTCCTCGACCTCGCCTGGATGGCCCGGATGGCCCCGTTCCCGGAGGTCGCCGCGGAGCTCACGCGCCGGCTGATGGTGCGGTCGCGGCGGCTGGCCACGATGCTGGCGATCGCGCATCACCACCGCCTCGAGGACCGCCTGCACCTGTTCTTCTGGGAGCTGGCGGACCGCTACGGCCGCGTCACGCCCGACGGCGTGCGCCTGGAGCTCGGCCTGACCCACGAGCTGATCGGCCACCTCGTCGGGGCGTATCGCCCGTCGGTCTCGGTGGCGCTCGCCCGGCTCGAGCAGGACGGGCACGTGCGGCGCAGCACGCGCGGCCTGATGCTCCTCGGCAGTCCGCCGGGCCTGGACGAGACGCTCAAGCCCCGCACTGATCGGCGCCCTGGCTGAAGCGCCCGAGGTGCAGGCTGGACGGCGCGTCGTCCGGGCGCGGGTCGAGCCCGTCGCTGAAGCGGCCGATGTGCGTCTTGCTCGGGTGGTCGTCGGGCAGCCGCTCGCTGCCCTGGCTGAAGCGGCCGACCCGCGGCGTGCGCATGCGGTCGAGGTCGGGTCGCTCGATCCCCTGGCCGAAGTCCCTGATGCGGAGCGGAGCGGGCAGCTCGGCCTCGTTGCGGGGCTGGGGGTCCAGCAGGTTGCGCGCGGCGATGCGGCGGCGGATCTCCTGGGTCATGGGAGCTCCTTTCTCTCTACCCGATGTTCTAGCCGGGATCGGCGGCGCCCACCACGCCGCGGTATGGCGGCATACCGGGCTAGCGCAGCAGGTGGCCGAGCCGCTCGGCGGCGCGCTCGCAGCCGGCCAGGCTCGGCACGAGCGCGAGCCGGAGGTAGCCGGTGCCCGCCGGGCCGAAGTACGAGCCCGGGACCAGCACGATCCCCTCGCCCAGCAGCCGGTCGGCGAGCAGCTCGGCCTGCGGGCCGGCGTCGAGCCAGAGGAAGAACGTCGCGTCGCCGCCGGCGCTGCGCAGCCCGCGCGCCTCGAGCACCGGCAGCAGCACGTCGCGCTTGCGCCGGTAGCCGGCGCGCACCTCCGCGACGTGGTCCTCGTCGCGCCACGCCGCGGCGGCCGCGCGCTGGATGAACGCCTGCGGCGCCACGCCGACGTTCGGCCGGTAGCGCTTGAGCAGGCCGATCAGCTCGGGGTCGCCGGCGATGAAGCCCGACCGGTAGCCGGGCATCGAGGAGCGCTTGGAGAGCGTGTTGAACACGACGACGCCGGACAGGTCGCCGAGCTGGAGCGCCGACACCGGCGGCTCGGCGCCGAAGTAGATCTCGGAGTAGGCCTCGTCGGAGCCGAGCACGAAGCCGTGCTCGCGCGCGAGCGCCGCGGCCTCCTCGAACAGCGCGAGCGGCGCGGTCGCGCCGGTCGGGTTGTTCGGGTAGTTGAGCCACAGCAGCCCGACCTCGCTCCAGGTCCGCGCGGGCACGGCGCCGAGGTCGGGCAGGAAGCCGGCGTCCTCGCGCAGGGGCAGCTCGAGCACCTCCTTGCCCGCGAACAGCGCGCCGCGCTCGTAGACCGGGTAGGCCGGCGCCGGCACCGCGACGTAGCGGCCGCCGAGCACCTGCGCCATGTGGAAGATGGCCTCCTTGGAGCCCATCGTCGGCAGCACCTGCGCGTCCGGGTCCAGCGCGACGCCGAAGCGTCCGGAGGCCCAGCCGGCGATCGCCTCGCGCAGCTCGGCCAGCCCGAGCGCCGACGGGTAGGTCGAGAGCGGCTCGAGCGCCGCCACGAGCGCCTCGCGGATGAACGCCGGCGTGTCCTCCCGCGGCTCGCCGATCCCGAAGTCGATGAAGTCGACGCCGTCGGCGCGCAGCCGCGCCTTGGCCTCCTCCAGGCGCACGAACGGGTACGTGCGCAGGCCGGTGAGGGTGGGGGAGAGCTTCATGCCGCGAACCGCTCCAGGACGTCGTGGGCGCGCACCAGCATCGCGATCTCGACCGACTCGTCGCGACGGTGCGCCTGCGCGGGCTCGCCAGGCCCGAAGTTGACCGCCGGCAGCCCGGCGAGGCCGAACTCGGCGACCGGCGTCCACGCCTGCTTCGGGGCGCGGACCAGGTCGCCGGCGGCGACGAGCGCGTCGACGCGCGGCCCGGCGGCGACCGGGCCGGACGGCGCGTTCGAGTCGATCCGCAGCTCCCCGTGGCCGGCGCACAGCTCGGCCAGCCGCGCCTCCGCCCCGGCCGCGCTGCGCCCGGGCGCGTAGCGGAAGTTGACGAGGCACTCGGCGCGGTCGGGGATGACGTTGCTCGCGATCCCGCCCCCGATCCGCGTGACGGTCGCCACCTCGACGAACTCGAGCCCGTCGAACGCATGCGGGACGGCCGGCTGCGCCGCCAGCGCGAGCACGCCCGCCGCGGCGTGCTCGATCGCGTTGTCCGCCGTCCACGGGCGCGCCGAGTGCCCGGAGCGGCCGCGGAACGTCCAGGTCGCGTTGATGTTGCCGAGGCAGCCGGCGTGCAGCTCGCACGCCGTCGGCTCCATCATCACGACGAGCTCGGCGGCGAGCGGCTCGCGCGCGAGCAGCGGCGTGAGCGCCGACTCGGCGACCGGCAGCTCCTCGCGCCCGAAGAACAGGCAGCGCACCGGCGCGCCGGCCAGCGCGAGCTCGAGCATCACCGCGCAGGCGCCCTTCATGTCGCTCGCGCCGAGCCCGTGGACGCGCCCGCCTCGATCCGGCCCGGGCGGTTGTCCTGCGCGGGGACGGTGTCGAGATGGCCGGCGAGCAGGACCGGCGCGTCGGCGGGCCCGGCGAGCACGCAGGTGTCGCCGAGGTCGCGCACCGCCACGCCGCCGTCGCGCAGGACCCCGGCGACGTGCCCGGCCAGCCGCGCCTCGTCGCGCGACTCAGAGGGGATGTCGATCAGCTCGAGCGTGCGCGCGGCGAGCCGGTCTCCGAGGTTCACGCGCCGCACAATAGCCTCACGTGCGCATGCGCTACTGCGGCGTCGACATCTCGGCCAAGCCGGCCAACCAGCAGCTCGTGACGCTGCACGAGCGGCGCGCGCCGGAGGGCGGGATCGAGCTCGTGGCGACGTTCTACGCGCCCGGCACCGTCGAGCAGGTCGCCCGCACGATCGAGGGCTTCGGGCACGGCGGCGCGGTCGTCGCGGTCGACGCGCCGTCGGGGCCGCGGCGCGACCTGCTGGGCGCCGGCGCGCCGCTGCGCGCCGAGCTCGGGCTGCCCGACGGGCGCTACGAGCGGATGCGGGTCTGCGACGCGCTGCTGTTCCGGCGCGGGCTGCCGCTCTACCCGGTGCCGGCGGCGTCGCAGTCGCCGCAGGGCTGGGAGGAGTGGATCGGCGTCGGCTTCGAGCTGTTCGCCGCGCTCGCCGGCCTCGGGCTGTACAAGCCCGAGCGCGCGGAAGGCTGGATCGCGCCGGTCGGCTCCGCCGCCGTCCGCTTCGGGCGGCTCTGCGAGACGTACCCGGACGCGATCTTCTGCGGCCTGCTCGGCCACCGGCCGTCGCCCAAGCGGACGCCGTGGGGCCTCCAGCAGCGGATCGCCGCGCTGCGGATGAAGGGCGTCCACGACGCCGACGGCGGGCTCTGGCACCGCACGCTGGACGAGCTGGACGCCTGCGCGGCCGCCTACGCCGCCTACGCGCTCGCCGCCGGCCTCGGGCTCTGGGTCGGCGCGCCGGACGAGGGCGTGATCGTGCTGCCCGTGGCCGAGCTGCGGGACCGCTACGACAAGCTCCCGCCCCCGGCCCGGTCGGCGCTGGCCTGACGACGCACCTACACTGGGTGTGGTGGAGAAGACCCGCTCCGGCCGCACCGCACAGTCCCGCTACACCCCACCGCCGCGCGAGGCGCGCGCCAAGCAGCGCGCCTACGTCGTCGGCGCGCTTCCCCGAGGGCGACCTCGAGGAGCTCAAGGAGCTGCTGCGCACCTCCGGCGCCGCCGTCGTCGGCGAGCTGATCCAGCGGCGCGACCAGCCGCACCCGAACCTCTACCTCGGCCCGGGCAAGGTCCAGGAGCTCAAGGCGCTGATCAAGGCGGCCGACGCGAACCTCGTCGCCTGCGACGACGAGCTCACGCCGCGCCAGGAGCGCAACCTGGAGAAGGAGCTCGGCGTCCCGGTCCTCGACCGGACGGCGATCATCCTCGACATCTTCGCCGTCCACGCGCGCAGCGCCGACGGCAAGCTGCAGGTCGAGCTCGCGCAGCTCGAGTACAACATGGCCCGCATGCGCGGGCTCTGGACGCACCTCGAGCGTCTCGGCGCAGGGCGCGGCGTCGGCGGCATCGGCACCCGGGGCCCGGGCGAGTCGCAGATCGAGACCGACCGCCGGCTCGCCCGCGACCGCATCACCGCGCTGCGGCGCCAGCTCGACGGCGTGCGCGCGACGCGCGAGACCCAGCGCGCCGAGCGCGAGCGCGCGCACCTGCCGAGCGTCGCGCTGGCCGGCTACACCAACGCCGGCAAGTCGACGCTGCTCAACGCGCTGACGGGCGCGGAGGTCGGCGTGCGCGACCGGCTCTTCCACACGCTCGACCCGACGACCCGCACGCTGCGGCTCGACGGGCGGACCTACCTGATCACGGACACCGTCGGGTTCATCCGCAAGCTGCCGCATCAGCTCGTCCAGGCGTTCGGCGCGACGCTCGAGGAGACCAAGCGCGCGGACCTGCTGCTGCACGTCGTCGACGCGAGCGCGGACGAGGAGGAGCTGCTCGAGATGACCCGCGCGGTCGAGGACGTGCTCGAGGAGATCGGCACCGGCGAGCAGCCGCGGGTGCTCGTGCTCAACAAGGCCGACGCGATCGACGCCGAGCGGCGGCACGAGCTCGCCTTCCGCCACCCCGACGCCGTGCTCGTGTCGGCGCTCACCGGCGAGGGGCTCGACGAGCTGGGCGAGCGGATCGCGACCGAGTTCGAGCGGACGCTGCGCGACGTCGAGCTGCTCGTGCCGTTCTCCGAGGGCGGGACGCTCTCCGAGCTGCACGACTTCGCCGGCGACCTCGACCGCGAGGACACCGCCGACGGCGTCCGCATCAGCGCCCGCCTGCCCGCGCTGGTCGCGGAGCGCTACGACCGCTACGCGGTCAACGGCAACGGCGTCCCCGGCGACTGAGCCGCACGCCGCTCGGCGTACGTTCTACGACAACGTGTCGTAATTCGCGCCCGCGGGCCTGTACGACAGCGTGTCGAAGGGCTAGCTTTCCCTGCACCCGGGCGTCGCCGTGGACTGGCGCCCGGGACGCTTCTCGGGCGCATCCTCGCCCCCGGGGCGGGTGGGAGCGGGCTCTGCGCTCCCATCCGCGCCGGGGGAGAACCGAACCCTTAGGGGAACGGTCCGCGGCCGACGAGAGGCAGGGTGCCAGGCGCGCGGCGGCGCGCTCCGGCTGGGACGGTGGGAGCACATCCACGAATCCCCCGGAGTCCCCACCATGCAACCCGAATCCCGCCGCAGGCCCGGAGCCGTCGCGATCGTCGCGTCCACGCTCCTCGCCGTGGCCTCCCTGACCCTCTTCGCCGCCGGCGGCGTCCTGCTCTGGGCCGACGGCCAGAAGGACGACCAGGGCTACCTCAACACCTCGAGCGAGCGCTTCTCGACCCGCACCGCCGCGCTCGCGACCGAGAACCTGGACGTCGACCTCGACGGGCTCAGCTCCGCCGTCGGCGACGGCACGCTCGGCCACGTGCGGCTCGACGTGCGGCCCGGCGGGCGACGAGCCGGTGTTCGCCGGCATCGCGCGCACCCAGGACGTCGACGACTACCTGCGCGGCACCGCGCACACGATCGTCCGCGACGTCGACACGGATCCGTTCCGCGCCGACTACCGCGACCGGCCCGGCGATCGCCGGATCGCGCCGCCCGCGGGCGAGTCGATCTGGGTCGCGTCGTCCACCGGCGGCGCGCTGGACTGGAAGGTGCGCGACGGCGACTGGTCGGTCGTCGTCATGAACGCCGACGGCTCGCCCGGCGTCGCCGCGACGGTGAAGGCGGGCGCGAAGCTGCCGATCCTCGTGCCGGCCGGCTGGACGCTGATCGGCGGCGGCGCCCTCGCCCTGCTGATCGCCGGCGGCGTGCTCTTCCTGAGCGCGCGCCGCCCGGCTCAGCTGCGGCCGGAGGAGCCGAACCCGCTGACGCCGCGGTCGGTCGCCTCGAGCTGATCGACGACCTGGAGATCGGGCGCCCAGTAGGGCGTGAGCAGCAGCTGGGCGACCCGGTCCCCGATCTCCACCGTGTAGCGGTGCTCCGCGGTGTTGTGCAGGATCACCTTGATCTCGCCGCGGTAGTTGGGGTCGATCAGGCCGGGCGCGTTGAGCAGCGTCAACCCGTGCTCGAGCGCGAGCCCGGAGCGCGGCGTGACGAGCCCGGCGACGCCTTCGGGCAGCGCGATCGCGACACCCGTCGGGATCAGCCGCGTGCCCTCGGGCGGGATCGTGACGCGCTCGACCGAACGCAGGTCGTAGCCCGCATCGCCGGCGCGCGACCGCGCCGGGAGGACGGCGTCGGGGTGGATCAGGGTGACGTCCAGCGTGTCGGTGAGCACTCCGAGCATCCGGGCACAGTAGGCCACGGCGCGGCGGCAGCCGCGCCGGCAGCTCGCAACCACCGGCGTTTTCAGCCCGCCGGCGTCCCGATCCAGCGCGCCGCGAGCGCGGCCGTCCACGCCTCCGCCGCGGCGGCGTCCTCCGGCGGCGCCTCGACGACCACGAGCTGCGTGACGCCGAGCCGCGCCAGCTCCGGCACGTCCGCCGGCTCCGCGGCCGTCAGCGCGACGGCGGTCCGCAGCTCCGCCGGGGTCGCGACCCGCCTCGCGACAGAGCGCGTGCAGCGCCGCGATCCGCTCGCGCGCCGCGGCGACGCCGTCGAGGTAGAAGCCGTACCAGCCGTCGCCCCACGCGGCGGCGCGCCGGAGCGCCGCGTCGCTGTTCCCGCCGAGCACCACCGGGATCCGCCGCTCGCGCGCGGGCTTCGGGTACACGCGGATGTCGGTGAACGAGACGTGCTCCCCGGCGAACGAGGCGACGTCGTCGCTCCAGATCCGGCGCATGGCGGCGACGTACTCGGCGGCGCGCGCGCCGCGCCGCGCGAACGGCACGCCGAGCGCCTCGAACTCCTCCCGCGACCAGCCGACGCCGACGCCGAGCGTGAGCCGCCCGCCGCTCAACGCGTCGAGGCTCGCGGCCTGCTTGGCCAGCAGCACCGGGTTGTGCTCGGGCACGAGCAGCACGCCGGTCGCGATGCCGATCGTCCGCGTCGCGGCGGCGGCGAAGCTCAGCCCGATCAGCGGGTCGAGCCAGTCGGCATCGGCGGGCACGGCGATCCGCCCGTCCGCCGCATAGGGGTAGCGCGACGACGCGCGGTCGACCATGACCACGTGCTCGCCGCACCACAGGGTCGCGAACCCGCCGGCCTCCGCGGCGCCGGCGACCGCGTCGATCACCGCGCGTCGCGCGCCGCTGCCGATCCCGAGCGCGTGCAAGCCGATCTCCATCGCGGCATCCTCACATCCGCCGGCCCCGCTGTCGATTCCCGGCGCGCCCGCGTGTCGTGTTGATAGAAGGGCCGCGAGGCGGCCGGACACGGAGCCCGAGGAGGCAGTCATGGTCAAGCAGTGGGAAGTGCAGTGGGAGGGCGAGCTCGCCGCGCGCCCGCAGGACGTGTGGGACGCGATCACGCAGCACGCCGACGGCTACCTGTGGAAGATCGACTACGAGCCGTGGGTCGGCGGCGCCGAGCGCGGGCTCACCGCCGGCGGCGGCACGGTCACCGCGTGGGAGCCGCTGCGGCACTTCGCGACCCGCTCGCGCCCCGAGACCGAGCGGGACGGGTTGAACGAGATCGACTACGTGCTCGAGCCGCTCGGCGCGGCGACGTACCTGCGCTACACGCACCGCGCGGAGATCCCAGCCGACGACTTCGACCGTCAGCTCGCCGCCTGCCGGCAGCACACGAGCTTCTACAACCACTCCCTCGGCCAGTACGCGACCCACTTCGCCGGCCGCGAGCCGGTCTACGTCAGCGTCGACGGGCCGGCGAGCCTCCGCGGAGGGCGGCTTCGACGCCCTGCGCCGCGCGCTCGGGGTCCCGGACGACGTCGTGGCCGGCGACCGCGTGCGCCTGACGCCCGCGGGGCTGGACCCGATCGACGGCGTCGTCGACTTCGCCACCGGCCCGTTCCTCGGCGTCCGCAGCGCCGACGCGCTCTACCGCCTGTACGGGCGCGACACTTGGGGCTGGCCCGCAGGCGATCGCGCACCATCTGTTCGCCGATGGCGTCGACCAGGCGCAGAGCGAGCGGGCGTGGAGCGACTGGGTCGCCGGCGTGTTCGAGACCGAGGAGGGTGGCGTGATGGCGCAGTACGCGGTGCTGATCTTCGAGCGGGTGCCCCCGGAGGAGCTGCCGGAGGACGTGATGCAGGGCCACATGCAGCCTCCCCGACCGGATCGCCGAGCAGGGCGGCCGGGTCGTCGCCGGGCTGGCGCTGGAGCCGCCGGAGACCGCCACGGCGATCCGCGGCGGGGCGATCACCGACGGCCCGTTCATCGAGACGAAGGAGGTGCTCGGCGGCGTCTTCGTCATCGAGGCCCGCGATCTCGACCACGCGCTGGCGCTGGCCCGGATGACGCCGATCGTCGACGGCGGCGTCGAGGTGCGGCCGCTGGTCGGCTTCGAGGTCCTGGAGGCGGGCTGAACGCGGTCGAGCAGGCCGTCGCCGACGCGCACCGGCGCGAGTGGGCCTTCGTGCTCGCCGCGACGGTGCGCGTCACGCGCGACCTCGACACCGCCGAGGAGGCGGTGCAGGACGCGTACGTCCAGGCGCTGGAGACCTGGGCCCGCGACGGCGTGCCCGCCCGGCCGGGCGCGTGGCTGACCACGGTCGCGCGCCGGCTCGCGCTCAACCTGGTGCGGCGCCGGCGCACGCTCGAGGCGAAGCTCCCGCTCCTGGTCGAGCCCGAGGCCGGCGACCCCCACGACGGCGGACCGGACATGGAGTCGATCCCCGACGACCGGCTGCGGCTCGTGTTCACCTGCTGCCATCCGGCGCTCGCGCTCGAGGCGCAGGTCGCGCTCACGCTGCGGCTCGTGTGCGGCGTCGCGACGCCGGACGTCGCCCACGCGTTCCTCGTCTCCGAGCCGACGATGGCCGCGCGGATCACGCGCGCGAAGAAGAAGATCGCCGCTGCGCGGATCCCGTACGCGGTGCCGGCGCCGGAGGACCTGCCGGTCGCGGCTCGACGCGGCGCTGACCGTGATCCACCTGCTCTACACGACCGGTCACACGGCCCGCGCGGGCGATCGGCTCGTGCGCGACGAGCTGACCGCCCGCGCGCTGGACCTCGCCCGGATGCTGCGCGCGCTGCTGCCGGATGAGCGCGAGGCGGCCGGGCTGCTGGCGCTGCTGCTCGTCCACGAGGCGCGCCGCGGCACGCGCACCGACGCAGACGGCCGGATGGTCCGGCTGGCCGACCAGGACCGCGGCGCGTGGGACCGGCGCGCTCATCGCCGAGGCCGACGCCCTGCTCGTCGCCGCGCTGCGCGCCGGCCCGCCCGGGCGCTTCCTGCTGCAGGCGGCGATCGCGGCGCTGCACGCGCAGGCGCCGAGCTACGAGGACACCGACTGGCCGCAGATCCTCGCGCTCTACGGCGAGCTGCTGCGCGTCTGGCCGTCGCCCGTCGTCGCGCTCAACCGCGCCGTCGCGCTGTCGATGGTCGACGGGCCCGCCGCGGGGCTCGAGGCGGTCGAGGCACTGGAGCGCGACGGCCGGCTCGCCGGCTACCGCTACCTGCCCGCGGCGAAGGCGGACCTGCTTGCGCCGGCTCGGGCGCGACGCCGAGGCCGCCGACGCCTACCGCGAGGCGCTCGCGCTCACCGAGAACGCCGCCGAGCAGGCGTTCCTCACGGAGCGGCTGCGCGTAGCGACGACCGCGGCCGAGCCGCAGGTCGCGACCGCGAGCGGGAGGTCGGCGGCCGCGACGCCCGCCAGGTCCGGATGGTCGCGGTCGATCCGCACGGTGCCGGCCTCGCGCAGGCCGAGGCTCGCGCGGCCGTTCGCGGCGAGCTCGCCCCACAGGTCGCCGTACGTCGCCAGCAGCGCGTGGCGGGTCCGGCGCTCGCGCCGCCCGAGCGTCTCGAGCTCGCGCGTCTCCTCGAACGGGTCGACGCGGACGTTCGAGTCGCTGCCGATCGCGATCCGGACGCCGGCGTCGCGGTAGACGAGCGCCGGGAAGTGGCCGTCGCCGAGGCTGCCCTCGGTCGTCGGGCAGGAGACGACGATCGTGTCGCTCGCCGCAAGCCGGCCGACGTCCGCCTCGGTCACGTGGATGCCGTGGATCAGGCTCGTGCGCGGGCCGAGGAAGCCGGTCCGGTGCAGCAGCTCGATCGGCGAGACCCCGTGCTCCTCGCGGCACTCCTCGAGCTCGCGCGGCTGCTCGTGGGCGTGCACGTGCCGGACGAGGCCGTGCCGGTCGGCGTAGGCGGCGATCGCCTCCAGCCACGTCGCCGGGACCGCGCGGACGCTGTGCGCCGCGACGCCGACGCCGACGCCCGGGCGCCCGTCCGCCCACGCCCGCAGCGCGTCGACGCGGGCGAGGTAGCTCCCGACCTCCGGGTCGCAGAAGCGGCGCTGGCCCGGCGTCGGCGGGCGGTTCCAGCCGGCGCGGTGATACGCGGCGGGGAGGAGGACGATCCGCAGCCCGGCGGCGACGGCCGCCTCGGCGACCGCGATCGCCATCGCGTTCGGGTCCGGGTACGGGACGCCGTCCGGGCGGTGGTGCACGTAGTGGAACTCGCCGACCGCGCCGTAGCCGGCCGCGGCCATCTCGGCGTACACGCGCCCGGCCGCGATCCGCATCGACCCGGGGTCGTGCTCGCCCGCGAGCCGGTACATCGCCTCGCGCCAGGACCAGAAGTCGTCGGCGGCGTGCGCCTCCGGCGCCGGCCGCTCCGCCGCGCCGCGCAGGTCGCGCTGGAACGCGTGCGAGTGCGCGTTGACCATCGCCGGCAGCTCGAAGGTGCTCATGCGAGCCGCTCCAGGGCGCCCAGCAGCGCGGTCGCCGCGACGGCGGCGTCGTCGAGCGACACGTCCTCCTCGGGCGCGTGGCTCACGCCGGTGGGGTTGCGCACGAAGACCATGCCGGCGGGCATCCTCGCAGCGAGGATGCCCGCGTCGTGGCCGGCGAAGCAGACGAGCCGCGGGAGGTCGCCGAACGCGTCGGCGACCGCGAACTCCACGCCGTCGGTGTGCGACGCGGTCGCGACGTCGATCCCGACACCGGTCGCCGCCGCCAGCTCGGCAGCGCGGGCGGTCAGCGCGTCGCGCCACGCGGCGAGCCGGGCAGGGTCGGGCGTGCGGCCGTCGATCCACAGCCGGACGCCGCTCGGCACCGTGGTGAACGCGTTCGGCTCGACCAGCATCCGCGCGGCGGTGACGAGGAAGTCCGGATCGCCGCCGGCGAGCTCGTCGGCCGCGACGACGATCCGCGCGGCGGCGGCGAGCGCGTCGCGGCGCTCGTCGCGGCGCGTCGTGCCCGCGTGGTCGGCGCGTCCGGTGAAGGTCGAGCGCGAGCCGCATCCGCGACGCGAGCGCCCGCACCGCGCCGGCGGGCGCGCCGAGCCGCTCCAGGTCGCGCGTCTGGTCGATGTGCAGCTCGAGGAACCCGCGCAGGCGCGGCAGCCACGCCGGCGCGCCGGCCAGTCCCTCCGGGTCGGCGCCCGCGGCGCGCATCGCGTCGGCGAGCGCGATGCCGTCGTCGTCGCGCCGCGCGAGCACGTCGGCGACGTCGAGCCGTCCGGTCAGCGCGCGCGAGCCGAACGTCGGCGTGTTGAAGCGCGCGCCCTCCTCGTCGGCGAAGGCGATCACCGCGACGCCCGGCAGCCGCTCGGCGGCGGCGAACCCCGCCGCGACGCCGAGCGGGCCGTCGAAGCGCCCGCCCCGCCGCACGCTGTCGAGGTGCGATCCGGTCGCCCACCACGGCCCGTCGCCGCCGGGCAGCGCCCACAGCGATCCGGCGGGATCGCGCTCGACCCGCATGCCCGGCGGCCGCGGCCTGCTCGCCGAACCACGCCTCGGCGGCGGCGAGCTCCGGCGTCCACGCGAGCCGGTCGACGCCCGCGGGACCGTCGCCGAGCGCGGCCAGCCGGTCGCGCAGCTCCGCCGCCTCGATCACGACCGCACCCGCCACGCCTGGTCCGGCCGCACCCACGCGAGCTCGCCGGCCACGAGGACCGCGGCGACCGGGTTGTGCCCGAAGCGGTAGGGGATGTGCTCGGCCGGGCCGTCGAGGACGATCGCGTCGGCGCGCTTGCCGGGCTCGAGCGAGCCGAGGTCCGCGCTCCAGCCGAGGACGTAGGCGGCGTTGAGGGTCGTCGCGAGCAGCGCCTCGCGGACGCTCCAGCCGTAGCGCCGGACCGCGAGCCCGATGATCACCGGGAGCGAGGCGATCGGCGACGTGCCGGGGTTGAAGTCGGTCGCGAGCACGCAGATCGCGCCCGCGTCCGCCAGCGCGCGCGCCGGCGGCGTGGCCTCGGCGTTCATCAGCTCGGCGCCGGGCAGCAGCACGGCGGCGGTCTCGGAGGCCGCGAGCGGCCCGACGTCGTCGGGGTGGATGACCGAGAGGTGGTCGACCGAGCGCGCGCCGTGACGCAGCGCGACCGGGATCGAGCGCATGGTGGAGAGCTGCTCGACGTGCGCACGCAGCGGCAGGCCGAGGTCGGTCGCGATCGCGCCCATGCGATCGAGCTGCTCGAGCCCGAACGCCACCGACTCGACGAAGATGTCGAGCGCGTCGACGTCGCACTCGCGCGCGAGCGCCTCCGCCTCGACCATCCAGCCGTCCGCGGTGAACCCCGGCGGCACGGCGTGCGCGAACAGCCCGGTGAGCCGCATCGGCTGGACGACGCGCGCCGCCAGCTCGCGGCCGAGGCGCGCCGCCCGCGCCTCGCCGTCGCGCGAGAGCCCGTAGCCCGTCTTGCCCTCGAACGCCGTCGTCCCGTGCTGCAGCAGCTCGGCGGCGAGCCCCTCCGCCTGCGCGAGCACGTCGTCGTCGGACGCCGCGGCGAGCGCCCGCGCCGACGCCGCGATGCCGCCGCCGAGCCGCGCGATCTCCTCGTACGGCACGCCGGTGACCTTGCGCTCGTACTCCTCGGCGCGCCAGCCCGCGAACGGCAGGTGCGTGTGGCAGTCGACGAGGCCCGGCAGCACCGCGCAGCCGGTCGCGTCGACCTCCACGTCGGCGCCGTCGAGCTCGACGTCGCCCGGCTCGAGCGTCAGCTCGCCCGCGCGGTCGTGGCGCAGGTAGGGGAGGCCGTCCTCCGGGAACCGCAGCACCTGCGCGGCGCCGCGGAGCAGCACCGTCGTCATCGTCATCGGGATCCGCACCCCGAGCCGCTCGGCGGCCTCGATCGCCTCGTCGTAGCCGGCGTCGACGTGGCGCACGATCCCCATGCCCGGGTCGGCGGTCAGCGTGCGCCGGATCCGCTCGGCCGCGAGGTCGGTGCCGTCCGCGACCGTGACCTGGCCGGCGTGCAGCGACAGTCCCATGCCGACGCCGCCGCCGTGGTGGAACGAGACCCACGACGCGCCCGTCGCCGTGTTGACGAGCGCGTTGAGGATCGGCCAGTCGGCGACCGCGTCCGAGCCGTCGCGCATCGACTCCGTCTCGCGCTGCGGCGACGCCACCGAGCCGGCGTCGAGGTGGTCGCGGCCGATCACGATCGGCGCCGACACCGCGCCCGAGGCGACGAGCTCGTTGAAGCGGAGCCCGGCCAGGTGGCGCTCGCCGTAGCCGAGCCAGCAGATCCGCGCCGGCAGGCCCTGGAACGCGACCCGCTCGCTCGCCAGCTCGATCCAGCGCCGGATGTGCGGCTGGTCGCCGAACAGGTCGAGGATCGCGCGGTCGGTCGTGGCGATGTCGGCCGGGTCGCCCGAGAGCGCCACCCAGCGGAACGGCCCCTTGCCCTCGCAGAACAGCGGCCGGATGTAGGCGGGGACGAAGCCGGGGTAGGCGAACGCGTCCGCGTCGCCGTGCTCCTCGGCCAGCCCGCGCAGCGCGTTGCCGTAGTCGAACGCCTCGGCGCCCGCCGCGCCGAGCGCCCGGATCGCGCCGACGTGCGCGAGCGCCGACGCGCCGACGCGCTTGAGGTACTCGCCGGGGTCCGCGGCGCGCAGCACGTCGGCCTGCTCGGGCGTCATCCCGGCCGGGACGTAGCCGTTGAGCGGGTCGTGCGCGCTCGTCTGGTCGGTCACCACGTCGACCGCCGCGCCGCGGGCGACGAGCTCGGGCAGCACCTCGGCCGCGTTGCCGAGCAGCCCGATCGACAGCGCGCGGCCCTCGCGCTGCGCCGCCTCCAGCCGCGCGAGCGCGTCGTCGAGCGATCCCGCCCGCTCGTCGAGGTAGCGCTCGCGGATCCGCCGCTCGATCCGCTGCAGGTCGACCTCGATGCAGAGCGCGCAGCCCTCGTTCATGGTCACCGCGAGCGGCTGCGCGCCGCCCATCCCGCCGAGCCCGGCGGTGACCACGAGCCGGCCCTTGAGCGAGCCGCCGAAGCGCAGGCGCCCGATCGCCGCGAACGTCTCGTAGGTGCCCTGGAGGATCCCCTGCGTGCCGATGTAGATCCACGACCCCGCGGTCATCTGGCCGTACATCATCAGCCCGGCCGCGTCGAGCTCCCGGAACGTCTCCCAGTTCGCCCAGCGCCCGACGAGGTTGGAGTTGGCGATCAGCACGCGCGGCGCCGCCGCGTGCGTCTCGAACACCGCGACCGGCTTGCCGGACTGCACCAGCAGCGTCTCCTCGTCGCGGAGCCGCATCAGCTCGCGCTTGATCGCGGCGAGGCACGCGTGGTTGCGCGCGGCCTTGCCGATCCCGCCGTAGACCACGAGCTCCTCGGGCTTCTCGGCCACGTCCGGGTGCAGGTTGTTCTCCAGCATCCGCAGGGCGGCCTCCTGCTGCCACCCGCGGCAGCGCAGCGTCTCCGTCACGAAACCGCCTCCGTCGTCTGTGGTTGAGTTGCGCACCCATGCTGCGCCTCGGGGACGAACCGCTCACGCCCGCCGTGCTCGCCGCCGCCGCGCGCGCGGACGGCCCGCTCGACGTCGAGCTGACCGCCGCGGCGCGCGAGCGCATGGCCGCCGCCCACCGCATCATGGCGGCGGCGACCGCACCTCCAGGACGTCTACGGCCGCACGACCGGCGTCGGCGCCAACCGCGACGTCCAGGTCGACACCGAGGAGGCGCGCGCGCACAGCGTCCGGCTGCTGCGCAGCCACGCGGGCGGGATGGGCAGGCCGCTGCCGCCCGACATCGTGCGCGGGACCCTCGTCGTCCGGCTCGCCCAGATGGCGGCCGGCGGCGGCGGGCACCGCGCCGAGGTCGCCGACGCGCTGATCGCCGCGCTGGACGGCGGGCCGCTGCCCGAGCTGCGCAACCTCGGCGGGATCGGCACCGGCGACCTCACGCTGCTGGGCCAGCTCGGGCTGGCGCTCGAGGCGCGCGGCCTGGAGATCCAGGCCGGCGACGCGCTGGCGCTGATGAGCTCGAACGCCGCCACGTTCGCCAGCGCGGCGCTCGCCTGGCACGACGTGGCGGAGCTGCTCGACGCCGGCCTCGGGATCGCCGCGCTCACGTTCTGCGCGCTCGAGGGCAACCAGGAGGCGTTCGCGGCGGCGGTGACCGACGCGCGGCCGCTCGCCGGGCTCGTCGCGGTCAGCGGACGGCTGCGCGACGCTGACCGCCGGCGCGCCGCCCGCGGCGCGGATCCAGGACCCGTTCGGCCTGCGCTGCCTGCCGCCGGTGGCCGGCGCGCTCGACTGGGCGCTCCGCAACCTCCACGACGTCCTCGCCGTCGAGATCAACGCGGCGGCCGAGAACCCGCTGGTCGCGGGGGAGGAGGTCCTGCACCACGGCGGCTTCCACAACGCGACCTGCGCGCTGGCGCTCGACGGGCTGCGGCTGGCGCTCGTCCCGTTCGCGAGCCTCTCCGCCGCGCGCCTCACGCATCTGATGTCCCCGGAGCTGACCGGCCTGCCCGCGTTCCTCTCCGTCGACGCGCCGGGCAGCTCCGGCGTGCTGATCACGGAGTACCTGGCCGCCGACGCGCTCGCCCGGCTGCGGGCCGACGCCGCGCCCGCCGTGCTCGGCACCGTGGCGATCTCGCGCGGGCTGGAGGAGCACGCCAGCTTCGCCTGGCAGGCCTCCGGCCAGGCGCGCCACGCGGTCTTCCACCTGCGCACCGTGCTCGCGCTCGAGTGGCTCGTGGCCGAGCGGGCGCTGCGCATGAAGGGGATCGGCGGCGGCGCGCCGCTCGCCGGCGCGCGGGCGCTCGCCGCCGACTGGGACCCGGCGCTCGAGGACCGGCCGCTCGGCGACGACGCCGAGCGCGCCGTCGCGGCGCTGCCGGCGCTCGCCGCGGTCGTCCGGTCGGTGATCGGCGGGGCGCCCCACTAGGGCGCACAGTCTGCCCGACGCGGTCAGCCGAGCGCGACGAGGAGCGTCCGGGGCGTTCGTGCCCGCGCTGCTGGACGCCGCCGATGCCGCCCACGACCTGCTCGAGGACGGCATCGGCGGATATCCGCGGTCTACTGCGAGCCGAGCCCCTGCTCGTCGATGAAGTCCGACGCCACCGTCTCGGCGTCGTCCTTGTCGACCTCGACGCGCTTCACGAGCTCCTTCAGGTTGTCCGTCGTCAGCTTCCCGCTGACGGCGTCGAGCGTCTCGGTGACGTCCGGCGTCGCGGACTTCTTGTCGATCAGCGGGAGCACCGCCTCCGCCTCGACGAGGCCCTTCGGGTCCTCGAGCGTGACGAAGCCGTTGGCCGGGATCGCCGACTGCGTGCTGAACAGGTTGGCGCACTGGACCTTGTTGTCCTTGAGCGCCGCGACGGTCAGCGGGCCGGCCACGTCGAGCGGCTGGAACTTCTTGAACTCGGCGCCGTAGACGCGCTTGAGCGCCTTGATGCCGAAGCCCTCGCGCTTGGCGAACTCGGGCGGGCCGCCGATCGTGATCTGGTCGCCGACCTTCGCGAGGTCCTCGATCGACGTGAGGCCGTACTTGTCGACGGTCTCCTTGTTGCAGGTGATCGTGTCCTTGTCCTCCGCGGCGGAGGGCGTCAGCACGGTCAGGGTGTCGGGCAGGTTCGCCTTGATGTCGGTGACCTGCGCGTTGATCTCCTTCGCGTCCGACTTCGCCTTCGTGAGGTACGACAGGAGCGCGCCGCTGTACTCCGGCAGCACGTTCAGGTCGCCCTGCTCGAGCGCGGGGAAGATCGCCTCGCGCGACCCGATGTTGAGCTTCGTCTGGACGTCGAGGCCCTTCGCCTTGAGCGCCTGCGCGTAGATCTCGGCGAGCACGACGTTCTCCGGGAAGTTCGCCGAGCCGACCGTGATCGACTGGGTCGAGCCGGAGTCGCTCGACTGGCTCGAGCCGGACGAGCCCGAGTCGTTGCTGTCGTCGAGATCGTCGCCGCAGGCGACGACCCCGAGCGCCAGGACGGCCGCCAGCAGCAGCCAGAGCACCTTCTTCATGCGTGTACCTCCTCAGGTTGGACAGCGGGCCCGGAGACGCGCCTCTGGCGCCTCCCCTCCTTCGGGCCCAGGGAGCGCTGCAGGAGGGCGAAGACGCCCTCCACGGTGAGGGCGAGCACGGCGACGACCACCGCGCCGCCGGAGATCTCGCCGATGTCGCGGACGGAGTACCCGTCGATGATGAAGCGGCCGAGGCCGCCGAGACCGACGAAGGCGGCGATCGTCGCGGTGGCGATCACCTGACCGGTGGCCGACCGGAGGCCGGCGAGGATCAGCGGCATGGCCAGCGGCACCTCCACGCGCCAGAGCGCCTGCCAGCCGGTCATGCCCATGCCGCGGGCCGCGTCGCGGATGCCCGGGTCGATCGCGCGGATCCCGACCTCCGTGTTGAGGAGGATCGGCGGGATCGCGATGACCACGAGCGCCACGAGCACCGGCCAGATCGAGAGCGGCTCGATGCGGAAGACGAGGATCACGACGCCGAGCGTCGGCAGCGCCCGCCAGAAGTTGCTCATCGAGTTCGCGGCGAGGCTCCCGCGCCCGGTGTGGCCGATCAGCAGCCCGACCGGGAACGCGATCAGGAACGCGACGACGACGCCGAGCGCCGAGTACCAGATGTGCTCGATCAGCCGGGCCGGGATCCCGTCGTCGCCCGACCACTGCTCGGACGACGTGAGCCAGGTGATGGTCTCGCCCATGGCCTAGCGCACCGCCCGCGTCCACGGGGTGAGGAGCCGGCCGCCGAACACGATCAGCAGGTCGAGCACGAGCGCGAGCAGGATCGTCACGACGATCCCGGTCCAGATCTCGATCGGGTTGTCGATCTGGAAGCCGTGGATGAAGAGCTGGCCGAGCCCGCCGGTGCCGATCAGCGCGCCGACGCTGACGAGCGAGATGTTCGACACGCAGGCGAGCCGCAGCCCGGCGATGACCGCGGGCAGCGCGATCGGCAGCTCGATCGCGAACAGCCGCCGCGTCTGGCGGAAGCCCATCGCCGTGGCGGCGTCGATCACGTCGGGCGGCACCGCGCGCAGGCCCTCGACCAGGTTGCGGACGAGGATCACGAGCGAGTAGATCGTCAGGCCGATGATGACCGGCGTCTGGCCGATCCCGACCGCGTTGATGAGCAGCACGAAGAGCGCGAGCGACGGGACCGTGTAGAGGATCTGGGTGATCGCGAGCAGCGGGCCGTAGGTGACGCGCCAGCGGTAGGCGATCAGGCCGATCGGGAACGCGATCACGCAGCCGAGCGCGAGCGCGATCAGCGCGATCTCGATGTGCTCCTGCAGGTCCTCGAGCACGGTGTCGAGGTTGCGGTCGAGCCAGCCCCAGTTCATCTAGGCCTCCGCGGGTGCGGCCTGCGGCTGCGGCAGGTGCTGCTCGATCACGTCGAAGGCGACCGCGCCGAGCAGCGCGCCGTGCTCGTCGACCCGCACGCCGGCGCGGGCGGGGGAGGCGATCGCGCTGTCGAGCAGCTCGCGCAGCGAGCCGCCGGGGCCGACCGGCTCGGCGGGCACGTCCGGCAGGCCCGCGCGGACCCAGGCCTCGGGGCGCCCGCCCTCGCCGGTGCGCAGCGTCCAGCCGGCGATCCCGTCCGGGCCGATCTCGCTGACCGGGATGTCGGCCACCGGCTGCAGCGAGAGCAGCTTGATCCCGCGCGTGCCGCCGATGAACGAGGCGACGAACTCGCTCGCGGGCTGCGCGAGCAGCGCCTCGGGCGGGCCGTACTGGGCGACCTTGCCGCCCTGCTCCATGATCGCGATCCGGTCGCCGAGCAGCACGGCCTCGTCGACGTCGTGGGTGACGAAGATGACGGTCTTGCCGAGGTCGCGCTGGAGCCGCTTGAACTCCTGCTGGAGCGCGCCGCGCCGGACGGGGTCGACGGCGCCGAACGGCTCGTCCATCAGCAGCACGGGCGGGTCGGCGGCGAGCGCGCGGGCGACGCCGACGCGCTGCTGCTGGCCGCCCGAGAGCTGGCTCGGGTAGCGGTCCGCCATGTTCTGCTCGAGCCCGACGAGCTCGATCAGCTCGAGCGCGCGGGCGCGCTGGCGCTTGCGGTCCCAGCCGAGCAGCCTCGGGACGGTGGCGATGTTGTCGGCGACCGTGCGGTGCGGGAACAGGCCCGGCCTGCTGGATGACGTAGCCGATCCCGCGCCGGAGCTCGTGCACGGGCATCTGGCCGACGTCCTTGCCGTCGAGCTCGATCGTGCCGCTGGTGGGCTCGATCAGGCGGTTGATCATCCGCAGCGTGGTCGTCTTCCCGCAGCCCGACGAGCCCAGCAGCACGGTGATCTCGCCGCTGGGCATCTCCAGGCTCAGGTTGCCGACGGCGACGGTCCCGTCCGGGTACCGCTTCGTGACGTCGTTGAGCGTGATCAAGACGTGAAAGCTTGCCAGACCCGGGGGCCGGACGTCGGATTGACCAGTGATCCGGTTAAGTACGGCTAGGCGGCGGCGGGGAGGTCCACCGGCCGCAACTCGTCGGCGTAGGACACCGAAAGGCGGTGCAGCGCGCCCTCGGGATCGACGCTGTACTGCCCGAGCCGCCAGAGCGGGGGCGAGTAGGCGTGGATCGAGATCGCGCTCGGCTCCGCGCAGGTCACGCGGTGGATGTGCGACGGCCCGAACGTGAAGGCCTGGCCGCCGGTGTAGCGGGTGCGCCGGTCGGGTGCGGCGACGCGCAGGGCGTGCTCCTCCAGCGCGCCGGCGACGACGTGGACCGCGCCGCTCGACGTGTCGTGGTCGTGCCAGCCCGTGTCGTTCTCCGGCAGCCAGAAGATCGCCCACACGTCGAGCTGCGCGTCGCGGTGCAGGCAGGCGTACGTGCGCGTGGTCGCGGACAGGTCCAGGTGGGGCCGCCAGAGCTCGGTCCGGGCGGCCAGCTCCCCGGTCAGGTGCTCGAGCTCGGGGCGCTCCAGCGGGCGGTCGCCCGGCAGCCCGAGCGCGCGCAGCACACCGGACGCGTCTGCGGTCATGCGTACACCTCCTGCGGTGCGTGGGCGAGCAGGCGCCCTGGGTTGGCGGACTCGATCGCGTGCAGGGCGGCGGCGCCGAAGCCGAGCCGCGGCGGCGCGGCGTACGGGCGGTCGGAGCCGTGGCAGACGACGTCGATGCCGAGCACGCGGACGACCGAGTCGACCGCGAGCAGGCCGTAGGACGACGTCTCGACGAAGGTGAGCGGGTCGATCGCGCGGCCGTCGCCGCCGCGGGCGCGCTGGCGCTCGCCGTGCAGCGGGCCGAGGCCGCCGAGCGCGACGAAGCAGACCGGCAGCCGCGGGTGGCGCGCGCGGCCGTCGGCGGCCCAGGCCCACCAGGCGGCGTGGAGCTGCGCGACGTAGGGGACGACCGGCGCCCACCAGACCGGGCGGCCGGGCGCGTCGGCGGCGCCGGCGGGGCCGGGGTGGACGAGCAGCGGCCGGCCCGCCGCCTCCAGCACGTCGAGCAGCGGCGCGACGTGGTCGAGGCCGCCGGGGGCGGCGAGCACGTCGGCGGCGAGCTCGAGCCCGACCGCGCCGCGGTCCAGCGCATCGCGCAGCGCCGACGGGTCGGGCTCGACGGTGCCGGCGCCGGCCCAGGGGCGGAACGGGGCCGGCAGCGCGAGCGCGCCCTCGAGCCAGGCCTCGAACAGCGCGGCGGACTCCGCCGGCGGGAGCCGGTCGAGCCCGAGCGCCGCGGACGGCGCGACGAGCATCTCGGCGGCGTCGCCGTCGTCGCGCAGCACGGGTCGTGGTGCGCCGGGTCGACCGCGTACGGGCGCTCGCCGGGCAGCTCGAGCTCCCACCCGACGAGCCGCGGCGGCGTGCGGCGCGCGCGCAGGGCGTCGAGGAAGGGCTCTGGCCAGAGGTGTTGGTGGACGTCGATCCGCGTCATGTACTGAACCGGTTCACTGAACCGCTTCAACAGTACACCAGCAGCGCGACGGCGCCAACACCGGCCAGGTGTCCAAACCTGGCGCGCCGAACTCCGACCGGCGGTCGGGAGGAGCCGGGCCGCGCACGCCA
The DNA here is from genome assembly GCA_963724145.1 of uncultured Solirubrobacteraceae bacterium. Taxonomy (GTDB): domain Bacteria; phylum Actinomycetota; class Thermoleophilia; order Solirubrobacterales; family Solirubrobacteraceae; genus DASQMT01. The sequence goes on from CAVRTO010000032.1 coordinate 226,556, forward strand.
CGGTCGCGTGCGCGGCGCGCAGCGAGTAGGCTCGGTGCGTGGCCACGCGGAGACGCGTCACCATCAGGGACGTCGCCGCGGCGACCGGCCTGTCACCCGCCGCGGTCTCGTACGCCCTGCGTGGCGTGCAGACGTCCGAGGAGACGCAGGCGCGCGTGCGCGAGGCCGCCGAGGAGCTCGGGTACACGGGCAACGCGGTCGCGCGGGCGCTCGCCCGCGGCCGCACGGGCCTCGTCGGCGTCCTCTCCGGCTCGCTGGAGGACCTCAGCGAGCAGCGCTTCGTCGAGGTGCTCGGCCTCGAGCTCACGCGCCGCGACCTGCAGATGGTGGTCGTCGACGCGCGCGGGGAGCCCGACCGCGAGCGGATCGCTCGCCCGCCAGCTCGCCGACCAGCTCGTCGACGGGCTGATCATCTCGCCGCTCGACCCGTCCGGCGCCGCGTGGGCCGAGATCGGCGAGGCACTGCCGGTCGTGACCGTCGGCGACGCGCTCGCCGGGCCGACGGTGGGGGAGGTGCTGTTCGACAACCGCGCCGGCGTCGGGATGGTGCTCGAGCACCTGCACCGGCTGGGCCACCGGCGGATCGCCGTGCTGACGCCGAGCCGCCCGTCGACGCCGGACCGGCCGGCCGAGCGCGTGGTCGCCGAGGTCTGCGACGCGCTCGGGCTCGACGCCACCGTGGTGAACTCGCCGCACTCGATCGAGGCGGCGACGGCGTGCGCGGCCGAGTTGCTCGCGCGCGACCCGCTCCCGACCGCGGTCTTCTGCCTCTCGGACTCGATCGCCTGCGGCGTCTACGCGGCCGCGGCCGCGCGCGGGCTCGAGATCCCGCGCGAGCTCTCGGTGGCCGGCTACGACGGCCACCCGATCGCGTCGGTGGTCGCGCCGCCGCTCACGACGGTGGAGTGGGGGATGCCCGACGTCGCGGACGCCGCGGCGGGGTTGCTCGCCGCGGCGCTGGCCGGTGAGCCGCGGAGTGGGGCGGGGGCGCGGGTGCGGGTGGCGCCGCGTTGCTCGAGCGGGCGTCGACGCGGCGCCTGCGGTCGTCGTCGCCTGACGGGCGCGCGGCGGGACGAACTTCGGGCATTGAGGGGAAGGTCGGGAGGCGACCGGTCTTCCGTGGAACGACCACAACGCCGACAGCGGGCGCTCGAGCGATCGGCGGTCGGCGTTGTGGTCGTATATGGCCCACAACGCCGACCGTGACGCCGAGATCCACCCGCTGTCGGCGTTGTGGTCGCTCCGCGGGAGACCGGTCGGCCTCCCGTCCTCCGGTCAATGCCCGAAGTTCGTCCCTACGCCACCCCCGCGGCCCGCTCCGCCTCCGCATGCGCCGCGGCCTCGAGCCCATCGTCGAGCGGCGCCAGCTCACCCGGCGCGATCCCCAGCGCCGTCGCCGTCAGCCAGTCCGCGAACGCCGTGTTCTTCGGCAGCAGCGGCCCGTGCATGTACGTCCCGATGACCGTGCCGTGCGCGCCGCCGCGCACGCCCTCCGTGCCGTCCCCGCCGTTGTTGCCGTTCCCCTGCAGCACGCGCCCGAGCGGCGCGGTGCCCGGCGCCGAGGTACGTCCGGCCGGCGTGGTTCTCGAACCCCGCGAGCCGTGCCGGCCCGCCGGGCAGGTCGAGCTCGATCGCGATGTTGCCGAGCAGCCGCGGGCCGTCCTCGCGCTTCGTGTCGAGGTCGACGAGCCCGACGCCCGGGAGCCGCTCGTCCGCCATGTCGTAGCCGTGGCCGAGCAGCTGGAGCCCGCCGCAGACGGCGAACACGACCGCGCCGCGGTCCGCGGCGGCGTGGAGCGCGTCGCGCTTGACGGTGGCGAGGTCGCGCGCGCAGAGCGCCTGGTCGCGATCCTGGCCGCCGCCGATGTAGAACAGGTCGTGGGCGTCGGGGTCGATCGCGTCGCCGAGCCCCGCGCCGGCGAGCTCGAAGCCGATCCCGCGCCAGGTCGCGCGGCGCTCGAACACGGTCAGGTTCCCGCGGTCGGCGTAGATGTTCATCAGGTCGGGATAGAGCGCGAGCACGCGCAGCGTGCGATCAGCCACGCAGCATCACCACCTCGGCGCCGACGTACTCGTCGGTCTCGGGGATCGGCGCGATGGGCTCCGGCGTCAGGCCCACGGCGCGGCCCTCCGCCTCGAGCTGCGCGGCGGTCACGTTGACCAGCTCGATCACGTCGTCCTCCTCGGTGACGCCGCCCGTCGGGCGCCACGGTGGTCCGCACGCCGCTCGATCCGCGTCGCGGTGTCGAGCGCGCGCACCGCGACCGGCAGCGACTCGAAGCGCCACGACCCGAGCGCGCCGGTGTCGGGCGCGATCCCGTCGAGCTCGCCGAAGTCCTCGAGCGCGGCGGCGATCGCGATCGCCAGCAGCCCGCCCGCGGCCAGGTGCTCGCGCGCCGCGGCGAAGAACCCGGCGCGCTCGGGCAGCAGCTGGATCGTCTGCATCGGGACGAGGATCAGCCCGAAGCGGCGGTCGAGCGCGAAGTCGCGCGCGTCGGCGACGGCGGTCCGCACGCGCTCGCCGCCCCTGCGCGCGCGGAGCGCGTCGAGCAGCTCCGGCTCGCGGTCCAGCGCCGTGACGTCGTGCCCGAGCGCGGCGAGGACCAGCGAGACGCGCCCGGTGCCCGGCGCCGACGTCGAGGACCGGCCCGGGCTCGCGCGCGGCCAGCTCGTCCCAGAGCGCGAGGTCGGCGCTGTACTGCCCGCACTCGACGTCGTGCCAGACCACCAGCGGGGAGAAGCTCATCGCCAGTGCCCCTCGACCTGGCCGCGGCGGGCGAGCAGGTCGCGCAGCTCGAGCAGCGCCGTGTAGGTGGGCAGCGCGTAGAGCGGGCCGTCGCCGGCGGCGAGCGCGGCGTCGAGGCCGTCGGCGAGCGGCGGGACGACGCGCAGCCGATCCGCGGTCCACGCCCGCGTACTTCATCCGCAGCGCGAGCTCCGCGGCGCGCGTGCCCGAGCACGTCATCCGCCGCACCGACGGCGCGAGCAGCTCCCAGTCGGCGTCCCAGACCCACGAGATGTCGCGCCCGTCGGCGGTGTTGTCGTTCAGCACGCCGAACAGGTCGAGCTGCTCGGCCTCGAGCGACAGGGTGCGCAGCACCTCGTTCGCGCCCGCCGGGTTCTTGACGAGCAGGATCGACGTCGGCCGGCCGCCCAGGTCGACGGTCTCCGCGCGCCCGAACGCCGGCGCGACGCCCTCCAGCCCCGCGACGACGGCGTCGAGCGGCGCGCCCAGCTGCAGCGAGAGCGCCGCGGCGCCGAGCGCGTTGTAGACGTTGTAGAGGCCGGGCAGCGGGAGCTCGACCCGCGCCTCGCCGGCGGGCGCGGCGAGCGTGAACGCCGCGGAGCGGATCCCGCGCAGCTCGACGTCGCGCGCGACCACGACCGGGTCCGGGCGCCGGTTGCCGCAGTTCGGGCAGTGGTAGCGGCCGAGGTGCGCGAGGTAGATCGCGTCGTACTCGTAGGCGTGGCCGCAGCGGCGGCAGTGCTTCGAGTCGGCGGCGTGCTGGAGCTCCGCGAACGCCAGCGCGTCGTCCTCGACGCCGAAGTAGACCGGCTCGCGCTTGCGGCCGAGGTCGGCGATCAGCGGGTCGTCGGCGTTGAGCACGAGCGCGGCGGGGCTCGACGCGACGACGTCGGCCCAGCGGTCGGCGATGATCTCCAGCTCGCCGTAGCGGTCGAGCTGGTCGCGGAACAGGTTCGACAGCAGCAGCGCGCGCGGGGCGAGCTCGGCCACGACCGGCGCGAGCCAGAACTCGTCGACCTCGAAGAGCCCGAGCCGGCCGCTGAGCTCGCGCCCGCCGCGGCGCGAGGCGTCCGCGAGCGAGGCGGCGACGCCGCCCGCCATGTTCGCGCCCGCGCGGTTGTGGACGAGCGTCTCGCCGGTCCGCTCGAGGATCGCGGCGGTCATCGCCGCCGTCGTCGTCTTGCCGTTCGTCGCGCTGATCACCGCGCTGCCGTGCTCCAGCCGGGCGCCGAGCAGGCCGATCGCGTGCGGCTCGAGCCGCGTGAGGACCTTCCCGGGCAGCGACGTCCCGCCGCCGCGGCCGGCGGCGCGCACGACGCGCCCGACCGCCTTGGCGGCGGCCACCTTGGGTCCGAGCAGCGTCACGGGACGAGCACCTTCAGGGCGCGGGGCACGACGGTGATGGTGACGGGGAGCTCCGCGATCGGGTCGCCGTCCGCGTAGGCGGCGTACGGGCGGCTCGCGCGGAAGCGCACCGTGCGCGCCTTCATGAAGGTGAGGTCGCGGCTGTGCACGTGCGTGCCGCGGAACACCCGCGGCAGGTTGACGAGGTACTTCAGCCGCGGGCAGTCGCGCAGCAGGACGACGTCGAGCAGCCCGTCGTCGAGCCGCGCGTCGGGCACGAGGTACATGCCGCCGCCGAAGACGCCCGAGTTCGCCACCGCGACCGAGTACCCGGTGAAGCCGTGCGCCTCCCCGTCGACCTCGACCTCCCAGTCGGCGCGGTGCCAGCGGGCGAGTGCGCGCAGGGTCGAGACGACGTAGATCATCCCGCCGAGCGGGATCCGCGTGGCGTTGGCGATGATCTGGACGTCGGAGTCGATCCCCGCCGAGGCGATGCCGAGGAACGTCGCGCCGCCCGCGTCCGCGATGTCGATCGCGGTCTCGCGGCCGTCCTCGAACAGCGCGCACGCGCGGACGGGGTCCGTCCCGACGCCGAGCTTGCGGGCGAAGTCGTTCCCGCGCCCGCCCGGCAGCACGGACAACACGCCGTCGGTCCCGCGCAGCTCGCCGGCGATCGCGCCGAGCAGGCCGTCGCCGCCCATCCCGGCGGCGATCTCGCCGCGCTCGAGCGTCTCGCGCGCCAGCTCGCGCGCGTGGGCGAGCGAGTACGTCCGCTCCGTCCGGAACGCGAGGCCGCGCGAGCGCAGCTCCGCCTCGACGCGCGGGAGCAGCCGCGCGGTGCGGCCGCGGCCGGCGCTGGGGTTGACGATGAGGCAGAGCGGGCGCCGGGCCATGAGCGGGCCGCAACGCTAGAAGATCAGCCGCAGGACGAGGCTCGCGAGCGACTCGGCCACGTAGGTCGGCCGCGGCTCGGCGCCGTCGGCCTCCGCGCGGCCCGTCGTGCCGGACTGAGGAGGAGCGCGCTGTCGATCCCGGCGCGGCGCGCGCCGGCGACGTCGATGTCGAGCCGGTCGCCCGCCGCGAGGTAGCGGCCGGCGCCGAGCCGGGCGCGCGCGGTGTCGTACATCCCCGGCTCGGGCTTGCCGACCGTGCGCTCGGCGCGCCGGCCGGTCGCCTCCTCGACGGCGGCGAGCACCGGGCCCGACGCCGGCCACGGCCCGTCGGGCATCGGGAACGTGCGGTCGCGCGTGACCCCGATCAGCTCCGCGCCGCGCAGGACGGCCTGGGTGGCGATCCGCAGCTCGCGGTAGTCGAAGTCGTCGTGGCCGCCGACCACGACGACGTCGGCGCGGGTGGCGAACTCCGTGTTGTTGACGATCCGCAGGCCGGCGTCCGCGACGTGGTCGACCAGCGCCTGGGAGCCGATCACGAACGCCGAGCCGCCCGGCGGGCGCTCCGCGAGCGAGAACTGCAGCGCCGCGCCGACGGTCACCACCTCGGCGAGGCTGGCCTGGTAGCCGAGCCGCCAGAGCTTGCGGACGAAGTGGTCGGGCGCGTGGCGCACGTCGTTGGTCAGGAACGCGATCCCCTTGCCGGCCTCGCGCAGCGCCGCGACGGCCTCCGGCGCGCCCTCCACGGCGTCGTCGCCGATCCACAGGCATCCGTCGAGGTCGAGCAGCACATGGTCGTAGCGCGCGATGGCGGGGCGGAGCGGCACCGGCGCTCATTATCATCGCCGCCCATGACGAGGCCGCTCACGCTGCTGCTCGCCTGCCTTGCGCTGCTCGCGTTCGCGGGCTGCGGCGGCGACGACGAATCGGAATCCCAGGCCGGGGCGACCGCGACCGCCACGCCCACGCCGGAGGACACCGGCGGCGAGCAGGGCACGGGCTGCCAGACCGTCGCGCAGCCGAAGCCGAAGCAGGTGAAGGTCAAGAAGCCGAAGGCCCAGCTCGACCCCGGCGAAGACCTACGTCGCGACCGTGAAGACGAACTGCGGCAGCTTCGAGATCACGCTCGACGCCAAGCGCGCGCCGAAGACCGGCGGCGCGTTCAAGGCGCTCGCCGACAAGGGCTTCTTCGACAAGACGACGTTCCACCGGATCGTCCCCGGCTTCGTGATCCAGGGTGGGGACCCGGCCGGCGACGGGACCGGCGGCCCCGGCTTCTCGGTCACCGAGGCGCCGCCGCAGGACCTCACCTACACGAAGGGCGTCGTGGCGATGGCCAAGACCGCGACGGAGGCGCCCGGCACGTCCGGCAGCCAGTTCTTCGTCGTCACCGGCGAGGACGCCCAGCTGCCGCCGGAGTACGCGCTGCTCGGCAAGGTCACCGGCAGGGCGAGAACGTCGTCGACCAGATCGGCGCGGCGCCGGTCCGGGCGGACGAGCAGCCCGTCGACCCGATCGTGATCCAGAAGCTGACCGTCGCCGAGCGCTAGGCCGGCAGCGAGCCCTCGTGGGCGAGCAGCCGGCGCTTGACGTCCGGGCCGCCGGCGTAGCTGCCGACGCCGCCGCCGCGCGGCACGACGCGGTGGCAGGGGACGATCAGCGGGACCGGGTTGACCGCGCACGCCGTGCCGACCGCGCGCGCGGCCTTCGGGTGGCCGAGCCGCGCCGCGAGCGTGCCGTAGGTCACGACGTCGCCCGGCCCGACCTGGGCGCGCAGCGTCTCGAGCGCCGTGCGGCGGAACGCGGACGGGACCAGCGTGAGGTCGACCGGGACGGCGAGCGACTCGTCCTCGCCCTCGAAGTACGCGGAGAACGCGTCGCGGGTCGCCGCGAGCTCGCGCGCGGACTCGACGACCCGCGGGCCGACGCGCTCGGCGATCTGGGCGAGCAGCGCGTCGTCGTCCTGGGTGGCGAAGCCGACCCGCAGCACGCCGGCGTCGCCCTGCACGAGCAGCAGCGTGCCGATCGGGGTCTCCAGGCGGGTGTAGACGGCGTCGGCGAGGCCCTCGCGCACGGCGGCGGAGGCGAGCTTGTCGAGCAGGGCGGCGGGAAGGGTCATGTCGGGAGCTCCTGGGCGCGGAGGGTGCGGAGGGCGGTGGAGACGCGCTGGCGGGCGGCGACGACCGAGCAGCCGAGGCGGCGCGCGACGGCGTCGTAGTCGAGGTCGTCGACGAAGCGGAGCCGCAGGGCGGCCTGCGCGCCGTCGGACAAGGGGCGGATGAGCGCCTCGAAGCCGTCGTCGTAGAGCTCGGGCTCGGTCGCGACCGCCGGCGGCGCGTCGGTCAGCTGCTCGCGCGAGCGCTTGCGGTGGTGGTCGAGGGCGGTCGTGGTGGTGACGCGGTAGAGCCACGCGCGCAGGTGGTCGGCGTGCTGCAGCCGGGGATAGGCGCGGAGCGCGCGCAGCAGGGCGTCCTGGAGGACGTCCTCGCCGTCGGCGTCGCCGGCGAGCCGCTTCGCGTGGATCAGCAGCTCGTCGCCATGAGCTTCGACGAGCGACCAGAACGGGGGGAGGAGCACCGTGCTCACAACCATGCAACGTGGCAGGTCGCGCCGCTGTGAGCCACGTTGGCGGCCGCCGGGAGCCGTGATAATGTCAAGCGAGTTGATAGACAATAGCGTGAAAAGGCGGTAGGGATTTGCGGGTTTCGGGGCGATGTCCGGTCGTGGCGGTCGTGGGGGGCGGGTTCAGCGGCACGCTGACCGCCGTCCAGCTGCTGCGCCGCGCCGCGCCCGGGACGCGCGTGCTGCTGATCGAGCGCAGCGGCGACTTCGGGCCGGGCGTCGCGTACGGGACGCCCGACGACCGCCACGTCCTCAACGTCCCCGCCGCCCGGATGAGCGCGTGCGCGGACGAGCCGGACGACCTCGTCGGCTGGGCCGGCGTCGCCCCGGACGCCTATCTGCCGCGGCGCGTCTTCGGCGAGTACCTGCGGGCGCGGCTCGCCGCCGCGGCGGCGCGCTCCGCGGCCCGGCTGGAGCGGATGACCGGCGAGGTGCGGCGGATCCGCCCGGCGCCCGGCGCGCTCGAGCTGGTGCTCGACGGCGGCCGTCACGTCGCCTGCGACCGCGCGGTGCTCGCGCTCGGCGCGCTCCCGCGCGGCGGCGCCGTGCGAGCTGCCCGGCGATCCGCGCGTGGTCGCCGACCCGTGGCGGCCGGGCGCGCTGGCCGCCGTCGCCGACGCGCTGCGCGGCGACACGCCGGCGCACGCGGTCCTGATCGGCTCCGGGCCGACCGCGGTCGACGTCGCGCTGACGCTCTGCGGCGAGGCGCCCGGGGCGAGCGTGACGCTGGTCTCGCGCCACGGCCGGCTGCCGTTCGCGCACCTGCCCGGCCTGCGCGCGCCGGCGCCGCCGCCGATCCTCCCCGCCGGACCGCTCCGCCTGCGGACGCTGGAGCGCGTGCTGCGCGCCCACGTCGCGCAGGCCGAGCGTGCCGGCTACGACTGGCGCGACGCGGTCGACGGCCTGCGCCCGCTCGTCCCGCGGCTGTGGGCCGCGCTGCCGGACGCGGACCGGCGCGCCTTCGCGGACGGCGCGAACCGGGCCTGGGAGATCCGGCGCCACCGGCTCGCGCCCGCGGTCGCGGCCGAGCTCGCCGGCCTGCGCCGGGCCGGGCGGCTGCGCGTCGTCCGCGGCGCCGTCGCCGGGGTCGACGCGCGGCTCACGGTGCGGTCCGCGAGCGGCGCGGCGCTGCGCGCGGACGCCGTCGTCGCCTGCGCCGGCCCCGGGCGCGACGTGCGCGCCGCGCAGCCGCTGCTGCGCGGCCTGCTCGCCGACGGCCACGCGAGCGCCGATGCGCTCGGGCTCGGGCTCGGTCGGCGCCCGACGGCGCGCTGCTCGACCGCCGCGGCCGCGCCGACGGCCGGCTCTGGACGCTCGGCGCCCTGCGCCGCGGCGAGCTGTGGGAGTCGACCGCGGTGCGCGAGCTGCGCGACCAGGCGGCGATCGTCGCGGCGGGGGTCTGCGCGTCGCTCGCCCAGCCTGCGGACGCCCCGGTGGCGGTGCCCGCGTGAAGCGCTCCGCCTCGCCGACGTTCACAATGATCGCGTGAGGATCTCCGCGAAGGTCGACTACGCCATGCGCGCGCTCGTCGAGCTCGCCGCCAACGGCGACGGCTCGCCGGTGACGGCCGAGCGGCTCGCCGAGGCGCAGGGCATCCCGCAGAAGTTCCTCCAGAACATCCTGCTCGAGCTGCGCCGGGCGGGCATCGTCGCCAGCCACCGCGGCCCCGACGGCGGGCACGTGCTGGCCAAGGCGCCGGACAAGATCACCGTCGCCGACGTCATCCGCGCGGTCGACGGCCCGCTCGGCTCGGTCGCCGGCCGCGCGCCGGAGGACATGGAGTACCAGGGCTCGACCAAGCGCCTGCGCGACACCTGGGTCGCCGTGCGGGCGTCGGTCCGCAGCGTGCTCGAGGGCATCACGCTCGAGGACATCGCCTCGGACCACCTGCCGCCGTCGATCGCGAACCTGCTCGACGGCACCGACGCCTGGGTGCGGCGCTAGAGCCCGCCGCGCTCGTCGACCAGCGTCTCGAAGAACTCGCGCCGGCGCTCGTCGAGCAGCTCCGGGATCGCCTCCTCCTTGACCAGCCGCGTGAAGTGCTCGGACGCCATGTGCGCCTCGTACGCCTCCGCGTCCGCGTACTGCTCGTAGAGGTAGAAGAGCTGCGGGTCCTCTGGCGAGCGGTGCGCCTGGTAGAAGACGTTCCCCGGCTCCGCCCGCGACGGCTCCAGCAGCTCGCCGATGACCGCTTCGAGCCGGTCGGCCTTGCCCTCCTTCGCCCGCCAGTAGGCGGAGACGACGTACGCCATCTGCTTCACGCTCCCTTTCGTCCGATCGGGTTGCGGAGGACGCCGATGCCGTCGATCTCGAGCTCGACGACGTCCCCCTCCTGCAGGTACCGGTCCAGCTCGAGCCCGGAGCCGCCCGCGGCGGTGCCCGAGCCGAGCACCTCGCCGGGGTGCAGCGTCTGGCTGCGCGAGACGTAGGCGATCATGTCCGCGAAGCTGTGGTGCATGCTCGACGGCCGGTCCTCGCCCCAGACCTCGCCGTTGACCCGCACCTGCATGCGCGCGTTCGGCAGGTCGAGCTCGTCCGGCGTGGCGATGCAGGGGCCGAGCACGTTCGAGCCGTCCCAGTCCTTCGCCTTGCCGGGCCCCATGCCGACCGGCAGCTCGCGCGCCTGCACGTCGCGGGCGGACATGTCGTTCCAGATCGTGTAGCCGAAGATCGCGTCCTCGGCGTCGGCCGCGGCGATGTCGCGCCCGCCCTCGCCGATCACGGCCGCCAGCTCGAGCTCGTGGTCGAGCCGGTCCGACCAGGCCGGCCACGGGATCGATCTCGTCCGGCCCGATCACGGTGTCGGGCATGCCCTTGTAGTAGGCGGGCACCTCGTACCACTCGGCCGGGATCTCGCGCCCGAGCCGCGCGTACGCGTTCTTGAGGTGGCCCTCGAAGGCGAGGAAGTCGCGCAGCGAGCGCGGCCGCAGCGGGGCGAGCAGCTGCGCGTCGGTGACGGGGCGGCGCTCGCCGTCCGGCGCGCCGGCGGCGATGAAGGCGACCATGTCGCCCTCGAACCCGGCGTCGTAGACCGTGTCGCCGTCGAGGATCCCGACCCGCGCGCCGGTGCCCGAGGCGTAGCTGACGTACCTCATGCGACCCCGGTGTAGGAGGAGGGGTCGAGCGCCTCGTCGCCGTGGTCCTCGTAGCGGCGCGCGATCGCGTCGGCGTCGACGGGGGCGAGGATCGAGTCGGCGAGCGGATAGCCGGCGGCCGCGAAGCGCGCGACCGCCGCGCCGGTGTCGTAGTCCGGTGCGGCGCAGCTCGACGTCCGGCCCGAGCCGCAGCCAGTAGGCGCCCGGGCCGTGCTCGTACGGACGGCCGACGCTGCCCGCGTTGACCATCCGCCGCCCGCCCGCGGTGAGGTCGAACTGGCGGTGGGTGTGGCCCGCGACGGTGAGGTCCGCGCCGCCCTGCTCGAGGATCGGCGCGAGCCGCTCCGGCGGCGTGAAGACGGTGATCCGCTCCTCGTCGGAGCGCGGCGTCGCGTGGCAGAACAGGACCTCGCCGAGGCCGTCGACGTCGAGCCGGACGACGGGCGGGAGCCCCTCGAGCCAGTCGCGCTCCGCGCGGTCGATGAACGTCGCGACCCACTGGTCGGCCTGGTAGAGGGGGTGCTCGAGCAGCTTCGGCGGCACCGTCCCGTCGAAGCTCATGACGACCGCGCGGTCGGCGTTGCCGCGCAGGTGGTGGACGGGCCAGGGCAGCCCGCGCAGCAGCTCGAGCGTCTCCAGCGGCAGCGGGCCGGCGATGACGTCGCCGCCGATCACGACCGCGTCCGGCGGGTCCGCGCGCAGCTCGTCGATCACGGCGGCCAGCGCGGGCGCGTTGCCGTGGATGTCGTACAGCGCGGCGACCGTCATGCGGTCACCGGGCGCGCCTGGAGCACGAACAGCTCGCCGCCCTCGATCGCCCACTCGATGTCCTGGGGGACGCCCATCCGCTCCTGCAGGTCGCGCCCGATCCCGGCCAGCTCCGCGAGCTGCTCGTCGCTCAGCGTGCGCTCGGCGCCCGCCGCCTCGTCCAGCGGCTCCTCGTGGACCCCGCCGTCCTCGTGGCGGACGACCTTGTGCGGCTGTGTCGTGAGGTTGACGCGTTTCACGCGCCCGTCGCGGGCGAGCACGTAGTGGTCCGGGGTGACCTGCCCGGAGACCACCGCCTCGCCCAGCCCGAACACCGCCTCGACCACCATCCGGTCCTTGCGTCCCCGCGTCGGGTCGATCGTGAACAGGACGCCGGCCACGTCCGCGGCGACCATCCGCTGCACGACGACGGCCATGTCGAGGTCCTCGAGCGATCCCTTCTTCGCGCGGTAGAAGAGCGCGCGCTCCGAGAAGAACGAGCCCCAGCAGTCGCGTACGCGGCGCAGGACCTCCTCGGTGCCGCGGACGTGCAGGTAGGTCTCCTGCTGGCCCGCGAACGAGGCCGCCTCGGAGTCCTCCGCGCAGGCCGACGACCGGACCGCGACCTCGGCGTCGTCGCCGAGCGCGGCGTAGGCGCCGCCGATCGCCTCGGCCAGCCCGTCAGGCAGCTCCAGCCCGGCGACGATCGCCTGGGCGCGCTCGGCGGCGCGCGCGTGGTCGTCGCCCGCGAGCACGCCGCGCAGCTCCGCGCCGTCGTCGGGCAGCGCGGCGACCAGCGCCGAGGCGTGCACGGCGAAGCCGGGGGGGACGGGCAGCCCGAGCCCGGCCATCCGCGCCAGCGAGGCGCCCTTCCCGCCGGCGGCGGACACCTCCAGGCAGCGCTCGTCGTCGAAGCCGAGGACCTCGGTCATCGGCGCATCCGGGCGAGCAGCCCGCTCGGACGGCGCCGGCGACGCGCCAGCACCACGGCGCCCGGCGGCGGCGAGCGCGGCGGCCACGACGACGGGCACGGCGCGCTTGGCGACCGCGGCGCGCGACGCGGCGCCCAGGTCGAGCACCTCGGCGGTCCGGCGCTCGCGCGGGCGGACCGCGGCGGCGGCCAGCGCGGCGTCACCGGCCGGACCCACGGGCAGCCGCCCGACCAGCGTGTCCTCGTACTCGATCCCCGCGAGCACGGCGCCGCTGCCGGCGCTCCCGCCGGCGGCGACCGCCGCCCCGCCGCCGCCGAGCTCCTCGGCCAGGCAGGAGGCGAACTCGCCCATCAGCCGGCCGGACACGTCCTGCATCACGCCGCGCCCGAACTGCGCCGCCGGCCCGCTGATCGCGAGGTCGGTCTCGACCCGCACCCGCGTGCCCTCGGGGACCTCCTCGAGCTGGGTCGTGATCGTCGCCGCCGCGGTCCCGTCCCCGCGCGCGTCGCGCGCCTGGGCGCGCAGCACGGCGCGCCGCGCGGCGGCGTCGGCCTCCTCGATCCGGACCGTCCCCTGGTAGCGCGTGGTGACCGGCCCGAGCTTGATCGTCATGGTGCCGGCGTACTCGGTCCCGTCGCCTCCGTCGAGCGCCGCGCCGGGGAGGCACGGAGCCACCCGCTCGACGTCGAGGAGGACGTCCCACGCCTGCGCGGGCGGGGCGTGCACGGTGAAGTCGTGAGCCAGCTTCATCCCTCTCCGGCGTCCGATCCTAGATCATCGATTATCGCTGTCAAGGCGTCTTGACCGAGGATCATCGATTATCTATGGTGCTTCGGGAGTGGGCCGGCGGGGAGCCGGAGATCGAGAGAGGAGACCGCAGCCATGGCGGCCAGTCCGACCGAGCAGGCGCTGGACACGTTCTTCGGATCGGACGACTTCCCGATCGACTGGGAGCCCGGGGAGAAGGAGCTGTTCTGGATCCTCGACGACCTGCACTGCCCGAACCCCGTCTCGCCGCTGTTCTTCGACATCGGCGGCTGGTGGCTGACCTGCGACCACATGTTCCGCCGCTTCGGGACGCCGTTCGCGTCCGACTGGATCGCCAAGAACATCAACGGCTACGTCTACACCGCGGCGGTGCCCGCGAACCCGTCGATCCGCGTCGACGGGATGGAGTACGAGGCGCTCTACACGCCGCGCGTCCCGAAGGACCCCGAGTACGCGGGCAAGATCGGCAGCTACCTGGGCTGGGTCCTCCCGCACTACGCCGAGCACTTCCTCGACTGGTGGCGCGACCGCCTGCGTCCCGAGCTCGAGCGCAATTTCGCCCGGCTCGACGAGTTCGACACCGAGGCCGCCTCGATGCTCGACCTCGCGGTGCTGCTCGAGGACGCGATCGACGTCCACGACCGCGCCTGGAAGATCCACTGGATGCTCAACTTCGCCCAGTTCTCCTCGACCACGGCGCTCAACGCGACGATCGAGGAGGTCCACGGGGAAGCCGACCCGGGCCTGATGGGACGGCTGCAGTCGTCGGTCGAGGACCGCAACTGGGACTCGATCGAGGACCTCTGGAGGATGAAGGAGGAGATCAAGGACGACGCGGAGCTGCGCGCGGCGTTCGAGGGCGGGGAGACCGCGCGCGACGTGCTCGCCGCGCTGGAGGGCTCCGAGCGCGGGCGCCGGTTCGTCGAGGAGAAGCTGACGCCGCACCAGCAGGCGTTCGGCTACAAGGCGATCTGGTCGCACGAGTTCGTCTTCAAGACCTGGGTCGAGGACCCGGCGCCGATCATCGAGGCGGTCCGCGGCTACCTCGCGACCGACTACGACTACCCGGCCAACATCAAGTCGGTGGCCGACGACCTCGAGGCCGCCAAGCGCGAGGTCATGGAGGGCGTCGAGGGCGGAGGACCGCACGAAGCTCCAGCAGGCGCTCGACCTCTCGCTCGGCATGAACCCGCTCACCCCCGACCACCACTTCTACATCGACCAGGGCGCGAACGCGCGGGTCCGGCTCGTCGCGCTGGCGATCGGGCGCAAGCTGGTCGAGGCGGGCGCGCTCGAGGACCCCGAGGACGCGATCTTCCTCCACTACAACGAGCTGCGGCTGCTGATGGCGGACCAGTCGGCGTTCGACGCGAAGGAGCTGGTCTCCGACCGCCGCGACGCGCAGGAGGACGCCTACGAGATCCGGCCGCGGAGCTGGGTCGGCACCGCCACCGACGAGGCGCTCGCCTTCCCGTACAACGCGCTCTGGGGCTTCCCGGACAAGTTCCACGCCGGCGAGCCGGCGACGACCGGCGAGGTCAAGGGGCTCGCGGCGTCGCCCGGCGTCGTCGAGGGTCCGGCGCGCTACGTGACCTCGCTCGACGAGTTCGACCAGGTCCGCGACGGCGAGATCCTCGTGTGCCGGATGACGAACCCGGCGTGGGTCGTGCTGTTCACGAAGATCTCCGGCCTCGTCACCGAGGCCGGCGGCACGGTCTCGCACCCGGCGGTCGTCGCGCGCGAGTTCGGCATCCCGGCGGTGGTCGGGACGACGAACGCGGGCGAGCGGATCAGCACGGGCGACCGGATCCGGGTGAACGGCTCGACCGGGACCGTGGAGATCCTCTCCTGACGGACTGGCTCGCACCGGCCACGCTCGAGGAGGCGCTCGCCCTGCGGGCCGAGCACGGCGACGGCGCCACGGTCGTCGCCGGGGGGACGTTCCTCGGCATCCTCATGAACCAGGGCTTCATCGATCCCGACGTGCTGCTGTCGCTCGGCGCCGTCGACGGCCTCGGGCGGATCGAGGCCGGCGACGGCGGCGAGCTGCGGCTCGGCGCGATGGCGACCCACCGCGCGGTGGAGCGCGCGCCGGCGACCGCGGCGTGGCCGGTGCTGCGGCGCGCGTTCTCGCTCGTGGCGAGCCCGCGGGTGCGCAACGTCGCCACCGTCGGGGGCGTGCTCGCCGACGCCGACTACGCGTCCGACCCGCCCGCGGTGCTGAGCGCGCTCGGCGCCCGCGCGGTGCTGCGGTCGGCGTCCGGCGAGCGCGAGGTCGGGATCGGCGAGCTGATCCGCGGCTACTACGAGACCTGCATCGCGCCGGACGAGCTGCTGGTGGAGGTGCGCGTGCCGCCGCAGCCCGAGGCGGCGGTGTACCGCAAGTTCCGCTCGCGCTCGTCCGAGGACCGGCCGTGCGTGGCCGTCGCCGCCGTCCGCGACGGCGACGCCCTGCGCGTGGTGGTCGGCGCGGTCGCCGAGACGCCGCAGCACTTCCCCGACGTCTGCGCGCTCGGCGCGGGCCGCGCCGCCGAGATCGGCGCCGCCTACGGCGAGCGGATCGAGCCGATCGCCGACGCGCGCGGCTCGGCCGCGTACCGGCGCCGGGTGACCGCGGTCGAGGTGCGGCGCGCGGTGGAGGCGGTCGCGTGATCGGCGTCGACCCGCGCGTCAGCGGCACGCAGCGCTACTCGGTCCACGTCGAGCGCCCCGGGATGCTGCACGCGGCGTTCGTGCGCTCGCCGCACGCCCACGCGCGGGTGCTGGCGGTCGACGCGTCGGGGCTGCCCGGCGACTGCGTGGCGCTCCTGCCCGAGGACGTCGCCGACCTCGGGCGCTACGGCTGCCAGGCGCGCGACCAGCGCGTGCTCGCCGACGTCGCGCGCCACGCGGGCGACATCGTCGCCGCGGTCGCGGCGCCGACCGCGGCGGCCGCGCGCGCCGCCGCGCGCCGGGTCGACGTCACCTACGAGGAGCTGCCCGCCGTCTTCGACGCCGTCGAGGCGGTCGCGCCGGGCGCCCCGCTGCTGCACCCCGACGCGGCCGAGTCGGCCGGCGAGGCGGTCTCGATCGGCGTCCGCCCGCTCGCCGGCACGAACGTCTGCCACCGCTTCCGGATCCGCCACGGCGACGCCGCGGCCGGGTTCGCCGACGCCGACGTGATCGTGAGCCGCGCGTTCCGCACGCCGGGCGCCGCCCACGCGCCGATGGAGCCGCACGCCGCGCTCGCCGAGTGGGAGGACGGCCGGCTGACGCTGTGGACCGGCACGCAGACGCCGTTCAACACGCGCGCCGACGTCGCGGGCGCGTTCGGGCTGCGGCCCGACGACGTGCGCGTCGTCGCCCCGCCGATGGGCGGCTCGTTCGGCGCCAAGACGTTCGTCCGGCTCGAGGCGCTCGTGGCCGCGCTCGCGCGCAAGGCCGGCCGCCCCGTGAAGGCGACGCTCGACCGCGCGGAGGAGTTCCTCTGCCTCAACCGCCACCCGGCGACGATCCGCGTCCGCGTCGGGGCGAAGCGCGACGGCACGCTCGTCGCGAAGGAGCTCGACTGCTGGGTCGACACCGGCGCCTACGCCGACTGCGGGCCCGGCGTGGCGACGAAGATGGGCTACGCGGGCGTCGGCCCGTACCGGATCCCGCACGTCCGCGTCGACGCGCTCGCGATCTACACCAACCTGCCGCCGAACGGCGCCTACCGCGGCTACGGGGCGATGCAGTCCGTCTGGGCGTCGGAGCGGACGATGGACGCGCTGGCGGAGGAGCTCGGCATGAGCCCGCTCGAGCTGCGCCGGCGCAACCTGCTGCGCGACGGCGACGTGTTCGCCACCGGCGAGGTCATGCACGACGTCCACTTCGAGGAGTGCCTCGACGCGGCGGCGCGCGCGGTCGGCTACGCGGAGGACCCGCGCGGCGCCGGCCTGTGCGTCCTGCTGAAGGGGATGCAGACCCCGAGCCGGGCGGCGGTCCGCGTCGAGCGCAACCCGGTCGGCTACGTCGTGCGCAGCGCGTCGTGCGAGATGGGCCAGGGCGTGCGCGCCTCGATCCGGCTGATGGCGGCCGAGCTGCTCGGCTGCGAGCCGGGCCAGGTCGAGGTGCCCGACCCCGACACCGACACGAGCCCGTTCGACACCCGCACCACCTCGAGCCGCTCGACGCACATGATGGGCCGCGCGCTCGCCGTCGCCGTCCGCGACCTGCAGCGCCAACGGCGGCGAGCACGGCTTCGGCGAGGTCGTCAACGAGGGCGGGCTGGACCCCGACACGGGCCAGGGGATCGCCTCCACCCACTGGCACCAGGGCGCCGCCGTCCGCGCGCGTGAGCGTCGACGAGGAGACCGGGAAGCTGACCGTCGAGCGGCTGCACGGCGTCGCCTACGCCGGCCGCGTCGTCGACCGCGCCGGGGCCGAGCTGCAGAACGAGGGCTCGATGATCATGGGCCTCGGCACCGCGCTGTTCGAGGAGCTCGACTTCGACGACGGCCAGGTCGCCAACGCCAACCTCTCGGACTACAACCTGCCCGCGCCCGGCGACCTGCCCGCGGGCTTCACGCACGAGCTGATCGAGTCCGAGGGCGCGGAGGCGCACGGGCTGGGGGAGACGGTCCTGCCGCCGGTCCCGGCCGCGATCGGCAACGCGCTGGCCTCGCTCGGGCTCGACGTGCGCGAGCTGCCGCTGACGCCGGAGCGCGTGCTCGAGGCGGTGGACCGGCGGTGAGGATGCACCTGATCCTCAACGGCAAGCCGTGGCAGGTCGAGTGCGAGCCGGGCGACATGCTGCTCTCGCTGCTCGAGCGCGAGGGGCTGACGGCGGCGCGCGCGACGTGCGGGATCGGCGTCTGCGGCGCCTGCACGGTGCTGCTCGACGGCGTGCCCGTGACCGGCTGCATCACGCTCGCCGGCCAGGTCGCGGGGCGCGAGGTGACGACCGCCGAGGCGCTCGGCGGCAGCGACCCGGTGCAGCGCGCGTTCGCCACGGCGCAGGCGTTCCAGTGCGGCTGGTGCACCCCCGGCTTCGTGCTCGCGGCCCGCGCGCTGCTGGAGGAGAACCCGGACCCGAGCGACGCGGAGATCGCCGAGGCGCTCGGCGGCAACCTGTGCCGCTGCGGCTCGTACGTGAAGATCGCCGACGCCGTGCGGATCGCCGCGCGGGAGCTGGCGGCATGACCGACCTCGTCGCCGCCGCGCGCGACTGGGCGCTCGACGTCCATCCGCACGCGCGCCACCTCGAGCGCACGCTCGAGTGGGTCGACATCCTCGACCCGGACGCGTCCGAGGCGCTCCGGATCGCCGCGGTCACGCACGACATCGAGCGCGCCTTCCCGGACCCGGACGCGACCTGGGACTCCGCCCGCGACTGGGACTCGCCCGCGTACAACCGCTGGCACCAGGACCGCTGCGCCGACCTCGTCAGTCGCGTGGCTGCGCGAGCAGGGCGCCGGCGACGCCGCTGGTGCGCGACGCCGACGCGCTCGTCCGCAACCACGAGGACGGCGGCTGGCCGGAGGCGGACACGCTCCAGGCGGCCGACTCGCTCAGCTTCCTCGACACGATGGTCCCGCTCGTGCTCGGCTGGACGACGCGCGGCTACGCCGACAACGCGGCCGCCAAGCTGCGCCACTCGCTGGACCCGGATGGCGCCCGACCAGGCGCGTGCCCGCGCGCTCGCCGCGCCGAAGGTCGAGCGCGCGCTCGCCCAGCTCGGCGCCGACCGCGGCATCGTCACCCACGGGACGCCGGCCGCGACCGCCGCCGCGCCCAGCCCCGAGCGGGTGCTCGCCGCGACCGGCCTGGTCCGCAGCGGCCGCGTGTTCCGGCTCGCGCGCGAGCGCTTCCCCGGCATGCCGCTGTTCCCCGGCCACCCGCCGTTCCAGGTCCTCTCCTACCGCACCCCGCAGGGGATCCGCGCGGCCGGCGACCAGCCCTGGGGGCCGCTGAACGACGCGGGGCTCGGCTACATGTCCGAGGTCGTCCTCGGCAGCCAGCACACGGGCGCGCACATCGACGCCCACGCGCACATGACCGTCGGGGAGGACGACCGCTGGCACGGCGGGTCGGCACGGACGCAGCTCGGCGACTTCGGTCCGCTGACCGGCGACGCGACCGAGATCCCGCCGCTGTGGCGGCGCGGCGTCCTCTACGACGTGGCGGGGTTCCGCGAGGTCGACGCGCTGCCCGCCGGCGACCCGGTGACGGCGCACGAGGTCGAGGCGATCGAGCGCGCGCACGGGATCGCCGCGCGGGCGGGGGACGTGGCGCTGTTCCGCACCGGCTACCTCGGCGGCTGGCCGGACCCCGAGCTGCTCGCCCGCCACCGCGGCGCCGGGCCCGACATCTCCGCCGCCCGGCTGCTCGCCGAGCGCGGCGTGATCGCGGTCGGGAGCGACACCGAGACGTTCGAGGTGCAGCCGGCCCCGGATCCGGGCGAGCCGGCCAACCCGCAGCCCGTCCACACGCTGCTGCTGATCGAGAAGGGGGTCTACATCATGGAGAGCCTGGACCTCGAGGCGATCGCCGCCGCGGCGGTGCGCGAGTTCCTCTTCGTCGCGCTGCCGCTGGCGATCCGCGGGGCGACGGGATCGATGGTCGACCCGGTGGCGGTGGCCTGATGCGCGCGCTCAAGGTCACGGCCGCCGAACGAGTTCGCCGTCGAGGACGTCCCGAAGCCCAGCCCGGGGCCCTACGAGGTGCTCTGCAAGGTCCGCACGGTCACGATCTGCGGCACCGACCCGCACATCATCCAGGGCCACTTCCCCGGCTTCTGGCCGAAGTCCTGGCCGCTGATCCCGGGCCACGAGTGGTGCGGCGACATCGTCGAGCTCGGGCCGGGCGCGGCGGACCTCGGCTGGGAGGTCGGGACGCGCGTCGCGGGCACCTCGCACGCGCCGTGCGGGTTCTGCCGCAAGTGCATCGAGGGCCGGTACAACCTGTGCGAGAACTTCGGCGACGACCGGCTGCACCACCAGTACGGGCACAACACGGACGGCGCCTACGCCGACTACGTGGTCCATTCCGTCCGCAGCGTGTTCGCGGTCCCCGAGGCGCTGAGCGACGCCGAGGCGGCGATGCTCGACCCGGCGGCGATCGCGCTGCACACGGTCAAGCGCGGCGGGCAGGCGCCGGGCGACACGGTCGCGGTCGTCGGGCCCGGCGTGATGGGCCTGCTGGTCGCCGAGTGCGCCCGGGCGGTCGGCGCCGGCCGCGTCGTCGTGATCGGCCGCGGCGCGCGGCTCGAGAAGGCGGCCGAGCTCGGCCACGAGACGGTCGACTTCACGGCGACCGACCCGGTCGAGGCGCTGCGCGAGCTGACCGGCGGCCACGGGCCCGAGGTGGTGCTCGAGTGCTCGGGCGACGCGGCCGCGCTCGGCCAGTGCGTGTCGATGGTGCGCAAGGGCGGGCGGATCGCGGTGATCGGCATCCCGCACGAGCTCGCCGCGGTGGACCTCCAGCGCGTCGTCCTCGACGAGATCGAGATCGCCGGCGTGCGCGCGGCGGCGGGGGAGATGCCCGAGGTCATCGCGCTGGTCGCGGCGGGCCGCGTCCGGCTCGGCGAGCTGATCACGCACACGTTCGCGCTCGAGGCGTTCGCCGACGCCTACCGCACGTTCACGCAGCGCGAGGGCGGCGCGCTCAAGGTCGTGGTGACGCCGTGACGCGATCCGGTCTTCTGCTCGTGCGCGATCACCGGCGGGATGAGCGTCCCCGGCCAGAGCGCGGCGATCCCGGTCACGCCGGAGCAGATCGTCGACTCGGCGGTGGGCGCGCGCGCGGCGGGCGCGGCGATCGTGCACATCCACGTCCGCGATCCCGCGACCGGCAAGCCGGTCGCCGACCTCGGGTTGTTCAAGGAGGTCCTCGCCGGGATCGCCGAGCGCTGCGACGCGATCGTCCAGCCGACGAGCGGCGGCGGGGTCGGGATGACGATCGAGGAGCGCGCCCGCGTCGTGACCGAGTGCCGGCCGGAGATGGCGACGTTCAACTGCGGCTCGTTCAACTTCGGGATCTTCCGCGCGCGCCACCGGCCGGAGATGGCCGAGTGGGAGGTCGAGTACCTCGAGTCGACGCGCGACTACGTCTTCAAGAACACCTTCGCCGACCTCTACCGGCTCTCGGAGCTGTTCCGCGAGGCCGGGACGAAGCCCGAGTACGAGGTCTACGACGTCGGCCACCTCTACAACCTCGCCCACCTCGCCGAGCAGGGGCTGGTCGACTTCCCGCTGCACGTCCAGTTCGTGCTCGGGGTGCTCGGCGCGAACGCCGCCTCGCTCGACCAGCTCGGGCACATGCGGCGCACGGCGACCGAGCTGTTCGGCGCGGACCGCTTCACCTGGTCGGCGGCCGGGGTGGGGTACCCCGGCCAGTTCCACCTCGCCGCCGCCGCGCTGATGCAGGGCGGGCACATGCGGGTCGGGCTCGAGGACAACCTGCGCGTCACCGGCGGACCGCCGCGCCGGGTCGAACGCGGAGCTGGTCGAGAAGGCGATCGCGCTGGCCGCGCTGCTCGACCGCGAGCCGGCGGACGCCGGCGCGGCCCGCGGGCTGCTGGGGCTGGCCGGTGCCTAGGCGTCGCTGTGCTCGCGCAGCAGCTTCGCCGCGTGCATCAGGTGCTTGTGCATCGCCCTGGCGGCGCGCTTGCCGTCGCGGGCGCGCAGCGCCTCGAGGATCGGCAGGTGCTCCTCGGCGAGCGCGACGAGGTCCGTGCCCGGCCGCGAGATCGTGATGAACGTCCGCGAGTAGGGCTCGAGGAACGTCCACTGGCGCTCGAGCGTCGCGTTGCGCGCGCCGCGCGCGATCGCACCGTGCAGGGCGGCGTCGGCGCGTGACTGCTCGTGCGCGTCGCCCGCGCGCGCGGCGGCGAGCATCGCGGCGTAGAGCGCGTCGAGCCCGTCCAGCTCGGCATCGGTCATCGCCTCGCACGCGAGCTCGGCCGCGAGCGACTCGAGCGCCGCCCGGACGGGGAACGCCTCGACCAGCTCGTCGGCGCTGAACGTCCGCACGCTGCAGCCCCGGTAGGGCTCGTAGCTGACGCAGCCGATGTGCTCGAGGTCGCGCAGCGCCTCGCGCACGGACGCCTGCGAGACGCCCATCTCCTGCGCGATCCGCGTCTCGACGAGCCGCGCGCCGGGGGCGTACTCGCCCGACACGATGCGCTGCAGCATCACGTCCTTGATCCGCTCGCGCAGGCTGCTCCGCGGCAGCGGCTGCGCCGTGGTGACACCCGCCTCCATCATGGAAAATCGATCATCCCTGACGGGGCGGCGGTTTGCAACCGCTCCCGGGGCCGCGACAGCCAGAACGCAGCAAGCCCCGCGGCGCGGTCAGATATCCCCTGATAGCGTCGGCGCCGCCGTGCCCGGGCCGTCCGTCAGCCACATCAGCCAGGCGTATCCCGACCGGGTCGAGGTCCGCGGCCGCGACCTCACCGGCGACCTCATGGGGCGGCTGACGTTCACGGAGTACTTCCATCTGCTGCTCACGGGCGACGAGCCGACCGAGGAGCAGCGCGAGTTCCTCGACCTGCTGCTCGTCGCCATCGCCGAGCACGGGATGATGCCGACGAACGTCGCCGCGCGGATGACGCTCGCGGCCGACCCCGGCGCGCTGCAGGGCGCCGTCGCGGCGGGCATCCTCGGCGCCGGGCCCGTGTTGCTCGGCACCTCCGAGGAGTGCGCGAAGCTGCTCGGCGCCGCGCTGGCACGCGGCGGCGACCCGCACGCGGCGGGCGCGGCCGCGGCAGCGGAGATCCGCGCCGCGGGCGGCAGGGTCCCGGGCTTCGGCCACCCCGTGCACACCCCGCTCGACCCGCGCGCGGAGCGGATCCTCGAGCTCGCGGACGCGCGCGGCGTCGCCGGGCCCCACGTCGCGATGGCGCGCGCGATCCGCGACGGCGTCGCGGCCGCGTGGGGCCGCCCGCTGACCATGAACGTGTCGATGCCGATCGCGGCCGTCCTGCTCGACCTCGGCTTCGACGCGCGGACCGTGAAGGCGATCCCGATCCTCGCCCGCACGGCGAGCCTGCTCGCCCACCTCGCCGAGGAGCGCGACGAGCCGATCGGGCTTCCGGATGGCGTCGGCCGCCGAGCACGCCGTCACCTACGAGCCCCCGGGATGAGCGGGCTGCGGGAGCAGCTCGCCTACCTGCTCGAGCGCTCCGCCTTCTACCGCGAGAAGCTCGCCGGGCACGACGTCGGCGGCGAGCTCGCCGCGCTGCCGCTGACGACGAAGCAGGAGCTCCGCGCCACCGTCTCGCGCGACTGGCCGATGGGGACGCACGTGTGCGTGCCGCGCGCCGAGATCGCGCGCATCTACTCCACGAGCGGGACGACCGGCACGCCGAGCTACATCCCGCTCACGGCCGGCGACGTGGAGAACTGGGTCACGGGCTCCGGCCCGCAGCTACGCGATGTCGGGCGTGCAGCCGGGCGAGCGGATCGTCTCGACCTACAACGCCGGCCCGTTCGTGGCCGGCGCCGCGCTCGCCGCCTTCGACCGCATCGGCCTCTCCCACATCCCCGTGGGCACCGGCAACACGGAGCGGCTGGTCCGGGCGATCGAGCAGCTCGAGCCGGAGGCGGTGGCGATGACGCCGTCCTACGCGGCGTACGCGCTCGAGTGGGCCGTCCGAGCGCGACGTCGACCTCGCCGCCTCCTCGGTGCGGCGCGTGCTCGTCGCGGGCGAGCCCGGCGGCGGCGAGCCGGCGTTCCGCGCACGGCTGGAGCAGGGCTGGGGCGCGCGCGTCACCGAGGCGATGGGGATCGGCGACATCGGCGTGTCGTTGTGGGGCGAGTGCGAGGCGCAGGACGGGATGCACCTGGGCGCGGCGGAGTTCGTCCTCCCCGAGCTGATCGACCCCGCGACCGGCGCCGCGATCGCGATGGAGGACGGCGCCGAGGGCGAGCTGGTGCTCACGCATCTGCGCCACCGCGCCGCGCCGCTGCTGCGCTTCCGCACGCGCGACCACGTCCGCGTCAGGTCCGGCCGCTGCGCGTGCGGCCGCGAGGGCATCCGCATCCGCTGCGTCGGCCGCACCGACGACATGCTCATCGTGCGCGGCGTGAACGTCTTCCCGTCGGCGATCCGGGAGGTGGTCGGCACGTTCGCGCCGCGGGTCAGCGGCAACATCCTCGTCCGGCCGTCGGCGCCGGGGCCCAAGCAGGAGCCGCCGCTCCCGGTGGCCGTCGAGGTCGCGGCCGGCGGCGCCGGCGACGCCGACCTGGCGCGCGCCATCCGCGAGCAGCTGCGCGCCGCGCTCATCGTGCAGACGGAGATCGAGCTCGTCCCGTTCGGCGGCTTGCAACGGAGCGAGTACAAGTCCAGACTCGTGCAGCCATGAGGAAGCTCCAGTCCCAGGGCGTGCACCACATCACGCTCGTCGGCGCCGACCGCCAGACGTCGATCGACTTCTGGGAGGGCGTGCTCGGCATGCCGTTCGTCTTCGACCAGCCGAACCTCGACCGCGAGGCCGAGAGCCACCTCTACTTCGACCCGGGCGACGGCCGCCTCATCACCGTCTTCACGAACGAGGAGCGCACGCCCGATCCGGAGCGGACGCCGACCGACCCCGGCTGCGTCCACCACCTGGCCTTCGCGGTGTCGCAGGCGACGTTCGCCCAGACCGTCGAGCGGCTCGACGAGCGCGGGATCAGCCACAGCGGCGTCAAGGACCGCGGGTTCATGGACTCGATCTACTTCACGGACCCGCTCGGCCTGCTGATCGAGCTCGCGTCCTACCGCTTCGAGCCGCCGTGGGGCTGCACGCACAGCGACGTGCTGCTGGAGGCCCACAACCTGCGCGTCGCGCGCGGCGACCATCACATCGACCGCGTGCACGTCGCGGACGCGATCGAGGCGCTGGTGCTGCGGACGCGGCCGACCTTGAGCGACGACCGCGACCCGAAGGATCCGTACACCCGCTGAGAGGAGCGACGCACCCGTCATGGCCGACATCACGCTGAACATCCTCAAGCCGAGCGTCAACAACCTGTCGACGCGCATCTTCGTCCGGGCCGCGGGCCTGGACTTCGAGGAGGTGGACGTCTGGGGCGCGACGACCGGGCCGGAGTACCTCGCGAAGTACCCGGCGCACCTGACGCCGACGCTCGAGGCGGCCGGCCTGCCGCGCGGGACGCTCGGCGAGAGCTGCGCGATCATGCAGTACCTCTGCAACGCGCACGGGCTGGACCGCTTCTACCCCGTCGACCCGGCGCGCGGGCGATGGTCGACAACGCGATGTTCTACCTGATCGGCACGCTCTATCCGCTCGTCGCGCGCGCCACCTATCCGACGCTCGGGTTCCCCCAGTACCCCGGCGAGGTCGCCACCTCCGAGCGCCTCGGACGAGCTCAAGGAGCAGGCGCAGCGCGACGCGATCGCCGCGCTCGCCGAGCCGCTGGACGTCTTCCACGCGTTCTTCCTCGACGGCAAGCCGTTCATCGGCGGCGAGCACCCCTCGATCGCCGACATCCGCCTCGCGGCGACGCTCGAGTTCCTGCGCGCGATCGACTACGACTTCCCCGCCTGGGCCGAGGACTACATGGCCGCGATGGAGCGCACGCTCGGCGACGCGTACTCCGGGCCGGCCGCCGACGTCCGCGGCTTCGTCGCGAGCGTCCGCTAGGCGCCGGCTCCCGGCGCGAGCGCTTCGCGATGGCGAGCGCGAGCGACGGGTAGATCAGGACGGAGAGCACGCCGGCGCCGACGAGCGCCGCCGCCGTGGACACGCGCATGTGGCCGGTGTCCACCCCGATCGTGGTGATCGCCACCACGAGTGGGAGCTGCCGTGGCCGAGAGCAGCGCGAGCGCCCGGCGACCGTTCGCGTCGAGCTCGTGGCGGTAGAGGAGCAGCGCGGGGATCCCGCGCACGACGAGGAACAGGAGCAGGAACACGGGCAGCTCGATCAGGGCGCGGGCGCTGCTCGACGAGCGCGCTGAGATCGATCGTCATCCCGCTCGTGACGAAGAAGAACGGGATCAGCAGCCCGAACCCGACGGCGTCGAGCTTGGACTCGAAGCGCTCGACCTCGCGGCCGCGGAGCAGCAGCCGCAGGATTGCGCCGGCGGCGAAGGCGCCCAGGATCACGTCGAGCCCGAGCTCGGCGGCCATGACCACCAGCCCGAACAGCAGCAGCACGGTGAGCCGGACCGGCACCTGCCCGCTCGTCTCCATCTGGCTCTCGATGAACCGCCAGCCGCGCCCGACCGCGCCGACCGACACGGCGGCGGCGAGCACCGCCAGCAGCCGTGAAGGCGGTGAGCAGCAGCAGCTGGTTCGCGGTGTCGGACTGCGTGCTCAGCAGGAGGGTGACGATCAGCACCGGCCCGAACTCCCCGACGGCGCCCGCGCCCAGCACGTAGCGCCCCAGGTTCGTCTCGAGCTCGCCCTCGTCGCGCAGCACGGGCAGCAGCGTCCCGAGCGCGGTCGTGGTGAGCGCCGACCCGACGAGCAGCCCCGACAGGACCACCCCGGCGGCGGCGAGCAGGCCGGCGAGGCCGTACGCCAGCGCGAGCGTGATCAGCCAGCCCAGCACCGCGAGCCGGAGCGGCGTCCCGCGGATCCGGTCGAACTCGATCTCGTAGCCCGCGAAGAAGAACAGGAAGCCGAGCCCGAGCTGGCCGAGGAACTCCAGGATGTCGTCGACGTCGGCGAGCCCGAGGCCGTCCGGACCGATCAGCGCGCCCAGCGCCAGCTCGAGGACGACGACGGGGACCAGGACGCCCGCGCGGACCCGCCCGACCGCCGCGGCCAGGATCGGGGCCGCGGCCGCGGCGAGCAGCACCAGCAGGAAGGATGTCGGGTCGTCCACGGCGCGCGATGATGCGTGCGACGGCGTGCCTGACTAGAGCATGTAGTAGCGGAGCTCGCCGTCGCCGCCCATCGAGCCGGAAGCCGACCCGCTCGAGCAGCCGCCGCGCGACGTGGTTGCTGCGCGTCGTGTCCGCGAGCACGCAGGTCAGGCCCTCCTGGCCGCTCGCCCACTCGAGCAGCGCGCCGAGCGCCTCGGTCGCGTAGCCCTGCCCGCGCGCCGGAACCGCGAACGCGCACAGCAGCGACACGGCACCGGTCTCGTCGGGCGGCCCCATGAAGCCGACGTCGCCGATCACCTGGCCGTCGGACCGGCGGACCACCTGATAGCTGCCGAACTCGCCGAGCGGGCGGTCCGCCGCGGCCGCGGCCGCGGTCAGCTCGGCCCGCAGCAGCGTCGAGCCGAGCGGGTAGCCGTCCGCCCACGGGCGACCGTCCGGACGCCCGGCGGCGAGCCCGCGTGCCGTCTCGGGATCGAGCAGCACCAGTTCGAGCCGCTTCGTTCGCAGCACCGCCCCCATGTACGGCCGACCGTACCCGCGCGGACGGGTCGCGGGGGAATTCCTCTGCGGACGGCTAGCGCCCGAACTGCTGCGCGCGCTGCTCGGCCACGCGCTCGCGGGCGCGTTTCTGGCGCCGCCGCCCCGTCACGATCAGGACGCCGAGCACGATCAGCAGCAGCACGAAGCCCCAGAAGAACGCGACGCCGGTCCCGATCCCGCCGAACGGCAGCGCGACGAGCTTGACGATCGCCCAGCCGAGCAGGATCGCGAGCACGATCGCGATGATCAGGATGATGATCCCGAGGATCCGGCGCGGGATGCCCGCGCTCGCCGGCGGGGCGATGATCCCCATCGCGCGCAGGGCGAGCAGCTGGCGGCCGGTCGGCGGGGTCTGGCCGAGCTTCTCGGCCGCCGCCTTGAGGTCGGCCGGGCGGCGCTCGGCGAGCGCCAGCGAGGCCTCGGCCATCCGCCGCAGCTGGAGCCGCTCCTGCGGCCGCGCGGCGGCGATCGCGGTGCGGAAGTGCTCGCGGGCGCGCTTGGCGTCCATCCGCTCCGCGGCCCGCGCGCCGAGGATCGCCTGCGCCGCGGCCTTGAACCGCGTCTCGGCCTCGAGCTCCTCGTCGGACCGCGACTCGAGCTTCTGCATCGCGGCGAGCGCTCCCCGCTGCTCCATCTTGATCTGTCGCGGCTTGGCCATGGTGCGATCAGTCTACGAGCGCCGGCGGAAGCCCGTGTCGTCGAGCTCCGGGGGCAGCGGCGAGGGGGCCAGGCCGGTCTCGGGGAACTCGAGCCAGTCGTAGCCGGAGGGCGCGATGTCGTTCGGCTCGTGCGGGTGGAAGAGCGACGCGAGGTACTGGATCTGGCCGCGCCCGACGCCCAGCTCGGACTGCCCGCCGCCGTAGGTGACGATGCCGCGCTCGGCGCACCACTCGTACGTGCGCAGCACCTCCGCGACCGGCCCGATCCGCGACGGCTTGACGTTGATCGTGCGCGGCAGGAACGGCAGCGCCTCGATGTCCGCCACGCCGTGGATCGGGGCGTCCCAGGTGATCCGGTCGCGGTACGGCTCGAGCGCGGCGTCGGCCTCCGGCACCGTCAGGTCCGGGTCCTCCAGCCAGGCGTCGGGGAACCCCTCGGCGCAGCGGCGGTAGAGCTCGGGATCGGTCGGCGTGTCGACCGGCGTGCCCTTGTAGGCGCCCTTGAAGTCGATCGAGGCGACCGCGCCGGTCTCCGCGAGCGCGGCCACGAAGCCGTCGTCCCACGTCGGGGACGAGTCGAGCTTGAAGCGGGTCCCCGGGTAGGCGGCGAGGCGGCGCGTGACGGGGTCGGCGCTCGGCGGCTCGCCGAGCCGGAGCGAGACGACGAAGCTGATCGGCTCCGGGTCGCGGCCGAGCGCCGCGGCGAGCGTCGTCCCGGCCTGGCGCAGGGCGAGGTCGAGCGCGGCCGACTCGTACGCCCAGCGGCGGTAGTTGCGGAACGCGGGCATGCTCGGCTGCTCGCCGGCGAACAGGTCGAGCCCGCCGACGTGGTCGCAGAACGAGCCGAACGTCCAGTCGCCCGCGAGCGGCAGCGCGGGCCCGCGATCCTGCTGGGACCGCTGCTGGTCCGGGTCGTAGGTCACGTCCTCGCCGAGCCCCTCGTGGCCGCCGCCCTCGAGGTGGATCGTGGTGGTCACCCGCTCGAACTCGGCGTTGATGCGGCGGCTGCGTCCTTCGAGCGTGTAGGCGCCGATCTCGAGCGGCAGATCGGCGATGCGTTCATAGAGCGGCATGAGGTGGCGGACAGTACCGTCCCGCCGAGGCGCGAAGATACGGCGCCGTGATCGAGGCCCTGCGCTTCTGGGCGCTCATCGAAGTGATCGGCCTCGGCGCGGCTCCGCTCGCCGGGGTGGTGCTCGCGCGCCTGCCCGGCGCGGGGCTCGGGCTGGGCAAGGTGCTCGGGCTGCTGCTCGTCACCTGGCTGATCTGGCTCGGCGGCTCGACGACGCTGATCCCGTACGGGACGCTGAGCGCGGCGCTGTGGATCGCGCTCGTCTGCGCGCTCGGGCTGCTGGCCTGGGTGCGCGGCTGGGAGGGCCGGCGGGCGGTCGCCCGCGGCGAGCCGAGCGGGTGGCTCGCGCGCCGCCGCTGGCGCCGGCTCGCGGCGCGCGTGCCGGAGCCCGACCCGCTGCGCACGCGGCTGTTCTGGGGCGCGGAGGCGGTCTTCCTCGTCGCCTTCGCGGTGATGGCGCTCGTCGTCTCCTTCGCGCCCGACGTCTGGAACACCGAGAAGCCGATGGACATGGCGTTCCTCAACGCGGCCAACCGGGCGGACACGTTCCCGCCGCACGACCCGTGGCTGGCCGGCGCCGAGCTCAACTACTACTACCTCGGCCAGCTCGCGATGGGGATCCTGGTCAAGCTGACCGCGGTCGCGCCGGACCACGGCTACAACCTGTCGCTCGCCGCGCTGTTCGCGCTCACCGCGGCGGCGGTGTTCACGATCGCGGGGACGCTGTGGGGCGCGGCCGGCCGCGACCGCGGCGCGGTCCGGGCCGGGCTCGCCGCGGTCGGGCTCGTCGTGGTGGCCGGGAACCTCGAGGGCGCGCGGCTGCTGATCGCCGACGGCGGCCCGCTGCGGGACTACGACTGGTTCGCCGCCTCGCGCGTGTTCCCGGACACGATCACCGAGTTCCCGTGGTTCTCGTTCCTGCTCGGCGACCTCCACGCGCACGTGCTCGCGCTGCCGTTCACGCTGCTCGCGCTCGCGTTCGCGCTGCAGGTCGTGCTCGCCGGCCCGCGGGTCTCCGCGCGCGGCTGGCTCGAGGGCGGCGTCGCCGCGCTGGCGACCGCGTTCCTCTACGCCGTGAACTCGTGGTCGTACCCGGTGATGGCGGGCCTGCTCGTGCTCGCGGTCGTGGCCTGGCTGCGCGACCCGCGGAGCGAGGGCGCGCGGCCGGCGGCGGTCCGCTGGGTGCTGATCGTGCTGGCCGGCGGCGTCCTGCTCGTGCTGCCGTTCCACCTCTCGTTCGACCCGGCCGCGCGCGGCCTCGGCGTGGTGGAGGACGGGCGCGGGTTCGCGGGCTGGGCGAAGGACGAGCTGCTCGTGTTCGGCACGCTGCTCGCGCTCGTCGCGGTCGCCTACGTCGGGCCGGCTGCTCGCCACCGCGCGGCCGCTGCGCAACGGCGTCTGGATCCTCGCCGCCGCGCTGTTCGCCGGCTCGCTGCTGGCGGCGCTCGGGTGGGCGCACGCGGTCCTGCTCGCCGCGCTCCTCGACGGCCGCCGTGTGGGCGCTGCTGTCCGAGCGCATGACCCCGCCCGAGCGGCTCGTCTGGCTGCTCGTGTGCGGCGGGATCGCCTGCCTGCTCGGGCCCGAGGTGCTCTACATCCGCGACGAGTTCGACGGCAGCGACCTGTACCGGATGAACACCGTCTTCAAGCTCGACTACCAGGCCTGGCTGCTGCTCGGCCTCGGCGGGATCGGCGCGCTCGCGTACTGGCGCGCGTGGCTGCGGCCGCGCACGCTGCGGCTCGGGTTCGCGGCGCTGATCGCGCTCGTCGCCGTGGCCGGCGCCGTCTACCCGATCGCCGGCACCTACGCCCGCACCGGCGGCTTCGCCGAGCAGCCCGACGCTCGACGGGCTCGGCTGGCTGCGCGACCGGGCGCCGGGCGACGTGGAGGCGATCGACTGGCTCAACGACCACGTCTCCGGCGCGCCCGGTCGTGCTCGAGGCCGTCGGCGACGACTACTCCGCCTTCGGCCACGGGCGGATCTCGACGTTCACCGGCCTGCCGACCGTGCTCGGCTGGCCCGGCCACGAGCGCCAGTGGGGGCACGACGTCGGCGACCGCGCCGCGCAGGTGGCGCGGGCGTACAGCAGTCCCACCGCGGCGGCGGCGCTGCCGGTGCTGCGCGAGCACGACGTCCGCTACGTCGTCGTCGGTCCGCTCGAGCGGACGGACTACGGCGACGGCGGCGTCGCGAAGTGGGACGAGCTCGGCCGGCGCGTGTTCGACCGCGACGGCACGACGATCTGGGAGCTGCGGATCTAGCGCGCGCCCTGGCGCAGGTAGAGCCACTCGGGCAGGCCGCCCGTCGGGTTCCACGGCTTGCGCTCCGTGTACCAGCGCCACCAGCCGCCGGGCGACATCGCGCCGTAGTCGCGCACCCACCAGACGCGGAACGGGAACTCGCGCCCGTCGTAGCCGGCGAGCTGGCCGAGCAGCCGGTCGCGGTTGCCCTCGGTGATCAGCGCGGCGTCGGCGCCGGACGGCAGCGGCTCGCCGGTCAGGTCCAGGTAGGACACCGGCAGGTGGCGGAAGTACCACGCCCACGGGAACGTCGCGCCGTCGGCGGCGTCGACGACGATGCTCGGCTCGCGGCCCTCGCGCCGCGCCTTGGCCGCGACCGCCTCGACCTCGTCGCGGACGCCCTTGACCGCCTCGGAGGACTGCGTGGTGACGAGGAACTCGCGCGGGTCGGCGCCGTTCTCGACGTTCGCGGTCCACGAGGCGTAGATCCCGTAGGCGGCGCCGGCGACCACCAGCGCGAGGCCGAGCTTCCCGGCGAGCCGCGCGCGGGCGTCCCAGATCGCCTGCACGCCCGAGGCCGGCGAGCAGCAGCAGCGGCAGCAGCGGGTGCATCACCAGCCAGGTGAAGCGCTCGTTCGCCCAGCTGTAGACGGCGAGGCTGAGCAGGAAGTCCCAGATCAGGAACAGCCGCAGGAGCGTCGGCCGGCGGAGCGCGACCACGGCGCCGACGAGCCCGAGCAGCAGCGCCGGCCACGCCTCCGCCACGAGGACGACGAGGTAGAAGTACCACTCCTTCTCGCCGCGCCCGGGGCCGTGCTGCGCGAGCCAGTAGGCGAGGCCGTCGTGGAGCCCGTCCCAGAGCCCGGCGGGGTTCGTGAGGAAGACGGTGAACAGCACGGTGAAGACGAGCGCGAACGCGGCGAGGAACCACGCCCACGCCTCCCAGCCGACGCTGACGACGGCCCGCACGATCGGCGCCTGCCGGAAGCCGGCCGCGCGCGACTGCGCGATCAGCGCGACGACGAGGAACGTCCCGAACACGAAGACCGAGATGAACGTCGTCTCCTTGGTCGCGAAGCTCAGCGCGAGCAGCGCGCCGATCAGCGCCGGCTGGTGGCGGCGCGGGCGGTCGAGGAAGCGGAAGGTGACGACGAGCAGCGCGAGCGTGATGCAGGCGAAGTAGATGTCCTCGCGCGCGAAGCGGCTGTAGTAGAGGAAGGTCGGGCCGAAGGCCAGCGCGGCGGCCGCGGCGAACGCGCCCACCCGCCCGATCTGCGAGCGCAGGAGCGCGGGGAGCGGGACCATCAGGGTCCCCATCAGCGCCGGCGCGAGGCGCGCGGTGAAGTCGCTGTCCCCGAACACGAGGTACATGAAGGCCGTGAGGTAGAAGCGCAGCGGCCCGTGCAGGATCGGCTGGTACGTGTAGTCGCCCTGCGTGCGGAACAGCCAGGAGAAGTAGGCGTCCTGGCTCTCGTCGTGGTGGAACGGCCGGTCGGAGAGCCCGATCAGGCGGACCGCGAGGGCCGCGGCCACGAGCACGACGTAGCCGGTGATCTCCCAGCCGCGGTGCTTCATCGGGCGGGGCGCAGGCGCCGCAGGCCGCCGTAGCGCGCGGCGAGCAGCCCGAGTCCCGCGATCGTGATCGGGACCGCGAGCACGAAGCGGATCAGGATCACGTAGGTGACGGCCTGCGAATGCGTCGCTCCCAGCGCGATCAACCCGGTGATCGCGGCGGCGTCCTGCGTCCCCGCGTAGCCCGGGCCGGACGGGATCAGCGCGAACACGCTCGCCAGCGCCACGAGGTAGCAGCCCTCGATCGGGTTCATCGGGAACCCGGACGCGGCGCCGACGCTCATCCACACCCCGGCCTCGAGGCCCCAGATCACGAACGTGATCGCGAGCAGCGTCAGGCCGTGGCGGCCGCGCAGCTGCAGCGTGGAGGAGAGCATCGGGGCGGCGAAGGCGTGCAGGCGCTCGTTGCGGCGCACGAGCACGACGGCGCCCGACCGCGAGCGCGGCGACGCCGACGGTGGCGAGCAGGATCCAGTGCAGGTCGCCGGCGCCGGCCTCGCCGAGCAGGCCGTAGCCCGACGACGATCAGCAGCGCGAGGATCACGACGATGTCGAGCAGCCGCTCGGCGAGCAGCGTGCCGATCACCGACTTCTTCGACGCCTCCGCGCGCGGGGCCATCAGGAACACGCGCACCGCGTCGCCGGCGCGCGCGGGGAGGACGTTGTTCGTGGCGTAGCCGACGACGTTGAGCCCGTGCGAGTCGGCGCGGTCCGGCTCGGCGCGCTCGGCGCGGATCAGGCTGTGCCAGCGCTCGCCGCGGACGAGCGTGGCGATCCCGTAGAGCGCGACGGCGCCCGCGAGCGCCGCCCACTCGCCCGGCTCGTCGGGGAACTGCGGCGGCTCCTGGTGCAGCGCCCAGTAGACGACGCCGGCGACCGCCACGACCGAGATGGCGAGCCCGACCAGCGAGAGCCGCGAGAAGCGCTTCCCGCGTGCCGCATCCGGCTCCGGATCGGCCCCCGGCAGCGGCTCGTCGCCCGCGGGCGCGCGCGCGTCGTCCTCCGCCGGACGGCTGTCCTCCTCGAGCTTCACGGTGCGATCAGGGTGGCAGACCGACAGGATTCGAACCCGGAACCGCCGCGCGGCGGTTCGACAAGGGCCGCCGCGTCGCGTATCTTCCGTGGCCTGATGAGCGCCAGGTCCCGCATCGCGTACCTCCGCAAGCCCGCCCACGCGGGTCAGCAGTGGTTCGGTCGCGGCGTGGACGCGCTCATGCCGACCAACGCCACGCGCGGCTAGCGGACGAGGTCCCTCATGACCCCGTCCGCGCAGGTCGCGGACGGGCGTCGAGTCAGGCGCTGGACCCGCGACACCATCATCGAGAAGATCCGCGAGTGGAACGACCGGTACGGCGAGCCGCCGTGCTCGGCCGACTGGAACCCCTCGCTCGCGCGCTGGCGTGCGCAGGAGTGGCGCGCCGAGCGCTACCGCGAGGGCTTCTGGCCGTCCACCAACGCCGCCAAGCGCCCGTTCGGCGGGAGCTTCGACGCCGCCGTGCGTGCGGCCGGGCTGGAGCCGCACCGCCCCGGTCCGCGCCGTCGCGCCGCCGGCGTCGCGCGCCCCGACTTCGAGCAGCGCGCGCCGCAGGCGCCGCGCCGGGTCGACGACGAGCTGACCGCGGCGGCCGACCGCCTGGCCGCGGCCGAGGCGCGCGTCGCCCTGCTCGAGCGCCGGCTGCGCGCTGCCGAGCGGCGCGCGGAGCGGGCCGAGGACCGGATCGGCGAGGCGCGCCGGCGTGCGCGCCGCGCGACCGAGCGCGAGGGCCGTGCCCGCCGGGCGCGGGACCGCGTGCAGGTCGCGGAGCGGCTCACGCGTGAGCTGTCCGCCGAGAAGGTCGAGGAGCTCGTCGCCGACGGCGAGGCGCGGATCCGTGCCATGTCCGACCAGGCCGAGGCGGCCACGCGGGACGCGTTCGACGCGCGGCGCGCGCAGCGCCGGTGCCGAAGTCGCGCGCGGCCGACGCGGAGCAGCGCGCCGAGGCGGCCGAGCGGCTCGGTGCGGCGGCCCGCGCCGAGCTGGCGTCGCAGGGCGCCGGCGCGGCGTGGAAGGCGGCCGCCACGGCCGAGGAGCGCGCCGCCGCGGCCGAGCGCCGCGCGCGCGAGCTCGCGGTGCTCGTGACCGGCGAGGCGCGCCGCCTGACCGCGGACGAGCTCGCGGCGCTCCGCTCCGGCGGCGCGTCCGGCCCGGCCGTCCTGGCGGCGGCGCTGCGCGAGGTCGCGCCGCGCCCGCGCGAGCGGCAACGGCCCGGCCCTGGACGCGGCGCTCGGCGCGCTCGCCTCCGCGGCGGTCCGCTGGCGCGACCGGCTCTAGCCGGTCGCGCCGCGCCACGGGCGAAGGCGTATCTTGACGCTGTGTCACTGACCGGCCCGCCGCCCGTCTCGACGAACCCGCTGCGGCGCGTCGCGTACGACCTGCGCGCCGAGCTCACCGCGCCCGCCCCGTTCCCGCCCGGCGACGTGATCCCGAGCGTGCGCCGCACGCATCGCGTCGTCACGGACCCGCTCGGCCTGCTGCTCGACGCCTACGAGCGCCACGGGCCCGTGTTCAGCCTGCGCGTGCTCTCGACGCGCGTGGTGTTCATGCTCGGCCCGGCCGCGAACCACCGCATCCTCGTCTCGCACGCGGCCGACTTCACGTGGCGCGACGGCGGCTTCTCCGACCTGATCCCGCTGCTCGGCGACGGCCTGCTCACGATCGACGGCGAGTTCCACCGGCGCTCGCGGCGGATCATGCTGCCGGCCTTCCACCGCGACCGGATCGCCGCCGCGCTCACGACGATGGAGGAGGAGATCGGGCGGGCGGTCGAGCCGTGGCGCGCGGGCGACCGGATCGACGTCTACGCCTGGGCGCGCCGGCTGGCGCTGCGCGTCGCGATGCGCGCGCTGTTCGGGCTGGACCCCGACGCGCGGCGCGACGGCCTCGACCCCGCGCGCGAGTTCGAGCGCGCGCTCGCCTTCTACGGCGAGGAGTACTGGCTCCAGGTCCTGCGCGGGCCGCGCACGCCGTTCGCCCGCCTGCTCGACGCGCGCCGCCGGCTCGACGGGCTGATCCTCGGCGAGATCGCGCGCCGTCGCCGCAGCGGCGCGCGCGGTGAGGACCTGCTGTCGCTGCTGCTCGACGCCGAGGACGAGGACGGCTCGCGGCTCTCGGACGCGCACGTCCGCGACGAGGTCATGACGCTGCTGTTCGCGGGCCACGACACGACGACCGCGACCGTCGCGTTCCTGTTCTACGAGCTCGCGCACCGCCCGGACGTGGCCGAGGCGATCGCCGCCGAGCTGCCGCCGCGGCCCGGCTACGAGGACCTGATGGGCGGCGGCCTCGTGCACCTCGACCGCGCGCTCGACGAGACGCTGCGGCTGTACCCGCCGGCCTGGATCGGCCCGCGCCGCGCGGTCCGCACGTTCGACTTCGCGGGCATCACGATCCCCGCCGGCGCCCCGGTCAACTACTCCTCCTACGCCAGCCACCGGCTGCCGGACGTCTTCGCCGACCCGCACGCCTTCCGGCCCGGAGCGCTTCGCCGACCGCGCGGCCTGGCCCAAGGGCGCGTACGTGCCGTTCGGGGCCGGCTCGCGGCAGTGCATCGGGATGCGCTTCGGCCAGCTCGAGATCAAGGCGATCGCCGCGCGGATCCTGGCCGGAGCACCGGCTCGAGCTCGAGCCCGGCCGGCGGCTGGAGATCCGCCAGACGCCCACGCTCGGGCCGCGCGGCGGGATGCCGATGCGCGTCCGCGGGTAATGCGCTGATGATGATCCTCGCCGAGCAGCTCCTGCTCCTGTTCCTCGACGACGAGAAGGGCCAGGAGCGGGCGGGCTGGGGTGGCGATCCCGGCCTCGCGGGCGCGCTGCTGCTCGACCTCACCCGGCTGCAGGCGCTCGGCGAGGAGGACGGCAAGCTGGTCGCCGCCGACGCCCGCGTCGACCATCCCGTCCTCGCCGCCGCGCACGCGGCGATCGCCGCCGACGCCAAGCGCCGCGACGCCAAGGGCTGGGTCGACCGGCTCCCGGCCGAGCTCAAGCCGCTCAAGGAGCGGATCGCCGGCGGCCTCGTGGAGCGCGGCGTGCTGAGCGAGGAGCGCCGCAAGGTGCTCGGGCTGTTCAAGACGACCCGGTTCCCCGAGGCCGATCCGGAGCCCGAGCGCGAGCTGCGCGAGCGGCTCCGCGCGATCCTCCTCTCCGAGCGGCAGCCGACGCCCGAGGACGCGATGCTGATCGCCCTGCTGCGGCCCTACGACCTGCCCGAGCAGACTGGTCCCGAAGGACCGCCGCAAGGACGCGAAGCGGCGCGCCGAGGAGGTCGCCGAGGGCGGCACCGCAGCCAAGGCGGTGGCGGGCGCGCTGCAGGAGATCCAGGGCGCGATCCTGGCCTCCGTCGCGATCTCCGCCGCGACCGTCGCGATCACCTCGGGCAACTGAAAACGTGGCGCCGCGCCGGAGTTGGCACACCTGATCCTGGAGCGTAGAGTCCGCCGTCGAACCCGTTGGGGAGAGGAGAAGTCGAACATGGCAGAAGCCGTCCGAGTCTCGGTGACCGTCAACGGGCAGACGCAGACCGCCGAGGTGGAGCCGCGATTGCTGCTCGTGCACTTCCTCCGCGACACGCTCGGCCTGACGGGAACCCACGTCGGCTGCGACACGTCGAACTGCGGCGCATGCACCGTGCATCTCGACGGCGTCTCGGTCAAGAGCTGCACGATCCTCGCGGCACAGGCCGACGGGTCGAGCGTCCGCACGATCGAGGGCATGGCCGACGGCGCCGACCTGCACCCGCTGCAGGAGGGGTTCTGGGCCGAGCACGGCCTGCAGTGCGGGTACTGCACGCCGGGCATGATCATGGCCGCCGCCGACCTGCTGGAGCGCAACCCCGACCCCTCCGAGCACGAGATCCGCGAGGGGCTCGCCGGGAACCTGTGCCGCTGCACGGGCTACCACAACATCGTCAAGGCGGTCCAGCACGCCGCCGAGCTGCAGCGCGCCGCGACCGCGCCCGAGCCCGGCCGCGAAGCCGCGCCGGCCCCGGCCACGCAGGAGGTGTCGGCATGAGCGAGGCGAACGGAGGCCTCCACGTCGGCCGCGCGATGCGGCGCAAGGAGGACCCGCCGCTGATCGCCGGCAAGGGCAACTTCGTCGACGACATCACGCTGCCGGGCATGCTCTGGGCGGCGTTCGTGCGCTCGCCCGAGGCGCACGCCACGATCAGCTCGATCGACACGTCGGCCGCGCTCGCCCGCGACGGCGTCAAGGCCGTCTACACCGGCGCCGACCTCGACCTCGAGGCGCCGCTCCCGCTGGCCTGGGTCCCGCCCGGCGTGGACGTCGCCGCGCCGCCGCACTGGCCGCTGGCCAAGGGCGCCGTCAAGCACGTCGGCGACCCGGTCGCGGTCGTCATCGGCACCGACCGCTACGCGGTCGTCGACGCGGCCGAGGACGTCATCGTCGACTACGACCCGCTGCCGGTCGTCGTCGATCCCGAGAAGGCGCTCGCGGGCGGCGACCTCGTCCACGCGGACCTCGGCTCGAACAAGGTCCACGAGTGGTCGCTCGGCGGCGACGTCGAGGCCGCGCTGGAGGGCGCGGACGTCGTGATCGAGCACCGCTTCGTCAACCACCGCACCGCCGGCGCGCCGATCGAGACGCGCGGCGTGATCGCCGACTACCGCGCCGGCGAGCTGACGATGTGGAGCGCGACGCAGGTGCCGCACTTCCTGCGCCTGTTCCTCGCCCTCCAGCTCGGCATGACCGAGGACCGCGTGCGCGCGATCGCCCCCGACGTCGGCGGTGGCTTCGGCTCGAAGCTGCAGATCTACGGCGAGGAGATCCTGCTCGCCTGGGTGTCGCGCAAGCTCGGCCTGCCGGTCAAGTGGGTCGAGACGCGGTCGGAGAACATGGCCACCGCGCACCACGGCCGCGACCAGATCGCCTACGTCACGATGGGCGCGGACCGCGACGGCACCTTCAAGGGCCTGCACGTCAAGATCGTCGCGGACCTCGGCGCGTACATGATGCTGCTGACGCCGATGATCCCGTCGCTGGGCGCGTTCGTGATGGCCGGCTGTTACAAGTGGGACGCCGTCCGGACCGACATCACCGGCGTGATGACCAACAAGATGGCCACGGACGCGATCCGCGGCGCGGGCCGCCCGGAGGCGACCCACTACATCGAGGTCATGGTCGACCAGATGGCGGAGGAGCTGGGCATCGACCGGCTCGAGCTGCGGCGGCGCAACTTCATCCCGCCGGAGGACTTCCCGGCCGAGACCGCCGCGGGGGTGGTCTACGACTCGGGCAACTACGCGGGCACGCTCGCGCGGCTGCTCGAGCACTTCGATCCGGCCGCGGAGGCGCGCGAGACGCCGGACGGCAAGCTGCGCGGCGTCGGGTTCTCGACCTGGACGGAGATCTGCGGGCTGGCGCCGTCGCGCGCCACGGGCCCGGGCAGCTTCGGCGTCCAGGCGGGGCTGATGGAGTCGGCGCTCGTGCGCGTCCACGTGACCGGCGCGGTGACCGTCTACACCGGCACCTCGCCGCACGGCCAGGGGCTGGAGACGAGCTTCGCGCAGATCGTCGCCGACAAGCTCGGCGTCGACCCGCAGGCCGTCGACGTCCTGCACGGCGACACGTCGCAGGGCCCGTGGGGCCTCGACAGCTACGGCTCGCGCTCGCTGGCCGTCGGCGGCGAGGCGATCGCCCGCGCGTCCGACAAGGTCGTCGACAAGGTGCGCGCGATCGTCGCGCACAAGCTCGAGGCGGCGCCCGAGGACATCGAGCTCAACGACGGCTCGTTCTCGGTCAAGGGCTCGCCCGGCAGCGGCATGACGCTCGCCGACGTCGCCGGCCTCGCCTACATCCCCGAGGACAACCTGCCCGCGGGGATGGAGCCCGGCCTGGAGGAGACGTCGTTCTACGACCCGGAGAACTTCGTCTTCCCGTTCGGCGCCCACGCCGCCGTCGTGGAGGTCGACCCGGAGACGGGCAAGATCGATCTCGTCCGCTACGTCGCGGTCGACGACTGCGGGCCGGCGATCAACCCGAGCCTGATCGACGGCCAGATCCACGGCGGCATCACGCACGCCGTCGGCCAGGCGCTGTTCGAGCAGGTCGCCTACGACGAGAACGGCCAGCTCGAGACCGGCTCGTTCGTCTCCTACGCGCTCCCGAGCGCCGCGGAGATGCCGAGCTTCGAGACCGACCGGACGGAGACCCCGTCGCCGGTCAACTCGCTCGGGGTCAAGGGCGTCGGCGAGGCGGGCACGATCGCCGCCAGCGCCGCCGTCACGAACGCCGTCATCGACGCGCTGCGGCCGCGCGGCGTCGACTTCATCAACATGCCGCTCACCCCGATGCGGGTGTGGGAGACGCTCCAGGAGAAGGGAGGTGCGCCCGCATGATCCCGGCCGAGTTCGACTACGTCGCGCCCGAGTCGCTCGACGACGCGCTCGCCGCGCTGCGCGACGGCGGCGAGGACGCGAAGCTGCTCGCCGGCGGGCACTCGCTCGTCCCGCTGATGAAGCTGCGCCTGGCGGCGCCGACGCTGCTCGTCGACCTGCGGCGGGTGCCCGGGCTGACCGGGATCCGGCGCAACGGCGCGGTCAGCCTCGGGGCGATGACGCCGCATCACGACGTCGTGGCCGGGGATCTCGGGCTCGCCTCGATGGCGGCGGCGACGATCGCCGACCAGCAGGTCCGCAACCGCGGCACGATCGGCGGCTCGCTCGCCCACGGCGACCCGGCGTCGGACATGCCGGCGGTGCTGCTCGCGCTCGAGGGCTCCGTGATCGCGCGCGGCCCGAACGGCGAGCGCGAGATCGCGGCCGCCGACCTGTTCCTGGACTACCTGACGACGTCGATCGGGGAGGACGAGATCGTCACCGAGGTCCGGATCCCCGCGCCGGAGGGCTGGGGCGCCGGCTACGCGAAGTTCAACCGCCGCGTCGAGGACTGGGCGATGGTCGCGGTCTGCGCCGCGGTGAAGAAGGCGCCGGACGGCTCGTGCGAGGACGTCCGCGTCGGGCTGACCAACATGGGCAGCGTGCCGCTGCGGGCGGGCGCCGTCGAGTCCGCGCTGCGCGGCGGGGCGCTCGACGCGGGCGCGATCGCCTCCGCCGCCGAGCAGGCCGCCGAGGGCACCGACCCGCCGGAGGACCTCAACGCGTCCTCGGACTACAAGCGCCATCTGGCCCGCGTGCTCTGCCGCCGCGCGCTGGAGGAGGCGGCCGCGGCGGCGTGAGCCTCGCGGCGGTCGGCGACGTCGAGCAGGCGCTGGTCGGGGAGGGCTACCTCCCCGACCGCGGCCTCGCCACCGCGGTCTACCTGGCGGTCGCGCTCGAGCAGCCGCTGCTGCTCGAGGGCGAGGCGGGCGTCGGCAAGACGGAGGTCGCGCGGGCGCTCGCGTCCGCCACCGGCGCGCGGCTGATCCGGCTGCAGTGCCACGAGGGGATCGACCTCCACCACGCGCTCTACGACTGGGACTACCAGCGCCAGCTGCTGGCGATCCGCGCGGCCGAGGCCGGCGCGCCGGCGACGGAGCTGTTCGGGCGCGAGTTCCTGCTGCGCCGGCCGCTGCTCGACGCGCTCGAGGCCGACGAGGACGTCGTCCTGCTGATCGACGAGGTCGACCGTGCCGACGACGAGTTCGAGGCGTTCCTGCTCGAGTTCCTCGCCGACTTCGCCGTGACGATCCCGGAGCTCGGCACGATCACGGCGCGGCGCCGGCCGGTGGTGGTGCTGACGTCGAACCGGACGCGCGAGCTCCACGACGCGGTCAAGCGCCGGTGCCTCTACCACTGGATCGACTACCCGACGCGCGAGCGCGAGGCGCGAGATCGTCCGCGCGCGGCTCCCCGGCGTCCCCGAGGCGATCGTCGCGCGCGTCTGCGCCGCGGTCGCGCGGCTGCGCGAGGAGGAGCTCTACAAGGTGCCCGGGGTGGGGGAGACGATCACCTGGGCGCGCGCGCTGCTCGCGCTCGATCCCGACGAGGACCTCGACGCGACGCTCGGCGTCGCCCTGAAGGTGCGCGAGGACATCGAGCGCGTCCGCGAGCGCGCGGTGCTGCGTGGCGCCTGATCCTTCGGGCCGGCTGCAGGACCTCGGGGCGGCGCTGCGCGCGCTCGGGGTGCGGGTCGGGGTCGGCGAGCTGCTCGCGGCGCACCGCGCGCTCGCGGCCGTCGACGCGGGCTCGCGCGAGCAGGCGTACTTCGCGCTGCGCGCCACGCTCTGCTCGGCCCGCGCCGACCACGAGCGGTTCGCGCTCGCCTTCGCGGCCGTGTTCGGCGCCGCCGAGCGGCCGGAGGCGCAGGACCCGCTCGAGGCGCTCGGGACGATCGCCCGTGCCGCGCTCCCGCGCGTCGCGGTGCCGGAGGGGCCGCCGGAGGTCACCCGGCTCGACGCCGTCCCGGCCGCGTGGAGCGAGGAGGAGGTGCTGCGCACGACCGACTTCGCCGCCTACACGGACGCCGAGCGCCGGGCCGCGATGGCGCTGCTCGCCCGGGTCGCGCGGCGCGGGCCGTCGCGGCTGAGCCGCCGCACCCGCCCGGCGCGCACGCGCGGGCACATCCCCGACCTGCGCGCCACCACGCGCGCGTCGCTCCGCCACGGCGGCGAGCTGCTCGAGCGCCGCTGGCGCGCGCCCACGCTGCGCCCGCGCCGGCTCGTGCTGATCCTGGACGTGTCGGGCTCGATGGCGCCGTACGCGCGGATGCTGCTCCAGTACGTCCAGGCCTCCGTCGCGGGCCGCGCACGGGTCGAGGCGTTCGCGTTCGGCACGCATCTCACGCGGCTCACGCTCGACCTCGCCGGGCGCGATCCGGACCGCGCGTTCGAGCGCGCCGCCGAGCGCGTGACCGACTGGAGCGGCGGCACGCGGATCGGCGCCTCGCTCGCGACGCTCAACCGCGAGCACGGGCGGCGGATCGGGCGCGGCGCGTTCATCGTCCTGCTCTCGGACGGCTGGGACCGCGGCGACCCGGACGAGCTCGCCGCCGAGCTCGGCCGCCTCCGCCGCACGGCGCACCGGCTGGTGTGGCTGAACCCGCTGGCCGCCGATCCCCGCTACGAGCCGCTCACGCGCGGCATGGTGGCCGCCATGCCACACCTCGACCGTCTGCTGCCGGGGAATACCATCGCGTCCTTGGAGCAGCTCGCGGATCTGATGGAGGGCGCCGACGGATGAGCACGGGGATCCTGCTGGCCGCAGGCGAGGGCCGCCGCTTCGGCGGGCCGAAGCAGCTCGCGCGCGTCGACGGCCGGCCGCTGATCGAGCACGCGCTCGAGACGCTGCACGACCTCGACCGCCGGATCGTGGTGCTCGGCGCGCGCGCCGACGAGGTGCGCGCGGGCGCGGATCTGCGCGGCGTCGGAGATCGTCATCTGCGAGGACTGGGCCGAGGGCATGGGCGCATCGCTGCGGCGCGGGCTGGCGGCCGCGGGCGACACGGACGAGGTCGTGATCATGCTGGCCGACCAGCCGTTCCTGACCGCGGCGGTGGTGGCGCGCGTGCGGGCC
This sequence comes from uncultured Solirubrobacteraceae bacterium, assembly GCA_963724145.1. GTDB lineage: Bacteria > Actinomycetota > Thermoleophilia > Solirubrobacterales > Solirubrobacteraceae > DASQMT01. Next base: position 270,092 of record CAVRTO010000032.1, read on the forward strand.
GCGCCGGGAGACTCGGCACGCGCAGTCTTCGCGGGCGCGCCCGGCCATCCGGTCGTGCTGCGGCGCGCGCTGCTCGAGCGGGCCGGCGAGCTGCACGGCGACCGCGGCTTCCGCGGGCGGCTGGAGGGGGCGACGGAGGTCGAGTGCGGGGACCTCGCGGACCCGCGCGACATCGATACGCGAGCTGACCTGGAGGTGATGCGGCGGTGAAGCTGGAGCAGTCGTTCGAGGTGGACGCGCCCGTCGAGCAGGTGTGGACGGCGCTGATCGACCTGGAGAAGGTCGCGCCGTGCCTGCCCGGCGCGGCGATCACCGAGCCACGACGACGACGGGACCTACCACGGCGAGTTCCAGGTCAAGCTGGGACCGACGACCGCGTCCTACCGGGGCACGATCAGGATCGAGTCCGCCGACGCCGAGACGCACACGGCGACGCTGGCGGCGCGCGGCAGCGACAAGCGCGGGCAGGGCGGCGCGAGTGCGACGATCGTCAACACACTGCACGCGACGGACGCCGGCGGCACGCGGGTCGACGCCGCGACCGACTTCACGATCACCGGGCGGCTGGCGTCGTTCGGGCGCGGCGGGATGATCAAGGACATCTCGAACCGGCTGCTGCGCGACTTCGCCGCCTGCCTGCAGCAGCGGCTCGCGGCGGAGCCGGCCGGCGCGCTGACCGGCGACGAGGCGGCGGCGAGCGCGGGCGCGGCGGCCGCCGCGGCCGAGGGCCCGGACGCGCCCGCGGAGGCGGCGCCGTCGACCCCGCCGCCCGCGGCCGCGACGCCGCCGCCGCCCGCCCCAGCGGCGAAGCCGATCAACGGCGTCTCGCTGTTCTTCTCGGTCCTGGTGGAGCGGATCAAGCGCCTGTTCAAGCGATCGTCGTGACCGCGATCTGCATCGCCGGGATCACCGGCTGGACCGGCGCCGCGATCGCCGCGGGGGTGACGGCCGCCGGCGACCTCGAGCTGCGCGCGGGCGTGTCGCGCTCCGCGGCGGGCGGCGAGGTCGAGGGCGCGCCGGTGTTCGCGAGCGTGGGGGAGGCGCTGGACGGCGTCGACGTGCTGATCGACTACACGTCGCACCACGTCGCCCGCGACAACGCCCTCGCGGCGCTCGCCGCGGGCGTGGCGGTCGTGATCGGCACCTCCGGGCTGACCGCGGAGGACTTCGCCGCGATCGACGCGGCGGCGACGGCGGCCGGGGTCGGCGCGATCGCGTCGGGCAACTTCTCGCTCACCGCGGCGATGATGGCCGCGGGCGCGCTCCTCGCCGCGCGCCACCTGCCGCACTGGGAGGTCATCGACTACGCGAGCGCGACGAAGCCCGACGTGCCGAGCGGCACCGCCCGCGAGCTCGCGGAGCGCCTCGGCGCGTCGGAGCCCGGCCGTCCGCTCGACACGATCGCCGGCCCGGTCGAGGCGCGCGGCGCGACGGTCGCGGGGACGCAGGTCCACTCCGTGCGGCTGCCGTCGTTCGTCGTGTCGACGGAGGTCGTGTTCGGGCTGCCGGACGAGCGCCTGACGATCCGCCACGACGCCGGGGGCTCCCCGGCGCCGTACGTGGCGGGCACGCTGCTGGCGGCGCGCGCCGCGGGTGGGCGCGTCGGGCTCACCCGCGGGCTCGACGCCCTGCTCGCCGAGGGCTAGGCGGCGGGCGCCGGCGCCTCCAGCTGCGCGCGCGGGATCAGCCGGTCCATCCAGCCCGGCAGCCACCAGCTGCGGTCGCCGAGGATCTGCATCACGGCGGGCACGAGCACCATCCGCACGATCGTCGCGTCGACGAACACGGCGGTCGCGAGGCCGAGGCCGATCAGCTTCAGCGACACGTCCGGGCTCATCGCGAAGGCGCCGAACACGGCGACCATGATCAGCGCCGCGGCGGTGATCACGCGCGCGGTGCGCGACAGGCCCTCGGTGACCGCGCGGGCGGTGTCGCCGCGCGCGAGGTACTCCTCCCGCACGCGCGAGAGCAGGAACACCTCGTAGTCCATGCTCAGGCCGAAGAGCACCGCGAACATGATCACCGGGATGAACGGCGGCACCGGCGTCGGGGTGTCGATCCCCACCAGCTGCCCGGCCCAGCCGCCCTCGGCCAGGTACGCGACCATCCCGTAGGCGGCGCCGATCGAGAGCAGGTTCATCACCGCCGCCTTGATCGAGACGACGATCGAGCGGAACGCGACGAGCAGGAGCAGGAACGACAGGCCGACCACGCCGCCGATGAACAGCGGCAGCCGGCTCGCCGTCGCCTCGCTCTGGTCGACGAGCGCGGCGGTCGCGCCGCCGACCTGCGCATCGACGCCGGCGCGCGGCACCACCTGGTCGCGCAGCCGGTCGACGAGGTCCTCGGTCGCGCGGTCCTGCGGGGAGGTCGCCGGCACGACGGAGAGCATCGAGGCGCGCCCGTCGGCGCTCGCGACCGGCCCGTTCACCGCGGCGACGCCCGGGGTGTCGCGGACGGCGTCCGCCAGCCGCGTCATCGCGCCCTCGTCGGACGTCTGCGCCGCGACGAGCAGCGGGCCGTTCGCACCCGGCCCGAAGCCCCGCGTCACGAGGTCGTAGGCCTGGCGGGTCGTGGTGTCGGTCGCGTCGTTGCCGCGGTCCGGGAACCCGAGGTGCAGCCCGGTGACCGGGGCGGCGAGCACGAGCAGCATCGGCCGCGCCGGCGATCGCGGCGGTCCACGGGCGGCGCTGGACGGCCCGGGCCCAGCGCGCGGCGGGCGCCTGCGCGGGGTCGGCGGGCGTCCGGTTCGTGCCCGGGATCCGGAGCCGGTCGATCCGGCGGCCGGCCATCGCCATCAGCGCCGGCACGAGCGTGACCGAGGCGGCCATGACGATCACGACGGCGGCGATCGCGGCGAGCGCGGCGCCGTAGAGGTAGGGGAGGCCCATCAGGAACAGGCCGAGCAGCGAGATCACCACGGTCGTCCCGGCGATCAGGACCGAGCGGCCCGCGGTCGCGATCGCCTCGCCGACCGCGCCGCGCGGGTCGCGCCCGGCCGCGAGCGCCGCCCGGTAGCGGGTGACGATCAGCAGCGCGTAGTCGATCCCCACGCCGATGCCGAGCATCGACGCGAGCGCCGGCGCCCAGTCGGGCACGTCGATCAGCGCGGCCAGCAGCCCGGTGACGCCGCTCGAGATCCCGAGGCCGAACAGCGCGGTGGCGAACGGGAGCCCCGCCGCGACCATCGAGCCGAACGTGAGCAGCAGCACCAGGGCCGCGATCGCCAGGCCGACGACCTCGGAGGAGATCTCGCCGCCCTGCGCGTTGGCGATCACCATGCCGCCGAGCTCGATCCGCACGCCGTCGCCGCTCGCGCGCTGCGCGAGATCGATCATCGCCGTGCCGGTGTGGTCGGGGATCGCGCCGGGCAGCTCGGTGAGCGGGATCCGCACGACGCCGATCGTGCCGTCGCGCGAGACGTCGGCGGCGGTCGCCGGCGCGGCGCGGCCGACGCCCTCGAGGGTCGCCGCCTGACGCGCGAGCCGGTCGATCCGCGGCGCGGCCGCTGCGGCGTCCTCGGCCTGCCAGACGACGTCGACCGTGTCCGGGCTGCGCTGCGGGAAGCGCTCGTCGAGCAGCTGCGCCGCGGCGCGCGACTCCGAGCCGGGCGTCGAGTAGTCGGCGGACCAGTCGCCGGCGAGCCCGGCCGTGGCGAACGCGGCGACGAGGGCGACGATCCAGGTCGCGACGACCGCCCGGCGGCGCCTGAAGGCCAGGTCGGCCAGGCGCGCCAGGCGGCCGCCCGGTGCAGGGGAAGCGGGCACTGGGGAGGACCTCCGAGGGGAGTTCGTTCGGGCCGGGTCAGCGTGGGGGAGTCACGATTGCCGGACCAACCATTGACTCGGCAACCCTAGCCTGCATAGGATTGTCTTGTCAAGCGTTTTGTTCACAACTGTCGCCCGACCGTCATAGACTGCTGACCGCCACATGGGGAACCACGAGCTCGATCCGCGCTTCGCCGCCTTCTACGGGCTGCTCGTCGTCGAGTGGCGGCTCGGCGAGCGGCTCGAGACCGAGCTGCTGGCCAAGGCCGGCGTCTCGCTCAACCGGCTCGAGCTGCTCATGCACCTCACGTTCAAGGACGGCCGCCGCCGCATGTCCGACCTCGCCGACGCGCTGCTGCTCTCGCGCGGCGGCGCCACCCGGCTGGTCGCCAAGGCGGAGGAGGACGGGCTCGTGACGCGCGAGATCCCGCCCGACGACCGCCGCGCGACCTTCGCCGTCCTCACCGACGCCGGCCGCGCGGTCGCCGAGCGCGGCTTCCCGGTCTACGTCGAGGCCGTCCAGCGGCTGTTCCAGGACTTCGTCACCGACGACGAGGCCGAGGTCCTCGTGCGGATCTGGAACCGCGTGCTCGAGGGCAACGACATGGCCTGCGGGCCGGTCTCCGAGGCGGCCGCCGCGCTGCCGCAGCGCGCCTAGCCGCGGCGCCGCGCGCGCCCGGGCAACAGGTCAGAGCAGGATCGCGTCGACCAGCGAGCCGGCCGCCTGCTCGCCGCCGCGGTGCGTGACGATCACGAAGGCGTCGGACGCGGCGAGCGCGCCCGTCAGGTGCGAGCCCTGGCCGGCGGTCGGGGTGGCCTCGAAGACGCCGTCGGCGCCGCGCTCCAGCGCGGCGGTCAGCAGCGTCGTGCGGCTGTCGGACGGCCCGGCGGGGACCGTCAGGCGCACCGGGACCGTCGCGGCGACGGCGCCGGTCTCGCCCTGCATCCGGCGCAGCGCCGGCTCGACGAAGAGCAGGTAGCAGGCGACGACGGAGAGCGGGTTCCCCGGCAGCCCGAACACGAGCGTCGTGCCGCGGCGGCCGAACCACAGCGGCTTGCCGGGCTTCAGCCGCACGCGCCAGAACTCCTCGACGACGCCCGCGTGCTCCAGCGCCGGCTTGACGTGGTCGTGCGGCCCGACCGAGACGCCGCCGGAGACGAGCAGGACGTCGCCGGTCATGCCGGCCTCGACCGCGGCGCGGGTGGCCTCGCGGTCGTCCGGCACGACGGGGTGCGTGACCACCGCTCGCGCCGGCGCGGGCGAGCAGCAGCGCCAGCGTGAGCCGGTTCGACTCGTGCACGCGGCCGGGCTCGGGCGGCGCGCCGAGCTCGAGCAGCTCGGTCCCGGTGGCGAGGACGTGGACGACCGGGCGGCGGCGGACCGCGACCTCGCCGACGCCCGCCGAGGCGAGCCCGGTCAGCCGCTGCATCGGTCAGCGGCGCGCCGGCGGGGGCGAGCACGTCGCCGCGCTCGACGTCCTCACCGCGGTAGCGGACGTGGAGCCCGCGGGCGAGCGCGGCGGCCGGGGTGACGTGGCCGTTCTCGACGACCGCGTCCTCGACGCGCAGGATCGCGTCCGCGCCGTCGGGCAGCGCGGCACCGGTGGTGATGCCGAGCGCGGTGCCCGGCGCGAGCGCCTCGGCGGCGACGTCGCCGGCGGCGACCTCGCCGCGCACGGTCAGCGGCGCGGGCGGGTCGGTGTCGGCCGCGCGGACCGCGTAGCCGTCCATCGCGGAGCGGTCGAACGGCGGGAGGTCGACGGCGCTGCGGCCGTCCTCGGCGGCGATCCGGCCCAGCGCCTCGGCGAGCGGGACGCGCTCGACGGGCAGCGGCTCCGTGACCGCCGCGACGCGCTCCCAGGCCTCCCCGATCTCCAGCAAGGGCTAGCCGCCGATCCGCGACATCGAGCGCGCCGGCTGCACGAAGCCGGGCTCGCCCACGTGATGCTTGAGCTCCTTGCGCCAGACCGCGTCCCGCACGACCTGCTCGACCTCGGCGTCGGTCGCGCCGCTGCGCAGCGGCTCGCGCAGGTCGGTCTCGTTCATCGAGAACAGGCAGGTCCGGAGCATCCCCTCGGCGGTGAACCGGATCCGGTTGCAGTCGCCGCAGAACGGCTCGGTGACGGGGGAGATGAAGCCGATCTCGCCCTTCCCGTCGGCGAACGCGTAGCGGCGCGAGGTGCCGTGGCGCTCGCGGCCGAGCGGGACGAGCTCGTACTCGGTCTCGATGATCGCCTTGATCTCCGCGCTCGGGAGGACCTTGGCCATGTCCCACTCCTGGTCCGCGTCGAGCGGCATGAACTCGATGAAGCGGATCTCGTACGGCTCCTCGCGGGCGAACCGCGCGAAGCGCAGCACCTCGTCCTCGGTGAAGCCGCGCAGCGCGACCGCGTTGACCTTGATCGGTCGCAGCTCGGGGTGCTCCTGGGCGGCCGCGAGCCCCTCGAGCACGCGCCCCAGCGAGTCGCGCCGGGTGAGCTGGAAGAAGCGGTCGGCGGCGAGCGAGTCGAGCGACACGTTCACGCGCCGCAGGCCGGCCGCGACCAGGTCGCCGACCTGCGCGGCGAGCAGGTAGCCGTTGGTGGTCAGCGACAGGTCGTGGACGCCCGGCAGCGCCGACAGCGACGCGACCAGCTTGTGGAGCTCCTTGCGCACCAGCGGCTCGCCGCCGGTCAGGCGGACGTCGTGGACGCCCATCTCGCTGAGGATCCGCACGAGCCGCGTGATCTCCTCGTAGCTGAGCAGCGCGTCGCGCTTGAGCCACGGGAGCCCGTCGGCGGGCATGCAGTACTGGCAGCGGAAGTTGCAGCGGTCGGTGACCGAGATCCGGACGTCGCCGATCGCACGTCCATGGCCGTCGGCGAGCGGCTCCCGCAGCGTCGTCCTCATGAGCGGTGGAAGTCCGCCTTCCCGCCGGTCTTGTCGAGCAGCTCGACGCGCTCGATGACGACGCCAGCCTCGATCCCCTTGACCATGTCGTACACGGTCAGCGCGGCGACGCTGCAGGCGACCATGGCCTCCATCTCGACGCCCGTCCGGTCCGCGCAGCGGGCCTCGGCGACGATCGTGACCGTGCCGGCCTCGGCGTCGATCGCGATCTCCGGGTCGACGTGCGTGAGCGGGAGCGAGTGGGCGAGCGGGATCAGCTCGTCGGTGCGCTTCGCGGCCTGGATCGCGGCGATCCGCGCCACGGCGGCGACGTCGCCCTTCGGGTTGTCGCCGCGCTGCACGCGGGCGGCCGACTCGGGCGACATGCGCACGACGGCGCGGGCCCGGGCATAGCGCTCGGTCGCGCCCTTGGCGGTCACGTCGACCATGCGCGCGGTGCCGGCCGCGTCGAGGTGGGTCAGCTCCGCCTCCATGCCTCCCATCGTACTTGGCCTCGCTTCGCTCGTCGTCGTCTGGGCGCTCCGCGCCTAGACTGCGGGCAATGCTCGTCTCCGTCCGCCTGTTCGCCGGGTTGCGCGAGCGCATGGGCAGTGCCCAGGTGGACGTCGAGCTGCCGGAACCGGTGACGGTGGCGGACCTGCTCGCCGCGATGGACATCGCTCCGCGCTCCTGCGTCGCGGCGATCAACCGCGAGTACGCCGACCCGGGCGACCGGATCGGCCCGGGCGACGAGGTGGCGCTCGTCCCGCCGGTCAGCGGCGGCGCCCCGACCGTCCGCGTCACGGGCGAGCCGCTCGACGTGGCCGCGCTGTCGGCCGCGGTGCGCGACCCGCGCGCCGGCGCGGTGGTGCTGTTCGAGGGCGTGACCCGAGAGGTGCCCGAGCTCGAGTACGAGGCCTACGCGGAGATGGCGGCCGAGCGGATCGAGCGGATCGCCGCCGAGGAGGCGGGGCGCCACGGCCTCTGCGCGGTCGCCGTCGAGCACCGCACCGGCACCGTCCCGCTCGGCGAGCCGAGCGTGATCGTGGCCGCGAGCGCGCCGCACCGCGGCGAGGCGTTCGCCGGCGCACGCGCGGTGATCGACCGCGTCAAGGCCGAGGCGCCGATCTGGAAGGTCGAGGTCGACGGCGCCGACCGGCGCCGCGTCGAGGGCACGCTGCCGCCGGTGGGCCGATGACCGACCTCACGCTCGGCGAGGCCGCGCAGGCGATCGGCCGCGGCTAGGCGGCCGTCCGCGCGGCGACGCGCAGGCAGTCCGGGCAGAGGCAGCGGAGGAAGTGCTCGCGCAGCACCGCGAGCCGCTCCGGCGCGACGACGACCTCGGCGCACCAGCAGCCGTCCTCGGACGCCGCTCCGCAGCGTGAACTCGCGCCCGCAGCTCTCGCACTGCTCCATCGACCGACAGGGTACGCCCCGGTCCGGCATGATCCGCGCCATGGCCGGCGATCAGGTCATGCGGGCGCGCGTCGCCGTCGTCGGGCACGTCGAGTGGATCGACTTCGCCGTCGTGCCGCGCCTGCCGCGGCCCGGCGAGATCCTGCACGTGCCCGAGTTCTGGGGCGAGGCGGCCGGCGGCGGCGCGGTCGCGGCGGTCCAGATGGCGAAGCTCGCCGGCGGCGCGCTGTTCATCACCGCGCTCGCGGAGGACGACCACGGGCAGCGCACGCGCGCGCAGCTCGTCCGCCAGGGCGTCACGGTCCACGCCGGCGTGCGCGACGGCGAGCAGCGGCGCGGCTTCACCTACCTGACCGACGACGGCGAGCGGACGATCACCGTGCTCGGCGAGCGCCCGGTCCCGCACGGCGACGACCCGCTGCCGTGGGAGGAGCTCGACGACGTCGACGGCGTCTACGTCACCGGCGGCGACGCCGGCGCGCTGCGCGCGGCGCGCCGCGCGAAGGTCGTCGTCGCCACCCCGCGCACGGGCGACGCGCTGTTCGAGCAGCGGCGTCCAGCTCGACGTGCTCGTGCGCTCCGGCAGCGACGCGGGGGAGGACGTCGATCCCGCGACGATGGACCCGCCGCCGCGGACCGTCGTGACGACGCTCGGCGGCGACGGCGGCCGCTGGGACGGCGAGGCGGGCAGCGGGACCTGGGAGCCGCAGGCGCTGCCCGGGCCGCGCGCCGACGCCTACGGCGCGGGGGACTCGTTCGCGGCCGGGCTGACGACCGGGCTCGCCGCCGGCCTCGACATCGCCGGCGCGGTCCGGCTGGGCGCACGCTGCGGCGCGGCGAACATGACCGGCCGCGGTCCCTACGCGGGCCAGCTCGACCTGCGCCCGTGACGCCGCTCGTCCTCGGGGCGGAGGACGTCGCGCGGCTGCTCGACCCCGCCGCGCTGCTCGACGCGCTCGCGGACGCGTTCGCCGCGGCCGCGCGCGGGGAGGTCCTCGCGCCGCCGCGCAGCGCGCTGGAGCTCGACGCCGAGCGCGGGCTGCTCGTGATGCCCGGGCACCGCGCCGGCGGGCCGGTGATCGTCAAGCACGTCGGCCTCTACGACGCCAACCCGGCGCGCGGGCTCCCGCACCACCCGGCGACGATCTGCGCGTTCGACGCCGCGACCGGCGCGCTGCTCGCCGTGCTCGACGCGACGGAGCTGACCGCGACGCGGACGGCCGGCGCCGCCGCGCTCTCGATCCGCCTCGCGGCGCGGCCGGGCGCGCGCGTCGTCGCGGTGATCGGCGCCGGCCCGGTGGCCGCCGCCCACCTGCGCGTGCTGCCCGCCGTGCTGCCCGGCGCCGAGCTGCGCGTGGCGGCGCGCGACCCGGCGCGCGCGGCCGCGCTCGCGGCGGAGCACGGCGCGGTCGCGGCCGGGGTGGGGGAGGCGGTGCGAGGGCGCCGACGTCGTCTGCCTCTGCACGAGCGCCACCGAGCCCGTCCTCGGGCCGGACGCGCTCGCGCCGGGCACCCACGTCTCCTCGGTCGGCTTCGCGCCGCCCGGCGGCGAGCTGCACCCGGAGCTCGCGCGCAGCGCGCGGCTGCTCGTCGAGACGCGCGACGCGTTCGCGCCGCCGCCCGCGGGCTGCGCCGAGCTCGCCGGGCTGGACCCGGGCGCCGCCGCGGAGCTGGGGGAGGTGCTGCTCGGCGCCCGCACGGCGCGCGCGTCCGCCGACGAGCTCACCGTCTTCAAGTCGATGGGGACGGTGATCGAGGACCTGGCCGCGGCCGAGGTCGTCCTGCGCGCCGCGGGCTAGCCGGCGGGCTGCTGGGCCCGGGAGCGCCGCTCCTCGGCCGTCTCGAGCACGCCGAGCAGCTCGCCGACGCGGCACACGAGCAGCTTCTCCTCGTCGACCTCGACCCAGACGCCGGCCTGGGCCGGGAAGACGACGTGGTCGCCGGCGCGGACCGGCATGCTCACCCCGGCCGACTCCCACCAGTCGATGCCGGGACCGACCGACAGGACGATCCCGTGCTGCGGCGGGGGCTCGTGCGAGCCAGGGCGGCACGACGAGGCCCGACTGGCGGACGCGGTCGGGCTCCAGCTCCTTGATCACGACGCGGTCGAAGAGGGGACGCAGCTCCTGGCGCATGTGCCGGCGAGGATACGACGTGCCGTCCTCGGAGCGCCCTAGTATCGCCGTCCATGCCGCGCCGTCCCGCCCGTCCCGAGCAGCCGCTCGAGCCCCGCGAGGGCGAGGTCCTCGTGTGGACCGACGGCGCCTGCTCCGGCAATCCCGGCCCCGGCGGCTGGGCGGCGATCGTGGCGTGGCCCGACGGCGTGACCGAGGAGCTCTCGGGCGGCGACGCGCACACCACGAACAACCGGATGGAGTACACCGCGGCGCTCGAGGGGCTGCGCTCGCTGCCGCCCGGCACGCGCACGTGCATCGTCACCGACTCGCGGCTGATGCTCGACTCGATGACGAAGTGGATCGCCGGCTGGAAGCGCAAGGGCTGGAAGACCGCCGGCGGCGACCCGGTGAAGAACCAGGACCTCGTGCGCGCGCTCGAGGCCGAGCTCGCGCGCCACGACGTGCGCTGGCACTGGGTGCGCGGGCACGAGACCGGCGCCGCGCACGCGCACAAGGCGCTGAACGACCGCGCCGACCGCCTCGCGGTCGCCGCGGCCGCCGCTGCGCGCTCCGCCGCCTAGCTCGACGTCTCCTTCACGACCTCGTAGCACTGCGTCTGCAGGTCCTCGAGCCGCTTGATCGCCTTGTCGGCCCCCTCGCGCACGCTCGGCGAGTCGAGGAACTCGTCGAGCGCCGCGATCGTGCCCCGCGCGCACACGGCGGCGAGATCGAGCCGGCTGTCGGCCGTCTTGAGCTGCGCCTCGCAGCGTGGCGTCCTGGCCCTGCGCCTGCTTCTCGGCGTTCTCGGCGTTCGTGAGCTCGGTCTTCTGCTGGTCGACCTCGTCCTGGAGGTCGTCGGACTTCTTCTCCTGCGCGATGAAGCGGTTGCGGACCGCGTCGTAGCGGTGCTCGAACCGCGTGCCGAACGCCGCCTGCTTGGCCTCGCTCTCGGCGGCGGAGCGCTCTTCCTCGCTCAGCGTCGACTGTTCGCGCGCGAGCGCCGACTCGGTGGCGGTGAGCTTGGCCTGGGTGTCGTCGCGGTCCGACTTGAGCGTGAAGGCCCAGATCGCGAAGCCGATCGCGAGGACGGCGCAGACGCCGGCGATGATGATCCACATCGTCGGGCGCCGGTCGTCGTCGTTCGGTGCGCCGGGGGGCTGGCTGGGTCTCGTCCATGGCGGGACGCTACACCGGCGCGCGGCTCCGCGCGACACGGCGCCGGGACACGCGGCGAGCGGCAACGCGCCAGGGATGGGATAGTGCCCGGCCATGGCACGCACCGGACAGGAAGTCCTGCTCGTGCGCCACGGGGAGACGGAGTGGAGCCGATCCGGGCAGCACACGAGCCGTACGGACATCCCGCTGATCGACGAGGGGCGCGAGCGGGCGCTCCAGCTGGGCCGCCGGCTCGCCGACCGGCCGTTCTCGCTCATCCTCTCCAGCCCGCTGCGGCGGGCTTATGACACCGCGAAGCTCGCCGGCCTGGCCGACGACGCGGAGGTCACCGACGACCTGGTCGAGTTCGGCTACGGCGAGTACGAGGGGCGCACGACGCCGGAGATCCGCGAGGAGCGTCCGGGCTGGAACCTGTGGACGGACGGGTCGCCGGGCGGCGAGGACCTCGCCGACGCGAGCGCCCGCGCCGACCGCGTGATCGAGCGCGCGCTCGCCGCGGACGGCGACGTCGCGATGTTCGGGCACGGACACATCCTGCGGATCGTCGGCGCGCGCTGGGTCGGGCTGCCGCCCGAGACCGCGGCCGTGCTCGCGCTGAGCACCGCCGCGCTCTGCATCCTCGGGTTCGAGCGCGAGCGGCGCGTGATCTGGCTCTGGAACGACACGAGCCACGCCACCTGAGCCTCGTCCGTTCGTCGAACGGCGATTGCCCCGCGGCGACGCCGGGGAACGACCCTGGCGACAAGCAAACTCCCGCAAGGAGGCAGTGAACATGGCCGATACAGGACCTCCGCTCGTACTGATCGCGATCGGGCTCGTGCTCTGGGTCGCCGTCACCGCGACCGTGTCCGGCATCTCGATCCAGACGATCGGGATGATCCTCACCATCGTCGGCGTGGTCTGGCTGATCGTCGAGCTCGTGCAGTGGCGCAGCGCGCGCCGGACGGTCGTGCGCGAGCGGCCCGTGGTGCGCGAGCGCGAGTACTAGGGCGCGGGCAGGGTGAGCCGCACGGCACGGCCGCCGAGCTTCCCGCGCACGGTGGCCGTCGCCGCCTTCACGCCCGTGGCCCAGGCGATCCTGAGCCGGCCGGTGCGGGCGCCGGACAGCCGCACGCGCCCGGTCATCCGCAGGGCCTCGCGATCCCACGCGGCGCGGCCGCTCACCGCGAGATCGCGGGTGAACCGCACGCCGCGCAGCCGGAACGTCACCGGGTCGGTGCCGTAGTACTCGCCGCCGGTCCGGAACGTCCCGCCGCGCAGCCCGTGGCCGCGGAGCCCGTACATCAGCCACCAGCGTGAGAGCGCGTCCGCGACCGTGTGCGCGGCCGTCCAGCCGGCGCGGCGGTCGCCGGCGTTCGACGCGTCGCCGGCGGCGCGTGTCGCGGCGGGCGCCGCCGCCGTCGTGCGCGGGAACGCCGGGACGACGTGCAGCTCCGCGAGCTCGGACGCGCAGCTCGTGTCGCCGACGACGTGCGAGCGCAGGAAGTCGCGCACGATCCGCGCGGCGCAGTCGTCGAAGTCGGCCAGCGCGGTCACGTGGACGGCGTTGCCGACCGGCACCAGCGTCGCGTTCGGGAACAGCGCGGCGGCGCGGGCGGCGTCCGACATCGGCGTGATCACGTCCAGGTCGCCGTTGAGCACGAGCACCGGCACCGCCGGGTACGCGGCGCCGGGCGGCGCGGGCGGGTCGGCGACGGCGGGCGCCGGCCAGCGCAGGCAGCCGTAGACGAGCTGGTGCTCGTAGAGCGAGTCCAGCCACACGTCCTGCGAGAACGGCGCGAACGCGTCGCCCGGCAGCTGCGCGCGGGAGGCGGCGAGCTCCGCGCGGCGGGCGGCGAAGCCAGAGGCGACGTTCCAGATCGCGGGGTAGTCATGGCACGCGACGGCGGCGTAGGCGCCCTCCGAGTACGACTCGACGGGACCGGCCTCGACGGACGTCAGGTCCTCGGCGGCGAGCCGCAGCATCGGCGCGGGGTCGCCGGCGTCCAGCGCGCGGGCGGCCGCGAACACGTCGCGGTAGATCGGGTAGGTGTAGCCGGCGTCGTTGATGAGCTGCGCGAACGCGGCGCCGTCCATCCGGACCGGGTGGGCCGCGCCGTCGGCGTCGCGCGACCTCCCGGTCAGCGGGGTGCGCCGGAAGCGCTCGGCGAGCGCGCCGAGCTCGGCCACGGGGTCCGCGGACGGGCAGGTCGGCGAGCGCTCGCAGACCGCGGTCCAGGCGGCGCGGATCGCGTCGGTGGTCGTCCGGCCCCAGGGGTCGAAGCCGTCGACGGCGAACGCGGCGTCGAGCACGACCGCGTTCACGCGGTCGGGGTGGCGGACCGCGAACGCCTGGGCGAAGTACGTCCCGTACGAGTCGCCGTAGATGCTGACCACGGGGACGCCGAGCTTGTCGAGCACCGCGGCGAGGTCGTCGGCGGCCGCGCCGGTGCCGTACGCGTCGGCGGTCGGCCCGAGGCGCTGCGCGCAGCGGCCGACCTCACGCGTGTAGTCGCCCTTGCCGGCCTGCAGCCGCGGGCAGTCGATCGCGCCGGAGCCACCGGTCCCGCGGTTGTCCATGAGGATCAGGTCGTGCGTCCGGCGCAGCGGCCCGAGCAGGAACTCGTAGCCGGGCCCGGACTCGATCGTGCTGTAGCCGGGGCCGCCTTCGGTGGCGACGATCGGCGTGCCGGCCGGGCGCGAGCGGTCGCTGCGCGGGATCACCCGGAACCGCACCGTGATGCGCGGGCCGGCCGGGTCGGCGCGATGCAGCGGGACGCTCACGGAACCACAGCGCGCGCGCTTGTCCTTCGGGCACTTCGGCAGCTCGGCGGCACGGGCCGCGGACGGTGCGATCAGGAGCGGGGCGAGCAGGACGAGGACGAGCCGCAGGCGCACGAGGTCCGCGACCCTACCGGCGGCCGCGGGCGCCTCCAAGACCCGCGTCCGGCCAGCGGAAACGCGTCCGTGTGCGCATGCGGTTGTCATAACGCACGTTCTCGGGCGTTGAATGTGCTGATTCCATGTCGAGAAGGGCTGCCCGGCTCCGCTCACCAGGTGAAGGGCCACGACAGACGCGGCCCACGACACCAGGAGACCACCATGCCGAAGTACCTGCTGCTCAAGCACTACCGCGGCGGCCCGGAGCCGCACCATCCCTTCCCGCCGATGGACCAGTGGGCCCCCGAGGACGTGGAGGCGCACTTCGCCTTCCTCAGGCACGTCGGCGAGCTGCTCGAGGAGAACGGCGAGTACGTCGGCTCGCAGGCGCTCACGCCGGCGCAGACCTGGGTGCGCTACGGCGGCCCGGACGCCGCGCCGGTCACCACCGACGGCCCGCTGCCCGAGACCAGTGACCTCGTGGCGGGCTGGTACATGGTCGACGTCGAGTCGCACGAGCGCGCGGTGGAGATCGCGGCCTACATCTCCTCCGAGCCCGGCCCGGGCGGCGGCCCGCTGCACGAGTGGATCGACGTCCGGGAGGTCTTGTCCAAGGGGTCCTCGGACGACTGACCCGGGGTGATCGACGAGCCGACACGCCGGCTGGACGAGGGCGCGCTGCGCGCTCTCGTCCCGCGGGTGCTCGCGGGCCTGGTCCGGCGGGGCGAGGACTTCGACGCCGCCGAGGACGCGCTGCAGGACGCGCTGCTCGAGGCGCTGCGGGTGTGGCCCGAGCACCCGCCGCGCGACCCGCGCGCGTGGCTGACCACGGTCGCGACCCGGCGGCTCGTCGACGCCCACCGCAGCGAGGCCGCGCGGCACCGCCGCGAGGAGGTGACGTACGCCGAGCCGCGGCCCGCCGCCACCGAGGAGGGCGACGACACCCTCTTCCTGCTCTTCTGCTGCTGCCACCCCGACCTCGCGCCCGCCTCCCAGGTGGCGCTGACCCTGCGTGCGGTCGGCGGCCTCACCACGCGCGAGATCGCCGACGCCTTCTACGTCCCGGAGGCGACGATGGCGCAGCGGATCAGCCGGGCCAAGCGGACCCTGCGGGGACGCCGCCTGGACCAGCCCGGCGACCTCGCCGTCGTGCTGCGCGTGCTCTACCTCGTCTACACGACCGGGCACGCGGGCCGGGTCGACCTGGCCGGCGAGGCGATCCTGCTGGCCCGTCGGCTCACCCTCGCGACGGAGGAGCCGGAGGCGCGCGGGCTGCTCGCGCTGATGCTCCTCAACCACGCGCGCCTGCCGGCGCGGGTCGACCCCGAGGGCCGGATCGTCACGCTCGACCGGCAGGACCGCGGGCTCTGGGACCGGCGCGAGATCGCCGAGGGCGTGCGGGTCCTCCAGTCGGCGCTGGCCATGCAGACGGACGAGCGGCGCCCCGGCCGCTACCAGGTCGAGGCCGCCATCGCCGCCCTGCACGACGACGCGGCGAGCGCCGAGGAGACCGACTGGCCGCAGATCCTCGCGTGGTACGACGACCTCGTCGCCCTCACCGGCGACCCGGTGCGCCAGGACCCGGCCGCCGTGCTCGGCCGCGCGGTCGCGGTCGGCCACGTCCTCGGCGCCGCCGCCGGGCTGCGCGAGACCGACCGGCTGCGCGACGTGATCGGCGAGCGCCACCGCTGGCACGCCGTCCGCGGCCACCTCCACGAGCTGGACGGCGACCTGCCTGCCGCCGCCGCGGCCTACAGCGAGGCGGCCCGCCGCGCCACGAACGTCGCCGAGCGCGACCATCTGCTCCGCCAGGCCGCCCGCGCGCGGGCCGCCGGGACAGGTGGCTGAGCGGCCCAATCGGCGTTGTCGTTGTGCCCGAGTGGGTCAGCCGTCGAACCAGGGCGGCACGCCGCCGACGAACGCCGCGGTCTCCTCCGGGTCGAGCAGCCCCGCGGGCGAGCGGTCGGCCGCCAGCGCCGCGCGCAGCCGGTCCAGCGGCGGGAGCGCGTGGACGCCGGCCACGATCACGTTGCCCGATCGGCGGCGCGCCAGCGCCGGGCCGGGGCCGAGCGCCAGCACGTGCGGGAACGCCGCCTGCAGCCCGGCGCCGATCGCCCTCGCGTCGCCCATGTCGCGCGCGTCGACCACGTTCACCGCCGCGAGCCCGGAGACCCGCGCGAGCTCCGCCAGCGCCTCGGCGGTCACCAGGTGGCGCGGGACGAGCGCGCCCTCGAACGCGTCGATCAGCACGGCGTCGGCCGATCCGTCCGGCCGCCCGGCGAGCGTCGCCCGCCCGTCCCCGACGCGCACCTTGAGCCCGGGCGCGCGCCGCAGCCCCAGGTGCTCGCGGGCGACCTCGACGACGGCGGCATCGCGCTCGATCACCTCCTGCCGGTGGTCCGGGTGCTCCGCCGCGAGCGCGCGGGCGAGCGCGCAGCCCGCCCCGCCGACGTGCACGACCCGGCGCGCGCCGGCCGCCCGCACGAGCGCGCGCAGCCAGCGCAGGTAGTCGAACTCCAGATGGCGCGGATCCGCGAGGTCGACATAACTGGCGTCCATCCCTCCCAGCCGCAGCAGCCGGCCGGACGGCCGTTCGCGGTCGCGGACGACCGTCAGCTCGCCGGTGGCCGCGATGAGCTCGCCGAACTCGCCGCGGCTCACCCGCGCTCGGCCCACACCCCCGCGAGCCGCACCGCGACGGCGGCGGCCGACGCCATGTCCTGCGCCGACGCCCACTCCCGCACCGAGTGGAACTCGTGGCCGCCGGTGAACAGGTTCGGGGTCGGGAGCCCGCGCGCGCTGAGGATCGAGCCGTCGGTCCCGCCGCGGATCGGGACGCGGCGCGGCTCGAAGCCCTCGCGGCGCAGCGCCTCCTCGGCCGCGGCGGCGACCTCCGGCCGCGCGTCGAGGAACGTCCGCATGTTCGGGTACTGCGGCTCGACCTCGACCTCGACGTCCGCACGCGGCTCGGTCGCCACGACGTCCTCGGCGACCTTGCGGAGCAGCGCGACGTGGCCGGCGAGCCGGTCGTCGTCGAAGTCGCGCACGATCGCGCGGATCGTCGCCGCGCCGGCCGAGCCCTCGACCGAGTAGACGTGGATGAACCCCTCGCGGTCGGCGGTCGCCTCCGGGGTGAGCTCGGGCGGCAGCTTGGCGAGGATCTCCCCCGCGAGCCGGGTCGCGTTCACGAGCTTGCCGGTCGCGAAGCCGGGATGGACGTCGACGCCGCGGATCCGGACGTCCGCCGAGGCGGCGGTGAACGTCTCGTCGGTGAACTCGCCCGCCTCGGAGCCGTCGAGCGTGTAGGCGCAGTCGGCGCCGAAGCGCTCGAGGTCGAAGATCTTCGCTCCCTGCCCGACCTCCTCGTCGGGCGTGAAGCCGACGCGGATCGTCGGCCGCGGCAGCTCCGGGTGCGCGGCGAGGTACGCGACCGCGGCCATCACCTCGGCGACGCCCGCCTTGTCGTCGGCGCCCAGCAGCGTGTCGCCGCTCGTGGTCACGATGTCGTGGCCGCGCTTGGCGGCGAGCTCCGGCATCCGCTCCGGGTCGAGCTCGGGTGTCGTTGCGCGGGAGGGCGATCACGCCGCCGTCGTAGTCCTCGTGGACGAGCGGCTCGACCCCGGCGCCGGGCGCGTCCGGACTGGTGTCCACGTGCGCGAGCAGCCCGATCACCGTTCCGCCCTCGACCGTGGCGGGCAGCGTCGCCGTGACGAACCCGAGGTCGTCGATCGCCGCGTCGGCGAGGCCGATCTCGAGCAGCTCGGACACGAGCAGGCGCGCCAGCTCGAGCTGCCCCGGCGTGCTCGGGGATCTGCGCGTAGGCGCGGTCGGACTGGGTGTCGATGCGGACGTAGCGGAGCAGCCGGTCCAGCACGTCGGGCGCGAGCGCCGCGGCGAGGTCCGAGGTATGGGGCACGGTCATGCGGCACCATGCTGCCATGCCCACGGTCTGGACGATCGGCTACGAGCGGCTGCTGCCGCCGCAGCTCGTCGCCGAGCTCGCGGCGGCGCGCGTCGAGCGGGTGCTCGACGTCCGCTACCGCCCGCAGTCGCGGCGCCCGGGGATGTCGAAGACGCGGCTCGGGCACCTGCTCGAGGCCCACGGCATCGCCTACGAGCACCGGCGCGCGCTCGGCACCCCGCCGGACCTGCGCCACGACTTCCACGCGGGCCGGATCGCACAGGCGCGGGCGGGCTACCGCGCGTACGTCGAGGCCGGCTCGCCGGAGGCGCTCGACCTGCTGGCCCACGACGTCGAGCACGGGCCGCGGACCGCGCTGCTGTGCCTCGAGGAGGATCCCGCCGGCTGCCACCGGCGGGTGCTCTGCGAGGTGCTCGCCGAGCGGCTGGCCGGCCTGGAGGTCGTCGACCTCTAGTCGTGCAGGAGGAAGCCGGCGGCGTCGAGCACGCGCCGCGCGCGCAGCCGGTCGAGCCGCGCCTCCGCCTCGGTCGTCGGCTCCCATGCCGCGACCGCCGCCGTCTCCCCGAGGCCGCGCAGGCCGTGGGGCTCCGGCTCGTCGATCGCCTGGCGCAGCCAGGCGAGGTCGTCGGAGATCCGGCGCGGGCGCTCGCCCGACTGGTCGTCGTGCCACGGGTCGTCGCCGTGGCGGCGCTCCGGCACGCCGGGAGGACGGCTGAGCGCGACGCCCAGGGCGCCCGTCCAGTCCGGCGCCGTGTGGACCAGCTCGAGCATCGCCATCGACCGCTTATACCGGTTCGGCGGCCTCGCGGTCGTCGCGGGCGAGGATCCGCGGGCTGTCGATGATGATCCGGCGGCGGCGCAGGCCGGCGATCATCGGCTCGTCGTCGCCGAGCGAGACGAGCGTGCCGTGCCCGGGCGCGAGCGTGACGCTCACCGCGCTGAGCGCGAGCGGCTCCAGCAGGTCGCCGATCTGCCCGTCGAGCTCCAGCCGCGCGCCGCCGTGGCCGGGGTCGATCTCGACGTCGAGCCGCCCGTCGGGGGCGGTGACGAGCGGCGGGATGAAGCCGCCGTGCGGTGCGAGCGGGCGTGAAGACCATGCCGAGCGTGCCGGGCGCGAGCAGCGGGCCGCCCGCGGCGAGCGTGTACGCGCTGGACCCGAGCGGCGTGCCGATCACGAAGCCGTCGCCGGCGAAGCGGCTGAAGAGCTCGTCGTCGATCCGGACGGAGACGCTGACCTGCCCGGCGCCCTGGCGGACCACGACCAGGTCGTTGACCGCGGTGCGCTTCGCGTCCTCGTGGCGCACGATCAGCGACGGCAGCTTGCGCGGGAGCCAGTCGCCCGCCTCGACGCGGTCGAGCGCCATCGCGAGCTCCTCCGCGGGCACCGTGGTGAGCGCGCCGAGGCTCCCGCAGGCGGCGCCGAGCACGGGGCGGCCGGCCTGCGCGCCGGTGCGGACGGCGGCGAGCGTGGTCCCGTCCCCGCCGAGCGCGACGATCAGGTCGCAGCTCGCCGGGTCGCCCGGCTCGGCGATCGCGCGCTCCTGGCCCTGGGCGGGCACCTGGACGAGCTCGGCACCGTGCGCCTCGCACCAGGCGGTCAGCGCGTCGAGCGCGTCGCCGATCTCCCGCCGCGGGTGGACGACGAGCCCGATACGGCGGATTCGGCGTGACTCCATCCGGCGGACGTTAGTAGCCTCCGGGGTCCGGCGGATCGCCCACTTGGCCGAGGGGAGCCTGCGAGCCCCCAGCCGTGGCAACGCGCCGGCGCCTGAGCGCCGGCGGCCAGTCCAGGTGGCCAGGAGTGTCATAGCCGCCCAGGCAAGACACTTTCGTCCTGGGACAAGCAGTACAGCGGTGATCTATGACCGGGTTCGCGATGGGCCCCGCTTCAGGCGGGGCCCTCGTGCGTTCCGGGGCCGATCAGCCGACCGGCGCGGCGAGCGCGGCGCGGCCGCGCTCGGTGGCGTCCGCCTCGAGCCGGCGCCGGATCGCGCGGTGGCCGCGCTCGAAGACGACGTCGTCCTCGTGCAGCTGCCAGCCGGAGTTCACCGCGATCCCGAGCGCGTCGAGCTCGAACGCGAGCTGGAGCGGGTCGGTGCGCTCGAGCAGCTCGCCGCGGGCCATCGCGTCGCGCGCCATGTCGGCGAGGTGGCCGCCCCACAGCCGCATCTGCTCGGCGATCGCGTCACGGACCGGACCGGGGCGGCCGTCCATCTCCATCGTCGCCGCGGCGAAGAAGCAGCCGCCGTCGAAGATGCCGCGCTCCATGTAGTCCAGCCACAGGTCGAGCATCCCCTGCAGGCGGCGGATCCCGGGCTCGAAGCGCTCCTCGGCGGGCGCGATCACGCGGTGGGCGAAGATCGCGGCGGCGGCGCGCACGGTCGAGACCTGGAGCTCCTCCTTCGAGCCGAAGTGCGCGAACAGGCCGCTCTTGCTCATCTCGAGCTCGGTGGCGAGCCGGCCGATCGACAGCCCCTCGAGGCCCTCGACCGAGGCGAGGTTGACCGCCGCGGTGAGGATCGCCCGCCGGGTGCGGTCGCCGCGGACCTTGCGGCCGTCGGCGGCAGGCGTCGCTCGCGGGCTGCGGCTCGAGGATGCTCACCGCGAAAAAAGTAGCACGATCGTTCGTCTTGTGCTAAAAGAGCACGACCGTTCGTATTCCTCCCCGATCGGAAGGTCCCCACATGTCCCCCGCCGACATCCCCGACGCGCAGTTCCGCACCGGCCTCTCCCGCCGTCTCGCCGAGCTCGGGCTCGTCCCGCCCGATCCGGCCATCTACCGCGCCACCGCGCTCCCCGCGCCGCCGGTCCCCCCGGCCGCGCACTCCGACGCGGTCGTCCACGCGCCCGTCCCCCGGGCGAAGGACGCCACGCGGCAGGCGGCATGAGCACGGTCGCCAGGCCGCGGGGCGGGGCGCTCGCGCGTCCCGTCCTGCGGCCGGCCGCCGTGCTGGCGGTCGCGTCCGCGTCCTCGTTCCTCGTCTACCTGGACGCGACGATCGTCAACGTCGCGTTCCCGGACATCCGCGCCTCGTTCGGCGGCTCGACGCTCGCGGGGCTCGTCGTGGATCCTCAGCGCGTACGCGCTCGTCTTCGCGGCGCTGCTCGTGCCGGGCGGTCGCTACGCGGACGTCGTCGGCGGCCGGCGGCTGTTCCTCGCCGGGCTGGCGGCGTTCACCGGCGGGTCGCTGCTGTGCGCGCTGGCGCCGTCGGTGCCGCTGCTGGTCGCCGCGCGCGTGCTCCAGGCGGCGGGCGGCGCGATGCTGGTCCCGTCCGCGCAGCTGCTCGTGATGGCCGCGTTCCCGCCGCAGCAGCGCATGAAGGTGATCGGCGTCATGGCCGGGCGTCGCCGCGCTGGCCTCGGCGCTGGGGCCGGTGCTCGGCGGCCTCGTCGTCGACCTGGGCGGCTGGCGGCTCGTGTTCGTGGTCAACCTGCCGGTCGGCCTCGCCGCGCTGCTCTACGGCCGGCGGATGCCGGCGCCCGCGCCGGGCTCGCTGCAGCATCGCCCGGACCTGCTCGGGTCGGTGCTCGCGGTCGCTGCGGTCGGGACGCTCGCGCTCGGCGCGGTCCAGGGCCCGGTGTGGGGCTGGGGCGATCCGCGCACGATCCTCGCGTTCGCGACCTCGGCGCTGCTTACCCCGCTGCTCGTCTGGCGCTGCGCGCGGCATCCCGCGCCCGTGCTCGAGCTCTCGCTGTTCCGCAGCCGCTCGTTCAGCACCGGGAACCTCGGCGCGCTGCTGCTGGGGACGAGCTTCTTCGGGCTCGTGCTCGCCAACTCGCTGTACCTCACGCAGGTCTGGGGGTACTCGATCCTGCGGACCGGGCTCGCGATCGCGCCGGGGCCGCTGGCGAGCGCCGTCGCGGCGTTCGCGGCCGCGCGCTACACCGACCGGGTCGACCCGCGGCGGTTCGTGCTGCCGGGCGCGCTGATCAGCGCGGCGGCGGGCGTCTGGCTCGCGACGCAGATCGGGCCGGAGCCCGCGTTCGTGGCGGAGTGGCTGCCCGCGACCGTGCTGATGGGCATCGGGGTCGGGCTCGGCTTCGCGACGATCGTGGCCGTCTGCGTGCGCGACCTCGCGCCCGAGCAGCTCGGGATCGGCAGCGGGATGAGCGCGACGACGCGGCAGCTCGGCGCCGTCCTCGGCGTGGCGATCCTGATCGCGATCCTCGGGCCGGCGCCGGACGCGGGCGCGTTCGACGCGGGCTGGTGGGCGATGGCGGCGCTCGCGCTGCTGGCCGTCGTGCCGATCGCGCTGATCGGCGCTAGCCGGTCGCCGCGGCGATCCGGCGGCTGAGGTCGGCCGCGGTCGCCGGCCGCAGGTCCCCGAAGGCGAAGCGGCGGCCGTTGCGGGCGCGGACGCGAAGGGTCGCGACGCGCCGGCGCGGCCGCCGCAGCGAGTGCTCGGCCTTCTCGATCGCGCCGAAGCGGAGCGTCTGGACGCGGCCGTTGACCGCGTCGTCGAGCAGCCAGAGCAGGCGCCGGTCGCTGACCGCGAGCAGCGCCTGCGGGCTCGCCCAGGTCGTCGTCGGCGTCACGACGTAGACCTTCTCGCCCGGCTCGAGCACGCTCAGCAGCTCGTGGCCGAGCGCGCCGCGGATCGCGGGCGGGAGCCAGTCGCCGCGGCGGCCGGCAGCGGGCGGCGCGGCGCGGCTGCGGCGTCGGCGGATCGTTGCGCTGCATCCACTCGGCGGCGCGGAGGAGGTCGTACGCGGCGTTGATCTGGGCCATCCGCCCCTCGGCCCCGCCGCGGTCCGGGTGGTAGGCCTTTGCGAGCCGCCGGTAGGCGGCGGCGACGTCCTCGGGTGGCGCGCCGGGCGGCAGTCCAAGCTCCGCGTACGGATCCATCGGGGACTATTGTGGCGGCGCGCGGCCGCGAGCGATGGCGGCGG
This sequence comes from uncultured Solirubrobacteraceae bacterium, assembly GCA_963724145.1. Lineage (GTDB taxonomy): Bacteria > Actinomycetota > Thermoleophilia > Solirubrobacterales > Solirubrobacteraceae > DASQMT01. Next base: position 293,108 of record CAVRTO010000032.1, read on the forward strand.
GGTGTCATCATCGTTGGGCGCGCGGCCGGACCGCCGCGCTCGACAGCGCCCCGACCGCACGACGCCGGGCGCCGTCATTGCCCTAGCCTCCACCCTGGCGCCCCGCGCCGTCCGCCATTCCATGACCGAGCAGACCGAGCAGAAGACCGAAGCGACCGAGACCGACGGCCAGCCGCGGGAGGAGGCCCCGCTCGCACCGGCGCCGGGCGAGTCGCCCGCCGCCGAGGCCGCGCCCGCCGAGCCGGCGCCGGAGGCCACCGGCGCGACCGAGCCCGAGGCGCCGACCGCTCCGGCCGAGCCGGCCGCCGAGACCCCGGCCGAGCCCGCCGCCGAGCCGGTCGCCGAGACCCCGGCCGAGCCGGCCGCCGAGACCCCGGCCGAGCCCGCCGCCGAGACCCCGGCCGAGCCCGCCGCCGAGACCCCGGCCGAGCCCGCCGCCGAGACCCCGGCCGAGCCCGCCGCCGAGACCCCGGCCGAGCCCGCCGCCGAGACCCCGGCCGAGCCCGCCGCCGAGACCCCGGCCGAGCCCGCCGCCGAGACCCCGGCCGAGCCCGCCGCCGAGACCCCGGCCGAGCCCGCCGCCGAGACCCCGGCCGAGCCCGCCGCCGAGCGAGCCCGCCGCCGACGCCGCCCCGCCCGCCGCGACCGAGCCCGAGGCGGCCGGCAGCGCGGCCGAGGCGACGGTCGTGCCCGCCGACGCTTCCGCGGCGACCGCCGCCGACAGCGCGCCGGCCGAGCCCGCCCCGGCGGACGCCGCCGTCGGCGCGACGGAGCCCGAGGCCCCGATCGCCCCCGCCGAGCCGACTGCCCGGCGCGCCCGCTGAGCCGGCCGCCCCCGCTGCCGACGCCGCGACTCCGGCGGCGGACACGCCCGCGCCGGCCGAGGCGACGACGCCGTCCGCGGAGAAGCCCGCGCAGCCCCAGCAGCAGGGCGGCCAGCGCCGCGAGCCGCGCAAGCGCCCCGAGCGGCGCCGCCGGCCCAGCCCCGCGCAGCGGCACCGCAACGCCTTCTACGCCAAGCTCTCCGAGCTCCGCAAGCAGGACGAGGAGGAGCTAAGGGGCCCGCCGAGGCGCAGGCCTCCGAGGAGCCCGCCGCCGCCGCCGAGGGCGAGGCGCCCGCGGGCGAGCAGCAGGAGCAGGCTGCGCCGCAGCAGGAGGAGCAGGCCGCGCCGCAGCAGCCGCAGCAGCCGCAGGGCCGTCAGCCGCTCGCCGCCCGCGGCCAGGCGCGCCTCCGCGCCGCCGTCGAGCGCGTCGGCGGCGAGGAGTCCGTCCGCGAGGCGCTCGCGCCGAAGCAGCGCGCCGACGGGCAGACCATGAAGTGGTCGGCCGTGTGCTGCGACGCCGCGCAGGGCCTTCCCGCCGGCGACCCCGTCTTCACCGCCTGGGCGCGGCTCGCGGTCACGCCCGTGCGCGAGATCAAGGGCCTCGTCGACCCGCGCGGCGGCCGCGACGGACGCGGTGGGCGCGGCGGCCGCGGCGGCGGCCGTGACGGCCGGCGCGGCGGCGGGCGGTGGCGGCGACCGGCCGTGGCGCGACCGCGGGACCGGCGGCGGCTCCGCCGGCGCCGAGGATCTCCGCCAGCACGGCCGCGACGGCTCGTTCAAGTCGCGCATCCGCATCGTCGACATGAGCAAGGGCCGCGACGACCGCGAGGACGAGGGCGAGAAGGAGAAGCGCTCGTCCTCGGATCGCCTGGACCGGCTCGGCTACTGACCACCGAGCCGCGCATCGGCGCCGGGCCCGAGGTCCGCGCGGATCGCGTCGTCTTCCGCCTCGAGGACCGCGGCTACACGAGCGTCCGGCTCCGCCAGGAGCTCGAGCGGCCCGCGCAGCGGGCCCTCGTTCACCCGCGCCGACGGCGTCTGGGAGCTCGACTACCGCCGCCTCCAGGTCGACCGGATGGAGTACCGGATCGAGGCCGACGGCGAGCTGTTCCCCGACCCGCACAACGACGCCCGCGAGGGCGACCGCAGCGTCATCGAGTTCCCGGGCTACGCGCCCCCGCGCTGGCTGACCGCGCCCGACCCCGGCCCGTCGCAGCCGCTGCACGACGGCGCGCGCCTGTGGTCGCCGCCCGGCACCGACCCGCGCCGCCCGCTCCCGCTGCTCGTCGCGCACGACGGGAGCGCGTACGAGCGCGAGGCGCAGCTCCCGCGGCTGATCGCCGCCGCGATCGCGCGCAACGCGATCCCGCCGTGCCGGATCGCCCTGCTCGACTCGCCCCGGCGCGAGGAGGACTACTCCGCGTCGGCGCGCTACGCCCGCGTCCTCGCCGCCTCCCTCCCCCGCCTCGCGCCCGCCACGCAGACCGCGGGGATCGGCGCGAGCCTCGGCGCGCTCGCGCTGCTCCACGCCCGCCGGCTCCACCCCGGCGCGTTCGGCGCCCTGCTGCTCCAGTCGGGCTCCTTCTTCCGCCAGCGCTGGGACCGCCAGGAGTCGGGCTTCCCCCGCTTCCGCCGCATCAGCCGCTTCGTCGGCAGCGTCCTGCACTCCGGCCCGACCCCGACGCCGATCCCGATCACCCTGACCTGCGGCGCGCCCGAGGAGAACCTCGCCAACAACCGCGCCGTGGCCGCCGCGCTGCGGCGCCAGGGCCACCCGGCGGCGCTGCACGTGACCCGCGACGCGCACAACTTCGTCGCCTGGCGCGACGCGCTCGACCCGCATCTCGTCGATTTGCTCGCCCGGGCCTGGGGGTAACGGCCCCACGATGGCGCGCACGCACCTGATCGGGCTGCTGCTGGGCACGGAGGAGGACTGGTCCGAGGCGTTCGAGACGCTCGTCGCGCGCACGGGCGCGATCGAGCACGACGGCGACCGGCACGAGCTGGTCACCGAGCGCGTGACGATCGAGCCGTTCGACCTGCGCGCGCAGCCGCGCCACGCGCTCGTCATCGACCGGCTCGCCCACTGGTACTACGTCCCGCGCGAGTGGATCAAGAAGGCCGCGCTGATGGACGACGTGTACCTCCTGAACAACCCGTTCACGTTCCAGGCGATGGAGAAGCACTCGGCCTACTGCGCGATGATCCGGCTCGGGCTGAAGGTGCCCGCGACGTGGCTCGTCCCGCACAAGCAGCCGCCCGCCGACGAGCGCTTCGCCTACACCGCCGCGCGCTACAACCAGCCGTTCGACCTCGCCGACGTCGCGGAGCAGGTCGGCTACCCGCTGTTCATGAAGCCGTTCGACGGCGGCGCCTGGGTCGGCGTGAGCCAGGTCCGCGACCCCGGCGCAGCTCGCCGCCCGCTACGACGAGTCCGGCGGGCGCCTGATGCACCTCCAGGCCGCGGTCGACGGCTTCGACGTCTTCGCGCGCAGCCTGTCGATCGGCGCCGAGACGATGGTCATGCGCTTCGAGCCCGACCGCCCGCTCCACGACCGCTACCAGGTCGACCACGACTTCCTCGCGCCGGAGACCGGCCGCGAGGTCGTGACGATCGGCCGCACGGTCAACGCGTTCTTCCGCTGGGAGTTCAACAGCTGCGAGACGCTGATCCGCGACGGCGAGGTCCACCCGATCGACTACGCCAACGCCTGCCCGGACGTCAGCCTGATCAGCCTCCACTACTACTTCCCCTGGGCGATCAAGGCGCTCGTGCGCTGGTGCGCCTACTGCACGCGTGACCGGGCGCCGGATGCACGTCGGGATGGCGCCGGAGCCGTGGAACGCGATCGGCGACGACGATCGCCCCTACGCGGAGAAGCTCGACGCCTACCGCGGCCTGGCCGACGCCCACTTCGAGGTCGGCGCCTACGAGGAGTTCTGCGACCGCCACCTCCCCCACGTCGACGAGGCGATGGCCGGCTACATCGACAGCCCGGAGTTCGACGAGCTGCTCGTCCGGACCGTCACGCGCGCGTTCCCGCCGCGCGAGCACGAGCACTTCGTCGCGCACTACCGCGGCCTGCTCGCCGCCTGGGTGCGCGACCAGCGCTAGACGAGCCGCAGCTGCGCCGGCTCGGCGTGGGGCGGCGGGACGATCAGCTCCGGCCCCTCGACGCCGGCGCGGTTGACCGCCGGGTTGGCCGGCGCCGCGGCGGTGCGCGCGTCGGCGAGCGGGGCGAGCAGCTCGAGCGCGGCGTCCGCGTCGACGTCGCCCGACAGCCACGCCGCCTCCGCCTCCGGCCCCTCGAGCACGCACGGCATCCGGTCGTGGACCGGCAGCGCAGACCGCGTTCGCCCGCGTGGTGAGGATCGTCACCGACGCGATCCGCTCGTCGCCGACGCGGTTCGAATCCCACAGCCCGGCGAACGCGAACTGCTCGCCGCCGTCGACCGTGTAGCGGAACGGGATCCGGTCGCCCTTGGGGTGCTCGGGCCGCAGCCACTCGTACCACCCGTCGGCGACGACGAGGCAGCGGTGGCCCGGCGTCGGCGACCAGCGGCGCGAACAGCCGCTTGCCCTTGGCGTCCTCCGAGCGCGCGTTGATCGGCTCCGGCCCGGCGCGCAGCTTGCGCGCCCACGGCGGGATCAGCCCCCAGCGCAGCGCCTTCGGCTCGCGCGCGTCGGTGATCGCGAGCACGTCCTCGGTCGGGCAGATGTTGAAGCGGCCGAGCGTCTCGCCGGGCACGGCGGACTCGGCCACGCCGAACCGCGCGGCGACGAGACCGGGGTCGACCTTCGTGTCGGTGAAGCGTCCGCACATGCCACCGATCCTAGGGGTGCGGTCAGCCATACCCGCGATCCGGCGGCGAGCCCGTCGTGCACGCCGGACCGAAATGCGGGATGATGCCCGGCGCAGCGCCACTCCTCCCCAAGGAGCTCCCCACATGACCGACCCCGTCTCCCGGACCTACCTGTCGCTCGGCGCGTTCTATGCGTCCGATCCCGCCCGCCGCGCCTCGCGCGAGCGCGACGTCGGCCTGTTCTGGCGCTCGCGCCGCGGCCCGACGTACCGCGCGGCGTGGGTGCGCGACACCGGCGAGCTGTACCTGTTCCAGCACGCGCTCGGCGGCCCCGGCGGTGGCAGCGTCCACCTGCTCGCGCCCGTGATGGGCGAGGCGGAGCTGGACGCGCGGCTCGCCGGCTGGTCCGACGTCTGCGGCCGCGAGGGCTCGCTCGAGTGGCTGTTCGCGCGCCTGCAGGGCGTCGCCGCCGAGGAGCCCGCGCCGCGCCGGTTCCGCCGCCCGCCGCGGATCCGCGCCGCCGGGCCGGTGCCCGCGGCCTAGGTGGGCGGGACGCGCTCGGCGTCCGGCGGGACGTCGTCGAGCGGGACGAGCGCGCCGTCGGTCCAGGCGAAGCGGACCCGCACCTTGCGGCCGCGCGGGCAGCACGCGCGGTCGCCGTCGTCATACGTCGTGTAGACGAGCGCGACCGAGCGGTCGTGCCGGGCGCGGACCTTCAGCCCCCCGCTGGGCTGCGGCGCGTCGTTCCCGACCGGCCGGTCGCCGAGGAAGAAGAACGCGCGGTAGCCGGGCGGGCTGGTGCCGAACGGCGCGCCGATCAGCACCCGCAGCTGGTCGGCCGGCCGGTAGTCGGCGAGCGACACCGGCGAGTAGCCCGCGCGGCGCATGAAGACGACCGCGCGGGCGCGCTGCGCGCGCTGGGCCTTCGTCAGCTCCTTCCCGGCCTTGAGCTGCTTCGCGGTCGGCACGGGCGGCGCGGCCGAGACGGCCTCGTCCTGGCCCATGTCGAGCACCATCGAGACGCCGAGCGCGCCCGCCGCCAGGAACGCGGCGGTGCCGAGCAGGCCGAACAGGCGACGCGACCAGACCGCCAATCCGGAGCGCTGCATCACCTTGTCCCGGTACTTCACAGCCGCGAATGGTCGCCACGCGCCGCGCGAAAATCAACCTTTTGCCGGTACGAGCAGGGCAAACCCGGCGCATGCGACTGCACACAGCGCCACCGACGCACCCGCTGCGATGTCGAAGTGGTAGGAGAGGATCAAACCAGCCAGCACCGGACAGAGAAGCCAGGACCACGGCCAAACCGAGCGCCGGGACGAGCCGCCGCGTGAGGCTCATGCGCGGCCGCCGCGGGCGCCAGCACCAGCGCGACCAGCAAGAGATTTCCCAGACCGCCGGCCGCGGCGACCGTGGTCACCGCGAGAACCGCCAGGAGCGCGAGCTCCCAGCGCGCGGGCGGCGCGCCGAGCGCCGCCGCCGAGCCGCGGTCGAACCCGACGAGCGCGAGCCGCCGGTGCCCGGCCGCCAGCGCCACCACGACCCCGCCCGCGAGCACGCCCGCCACCGCGAGGTCGCCGGCGTCGACGCCGAGCAGGTCGCCGAAGAGCAGCTCCTGCAGCCGCGGCGGCGTGGCGGCCGACAGCGCGAGCATCCCGCCCAGCCCGAGCAGCGCCGAGACGCAGACCGCGACGCCGACGTCGCCCGACAGGCGCCGGTCGGCGGCGACGAGCGCGATCCCGGCCGCCGCGACCAGCACGCCGCCGAGCGCGCCCAGCACGAGCGGAGCGCCGATCAGCGCGGCGACGACGAGCCCGGGCAGCATCCCGTGGCTGATCGACTCCGCCGCGTACGCGTCGCGATAGAGCAGCACCCAGACGCCGAGCGGCCCGCAGGCGACCGCGAGGATCAGCACCTCGACCAGCGCGCGCACGACGATCGGCGAGCCGAACGGGTCGGTGAGCCAGCGCCAGCATGGTCAGTGCTCGTGCGCGTGGTGCCCGATGCCGACGGCGCGGCCGCCGCCCTCGAGCACGATCAGCTCGGCGCCGTAGGTCTCGCGCAGCGTCTCGGGCGAGAGCACCGCGGCGGGCGCCCCGTACTCGATCTGGCGCCCGTGCAGGCAGAGGACGCGGTCCCACTCCCCCGCCTGGCGCACGTCGTGCGTGGCCACGAGCAGCGTCCGGCCCTCGGCGCGCAGCTCGCCGAACACGGCCTCGATCCGGGCGGCGCTCGCGCCGTCGACGCCGGAGAGCGGCTCGTCGAGCAGCAGCAGCGGCGCGTCCTGGACGAGCGCGCGCGCGATCAGCACGCGCTGGCGCTGGCCGCCGGAGAGCGCGCCGAACGTCGTCCCGGCACGGTCGGCGAGCCCGACGCGGTCGAGCGCGGCGTGCGCCGTGTCGCGGTCCGCGCGCGCCACCCGCCGGAACCACGGCGTCCGGGCGAACGCGCCCATCAGCGCGACGTCGAAGGCGCTGACGGGGAAGTCGAGCCGCGCCTGGTCGGTCTGCGGCACGTACGCCGGCCGGCCGGGCAGCGAGAGCGTCCCGCGCCGGACCGGCAGCTCGCCGAGCAGCGCGCGGAAGAGCGTCGTCTTGCCGCCGCCGTTCGGGCCGAGGACGCCGACGATCTGACCCGGCTCCGCGACGAAGTCGACGTCGCGCAGCACCTCGCGGCCGGGCACGTAGCCGCCGGCGAGCCCGTGGACCGCGAGCCCGCTCATGCGGCGACCGCCCGTCCGCGCGCCGCCGTCGCGCCGGCGACGAGCGCGAAGCCCGCGCCGCCGATCACGGCGAGCGCGGGGCCGGCGCCGACGTTCAGCGCGTCCGCGAGCCAGACCGCGGCGACGCCCTCGACGAGGGCGAGGGCGATCGCGCCGGCCTGCAGCACGCCCAGCCGGTCGGTGAGCAGTCGCACCGTGGCGGCCGGGACCACGAGGACGACGGTGACGAGCAGCGCGCCGACGGCGTCCAGCGCGACGATCGCGGCGGCGCCGACGCCCATCAGCAGGAGCCGGTCGGCGAGCACGGGCCGCAGGCCGAGCGCACGCGCGCTGCCGGGCTCGAAGCCGCCGGCGAGCCAGTGCCGGCGGAGGCCCGCATCGAGCACGACCGCGACCACCGCCACGGCCGCGGTGAGCCAGAGGTCGCGGTCCGTGAGCCCGATCAGCGAGCCGAACAGCAGCGTGTCGACCTGCGCGCCGGACTCGAACACGTCGGAGGCGAGCACGACGCCGAGCGCCAGCGCGCCGACGAGGATCAGCCCGGTGGCGGCGTCGGCAGCCAGCCGCCCGCCGCGCGCGACCCGCTCCTGCGCGGCGCCGAACCCGAGCGCGGCCGCCAGCGCCGCCAGCTGCGGGGCGATCCCCCACGCGCCCGCGAGCACGAGCGCCGGGAAGCTGACGGTCCCGACCGCGTGGGTGAAGAACGCGAGCCGGCGCAGGACGATCCAGCTCCCCAGCAGCCCGGCCGGGACCGCGAGCAGCGCGATCTCCAGCACGGCGCGTTGCAGGTAGGGCGCGAGGTCGAGCATCGGCCGGATCACCTTACTGCAAACCATTCTCGTTATCTGCTTCGAGCGCTACGCTTCCGGGATGGCCACCGAGACGCTCGACTGGGGTGCGTACGCGCGGCGCGAGCTCGCCCGCACCGGCCATCGCGCGGGCGGCGCGCGCGAGGCCGTCCTGGCGCTGCTCGAGCGCCAGCCCTGCTGCCTGAGCGCGCAGGAGCTGCACGACCGGCTGCGGGCCGCCGACGGCCGCACGCCCGGGCCTGGCCAGCGTCTATCGCGCGCTCGAGGTGCTGGCCGGCCTCAGCCTCGTGCACCGGATCGACGTCGACGGCGTCGCCTGCTTCGAGCCCGCGGACCCGAGCGGCGAGCATCACCACCACGCGATCTGCGACCGCTGCGGCAAGCGCGACGCGTTCGAGGACGCCGAGCTGGAGCGCCTGATCGACGGCGTCGGGCGGCGGCTCGGCTACGACGTCGGCGCGCACGACATCGTGCTGCGCGGCCGCTGCCCCGACTGCGCCTAGCCGCGTTGCAGGGAACCGCCCGGGCGGCGGCGAAGCGGTCCTTTCGGCTCCTCCCCGTGTTGCGATGTTCGTGCCCCTCTCCCGTCTCACCCGTCGTCAGGCCCTGAAGCTGGGCGCCGCGGCCGCTGCGCTGGGGTCGCTCAAGCCGGGCACCTCCGCCCTCGCCGCGCCGCGCGCCGAGGCCTTCACGCTCGCGCTCCCGGAGCACGGAGCGACGGCCGCCGGCACCGGCTGGCGGACGACGAGGATCTACGACGCGCCGCGCCGGTTCGACCTGATCGGGCTCGGCTGGCGCCGCCCCGCCCACGTCCACGCGCAGGTCCGCGCCCGCCGCCGCGGCGGGCGCTGGTCGCGCTGGGCGCCGCTGCACGCGACCGGCGACCACGGCCCGGACGCCGCGTCGCCGCGCGCCGGCACCGACCCGGTCTGGACCGGCGACGCCGATCAGTTCCAGCTGCGCCTGCGCGGCAGCGCGCGCGGGCTGCACGCCCGCTTCGTCCGCTCCGGCCCGGCCGCCCGCGCCGCCCGCCGCCGGATCCGCGCCGTCTCCAGCCGCCAGATCCCCGGCGCGCCGGTGATGTTCACGCGCGCCCAGTGGGGCGGCGACACCGTGATCCCGCGCTACGCCCCGAGCATCGGCCAGGTCCAGCTCGCGTTCGTCCACCACACGGTCAACGCGAACGACTACGGGCCGGAGGACTCGGCGGGGATCGTCCTCGGCATCGCCAAGTACCACCGCAACTACAACGGCTGGAGCGACATCGGCTACAACTTCCTCGTCGATCAGTACGGCCAGATCTTCGAGGGCCGCGCGGGCGGGATCGACAAGGCGATCGTCGGCGCCCAGGCGCAGGGCTTCAACAGCGTCTCGACCGGCGTGGCGTCGCTCGGCACGTTCACCGACGTGCCGCTCGCGGTCGCGGGGATCGACGCGCTCGGCCGCATCATCGGCTGGAAGCTCGGGCTGCACGGGGTGCCCGCCGAGGGCGCCGTCACCGTCACGTCGCTCGGCGGCGCGTCGAACCGCTGGAAGCGCCGGGACCGCCGGTGACGCTCCAGCGCGTCTCGGGCCACCGCGACGGCTGCGCCACGACCTGCCCCGGCGACGGCCTCTACGCCCAGCTGCCCGACATCCGCGCCCGCGCGGCCGGTGCCGCCGGCCCGCTCGCCGGCGTCACCGTGCGCGCGCTGCAGACCAAGCTCCAGGGGATCCGGACCGCGTCGCTCAGCGGCGTCCTGCGCTTCCCCGACGCCAGCTCGCCGGCCGGCGCGCCGATCGAGATCCTCTACACCGCCTCGACGGGCGGCGTCGCGGCGCCGATCGCCCGCGCCGTCTGCGCCGCCGACGGCAGCTGGAGCGCGACCGTCGACCTGCCCGCCACCGGCTCGGTCCGCGCCCGCTTCCCCGGCGACGGCACCCGCGCCGCGATGGAGTCGAGCTCGCTGACGATCCGCCTGATCCCGCGGATCACGCTCGCGATGACGTCGCGCAGGTTCCGCCGCCGGCGGCGCGTCACCGCGTCCGGGTCGATCACGCCCCAGCCGGCGGGCGCGGCGACGATCCAGCTCGACCGCAAGGTGCGCGGCCGCTACAAGCGCCGCTGGCGCAAGCGCCTCAAGGTCAGGGGCACGCGCTACCACCGCTCGCTCCGGCCCACGCGCCCCGGGCTCTACCGGCTGACGGTGAGCAGCGGCGGCGTGCGCACGCGGACGTACTTCCGCGTACGCTGACCGCCGGCGTGGCCGGCGACATCACGATCGAGGCGCTCAACCGGGCGACGCTCGCGCGCCAGCTGCTGCTCGAGCGCGCGCAGCTCGACCCGGCCGCGGCGATCGAGCGGGTCGGCGGCCTGCAGGCGCAGGAGGCGCGGCCGGCGTTCCAGGCGCTGTGGACGCGGCTGGAGGGCTTCGACCGCGCCGCGCTGCACGACGCGCTCCACGACCGCTCCGTCGTCCGCGGGACGACGATGCGCGCCACGCTGCACATGATGAGCGCCGGCGACTTCACCGCGCTGCGGCCGGTGCTGCAGCCGGTGCTCGACGGCGCGCTGGAGGGCGTGCTCAAGCAGCGCGGCGCGACGGTCGACCGCGCGAAGGTGGTGGCCGCCGCGAAGCGGCTGCTGAAGCGCGAGCCGCTGACGTTCAACGCGCTGCGCGACGAGCTCGCCGAGCGGTTCCCGGACACCGAGGTCCGCTCGCTCGGATACACGGTGCGGATGCAGGTCCCGCTGCTGATGCTGCCGACGGACGACCGCTGGTCGTTCGCGAGCGACTCGCGCTTCACGCTCGCCGAGGAGTGGCTGGGGACGAAGCTGCCGAAGCCGGACCGCGAGGCGCTCGTGCGGCGCCACCTCGGCGCGTTCGGCCCGGCGACCGCCGCCGACGTCCAGAACTGGTCGGGTCTGAAGGGGCTCAAGGACACGGTCGAGGGCATGGCGGACGAGCTCGCCGCGTTCAGGCTGCGGCCGCCGCACGCTCTACGACCTGCCCGACGCCCCGCGCCCCGATCCCGGAGACCCCGGCGCCGCCGCGGCTGCTGCCCGAGTTCGACAGCCTGCTGCTCGCCCACCAGGACCGGACGCGGGTGATCGCCGACGAGCACCGCAAGGCGCTCGCGACGAAGAACCTGCGGATCGCGGCGACGTTCCTCGTCGACGGGGTCGTCGCGGGCAGCTGGGCGGTCGAGCGCAAGGGCAAGGGCGCGACGCTGACGCTGTCCTCGTTCGGCCGGCTGCGGAAGGCGGACAAGGACGCGCTCGCCGCCGAGGCCGAGGCGCTCGCGCGCTTCAGCGGCGAGGGCGACCCGAGGATCGCCTTCGCTCAGCGGTAGCTGGCCCGCCGCGCCGCGTAGAACGCGGGCACGCCGAAGACCGGGAGCGCCCAGGCGGGCACGACCGGGTGACCGGGAAGCACCAGGTGGCAGACGAGCAGCGTGGCCAGCGCGGCCACCGCGACGCCCGCCGCCGCGATCGCGCCGGGGGCGACGCCCGCGAGCGGGCGCCCCAGCAGGTGGTCGACGCGCTCGGGCGCCGGGTCGTCGAAGGCGAGCATCGCGCCCGCCATCGGGGCCGGCGAGCCGATCGCGGTGACGGCGGCGCGATCGGCGGCGAGGTCGGCCAGCGCCGCCTCGCGCCGCGCGAGCCCGCGCAGCGGCGGCAGGAAGCCGAACGCGTCCTCCGCCGTCTGGGCCGCGAGCAGCCGCAGCGGGTCGCGCCGGCGCGCGTGGTGCGCCTCGTGCTCGACGACGGCGCGCAGCTCGCCCTCCCCCAGCGCGGCGACCGCGCCGCTGGAGACGAAGAGCTGCGGCCGCAGCAGCCCGGTGCAGAACGCGAGCGGCCGCGAGTCGCGCACGACGCTCACGGGGTGCCCGGCGAGCTCGCGCCGCGCGAGCACGGGCAGCTCGCGCAGCCGCCGGTGCAATCGCACCTGGCGCCGCAGCGACGGGCCCAGCCGCCAGAGGACGAGCGCGTCGAGCGCCGCGAGCAGCGCGAGCGCGAGCTCGTGGCCGCCGGGCGCGGGATGCGTCCCGGCGAGCAGCATCGGCAGGTGGAAGCGGAGCGCGTCGAGCGCGACGATGACGGCGACGAGGACCGCGCTGGCGGCGAGGAGCGCCAGCGCGAGCTCGAGCCGCCGTACGCCGTTCATCCCGCTGCGAGTCGCTGGAGCGCGGCGCGGCGCTCCGGGTCCAGCTGGTTCATCCTGCGGGCGAACTGGACCAGGGCGAGCTCTCCGAACTCGTCCACGAGCTCGGTGACCTCGGCGTCGGCGCGGGCGTGCAGGTACTCGTCGCGCGGGAACACCGCGTGGTAGACGTCGGCCTTGTCGGCGCGCTCGCGCGCCACGAGGCCCTTCGCGTCGAGCCGCTGGAGGATCGTGAGGACGGTCGTGTACGCGCGCTCGGGCTGGCCGGCGCCGGCGTTCAGCGCCTCGCGCACGGAGCGGACGGTGGCCTCGCCCTGCAGCCACACCTCCTCCATGACCAGACGCTCGAGCTCGGGGATCGGCGGTGGTGTGGACATGGCCACCGATGCTACTACGGCGTGATGTCGATCAGGCCGGGCTCGGACTCGTGCTCGACCTGGAGCGTCGTGTGCTCCAGCCCGAAGCGCTGGAGCAGCAGCAGCTCGAGCTCCGCGCGGCGCGCATGGCAGTCCTCCCCCGCCGGCACCAGCACGTGCGCGGAGAGCGCCGGGAAGCCCGACGTGACCTCCCAGACGTGCAGGTCGTGGACCTCGCGCACGCCCGGGTGCGCGGCCAGCGCATGGCCGATCTCCTGCGGGTCGAGCCCGCGCGGCGCGGCCTCGAGCAGGACGTCGGTCGCCTGCGACAGCAGCATCGCCCCGGAGCGCACCATCAGCACCGCGACGATGAGCGCGACGACCGTGTCCGCGCCGTTCAGGCCCGCGACCAGGACGAGCAGGCCGGCGAGCGCGGCGCCGAGCGACGCGTAGAGGTCGGTGAGGACGTGCTGGCGCGCGCCCTCGACGTTGAGCGAGCGGCGCTCCGCCTTCGACAGCGCCCAGGCGGCGGCGATGTTCACGCCGGCGCCGACGAGGCCGACGACGAGCACGACGGCGCCCTCGACGTCGGGCGGGTCGCCGAGCCGCTGGATGCCCTCCCACGCGATCACCCCGGCGAGCACGAGCAGCGCGGCCCCGTTGATCTGGGCCGAGACGATCTCCGCGCGGCCGAACCCGAACGTGAAGCGGCCGCCCGGCGGCCGCGCCGCCAGCCGCGCGGCGGCGAGCGCGAGCGCGATCGCGCCGGCGTCCGTGAGCATGTGCGCGGCGTCGGAGAGCAGCGCGAGCGAGTCCGCGATCAGGCCCGCGGCGATCTCGACGACGAAGAAGCCGAGGATCAGCCCGAGCGCGACGCCCAGCCAGCGGCGGTCGGCGTCGGGCGACGGCGCGTGGCTGTGGGCGTGGCCCCCGTGGCCGTGGTCGTGCGCGTGCGCCGCCACCGCTCCCGCTACTGCTCCCGGTCGGTCCGCAGCCAGTCGCTGATCCTGCCCGCCGCGTCGGCGGCCTTGTCCTGCACCTTGTCGACGCCGAACTCGTTGAAGATCGCCTTGAAGCGCGTGACGTAGTGCTCGTACGCGGCGCCGGCCTCCTTGCGCGCGTCGGGCTGCTGGTCGCGCGTCGGGAACTCGCCGCCCACGATCCGGTCGTACTCCCCGGACTGGACCCAGGCCATGACCTCCTTCACGCGCCGGACCGGGTAGCTGTGCGTGAGCTGGATCTCGCCCCGCATGCGGTTGAGCTTGTCCCAGGCCGAGCTCCACTCCTCGTAGTCGCCGGCCTGGCGGATGAAGGCGTCGAGGTCGAGCTTGCGCGCGCTGACGCCGCCCGCCAGCACGAGCATCGTCCGGCACGTCACCAGCGGGTCGCGGTTGACGAGCGTGGCCGCGCGGTCGCAGGACAGCTCGGCCGCGCGGTACCACTCGAGCAGCGCCATCCGGACGGCCATCAGCGGCAGGCCCGCGAGGAACGGGAGCCGCGTCGCGCCGCTGAACTCGAGCAGGATCATCAGCGCGGTCCGGTACATGACGTGCTCGGACAGGATGTGCCCGGCCTCGTGCCCGAGCACGGTCCGCAGCTCGAGGTCGTCGAACAGGTCGACGCAGCGCGAGTTGATGACCACCATCGGCGTCCCGGCGCCGATCGCCGCGGCGTTCGCGAACGGGAACTGCGTCAGGTAGAGGTCGTAGCGCTCGGGCAGGTCGAGCCGTGCGCAGACGGCGTTCCAGTCCGCCCAGATCGCCGGCAGCTGCTGCTCGCCCAGCTTCACCGAGGCGGCCATGAACTGCTGGCGCAGCGCGCGCTCGTAGCCGAACTCGATCAGCTTGCGCACGACCTGGTCGAGCAGCGGGACCTGCGCGAGCGCGGCGGTCGCCGCGCGGTCGGCCGGATGCTCGTAGGCCTTCGGCGAGATGCCGGCGAGCCGCTGGTCCTCCGGGAGCGTGGTCATCCCACTGGACGCTAGCGGTCGCGCAGCCGGATCACGAGCCGCAGCCCGCTCCAGACCTCGTCGATCGCGCAGACCTTGTTGTCGACCAGCCCGGTCGGGAGCGCGACCTCGCGCACGACGTCCTCGGTCATGTCGGTCGCCACCTTCGACGCGCGCTTGGGCCAGGCGATCCAGAGCCCGGACGCCGGCCGCATCATCGCCCGCAGGGACGGGAGCCGGCGCGCGAAGTCCGCGCGGGCAACGTGGAACGAGACGATCACGTCCGCCTGCCCGCCCGCGCGGCGGACGATCCGCACGTCCTCGGGCAGCTCCGGCAGCGCCAGCGACTCCGGCGCGCCGAGCAGCGCGACGCGGTGCCCGGGCTTGATGCCGAGCTTGCGCGGGAGCGGCGTGCCCGAGTAACCCGTGGCCACGCGGTGATCGTACGGTGGTTGAATTGCGCGGTGGCGCGGCTCGGACCGATAGATGCGCTGGACCTGCGGCCGGTCTTCCAGCCGGTCGTCGATCTGCGCGACGGCACGGTCCGCGGCTACGAGGCGCTGCTCCGCGACGCCGAGGACCGCGGCGCCGAGACGCTGCTGGCGGCCGCCCGCCGGGAGGACAGCCTGCTGGCGCTCGATCTCGCCGCCCGCGACGCGGCGCTGCGCACGGCCACCGAGCACGGGCTCGGCGCCCCCTTCACGCTGTTCCTCAACGCCGACCCGGGCACGCTCGACCACTACGCGCCCGACCTCCCGCCCACCCGGGCGACGCTCGTCGTCGAGGTCACCGAGCGGGCGCTGATCGAGCGGCCGGAGGCGATGCTGCGCGCGCTGACCCGGCTGCGCTCGGCCGGCTGGGGGATCGCGCTCGACGACGTCGGCGGCGACTCGCGCTCGCTCGCGCTGATGTCGGTCCTCTACCCCGACGTGATCAAGCTCGACCTGCGCCTGCTGAGCGGGCGCGACGCCGAGGACGTCGCGCGGATCGTCACGGCCGTCGGCGCGGAGGCCGAGCGCCGTCACACGACCGTCCTCGCGGAGGGGATCGACTCCGAGGAGCAGCTCGCGACCGCGCGCGCGGTCGGCGCCACGCTCGGCCAGGGCTACCTGCTCGGGGATCCCGCGGCGCTGCCCGACCCGCTGCCGGAGCCCGGGCGGCCGCTGCGCTTCCCGGGCAGCGGCGGCGACCCGTTCGGCACGACGCCGTGGGAGCGGGTGACGAACTGGCGCCGCCCGTACACGGGCTCGAGCCGGCTCGCCGGGCGCGCCGCGCGGCTGCTCATCGAGCGCGCCGCGGAGCACGGCCGCACGGCGATGATCCTCGCCGCGCTCACCGACGAGACGCCCGACGAGGCGCTCGACCGCTACGCGTGGCTGCCCGAGCGCGTCGCGTTCGTCGGCGTGCTCAACGCCGGCCGCACGTTCGACGGCAGCGGCGTCCGCGGCGGCCGGGCCGACGATCCGCTGACCGGGACGCTGGTCGCGCTCGCGCCCGAGTTCGCGGCCTGCTTCGTCTCGCGCCGCACCGGCGAGGACGAGTGGGAGTTCGCCACCACGTACGACCGCGACACCGTGGTCGAGTGCGCGCTGCCGCTGATGGCGCGGATGGAGCCGCTGACCGCTAAGCGGCCACGCGCGAAGCGAGCTCGGCGATGACCTTCGAGAACTGGCCGCCCTGCCAGGCGAGCGGCGAGCTGCCCGGCTCCTCGGAGCGCAGCTCCGCGCCGGGGATCGCCGCCGCGTAGCGCTCGCCGGTCGCGAACGGGTGGCCGGGATCGGCCTCGTCGCGGCTGGCGACCACGACCGTCGGCAGGTCGAGCTCGGCGAGCTCGTCCCACGCCTCGAACGCGCGCGAGCGCGGGACGACGTTGATCGCGTCGGCGACCGCCTCCGGGTGCTCGTGGGCGGCGAGCCGCTGGTGCAGGACCTTGATCACGGTGTCGCGCCAGCGCTCGGGCACGCTTCGGCTCCCCGTACGCGCGCACGAAGCCCTCGACCCCGCCGGTCCGCAGTCCCTCGGCGAGCGCGTCCCAGCGCTCGTAGCCGGTCGGGTCGCCCTCCGGCGTGTAGGCCGGCGTGCCGAGCACGAGCCCGGCGACGCGGTCGCCGTGGTCGAGCGCGAAGCGCGTCGCCGTGTGGGTCCCCATCGAGGCGCCGACGAGCACCGCGCGGTCGATCCCGCGGTCGTCGAGCAGCGCGAGCAGGTCGGCGGCGAGCGTCTCGTAGCCGTAGTCGGACGGGTCGGTCGCCGGCGTCGAGCGGCCGTGGCCGCGCGCGTCGTAGAGGACCAGCCGGTGCCCGGAGCGCTCGAGCGCGCGGGAGCCCATGACGACGTAGCGGCGCGTCGCGGTCAGCCCGTGCAGCCCGACGACGGGGATGCCCTCGCCGGCCTCCTCGCCGGCCAGGGTGACGCCGTCGCGCTCGACAGTGAACTCGCCCACGCTCGGTAGCCTAGAGCCGTGATCTTCGATACCACCGAGGCCACCTTCGAGCAGGACGTCATCGAGCGCTCGCGGACGCTCCCGGTCGTCGTCGACTTCTGGGCCGAGTGGTGCGGGCCGTGCCGCCAGCTCACCCCGGTGCTCGAGGCGGCGGTGAACGAGCGCGGCGGGAAGCTCGCGCTCGCCAAGCTCGACACGGACGCCAACCAGCGCCTCGCCGCCGCGTTCCGGATCCAGGGCATCCCCGCCGTCAAGGCGTTCAAGGACGGCGCCGTCGCCTCCGAGTTCACCGGCGCGCAGCCGCCGGCCGTCGTCGCGCGCTTCCTCGACGAGCTGCTGCCCTCCGAGGCCGACGCGCTCGTCGAGGCGGGCGGCGAGGAGGACCTGCGCCGCGCGCTCGAGCTCGACCCGCGCCGCGTCGACGCGGGGCTGGCGCTCGCCCGCATCCTGGCCGACCGCGGGGAGCGCGAGGACGCGCTCGCGATCCTCGAGCGAGTTCCCCGGCTCGTTCGGCGCCGAGGGCCTCGCCGCCCGGCTGCGGCTCGAGGACGACCCCGAGGTCGCCGCCGCGTTCGCGGCGCTCGACGCCGGCGAGCAGCAGCGCGGCCTCGACGGGCTGATCGCCGCGATCGCCGCGACCGACGACGCCGACCGGCGCGAGGACCTGCGGCGTGCGGTCGTCGGCGTGCTCGACGAGCTCGGCGTCGAGCACCCGCTCGCGCGCGAGTCGCGCCGCAAGCTCGCGTCCGCGCTGTACTAGCTCCGCGCTAGCGGATCGCGCCGGTGTCGATGCCCGGCGTCTCGGACGGCGAGCTGCCGGCCGGGTCGTTGACCTCCGCGCCGGGCGGCGCGGCGACGGAGCCCTCGAGCAGCGGGTCGTCGGTCGTCGTCATCCACGCCTCGAGCTGCGCGCGCAGGTCGGCGAGCACGTCCGCGTGGTGCGGGTCCTCGGCGAGGTTGTGGGCCTCGTTCGGGTCGAACAGCAGGTCGTAGAGCTCCTCGCGCGGGCGCGGCGTCTCCGCCAGGCCGTGCTGGAGCAGCAGGTCCTTGGACGGGCTGTCGTCGATGTTCGGCAGCACCGGCAGGTCGCGCTCGCCCCAGCGGCGGACGTACTTGTGCCGGCGCGTGCGGATCGCGCGCTGCGGGTCGTAGGCGGCGTGGTAGGTCAGCTCCGCGAAGACCGCGTCGTTGACGTCCCGCGTGTCGCCGCGCACGGCGGGGACGAGCGACCGGCCCTGGACATGGTCGGGGATCCCGATCCCGATCAGGTCGCAGAGCGTCGGGAACAGGTCGATCCCCGAGACCAGCGCGTCGTTGACGCGGCCGCCGTGGAAGCCGCCCGGGCCGCGGACGATCAGCGTCACGCCGAGGCCGCGGTCGCTCAGCGTCGCCTTCGCGCCGGGGAACGGGATCCCGTGGTCGGTCGTGAGGATCACGATCGTCTCGTCGGCGATCCCCTGCTCGTCGAGCGCGCCGAGCACCGCGCCGACGCCGTGGTCGAGCGCGCGCGCCGACTGCTTGAACGCCGCCATGTCGCGCCGCGTGACCGGCGTGTCGGGCAGGTTGGCGGGCGGGAGCGAGTAGAGCGCGTCGCGGACCGAGGTCGGCTCGAAGTAGTCGCGGTGGGTCTCGAAGAAGCCGACCGAGAGGAAGAACGGCTCGCGCGGGCGGTCGCGCAGCAGCGCCACGGCGGCGGGCGCGACGTCGTGGACCTGGGTGGTGTCGGCGTGGCCGACGAGGTCGTAGCCGAGCTCCTCGGGATCGGCGGAGACGTGCTGCTCCCCCACCATCGCCGTCCAGTAGCCGGCGTCGCGCAGCGTGTGGAGGATGTGCTGGGACGGGTCGGCGAGCCCGAACCCGCGGTGCGCCAGCCCGAGCATCCCGTTGCAGTGCGGCCAGCGGCCGGTGAGCATCGCGGCGCGGCTCGGCGAGCAGACCGGCGCGGCGGCGAACGCCTGGCGGAACAGCAGCCCCTGGTCGGCGAGCCGCTGGATGTTCGGCGTCACCATCTGATGGCCGTACGGCTGCAGGTAGCGGCCGGTGTCGTGCGAC
Organism: uncultured Solirubrobacteraceae bacterium; assembly: GCA_963724145.1. GTDB lineage: Bacteria > Actinomycetota > Thermoleophilia > Solirubrobacterales > Solirubrobacteraceae > DASQMT01. The sequence continues at coordinate 312,211 of CAVRTO010000032.1, forward strand.
ACGATGAGGACGATGTTGGGCGGGGTGGCGCTCATACTCGACCAGTCCAGTGTACTTTGTCGGCGTGCGACTCCTCCCCATGGCTACCCTCACTCCCTCGTGAGCGCCCCCGATCACCTCCACGCCCTCGAGTCCGAGGCCGTGCACATCTTCCGCGAGGTCGCGGCCGAGCTCGAGCGGCCCGTGCTCATGTTCTCCGGCGGCAAGGATTCCATCGTGCTTCTCCGTCTGGCGGAGAAGGCCTTCCGGCCCGGGCGGTTCCCGTTCCCCGTCCTGCACGTCGACACGGGCCACAACTTCCCCGAGGTGCTCGAGTACATGGACCGCCGGATCGGCGAGCTCGGCGAGACGCCTGATCCGCGCGAAGGTCGAGGACTCGATCGCCAACGGCCGCGCGCGCGAGGAGTGGGACCGCGCGAAGCCCGGCACGTCGCGCAACCGGCTGCAGACCGTCACGCTGCTCGACGCGATCGAGCAGGGCGGCTTCGACGCCGCGTTCGGCGGCGCGCGCCGCGACGAGGAGCGCGCCCGCGCGAAGGAGCGGATCTTCTCGTTCCGCGACGACTTCGGCCAGTGGGACCCGCGCGCCCAGCGGCCCGAGCTGTGGAACCTCTACAACGGCCGGATCCGGCGCGGCGAGCACGTGCGCGTGTTCCCGCTCTCGAACTGGACCGAGCTCGACGTCTGGCACTACATCGAGCAGGAGCAGCTCGAGCTGCCGTCGATCTACTTCGCGCACGACCGCGAGGTCTTCAGCCACGACGGGATGCTCTACGCGGTCTCGGAGTACGTCGAGCCGTCCTCCGAGCCGTTCACGGAGTCGGTCCGCTACCGCACCGTGGGCGACATGACGATCACCGGCGCGGTGCGCTCGCGCGCGCTCGACGTCACGACCGTGATCTCGGAGATCGAGGCCACGCGGATCACCGAGCGCGGCGAGACGCGCGCGGACGACCGCACGTCGGAGGCCGCCATGGAGGACCGCAAGCGCCAGGGGTACTTCTGAGATGACGACCGACGGCAAGCAACTCCTCCGCCTCGCGACGGCCGGCTCGGTCGACGACGGCAAGTCCACCCTGATCGGGCGGATGCTCTACGACGCCAAGCTGCTGTTCGACGACACGCTCGACTCGCTGCACTCCAACGGCGACAACGGCACGCCCGACCTCGCGGCCCTGACCGACGGCCTGCGGGCGGAGCGCGAGCAGGGCATCACGATCGACGTCGCCTACCGCTACTTCACGACGCCGAGGCGGTCGTTCATCATCGCCGACACGCCCGGGCACCAGCGCTACACGCGCAACATGGTCACCGGCGCCTCGACCGCCCACCTGGCCGTGATCCTGATCGACGCGCGCCACGGGATCATCGAGCAGTCGCGGCGCCACGCGACGCTCTCCTCGCTGCTCGGCATCCGCCACCTGGTCGCCGCGGTCAACAAGATGGACCTCGTCGACTGGGACGAGGCGCGCTTCCGCGAGATCGAGGCGGAGTTCGGCGAGCTGACGGCGCAAGCTCGGCGTCGACGAGGCGCAAGGTGTTCCCGATCTCCGCGCTGCACGGCGACAACGTCGTCGAGCGCGGCAGCGCGGACTGGTACGACGGCCCGGCGCTGCTCACGCACCTCGAGCAGGTCGACGTCGCCGCCGACCGCGGCGAGGGCCCGCTGCGGCTGCCGGTCCAGTGGGTGATCCGCCCCGAGGAGGCCGCGCGGCGCGAGCGCCGCTACGCCGGCCAGGTCGCGGGCGGCACGCTCCGCCCCGGCGACGAGGTGACGATCATGCCCGGCGGCGGGCGCACGAAGGTGCTCGCCGTCGAGACGTACGACGGGCCGCGCGAGTCCGCCGCGCCGCCCGACTCGGTCACCGATCCAGCTCGCCGACGACCTCGACGTCGGCCGCGGCGAGATGATCGTCGGCACCGAGGACCTGCCGGTCGCCGGCCGCCACCTCGAGGCCACGGTCTGCTGGATGTCGGAGAGCCCGCTGCGCGCCGGCGAGCACGTCGCGCTCAAGCACACCACGCGCACGGTCCGCGCCGCGGTCGAGTCGATCGACGTCCTGCTCGACGTGACCACGCTGCGCGAGGAGACGCCGCCCGACCAGCTCGAGCTCAACGACATCGCGCGGCTCACGCTGCGCACGAGCGCGCCGATCGTCGCCGACCCGTACGCGGAGAACCGCACGACCGGCGCGTTCATCCTGATCGACCAGGACTCGAACGACACGGTCGGCGCCGGGATGGTGCGCGTCGTGCGCGAGGGCCCGCGGCCCGACGAGCCGCACTCCCCCGGCGTCACCTGGCACGACACCGGCCTGGGCCGGGAGCATCGCTGGTCGTCGCTCGGCACCCAGGGCGCGACCGTCTGGCTCACCGGCCTGCCGGCGTCGGGCAAGTCGACCGTCGCCGCGGCGCTCGAGCGGCTGCTCGTCGAGTCCGGCCACGCCGCGTACTTCCTCGACGGCGACAACCTGCGCCACGGGCTCTCCGGCGACCTCGCGTTCTCGCCCGCCGACCGGACCGAGAACATCCGCCGCGTCGCGCACGTCGCGCGGCTGATGGCCGACTCGGGCATGGTCGCGATCGCCTCGCTGGTCTCCCCCGCGCACCACGACCGCGCGCTGGCGCGCGACCTGCACGCGGCGGCCGGGCTGCCGTTCCTCGAGGTCTACGTCGACACGCCCGTGGAGATCTGCGAGCAGCGCGACCCGAAGGGCCTCTACGCGCGGGCGCGGGCGGGCAAGCTGCTCGACTTCACCGGCGTCAGCGCGCCCTACGAGGTCCCCGAGCACCCCGACGTGCAGGTCCACGGCGCCGACGAGAACTTCCAGGAGGCCGCCGTGCGCATCCGGGCCGCGCTGGAGCAGGCCTGGGATGAGCGCTGAGGTCGTCGAGGCGCCGGAGCGCGACCGCTTCGAGCTGCTGCGCGACGGCGAGCTGCTCGGCTTCGTCGAGTACCGCGCCGGCGGCAAGAGCCTGATCATCGCCCACACCGAGATCGACGCGGGCCACGAGGGCGAGGGGCTCGGCAGCACGCTGGTCGGCGGGATGCTCGACCAGCTGCGCGAGGCCGGGCGCACGGTGATCCCGCTGTGCCCGTTCACCGCGGCCTACATCAGCCGCCACCCGGACTACGTCGACGTGGTCGACCCGAGCTTCCGCGGCCGCTTCGGCGGCTAGTCGCCCTCGCGGTCCGACCACGGCTCGCGCTCCAGCGCGGCCTCGAAGTCGGCGCGGGTGTGGACCGGCTCGCCGTGCGAGACGAGCACGTGCTCGAACGGCAGGTCGAGCAGCGCGCGCATCGCCGGCAGGACCCGCTGCTCGTGCCACGGCGTGCCCCACACGCGCAGCGTCCCGCCGGGAGCCGTCAGCCCGTCCGCGAACACGAGCGCGCGCTGCTCGGGCAGGTAGAGCGGGGTCTCGCCGAAGCCGCGGCCGTCGTGCTGCGCGACGAGCCCGCCGGGCAGCTCCAGGCCCGGGTAGACCGGCTCGAGCTCGCGCTGCGGGATGTCGTCGGGCCAGAACAGCATCGGCCCGTACGCGTCCGCGTCGTACCAGCGCGCGAACAGGTCGACGTCGCGGACGTGGTCGGGCTTCAGGATCACGATCGCGTCCGGCGGCGCCGCGTCGAGCCGCTGCCACAGCTCGCCCCCGTCCGGGCGCGGGGCGAGCGGGTCGAGCAGCAGCGTGACGCCGCGCGAGCGGACCGCGAACGACGAGACCTCCGGCTCCCAGTCGTTGTCCTCGCGCCAGGCGAAGTGCGGCTGGCGCCACAGCCACAGCCCGTCCGCGACGTCGCGCAGTTCGACCGCCATCGGCGGCTGCCTACCCCGTCCGCCCGGCCCGGTATCCATGGAGGGTCATGGATCGCCGCGTGATCGCCCATCTCGACTGCGACGCGTTCTACGTCAGCGTCGAGCTGCTGCGGCGGCCCGAGCTGAAGGGCAAGCCGGTCGTGGTGGCCGGCTCGGGTCCGCGCGCGGTGGTCACCACGGCGTCCTACGAGGCCAGGAAGTTCGGCGTGGGCTCGGCCTCCCCCGCCGCCCAGGCGCGGCGGCTGTGCCCGGACGCGGTGTTCATCCCGCCCGACTTCGACGCCTACCGGGCGAAGTCGCGCGAGGTCTGGGACCTGGTGCGCGAGCGGCTGCCGGTCGTCCAGCAGGTCGGGCTCGACGAGGGCTACGCCGACGTCACCGAGGCCGAGAAGCCGCTGCGCGTGCTGCGCGACCTGGTCGAGGAGGTGCGCGCGCGGACCGGGATCGGGATCTCGGTCGGCGTCGGGCCGAACCGGCTGATCGCGAAGGTCTCGTCCGACCTGGAGAAGCCGCAGGGCTTCGTGGCGATGGGGCGCGAGGAGGCCTGCCGGCGGCTCGCGGGCGCGTCGCTGCGGATCATCCCGGGGATCGGGCCGAAGACCGCTGAGCGGCTCGCCGCGATCGGGCTGACCACGATCGGCGCGCTCCAGGCCGCCGACGAGGCGCAGCTGGCGCAGCGCTTCGGCTCGCGCCACGCGCGCGAGCTCGTCGCCCGCGCGCACTTCCACGGCTCGGCGGTCGTGGAGTCGGAGTCCGGGCCGGCGAAGTCGCGCTCGAACGAGACGACGTTCGACCGCGACATCGGCGACCTCGCCGAGCTCGAGGCGGTGCTGGCGCGGCTCGCCGGGCAGCTCGCCGAGGGGCTGCGGCGCAAGGCGGTGCGCGGGCGCACGATCGCGATCAAGGTCCGGCTCGACGACTGGACCACGGTCACGCGCGCCCGCACGCTCGCCGCCCCGGTGAACGACACGGCGACGATCACCGGCGTCGCCACCGAGCTGCTGCGGGCGTACGCGCCGCCGCGCCCCGTGCGGCTGCTCGGGGTGCGGGTCGCGGCGTTCGAGGACGCGGAGGCGGCGGAGCGGGCCGCGCCCCCTCCGGGCGGCCCGCAGCTCGCGCTCCCGCTCTAGCGCGTCGTCAGGATCGTCCCGAGGCCCGGGAAGCCGAGCTTCGCGGCGGTCGCCGACGTGAGGTCGTACTCGCGCCCGCCGACGAACGGGCCGCGGTCGACGACCGGGACGCGGACCGTGCGGTTGCCGCGCTTGATCGTGACCTTGGTCCCGCACGGCAGCGTCTTGTGCGCGACGCCGAGCGTGCCCGTGCTGAGCCGGCCGCCGCAGGCGAGCAGGTTGCCGTACAGGCCGGGGCCGTACATCGACGCGTACGTGCGCTTGTAGACGTTCAGCCGGCCGATCCGGCGCTTGCCCTCGGCGACGTCGGGGCCGCCGGCGACGCGGACGCGCGCCTGCGCGCTGCCGGTTCGTCGGAGGCGCTCGCGCAGCTTGTAGCGCCCCTCATCATCGGTCGTGTCGCGATCGAGCGGCTTCCAGCGCGACCCGCGGCGGATCTGCAGCGAGACGGTGACGCCGGAGACGCCGGGCTGCACCGTGCCCTTGACGGCGGTGCGATCGCCGGAGGGGACGTCGAGCTTGCGCCGGCTCACGGTGATCCGCGGCTTGGCGGCGGCGGTGGCGGACGGGTCGGACGGTTGCGTTGTCGGAGCCTGGGCCGATGCGGCCTGGGCGCAGGTGAAGGCGAGGCAGAGCGCCCCGGCGGCAGCCGGGCGCGCGATGTTCCGCGGCCTCATGCGGAGACCTCCTACGTGCGTCCGACCCGGGTGCCTACGAGGTCAGCTGACGGGCTCGCGGCCGCGGGGTCTCCCGCGCGTCGCTACCGCGGCAGCAGCCGCGGATTCGCCCCGTGCCGCCTTGCGGCGGCGGTTGGGTCCCCCGCCCGCGGCACTTCGAGTGCCACGGCTCGGCGGTCGAACGAGCGTTCGAGCATAGCGGCCGGACCAGAACCCGGTGTGACGGGCGTCACTCAAGCGGCGAGTGGGCCGCACTCCTGGCGCAACCGCGCCAGGCCGAGCCGGATCCGGCTCTTGGCGGTCCCCAGCGGCACCTGCGAGCGGCGCGCGATCTCGTCCGCCGTCAGCCCGCCCCAGTAGGCGAGCACGAGCGCCTCGCGCTGCGCCTGCGGAAGCCGCCGCAGCGCGGCGCGCACGCCGGCGCGGTCCTCGTTGCGCTCGGCCTCGGGCGCGGGCGCGTCGACGGGCTCGGGCTCGATCGCGGCGAGCACCATCCGGTCCGTCATGCGCCCGGCCGCCTGGCCCTCGCGCCACAGGTCGAGCGCGCGCGAGCGCGCCATCAGGCGCAGGTACGGGCCGAGCCCGCCGCGCCGGGCGTCGAACGACTCCGGCTTGCGCCAGAGGCGCAGGAACACGTCCTGCGTGACGTCCTGGGCCTGGGCGGGGCTGCCGAGGATCCGGAGCGCGGCGGCGTACACGCTGCGGCCGTGCTCGTCGTACGCGCGCTCGAACTCGCGCGGGTCGGCTGAGCGTGACGGGCATACGAACATTGTACACGCTGTTGAAGGTTATGAAACCTACTTGTGTAATGCTTCGGATACGACACAATCCGCCGCGTGACGAACCCCGATCGGCTGACCGGGCTCGACGCCTCGTTCCTCGCGCTCGAGGACGGGGGCGCGCACATGCACGTCGGCTCGGTGCTGCTGTTCGAGGGCGAGCCGCCCGCGTACGACGACCTCGTCGCGCAGATCGAGCGGCGGCTGGCGCTCGTTCCCCGCTACCGCCAGAAGCTCGCCTTCCCGCCGCTCGTGCAGAGCCGGCCGGTGTGGATCGACGACCCGCACTTCAACCCCGGCTACCACGTGCGCCACACCGCGCTGGCGCCGCCGGCGGGCGAAGCCGAGCTGCGGCGGCTGGCCGGCCGGATCTTCGCCCAGCGGCTCGACCGCGCGAAGCCGCTGTGGGAGCTGTGGCTCGTCGACCGGGTCGGCGACGACCGCTTCGCGATGATCACCAAGACGCACCACTGCCTGGTCGACGGCGTGTCGGGCGTCGACATCGCCACGGTGCTGTTCGACCTCGACGCCGACCCGCCGCCCCAGCCCGACCCGGAGCCGTGGTTCCCGCGGCCCGAGCCGAGCGCGGCGAAGCTGCTCGCCGACGCGCTGGTCGAGCGGGCGCACACCCCGCTCGAGTTCGCCGGCGCCGCCGTCGACGCGGTCGTGCACCCGCGCCACGCGGCGATCGCGGGGCTGACCGCGGCCGGCGGGCTGGCGGCGATCGCGCAGGCGGGGATCGCCGGCGCGCCGGCGTCGCCGCTCAACCTGCGGATCGGGCCGCACCGGCGCTTCGCGTGGGTCGACGCCGACCTGGCGGTGCTTCAAGGCGGTCAAGAACGCGCTCGGCGGGACGGTCAACGACGTCGTGCTGACCGCGGTGGCGGGCGCGCTGCGGCGCCACTACCTCGCGCACGGGCTCGAGACCGAGGGCGTCGAGCTCAAGGCGATGGTGCCGGTCTCCGTGCGCGCCGACAGCGAGCGCGGCGCGCTCGGCAACCGCGTGACGACGATGTACGCGCCGCTGCCGATCGGGCTCGAGGATCCGCTCGCCCGCTACGGCGCGGTGCACGAGGCGATGCGCGGGCTCAAGGAGTCCGGCCAGGCCGTCGGCGCCGAGGTGATCACCTCGCTGACCGACTTCGCGCCGCCGACGATCCTCGCCCAGGCCACCCGGCTCCAGGCCGTGCAGCGGTTCTTCAACCTGACCGTGACGAACGTGCCCGGCCCGCAGCTGACGCTCTACATGCTCGGGCGGCCGCTGCGGCGGATCTACCCGCTCGTCCCGCTGGCGGAGAACTGCGCGCTCGGGATCGCGATCATGTCCTACGACGGGCGGATCGACTTCGGGCTCGTGGCCGACTACGACGCGCTGCCCGATCTCGACGCGCTCGCGGCCGGGCTCGAGGCGGAGATCGCGGCGCTCGCGGTCGCCGCGACGCCGGATGTGGCGGCGCCGCGGGGTCGCCGCCGCGCCGCCCAGCGCGCCTAGAATCCCCGCCGTGCTCGCTCCCCTGACCCTTGCGCTCGCGCAGGTCGACGCGCGCGTCGGCGACCTCGACGGCAACGTGGCGATCGTGCGCGAGCAGATCGCCCGCGCGCGCGACGCGGGCGCCGAGCTCGTGCTGTTCCCCGAGCTGATGCTGACCGGCTATCCGCCCGAGGACCTGCTGCTCAAGGAGCACTTCCTCGAGGCCGCGCAGGAGGCGCTCGCGGCGGTCGCCGCCGACGCGCAGGGGATCGTCGCGCTGGTCGGCTTCCCCGAGCGCTCCGACGACGTCTACAACGCGCTCGCGGTGCTCGTCGACGGCGCGGTCCACGCCGTCTACCGCAAGACGCTGCTGCCGAACTACGGGGTGTTCGACGAGCAGCGCTACTTCCAGGCCGGCGACGACGCCGTCGTCGTCGACCTCGGGGAGGCGCGGATCGGGCTCACGATCTGCGAGGACATCTGGACCCCGGGCCATCCCGCGCAGGAGGAGGCGCTGGCCGGCGCGACGCTGATCCTCAACGCCTCGGCCTCGCCGTACTACGCGGGCAAGGGCCGCCAGCGCGAGGCGATGCTCGTCCAGCGGGCGCGCGACAACCTGTCCGCCGTCGCGTTCTGCAACCTCGTCGGCGGGCAGGACGAGCTCGTCTTCGACGGGCACTCGGTGGTGATCGACCACGAGGGCACCGTGCTCGCGCGGGCGCCGCAGTTCGCCGAGGCGCTGACGCTCTGCACGGTCGACCTCCAGGCCGCCGCGACCGCGCGGCTGCGCGACACGCGCCTGCGCCCGCCGGTGCGCCGCGCGCTGCCCGACGTGCGCCAGCTCGAGCGGATCGAGCGGACGCCGCGCGACGGGTCGCTGACGCTCGGCGGCGACGTCGCCGAGCTGCTCGAGCCGGAGGCGGAGGTGTACGCCGCGCTCTGCCTCGGGCTGCGCGACTACTGCGCCAAGAACGGCTTCGAGCACGTCGTGCTGGGGCTGTCGGGCGGGATCGACTCGACGCTGGTGGCGCTGATCGCGGCCGACGCGCTCGGCGCCGACCGCGTGACCGCCGTGGTGATGCCGTCGCGCTACTCGAGCGAGGGCACGCAGAGCGACGCCCGCGCGCTCGCGGCGAGCCTCGGCATCCAGTGCTTCGACCTGCCGATCGCGCCGGCGATGGCGGTCTACGAGGAGATGCTCGCCGAGCCGTTCGCGGGGCGCGAGCCGGACATCACCGAGGAGAACCTGCAGGCGCGGATCCGCGGCAACCTGCTGATGGCGCTGTCGAACAAGTTCGGCTGGCTCGTCGTCACGACCGGCAACAAGTCGGAGAACTCGGTCGGCTACTCGACGCTCTACGGCGACTCGGCCGGCGGCTTCGCGGTGATCAAGGACGTGCCGAAGACGCTCGTCTACCGGCTCGTGGACTTCCGCAACGCCCGCGACGCCGAGCATCCGGTGCCGCGCTCGATCATCGACCGGCCGCCGAGCGCCGAGCTGCGGCCGGACCAGAAGGACGAGGACTCGCTGCCCGACTACGACACGCTCGACGCGATCCTCGAGGCCTACATCGAGGAGGACGCGGGGCGCGAGCAGCTCGCGCTCGCCGGGCTGCCGGCCGAGGCGGTCGAGCGGGTCTTCGCGCTCGTCGACCGGGCGGAGTACAAGCGCCGCCAGGCGCCGCCCGGGATCAAGATCACGCCGCGCGCGTTCGGCCGCGACCGGCGGATGCCGATCACGAACGCGTACCGCGGCGGCTGAGGCCGGCGAGCCGCTCGTCCAGCGCGGCGAGCATCTCGGCGTGGAGGAAGTGGCCGAGGCTGATCCTGGCGACGCCGAGCTCGGCGAGGCGCTCGATCGGCGGCGCCGCCGGTGACAGGACGACGTTGACCGGCGTGCCGAGCTCGACGAACGCGGCGATCGTCGCCTCGTCGACGATCCCGATCGGGTAGACGCAGTCGGCGCCCGCGTCGGCGTACGCCCGCGCGCGCTCGAGGCCCTCGGCGACCGGGCCGCCGTTGAGGAAGACGTCGATCCGGGCGTTGACGACGAGGTCCTGCGCCGCCTTGAGCGCGCCGATCCGCTCCGCCTGGGCGGCGATGTCGTGCAGCCGCGGCGCGTTCGCGTGATCGGTGTCCTCGAAGTTGAGGCCGGCGGCGCCCGCGGCGACGGCCCGCTGCGCGAGGTCGGCGGGATCGAGGCCGTAGCCGCCCTTCGAGGTCGGCGGTGACCGGCACGTCGACCACGCGGGAGATCCGCCGGACCGCGGCGAGCATCTCGTCCGCCGGGGTCTCCTCCCCGTCCTCGTAGCCGAGCGACTCGGCGACGCCGCTGCTCGTCGTCGCCACCGCGGGGAACCCGGCGGCCGCGACGGCGCGGGCCGTCGCGGCGTCCCACGCGTTGGGGAGGACCAGCGGATCGCCGGGGACGTGGAGCCCGCGCAGCGCCGCCGCGCTCACGCCGCCGCCGCCTCGGGCTCGTACTCGCCGGCCTGCTCGTGGCCGGCGATCGCGACGCGGTTCCAGGCGTTGATCGTGATGATGATCCAGGTCGCGCTGGCGAGGCCGTCGGCGCCGAGCTCGGCCTCAGCCGCGGCGACGACGTCGTCGGGGAGCGGGTTGCCGGGGAGCAGCGTCAGCGCGTCGGTCAGCGCGAGCGCGGCGCGCTCGGCGGGCGAGAAGAACGGCGCCTCGTGCCAGGTGGCGACCGCGTAGAGCCGCTGCTCGGTCTCGCCCTGCGCGCGGGCGTCCTTCGTGTGCATGTCGACGCAGTACGCGCAGCCGTTGAGCATCGACGCGCGGACGCGGATCAGCTCGCGCAGGAGCGGGTCGAGCGGCAGGTCGTGGGTGGCGCTGGAGAGGGCGGACATGGCCCGGTAGCCGGGGCCCTTGAGATCGGCGTGGGGAGTCATGCCGCGCAGGCTACGCCGCGATTGGCCCTGGTGGCAGGGCCAATGACCCCGGTCCCGGCAGGACCACTCAGGCGGCGTCGCGGACCGCGATCGTCATCCGCACGAGCGCGCACAGGCGCTGCTCGTCGTCGCTGATCTCGACCTCCCACACCCAGGTCGTGCGGCCCCTGTGCCGGCGCTTCGCGGTGGCGTGGATCGTGCCGCCCAGCAGCGGCCGCAGGAAGCTCGTCTGGTTCGACAGGCCCTGCGCGCTGCGGCCCTCGGGCGCGACCGCGAACCAGGTCGCCATCGAGGTGATCGACTCGGCGATCGAGGCGAGGACGCCGCCGTGCACGAGGCCGGCCGGCTGGAGCAGCTCGTCGCGCACCGCGACCTCGGCGGCGACCTCGCTGTCGGTCATCGCGGTGACGGTCAGGCCGTACAGGGCGTCGAAGCCGTGGTCCGGCTTCCACGGCAGCTTTATCGCGTCGTTCACGTCGGCGCACTTTAATGCGCGGTCGCATGAGCCCGTTGGACCCGCTCGCGCCCGACCAGCGCGCCGTCGTCAGCCTGATCCTCCAGCAGGGGCGCAGCTACGACGACATCGCGCAGCTGCTCGGCCTCCCGGTCGCCGCGGTGCGCTCGCGCGCGCACGCCGGTCTGGACGCGCTCGCGCCGGGCAACGGGCTGCCGGGCGAGCTCACCGGCCCGCTCGCCGACTACCTGCTCGGCCAGCAGGCCGAGCGCGACGCCGATGCGACCCGCGGGCTGCTCGCGGAGTCCGCGCCGCTGCGCGACTGGGCCGCGGGCGTCGCAGGCGCGCTGGCCGACGTCGCTCCGCGCGGGCTGCCGGAGATCCCGGGCGCGACGCGGGGCGACTTGGGGTCGGATAGCGACCCCGACGCGCCCCAGACCGGTGATGACGCGACGCGGGGCGAGTTGACCGCGGATAGCGCGGTCAGCGCGCCCCAGGCCGGCGACGAGGCGGAGCCGGCCGCGCCCGCAGACACCGCCGACGAGCCGCCCGCCCCGCGCCCGCGACCCGTCCGCGACGCACCCGCCGCCGACGACGACACCCCGCCGGCGTCCTCGCGGCTCGGCGGCGTCCTGCTGATCCTCGGCGTCCTCGCGGTCGTGGCCGTGGTGCTGTTCCTCGTCCTCCGCGGCGGCGACGACGACCCCGGCGACGAGCAGAGCGCGGCGCCGTCCGCCACCGCGACGGCGACCGCCACCCCGACCGCGCAGGCCCAGGTCGCCGACGAGATCGACCTGACCGCCCCCGGCGGGGGCAAGGCCACGGGCAAGATGGCCGTGTTCCTCCAGGGCGAGCAGCTGCTGTTCGCGCTGCAGGGCGAGAAGCTCCCCGCCAACGGCGCGAAGGACTCGTACGCCGTCTGGCTCACCGGACCCGGGTCGAAGGCACGCCGGCTCGGCTTCACGGACCCGGTCGGCGCCGACGGCAAGCTCCAGTCATCCAGGGCCCCGGCGAGAAGGACCTGGCCGCCTTCCCGAAGCTGTACGCGACGTACGCCAACGTCGTCGTCTCGCGCGAGTCCGCCGCGGACGCGAAGCAGCCGTCGGACGTCGTCCTGAGCGGCAAGCTCCCGAGCGGGCGCTAGCGGCGCGCCGTGCGGGTCGCGCGCTCGCGGGCCATCGCGGCGTCGCCGGACGCGATCTGGCGCGTCCTGGCCGACCCGTACGCGCTGCCGCGCTGGTGGCCGATGACCCGCCGCGTCGAAGGCCGTCACCGACGCCGGCTGGACGATGGTGCTCGGCAAGGAGGGCGGCCGCGCGGTCCGCGCCGACCAGCGGCTCGAGGCGTCCGAGCCGCCGGTGCTCAGGCGCTGGGCGCTCCAGGTCGCCGGCTCGCCGTTCGAGCGGCTGCTCACCGCCTCGGTCGTCGAGGCGCGGCTGGACGGCGCGACGCTCCACCTCAGCCTGCGCCAGCAGCCGCGCGGCTGGGGGCGCCTCGGCGGCTTCATGCTGCGCCGCGCGGCGCGCCGCCAGCTCGACGAGGCGCTCGCCGGGATGGCGCGCGCCGTCGAGCCAGCTAGTCGCCCTCGTAGGTGACGAGGGCGTGGACGTCGAAGCCCTCGAGCCGCCGGCGCCCGTCCAGGAACGCCAGCTCGACCAGGAACGCGCACCCGACGACGGTCGCGCCGAGCCGCTCGACCAGCTCGGCCAGCGCACGCGCCGTCCCACCCGTGGCCAGGAGATCGTCGTGGATCAGCACCCGCGCCCCATGGGCGAGCGCGTCCGCGTGCATCTCGAGCACGTCGATCCCGTACTCGAGGATGTACTCGGCGGTCACGACCTCGGCCGGGAGCTTGCCCGGCTTGCGCGCCGGGACGAAGCCCGCGCCGAGCTCGCGCGCGATCGCCGCGCCGAGGATGAAGCCGCGCGCCTCCGCCGCCACGACGAAGTCGACGCCGCGCGGGCCGGCCCACTCCGCGATCCCCTCGACCGACGTGTCGACCGCGTGCGGGTCGAGCAGCAGCGGGGTGATGTCCTTGAACACGATCCCCGGCTTGGGGAAGTCGGGGATGTCGCGGATCAGCGACCGCAGGTCGGCCGGCCGCGTCACCGCGCGATCCGCCGCAGGTCCCGGACGAGCAGCAGGTGCTTCAGGTGCGACGCGACCGCGGCGAGGTTCTCGAGCGCCTCGACGGCCTCCTTGCGCCGCTCCGGGTTGCGCGAGCGCAGGCTCGGGGCGAGGATCTGCTGCAGCAGCGCCGACTCGCGCTCGGCCGACGTCTTGAACACGCGCAGGTTGCGGCCCGCGACGCCGTAGCGCGACAGCTCCGAGACCGCGCGGACGATCTCCCGCTCGGTCTCGTCGTAGTACTTCGTCCCGCCGCGCGGCTCGCCGCGGATGATCTGGTAGTCCTCGAGCTCGGCGATCAGCCGCGGGTCGGCGCCCGTGTCCTCGACCACGTCCTCGAGCGAGTAGAGCGAGCCGCGCTGGGCGATCGAGAACGTGAGCCGGCGCAGCGCGGCGCCGGGCCGCGCGTCCGTCGCGGGGGTCACGCCGCTGTCCGCCGCGGCCGTCTCGGGCTCCGTCCGCCCCGCCGCGAGCTCCTGGCGGATCACGCGCAGCGGCAGGAACTCGTCGCGCTGGAGCCGCAGGATCGTCCGCAGCCGCGTCACGTCGTTGGCCGAGTAGAGCCGGTAGCCGCCGGCCGTCCGCCGCGGGGCCAGCAGCTTCTGGTCCTCGAGGTAGCGGATCTTCGAGATCGAGATGTCGGGGAACTCCTGCGCCAGCTGCTTGCAGACCGCCCCGATGGTCAGCGACTTGCCCCCGGCCGCGGCCGACGGAGGAGGTGCTGCCGGCCCCTCCTCGGGCGCGACCGGTTCGGCCTCGGGCTCGGTCACCGCGCCAGGTACGTCAGCTTGTACTTGCCGATCTGCAGCTCGTCGCCGTCCTCCAGCTTGTGCGAGTCGATCCGCCTCCGGTTGACGTAGGTGCCGTTGAGCGAGCCGGAGTCGTCGAGCCACCAGGCGCCGCCGCGGCGCACGAGCGTCGCGTGGTCGCGCGAGACGGTGACGTCGTCGAGGAACACCTCCGCCTCGGGCGAGCGCCCGATCGCGAGCTGCTCGCCGCTCAGCGGGAACGACTGGCCGACGCGCCCGCCGCCCGCGCGGATGACCAGGGCGCCCGCCTCGGCCGCGACGTCACCGACGTCGACCGGGCGGAGCTCGCCCGTCGACTCGTCGATCACGTACGTGGCCGTGGTGACGTCATCGGAGGCCTCGGCCTCCGTCGCCCTGGTACGCGCCGCACTTGGGGCAGTAGTTGGCCCCCTCGGCGACGACGAACCCGCACTCGGGACAATGGCGCGCCATCGCGTGGCGCTACGACTCGTCGCCGCCCGACGCCCGCCCCGCGAGGATGTCCGTCAACCGCTGCACGTCGGCGCCGGAGATCACGTCCTCGCCTCCCTCGTGCTTCTTGCGCAGCCGGTTCACGAGCTCGGCGCGCAGGATGTCGATCTTGCCGTGGAGGATCCGCCGCCGGTACGAGACCTCCTGCTCCTCGTCCGTGAGCTGCTGGATCAGATCCTTCAACTCCTGGTCGGACAGGGATCCGAGGTCGGGGAAGGTGTCCATCATGTCCTGGCGGTCCTCTCCTGGGTCATGGGTGGGAGCATAGCGATCCTCAAGCTGAGGATGAGGGTTTGCATGTTCCCGCTCACCCCTGCTGCGCACGATACTGCCGCAGACCGGCCCTGACGTACCGCGCCAGCGATCCGTAGATCAGCACCAGGCCGACGTAGAGCAGCGCCTGCGCGAGCCAGTCGACGCCGGCCAGGCCGAAGAACAGCGCGCCGAAGACCGGGAACACGCCGGCGCGGCCGAGCCAGTTCACCGGCAGGTCGACGTGCTTGACCATCGCCACGCGCACCAGGATCAGCATCAGCACCTCGCGCACCGCGAGCAGCGCGAGGGCCCAGCGCGGCAGCAGCTCGAAGTGCCAGCACACGACGACGCCCGACAGCACGAGCAACCGGTCGACGAGCGGATCCAGCAGCGCGCCCAGGCGCGAGTACTGACCGGTGACGCGGGCGGTGATGCCGTCCAGGTAGTCGCTCCACCCGATGACGGCGAAGAGGATCGCCGGCAGCGCGTCGGTGCCGCTCTCCGACGAGAACGCGAGCACGAGGAAGACCGGGATCAGCGCGAGCCGGACGTACCCGATCGCGTTCGGGATCGTCCACGGGTGCAGCGGCTCCCCCGCCCGCGTCTGCGCGGGCGGCGGGCCGGAGCGGTCGAGCCCGGACAGCCTGCGGAAGGTGAGCTTCCTCCGGGGCGGCTCTACGGGAGGTCGCGCCACAGGTCCGCCGCCGCCTCCGCCGCGCCGTCCAGCGGCACGGAACGCTGCTCGCGGCCGCGCCGCACCTGCGCCTCGATCTCGCCGGCCTCGAGCGTGCGCCGGCCGACGGTGAGGCGCAGCGGGACGCCGAGCAGCTCCGCGTCGGCGAACTTCGTGCCCGGGCCGGCGTCGCGGTCGTCGTAGACGATGTCGAGCCCGGTCGCCTGCAGCTCCTCGTAGAGCCGCTCGGCGAGCTTGCGCTCCTCGGTCCCCTCCCTGCCGAGCCCGACGAGCTCGATGTCGAACGGCGCGATCGAGCGCGGCCAGCTGATCCCGTGCTCGTCGGCGAACTGCTCGACGGCGGCCGCCGCGATCCGCGCCGGGCCGAGGCCGTAGGAGCCCATCCAGATCGCCCGCTCCTTGCCCGCCTCGTCGAGGTAGGTGGCGCCGAGCGCGTCCGAGTAGCGCGTCCCCAGCTTGAAGATGTTGCCCACCTCGATCGCGGGCTCGATCCGGATCGGCGCGCCGTCGACGGTGTCGCCCGCCTCGACGGTGCGGACGTCGGCGGACTCGAACCTGAAGTCGCGGCCCGGCTCGACGCCGCGCAGATGCGCGTCGGGACGGTTGGCGCCCGTGACGTAGGAGCCCGGCGCGACGCCGGCGTCGAGCAGGATCGGCACGTCGGTGCCGACCGGGCCGATGTAGCCCGCGGGGCCGATCCGCGCCTCGAACTCCTCCGGCCGCGCGGGCCGGACGTCGGCGCCGATCGCGTTGCGCAGCTTGGTCTCGTTCACGCGGTGGTCGCCGCGCAGCATGACGAGCCGCAGCTCGTCCGCCCCGACGATCACGGGGAACGCCTTCAGCAGCGCGCCGGCGGGGACGCCGAGCGCGCCGGCGACGGCCGCCACGGTGATCAGGCCGGGCGTCTCCTCCAGCACCGGCTCCGGCAGCCCGGCGGGCAGCTCGACCGGCTGGGCGTCGGCGCTCGCGATCTCGACGTTGGCGGCGTAGCCGGGCGCGAGCGCGACCGCGTCCTCGCCCGCCGCGCACGGCGCCATGTACTCGTGCGCGGCCGTCCCGCCCATCATCCCGACGTCGGACTCGACCCGGTACCAGTCCAGCCCCGAGCGCTCGAAGATCCGGTCGTAGGCGCGGATGTGCTTCCCGTAGCCCACCTCCAGGCCCTCGGCGTCGCGGTCGAAGGTGTAGGCGTCCTTCATGATGAACTCGCGCGTCCGCAGCACCGCCGCGCGCGGGCGCGGCTCGTCGCGCTCCTTCGTCTGGAAGTGGTAGAGGATCTGCGGCAGGTCGCGGTACGAGCGCACGATCGACGCCATGTGGAACGTGATGTTCTCCTCGTGCGTCATCGCCAGCACGAGCTCGGCGCCCCTGCGGTCCTGCAGCTTGAGCAGCTCCGGGATCGCGTAGCGGCCGCTGCGCTGCCACAGCTCGGCCGGGTGCAGGACCGGCATCAGCATCTCCAGCCCGCCGATCGCGTTCATCTCCTCGCGGATGATCTGCACGACGTTCTGGTGCACCCGCCAGCCCGCCGGCATCCAGGTCCAGAGCCCGGCGCCGAGCTGGCGGATCATGCCCGCGCGGACGAGCAGCTTGTGCGAGAGCGCCTCCGCGTCGGCGGGCGGCTGCTTCTCGGTCGGGAGGAGGTACTGGGAGAGCCGTGTCATGCGCCGGGAGAGCCTAGCCGCCGGGGAGCGCGGCCACCGGCACGGGCGCGACCTCCCCGACGAACAGGCGGAACGGATCGCGGCGGCCGAAGTCGAGCCGGCGAGAGCCGCCGCATCAGCCGCTCGGTCGAGCGGCGGCGGTCGGCGTGCGGGATCCCGACCCCGTCGAGCCGCAGCGAGGTGATCTCGAACGTGGCCGCGGTGCCGTCGGCGTCGAGCGTGACGCGCAGGAGGCCGCTCAGGCCGCTCGTCCCGGCGGTGCTGAAGTTGCGGTAGCCGGTGAGGTTGCCGAGCGAGTACGCGATCAGGCGGCCGCGATAGAGCTCGAGCCCGCGCACGACGTGCGGCCCCGAGCCGACGACGAGGTCCGCGCCCGCGTCGATCGCCGCGCGCGCGAAGTGGCGGCTGTCGCCGCGGTCCTCCCCGAACGCGTGCTCGCGCCCGCCGGGGACGCGCGTCTTGTCCGCCCCCTCGGCGCCCGCGTGGAACATCGCCACCACCACGGGCGCGCGCCGCCCCGCCGCGCGCACGAGCCGGCGGACCGCGGCGTCGGAGCTCATCGGCGCGCTCCAGCGGTACGTCGAGAAGCCGACGAAGGCGACCTTGAAGCCGTCGCGCTCGACCACCGCGACCTCGCCGGGCGCGCCGCTGTAGGCGACCCCGGCGCCGCGCAGCGCCGACCGGGTCGTCGCGTAGCCGGCGGGCCCGAAGTCGTAGGCGTGGTTGTTCGCCTGGTTGACGACGTCGACGCCGGCGCGCGCGAGCGTCGACGCGTTCGCCGGCGGCGCCTGGAACGCGAAGCAGTTCGACGACCCGCCGCCGCACTTCGACGCGCCGCCGGAGCCGAACGTCCCCTCGAGGTTGAGCGCGGCGAAGTCCGCGCGGCGCAGGACGGAGGCGACCGGCGCGAGCTGCGGCCAGCCCCGGTCGGGCGGCCGGCCGTACGACGAGCCGAGCGTCGTGTCGCCGCCCCAGACGATCGTGGGGCCGGGGTCCTGCGCGGCCGCCGGCGCGGCGAGCACGACGCCGATCAGCGCCGCGCCCGCGAGCGCGCGGGTGAAGGTCCCGGTCCGCATCGACCGGGACCTTCGCACAATCGCTAGAGGACCTCCTTGATGCGGAAGCCGTGGTGCGAGGACTGCTTGAAGAACTCCGCCAGCATCGGCAGCACGGTCCACTTGCGCGGGAGCCTGCCCGTCGGGCGGTCGAGGAAGATGCCGAAGTAGCGCTCGGCGGTCGCGCACGTCAGGTTCCCGCCCAGGAGCGTGATCTGGTACTCGCCGGCCGGGATCCGCAGGTTGCCCACGCGGTCGTCGTCCTCGACCTCGAACGTGCCCGGGCAGAGCAGGTCGCCGTGGCTGCCGCCGCCCTGGCTCGCCGAGCCGGGCGTCGCGGCGTCGGTGGCCGCGCCGGTGCGGACCACGCTGAACGAGCGGCCGCGGCTGGCCGTGAACGTGCCGCGCCCGGCGGCCTCGACGCGGTAGCGCCACGGGGCGGGCAGGACCCCGTTGAAGTCGCCCAGGAACTGCGTGAACAGGCGCGAGGCCTGCGCGCAGGTCAGGTTGGACGTCGAGAGCCGGTAGAGCCCGGCGGGGACCGAGAGCCGCCGATGTGATCGTTGTGGAGCACGTGGAAGCTCGCCGTACAGGTGCCCGTCTGGGCGTTCGCGGGGGCGCTGAAGCCGAGCGCCGCCGTCGCGGCCAGCCCTGCCGTCAGGGCGAGCCGTCGAAATGCCTTCACCTGCGTACCTCCTGCTGGGGATGTCGCCGTGCGGGGGGCACGACATGCCGTCGAAGCGCGCGCAGCCTACCGGACACGACGCCGTGTCGTAGGTTCCCGCACGCGTAGCGGAGCGGCCCGGCGGGGATGCGGTGATAGAACCCCGTGCACCCGATCCGAGGAGACTCGCCATGGCCTACGAAGTCCCGCCGCTCCCCTACGCCTACGACGCGCTCGAGCCGCACATCGACGCGGACACGATGCGCTTCCATCACGACAAGCATCATCAGGCGTACGTGGACAAGGCGAACGCCGCGCTCGAGGGCACGCCGCTCGACGGCAAGCCGATCGAGGAGATCCTCGCCGACCTCTCCCAGGTCCCCGAGGACAAGCGCGGCGCCGTCCGCAACAACGGCGGCGGCCACTACAACCACACGCTGTTCTGGGAGTCGATGAGCCCGGACGGCGGCGGCGCCCCGTCGGGCGCGCTCGCGGAGGCGATCGACAGCACGTTCGGCTCGTTCGACGACTTCAAGGCGAAGCTCAAGGAGACCGGCGTCAACCAGTTCGGCTCCGGCTGGTCGTGGCTGGTGCACGACGGCAGCGGGCTCGCCGTCGTCGGCACGCCGAACCAGGACACCCCGCTCGCGAACGGCCAGACGCCGCTGGTCGGCGTCGACGTCTGGGAGCACGCGTACTACCTCAAGTACCAGAACAAGCGCCCCGACTACATCGACGCGTGGTGGAACGTCGTCGACTGGAACAAGGTCGGCGAGCGCTACGGCGCGGCCGCCGGCTAGCGCACGCTGCTCCGCGGTGGCGGCCGGCGGCCCGGGACGAGCCCGGGCCGCCGGCCCACCGCGTCAGCCGCGCGCCACCTGCCTGCGCAGGACCGCGCGCCGGAGCTTCACCCGCTTGAGCATCCGGGTCGTCGCCGCCTTCACCGCGGCGGAGGGCTCGGTGTCACCGCCCATGAACGTGCTCGCCGGATTGGCGACCATGAACGCGTAGGCGAGCTCGCCCGCCGGGGCGTCCGGCCGGCTGTCCGCCTGCCACGGGATCACCGCGCGCAGGGCGTGCCACGCCGCGGCCGGCGCCGCGCCGAAGCTGCGCGACGGCTTCTGCGCCGCCCGCACGTTCATCCAGTACGTCGCGGACAGCGCCTCCTGCGCCACGAGCCGGAACGCGTTGTCCACGGCGAGCCTCGCCCGCGCAGCCTTCTGGCGGGTGAAGTTCTCCATGTCCTCCACGTTGCGGACCAGCGCGTTCCCCTGGGCCGGGATCGGGTTCGCCAGCTCCTGGACCTCGGCCATGAGGTCGGAGATCGTGTAGCTCTGCGCCTGCGGCGCCGCCTTCGCCAGGACGTCCGCCGAGAGCACGTCCGACGGCGCGACGACCGTGAAGAACGTGTCCGGGAAGCGCATGTCGCGCTGGACGGACCCCGCGATCGTCTGGGCGAGCGCGATCACGAACGCCTCCATGTCGTTCGCCCACGGCATCGCGACGAAGTTGGAGTTCGAGAGGATGAACCCCTTCTTCCCGCCGCTGTTGACGTAGTACTGCTTCAACCAGGGCGTGTTGAGCTCCCACGAGTCGCTCGGCTTGGCGCCCGGCACGACCGCCGGGTTGTGATCCGACGAGTTGATCTGGATCAGCATGTCGCGCTTGAGCTGGGTCCACGCCTGCCACGCCGCGCCGTTGCGCTGGTTGTAGTCGCGGAAGCTCAGCGGGTCCTGGATGATCCGCTTGCCGTCGGGCTCGAGGTCGAACAGGTAGCTGCCCCGGATCAGCCCCAGCAGCCGCTTCGCCTGCCAGTTCTGGAACGGGAACGGCCGGGCCTCCTGCGGGACGGCGGTGAGCGGCGTCACGCTGGAGTTCAGGCCGAGCATGCTCATCGCGAACGTGAGGTCGGACCAGTCGAGCATCCGCTTCGAGTCCGCCACGAGCAGCGCCGCCTGTCCCGCCGAGTACGCGTTCGTGCTCGTCAGCGCGGCGTCGTCCGCCGCGAACGGCGCCAGCGGCGTCAGTCCGGCCATCGCCAGCGCCTGCGCCGCGGGCATCTTCTGGCCGCGGTAGTAGGCCTGGCCCGCGCCGACCATCGTCGCGCCGACGTTGCTCATCTGCGGCAGGTCGCCCTCACCCGGCGAGCCGCGCGACTGCACGACCGGCGAGATCCACTGGTTGAGCAGGTCGAGCAGCATCTGGGTGAGCTGCGGCGACGCCGCCTCGTAGACCATCGTGTTCGCCCGCACCGCCATCATCGCCCGGGTGATCTCCTCGTCGGAGACCTCCGGCCCGATGCCCGACTGCGCGCCGCGCTTGAACGTCGCGAGCTGCCGCGACAGCAACAGCTGCTTGTTCTCCGGGGACAACGGATCGCCCTCGAAGATCACCGTCTCGCGGCCGGAGCCCGGCGCGCGGTTGAACCAGTAGATCGGCAGTCCCTGCCGGGCGCCCTGGAGCAGCAGCTCGTAGGCGTCGTCGGAGCGCTTGCGCGCCGCCGGTGCCAGCTTGACCTTCGCGCCGTACCGCGCGATGGCCACCACCTCGCCGATGGTCAGATGCTTCCCGTCCAGGGTGATGGTGCGCCCCGCCTCCGTGGGGACGATCGGGTTGTACGCCCCTGCCGCGCTGGTGCCGCCGATGCCCAGGGCGAAGCACGCCCCGGCGACGGCGCACGCGAATCGCATGCGTCTCACGCCGTTCTGACTCCTGGTCTTCGGATGGGTCAGCGGCCGGCGAGCTGAGCCGGCGCGTGGGGCGCCGGCGGCGGCGACGCTAGCACCGTGTACCTATTGGTGCAAACGCTTTCCGGGGGCGCGCGTACGCGCCATGACGCCCGGTCGTACGACCGCTCGTCGGACTGCTTTCAGGTGCTCCGCGCCAGCGCGCGGGCGATGCGGACGCGCCACTGAAGCGGCACGCTGTGGCGGTAGCGGCGCGGCACGCGGCGGACAGCCTCGGCCTCCGCGTAGAGCGCGACGTACGCGCAGCTTGAACGCCCTAGGCGCGGCTGAAGCGGCGCCCGGCGGTCGGCGAGACGTCCTCGCCGAGCCGGACCGGCTCGGTCAGCGCCGCGTCGATCGCGTCACCGTCGGCGCGCGCCGCCTCGGCCTCGAGCTTCGCGAGGCGCTCGGGCGTCAGCTCGCCGGCGTTCTCCTCCTCGATCCGCTGGAGCCACTCGGCGCCGGCCGCCTGCTCGGTCGGCGTCGACGTCGATCCGCTTCGTCTCCGTGTACTTGTCGATCTCCTTGAACAGCTCGTCGACGAGCTGCTCCTGCGGCACCTTCTTCAGCGCCTTGCCGCGCGAGAAGATCAGGCCCTCGTTCTTGGCGCCGGTGATCCCGAAGTCGGCGTGCGAGGCCTCGCCGATGCCGTTGACCGCGCAGCCGAGGACCGCGACCTCGACCGGGTCGGCGTAGCCCTCGAGGCGCTGCTCGATCTCGGCCACCACGGTGTCCATGTCGAACTGCAGCCGGCCGCACGTCGGGCAGGCGATCAGCACCGGGCCGCGCTCGCGCAGCTTGAGCGCCTTGAGGATCTCCCAGGCGACCTTGACCTCCTCCTCGGCGTGGAACGTCGAGAGCGAGATGCGGATCGTGTCGCCGATCCCGTCGGCGAGCAGCGTGCCGAGGCCGACCGCGCTCTTGAGCGAGCCGGACCACTTCGTCCCGGCCTCGGTGATGCCGAGGTGCAGCGGGTACGGGATCCGCTCGGACAGGAGCCGGTTGGCCGCGATCGTGTTCGGCACGTTGGTCGACTTGATCGAGACCTTGAAGTCGGTGAACTCCAGCCGCTCCATCAGCTGCACGAACTCGACGCCCGCGGTCACGAGCGCCTCGACGGAGTTCTCGCGCTCGAGCGCGTGGAGGTGCTTCGGCAGCGAGCCGGAGTTGACGCCGATCCGCATCGGCACGCCCTTGGCGGTCGCCCGCTCGGCGACCTCGGCGACCTTGTCGGGCCCGCCGATGTTGCCCGGGTTGAGCCGCACGCAGTGGGCGCCGGCGTCGATCGCCTTGAGCGCCAGCGTGTGGTTGAAGTGGATGTCGGCGATCACCGGGATCGGCGAGTCGCGGACGATCGTCTTGAGCGCGTCGACGTCCTTGTCGCGCGGCACCGCGACGCGCACGAGGTCGGCGCCGGCGTCCGCCACGCGGCGGATCTGGTCCATCGTCGCGGCCAGGTTCGCGGTCTCCGTCTTCGTCATCGTCTGGACGACGACGGGCGCGCCGCCGCCGACCTGGACGCCGCCGACGTTCACGTGTCGCTGCGAGGCCATGTCGGAGTCAGTCTAGAAGCAGGACCGGCTCACCACGCGAGCGGGCGGCCGTCGCGGAAGAACCCGCCGGTCGGCCCGTCGTCGGGCAGCACGGCGCCCCAGACGACGCTCGCGGCGCCGTCCTCGACCGGCCGGCCGCCCGCGCCGCCCATGTCGGTCGCCACCCAGCCCGGGCAGATCGCGTTGACGAGGATCCCGTCGCCGCGCAACTCCCCGGCGAGCGTCCGGGTCAGCGCGTTGAGCGCCGCCTTGGACACCTGGTAGGCGGGCGTCCCGCCGCCCATCGAGGACAGCGAGCCCGAGCCGCTCGAGACGTTCACGATGCGGCCGTGGCCCGAGGCGCGCAGCTGCGGCAGCAGCGCCTGGGTGAGCGCCCACGCGCCGAACAGGTTGGTCTCGAACGCGTCGCGGACGAAGTCGAGGTCGGTCGTCGCCGCCCGGTTCCAGGTGTCGTAGGCGATCGCGGCGTTGTTGACCAGCACGTCGGCGCGACGGAGCCCGTCCGCGAGCGCGCCGATGCTCTCGCCGTCGGTGACGTCGAGCCGCACCGCGTGCACGTCGCCGTCGACCGCGGGGGCCGCGTCCGGGTCGCGCGCGCCCTGGATCACGGTGAAGCCGCGCGCCGCGAGGTCGCGCACGACGGCGAGCCCGAGGCCACGGTTTCCCCCGCTGACCACGGCGAGCCGGGTCAGCCGTACATCGCCTCGATCTCCGCGGCGTAGCGCTCGGCGATCGGACGGCGCTTGAGCTTGAGCGTCGGGGTCAGCTCCTCGCCGCCCGGCGCCCAGTCCCCGGGGATGATCGTGAACTTCTTGATCTGCTCCACGCGCGCGAGCTCGGCGTTGCCCTTGTCGACCGCCTCCTGGACGGCGGCGACGATCGCGGGCTCGGTGGCCAGCTCGTCGAGCGACTTGCCCTCGATCCCGGCGCGCGCGGCCAGCGCGGGCGCGAAGTCGGCGTCGAGCACGACGAGCGCCGTGTTGTACGGCCGCCGGTCGCCGATCGCGCAGATGTGGCCGATCACCGGCCCGGCGCCCTTCATCGTCGACTCGATGTTGGCCGGCGACATGTTCTTGCCGGCCGCGTTGATGATGATCTCCTTCTTGCGGTCGACGATCGCGATGTAGCCGTCGTCGTCGATCTGCGCGATGTCGCCGGTGTGCAGCCAGCCGTCGGCGTCGAGCGCCTCGGCGGTCTGCTCGGGCCGGTTGCGGTAGCCGGCCATCACCGCGTCGCCGCGGATCAGCAGCTCGCCGTCGTCGGCGAGCCGCGCCTCGATCCCCGGCGACGGCGGCCCGACCGTGCCGATCTTGATCCGCTCGGGCGGGTTGACGGCGCCGACGCCGCACGTCTCCGACATGCCCCACAGCTCGGCCAGCGGCACGCCGATCGCGTTGAAGAAGACGAGCACGTCGCGCGGCGTCGGCGCCGCGCCGGCGTTGACCGCGATCGCCTGGTCGAGCCCGAGCATCGCCCGCAGCCCGGCGAACAGCTGCTCCTCGCCCGCGGCCGCCGTCGCGGCGATCGCCTCGGGCACGGGCTCGCCCGCCTGCTCGAGCTCGACGCGCTCGCGCGCGGCGTCGAGCCAGGCCACGGTCTCGTCCCCCTGCGTGCGCAGGTGGCCCTCCAGCCCGGCCTTCAGCTTCTCGAAGATGCGCGGGACGGCGAAGAACCAGGTCGGCTTGACCGCGGGCAGGTAGGCGACGATCTCGCGCGGGTTCGGGCAGGTCGTCACGGTCATGCCGAACACGATCGGCAGGTAGTGGTGGGCCATCCGCTCGGCGATGTGCGCCGCGGGCAGCCAGGAGATCACGCGCGAGCCGTCGGGGAAGTGGATGATCCCGTCGGCCGCGTGGACGCCCGCCAGCAGGTTGCGGTGCACGAGCTGCACGCCCTTCGGCGGACCGGTCGTCCCGGACGTGTAGATCAGCGTGACGAGGTCCTCGGGCTCGACCGCGCGCCAGTGCGGCTCGGCGTCGAAGTCCGGGTCGGCGCCCTCGACGTCGGCCCACGCCGCGGGTGTCGTCGCCCTGCGCGCCCTCGACCACGATCACGTGCTCGAGCGCGGGCAGCTCCGCGCGGGCGGCGCGGAAGCGCTCGAGGAACTGCTCCTCGACGATCGCCACGCGCGCCTCGGCGTCGCCCACCACGTAGGCGATCTGCGCGGGCGTGAACGTCTGGTAGATCGAGAACGGCGTCGCGCCGAGCGTCATCGCGGCCAGGTCGGCGATCGCGAACTCGGGCCGGTTGCCGAGCATCAGCGCGACGCGTGTCGCCGCGCTCGACGCCGAGGCCGGCGAGCCCGCCGGCCAGCGCGTCGACGCGGTCGCGCAGCTCGCCCCAGGTCAGGCTGACCTCGTCGTCCTTCGTGCGCACGGCGACGCGGTCGGCGTTGTCCTCGACCGTCAGCCGGAACGCCTCGGTCATCGTGCGGGCGCCGAGCGAGCGGCGCGTCGTCTCGGCGGTCATCTCCCCCATCCGCGGAACGTACCGCACCTACGGCGGCGTGAAGCCCTCGCCGGTGAGCCGGCCGATGTCGTTCGTCAGCCCGATCACGAACAGGCCGATGACGAGCGCGAAGCCGACGAACCCCGCGCGCTCCATGACGCTGAACGGGATCGCGCGGCCGCGCACCTTCTCGGCCAGCGCCCAGAAGATGTGGCCGCCGTCGAGCGGCAGGAACGGGAACAGGTTGATGATCCCGAGCGAGAGCGAGATGACCGCGAGCAGGAACACCGCGCGGTCGGCCGAGAGCGAGATCGCCTGGCGGGTGGTCTCGTAGGAGCCGACGACGCCGGAGATCTCCTTGCGCTTGTCGGCCTGGAAGATGCCGGCGATCGTCTCGACGGTCACGCGGGTGAACGTCCAGGACTGGCTGACGCTGGTCGAGACGGCCTCGCCGAAGCTCCCGACCGGCTCGAACGTGCGCTTGATCCCGTAGCTGAAGCCGAGCAGCGGCCGCTCGTTCTCCGCGCTGTAGATCGGCGTGATCGCGACCGTCTGCTCCTTGCCGTCGCGGACGATCGTGACCTCGGCCGGGGTCGTGGCCTTGCAGCCGTCGACCTTGCCCTCCGCGCACGTGTGCGTCGCCACCTGGTCGCGCAGGACCTCGGGGTCGCCGCGCTTGCCGTCGACGGCGACGACGCGGTCGCCGACCTGCAGCACCTTCGCCGCCGCGCCGTTCGTGGCGAGCGCCTCGACGTCGTTGGTCGGCGTGCTGACCGGCGTGCCCCAGATCAGCAGGTACGCCGTGAGCAGGATCAGCGCGAGCGCGATGTTGACGGCCGGCCCCGCGCCGATCACGAACACGCGCTTCCAGACCGGCTGGCGGAAGTAGGCGCGGTGGGCGACCTCCGGCGGGATCTCCTCCGCCGGGTTCATCCCGGTGATCTTCACGTAGCCGCCGAGCGGGATCGACCCGATCGCGTACTCGGTCTCGCCGCGCCGGCGGCGGGCGACCAGCGGCGGGAAGAAGAGCGAGAAGCGCTCGACCCGCATGCCGACGGCCTTGGCCGCCGTGAAGTGGCCGAGCTCGTGCAGGATGATCAGCGCGGCGAAGCCGAGGAAGGCGAGCACCCAGCTCACGCGAACGCCCCCACCTGCTCGGCCGCGATGCGGCGCGCGTCGGCGTCGGCGGCGTAGAGCGTGTCGAACGAGTGCACGCGCCTGGCGGGCAGCTGCTCGAGCGTCGTCTCGATCACCGCCGGGATCCCCATGAACGGCAGCTGCCCCGCGAGGAAGCGCGTGGACCGCGACCTCGTTGGCGGCGTTGAGCACGCAGGTGGCGGTCCCCCCGGCCTCGGCCGCCTCGCGGCAGAGCCGCAGGCACGGGAACGCGTCGAGGTCCGGCGGCTCGAACGTGAGCGCGCCGACCGCGGCGAGGTCGAGCCGCGGGACCGGCACCTCGACCCGCTCGGGATGGTGCAGCGCGTAGGCGATCGGGACGCGCATGTCCGGATGGCCGAGATGCGCCAGCGTCGCGCCGTCGCACAGGCTCACGAGCGCGTGGATCAGCGACTGCGGGTGCACGACGACGTCGATCGCGTCGTAGGGCGTGCCGAACAGGAAGTGCGCCTCGATCACCTCGAGGCCCTTGTTCATCAGCGTCGCCGAGTCGATCGTGATCTTGCCGCCCATCGCCCAGGTCGGGTGCTTGAGCGCCTGCTCGACGGTCACGCCGTCGAGCTCGGCGCGCGAGCGGCCGCGGAACGGGCCGCCCGACGCGGTCAGCGTCAGCCGGTCGATCGCGCCGGCGCGCTCGCCGGCGATCAGCTGGTGCAGCGCCGAATGCTCCGAGTCGACCGGGATGAGCTGGGCGCCGGTCGCCTCGCAGAGCGCGAGCACCAGCTCGCCGCCGACCACGAGCGACTCCTTGTTGGCGAGCGCGACGTCGATCCCCTCGGTCAGCGCGACGATCGTCGGGCCGAGCCCGGCGCTGCCGACGATGGCGTTGAGGACGAGGTCGGCCCCGGCCTCGGCGACGAGCTGCACGAGCCCCTCGGGGCCGGCGAGCACCTCCCCCTCCGTCCACGCCTCGGCGGCGCGCGCGGCGGCGTCGGGATCGCTCAGCGCGATCCGCTCCACGCCGTGCTCGCGCGCCTGCGCGACGAGCGCGTCGTGCGGACCGCTCGGCGGACAGCCCGACGAGCTCGAACGCCTCGGGCGAGCGCGTCACGACGTCGAGCGCCTGCGTGCCGATCGAGCCGGTGGAGCCGAGGATCAGGAGCCGCTTCATCCAGCGACCCAGTGTGGCAGGGGGTCCGTGAGCGGCGGCTAAGGGCCGGAGGACTTGTTGCGCGCCGCGCGCAGCAGCGGCCGCACGAACCAGAGCCCGACGACGATCACGACCATCGCGCCCGTGTAGATCCAGACCCGCGCGCCGTCGAACAGGATGTCGGTGATCAGCAGCATCGAGCAGCCGAGCGCCGACCGCGAGGAAGCCGAGGCCCGCGATCAGCAGGTCGTTCGCGGACTCGACGATCCACTGCCGCTCGCCCTGGTGGAAGCGCAGCCGGTGCGCGGCGGACGGCGCGATCAGGCAGGCCGTCGAGAGCAGCGTGGCGATCAGCGTGACGTAGTAGACGTCGCGCTGGAACGCGGTGAGCTTGTCGAACCGGAACGAGAACGGGACGGTGAGCAGGAACGCGAACAGGATCTGGACGCCCGGCAGCGCCACCCGCAGCTCGTTGAGCAGCTCGATCATCTGGCGATCGAGCTTGCGTCTCGTCGCGGACGTCGGCGGTCGCGTCGGTCGCTCATGTCAGCGCCAGCCAGACGTAGTACCCGCCGACGAGGGTGAAGAATGCGGCGTCCAGGCGATCCAGCGCCCCGCCGTGGGCGCCGAACAGCGTGCCGGCGTCCTTCGTCCCCGCGTCGCGCTTGATCTTCGACTCGAACAGGTCGCCGAGCGGCGCGAGCACGCCGACCACGAGCCCGAGGACGATCCCCTTCACGCCGCCCATCCACTCCGAGCTGAGCCCGTACCACCAGACGGCCAGCGCGGCGCCCACGATCCCGCACGCGAGCCCCTCGACGGTCTTCGACGGCGAGATCCGCGCCGCCAGCGGGCGCGTGCCGAGCGCCCGCCCGCCGAGGTAGGCGGCGGTGTCGCCGACGAACGTGCCGAGCAGCACCGCGAGCACGAGCCCGCCGCCGTGCGGCAGCTCGCGCAGCAGCACCGCGTGGGCGAGGGCCAGGCCGATCCAGAGCGTCCCCAGCAGCGTGATCATCATCCCGTCGGTGAGCGGGACCTCGGGCCGCTCGGGCATCGCCAGCCCGAGCACGAACATGACCGGGAAGAAGGCCACCACCGCGAGCAGCACCTGGTGCTCGCCGCCCCAGTTGGCCGCCGCCGCGAGCCCGGCGAGCCCGATGAAGCCGGCGAGCCGCACGGGTCGCAGGCCCTCGTACATCCGGAACAGCTCGTGCACGCAGACGAAGCCGAGCAGCAGGATCCCCGCGGCGAACACCGTCCCGCCGAGCGAGATGATCACCAGCGCGTAGGCGACGGCCGGGATCGCGATCCAGACGCGCGCGCCCAGGTCGGCGGGGCGGCCGCGCCGGCGCCGCGGGCGGCGGGCGCGCGGAGGAGCGCTCATCAGCGCCCGCCGAAGCGCCGTCGGCGGGCGTCGAACTCCGCCAGCGCGAACTCGAGGTCCGCCCGCCCGAAGTCCGGCCACAGCACGTCGGTGAAGTGCAGCTCCGAGTAGGCCGACTGCCAGAGCAGGTAGTTCGAGAGCCGCTGCTCGCCGCTCGTCCGGATGATCAGGTCGGGGTCGTGCATCTCGGGCGCGTACAGATGGGCGCGGAACTCCTCCTCCGTCGTCCCGTCGAACGAGCGCGCGGCGTCGATGATCTCGGCGCGCCCGCCGTAGTTGAAGGCGACGTAGAGCGTGATCCGCTCGTTGGCGGCGGTCTTCTCCTCGGCCCAGCGCATCTGGTCGAGCAGCTCCTGCGGCGACGCCGGTGCGGCGGCCGATGAAGCGCATCCGGACGCCCTCGTCGTGCAGCTCCGGGCGTCTCGGCGAGGATCCGCTCGGAGAACATCTCCATCAGCGCCGCGACCTCCTCGATCGGGCGCGCCCAGTTCTCGGTCGAGAAGCTGTAGACGGTCAGCTCGCGCAGGCCGAGGTCGACGGCGTCGCGCAGGCGCGCCTTGACCGCGTCGGCGCCCGCGCGGTGGCCCTCCTCCACCGGCAGCCCGCGCTGCTTGGCCCAGCGCCCGTTGCCGTCGGTGATGATCGCGACGTAGGTGGCGCCGGAGGCGCTCACACCTCGAGGATCTCTTCTTCCTTGGCCTTGACGAGCGCGTCGAGCTCGCGGACCTTCTCGTCCGTCAGCTTCTGGAGCGCCTCCTCGGCGCGGTGCTCGTCGTCCGCCCCGGCCTCGCCGGAATCGCGGAGCTCTCGGAGATCGTGCATGGTGTCGCGGCGGATGTTGCGCAGCGCGACCTTCCCTTCCTCGGCCAGGCCGCGCACGACCTTGACGAGGTCCCGCCGCCGCTCCTCGGTGAGCTCGGGGACCATCAGCCGGATGACCTGGCCGTCGTTGGACGGCGTCAGGCCGACGTCGGACTCCATGATCGACCGCTCGATCGCCTTGATCGAGTTCTTGTCGTAGGGCTGCACGGTCAGCAGCCGCGCCTCGGCGGCGTGGATCGTCGCGAGCTGCTTGAGCGGCGTCTGCGCGCCGTAGTAGTCGACCATGATCCGGTCGAGCAGGTTCGGGCTCGCGCGGCCGGTGCGGACGGAGTTGAACTTGCCGCGGGTGGCCTCGACGGACTTGGCCATGTGCTCGCGCGAGTCCGCGAGGAAGTCGTCGATGATGCTCATGTCGTCACCAGGGTCCCCACGCGCTCGCCGGAAACTATCCGATCGATGTTCGTCTCGTCGTTCATGTTGAACACGTAGATCGGGAGCTGGTTGTCCATGCACAGCGAGAGCGCCGTGGAGTCCATCACCTTCAGGCCGCGCTCGAGCGCCTCGCGGTGGGTGATCTGCGGGATGAACTCGGCATCGGGGTCCGTCGACGGGTCGGCCGTGTAGACGCCCTCGACGCCGTTCTTGGCCATCAGGATCGCCTCGGCGTGGATCTCGAGCGCCCGCAGCGCGGCCGCCGTGTCGGTCGTGAAGAACGGGTTGCCGGTGCCGGCCGCGAAGATCACGACGCGCGCCTTCTCGAGGTGGCGCATCGCGCGCCGGCGGATGTAGGGCTCGGCGACCTCGGAGATCGTGATCGCGCTCTGCACGCGCGTGTGCACGCCGAGCGCCTCGAGCGCGGTCCTGCAGCGTCAGCGCGTTGAGCACCGTGGCGAGCATGCCCATGTAGTCGCCGGTGGCGCGGTCCATCCCCGCCGCGGCGGCCTTCATGCCGCGGAAGATGTTGCCCGCGCCCTGCACGACCGCGACCTCGACGCCGCGGTCGTGCACGTGCTTGATCTGCTCGGCGACCGCCTCGACGCGCTCCGGGTCGGTGCCGTACGCGAGATCGCCCATGAGCGCCTCCCCCGAGAGCTTCAGGAGGATGCGCTCGAAGGCGGGCGGGGCCATCTGGAGCTAGGCCCCCACCGCGAAGCGGGCGAAGCGGCGGATCACGACGTTCTCGCCGGTCGTGCCGGAGAGCTCGGCGCGCAGCTGCTCGATCGTCTTGGACTCGTGCTTCTCGGGGTTGACGTGCTCCTGCTTGAGCAGCACGACCTCCTCCATCCACTTGCGCAGCTTGCCCTCGGCGATCTTCGCGCGGACGTTCTCCGGCTTGTCGGCGGCCTGCTGCTCGAACACGCGCAGCTCGGCCTCCTTGTCGGCCTCCGGGATCTCCTCCTCGGAGACGTAGCGGACCGTCGGCGACGCGGCGATGTGCAGCGCGACCTCGCGGGCGAAGGCGATGAAGTCGTCGTTGCGGGCGACGAAGTCGGTGTTGCAGTCGACCTCGACGAGCACGCCGACCTTGCCGTTGCCGTGGATGTAGGACTGCACGGTGCCCTCGGTGGCCTCGCGGCCGCCCATCTTGAGGGCCTTGTCGCCGAGGCGGACGCGCAGCAGCTCGACGGCCTTGTCGACGTCGCCGTCGGTCTCCTCGAGCGCCTTCTTGCAGTCCATCATGCCCGCGCCGGTCTTGTCGCGGAGCTCCTTGACGAGCTTGGCGGAGATGGTTTGGGTACTCACTTCTTTGCCTCTTCCTTGGTCTTTGCCTCCGCGGCCGGCGCGTCGTCGGTCTTCTTCTTCGCGCGGCTGCGGGGCTTCTTGGGCTTCTCGGCGGGCGCGGCCTCGGGCTCGGCCGGCGCCTCGGTGGCCGTCTCGGCCGGCGCGGTCTCCGCGGCGGCCTCGGCGGCCGGCTCCGCGGGGGTCTCCGCCGGGGCGGCGTCCGCGGCCGGCGTCTCGAGCGGCGGCGCCTCCGCCTCCGCGGCGGCGGCGGCCTCGCTCGGCCCCGTGTCGGCGGCCTCCGCGGGCACGGTCTCGAGCGCAGGCGTCTCGGTGGCGACCTCGGGCGCGTCGGCGGGCTGGGCGGCGGCGTCCGCGTCGGTCGACGGGACACCGGCGCCGCCCGCGGCGTCGCGCGTGCGCTCGCCGGCGTTCGGGTTCACGTGCTCGCGCTGCGTCCGGCGCGTGCCGGCGCCACCCGCGGGCATCGCGGGCTCCTCGGCCGCCTCCTCGGCGGCCTCGGCGGTGCGCGACGACACGCCGTCGGCCTGCGGCACGCCCAGGTCCTGGACGGCCTCCGCGACGGTGGTGTCGGCCGCATCGCGCGTCGCGGCCTCGGTCTGCGTGAGCGCCTCGGCGGCGGCGGCCTCCTCGGCCTCCTTGCGCGCCTGCTCCTCGGCCTCCTTGCGGGCCTTCTCCTCGGCCTCGCGCTTGGCCTGGGCCTCGGCCTCCTGGCGGGCGCGCTCCTCCTCCTCGCGGAAGGTGCGGTTGCCCTCGAGGATCACGTCGCCGATCGCCTTGGTGATGATGTCGCAGGCGCGGATCGCGTCGTCGTTGCCGGGGATGACGTAGTCGATGCCGTCCGGGTCGCAGTTCGTGTCGACCAGGCCGATGATCGGGATCCGCAGGCGCTGGGCCTCGCGGACCGCGATCGCCTCGGTCTTGAGGTCGATCACGAACAGGGCGTCGGGGACGCGCTGCATGTTCTTGACGCCGCCGAGGTTCGCGCGCAGCTTCTCGAGGTCGGCCTGGGCCGCCAGCCGCTCGCGCGTCGGCAGCAGCGCCAGCTGGCCCTCGGTCTCGTAGCGCTCGAGGTCGTGCAGGCGCTTGATCCGCGCGGAGATGGTCTGGAAGTTCGTCAGCAGGCCGCCGAGCCAGCGGTGGTTGACGTACGGCTGGCGGGCGCTCTCGGCGATCGACTTGATGCCGTCGCGGGCCTGCTTCTTCGTGCCCACGAAGAGCACGGTGCCGCCGCGGCGCGCGAGGCCGTCGGCGAAGTTCTGCGCCTGGCCGAGCAGCTGCTCGGTCCGCGTCAGGTCGATGATGTAGTTCCCGGCGCGCTCGCCGAAGATGAAGCGGCGCATCTTGGGGTTCCAGCGGCGCGTCTGGTGGCCGAAGTGCACGCCGGCCTCCAGCAGCTCCTTGATCCCGACTTCTTGAGCCACGGGTGATGCTCCCTTTCGGTTCGTGTGATGCGATTCCCGGGCGCAGAGGCGGAGCGGAACCCGGCGCATCCGATGCGCCGGGCAGGGACCGCAGCCTCAGGTGGGTTGGGGTCGCCCGGGGTAGGAGGACAGAACGACGTCCGCCCCACGGTGGGACGGACCCCTCCAGTGTAGACGAACGAGTTCGCGCAAGTTTGCTGCTCAGGCCGCGTTCCGGATCAGTGCGGGCCGGCCCTCCGCTCCCTATCTCCGGGGGTCCGGCCCGCCTTCCGCCCGCGCCAGCGCGGCCGCGAGGTCGGCGGGCAGCGGCGAGCGCACGTCGACCGGCTCGCCGGTGGCCGGATGCGCGAACGCGAGCCGCGCCGCGTGCAGGAACTGGCGCTCCAGCCCGTGCCGGCCGGCGGCGCCGTAGTCCGGGTCGCCGGCGACGGGATGCCCGATCGCGAGCAGGTGCGCGCGGATCTGGTGCGTCCGGCCGGTCTCGAGCCGCACCCGCAGCAGCGTGTCCTCGGGCAGCGCCCGCTCGACCTCGAAGTGGGTGACGGCGGGGCGCGGCTCGTCCGTGTCGGACGACATCCGCGTGCGCACGCGCCGGTCGCGGCCCAGCGGGGCGTCGATCGTGCCGCGTCGCGCCGGCGGCCGGCCCTCGACCAGCGCCAGGTACTCGCGCACGAGGTCGCGCCGCGCGAGCGCGGCCTTGAGCGCCGCGTGCGTCGGCTCGTCGCGCGCGAGCACGAGCAGGCCGGACGTGTCGCGGTCGAGCCGGTGCACGACGCCCGGCCGCTCGGGGTCGTCGCCGCCGGCCACGCGGCCGGCGAGCGCCTGCACGAGCGTCCCCTCGGCATGCGCGCGCGCCGGGTGGACGACGACCCCCGGCGGCTTGTCGACGACCAGGAGGTGATCGTCCTCGTACGCGATCCGGTACGCCGCGGGCGGCGGCGCGCGGCCGCGCGGCGGCCGCCTCCGGCGCGGCGACGGCG
The DNA here is from genome assembly GCA_963724145.1 of uncultured Solirubrobacteraceae bacterium. Classification (GTDB taxonomy): domain Bacteria; phylum Actinomycetota; class Thermoleophilia; order Solirubrobacterales; family Solirubrobacteraceae; genus DASQMT01. The sequence continues at coordinate 346,531 of CAVRTO010000032.1, forward strand.
ACGGTCTCGCCCCCGGCCAGGACGTGGCGCTTGGGCCGCGCCGCCCCGTCGACGGTGACGCGGCCGTCGTCGATCAGCCGCTGCGCGGCCGAGCGCGAGCCCGCGTGCGCGGCGAGGAAGACGTCGAGCCGCTCCCCCGCGGCAGTCGGCCGGGACGGTCAGCTCAGGCGCCATCCGGATCGGCCGCCGCCGCGGTCTGCTCCCGCTCCTCGCGCGCCCGCGGCGGCCCCTCGAGCACGTAGATCAGCGCGATCACCCCGAACGTGATCGCCGTGTCGGCGACGTTGAACGCCGGGAAGTGCGGGAACTTCACGAAATCGGTCACGGACCCCTCGCGCGCGCGGTCGATCAGGTTCCCGAGCGCGCCGCCGAGCAGCAGCCCCGTCGGGAGCCAGACGAGCGAGCGGCCGGTGTGGGTGGCGAAGAACAGCACCAGCGCGAGCAGCGCGAGCGCCGTCCCGACGACCAGGATCGCGCCGCCGCCCGACAGGAAGCCGAACGCGACGCCCGAGTTGCGGACGTTCACGAGGTCGAGCACGCCCGGGATCAGCTCGCGCCGCTCCCCGAACTCGAGGCCGGACCGCACGAGCGCCTTCGTCAGCTGGTCGAGCGCGATGACGGCCACGGCGACGCCGGCGGCCGCGAGCGTGGTGCGTCCCGGGCTCACCCGCGGACGATGTTGACGATGATCGAGCCGATGATCTGCAGCGCGATGATCGCCACGATCGGGCTCAGGTCGAGCGGGCCGATCTGCAGCGGCAGCCGGCGGAAGATGCTCAGCCACGGGTTCGCCGTGTCGCGCAGGAAGTCGAGGATCGCGTTCGACCAGCGGGAGTAGGGCACGCGCACGCCCATCGCGAACACGAACTGGATCACGATCCAGGCGATGATCACGATCACGTAGACCGTGAGCAGGGCGGAGAGGAAGTCGGCGATCTCCGTGCGGGCGGACGCGAAGACGATCACGCGTCCACCACGTCGTCCATCGCCTGGGCGAGCGCGGCCCGGACGCCGCCGCGCTCGAGCGCGGCGAGCCCGCGGGCCGTGGTGCCCCCGGGCGAGGCGACGGCGCGGCGCAGGCGCAGCGTGTCGTGGTCGAGCGCGCGCAGCAGCGCGGCGGAGCCGGCCAGCGTCTCGGTGACGAGCGTCGACGCGACCTCCGGCGAGAGGCCGCGCCGGACGGCGGAGTCGATCCAGGCCTCGGCGAGCAGCGCGACGTAGGCGGGCCCGACCCCCGCGGTCGCGCCCGCGACCGGCATCAGGTGCTCGGGGACGTCGACGACGGTGCCGAGGCGGCCGAACAGCGTCGTGCAGCTCCGCGACGAGCTGCTCGTCGGCGGGCGCGTCCGGGACCGCGAAGGCGAGCACGCCGCAGCCGAGCTCGGACGGCGTGTTCGGCTCGACGCGGAACACGGCCGCGCCGGGGAGCAGCGCGCGCACGGCGGCCTGCGGCGTGCGCGCGAGCAGCGTCACGGCGACCTTCGTCGCGCCGGCGATCTGCTCCGCGACGGCCTCCAGCTGGTACGGCTTGTGCGCGAGCACGACGACGTCGGCGCGCTCGGCCAGCTCGCGGTTGGAGGCGACGGCCTCGCCGCCGACCTCCGCCGCCAGCGCGGCGGCGCGGCCGGAGCCGCCGTCGGTGAACAGCGCGGGATCGCCCCAGCCGACCGCGAGCGCACGGGCGATGTTGCCGCTGCCGATGAAGCCGATCTGCACGGCGATGAGTCTAGGAGCCTCCTGCGAGGCCCTACGACTGGTTGAAGAAGCCCTTCTCGATCAGCCGCGCGCGCTCTTCGCTGGAGAGCTCGACGTTGCGCGGGGTCAGGAGGAAGACCTTGTCGGCGATCCGCTGCATGCCGCCGTCGAGCGCGTACGTCAGGCCCGAGGCGAAGTCGATCAGCCGCTTGGAGAGATCGCCCTCCGAGCTCTGCAGGTTGATGATGACCGGGATCGAGTCCTTGAACTTGTCCGCCACGTCCTGGGCGTCGTTGAACGACTTCGGGATCACCAGGTGCACGCGGACCTCCCCGCTCTCCGAGCGGCCGTTCGGGCCGCGGACGGTGCGCAGGACGGTCGTGCTGCGCTCGGACGGCGAGTCGTCGGCGAAGATGTCGTCGATCTCGTCCCGCCGCCGGCGCGTGCTCAGGCGCCGGACGTTGGGGCGCTCGCGGTAGCGGTCCTCCAGCTCTGCCTCGGGCTGGCGGATCGCGGCCGGCTGCTCCTCCTGCTCGTCCTCGTACGCGTCGCGGTCCTCGGCGAGGCCGAAGTAGACCATTGTGCGATGCCAGGAGTCGGAGAAGCCCATCGGAGTGCGAATTTCGCTGCCAGCAGGGGATTCCCTTCCGCCCGCCGGGCTACTCCAAGAGTACCGACCCGAGCCGCACGATCGTGGCGCCCTCCTCGACGGCGACGACGTAGTCCTGCGAGGTCCCCATCGACAGCCGCGGCAGGTCGTGGGCGGCCGCGAGCTCGCGCAGGGCCGCGAAGTGCGGGCGGCTCTGCTCCGGATCGTCCGCGAACGGCGGCATGCCCATCAGCCCGGTCACGCGGACCGGGGCGCGCTCGAGGAACGCCGGCAGCTCGTCCGGGTCGATCCCGGCCTTGCCCGCCTCGCGCGCGACGTTGACCTCGACGAGGATCTCGAAGTCCGGCGGCGCGTGGCGCTCGAGCTGGCGCAGCGCGGAGTCCGACGCGACGGAGTGGATCAGCTCGACGAGCGGCACGATCTGGCGCACCTTGCGGCTCTGGAGCTGGCCGATGAAGTGCCAGCGGGCGTCCGGGTGGGCCGCGTGCTTCTCCTCGAGCTGCTGGGCGCGGTTCTCGCCGAACAGCGTGAGCCCCGCCGCGACGAGCGCTCCGACGTCCTCGGTGTCGACGTACTTGACCGCGGTCAGCAGGTCGACGTCGCCGGGCGCGCGCCCGGCCCGTCGCGCGGCGGCGTCGATCTCCGCGCGGATCCGCTCGCGGTTGGCGCGGACGCGATCCGCGTCTACGCCCGCCACACGACCCCCGCCTGGCGGCCGGTCACGCCGTGGTCGCGCCGGTGCGAGAAGAAGACGTCGGTGCACATCGTGCACAGCCCGGTGTCGTGGACGGTCCCGACGCCGGCCTGCGCCAGCCGGTGGCGCGCGATGCCCGGCAGGTCGAGGTTGCGCTCCCCCACGCGCGCGCCCGGGACGTCGGCGAACGCCGCCTGGACCTCCTCGCCGACCTCGTAGCAGCAGGGGCGCGCGCCGGGGCCGATCGCGGCCTCGATCTCGCCCTCCGCGCCGAGCTCGCGCAGCGCGCGGACGCCCTCGGCGACGATCCCCTTGCGCAGCCCGTGCCAGCCGCAGTGCAGCGCGGCGACGGCGTCGCCGGCGGCGAGCAGCACCGGCAGGCAGTCGGCGACGAAGACGAGCGCGGGCGCGTCGCCGAGCGTGGTCGCCTGGCCGTCCTCGTCGGCGGCGGGGCGTGCCGCGCCGGGCGGCTCGGTCGCGCGGCGGACGTCGGCGCCGTGCACCTGGCGGCCGTAGAGGAAGCGCTCGCGCGGGTGTCCGACCGCCTCGGCGAGCCGCTCGCGGTTCGCGTCGACGTTGGCGCCGTCGTCGGCCGTCAGGCGGCCGAGGTTGAGCGACGCGAACGGGCCCTCCGAGACCCCGCCGCGGCGGGAGGAGAAGAGCACGCGCGCGCCGGGCAGCTCGGCCGTGACGTGCTCGCCCTCCCAGCGGAAGGGATCGGGCAGGTCGGGATCGGGCACGGCGGTCAGGCTACGCCACGCCCGGCGACGGGCGAGGACTGGATGATCGACGTCGTCGTCTGCCCGAACAGCACGAAGCGGTCGATCAGCTCCTCGAGGTGGCCGACGTCGCGGACGTGCAGGCGCATGACGAAGCAGTCCTCGCCGGTGACGCGGTGGCACTCGGTGACCTCGGGCGTGTCCTGCGCGAGCTCGGCGACCTTGTGGATCATCCGCGGGGCGGGGCGGATGCGCAGGATCACGTCGAGCCCGTAGCCCAGCGCGAGCGGGTCGACGTCGGCGTGGTAGCCGCGGATCACGCCGGCCTCCTCGAGCCGCGCCAGCCGCTCGCCGACGGCGGGCGCGGTGAGGCCCGACGCGGCGGCCGAGCTCGGCCAGGCTGAGGCGTGCGTCGACCTGCAGGGCGGCGATCAGCTGCCTGTTCGTGGCGTCGAGCTGCGGATCCGAAAGCTTCGTGGCCATTCTGCCTTCGATCGCCACTGTACCGCGTCGCCCGCTGCCGCGATGGTGTGCGGCCATGCCGTCGCGCCGCCCGCTCGCCGATCGCCTGCCGCCGCACACGTGGTTCGTCGGCAGCGCCGTGTTCCACTACCTCGGGCCGGCGTTCGCGGTGCTGCTCTTCGTGCGCGTCGGACCGCTTGGGCACCGCATGGCTGCGGATCGCGGCCGCCGCCGTCGTCCTGTTCGCCTGGCGCCGGCCGACCGGGCTGCTGCGCGAGCCGCTGCTGATGGCGCTCGGGGCGGTGCTCGCGGTGATGAACTGCTGCTTCTACCTCGCGATCGACCGGCTGCCGCTCGGCACGGTCGCCGCGATCGAGTTCCTGCCGGTCATCGCGCTGGCCGCGCTCGGCGCGCGGACCCGGCGCAACGGGCTCGCGCTCGCGCTGGCCGTCGTCGGCGTCTACCTGCTCACCGGCCTCCGGCTCGCGGGCGAGCCGCTCGGCTTCGTCTTCGCGTTCGCGAACGCGGGCTTCTTCGCGCTCTACATCGTGCTCGGGCACCGCGTGGCGCAGGGCGCGGGCCTCGACGGGCTCGCCGCGTCGATGGTCGCGGCGCTCGTGGTGGTCACGCCGCTCGCGGGCTGGGACGCGGTCCCCGCGATCGGCGACCCGGTGGCGATCGCGGCCGGCATCGGGGTCGGGGTCGCCTCCTCGGTCATCCCGTACGTCTGCGACCAGATGGCGATGTCGCGGCTCTCGCGCGCCGGCTACGCGCTGCTGGTCTCGCTGCTGCCGGCGACCGCGACGGTGATCGGCATCGTGGTGCTCGGCCAGCTGCCCTCGGCGCAGGAGATCGCGGGCGTCGCGCTGGTGGTGGTCGGCGTCGCCGTCCACCGCGAGCAGACGACACGAACGCAGCACAGCCCGCCCACGACCGCGCGCCTGCTGCGTTGGCGTCGTAGAGCGACATCGACGCCGCCCGCCGGCGCCGGATCCGGACGGGCGTGCTGCGTTCGTGTCGTCACCGCGCGGCGTGGAGCGCGGCCGCGAGCTGGTCGTCGCGGGTCGGGGCGGCGCCGTCGAGCAGCGCGGCCCGGGCGGCGGCCAGGCCGCGCCCGACCGCCGGGCCCGAGAGCCCGGCGGCGAGCAGGTCGTCGCCGTCGATCGCGAGCCGCGCGCGGCGCCCGTCGTCGAGCCAGGCGCGCGCCGGCGCCGCGCCGTCGGCCGCGGCCACGACCGCCGCCTCGACGGGGAGCCGCGCCAGCGCGGCGTCGGCCTCGGACGGGCGAGCGCCCGCAAGCGCGCCGGCGTCGACGTCGGCGGCGGCGACGATCGCCGCGGCGTCGGCGGCGGGGAACGCGAGGGCGCGCAGCCGCGCGGCGAGCGCGTGCGCGGGGGCGCCGCGCACGCGCGGCGGCGAGCGCGACGCGATCGGCGCGCGCGTCCGGGACGGCGTCGGCGACCGCCAGCGCGCGGCGGATCCGGTCCGGGTCCGGGTCGAACCCCGGCAGCAGGGCGGCGCCGAGGCCGTGGCGCGCCAGCTCGCCGCACCGCGGCGGGCTGCGGCTCGCGCGCCAGCAGGCGCAGCTCCGCGCCCAGCCGCTCGCCGCTCACGGTCGCGAGCGCCCCGTCCGCGAGCGCGGCGGCGGCGAGCTCGGCCGTGTGCGGGTCGGCGGCGAAGCCCAGCCGCGCGGCGTAGCGCGCGAGCCGGAGCAGCCGCGTGGGATCGTCGCGGAACGACGCGTCGTGGAGCACGCGCAGGATCCCGGCGCGCAGGTCGTCCTCCGCCCCGGGCACGCCGCGCAGCTCGCCGTCCGCCAGTCGCAGCGCGAGCGCGTTGACCGTGAAGTCGCGCCGCGCGAGGTCCTCGTCCAGCGTCGCGCCGAGCGCGACGTCGGGGAGCGCGCCCGGTCGCTCGTAGGTCTCGCGCCGCGCGGTCGCGAGGTCGAGCAGCACGCCGTCCGCGCGGACCGTCGCCGTCCCGAAGCGGTCGTGCGCGACCACCTCGCCGCCGGTCCGCTCGGCCACCCGCCGCGCCACCGCCACGGCGTCGCCCTCGACGACGAGATCGAGCTCGCGCGGGGGCCGCTCGAGCAGCGCGTCGCGGACCGCGCCGCCGACCGCCCAGACGCCCGGCTCGCCGTCGAGCGCCGCCAGCGCGGTCGTGAACACCTTGGACATGCGGTCGAGGACGGCGCGGGACACGCCGGTAACCTAGACCCGCATGCCCCCGCACGAGCGCAAGCGGCGCCGGCGGCGGATCGTGCTCGTGTCCGGACTCGTGCTGGCGCTGTTCGTGAGCGCCGCCGCGGCCTACGTCGTGACCCGGAAGCCGGGCGACGTCTCCAACCCGGACGTCGAGTTCCGCGCCGAGCCGTCCGCCACGCCCGAGCAGGAGGTGGAGCCCGACGCGCCGGGCAAGAAGAAGACCGATCCCTTCGACCGGTTCATCTGGCCGATCTACGGCTACACGCGCGACCGCCGGCGCTACCTGCCGCTCAAGGACCCGCCGCATCCGCCGTTCGACGAGGTCTGGCGCTTCTCGGGCAACGTGCTGCTCGAGTTCCCGCCGGTGATCGGCGGCAAGCGGCTGTACCTGCTCAACGACCACGGCAAGCTGTTCTGCATCGACAAGCGCACGGGCAAGGTGCGCTGGCGCCGGAAGCTCGGCGCGCTCGCCGCCGCGTCGCCCGCGTACGCCGACGGCAAGGTCTACGTCGTGCTGCTGCAGCGCGCGGAGACGGGCGGCGGCGCCAAGGCCGGCCGGGTCGTCGCGCTCGACGGCAAGTCCGGCAAGGTCGAGTGGAGCAACAAGCTCGCGAGCCGCAGCGAGTCCTCCCCGCTCATCGCCGACGGCCGGCTGTACTTCGGCGCCGAGAACGGCACGGTCTACGCGATGGACACGCGGACGGGGCGCACCCGACTGGCGGTTCCAGGCCGGCGGCGCGGTCAAGGGCGGCGTCGCGCTCGCCGACGGCAAGCTCTACTTCGGCGCCTACGGCGGGCACATCTACGCGATCCGCCAGTCCGACGGCCGCAAGGTGTGGGAGTCGTCGAGCACCTCGGGCGCGTTCGGGATCGGGGCCGGCAACTTCTACTCGACGCCCGCCGTCGCCTACGGCCGCGTCTACATCGGCAACACCAACGGCAGCATCTACTCCTACAGCGCGACGAGCGGCAAGCTCGCCTGGAGCCACGGCACCGGCGGCTACGTCTACGCCTCACCCGCCGTCGCGCAGGTCCCCGGCGGCCGCCCGCTCGTCTACGCGGGCTCGTACAACGGCCGCTTCTACGCGCTCGACGCGCGCTCGGGCCGGGAGGTCTGGTCGCGCGGCGGCAACGGCAAGATCTCCGGCGGGGCGACCGTGATCGGCGACATCGTCTACTACGCCGACCTCGGCAAGCGCCTGACGGTCGGGCTCGACGCCCGCAACGGCCGCAAGGTCTACGAGCACGAGCGCGGCTCCTACAACCCGGTCGTCTCCGACGGGCGGACGATCTTCCTCACCGGCTACCACGTGCTCTACGCGCTGCGGGAGCCGACGGCGGAGGTCAAGAAGGCGCGCGAAGACCGCCGCCGCGGCGCGCGCCGCCCGCAACGCGAAGGAGCGGCGCGCCTGCGCGCAGGTCGCCAAGCGGTCCCACCGCGGCAAGCCGAAGGCGATCCGCCGCAGCGTCGAGCGCTGCGTCGACCGCAAGCGCGCGCGGCGCCGCGCCGCCAAGCGGCACGAGTGCGCGAAGGTCGCCCGCAAGGCCCACAAGGGCCAGAAGGCGAAGATCCGCCGCTCCTACGAGCGCTGCCTGGTGCGCAAGGGCCTGCGTCAGTCGGCGTAGCGGTGGTGCAGGATCAGGGCGTTGCCGTCCGGGTCGGCGAAGAACGCCTGGTGGCAGACGCCGCTGTCGAGGATGTCGCCGCGGAACGCCACGCCCTGCGCCTCGAGCTCGGCGCGCCGCTTCGCCACGTCGTCCACGCGGAACGCGATCGGCTGCACGCCGTTGGGCGCGAACTCGAGCCCGAACGCCTTCGACTCCATCAGCGCCAGCGTCAGGTTGCCGGTCTCGTACTCGACGCCGGGCATGTTGCCCCAGCGCTTGCCGAACTCCAGCCCGAGCACGTCCCGGTAGAACGCCTCCGACCGCTCGATGTCCTGCGTCGCCACGACGACGAAGTCGACGCCGCTCACGAATCCGCTCATGTCCTGATCTCCTGGATCGCCCAGCCATTGCCATCGGGGTCGGTGAAGAACGCGAAGCGGAAGCCGGGGTGACCCTCGCGCCCCAGCGTCCGCGGCTCGCTCAGATCGAGGCCGCGCGCGACCAGCTCCGCGCGCGCCGCGTCGAGGTCTCCCACGACGAGCTGGAGGCCGTCCAGCGCGCCGGGCGGCATCGACGTGATGCCGGTGCCGATCGCGATCGAGCAGCCCGAGCCGCGCGGGGTGAGCTGGACCACGCGCATCCCCGCGCCCGGCTCCGCGTCGTGGTCGACCGCGAAGCCCAGCACGTCGGCGTAGAACGCCTTCGCGCGGTCGACGTCGGCGACCGGGACCACCACGACCTCGAGCCGGTAGTCCATCTCAGCCGCCCAGCTGCTCGCCGAGCCGGTCGAAGGCGCTCTCCAGGCCGCCCTCGGCCCGGCGCGCGTCGCGTCGGTCATCGCCAGCTCGGCCCGGAACACCATCTCGGTCCGCCCCGCGCCGACGTCGGTGAACGTCACCGTGGCGACCGAGTCGTCCGTCGCGAACTCCAGCCGGGCCGGCGGCTCGACCACGCGGAACGTCCCGTCGTGCCGCATCACGGTGCCGTCCGCGTCCGAGACGGAGTCCAGCCGGAACACGCCGCCGGGCCGCAGCTCGATCGCCACCGACTCCGGCGGCGTCGACCAGCCGCGCTTGCCCCACCAGCGCGCGATCTGCGCGGGATCGGTCCACGCGGCCCAGACGGCCTCGCGCGGCGCCGGGTAGACGCGCGCGATCTCGATCACCTGGGCGGCGGCCGCGTCAGCCACGGGCCAGGTGGTCGCGCAGCTTGTCGAAGCCGTCCTCCCAGAACTCGCGGTAGTCCGCGAGCCAGCCGGCCGCGTCGCCGAGCGCGTCGCCCTGCAGCCGCGACGGGCGCAGCTGCGCGGTGCGGCCGCGCGCGATCAGGCCCGCGTGCTCGAGCACCTTGAGGTGCTTCGAGACGGCCTGGACGGTGATCGGGAACGGCTCGGCCAGCTCGTTGACCGTCGCCTCGCCCTCCGCGAGCCGCGCGAGGATCGCCCGGCGGGTCGGGTCGGCGAGGGCGGCGAAGGTGACGCTGAGCTGGTCGGTGGCCATGTTCATCTCGACGGTTTATCAACCGATAAGTTGAACACTATCACGGCACGGGCCGGACCGGAACCCCGGCCGCCGCCAGCCGCGCCTTGACCTCGCGGATCGAGAACTGCCCGTAGTGGAAGATCGAGGCCGCGAGCGCCGCGTCGGCGCCCGCCGCGAAGCCGTCGGCCATGTGCTCCGGCCCGCCGACGCCGCCGGAGGCGATCACCGGCACGTCGACGGCCTCCGCGATCGCGCGCGTCAGCGCGAGGTCGTAGCCGTCCTGCGTCCCGTCGCGGTCCATCGAGGTGAGCAGGATCTCCCCCGCCCCGCGCTCGACGCCCTCGCGCGCCCAGGCGACCGCGTCGCGGCCGGTCGCCGTGCGCCCGCCCGCGACGAACACCTCCCAGCTCTCCCCGGCCCGCTTGGCGTCGATCGCCAGCACCACGCACTGCGCGCCGAGCACCTCGCCGAGCTCGCTCACCAGCTCGGGCCGCGCGACCGCCGCGGAGTTGACCGACACCTTGTCCGCGCCGGCGTCGAGCACGGCCTGGGCGTCGCCCAGCTCGCGCACGCCGCCGCCGATCGTGAACGGGACGAACACCTCGTCCGCCGCGCGGCGCGCGAGCTCGACCACGGTGGCGCGCTTGTCCGACGTCGCGGTGATGTCGAGGAAGACGAGCTCGTCGGCGCCCTCGCGGTCGTAGAACGCGGCCAGCTCGACCGGATCGCCCGCGTCGCGGATGTCGATGAAGCGCGTCCCCTTGACGACGCGACCGGCGTCGACGTCCATGCAGGGGATCACGCGCTTGAAGTGCATCAGCCGCTGCCGTCGAGCGCGGCCTGCGCCTCGGCGATCGTGAAGCGCCGCTCGTAGAGCGCCTTGCCGGCGATCACGCCGGCGAGGTTGACGGCCCGCAGCCCGCGCAGCGCGCGCAGGTCGTCGAGCGAGCCGATCCCGCCCGCGTAGAGGAAGCGGCCGCGCACCGCGCCGGCGATCGCGCGCACGTCGTCCAGCGACGGCCCGCCGAGCGCGCCGTCGCGGTCGGCGTCGGTGTAGACGAACGACGCGACGCCGCGCGCGCCGAGGTGGACGAACGCGTCCGCCGCCGGCAGCTCGGAGACCTCGGTCCAGCCGGACGTCGCGATCCGGCCGCCGCGCACGTCGACCGAGACGACGACGCGCGGCCCGTGGGTCGCGACGATCTCGTCGAGGAAGTCGACGTCGCGGAGCGCGGCCGTGCCGACGATCACGCGCTCGGCGCCGGCGCGCAGCGCGTCGCGCACGGCGCCGACCGTCCGCAGGCCGCCGCCGTACTGGACCGGGACGCCGGTCCCGGCCACGATCCGGCGCAGGTGGTCGAGCGCGGCCGGCTCGCCCGCCCGCGCGCCGTCGAGGTCGACGACGTGGAGGAAGCGCGCGCCCGCCTCGACCCACGACCGGGCCGCCTCGAGCGGGTCGTCGTGGTAGACGGTCTCGGCGTCGAAGTCCCCGTGCGTGAGCCGCACGGCCTTCCCGCCGCGGATGTCGATCGCCGGGTAGAGGATCATGCCGCGACGGGGAGGGCGACGAAGCTGCGCAGGAGCGCGAGTCCGTCGAGCGAGGACTTCTCCGGGTGGAACTGGACGCCCATCACGGTGCCGCGCTCGACGATCGAGGCGAAGCGCTCGCCGTAGTCGCCGGTGCCGGCCACGTCGTCCGGGATCGGACGGGCGGCAGGCGAACGTGTGCACGTGGTAGAAGGGCGCCGCCTCGCCGAGCCCGGCCGTCAGGCGCGCCGGGCGCGTGAACGTGACCGTGTTCCAGCCGATGTGCGGGATCTTCAGCCCCGGCGCCTCGAGCCGCGTGACGGTCCCGCCGAGCAGGCCGAGCCCCGCCGCGCCCTCGTGCTCCGTCGAGGACTCGAACAGCAGCTGCATGCCGAGGCAGATGCCGAGCAGCGGGACGCCGGCGGCGGCCCGCTCGCGCAGCAGCCCGTCGAGCTCGAGCGCGCGCAGCCGGCGCATCGCCTCCGGGAACGCGCCGACGCCGGGGAGCACGATCGCCTCGGCGGACGCCGATCGACCTCGGGGTCGGCCGTGCGCGCGACGCGCGCGCCGACGTGCTCGAGCGCCTTCTCGACGCTGCGCCGGTTGCCCATCCCGTAGTCGACGAGCGCGACCGTCACGTCAGCGTCCCCTTCGTCGAGGGCACGCCGGCCTCGTCCGGGTCGACGGACACGGCCACGCGCAGCGCGCGGGCGAACGCCTTGAAGCACGCCTCGATCATGTGGTGCGCGTTCGTGCCGGCCTGCAGCTCGAGGTGCAGCGTGATCCGCGCCGCGCTGGCCACGGCGCGGAAGAACTCCTCCGCCGCCTCGTGCTCGAAGCCCGCGATCGCGCCGGCGGGCAGGTCGAGCCCGGTGACCGCGCAGAACGGCCGGCCCGAGATGTCGATCGCGCAGGCGGCGCGCGACTCGTCCATCGGGACGACCGCGTAGCCGTAGCGGCGGATCCCGGCGCGGTCGCCGAGCGCCTCGTCGAGCGCCTGGCCGAGCACGATCCCGGTGTCCTCGACGGTGTGGTGGACGCCGGTCTCGAGGTCGCCGCTGACCTGCACGCCGAGGCCCAGCCGCCCGTGCCGCGCGAGCAGCTCGAGCATGTGGTCGAAGAACCCGACCCCGGTGGAGATCTGCTGCTTGGCGGTGTCGTCGAGCGCGAGCGCGACGGTCACGTCGGTCTCGCCGGTCCGCCGGGTCAGCTCCGCGCTGCGGCTCATGACGTCCGATTCTGGCGGATCCGGGCGGACATCGATTCGGCGTGCACCGCGAAGCCCTCCGACTCGGCGATCGGGACGCCGGCCTCGGCGAGCGCGGCGGCGGCGTCGCCGACGCGCACCTCGCTCATCCGGCGGCGGAAGTGGCCGGCGTTCAGCCCGGAGGCGAAGCGGGCGGCGCCGGCGGTCGGCAGCGTGTGGTTCGAACCCGCGACGTAGTCGCCGAACGCCGTCGCGCTCTCGACCCCCACGAACACGCAGCCCGCCCGGGTGATCCGCGGCGCGAGCGCCTCGGCGGCGTCGCCGATCAGCTCGAGGTGCTCGGGCGCGAGCGCCTCGGCGAACGCGAGCGCCGCCTCGAGCCCGTGCGCGTCGACGAGCACCTTCGGCCCGGCGGCGACCGTCGGGCGGTCGCGGTCGAGCGCCTGCACCTCGCGGCCGATCGCGTTGAGCAGCGCGCCGTCGTCGGACACGACCGCGACGAGCGAGTCCGCGCCGTGCTCCCCCTGCGCGAGCAGGTCGAGCGCGACCGCGTGCGGGTCGGCGCCGGTGCTGGCCAGCACGAGCAGGTCGGAGGGCCCGGCGAAGCCGTCGATCCCGACGCGGCCGGAGAGCTGGCGCTTGGCCTCCTGCACGTAGAGGTTGCCCGGCCCGACGATCACGTCGACCGGCGCGATCGACTCGGTGCCGAGCGCGAGCGCGGCGACGGCCTGGGCGCCGCCCATCCGGTGGACCTCGTCGGCGCCGCAGAGCGCGCAGGCGGCGAGGATGACCGGGTGCGACGGCGCCGCGACGACGATCTCCCCCACCCCGGCCGCGCGGGCGGTGATGACGCCCATGACGACGGTCGACGGGTACGGGTTGCGGCCGCCGGGCGCGTAGACCGCGGCGCGCGCCACGGGCAGCTCGCGCAGCGTCACGCTGTGCCCCTGGCGCAGCGTGACCGTGCGGTCCTCCCCGACCCCGGCCCGCGCGACGGCGCCGACGTTCTCGATCGCGACCTCCAGCCCGGCGCGCACGGCGGGGTCGAGCGCGTCGAGCGCCGCGGCCAGCTCGTCCGCCGGCACCCGCAGGTCGCCCTCGCCGCCGCCGAAGCGGCGCTCGTGCATCCGCAGCGCGTCGTCGCCGGCGTCGGCGATCGAGGCGATGATCCCCGCCACCACCTCGCGCACGGCGGCCGGCGCGGGGAGCATCGCGCGGACCCGCGCCGCGATCGGCGCGGCGGTCTCGGGGCCGACGGGCAGCCGGTCGATCATCGCGCCATGACCGCCCGGATCCGCGCCACGAGGTCGTCGATCGCCGCGGCGCGCAGCTTGTGGGCGACCGGGTTGGCGATCAGGCGGGCGGTGCTGGCGAGGATCTCCTCGCGGATGACGAGCCCGTTCTCGCGCAGCGTCGTGCCGGTCGCGGTCAGGTCGACGATGCCCTCGGCCAGCCCGGTCAGCGGCGCCAGCTCGACCGAGCCCTTGACCTCGACGATCTCGGCCTGGCGGCCGGTGCGCTCGAAGTGGCGCGCGGCGATCCGCGGGTACTTCGTCGCGACGCGCATCACGCCGAGCCGCCGCAGCGCCTCGTCCAGCCGGTCCTCGCCCGCGGTCGACGCGACGACCATCACGCACGGGCCGAGCCGCAGGTCGAGCAGCTCGTAGACCGCCCGCTCGGACTGCTCGGCGAGCACGTCCTTCCCCGTGATCCCGAGGTCGGCGGCGCCGGCCTCGACGTAGGTCGGGACGTCGGACGGCCGCATGGTGATCAGCCCCGCGTCCTCGAACAGCAGCTTGCGGTCGTTCGCCCGCACCTCGGCGGTGTCGACGCCGAGCGCGTCGAGCAGGTCGAGCGTGTCGCGCATCAGCGCGCCGCGGGGCACCGCGAGCCGCAGGCCGCCGAGGCTCACAGCAGCTCCCCCCGGCGCTCGCCGACGAGCGCGATGTGGAGCCGCTCGACGTTGAGCGCCCAGCCCGCGGCGGGCAGGTCGCGGCCGAAGCGGCCGAGCAGGTCGTCGTAGCGGCCGCCGCCGCCGAGCGGGGCGCCCAGCGCGGCGTCGTAGACCTCGAACACCGCGCCCGTGTAGTAGCCGAGCGACCGGGCGAGGCCGAGGTCGAGGATCACGCGCTCGCGCACGGCGGCCGGGAGCATGTCGAGCACGGTGCGCAGGCCGTCCGCCGCGGCGCCGGCGTGATCGAGCACCTCCGGGCCGCCGCGCTTCTGCGGGACCTCGACCAGCGCCGCGGTCGCCTCGCCGCCGAGCCGCAGGCCCTCGACCTCGCGCTCCAGCCCGACGAAGTCGCGCGTGACCAGCTCGTGCAGGATCGCGGCGCGCGCCGGCGCGGGCACGCCGTGGGCGTCGAGCAGCGCCGGGTAGAGCGAGGCGTCGCCGAGCCCGATCCGGTAGTCGGTCAGCCCGACGGCGTCGAGCACCTCGCTCAGCACCGCGAGCGTCTCCGCCGTGCCCTCGTGCGCGGGCACGCCGACGAGCTCGATCCCCGCCTGCAGCATCTCGCGGTCCTGGCCCCGCTGGGGGCGCACGGAGCGGTAGGCGTGGGCGACGTAGCAGAAGCGCAGCGGCGGGCTCGCCGCCGCGTAGCGGGTGCCGACGACGCGCGCGATCGGGATCGTCATGTCCGAGCGCAGGACGAGCACGTTGCCCTGCTCGTCGAACAGCTTGTACGCGGGATCGGCGGCGGCCGGGTCGCCGCGCGTCAGCACCTGCTCGTACTCGAGCGCCGGCGTCCGGATCTCCCCGTACCCCCGCCCGGCGAACACGCGGCGCACGGCCTCCTCGATCGCGTGGACCTCGCGCAGCTCGTCGGGCAGGACGTCGCGCGTCCCGCTGGGGGTCGGGTGGATCGCCGTCACGCCGCCAGACGCTACGCGACCTGGCGCTCGATGCGCGCCCCGAGCGCGCGCAGGCGCTCGTCGATGCGCTCGTACCCGCGGTCGATCTCGCGGATGTTGTGGATCTCGGTCTCGCCCTCCGCGCAGAGCGCCGCGATCAGCATCGCCATGCCCGCCCGGATGTCGGGCGAGGAGACGCGCTGGCCGCGCAGCCGCCGCGGGCCGATGACGATCGCGCGGTGCGGATCGCAGATCGTGATCTCCGCGCCCATCGAGATCAGCTTGTCCACGAAGAACAGCCGGTTCTCGAACATCTTCTCGAAGATCAGGATCGAGCCCTCGGCCTGGGTGGCGAGCGCGACCACGATCGACGTGAGGTCGGCCGGGAAGGCCGGCCAGGGCCCGTCCTCGATCTTCGTCTGGTAGTCGCCGGCGTCGCGCGCGACGACCAGCTTCTGGTCGCCGGGGACGAGGATGTCGTCGCCGTCGAGCTCGCTGCGCAGGCCGAGGCGGCCGAAGGCGAGCCGGATCATCCGCAGGTCGTCCGCGACGACCCCGGTGATGCGGAGCTCCCCGCCGGTCACGCCGGCGAGGGCCATGAACGAGCCGATCTCGATGTGGTCGGGCGAGACCCAGTGCTCGCAGCCGCCGAGCTCGTCCAGGCCGTGGACGTGCATGACGTTCGAGCCGATCCCCTCGATCGCGGCGCCCATCCGGGTCAGCATGCGCGCGAGGTCCTGCACGTGCGGCTCGGAGGCGGCGTTGCGGATCGTGGTCGAGCCCGGCGTCAGCGCGGCGGCCATCAGCGCGTTCTCGGTGCCCATCACGGACGGCTCGTCCATGAAGAAGTCGCACGCGCGCAGGCCGCCGTCCGGCGCGAGCAGGCGGATGTCGCCGTCGAGGTGGACGTCGGCGCCGAGCGCGCGGAACGCGTCGAGGTGCGGGTCCAGCCGGCGCCGGCCGATCACGTCGCCGCCGGGCGGCGGCAGCAGCGCGGAGCCGAAGCGGGCGAGCAGCGGGCCGCCGACCAGCACGGAGGCGCGGATCCGCTCGGCGAGGTCGGCGTCGACGTCGGTGCTGCGGATCGCGTCGGCCTGGAGGTGGATGCTGTTGCCGTCGCGGCGCTCGACCTTCACCCCGAGGTCGGCGAGCAGCTCGAGCAGCGCCTCGGTGTCGCGGATCCGCGGCACGTTGTGGAGCAGGACGGGCTCGGGCGTCAGCAGACACGCCGCCAGGAGGGGCAGCGCGGCGTTCTTGTTCCCGGCGGGCGCCACGGTGCCGCGGAGCGGCACGCCGCCTTCGATGACGAACTTCTCCATGAGGGGTGGGAGCGGTCGGGGGCGGGCGTCGGCGCGCCCCGGAAGCTGGGCTAGGGTACCAACCATGTCGTCCGAGATTTCGCGCCCCGAGGCCTGGTCCCTCTTCTGCGAATGGACCGAGTCACCGTCGCTCCGCAAGCACGTCCTGGCCGTCGAGGCGGCCATGCGCGCCTACGCGCGGAAGTTCGGCGAGGACGAGGAGCTGTGGGGCGTCACCGGGATCCTCCACGACCTCGACTACGAGCGCCATCCGGACCTCGAGACCGGCCATCCGCGGATCGCCCTGGGAGAGCTCGAGGCGCGCGGCTACCCGCCCGAGCTCGTGCGCGCGGTCGCCTCGCACGCGACCTTCCTCGGCGTCTCGCGCGACTCCCCGATGGAGAAGACGCTGTTCGCGGTCGACGAGCTCTCCGGCTTCATCATGGCCTGCGCGTACGTGCGCCCGACCGGGATCCACGGGCTGACGCCGAAGTCGGTCAAGAAGAAGATGAAGACGCCGGCGTTCGCCGCGGCCGTGAACCGCGACGAGCTGCGCGAGGGCGCCGAGGCGCTGGGGGTCGACTTCGACGAGCACCTGGCGTTCGTGATCGCCGCGCTCGAGGAGCGCGCCGACGAGCTCGAGCTCAACGGCTCGGCCGCGCATGCCTGACGACCTGCGGATCATCGTCCTCGACGGCGACGAGACCGGCCAGGAGCTGCTCGAGCAGGCGATCCGGGTGCTCGACCCGGACGTCTGCGGCGCGCAGCTGACGCTCGTCCACCACGACCTCTCGCTCGAGCGCCGCCGGGAGACGGACAACGCGTGCGTCTCGGAGGCCGCGGTCGCGATGCGCGAGGCCGGCTTCGGGATCAAGGCCGCGACCGTCACGCCCGAGGGCAAGGACGACGTCGGCTCGCCCAACCGGATCCTCCGCGAGGAGGTCGACGGCAAGGTCATCATCCGCACCGGCCGGCGGATCCCCGGCGCGGTCGGGCCGGTCTCCGGCGTCCACTACCCGATCTCGGTCGTGCGGATGGCCGTCGGCGACGCGTACGGCGCCGAGCAGTGGCGCGAGGGCGAGGAGGGCTCGCTGGGCGAGGTCGCGCTGCGCACGGAGCGGATCACCCGGGACGTCTGCCGGGCGGTCGCCGAGTTCTCCTTCCGCGCCGCCGAGCGCGGCGGCGCGCGCGTCTACGGCGGGCCGAAGTGGACCGTCTCCCCGGTCTACGAGGGGATGCTCAAGGAGGAGATGGACGCCGCCGCCGAGCGCCATCCCGAGGTCGCCTACCAGCCGGTGCTGATCGACGCGACCTACGCGGGGCTGCTCAGCGGCGCCGCCGACGCCCCGCTCGTGATCCCGGCGCTCAACCGCGACGGCGACTGCCTGAGCGACATGGTGATGCCGATGTTCGGCTCGATCGCCGGCGCGGAGTCGATCCTGCTCGCGTTCGACGAGGACTTCGCGGTCGACGTCGCGATGGCCGAGGCGCCGCACGGCACCGCGCCGTCGCTCCAGGGCAAGGACCTGGCCAACCCGATGGCGATGATCCTCGCCTGCGCGGCGGTGCTCGGGCAGGCGGCCGCCAAGGGGTACGCGGGCGCCGAGCGCGCCTCGCGCGCGATCTACGAGGCGACGCTGGAGACGACCGCGGGCGGCGTGAAGACGTTCGACCTCGGCGGCTCGGCCACGACGACCGAGTTCACCGAGCGCCGTGATCGACAAGATCAGGACGAAGGTCGAGATCTGGTCGTCGCTCGGCTCCGTCCGTGTGAGGCCGCGCTCGGCGCGCTGCTTGTGACGCCGGCGCACGTAGTGGATCCGCTGGAGCCAGAGCACGATGACGCCTGAGAGGACGATCGACCCCAGGTTGATGCCGAGCTGCTCGAGGCTGCCGACGCAGATGTCCCAGTCCTCGTAGGCGGCCGCCACGCCGACGTTCGCGGCGGCGGGGATCGTCGTGACGCTGATCAGGACGCCGATCAGCGCGCCCGACTTCGCCGTGCTGAGGCTCAGCATCCCGGCCACCCCGGCGCAGGCCGCGACGAAGAAGGTGAAGAAGTCCGGCGAGCTGATGAGGTTCGCGAACGTGTGGTTCTCGAGGCTGAAGTCGTCGTCGAACAGCCCGACCGCGCGGAACAGCCGCGTCGTCACGTAGACGGTCGCGATCGCGACCGCGAAGCCGACGATCAGCGCACGGGCCGAGCGCCTGGCGAGCCCGACGTGGCGCTGGACCAGCGCGACGCAGAGCCCGGCGAGCGGGCCGAACTCCGGGCCGACGACCATCGCGCCGACGATCAGGATCGCGGAGTTCTGGTAGATGCCCATCGCCGCCAGCAGCGCCGCGACGACCATGAAGACCACGAAGACGGCGGAGAGCTCGACCTGCTCGCTGGTCCGCTCCTCCACCTCCTCCCAGACGACGGCGTCCGACGGCAGGCCCTTGGCGTTGCGGATCGCCGCCTCGGCGTGCGCGGAGATGTGGGAGTCGATCTCGACCAGCGCGATCGAGCCGTCCCGGTCGAGGCCGAGGCCGCGCAGGTCGGCGATCACCATGCTCGCGTCCTCGCGCGCGACGTCGGCGAGGATCAGGTCGCCGTCCGGGCGCCGCGCCGAGTGCGGCAGGTGGATGATGTTGCACACCGCGTCCGAGCGCGCGAGGGTCTCGAGGGTGGCCCGGGCCTTGTGCTCGGGCGCGACGATCCGCAGGTGGATCACGTGCGGAGCCTACTGCGGGCGCCGGGCCGTGCCCGGCGCCCGCGGCGCGCTCAGTCCTCCTCGAAGAACTCGTCCCGGGCGGCGAGCGCCGTGTCCGGGAAGTCCGAGAACAGGCCGTCGATCCCGAGGGCGTAGAACAGCTTGTACTCCTCCTTCGGGTCGCCGGCGTAGTCCGAGGCGAGGTACTGCGGGTCGTTGCGGAACGTCCAGGTGTGGACCTTCAGCCCGCGCTTGTGGGCGCGGCGGACGAGCGACGTGGGCCGCTTGATCGCGCGGTCGCGCTCGTCGACCTTTCCGTCGCCGGTCACGTCGTCGGCGAGCGCCGTCGCCGTTCGCGTCGGTCCCGGTCGTGGGGACGATGTACGGCTTCCACGGCGCGACGATGTCGGCGTACTCGCTGACCTCGTCGAGCCCGGCGTTCGTCGTCAGGAACCCGTACGTCCGCGCGGTCAGCTCGGGGTCGCCGGACACCGTCCAGTCGTACGGCCGGAGCGAGGTCTCCGCGTACTGCAGGCTGCCGTCGAGGTTCACGTCCCAGGCGTCGACGAGCTGGCTCAGCGTCACCGGCGTGATCCGGTTCAGGTAGCGCAGGTTCGACTGCTCGAACGACTGGATGATCACCGGCGCGCGCTTGCGGTTGAGCCCGGCCCGGCGGAGCGCGTCGACGACGCGGCGCTCGAGCGGGAGCCCGAGCTGCTGGTGGTACGTCGGGTGCTTCGTCTCGGGGTAGACGCCGACGGCGCGGCCGCGCTCCCGGCCCGCCTGCTTGGCGAGCCGCAGCACCTCGTCGAACGTCGGGATCTCGAACCTGCCGTTGAACTCCTGTGGGCGCTGGGCCATCGGCTGCTTCGCGCGCAGCGTCTTGAGCTCCTCGAGCGTGAAGTCGGCGACGAACCAGTCCGTGACGTCCTCGCCGTCGACGTTGCGCGTCGTCTTGCGGTCGGGGAACTTGCTCTCGACGTCGGTGGTGCCGCCGATCCACGGCTCGTGGCGGGCGACGAGGACGCCGTCCTTGGTCGCGACGAGGTCGGGCTCGATGTAGTCGGCGCCGAACCTGATCGCGAGCTTGTAGGACGCGAGCGTGTGCTCGGGCAGGTAGCCGCTCGCGCCACGGTGGCCGGTGACGAGCGGCAGGCCGGCGTCGTCGCCGTCGTCGTGGTGCGGGCGCGGGTGGTGGGCTTGTGCGAGCGCAGGGACCGCCGCGAGCGTGCAGGCGGTGGCCGCGAGCGTCGCCAGGGCGGCGCGTGGGGCGTTCATGGTGGACGGACCTCCGGGGCCGTGGGGACAGGTGCGGCGCGACTCTAATCCGGCGCGGCGCGGCGGATGTGAAGACCCTGCGACGCGTTGTCGTAGCTCGTACCACCGGTGCCGCCGGGCCGACGGGCGCCGGCGTCCTGCCGGCGTTCGGGCGCCGCTGCAAGATGCGTTGCAGTTTCACCGCGGATTTTCCGCGGAACAGAGCCGAATCGCGGCCGGATCGGTGCGCGTCCGCGGCCGCCGTTCCGTCCGACCGCGACCCTAGCTTTACGAACACATGTTCCCCGAGCTGACGACCCGCCGACCGACCAAGCGCTCGCTCCGCGAGCTGGTGCGTGGTGCCGTGGGAACGGCACTCGAGTTCGCGACGCTGGGCGAGGCAACGCTCGGTCCCGCTCCCGCTCCGCAGCAGGCTCCCCGGCCTGCGGCGGCGCGTCAGGCGAGGCCGGCCGCCCCCACCGCCGTGCACCCGCATCGCCGGCACATCGCTCGTCAGCTCCATCCGCGCCGGGGCGGCAGCGTCCGTCCCCGCGCACAGGCGTGCCGGACGCCGGTCTCGCGACCGGCGAGCAGGCACGCCTGACGGCCAGACGGCGCCCGGTCTGGGAGGACGGGAGCGCCGGCCGGCCAGGCGCCCTCCCCGGGGCGCCGGACTTCATCGCCTCTCGGGCCGCCCTTCACCGGGCGGCCCGAGTGCGCTGGAGCGGCCGGGCCGCGGCGTGGCGCCGGGTCGCGGTCGCGCAGGCGCGGTGCCGAGAGGCAGGCGCCGGCGCGGCGCGCTCGTGGTTGCGGTCGTGGGCGCCACGATCCGCGCGGCGTGAGGGCGGCGGTCATGGCGACCTGCTGAGGACGGCATCGACGAGGTGGCAGCGGGCGCTCGTCCGTCGCGGGGCGGCAGCCGTCGCCGGCCGCGGGCAGGATGGCGCGCGCCTCGCAGCGCCACGGGAGCCGCCGTCCCTGCGTCCAGGCGCGGAGGACGATCGCGATCGGGCACGCGCGGCGGCCGCCGGCCAGCGCGCGGCAGTCGCCCGGCAACGCGACGCCGCCCCACACGCGGGCCGGATAGCGTCGCGAGCCAGTCGGCGGTCAGGCGCAGCGCGGCGCGCTGGTCGCGCTGCGGCGACGTGCCGCGCGAGGCGGACTGCCCGGCGCTCGCGAGCGCGAGGACGAGGGCGAAGCCGGCGAGACAGGGAAGGAAGGCGCGGCGCATGGACTCGACTCCTTTCGAGAACGCGGTCTCTGGCGCCGCGCATCTGTCATGGAGAGGGCAGCGCGCGCCGCGCAGATACATCGGCCCCGGCCTGCGATGGTTCGGGCGTGTCCCCCGGCCGGCCCCGCAGCGCGTGGAGATCCGCGGCGACGTCGCGCTCGTGACGGGCGCAGCGGTCGGGATCGGCCGCGCGATCGCAACCCGGCTCGCGGCCGAGGGCGCCGCGGTCGTCGTCGGCGACGTCGACGCCGGCGGAGGCGCGCGAGACCGTCCGGCGGATCGAGGCGTCCGGCGGAGCGGCGCGCTTCGTGCGCGCCGACCTGACCGACCCCGGCGAGATCCGCGCGCTCGTCGAGGCCGCGCGCACCTGGCACGGCACGCTCGGGATCCTCGTCAACAACGCCGGCGGCGGCGGCCACATCCCGCCGCACTTCCCGGATGCCACACCGGAGCAGTGGGGCGCCACGCTCGACCTCAACCTGCGCGCGGCGATGCTCGCGACCCAGCTCGCGCTCACCGCGATGGACGGGCGGGGCGCCGTGGTGAACGTCGCGTCCTCCGCCGGCGCGGAGGAGACGCCCTACCGGTCGCCCGAGTACGCGGCCGCGAAGGCCGGGCTGATCCGCTTCACGACCGCGCTGCGCCGGCGCGGCGGCGTGCGGGTGAACTGCGTGGTGCCGGGCTGGATCGCGACCGAGCGGGCCCAGGAGGAGCTCGCGGCGATGACGGCGGCCGAGCGGGCCGCGGCGCCGGATCCGATGCCGATGGACGTCGTCGCCGGCCGCCGTCGTCGCGCTGATCCGGGACGACGGCGCGGCCGGCCGCGTCGTCGAGCTCCGTGAGGGCGCTTAACGACGACGAGCCGCCCTGAGGCGGCTCGAAGATGAAAGAAACCGGCGGCGACCTACTCTCCCAGGCCCTTGCGAGCCAAGTACCATCGGCGCTGTGGGGCTTAACTGCTCTGTTCGGAATGGGAAGAGGTGTTTCCCCCACGCAATAGCCACCGGAAATTGTGCGAGACCGGGCGCGGTCCCTCAAAACTGCACAGCTTTTCCATTTGAAACGGGATATCAATCCGTCAAGCCCTCGACCCATTAGTACCGGTCTCCTGCGAGTGTCACCACTCTTCCAGATCCGGCCTATCAACCTGGTGGTCTACCAGGGGTCTTACTCGTTCTAGACGATGGGAGAGCTCATCTCGAGGCCGGCTTCCCGCTTAGATGCCTTCAGCGGTTATCCGATCCGCACGTAGCTAACCTGCAGTGCCCTTGGCAGGACAACAGATACACCAGAGGTGCGTTCATCCCGGTCCTCTCGTACTAGGGACGAATCCTCTCAACTCTCCAACGCCCACGGCAGATAGGGACCGAACTGTCTCACGACGTTCTGAACCCAGCTCGCGTACCGCTTTAATGGGCGAACAGCCCAACCCTTGGGACCTACTTCAGCCCCAGGATGCGACGAGCCGACATCGAGGTGCCAAACCGAGTCGTCGATGTGGACTCTTGGACTCGATAAGCCTGTTATCCCCGGAGTACCTTTTATCCGTTGAGCGACGGCACTTCCACTTGCTACCGCCGGATCACTAAGACCTGCTTTCGCACCTGCTCGACATGTCTGTCTCGCAGTCAAGCTCCCTTACTGCCTTTACACTCTACGCACGGTTTCCAACCGTACTGAGGGAACCTTTGTGCGCCTCCGTTACATTTTGGGAGGCGACCGCCCCAGTCAAACTACCCGCCTGGCACTGTTCAGCACCCGGATTCACGGCATGCTGTTAGAAGCCCAATACGTCAAGGGTGGTATCTCAAAGTTGGCTCCACCACAGCCGCAGCCATGGCTTCCAAGCCTCCCACCTATTCTGAGCGAAACGCACCGAACTCCAATACCAGGTTGTAGTAAAGGTTCACGGGGTCTTTCCGTCTTGCCGCGGGTACTCGGCATCTTCACCGAGACTGCAATTTCACCGAGCCCATCGTTGAGACAGCGTTCAACTCGTTACGCCATTCGTGCAGGTCGGAACTTACCCGACAAGGAATTTCGCTACCTTAGGACGGTTATAGTTACCGCCGCCGTTTACCGGGGCTTAGTTTCAGTGCTTCGGGTCAAGCCCTAACACCTCCACGTAACCTTCCGGCACCGGGCAGGCGTCAGCCCCTATACGTCGTCTTGCGACTTAGCAGAGACCTGTGTTTTTGGTAAACAGTCGGTTGAACCTATTCACTGCGGCCCTCTCGAGCTCCGCCGGCAAGCGGCTTCACTCTACTGGGGCGCTCCTTATCCCGAAGTTACGGAGCGATTTTGCCGAGTTCCTTAACGATGGTTATCTCGATCACCTTAGTATTCTCTACTTGCGCACCTGTGTCGGTTTTGGTACGGGCACGCGCAATCTCCCTAGAGGATTTTCTCGGGGGCATGGCTTCCGGAACTCGCCGGCTTATAGCCAGCTGGCGTCGCGCCTCAGGTTATGCGGCTCCGCATTTGTCTAGAGCCACCCCTACACGCTTACCCCAGGACGACCATCGCCTGGGCTTCCATAGCCTTCCCCGTCCCCCCATCGGTCAAATGACTGCGACGTGGTACAGGAATATCAACCTGTTGTCCATCGACTACGCCTTTCGGCCTCGCCTTAGGTCCCGACTAACCCTGAGCAGACGAACTTTACTCAGGAATCCTTACGCAATCGGTGGAGGGGATTCTCACCCCTCTTTCGTTACTCATGCCGACATTCTCACTTCCCAGGGCTCCACGGCTGGATTCCTCCGCCGCTTCACTGCCATGGGAACGCTCTCCTACCGCGCATCTTGCGATGCACCCGTAGCTTCGGTGGTTAGCTTGAGCCCCGTTACATTATCCGCGCCCGAACACTTGACCAGTGAGCTGTTACGCACTCTTTCAAGGATGGCTGCCTCTAAGCCAACCTCCTGGTTGTCTATGCACTCGAACATCGTTTGCCACTTAGCTAACACTTAGGGACCTTAGCTGACGGTCTGGGCTGTTTCCCTTTTGACGCTGAAGTTTATCCCCCAGCAACTGACTCCCGGAGTACACGTAATGGTCTTCGGAGTTTGCCTGACTTCGGTAACCTGGTAGGGCCCCTAGGCCAAACAGTGCTCTACGGCCACAACGCAATTCATCCGAGGCTATACCTAAATATATTTCGGAGAGAACCAGATATCTCTGAGCTTGATTAGCCTTTCACTCCGACCCACAGGTCATCCGCCCAGTTTTCAACCTAGGTCGGTTCGGTCCTCCACGGGGTCTTACCCCCGCTTCAACCTGCCCATGGGTAGCTCGCTCAGTTTCGGGTCTACCGCCTGCGACTCATTGGCGCCCTGTTAGGACTCGCTTTCGCTACGGCTCCGCTCATCGCTTAACCTTGCCGCAGACGAGTAACTCGTCGGCTCGTTATGCAAAAAGCACGCGGTCACGGCACAAGGCCGCTCCCACCGCTTGTAGGCACGCGGTTTCAGGTACTATTTCACTCCCCTTCCGGGGTACTTTTCACCTTTCCCTCACGGTACTGGTCCGCTATCGGTCACCAGGGAGTACTTAGCCTTGGAGGGTGGTCCCCCCAGATTCGGTCCGCGTTTCACGGGAGCGGACCTACTCAGGAACGTCCATCGGAAGTCCATGGTGTTTCGTCTACGGGACGGTTGCCCTCTGTGGTGCGCGGTTCCACGCGCTTCGACTACTCCATGGTTTTGTAACTCCCGCCGGCCCATGCACGGACCGGGCAGAACGCCCTACAACCCCCCATGCGCAACACGTGCACGCTTACACGCATGAGGTTTGGGCTGAGTCCCCTTTCGCTCGCCACTACTCGGGGAGTCTCGGTTGATTTCCTTTCCTCCGGGTACTGAGATGTTTCAGTTCCCCGGCTTGCCCCCGCTTGCCTATGTATTCAGCAAGCGGTAACGCCGCATTACCAGCGCTGGGTTTCCCCATTCGGGAATCCACGGATCACAGGCTATTCAGCGCCTACCCGTGGCTTATCGCAGCCGTTCACGCCCTTCATCGACTCCTGGTGCCTAGGCATCCACCGTGTGCCCTTCTTATCTTGACGGTGATCACGCATCCGGCGAACCGGACACGCGGTGATACCCGTTACATTGGAAAAACTGTGCAGTTTTCAAGGACCGCGCACCCAGACGACCTCGTCGTCGGGCACCAGCAGAGTACGCCCGCGTGCTTCGCGGCCGGTCTCTCAAAACTCAACAGCATGCGAGCCACCCATCCCGAGGGATGCGCGGCTGCGCCAGATCCGGTCGACATTGCTAGGACCTGCGAGCTCCACGTCCGGCGGTATGCCGGCGCATGTGCGCGACAGGCGCTCCAATCCTGGAGACTTCCCTAGAAAGGAGGTGATCCAGCCGCACCTTCCGGTACGGCTACCTTGTTACGACTTCACCCCAGTCACGAGCCCCACCTTCGACGGCTCCCTCCCAAAAGGGTTAGGCCACCGGCTTCGGGTGTTGCTTGCTTCCGTGGTGTGACGGGCGGTGTGTACAAGGCCCGGGAACGTATTCACCGCGGCAATGCTGATCCGCGATTACTAGCAACTCCGCCTTCATGGAGGCGAGTTTCAGCCTCCAATCCGAACCGAGACGCGCTTTAAGGGATTCGCTCCACCTCGCGGTATCGCTGCCCTCTGTACGCGCCAATGTAGCACGTGTGTAGCCCTGGACATAAGGGGCATGATGACTTGACGTCATCCCCACCTTCCTCCGGTTTGTCACCGGCAGTCTCGCATGAGTCCCCAACTAAATGCTGGCAACATGCGACGGGGGTTGCGCTCGTTGCGGGACTTAACCCAACATCTCACGACACGAGCTGACGACAGCCATGCACCACCTGTGAAGGTGCCCCGAAGGGAAGGCCTGTTTCCAGGCCGGTCACCTACATGTCAAGCCCAGGTAAGGTTCTTCGCGTTGCGTCGAATTAAACCACATGCTCCGCTGCTTGTGCGGGCCCCCGTCAATTCCTTTGAGTTTTAGCCTTGCGGCCGTACTCCCCAGGCGGGGCACTTAATGCGTTAGCTTCGGCACGGAGGGAGTCGACACCCCCCACACCTAGTGCCCATCGTTTACGGCGTGGACTACCAGGGTATCTAATCCTGTTTGCTCCCCACGCTTTCGCGTCTCAGCGTCAGTAACGTCCCAGCGAGCTGCCTTCGCAATTGGTGTTCCTCCTGATATCTGCGCATTTCACCGCTACACCAGGAATTCCACTCGCCTCTTCCGTACTCTAGCCCGACAGTATCCACCGGCATTCGAGGGTTGAGCCCTCGACTTTCACAGCGGACTTACCGGACCGCCTACACGCGCTTTACGCCCAATGATTCCGGACAACGCTAGCCCCCTACGTATTACCGCGGCTGCTGGCACGTAGTTAGCCGGGGCTTCTTGTGAAGGTACCGTCACTCCAGCCGGCTATTCACCGACGAAGCTTCGTCCCAACTGAAAGGGGTTTACAACCCGAAGGCCTTCTTCCCCCACGCGGCGTTGCTGCGTCACGCTTTCGCGCATTGCGCAAGATTCCCCACTGCTGCCTCCCGTAGGAGTCTGGGCCGTGTCTCAGTCCCAGTGTGGCTGATCGTCCTCTCAGACCAGCTACCCATCGTCGCCTTGGTAGGCCTTTACCCCACCAACAAGCTAATGGGCCGCGGGCCCGTCCCGATGCGAAGGCCGAAGCTATCTTTACGCCTTGACCTCAAGGTCAAGGAGCACATCCGGTATTAGCCCGAGTTTCCTCGGGTTGTCCCGGTCATCGGGGTGGGTTACCCACGTGTTACTCACCCGTTCGCGGCTCTGCCCCGGGGCAAGCCCCGGTTCGTCGCTCCACTTGCATGTGTTAAGCACGCCGCCAGCGTTCGTCCTGAGCCAGGATCAAACTCTCCGTGAAGAACTGCTCTCTCACGAATGAGATTGACTTGTCTAATGCGCCACTACGAGGGACCGCCAGTACACAGAGGCGAGTCCGGGCGCTTCGACGGGGTACTGCTGTACTGCTTGATTTCTGGCCTGGCGGTCAGCACCCGAAGGAGCCGGCGCCAGGGTCGAACCTGGACGCACACTCAAGCGATCGGTATGGATGACCGCTCGGTGCGCATGCTGTTGAGTTTTCAAAGACCGTCGCGTCCTCTGCAGGGGAGGGATTCTCCCCGGTATGACGCAGCTCGAGAAGGCGTCCCGAGCGGGCAATGGAGTCTAGCGCAGCCGTCCGTACTTCGGAAGGCTTCCCGGGGCGTCCCCGGGCAGCCGTCTCCACAGCGGCGGCGCACTGTAGCAGCCGCCGCAGGCAACAGAACCCCGCCGGCGGCCTCAGGTTACGCGCAGGCGCCGGAAGTGGCGCTTGCCGAGCTGCATCACGCGCCCGTCGACCGCGCTGACCGGGACGTCGAACACGTCGGCGGCCAGCGGCTCGCCGTCGACGCGCACCCCGCCCTGGGCCAGCATCCGCCGCGCCTCGGAGCGTGAGCGCCCGAACGCGTCCGCGATCACCGCGGGCAGGTGCACGGTGCCGTTCGCGGCCGCCACCTCGGCCTCCTCGATCGCCTCGGGGAGCTCGTGCGCGATGAACACGCGGTCGAACCCCGCCTCGGCCTCGGCCGCCGCCTCCGCCGAGTGGAACCGCGTCACGAGGGCGCGCGCGAGCGCGCGCTTCGCGTCGCGCGGGCCCGCGCCCGCGGGTGGATCCTCCCCCAGCAGGAGCGAGAACCACGGCGCGATCTGCTCGTCGGGGATGCGCAGCGTCTTGCCGTACATCTCGGCCGGCGGCTCGGTGATCCCGATGTGGTTGCCGACCGACTTGGACATCTTCTGCACGCCGTCGATGCCGGTCAGCAGCGGCATCGTGAGGACGATCTGCGGCGGCTGGCCGTACGCCTGCTGGATCGACCGGCCCATCAGCAGGTTGAAGGTCTGGTCGGTGCCGCCGAGCTCGACGTCGGCCTCGACGGCGACCGAGTCGTAGCCCTGCAGCACCGGGTACAGCAGCTCGAGCAGCGAGATCGGCTCGGAGGCGGCGAACCGGCGCGCGAAGTCGTCGCGCTCGAGCAGCTGCGCGACGGTCGGATGACGGGCCAGCCGGAACAGGTCCTCCATCGTCATGTCGAGCCACTCGGCGTTGCGGCGCACCTCGAGATGCGCGTCGTCGACGGCCATCACCTTGCCCGCCTGGCGCACGTAGGTGTCGGCGTTGGCGTCGATCTCGGCGCCCGAGAGGACGGGCCGCGTGGCCGACCGGCCCGACGGATCCCCCACGCGCGCGGTGTAATCCCCCACGATGAGCACGACGACGTGCCCGGCGTCCTGGAACTCGCGCAGCTTGGTCAGCACGACGGTGTGGCCGAGGTGGAGGTCGGGCGCCGTCGGGTCGAGCCCGAGCTTCACGCGCAGCGGGCGGCCCTCGGACGAGGCGCTGCGCGAGCGCGTCCGCGGGCAGGCAGTCGACGGCGTTGCGGGCCAGGTATGTGGCAGTTGCAACGGCCTCGGGAGCGGGGGTTTCCATCCGGCCCAATGCTAATGTCTCGGCCTCCGCGCGGCCCGATCCCGCGCGCTCCAAGGACCGGTGGCGAGGCAGCACGGAGCGCCTCAGCGAGCGTCCGGAGCCCACCGCACGGCGCTGGGCCCACGTCTGACCCATGAGCGATACCGAGCGCGACAATCCCCCGGCAGACGGCGAAATCGCCACGCACACGCCGCCGACGGGCAACGAGCCGGTGGCGGAGAACGGGGACGCGCCGGTCCTGCCCACGCCGGGGAACGGCGAGCGCCGGCCGATCGAGGAGCCGCTGACGCCCGCCGGCGGGACCGACGCCCCGCCGCAGGACCCGCACGACTACGGGCATCACGCCTTCACCGAGGCGCCGCGCCAGAGCCGCCGCGCCCGCCGCCGCGCCGCCAAGGCGGCGGCCGCCGCGAACGGGAACGGCGACGGGGGCGGCCCGGACGGGAACGGCGCGACCGTCACCCCGCTGTTCGGCCCCGAGCCGCCGCGCCGGCTGAAGATCCGCAAGCTGCGCGTGCTGGGCGTGCTCTTCGGCCTCGGCATCCTCGCGATCGTCTCGACGATCTTCGGGATGCTGATGGCGATCACGTCCGACCTCCCGCAGCTCGAGGTCCAGGGCGGCGCGAACTCGGTCATCGTCGACCGCAACGGCCACAAGCTCGGGATGCTCACCGGCAACGAGCAGCGCTACTTCGTCCAGTCGGACCAGATCGCCCCGGTGATGAAGCAGGCGATCATCGCGATCGAGGACCGCCGCTTCTACACGAACGCCGGCGTCGACCTGCGCGGCATCGGCCGCGCGCTGTGGCAGGACGTCCGCCATCAGCAGGCCGTCCAGGGCGGATCGACGATCACGATGCAGTTCGTCAAGAACTCGCTCGCCGCCCAGGACGACCGCACGCTGTTCCAGAAGATGCGCGAGGCCGCGCTCGCCTACCAGATCACCCGCAAGTGGTCGAAGGAGCGGATCCTCCGCAACTACCTCAACACGATCTACTTCGGCAACGGCGCCTACGGGATCGAGGCGGCGGCGCGCGTGTACTTCCGCTCGAACCACCCCGGCTGCGGCGACGACGGGAAGCCCAAGTGCGCGCAGATGCTCACGCCGGCCGAGGCGGCGATGATCGCCGGCCTGGTCGCCTCGCCGAGCGGCTACGACCCGCTCCAGCACCGCGCGGCGGCGGCCAAGCGCCGTGCGCTCGTGCTCCAGCGGATGCGCGAGCAGGGCTACATCACGCCGCACCAGGAGTCCGAGGCACGCGAGGAGTCGCTCCCGACCAGCCGCGACATCCAGCCGCCGAACGAGGACACCCAGTACCCCTACTTCACGTCGTGGGTCAAGCAGCAGGTCGTCGACAAGCTCGGCGGCGGCCAGGCCGGCGCACGGCGCGCGTTCGAGGGCGGCCTGACCGTGCAGACGACGCTCGACTCCCGGCTCCAGGAGGCCGCGCAGAACGCCGTCAACCAGTGGCTGCCGTGGCAGGACGGCCCGCGGGCGTCGCTCGTCGCCGTGAAGAACGACACCGGCGAGGTGCTCGCGATGGTGGGCGGCGACGACTACAAGACCAAGCCGTTCAACCTCGCGACGCAGGGCCAGCGCCAGCCGGGCTCCTCGTTCAAGCCGTTCGTGCTCGGCCAGGCGCTGACCCAGGGCGTCTCGCCCGACTCCGTCTGGAACTCGCAGAAGGTCGACATCTGCGTGGCGCGGACGAAGAAGGGCAAGTGCAAGGAGTACTTCGACGTCAACAACTACGAGGACGCCTACGGCGGCGCCCGGACCCTGCGGACGGCGACCACCTACTCCGACAACTCGGTCTACGCGCAGCTCGGCGTCCAGACCGGCACGAAGAAGATCGCGCGGCTCGCGCGCCGGATGGGGATCCGCACGCCGGTCTCGAGCAACTACGCCATGACGCTCGGCGGCCTCAAGCAGGGCGTCACCGCGCTCGACATGGCCCACGCGTACGAGACGATCGCGCAGAACGGGCGCCTCACCTGGAGCACGATGAGCCCCGGCGGCGGGGTCGACCGCCACCACCTGCGCAAGCGCGTCCCGGGTCCGGCGGGCATCCGCGTGATCGGCAAGGAGGACGACGGCAAGCTCAAGCCGATCAAGCTGCCGAACGGCCAGCGGGCGATCGGCCGCCCCGTCGACTGGCCGGTGCATGAAGTCGTCGGTCGCCGCCACCATGACCTCGATGCTCGGGCAGGTCGTCGTCCGACGGCACGGCGACCCGCGCGCAGATCGCCGGCGTACCGGTGGCCGGCAAGACCGGGACGACCGAGAACTACGGCGACGCCTGGTTCGTCGGCTGGACGCCGGAGATCACCGTCGCGGTCTGGGTCGGCTACCCCGACAAGCTGGTCCCGATGGAGACGCAGTTCAACGGCGCGCCGGTGGCCGGCGGCACCTTCCCGGCCGCGATCTGGCAGTCGTTCGTCTCGCAGGCGATCCAGTTCAAGGGCTACGGCGCGGACGAGGAGGACAAGGAGGAGGACGGCGACGGCGACGGCGTGCCGGACGCGCCGAGCACCACCGTTCCGTCGACGCCCGGGACCACCACCGAGCAGCCGACGACGCCCTCCCCGCAGACGACCGCGCCGAGCGGCGAGGGCGGCGGCGACGACGCCCAGACCGCCCCCGCCCCGCAGACGCCCGCGCAGCAGGCCCCGGCCCAGCAGGCGCCCGCGCAGCAGGCGCCGGCCCAGCAGGCCCCGGCCCAGACGACGCCCCCGGCGCAGCAGCCCGCGCCGAGCACGGGCGGCGCCGCGCCGCCCGGCTAGGACCGGCCCGTCAGGAGGGCCGGTCGCCGACGGGCACGGTCGCTCTCAGTGGTGCGCCGAACCAGCGGGAGAGCGCTTCGCGCAGCGCGGGCGCAGCGGTCTCGGTGGGCTCGTCGACGTTCGCCGCCCAGGCGACGTGGGCGTCCGGGCGGATCAGCACGGCATCCGCCGGCCGGTGATCGGCTGCGGCGGTGCGGACGTCGATCCGCTGCTGCCAGTGGCCCGCGATCTCGCGGAGGTCCGCGCGGTCGGCGAGGTCGAGGAGGACGGGCCGTGCGGTGCGCAAGAGCTCCGCGACGCCGGCGGCGCCCTGGCCGGTGCGCAGCGTGAGGTCCGGAGCGAACGTGCCGGTCAAGGCGTGGTCGTGAGCGCCGGCCGGCGGGTACCGGGCGTCGCTCCCGGCCATGAGGGCTCCGACGCGCCGCAGCGGCTGCTCGTCGGCGAGCAGCTCCTGGAAGAGCTCCCGGAGTGCGACGGCGGCCGGGTCGTGACCACGCCGCAGCGCCACCTGGGCCCGGGTGTGGAGCAGCGTGCGCTCGGCGGCGAGGTGGCGTTCGTCGTGGTAGGTGTCGAGCAGGCCGTCCGGCGCCCAGCCGTCGATGACGGCGGCCAGCTTCCAGCCGAGGTTGACGGTGTCGAGCAGGTCGACGTTGAGCGCCGCGCCCGGGGAGGGGAACAGGTGGGCGGCATCGCCGGCGAGCAGGATCCGCCCGTCGCGGTAGCGCTCGGCCTGTCGGGCGTGGAAGGTGAACCGCGTCAGCCGGGTCGGCTCGCCCAGGGGCAGATCCACGCCGAGCACGCGGCGGATGCTGTCGCCGAGCTCCTCCACGGTCATCGGCTCGTCGTCGTCGTAGTCGGCGGACTCCTCCTCGCTGGTGAAGAGCCCCATGTGCGCGGGGCTGGTCGAGCCGACGGCGAACTCGCCGCGCTCGGTGCGCGTGAAGCCGAAGGCGATCCTGCCCACCCCGGCGACCTCGAGGTCGCCGTTCTCGAGCACGGTCACCGAGTCGGGGATGGTCACCTGGGCGAGCCGCTGGACCTCCGGGTACGTGACGCCGGGGAACGGGATGCCGGCCAGGTCCCGCACCCGGCTGTACGCGCCGTCGCACCCGACGAGGTAACGCGCGGTCACGCGCTGCTGCCCGCGCGGCCCGCGCACGTCCGCGGTCACGGTGGCATCGTCCTGGCTCAGCCCGGCCACCTCCTGTCCGCGGCGGATCTCGACGCCGCGCTCGCCCGCGAGCTCGGCGAGCAGGCGCTCGAGCAGCGGTTGCGGCATCGGCATCGCCTCCATCGGGGGATCGGCCAGGCGCGTGAAGTCCACGTGCATGCCGCCGAACGGGAACCGGGGCGCCGGCCGTGGGCCGGTGCTCGCGGCTTCGAATCGCTCGAGCAGGCCGCGGTAGCGCAACAGCTCCAGGATCTGCCCGCTGAGCCCGCCGGCCTTCGCGGACTCGCTGGGCCGCGGCAGCCGCTCGAGCACCAGCACGCGCACCCCGGCCAGCCCCAGCTCACCCGCCAGCATCAGGCCGGTCGGGCCGGCGCCCACGATGATCACGTCAGCGTCTGTCACCGATTTCACCACTCCCATCTCCGTCGGTTCCGGCATCCGGCGGGCGATTATGGGGCACACAGGGGGGCTTGAAACAAGCCCCCCTGTCGCTTATAAATTGGAAGTGGAGAGGGGTGGGCGACCGTCTCGCGGCGCCGGCGTGAAGCCCGGTGGCCACGGTCGTGACACGCTCCGCGAGCCCGCGGCGCAGAAGCGCCACGGCAGCTCGGCCGCCTTCGTGATCCCGATCCGGGTCCCGATCACGATCCCGACGTCCTCCCACTCGGGCGGCCGCGGCCCGACCCGCAGCGGTCCCGCGATCGCGTCGGTGCCGTTGAGGTCCAGCTCGATCCCGAGCGCCTGGGTCAGCTTGCCGGGGCCCGAGCAGAGCTGCTCCTCCTCCGCGACGCCGCGGCGCTCGTGCATCAGGCCGATGCCCGCGAGCGCGGCTCGAGCGCGCGGATCAGCACCGCGGCGCCGATGCCCTCGGGCTCGCAGACGAGGTTGACGAGCGCGTGGATCCCGTACGAGCGGTACACGTAGACGGTTCCCGGCGCACGGAACAGCACGTGCGTCCGGGCCGTCACGCCGACGTGCGCGTGGCACGCGGCCTCGGACTGGTGGTAGGCCTCCGTCTCCACGATCACCCCGGACGTGCCGCCGAGGGCGAGCGTGCAGCCGACGAGGTCGGGCGCGACCTCCAGCACCGGCCGGTCGTAGAACGCGGCCGGCAGCGTCACGCGGGCTGGCCGTCGAGCTCCGCGCGCGCGTGGCTGAGCTGCTCGCGCACGCGGGCCAGCGCGGTGCCGCCCTCGGACACCTTGGACTCGAGCCACGACTGCTGCGAGAGCAGCGCGTAGAACGCGTCGTCGTCGAGCGCCTCGGAGTGGCGGGCGAGCTCCTCGCGCGTGAGCGAGGACAGCGGGCGGCCGGCGGCGAGCGTCTCGCGCACGATCCCGGCGACGATCCCGTGCGACTGCCGGAACGGGATCCCGCGCTTGACGAGCAGGTCGGCGATGTCGGTCGCGGCGATCAGCTCGTCGGCCGCGGCCGCCGCGAGCCGCTCGCGGTCGAAGCTGATGCCCTCGAGCATCCCCGCCGCCGCCTGGAGCGAGAGGTCGAGCGTGTCGACGGCGTCGAAGAGCTGCTCCTTGTCCTCCTGCATGTCCTTGTTGTAGGTCAGCGGGAGCCCGTGGAACACGCCGTGCAGCGCGGACAGCCCGGCGACGACGCGCGGCGCCTTGCCGCGCAGCAGCTCGGCCGCGTCGGGGTTCTTCTTCTGCGGCATGATCGAGGAGCCGGACGCCCACGCGTCGGACACCTGGGCAGAAGCCGAACTCCTCCGACGACCACAGGACGATCTCGGCGCCCAGCCGCGAGAGGTGGGTCGCGCACGTCGCGGCGGCGGCCATGAAGTCGAGCACGAAGTCGCGGTTCGAGACCGCGTCGATCGAGTTCGGGACGACGCCGGCGAAGCCGAGCTCCTCGGCGACCAGGCGTCGGTCGGTCTCGAAGTTCACGCCCGCGAGCGCGCCCGCGCCGAGCGGGAGCTCGCTCGTCCCGCCGAGCACGAACTCGAACCGCCGCGCGTCGCGCCGGAACATCCAGAAGTACGCCAGCAGGTGGTGCGACAGGTAGACCGGCTGCGCCCGCTGGAGGTGCGTGTAGCCGGGCATCGCCCAGTCCTCGTGGCGCTCGGCGAGCTGCATCAGCACGCTCTGGAGGTGCTGGAGCCGGCGGACCGTCTCCAGCGCGTGCGCGCGCGTGAACATCGCCATGTCGGTGGCGACCTGGTCGTTGCGCGAGCGCGCGGTGTGCAGCTTGCCGCCGACCGGGCCGACGATCTCGGTCAGCCGCCGCTCGATCGCCATGTGGATGTCCTCGTCGTCGTCCGCGAACGCGAACGAGCCGTCGTCGAGCTCCGCCTGGACGCGCTGCAGGCCGCCGAGCAGCGCGTCGCGGTCGGCGTCGGAGATGATCCCGGTCGCGGCGAGCATCGTCGCGTGCGCGCGCGACTGCTCGATGTCGTACGGCCCGAGCCGCCAGTCGAAGCCGATCGAGGCGTTCAAGCGGCGGAAGACGGGGTGCTGTGGCTCCGCGAAGCGCGACACCCCGCCATCATGGCGGGAATGGAGGTCGTCGTGCGCAGCGCCCGGACCGAGGACGGCGCGGACGGCCTGCTGTATCTCTCCGCCGCGCCCTACTACGCCGCCTACGCCGGCGGCGCCGAGCGCGCGCGGCGGCTGCTGGCCGCGCTCTACCCGCTGCCCGGGCACACCGCGAGCTGGCAGGTCTGCCGCGTCGCCGAGGCGGGCGGCGCGGTCGTGGGCGTGATCGCCGCCTTCCCGTCCTCGTCCGGCGACGCGCTCGCCCGCCGGTTCGTCCGGCTCACGCTGACGCACTCTGCCGCCGTGGCGGCTGCTGCCGCTGATGCGCCACCTGCGGGCGACCGGCGCCGTCGCCCCGGAGCCGCCCGAGCGGATGCTCTACGTCGACGCGCTGGCCACCGACCCCGCGCACCGCCGCAGCGGGGTGGCGAGCGCGCTGCTCGCGGACGCCGACCGGATGGCCGCGGCCGCCGGGCTCGACGGCGTCGCGCTCGACACCGGGCTGGAGAACCTCGGCGCCCGCGCGCTGTACGAGCGCGCCGGGTTCACCCCGACGTCGCTGCGGCCCGGCGCCCGACGAGCGGACCGCGCGCGCGCTCGGCGGCTCGGGCTTCGTCGGCTACGTCAAGCGCCGAGCAGGCCGCTGAGGGCCTCGGCGACGCGCGCGACCTGGCCCTCGGTCATCTGCGGGAAGAACGGCAGCGCGAGCGACGCGGCCGCAACCCGCTCGCAGACCGGGAACTCGCCCGGCCGGTGGCCGAAGCGCTCGCGGTAGAACGACATCAGGTGGATCGCGGGCAGGTAGGGCTTGGACTGGACGCCGAGCTCGCGCAGCGCCACGACGGTGGCGTCGCGGTCGACGCCGTCGGGCAGCTGGACGACGAACACGAACCACCCGCGGACGGCGCCGCCGGCGTCCGCGCACGGCAGCGCGAGGTCGAGCCCGCCCAGCGCCTCGCGGTACCAGCCGGCCACCCGGGCGCGCGCGGCGAGCATGTCGTCGAGCCGCTCGAGCTGCGCGAGCCCGAGCGCGCAGGCGATGTCCGAGAGGCGGTAGTTGAAGCCGAGCCGGTCGTGGTCGAGCCAGCCCATGTCGGGCGCGCGTCCCTGGTTGCGCTCGGAGTCGATCCGCTCCTTCTGCTCGGCCGAGGCGAGCGTGATCATCCCGCCCTCGCCGGTGGTCATCTGCTTGTTGGCGTAGAAGCCGAAGATCGCCGGATGGCCGCGCCCGCCGACCGCGCCGCCGTCGGCGTACACCGCGCCGAGCGCCTCGGCGGCGTCCTCGACGATCGGCAGCCCGTGGCGCTCGAGCGCGGCCATGTCGGCCGGGTAGCCGAAGATGTGGACCGGCAGCAGCGCGGTGGTGCGCGGCCCGATCGCGGCGGCGGCCGCGTCCGGGTCGACGTTGAGCGTCACCGGGTCGATGTCGGCGAACACCGGCGTCGCGCCCTCGTAGACGACCGCGTTGGCCGTGGCGACGAACGAGAACGGCGAGGTGACGACCTCGTCCCCGCGCTCGACGCCGACCGCGCGCAGCGCCAGGTGCAGGCCGGTGGTGCCGGACGAGACCGCGCACGCGTGCTCCGCCCCGACGCGCGCGGCGAACGCCGCCTCGAACTCCGGCACGCGCGGGCCGAGCGACAGGCTGCCCGAGCGCAGCACCTCGAGCACGGCGCGCTCCTCCGGCTCGCCGATCAGCGGCCGCGCGAGCGGGATGACGTCGAGCTCGGTGCTCACGCGGTCGTCGTCGCGCCGCGCGTGTGGCGGATGCGGCCGGGCAGCATGCCGGCCTCGAGCGAGTCGACGAGCGCGTCCCAGCTCGCCTCGATCACGTTCTCGGACACGCCGATCGCGCCCCACGTGTCCTTGCCGTCGGATGCGTCGAGCAGCACGCGCGTGACCGCGCCGGTCGCCTTCTGCTCGTCGAGGATGCGGACCTTGTAGTTGACGAGCCGGATGTCGCCGAGATGCGGGTAGGTCTCCGAGATCGCGGCCCGCAGCGCCGCGTCGAGCGCGTTGACGGGGCCGTTGCCCTCCGCGGTGCGGACGTAGCGCTCGCCCTCGACCCAGATCTTGATCGTCGCCTCGGTCTGGACCCGGCCGTCCTCGCGCTTCTCCGCGATCACGCGCCAGGACTCGAGCCGGAACAGCGGCGCGTACTCGCCGGTCTCGCGCCGGATCAGCAGATCGAACGAGCCGTCGGCGGCCTCGAAGTGGAAGCCCTCGTGCTCGAGCTGCTTGACGCGCTCGACGACCCGCGCCGCGGCGCGCGGCGTCGAGCTCGACGCCGGTCGCCTCGGCCCGCTGGAGCACGGTGCCCTTGCCGCTCAGCTCGCTGATCAGCACCTCGCGCGCGTTGCCGACCGCGGCGGGGTCGATGTGCTCGAACGTCGCGGGGTCGGCGGCGACGCCGGCCACGTGCATCCCGCCCTTGTGGGCGAACGCGTTCTGGCCGACGTACGGCCGGTTCGGATCGGGGACGAAGTTGAGCAGCTCGTCGAGCAGGTGCGACGCCTCGGTCAGGCCGGCCAGCTCGGGGACGCACTCGTGCCCCAGCTTGAGCTGCAGGTTGGGGACGATCGAGACGAGGTTCGCGTTGCCGCAGCGCTCGCCGTAGCCGTTCATCGTGCCCTGGACCATGCGCGCCCCGGCGCGCACCGCGGCGAGCGAGTTCGCCACGCCGCACTCGGCGTCGTTGTGGCAGTGGATGCCGACCGGCGCGTCCAGCGCCTCGGCGACCGCGGCGGTGGCCGCCTCGACCTCGTGCGGCAGCGACGCGCCGTTCGTGTCGCACAGCGTCACCCACGCGGCGCCCGCCTCGGCGGCGGCCCGCGCGCAGCGCAGCGCGTAGTCGGGGTCGTCGCGCCAGCCGTCGAAGAAGTGCTCGGCGTCGTAGACGACGGTCTTGCCCTCGCGCACGAGGAACGCGACCGAGTCCTCGATCATCCGCAGGTTCTCGTCGCGGTCGACGCGCACGACCTTCTCGAGGTGCAGGCCCCACGTCTTGCCCACGATCGTGGTCACCGGGGCGAACGACGCCGCGAGCAGGCGCAGCGCCTCGTCGTCCGCGGCGGCCACGCCGCGCCGGCGGGTCATCCCGAAGGCGGCGATCTCGGCGTTCGCGAACGTCTCGGCCGCCAGCAGGTCGAAGAGCTCGGCCTCCTTGGGGTTCGAGGACGGGAAGCCGGCCTCGATCAGCGGGATGCCGAGCTGGTCGAGCACATGGGCGACGCGCAGCTTCTCGGACGCCGAGAGCGACATCCCCTCCCCCTGCATGCCGTCGCGCAGGGTGCAGTCGTAGACGGTGACGCGGCTCACGTGGTGTGCGCGGGCGCCTCCGAGGGCGCAGCCCGGTGACGAGCGGAGCGAGGCAGAATGTCGAGCCACTCCGCGTAGCGGTCCGAGCGGCCGTACAGCGCGTCGTCGAACGCGCCCGAGAGCGTGCGGGTGATCTCGCCCGGCTCGCCCGTCCCGACCGGCCGGTCGTCGACCTCGCGCAGCGGCGTGAGCTCGGCGGCGGTGCCGGTCATGAAGATCTCGTCGGCGAGGTAGAGCTCGCCCCGCGCGACGTCGCGCTCGACGACCTCGTAGCCGAGGTCGCGCGCGATCGTGATCACCGACGCGCGGTTGATCCCGCCGAGGATGTCGGCGCTGAAGCCCGGCGTGGCGATCACGCCGTCCTTGATCACGAACAGGTTCTCGCCCGAGCCTTCGCAGACCATCCCGCGGTCGTCGAGCAGGATCGCCTCCTCGTAGCCCGCCTTCGAGACCTCGATCTTCGCGAGCACGGAGTTGACGTACTGGCCGGTCGCCTTCGCCGCGGGGATCACCGAGTCGGAGGAGATGCGGCGGAACGAGGAGACCTTGCCGCGGACGCCGCGCTGCTTGCCCTCGTCGCCGAGGTAGGCGCCCCACTCCCAGACGGCGATCGCGACCTCGACCGGGCTGTCGAGCGGGTAGAGGCCCATCGGCCCCGCGCCGCGGTAGACGAGCGGGCGGATGTAGCACGACCGGAGGCTGTTGCGGACGATCGTCTCGTGCGTCGCCGCGCGCAGCTCCTCGCGCGTGTACGGGATGTCCATCAGGTACATCCCCGCCGAGCGGAACAGGCGCTCGACGTGGTCCGAGTGGCGGAAGATCGCGGTGCCGCGCGGGGTCTCGTAGGCGCGGATGCCCTCGAAGACGCCGGTGCCGTAGTGCAGCGCATGCGTGAGTACGTGGACCTTGGCGTCCTCCCAGGCGACGAGCTCCCCGTTCATCCAGATGAGGTCCGCTTGGTTCACGCTGCTCACAGCTCCTTCAGCACCGCCTCGGTCATCTCGGCGGTGGTCGCGCTTCCCCCCAGGTCCGCGGTGCGCAGTCCGGCGGCGAGGGCTCGGTCGACCGCCGATTCTAGGGCAGCGGCCTCCTCCTCCAGGGAGAATCCGTGCCGCAGCATCAACGCGGCGGAGAGGATCATCGCGAGCGGGTTCGCGATCCCGCGGCCGGCGATGTCGGGCGCCGAGCCGTGGACGGGCTCGAACAGCCCCGGGCCGCCCGCGCCGAGCGAGGCGCTCGGGAGCATGCCGAGCGAGCCGGTGAGCATCGCCGCCTCGTCGCTGAGGATGTCGCCGAACATGTTGTCGGCGAGGATCACGTCGAAGTGGCGCGGCGCGGCGACGAGCTTCATCGCCGCCGAGTCGACGAGCTGGTGCTCGAGCTCGACGTTCGGGAACTCCTCCGCGTGCACGCGGGACACGACCTCGCGCCACAGCCGGCCGGTCTCGAGCACGTTCATCTTGTCGATCGAGGTCACGCGCGTGCGGGCGGCGCCGAACGCGATCCGCGCGATCCGCTCGATCTCCGGGACGGAGTACTCGCACAGGTCCGACGCGTAGGTGTCGGTGCGCGACTTCGCGCCGAAGTAGATCCCGCCGGTGAGCTCGCGCACGACGAGCAGGTCGGTGCGGTCGATCAGCTCGCGCTTGAGCGGGCTGGCGTCGTAGAGCGCGGGCAGCGGGCGGACCGGGCGCAGGTTGGCGTAGAGCCCGAGCGCCTTGCGGATCCCGAGCAGGCCCTGCTCGGGGCGCGGCGCCGACGGCGTCGGTCGAGTCCCACTTCGGGCCCCCGACCGCCGCCAGCAGCACGGCGTCCGCGGCGCGGCAGGCCGCCGTGGTCGCGTCGGTGAGCGGGACGCCGTCGGCGTCGATCGACGCGCCGCCGAAGGCATGCTCGTCGTAGCTGAAGGAGCCGACCGCGTCGAGGACGCGCGATCGCGGCGGCGAGGATCTCGGGCCCGATCCCGTCGCCGGGCAGGGTGACGATGCGGTGGCTGGCCATGCGGCGCCGGAGCCTATAGCGACCGGAGCCGGTCGTCGTCGCGCGCCTGATAAAGAGAGAAGACGGAGGCGGCCCCGGCGGGTGGGGCCGCCTCCGTGTAATCAGGGTAGGAATCATGACGCGCACTCCAACGGGCAGGCGGACGAACCCGCGGCCGCGGCGTGTGGTGCGTGGACGAACGCCGCCCGATCAGCGCGGCGGGCCGATGCGCGGGCCGAGCGCCTCGCGCGCCCGCAGCGCCAGCTCGAGCTCGCCGCGGCCCTCGTCCAGGCTGCGGTCGAGCAGCCGCTGGGCGCGCTGCAGCCGGTACAGCACGGTGTTCTTGTGCGCGTGGAGCCGCTCCGCCGCGCGCCGCGCGTTGCCGCCCTCGGCGAGCCAGGCGAGCAGCGTCTCGCGCAACCGCGCGGTGCCCTCGTCGGGCGCGGCGAGCGGGCCGAGCGTGCGCTCGACGAAGCGGCCGAGCCGCTCGTTGTCGCCGCTCAGCAGCGAGACCGCCTCGATCTCCTCGTAGCGCACGACGCCCGAGCGGCCGCCGAGCTCGGCCACGCGGCGCGCCTCGGTCGCCTCGGTGTGGCCGGTCCGGAAGCCCTCGAGACCTTGCGCCGGCGTGCCGAAGGCGACGCCCTGGCCGGCGCCCAGCTTCAGCGCGCGCCCCGATCGCGGCGACGTCCGGCTCGCCCTGGGTCCCGATCCAGGCCCAGAGCGTCGCGTGCGTCGGCGCCAGCGTCAGCGCCCGGGCCGCGCCGGCCGCCTCGGCGATCGCCGTCGCGCGCGCCTCGAGCCCGTCGTGGGCGACGGGGTCGCCGCGCTCCCACAGGACGATCGCGAGGACCCAGCGGTCGAGGTCGTAGCCGAGCGCGCGCGACGCGTCGGCGGGGTCGGTCACGTCGCCCGCCAGCAGCTCCTGGACGACCTGGGTGCGGCGGGCGAGCGCGCCGCCCATCCAGCGCACGCGCTCGCGGTCGACCTGGCGCATCAGCTCGGCGACCAGGAAGTCGGCGCGCGTGAACACCCGGTCGGAGGAGCGTTCGAGCGCGGCGATCAGCGGCGGCCCGGCGGGGACGCGCGCGGCGAGCTCCTCCATCCAGGCGCGCCAGAACTCGTTCTGCGCGACGAGGTAGGCATGGACGAGGTCGCCGGGGTCGACGCCGCGGCGCACGAGCATCCCCGCGAGGCTGAGCGCGTCGGGCGGCACGCCGGTGTCGAGCGGGAGCTCGGGGTCGCCGAGCATCGCGAGCACGTCGGCCAGGTTCGCCTCGGTGCTGCGCTCCAGCGCGAGCCGCAGGTCGGGCTGGGTCCCGAGCGCCGGGAACGCCGTCAGGACGGCGGCGTCGACGCGCGACGCGAGCGCACCGAGACCGTCGCGGAGGTCGCCCGCGACGGCGGCAAGGACGCGTTGGGCAGTCGGATCGGCGTGGGCGACCACCTGGGCCACGGTACGACCGTACTCCGATCGCGCCCGTGTCACCATCGGAGACGTCCGGCACTGCACGCGGCGGCCCGCGCACGCTACCGTCGGGCGGCGTCCCCGCGGCCGACCGACCGCGGCTCCCCCGATGACGCCAGCCAGAACCCTGCTCGCGGGCGCCGCCCTGGCGCTGCTCCTCGCGCTGTCCGCCTGCGGCGGGAGCGGGGACGACGACCTGCCCCGGCCCGCGCGCGGTCGGGCGCTGCTCGTGGTCGTACTTCGGCGATCCGCGCTCGGTCGCCTTCGGCAGCCACGTGGTGACCGGCTGCATCGGGATCGACGGGCGATCGCTCGTCGAGGACTACGACACCGACACGCGGCGAGCGGCGGCTGGACAAGGTCTTCCCCACGCTCGAGCGCGACGACCACAACAACCCGAGCGTGATCGTCTTCAAGGGCCGGCTGTACGCGTTCTCCGCGCCGCACAGCGGCTACGTCTTCCCGGCCGCGCGCGACAGCGAGGTGCGCTACCGGTCGCGGCCGGCCGACGGCGGCGACTGGGGGCCGATCGCCAGCGTCCCGCTCGGCACGGGCTGCGGCCTCGGCTACACCTACCCGAACCTCGTCGAGGCCGGCTCGCGGCTCTACCTGTTCGTGCGCGGGCCGTGCTGGGAGCCGTACTTCACCTGGACGGAGGACGGCCGCGACTGGGCCCCGCCGCAGACGCTCGTCAAGAGCCCGCCCGGCCGCTTCGGCGAGCTGCAGAAGCGCGTCCGGCCGTACGCGAAGTACGCCGAGGGCCCGGGCGAGTCCGTCGTCGCCGCGCTGTCCGACGGCCATCCGGCGTCGTACCACACGAGCCTCTACTACGTCCGGATCGAGGGCGACGCGCTGTACGGCGCCGACGGCCGGCGGCTCGGCACGTTCGCCGACCTGCCGCTGCGCTTCTCCGACCTCGACCGCGTCGACCCCTACACGCCCGGGCGCGGGCGCTCGTGGCCGATGGACGTCGCGGTCGGCGCCGACGGCGCGCCGGTGATCGTCTACACGACGCTCAAGGGCCGCGAGGACACGTTCCGCTACGCGCGCTACGAGGACGGGCGCTGGCGCAGCCACCGGATCTCGGGCGCCGGGCGCACGCTCTTCAGCTACCACAACTCGGGCGCGTCGCTCGACCACGCCGACCCGAACCGGCTCGTCCTGAGCCGCAGCGTCGGCGCGCACAACGAGGTCGAGGTGTTCCGGACGCCCGACCGCGGGCGGACGTGGCGCGTCACCGAGGTCACCTCGTCCTCGAAGGGCTTCAACATCCGCCCGGTCATCCCGCGCGGCTACCGGAGCGAGGACGGGCACACGATGACGCTGTTCGTCAGCGGCGAGGCGCGCGACTACCGCGACTTCGACACCAGCGTCGAGATGCGCACCGTCCCGCTCCCGCCCGGGCCGGGCTAGAGCGCGGTGGTCACCGGCCCGGTGCGCTCGCGCTCGGCCTCGTAGGCGGCGATCCGCTCCTCCTGCTGGAGCGTGAGCGCGATGTCGTCGAGCCCCTCCAGCAGGCGCCGGCGGCGCTCCGCGTCGAGGCTGAACGGGACCGCGCGGCCGTCGAAGCGGACCTCGAGCGCCTCGAGGTCGACCTCCGCCTCGCCGGCGGCCATCAGCGCGCGCACGTCGTCCTCCGGCAGGACGACCGGCAGCAGGCCGATCTTCGTGCAGTTGGAGAAGAAGATGTCGGCGAAGCTGGCCGAGACGATCGCGCGGAAGCCGTAGTCCTCGAGCGCCCAGGGGGCGTGCTCGCGGCTCGAGCCGCAGCCGAAGTTCGGGCCGGCGGCGAGGATCGGGTTCGACGGGAGGTCCCAGCCGGGCTCCTTCGCCCAGTCGTGGAACAGGAACTCGCCGAAGCCGGTGCGCTCGACGCGCTTGAGGAACTGCTTCGGGATGATCTGGTCGGTGTCGACGTCGGCGCGGTCGAGCACGCTGACCTTGCCGCTGATCAGACGTACGGGTTCCATCAGCTCCAGCTCCTGATGTCGACGAAACGGCCCTCGATGGCGGCCGCGGCGGCCATCTCGGGCGAGACGAGGTGGGTCCGGCCGCCGCGCCCCTGGCGGCCCTCGAAGTTGCGGTTGGAGGTCGAGGCGCAGCGCTCGCCGGGGCTGAGGATGTCCGGGTTCATGCCCAGGCACATCGAGCAGCCGGCGGTCCGCCAGTCGAAGCCGGCGGCGGTGAACACGCGGTCGAGGCCCTCGGCCTCGGCCTGGGCGCGCACCTGCTCGGAGCCGGGGACGACCATCGCGCTGACGTCGGCCGAGACCTTGCGGCCCTCGACCACCCGCGCGGCGGCGCGCAGGTCGCCGATCCGGGCGTTCGTGCACGAGCCGATGAACACGCGGTCGAGGCGGATCTCCTGCATCGGGGTGCCGGGCTCGAGCGCCATGTAGCGCAGCGAGCGCTCGTCGGTCTCGGTGACCGGCTCCGGCACCGCGTCGCCGACGCCGACCACCTGGGCGGGCGTCGTGCCCCAGGTGACGAGCGGCGAGAGCGCGGCGGCGTCCACGACGATCTCGCGGTCGAAGGCGGCGCCGTCGTCGGTGCGCAGCCCGCGCCAGTCCTCGACGGCGGCGTCGAGGTCGGCCGG
This sequence comes from uncultured Solirubrobacteraceae bacterium, assembly GCA_963724145.1. Classification (GTDB taxonomy): domain Bacteria; phylum Actinomycetota; class Thermoleophilia; order Solirubrobacterales; family Solirubrobacteraceae; genus DASQMT01. The sequence goes on from CAVRTO010000032.1 coordinate 391,394, forward strand.
GGCGGCGGCGCGGCCCTCGAGCCACTCGAAGGTCGTGTCGTCCGGGGCGACCATCCCGGCGCGGCCGCCGCCCTCGATCGTCATGTTGCAGATCGTCATCCGGCCCTCCATCGAGAGCGCCTCGATCGCCGGGCCGGCGTACTCGACGACGTGGCCGGCGGCGCCGTTCGTGCCCATCTGGCCGATCGTGCCGAGGATCAGGTCCTTCGGGGTGACGCCGTGGCCGAGGCTGCCCTCGTAGCGGATCCGCATGCTGCGCGGCTTCGGCTGGTGCAGCGTCTGGGTCGCGAGGACGTGCTCGACCTCGCTCGTCCCGATCCCGAACGCGAGCGCGCCGAACGCGCCGTGCGTGGCCGTGTGGGAGTCGCCGCAGACGATCGTCATCCCCGGCTGGGTGACGCCGAGCTCCGGGCCGATGATGTGGACGATCCCGCGCCGGTCGGAGCCGAGCGAGTAGACCGGGATGCCGAACTGGTCGCAGTTGCGCTCGAGCGTCTCGACCTGGATGCGCGAGAGCTCGTCGGCGATCCGCGCGGCGACGGGCGTGCCGTCGGTGGGCACGTTGTGGTCGGCCGTCGCGAGCGTGCGGTCGGGGCGGCGGACGATCCGGTCGTTGAGCCGCAGGCCGTCGAAGGCCTGCGGGCTGGTCACCTCGTGGACGAGATGCAGGTCGATGAAGATGAGGCCGGGCGCCACCTCGTGGGCGGACCAGATCTTGTCGAACAGCGTGGTGGCGCTCATGAGCGACGCAGTCCCGCGGACACGATGGCCAGCAGGACCGCCTCCTCCTTTCCGTGGTTCTCGAAGTGGTGCGGCAGGTCGGCGTCGAAGGTCACGCTGTCGCCGGCGGCGAGCGCGTGCTCGGCGCCGTCGATCAGCAGGGTCAGCGCGCCGGCCTCGACGATCGTGGTCTCGCGCGCGCCCGGCTCGTGCATCGGCGGGTCGCCCGGGCCGCCCGTGGCGGCGCCCGGGCGCGAGCGTGTGGCGGGAGACCTCGGCGCGCTGGCCGGGCAGCGGCGGCGTGAGCACCTCGTAGCGGTGGCCGCCGGCGCCGCCCGAGCGGCGCTCGTCGGCGCGCACGATCGTCACCGTGCCCTGCTCGTCGAGCCGCAGCAGCTGCGAGAGCCGCAGCTCGAGGCCGCCGGCGATCCGCGCCGCGACCTGCAGCGTCGGGCTCGTCTCGCCGCGCTCGACCTGCGAGAGCATCGGCGCGGAGACGCCCGAGCGCTCGGAGAGGTCGCGCAGCGAGAGACCGCCGGCCTCGCGCAGCGCCTTCACCCGCGGGCCGACGGCGACGATGGCGGTCTCCGTCATACGCGCGTACGTTATCACGTACGCAGGTCGGTCAGCCGCGCACGACGAGCACCGGCCGGTGGCTCAGGTACAGCAGCTTGTTCGGCGTCGAGCCGAGCAGCAGGCTCGTGAGCGTGCGCTGGCCGTAGGAGCCGACGACCAGCATCTGGGCGTCGAGCGTGTCGGCGAGGCTCGACAGTTCCTCGGCGATCCGGCCGGGAACCACCTCGGACGTCGCGGTCACCCCGGCGTCCGCGAGGACGCGGACCGCCTCCGCCGTGATCTGCTCGCCGCGCTCGTGCAGGGAGGTGGCGAGATCGCCCACCTCGCCGCCGAGCGGCGAGGCCTCGTAGCCGAACGCCACCACGACGTCGGCGCCCAGCAGCGGCGCGATCCGCGCGAGCTCGTGCAGCGCCGCACGCGCGCCGTCGGTGGCGTCGTAGCCGAGGACGATCGGGCCGCTCATGCGACGCTCCGGTCGAGCAGCTTGGGATCCGCGACCTCGGGCCGGCGGCGGAAGAAGCGCGCGTCGTGCATGCGCCAGAACAGCATCAGGACGACGCCGAGGAGCAGGAACCCGAGGCCGATGACGAGCGGCGGCCCGAGCCCGAACCACGAGTCGCCCGACTCGGAGTTCTCCGGCTTGGAGAGGTCGACGCACGACTTGATGAAGATGCCGAGCAGCATCAGCCCGCCGAGGAACGGCCCGACGCCGATGAGCAGGAACGTCTTCACGCTGCGGAAGAGCTCGCGGCGGTAGTAGATCGTGCACGCGAACCCGGTGATGCCGTAGTAGAAGGCGATCATCAGCCCGAGCGCCGCGATCGAGTCGAAGAGGATGTTCTCGCTGATGATCGTCAGCCCGACGTACCAGACGATCGAGAGGGCGCCCATCAGGATCGTCGACACGTAAGGCGTCAGATAGCGCGGGTGGATGTCCCCGAGCGCGCGCGGCATCGCGTGCGAGCGCGCCATCGACAGGCTGGTGCGCGCGGTCGGCAGGATCGTGGTCTGCGTCGACGCCGCCGCCGACGTGAGCACGGCGATGATCAGGATCTTGTCGAGCGGCTCGCCGAACACCTCCTTGCCGAGCACGCTGAGGACGTCGTCGGCGTTGTCGATCAGCTCCTGCGGCCCCGCGTAGGCCTGCGCCGCGATCGCGACGATCACGTAGATCACGAGCAGGATCACGGTCGCGGCGAGCGCCGCCTTGCCCGGACCCTCGCTCGAGTTCCGGGACTCCTCGTTGACGGTCACCGTGCTGTCCCAGCCCCAGTAGATGAACACCGCGACCAGGACGCCGGCGATCAGCGCGTCGACCGAGTCGATCTCGAACGGGTTCAGCCAGCTCGGGCTGAAGTCGACCGCGTCCGGGCCGGCGTCGCCGGTCGCGACCTTGACCAGGGCGACGATCGCGAACAGCGCGAGCGTGATGATCTCGGCGCCGAGCAGCCCGACCTGGGTCCGCGCGGAGAGCTCGATCCCGATCACGCAGATCGTGGTCATGATCGCGATCCACACCACGCCGACCGCGGTCACCGCGACCGTGCTCGCCGCCGCGCTGTCCCAGCCGAAGAGCAGGAACGAGTACAGCCCCGCGATCTGCGCCAGGTTCGCCATGACGATGATGTCGGCGACGATGATCGCCCAGCCGCCGATCCAGCCCCACCACGGGCCCATCGCCTTCGACACCCACGCGAACGTCGTCCCGCAGTCCGGGTCGGCGCGGTTCATGTAGTAGTAGGCCGACGCGATCAGCAGCATCGGGATGAACGCCACCAGCAGGACCGCGGGCGCCTGGAGGCCGACGCCCGCGACGGCGACGACGAGACCCAGCGAGGCGGCGAGCGAGTAGCCGGGCGCCGTCGAGGCGACCCCGATCACGACGCTCGACACGAACCCCAGGGCGTCCTTCTTGAGTCCCTTGTCCCCGACGGCGGGACCGGGCGGCGTGACGGTGGCCATCGCGCGATCCTTCACGTCGGCGGGTCCGGCGTCAATGAAGCACCGAACGCCGGTGCGCCTACGCTGACCCGATGCGACCCGATGTGCTGGTCCTCGGCGGGGGCGGCGTGCTCGGCGAGGCGTGGATGCGCTCGTGCCTCGCGGGGCTCGCCGACGCCACCGGCTGGCAGCCGGGCGACGCCGAGGCGCTGGTCGGCACGTCGGCCGGCTCGATCGTGGCCGCGGCGCTCGCCGCGGGGCGGCGCCCGGCCGCCGCGGACGGGGTCGCTGAGGCGTGGGAGGAGGCGGCCGCGGACGGCGCGGCCCGCAGCGACGGCCCGGCGGGCGGGCTGCGCGGCGCCGTCGGCCGCGCGGCGCGCTCGGCCGCCGAGCCCGTCGCCCCCGCCGTGGCCGCGGGGCTGGTCCCCGCCCGCGCCGCCGCCCGCGCGGGCCTGCTGCGCGCGCGGCGCCCGGCGACGCGCGAGATCCCGCGCCTGCGCGAGGCGCTCGCGGGCCTCGGCGCGCGCTTCGACGGCCGGCTGCGCGTGACCGCGGTCGACCGCGCGAGCGGCCGCCGCGTGGTGTTCGGCGCCCCGGGCGCGCCCGAGGCGGACGTCGTCGACGCCGTGCTCGCCTCGTGCGCCGTCCCGTGGATGTTCCGGCCGGTCGAGATCGGCGGCCGCACCTACGTCGACGGCGGCGTCTGGAGCGCGGCGAACCTCGACGCCGCGCCCGTCCGGCGCGGCAGCGTCGTGCTCTGCCTGCTCCCGACGGCGACGCCGCGGCTCGCGTTCGACCGGCTCGGGGCGATGCGCGGCTTCACGCGCGCGACGACGCGAGTCGGAGACGCTGATCCTCCGGCGCCGCGGCGCGGACGTGCGGACGGTGGCGCCCGACGCGGCCAGCGTGGCGGCGATCGGGCCGAGCCTGTTCGACGCCGGCCGCCGCCGCGCGGTCTCGGTCGCGGGCTACGCGCAGGGCCGCGCGCTCGCGGCGGGTGACGCCGCCAACCCCTAGGTGCGGTTGCGGCCCGCCGCCGGGCGCGGATAGCGTCGGCCGGGACGCCATGCTGCATCCCCCCGAACGGCGCCTCCGGCTCCTCCTCGCCGGCCACGCGATCCTCAGCGCGGTGCTCGCGTGCCTGTACCTGGTCGAGCGGGGACACCGGCGTGCTCGGCGCGCTGCCCAACTCGTTCGCGAAGGACGCGCTGTTCGTCGCGCTCTCCGTCGCTCGGCGCCGCCGACGTGCGGCGGCGCGGCTGGTTCGCGCTGCTGATCGCGCTCGCCTACGTCGCGCTCGTCGCGGGCCAGATCGCCACGCTGATCTGGGGCGGCGCGCCCGACGTCGACGTGCTCGGGATCCACGTCTCCGCCACCGTCGCGCTGCTCGCCTGGATGGCGGTCGACGTCGTCCTGGCGGCCTGGTTCTTCGCCTGGTGGGTCGCGGCGGCGCGCGCCCGCGACGGGCTGCGCTACCTGCACCCCGCCGGCTTCGCCGCGCTCGAGGCGCTCGCCGACGTCACGATCGAGGGCGACCGCGAGCTGCTCTCCCCCGCCGACGTCGCCCGCAACGTCGACGGCTACCTCGCCGACCTCGACGCGCGCGCCAAGGGCCGCGTCCAGCTCGCGCTGCTGGCCGTCGCCGCCTGGCCGCTGCTCACGCTCCGCCCACCGCTGCCCGCGCTCGATCACGCCGCGCGGCGCGCGTTCCTCGAGCGGCGCTTCATCGACGCCTCGGCGCGCCGGCGCCTGCCGCGCCCGCTGCGGCCGCTGCTCCAGGCCGCCGTGCGGACCGCCGCGCAGATGTCCTACCTCGGCTACTACGGCGACCGCCGCACCTGGGCGTCGATCGGCTACACGCCCTACCTGCGGCGCCCGGGCGCCACGCCCGCGCCCGCGCCGGTGCCGCCGCGCCTGGCGACGCTGCCGCAGCCGCCGTCCGCGCGCCACGACGTGATCGTGGTCGGCTCGGGCGCCGCCGGCTCGATCCTCGCCGCCCGGCTCGCGGCCGCCGGCCGGCGCGTGCTCGTGCTCGAGCGCGGACCGCACGTCGACCCGGCCGCGTTCACCGACGACGAGGTGCAGCAGTACCTCGAGCTCTACAACGAGGGCGCGCTCCAGCTCGCGACGAACTTCAGCCTCCAGGTGCTGCAGGGGATGTGCGTCGGCGGCGGCACGACGATCAACAACGGCCTCTGCCTCGACCCGCCCGCCGCCGTGCTCGACGCCTGGGCCGCGGCCGGGATCGACCCCGGCGGGCTGCGCGCGGCGATCGCGGACGTCCGCGCCGACCTCGGCGTCCAGCCGATCCGCGCCGACCGGACCAGCCCCGCGGCGCGCCGGTTCGCGGACGCGGTGCCGGGGATGGACCTGCCGGGCCGCATCGAGCTGATGGAGGCGAACATCACGGACGCCTGCCGCGGGACCGGCTACTGCAACATCGGCTGCGGGTTCGCCGCGCGCCACGCCGCGCTCGACGTGCTGCTCCCGCGCGCGCAGCAGACCGGCCGGCTCGACGTGCTCGCGGACTTCGCCGTCGAGCGGGTCGAGCGCCGCGGCCGCCGCGCCACGGGCGTCACCGGCCGCCACCGCGGCGGCGCCCGCGTGACCCTTGCGGCGGAGACGATCGTCGTCGCCGCCGGCCCGATCGGGTCGAGCGGCCTGCTGCTGCGCAGCGGGATCGGCGGCGACGCGGTCGGCCGCGGGCTGCACTTCAACATCAACTCGCCGCTGACGGCCGAGTTCGAGGACGAGGTCGACGCCTTCGCCGGGATCCAGATGTCGCACGCCTACGTCCCGCCGGGCGACCCGCCGCCGTACCTCGTCGAGACGTGGTTCAACCCGCCCGCGACGCAGGCGCTCGCGATGCCGGGCTGGTTCGGCCGCCACTGGGCGCACATGCACCGGTTCCGCCGGATGGCCTGCGCCGGGGTGATCGCCGGCACGACCGTCCCCGGCCGGATCACCGAGTCGCGCGGCGGGCCGGAGATCCACTACGACCCCGCGCCGGAGGACCGCGATCGCGTGCTCGAGGGCCTGGAGGTCGCCGGGCGGATCTGGCTCGCGGCCGGCGCCGTGCGCGTCATGCCCGCCACGTTCGGCTTCCGCGAGTACGCGCGACGCCGCCGCCCTCGCCCGGCTGCCCGCCGACATCCGCGGCTCCGCCGACCTCCTGCTCACGAGCGCGCACCCGCAGGGCGGCAACGCGATCGGCACCGTCGTCGGCGCGGACTTCCGCGTCGAGGGGACCGAGAACCTCTACCTCTGCGACGCCAGCGCGTTCCCGACGAGCGTCCACGTGAACCCGCAGCTCACGGTGATGGGGCTCGCCGAGTACGCGGCCCGGTCGCTGCTGGAGGCCCCGGCGCCGCGCATCGGCCGCGCGGCGCCGGACCACGGCGCCTACGGCGCCGGCGTGAGCTCGCGGTCGGGCTCGGCGTCCGCGACCGCCGTGACCTTGCGCTCGGCGTTCGAGAGCGCGCGGACGTAGGCGAGCGCGGCGGCCTCGATGATGTCGGTCGAGACGCCCTGGCCGGAGGCCGTCTGGCCGGCCAGCTCCAGCACGACGCTGGCCTCCCCGAGCGCGTCCTGTCCGCCGGTCACCGCGTCGATGCGGAACTCGCGGAGGCGCGCCTCGCGCTTCGTGGCCGAGTTGATCGCGCGGAAGATCGCGTCGACCGGGCCGTCGCCGGTGAAGTCGCCGAGCAGCTCCTCGTCGTCTGGCGAGCGCACCGAGACGCGCGCGTGCGGCGGGCGCCGGTTCGAGACGTCGACGTCGAACCACTCGAGCGTGTAGGAGCGCAGCGCGTCGCGGAGCTCGTCGGTGACGAGCGCCTCGAGGTCCATCGCGGTCACCGTCTTCTTGCGGTCGGCGAGCTCCTTGAAGCGCTTGAACGCGGTGTTGAGCGCCTGGCCGTCGACCTCGAAGCCGAGCTCCTGCAGCGCGCTGCGCAGCGCGTGGCGCCCGGAGTGCTTGCCGAGCACGAGGTCGTTGCCCTCGAGCCCGATCGTGGTCGCGTCCATGATCTCGAACGTCGTGCGCTCCTTGAGCACGCCGTCCTGGTGGATGCCGGACTCGTGCGCGAACGCGTTGCGCCCGACGACCGCCTTGTTCGGCTGCACCGGGTAGCCGGTGAGGCGCGACACCATCCGGCTCGTGCGGGCGATCTCGCGCGTCTGGACGCCGGTCGCGTAGCCGAGGTGGTCGACGCGCGTCGACGAGCAGCATCACGATCTCCTCGAGCGAGGCGTTGCCCGCGCGCTCGCCGATCCCGTTGATCGCGCACTCGACCTGGCGGGCGCCCGCCCGCACGCCGGCCAGCGAGTTGGCGACCGCCAGCCCGAGGTCGTCGTGGCAGTGGACCGACAGGACGCACTCCCGCAGGTCGGGGACGTACTCGTAGAGCCGGGTCAGGAACGCCGCGTACTCGTCGGGCACGGCGTAGCCGACGGTGTCGGGGATGTTGATCGTCGTCGCGCCCTCGTCGATCGCGATCTGCACCACCTCGGCGGTGAACTCGACGTCCGCGCGGGTCGCGTCCATCGGCGAGAACTCGACGTCCTCGACGAACGAGCGCGCGTGGGCCACGGACGCCCGCGCGCCCTCCTTGACGTCGGCGCGCGTGGACTGGAGCTGGTGCTCGATGTGGATGTCCGACGTCGAGATGAAGGTGTGGATCCGAGGTCGCTCGGCGTCGCGTACCGCCTCGGCGGCACGCTCGATGTCGGGCGCTTGAGCCCGCGCCAGGCCGGTGATCACCGGGCCCTGCACCTCGCGGGCGATCGCCCGGACCGCCTCGAAGTCGCCGGGCGAGGCGATCGGGAAGCCGGCCTCGATGACGTCGACCCCGAGCCGCGCGAGCTGGTTCGCGATCTCGAGCTTCTCGGTCGCGTTCAGCGAGATCCCGGGCGACTGCTCGCCGTCGCGCAGGGTCGTGTCGAAGATGATGACCCGCTGCGGGTCGATGTCCATGGTCTGCTCCTTTGGCTTACCTCGTGGTTCCTTCTCCGGTTGGTTTGCGGCTTCGCGGCCGCCACGCACTATTCCCCCCGAAGGGGGAGGAGAAGGAGGAGCCCGAGGTCGAGGCGCAGCGCCATCGCGTTGCACACTAGCGACCCATCGACGGTATAGCCAGAGGGTCTAGACCTTTTGTCCGCACTGGACAGTCTCAATATTCGCACTGTATGGTGCCCGCCCCAATGGAGCCGGGGGGCAATCCAGACGTCGTCCTGCGTGGGGTCACCAAGCGCTACGGTGACCTGGTCGCGGTCGACGACATCGACCTCGAGGTGCAGCCGGGCGAGTTCCTCGCGCTGCTCGGCCCGTCGGGCTGCGGCAAGACCACGACCCTGCGGATGATCGCCGGCTTCGACGAGCCGACCGAGGGCGAGATCGAGATCGGCGGCCGCTCCGCCGTCGGCATCCCCCCGAACAAGCGCGACGTCAACACCGTCTTCCAGGCCTACGCGCTGTTCCCCCACATGACGGTGCTCGACAACGTCGCGTACGGGCTCAAGCAGCGCAAGGTCGGCAAGGAGGAGCGCTACCGCAAGGCGGCGGAGGCGCTCGAGCTCGTTCGCCTCACCGGGCGCGAGACGGCCAAGCCGGCGCAGCTCTCGGGCGGCATGCAGCAGCGCGTCGCGCTCGCCCGCGCGCTGATCATGAACCCGAAGGTGCTGCTGCTCGACGAGCCGCTCGGCGCGCTCGACCTCAAGCTCCGCAAGGCGATGCAGCTCGAGCTCAAGCGGATCCAGCGCGACGTCGGCATCACCTTCATCGTGGTCACGCACGACCAGGAGGAGGCGATGGCGATGGCCGACCGGATCGCGGTCATGGACGCCGGCCACATCGACCAGCTCGCCGCGCCGTCCGAGATCTACGACCGCCCGGCGACGCCGTTCGTCGCCGACTTCATCGGCGAGATGAACCACCTCGAGGGCACGCTCGAGCGCGACGGCGACCAGCTCGTCGCGGTCGTCGGCCAGGCCCGCTTCGGGATCGGCCGCGTGATCCGCGAGGCGCGGCCCGGCGAGCGCGTGCGGCTCGGCGTGCGGCCGGAGGAGATCCACGCGAACACGAACGGCGAGGGCGTCCCCGCCGACTGCCAGACGGCGATGGTGCTCGGCCACGACGTCCAGGTCGTGGCGAAGCTCGAGACCGGTGACGAGGTCGTCGCCGTGCAGCGCCGCACCAGCGAGGCGCACGGCCTCAACCCCGGCGACAAGGTGTGGCTCGGATGGAGCCCGACGGCAGCGCTGCTGCTCGGCCCCGCGGAGGACGGCTCGGGCGGGTCCCGTCCTGCGGAGCCACTCGAAATGCAGGCCTGACCCCCGAAAGGAAGCGACGAAGATGGCCGACCGACCCGACGAGCTCAACATCCTGGTCCCGAACGAGCAGGTCGCCCCGGTGCACCGCATGGTGACGCGCCGCCAGGCGCTGTACGCCGGCGGTGCAGCGGCGATGGCCGCCTACGCCGCGGGCTGCGGCGGATCGACCGGCGGCGGCGAGTCCGGCGGCTCGGGCGGGGGCGGCGGGAACGACGAGGCCTCGGCCGAGAAGCCGCCGACGCCGGCCGACGGCAAGGTCGAGGACGGCGACCTGCTGCTGGCGAACTGGGTCGACTACTCCGATCCGGCGAACTACAAGGGCTACGCGAAGGAGTACGGACCGACCGTCAAGGTCTCCGGCTTCGGCTCGAACGACGAGATCCTCGCCAAGCTGCGGGCGGGCGGCTCGAAGTACGACGTGATCTCGCCGACCGGCTACGCGGTGAAGACGATGGCGGACCTCGGGCTGATCATGCCGCTGACGCGCGAGCTGATCCCGAACCTGTCGAACCTCTCGCCGGCGTTCACGAAGACCGACTACGACCCCGGCAACAAGTACTCGGTGCCGAAGGACTACGGCATCACCAGCTTCTACTGGCTGACCGACAAGGTCTCGGAGAAGCCCGCCTCGATCAAGGAGGCGTTCGACCTCCTCAAGACGCCCGGGATGAAGGACAAGAAGGTCAACTTCCTCGAGGGCGGCACGCAGATCATGGCGCTCGCGCTGGCGGCGCTGGGCTACTCGATCAACACCGAGGACCAGAAGGAGATCGACGAGGCGAAGCAGCTGCTGATCGACGTCAAGCCGAACGTCGACACGGTCAGCTCGACGTTCATCGAGCGCGCCGAGCGCGGCGAGATCGACTTCGGGATGGGCTGGAACGGCGACATCCGCCGCGCGATCGTGTCGCTGGCCAAGAAGGACCGCGAGATGGTCTTCCTCGTGCCCGAGGGCCCGACGGAGTACTGGGTCGACAACTGGGTCATCCCCGCCGACGCCCAGCATCCCGTGGCCGCGCACAAGTGGATCGACTACGTGCTCGAGCCCGCCGCGGCCGGCCGCGAGATGAACTACCACCAGTACCCGGTGCCGGTGAAGGACATCAAGGGCGTCGAGCCCGCGTTGGCCAACGACCCGGTGATCAACATCACCGACGCGCAGATCGATCAGTACGAGTCCCAGATCGAGACCGCGCGCAGCCTCCAGCAGCGCAACCGCGCCTACACGGAGTTCAAGGCCGCCTGACCATGGCGGTGGCCGACGCCACCACCACGCCCGCCGCGGCCGCGCGGCCGCGCGGCCGCGCGCTCGGCGCCCTCGCCGGGCTGCTGCTGCTCGCGGTCGCGGTCGGGATCTTCACGCAGCTCGGCACCCTCGGCCTCGGGCTCGCGCCCGCGGTCCTGCTGCTGCTGATCTCGATCCCGCTGTTCCTGCTCGCCGGCGCCTGGATCCGGCGCGCGACGCGGACCGACCGGCTCGACCCGACGGGCTACCCGTTCCAGCTCGCGTACCCGTCGCTCGCGTACTACTGCGCGTTCTTCCTCGTCCCGCTGTTCTTCCTCTGCCTGTTCGCGGTCGCCACGCCGGTCGGCTTCGGCGGCGTCGAGTACGGGTTCGACCTGAGCAACTTCGAGGCGGCGCTCGATCCGCTCTACATCGACACGTTCCTGCGCACGCTGCGGACCGCGGCGATCGGCACGCTGATGATCGTCCTCGTCGGCTACCCGCTCGCGTACTGGATCGCGCGCTACGCGCCCGGACAACCGGCGCGGGCTGTTCCTCGCGCTGATCATCGTGCCGTTCTGGACGTCGTTCCTGATCCGCACCTACTCGTTCCTGATCGTGCTCTCGCCGGAGTTCTTCCTGTCGGACTGGCTGCAGACGCTGCACATCACCGACGCGCCGCTGAACATCCTCTACACGACCAGGCGATCCAGCTCGGGCTCGTCTACAACTACCTGCCGCTGTTCGTGCTGCCGCTCTACGCGACGCTCGAGCGGATGGACTGGCGGCTCGTCGACGCCGCGACCGACCTCGGCGCGAGCCAGTGGGCCGCGTTCCGCCAGATCACGCTGCGGCTGACCGCGCCGGGCCTGATCACCGGCACGCTGCTCGTCTTCATCCCGATGATGGGCGAGTACGTGATCCCGCTCATCCTCGGCGGCGGCCGCGTGGACTTCATCGGCAACGTGATCCAGCGCACGTTCCTCGAGGCGCAGGACTACGCGCTCGGCTCGGCGCTGTCGCTCCTCGTCATGGCGGCGCTGTCGTTCTTCGTCGCCCTCTACCTCTACCTCTCGACGCGCACGGAGCAGGAGTACGGTGGCTGAGGCGGTCCGCAAGACCGGCGCCTTCGTCGGCGCGCTGCTGTTCGTCTTCGGCGTGATCGCGGTCTTCGCGTTCCTCGCGGGGCTGGCCGGCGGCGAGATCTCCGCGCGCGGCGCGATCGCGGTGGTGATCGGCGTGGCCGCGATCGTCCTCGTCCCGCGCTGGCTCTCGGTCCCGCGGCTGCTCGGCGGCTACAGCGCGCTCATCTACATCTTCCTGTTCTTCCCGATCGTGATCGTGGTCATCTTCGCGTTCAACTCGGGCAACAACGTGGCCTCGTTCGCCGGCTTCTCGACGAAGTGGTTCAAGGCCGCGCTCCAGGACGACTCGATCACCTCCGCGATCACGCGCTCGCTGCAGATCGCGTTCGCGTCGGCGATCGTCGCGACGGTGTTCGGGACCGCGGCGGCGCTCGCGCTCTCGCGCGTCAGCCGCCGGGTGCGCAACCCGTTCGACGTGCTCGTCTTCCTGACGCTCGTCGTGCCCGAGCTCGTGATCGCGGTCTCGTCGCTGATCTTCTTCGTCAACGTCGGCTTCGAGCTCGGGCTCGTGCCGATGTTCATCGCGCACACGACGTTCAACGCGTCGCTCGTGCTGCTGGTGGTCCGCGCGCGCTTCGTCTCGATGGGGACGTCGCTGCAGGAGGCGAGCATGGACCTCGGCGCGTCCGCGCTGGCGACGTTCCGCCAGATCACGCTGCCGCGGCTCGCGCCCGCGATCGTGGCCGGCGCGATGCTCTCGTTCACGTTCTCGTTCGACGACGTCGTGATCTCGAACTTCACCTCGGGCGCCGGCAACGACACCTGGCCGCTGCGGATCCTCTCCGGCATCCGCTTCGGCCTGCGCCCCGACCTCAACGCCGCCGCGACGATGATGCTCGGGATCACGCTGGTCGGGCTCGGCGGCGCCGCGCTGATCCTGCGCCGCGCGGCGCGCTCGGAGGGCGCCGCGATCCCGGGCCTCGCGCTGACCGGGACCGGGACGGCGAGACGCGTGGCTGAACGCCGGACCGGCGTCGTCTTCGACGAGCGCTGCGTCCGCCACGACCCGCCCGGCGGCTGGCCGGCGGGCGCGCAGCCGGACTGGGCGCCGATCCCGGCCTTCGAGCGGCCGGAGCGGCTGACGGAGACCTGGCGCGTGCTCGAGGGCAGCGGCGTGCTCGCGGCGGTGACCGAGCTGGCGCCGCGGTTCGCCACCGAGGACGAGCTGCGGCTCGCCCACACCGACGCGCACGTCGCCGCGGTGCTCGCGGCGGTGACCAGCGGGGAGCGGATGGAGGTGGGCGACGGCTCGTGGACCGGGCCGGGGACGCATGCCGCGATGCTGCTCGCCGCCGGCGGGCTGCTGCGCGCGGTCGAGGCGGTGCTCGACGGCGAGCTCGACAACGCCTTCGTGCTCCTGCGCCCGCCCGGCCACCACGCCGAGCGCGACGCGGCGATGGGCTTCTGCCTCGTCAACAACATCGCGATCGCCGCCCGCTGGGCGCAGCGCGAGCGCGGGATCGCGCGCGTCGCGATCGTCGACTGGGACGTGCACCACGGCAACGGGACCGAGGAGATCTTCCTCGACGACCCGTCGGTGCTCACGGTCTCGCTGCACCAGGACGGGCTCTATCCGGAGCACACCGGCGGGCTGGACGTGGCGGGGGCGGTCAACGTCCCGCTGCCGCCGGGGACCGGCGACGCGGGCTACGCGCTCGCGTTCGACGCCGTCGTCGCGCCCGTCGTGCGGCGCTTCGCCCCCGACCTGATCCTCGTCGCGGCGGGCCAGGACGCCTCGGCGACCGACCCGCTCGGGCGGATGTCGATCACCGTGCCCGGCTTCCGCGCGCTGGCCGACCGCGCCGTCGCGCTGGCGGGCGAGCTGTGCGGCGGACGGCTCGTGGCGACGCTCGAGGGCGGCTACTCGCTGCTGCACCTCCCGCTGGCCAACCTCGCGATCCTCGAGGGGCTGGCCGGGCTGCCCGCCAGCTTCTCCGACGACCCGGTCGGCGTCGACGCGCCGCGCTCGCTGCGCGACGTCGAGCGGGCCGCGGTCGACGCCGCGGTCCGCACCCACCTCGGCTGATGCTCCACGACGCCCACGGCTTCTGGATCGCCGACGCCGGCAGCCCGCCGCCCCGGCCCGCGCTGACCGGCGAGGAACGCGCCGACGTCGCGATCGTCGGCGGCGGCTACGTCGGGATGTGGACCGCCTGGCACGTGCTCGAGGCCGCGCCGGACGCCCGGGTGGTCATCGTCGAGGCGGCGCGCTGCGGGCACGGCCCGAGCGGCCGCAACGGCGGCTTCGTCTCCAGCCTCGACCTCAGCCTGCCGTCGCTGCGCGCCGACCTCGGCGACGCGCCGGCGCGCGCCTGGGTCGCGGCGGCGCACGCGACCGTCGACGCGATCGGCGCCTGGTGCGAGGCCGAGGGCGTCGACGCCTGGTACCGCAAGGCGGGCGAGCTCGTGGTCTCGACGGCGCCGGCGCAGGACGGGGTCAGCGCGGACGCGGTCGACGGCGCGGCGGTCCGCGCGGTCGACGCCGCCGGCGCGCAGGCCGATCTGCGCGTCGCCGGTGTTCCGCGGCGGCGTGCTCGTGCCGCAGACCGCGACCGTGCATCCCGCGCGGCTGGCCTTCGGGCTGCGCGAGCGGCTGCTCGCCCGCGGCGTGCGGATCTTCGAGGGGACGCGCGCCACCGCGGTCCGCAACGACCCGGGCGGGATCGCGATCCTGACCGCGGCCGGCGGACGGGTGCGGGCGCCGATGGCGGTGTTCGCGATCAACGCCGCGACCGGCGCGCTGCCGCCGCTCCGCAACCGGCTGACCGTCTCGTCCAGCCACATCGTCTGCACCGAGCCGGTCCCCGACGTGCTCGACGCGCTGGGCTGGCGCAGCGGCGCGTCGATCTCCGACGGCCGCGCGCTGCTGCACTACCTGCGCACGACGCGGGACGACCGGATCGTCTTCGGCTGGGCCGGCGGGCGCATGGCGGCGGGGGTGCGGACGCGCGGCCGGATGGACGTCGACCCCGGCGTCATCGCGCAGGTGCGGCGCGATCTCGTGCGCTTCTTCCCCGCGCTGGAGGGCCGCCGGCTCACCCACGCGTGGGGCGGGCCGATCGACGTCTCCCCCACCCACCGCCCCGCGATCGTCGGGCTGCAGGGCCTGCCGGCGTGGGCGGCGTTCGGCTTCACCGGCAACGGCGTCGCGCCGTCGCACCTGTTCGGGCGCGCGCTGGCGGCACTGGCGCTCGACCGCCGCGACGCCGTCACCCGGCTCCCGTTCGTCGACCCGCCGCCGAAGGCGGTGCCGCCCGAGCCGCTGCGGATCGCCGGCGCCGCCGTGCTGCGCCGCGCGCTCGCCCGCAAGGAGGCGGCGGAGGAGGCCGGCCGTACCCCCGACCCGGTCGCCGCCGCGCTCGCGGCCCTTCCCGGACGGATCGGCCTGCACATCGTGCGCTGATCACGCGCGGACCAACCAATTTGTACAGAACGACCAACATCCGGCCGGCGCTTGCCGCTAGCCTCGGATGAGCATGGACGTTCTCATCGCCGGCGGCCACGGACAGGTCGCACGTCGCCTGATCCGCCTCCTGGCGAGCGACGGCCACACCGCCCGCGGCCTGATCCGCAACGCGGACCATGCCGCCGACCTCGAGGCCGACGGCGGCGTGCCGGTCGTCTGCGACCTCGAGCGCGAGGATCCCACCCCGCATGCGCGCGGCGCCGACGCGATCGTCTTCGCCGCCGGCGCCGGTCCCGGCTCCGGGCGCCGAGCGCAAGCAGACCGTCGACCTCGGCGCGGCCGTCAAGTGCGTCGAGGCGGCGAAGGCGGCCGGCGTGGCGCGCTTCGTCATCGTCTCGTCGATCGGCGCCCAGGACCCGGACGCGGGCCCCGAGGCGATGCGCCCGTACCTGCGCGCCAAGGCCGACGCGGACGCCGCGGTCGCCGCGAGCGGGCTCGACTGGACGGTCGTGCGCCCCGGCAGCCTCGGCGAACGATCCGGGCACCGGCCAGCGTCGCCGTCTCGACCGCGCTCGGGCCGCCGCGGCCCCGTGCCGCGCGACGACGTCGCGCTCGTGCTGCTCGAGACGCTGCAGGCCCCCTCCACCATCGGTCTCACCTTCGAGGTCTTCGCCGGGGACGTCCCCGCGCGCGAGGCCGTCCGGAAGCTCCAGCCCCCCGACCCCGTCACCTCATCATGAAGCGAATCGTCGAACGTCACCTGGCCCGCATGCGCAAGGCGCAGCGCGACCCCAAGGCGCAGGAGAAGCTCCGTGCGCACCTGATCTCCGAGCTGTACCCCGAGCCCGCCGCGCCGCTCAAGCCGGTGCGGCAGGAGCGGATCCCCACCGAGGCGCCGGACTGGTACTTCGAGGCCGAGCTCAAGCGCTCGGGCCTGTGGGAGATGATGGAGCGCTGCTACCCGACGGCGCAGTCGCAGTCGCAGTAGCCGCGGGCTAGAGCGAGACCGCGCGGCCGGCGAGGAAGCCCTGCGAGGCCGCGATCTCGTCGACGACGTCGCGCGGGACCGGCGAGTCGGTGGTGACCACCATGACCGCCACCTCGTTGCGGCGCCCGTCCTCCGCCGGCTCCTGGCGCCCGACGGCGGCCGACGAGATGTTCACGCCGCGCGTGCCGAGCACGGTGCCGACGCGGCCCATCATCCCCGGCAGGTCGACGTAGCGGAACAGCGCGATGTGCGCGCCCTCGTCGAGCTGGAGGTTGAAGCGGTTGCCCCACGCCTCGAGCAGGTGCGGGCGCTCCTGGCGGCCGAGGGTCGTGCCGACGACGCGGAAGCGCTCGCCGCCGCCGGCGACGGTGACGCGGAGCAGGTCGGTGAAGTCGCGCGCGACCGTCTCGGTGCGCTCGGAGACGCCGATCCCGCGCTCCTCGGCGAGGGTCGGGGCGTTGACGAGGTTGACCTCCTCCTCGCAGTGGCCGGCGAGCACGCCGCGGAGCACGGCGAGCGTGAGCAGCCGCGTGTCGCGCTCGGCGATCCGGCCGAAGTACTCGATCTCGAGCCGGTCGACGCCGGAGCCCTCGGCGAGCGTCATCGCGAGCCGGCCGAGCCGTCCGGCGAGCGGCAGGAACGGGCCGAGGACCTCCATGTCCTCCGGCGCGATCGCGGGGATGTTCACCGCGGTCGACACGACGCCGCCGGTCAGCGCCGCGACGACCTGCTCGGCCGTCTGCACCCCGGCACGATCCTGCGCCTCGGTCGTCGACGCGCCCAGATGCGGCGTCACCACCACGTTCGGATAGCCGTCGAACAGCGGATAGTCCGTGATCGGCTCCGACGGGAACACGTCCAGCGCCGCGCCCGCGACCTTCCCGCTGTCGAGCGCGGCCTTCAGCGCCGCGTCGTCGATCAGCTCACCGCGCGCGCAGTTGATCACCCGCACCCCGTCGCGCATCGCCGCGAACGCCTCGGCGTCCAGGAACCCGCGCGTCTCCGCGGTCTTGGGCAGGTGGACCGTCACGAAGTCGGCCTGCGCGTAGAGCTCGGCGGGCGTGTCGGCCTTCTCCGCGCCGAGCTCGCGGAAGCGCTCCGCGCTCACGAACGGGTCGAACCCGACCACGTGCATGCCGAACGCCCGCGCGCGGGCGGCGACGAGCTGGCCGATCCGGCCGAACCCGAGCACGCCGAGCGTCTTCTCGTACACCTCCACCCCACCGAACCGCGACCGCTCCCACCGATGCTCGGTCAGCGACGCATGCGCCTGCGGGATGTTGCGCGCCAGCGCCAGCATCAACGCGATCGTGTGCTCCGCCGCCGCGATGATGTTCGACTGCGGCGCATTCGCCACGATGATCCCGCGCTTGGTCGCCGCCTCCACATCGACGTTGTCAACGCCGATCCCCGCACGGCCGATCACCTTCAACCGATCCGCCCGCGCGATCACCTCCGCGGTCATCCGCGTCGCCGACCGGATCAGGATCCCGTCATAGCCCGCAATCCGCTCGGCCAGCTCGTCCGGGCTCCAACCCGGTCCCGACATCGACCGCGAACCGCTCGCGGAGCAGGTCCACGCCGGAATCGGCGATCTGCTCCGCGACGAGGACGCGGTACTGCTCGCCGAGCAGGCTCACGCGGCGGCGAGCACGCCGGCCTCGAGGAAGACCCGCTGCGCTGCGCCGACGCCGGTGCCCTGCTCGACCTCGTGGCCGAGCTGCTGCAGCACGATCTCGAGCCCCGAGAGCGACGTGAGGATGTCGAACGCGCCGAAGTAGCCGCAGTGGGCGATCCGCAGGATCCGGCCCTTGAGGTGGTCCTGGCCGCCGTTGGCGGTGATCCCGAGCTTGCGCAGCGCGCCCGGCACCTTGCCGCCGTCGACGTCGCCGGGCAGCTCGATCGCGGTGACGACCGTCGAGCGCTCGTCGGGGTCGCCGTAGAGGTCGAGCCCGAGCGCGAGCGCCCCGGCGCGGGTCGCGCGGGCGAGCACGTCGTGGCGCGCCCACACGTCCTCGAGGCCCTCCGCCTCGATCATCTCCAGCGCGACGTCGAGGCCGAGGAAGAGCGACACCGCGGGCGTGAACGGGCTCGCGCCGCCGGCCTGGCTCTTGGCCGTCCTGGCCCAGTCGAAGTAGTAGCGGCCGCCGCCCTTGGCCGCGGCCGCGTCGAGCGCGCGCTGCGAGACCGAGGCGAAGGCGAGCCCGGGCGGCGTCATGAGCGCCTTCTGCGAGCCGGCGACGACGACGTCGACGCCCCACGCGTCCTGCTCGAGCCGCGCGGCGCCGAGGCCCGAGACCGCGTCGACGACGAGCAGCGCGCCGTGGCGGCGGACCACCTCGGCGATCGCCTGGATGTCGTGGACGATGCCGGTCGAGGTCTCCGACAGCGTCGTGAAGACCACCTCGACGTCCGGGTGCTCGCCCAGCAGGCGGTCGAAGTCGGCGGGGTCGAAGCGGACGCCCCAGCCCGGCTCGTGCCGGACGAGGTCGGCGCCGTAGGCCTCGCAGAGCTGGATCCAGCGCTCGCCGAACTTGCCCGACGCGGTGGCGAGCGCCTTCGTGCCGGGGCGGACGAGGTTGGCGACGGCCGACTCCATCGCGCCGGACCCGCTCGCGGCGAACGCGAGCACCGGGTTCTCGGTCCGGAAGACCTGCGGCAGGCGGCCGAGCACGCGCTCGTAGAGCGCGTCGAAGGCGGGTGCGCGGTGGTAGAGCATCGGCGCCGCCATCGCCTGCGACACCGCCGGCGGGACCGGCGTCGGGCCGGCGGTCATGAGGTACTGCTTGATGAACGGGTTCGCGGTCACGGGAGCCTTGGGGAGGTCGGGTACGAGCCGCCAGTGAGCCTAGCGGCCGCCCGGGACCCGCCCGCGCCCTAGCCCGCCTGGAACTCGGTGTCGATCCAGTCCATCATCGAGCGCAGCTCCTTGCCCTCGCGCTCGATCTGGTGGCTCTGGCCCTCCTTGCGCATGCGCTGGAAGTTCTCCTGGCCGGCGCGGTTCTCCGCGATCCACTCGCGCGCGAACGCGCCGGACTGGATCTCGCCGAGGATGTCGCGCATCGCCTGGCGGGTCGTCTCGGAGATCACCCGCTTGCCGCGCGTGAGGTCGCCGTACTCGGCGGTGTTGGAGATCGAGTAGCGCATCCCGGTGATGCCCTTCTCGTACATCAGGTCGACGATCAGCTTGAGCTCGTGCAGGCACTCGAAGTAGGCCAGGCGCGGGTCGTAGCCGGCGTCGACGAGCGTCTCGTAGCCCGCGGTCACCAGCTCGGACACGCCGCCGCAGAGCACGGCCTGCTCGCCGAACAGGTCGGTCTCCGTCTCGTCCTTGAACGTCGTCTCGATCACGCCGCCGCGGGTGCAGCCGATGCCCTTCGCGTAGGCGAGCGTCAGGGCGAGCGCGTTGCCGGTGGCGTCCTGCTGGACGGCGACGAGCCCGGGGACGCCCGAGCCCTCGGTGTACTGGCGCCGCACGAGGTGGCCGGGGCCCTTCGGGGCGACGAGCGCGACGTCGACGTCGGCGGGCGGCTCGACCTCGCCGTAGTGGATCGAGAAGCCGTGGCCGAACAGCAGCAGGTTGCCGGGGGCGATCCCGTCGGCGATCTGCGCGCGGTAGATCTCGCCGTGCTTCTCGTCCGGGAGCAGCACCATCACCACGTCCCCGCGCGAGGCGGCCTCGGTGACGTCGGCGACCTCGAGCCCGGCCGCCTGCGCCTTGGCGACCGAGGCGGAGTCGGGCCGGAGCCCGACGACGACGTCGACGCCGGAGTCCTTGAGGTTCAGCGAGTGGGCGTGGCCCTGCGAGCCGTACCCGATGATGGCGACGGTCTTGCCGTCGAGCAGCGTGAGGTCTGCGTCGTCGTCGTAGAACATGCGGCGCGTCAGGCTACTAAGTTGGCGTCCATGACCCACCAGATCAGCGTCGCCGCCGCGCCCGAGGCCGCGTTCGCCGCGTTCACGGAGGGCATGACCGCCTGGTGGCCGGCCGAGTACACGTGGTCGCACAAGGTGCTGCAGGAGATCGGGATCGAGCCGCGGGAGGGCGGCCACTGCTTCGAGACCGGGCCGCACGGGTTCCGCTGCGACTGGGGGCGCGTCGTGACGTGCGAGCCGCCGGCGCGGATCGCGTTCACCTGGCAGATCAGCCCCCAGCGGGTGCCGCAGCCGGACCCCGCGCGTGCGAGCCTGGTCGACGTCCGGTTCGCGCCCGACGGCGACGCGACGCGCGTCACGGTGGTGCACCGCCACTTCTCGCGCCACGGCGAGGGCGCCGCGGACTACGAGGCCGCGATGAACTCCGGGCAGGGCTGGCCGCTGCTGCTCGAGCGCTTCGCCGGGACCTTCTAGGCCGCCGCCCAGGCGACCCAGGTCCGCGCCGGCAGGCGCAGCGTCCCGTCGTCCAGGCGGTAGCGCGCGGCGTGCTCGTCGAGCCGCTCGGCGATCCCGTCGACGACGTCGTCCGGCGCGCCGGCGACCGCCGACGCGAAGCGGTTCGAGCACGCGATCGTCTGGCTCCACCAGTCGGCGGGCGAGCGGAAGTCGACCGGGAAGTCGAGCGGCTCGACGTGGTGCTCCGAGAAGCCGGCGTCCTGGAGCTGCTCGGCGATCACGCCCTCGCGCGCCCAGCGGAACGGCCCGGGCAGCTCCGGGTCGGGCGGCTCGCCCAGGCCGGCGGCGGTCAGCTCGCGGCCCGGCAGCGACTGCCACGGATTCGCCTCCGGCGCGGCCCAGGCGGCGAGCGCGACGCGCCCGCCCGGCCGCAGCACGCGGCGCGTCTCGCGCAGCGCGTTCTCCGGGTCGGCCATCAGCATGTAGCCCCAGCGGCACAGCACGCCGTCGATGCTGCCGGCCTCGAGGTCGATGCTCGTGTCGGCGTCGATCTGCTTGAAGCGGACGTTGCCGATCCCGAGCTCCTCGGCGCGCCGCTGCGCGGCCTGCAGCATCTCGGGCGCGAAGTCCGACGAGATCAGCGTCCCCGTCGGCGCGATCAGCTCCGCGGCGAGCAGCCCGGTGTCGCCGGTGCCGGCCGCCAGCTCGAGCAGCGACTGGCCGGGCTGCGGGTCGATCGCGTCGATCATCCAGGCCGACACGGGCATCGTGCGCGTGCGCAGCGCCTCCTGCTGCGAGGCCCAGCCCTCGGCCTGCTCGCCCCAGCGCTTGCGGCTCTCGCTGCGGAAGTCGTCGGGGAGCGACACCGGCGCTGACGCTAGCGCAGGTCCGCGCGCCGCACCTTGCCGGACGCCGTGCGCGGCAGCTCGCCGACCAGCTCGAACGCCTTCGGGACCTTGAACGGCGCGAGCCGCTCGAGGCAGTGGAGGCGGAGCGCGGCGGCGTCCGGCTCCGCGCCCTCGCGCGCGACGACGAGCGCGGTGATCGCCTCGCCCCAGATCGGGTGCGGGCGGGCGAAGACGGCCGCCTCGGCCACGCCGGGGTGCTCGGCGAGCACCGCCTCGACCTCGGCGGGCGCGACGTTCTCGCCGCCCGTGATGATCACGTCGCCCTTGCGGCCGGTCACGACCAGCCGGCCGCGCTCGTCGAGCCGGCCGAGGTCGCCGGTGCGGACGCCGCCGAGCGCGTTGACGGTCGCCCCGGAGACGATGATCTCGCCGTCCTCGGAGACCGCCACGCCGACTCCGGGCAGGGCGCGGCCCGCGGTCTCGAGGTCGCCGGGCTCGGCGACCGTCACCGTCGAGCAGGCCTGGGTCAGGCCGTAGCTCGGGCAGACCGGGAACCCGGCGGCCCGGGCGCGCTGGAGCAGTGCGCGCGGCATCGGACCGCCGCCGAGCAGGATCCGCCGCAGGTCCGGCCCGGGCTTCGCGCCGGCGTCGAGCAGCCGCTGCAGCTGGGTCGGGACGAGCGAGGCGAGCGTGATCCCGGCCTCGGAGACGCGCTCGGCCGGCCCGAGCACCGCGGTCGTCGCCATCAGCGCCGAGCGCAGGACCACCATCAGGCCGCCGACGTGGGAGAGCGGCAGCGGGTCGAGCCAGCGCTCGTCGTCGGCGAGCTCCATCGCGGCCGCCAGCCCGCGCGCGTTCGCGCGGATGTTGCCGTACGTGATCTCGACCGGGCGCGGGCGGCCGGTCGTGCCCGAGGTGTGGACGATCAGCGCGGTCGAGTCGAGCGGCGCCGGGTCGGGCAGCTGGAACACGCCGGACTCGCCGCGCAGCGGGCGGCTGATCGTCTCCTCGACGTCGCGCAGGAGCGCCGTGCGCTCGCGCTCGGCCAGCCGCGGGTCGACGGGCAGGACGGGCGCGCCGAGCAGCAGGCAGCCGTGGAGCGCCTCCACGAACGGGAGGCCGGGCTCGAGCGCGAGGCCGACGGGATCGCCGCGGCGCACGCCGCGCATGTGCAGCGCGCCGGCCGCGCGGACCGCGCGCAGCAGCAGCTCGCGGTACGTGACCGATTCGCCCGCGTCCTCCACCGCGATCCGTTCGGGGCGGCGCCCAGCGGCGCCCGAGATCCAGTGTCCGAGGTCCATGTCGAGAAGGAGAGGCTAATGTCACCGGCCGTGAGCGTGGACTGGACGCCGGCCGGCGACTACGAGGACATCCGCTACGAGCTCTCCGGCGACGGGATCGCGAAGATCACGATCGCACGTCCGGAGGTGCGCAACGCGTTCCGGCCGCAGACGCTGATCGACATCTCGGACGCGCTGACGAACGCCCGCGAGGACGGCGACGTCGGCGTGATCATCCTCACCGGCGAGGGCCCGGACGCGTTCTGCTCCGGCGGCGACCAGCGCGTCCGCGGCGAGACCGGCTACGTGCCCGAGGGGGCGGCGGTCGGCCGCTTCCACGTGACCGACCTGCACGTCCAGATGCGGCGGCTGCCGAAGCCGGTCGTGGCGATGGTGGCCGGCTACGCGATCGGCGGCGGGCACATCCTCCACCTCGTCTGCGACCTCACGATCGCGGCCGACAACGCGCGCTTCGGCCAGACCGGGCCGCGCGTCGGGTCGTGGGACGGCGGCTACGGGACGTCGCTGCTGCGCGACCTCGTCGGGACGAAGAAGGCGAAGGAGTTCTGGCTCCTCTGCCGCCAGTACGACGCCGCCCAGGCCCTGGAGCTGGGGCTGGTGAACACGGTCGTCCCGCTCGACCGGCTCGAGGACGAGACCGTGGCGTGGTGCCGCGAGATGCTCGCCCTCTCCCCCTTCGCGCTGCGGCTCGCCAAGGCGAGCTTCAACGCGCACGAGGACGGCTACGCCGGCCTCCAGCAGCTCGCGCACGACGCGAACCTCCTCTTCTACGGCAGCGAGGAGGCCGCCGAGGGGCGCGAGGCCTTCAAGGCGAAGCGCAAGCCCGACTTCTCGCGCTTCCCGCGCCGGTCGTGAGCGTCGCCGAGCGTCCCTCCGCCGCGCGCATCTGGCTCATGGCCGCGCGGCCGCGCACGCTGCCCGCGGCGGTCGCGCCGGTGCTCGTCGGCACCGCGCTGGCGGCGACCGAGGGCACGTTCAAGATCCTCACCTTCCTCGCCGCGCTGATCGGCGCGCTGTTCATCCAGGTCGGGACGAACCTCTCGAACGACTACTCCGACGCGCGCCGCGGCGCCGACACCGAGGACCGGCTCGGGCCGGTGCGCGTGACCGCCGGCGGGCTGGTGCCGCCGCGCCAGGTGCTGCGGGCGACGTACATGGCGTTCGGGGTCGCCGTGCTCGCCGGCGTCTACCTGATCGCGACCGCCGGCTGGGAGCTGCTGCTGGTCGGCGCCGCCTCGATCCTCGCCGGCGTGCTCTACACGGGCGGGCCGCGGCCGTACGGCTACGAGGGGCTCGGCGAGGTGTTCGTGTTCCTGTTCTTCGGCGTGGTCGCCGTCGCCGGCTCGTACTTCGCGCAGGTCGAGCGGCTCGAGTGGGAGGCGCTCGTGCTCGCCGTGCCGGTCGGGCTGCTGGCGAGCGCGATCCTCGTGGTCAACAACGTGCGCGACCTGGAGACCGACCGGCGGGCGGGCAAGCGGACGCTCGCGGTGCGACTCGGCCGCGAGCGCGCGCGGGCGCTGTTCGTCGGCGATGGTCGTGCTCGCGTTCGTGACGGCGCCGCTGCCGTGGATCCTCGGCTCGCTGTCGCCGTGGCTGTTCCTCTCCTGGCTGGCGATCCCGCTCGCGATCCCCGTGATCGGGATCGTGCGGACGCGGACCGACGGCCCGTCGCTGAACGGCGCGCTGGCGGCGACGGGGCGCCTGCAGCTCGTGTTCTGCGTGCTGCTCTCCGCGGGGCTGCTCGCGAGCTCGAGATGGCCACGCTGGCGGTGACCCCGATGCGGCTCCCGTTGCGGACGCCGCTGTCAGCCGCCTGGGGCGAGCTGCGCGAGCGGGACCTGCTGCAGGTGCGGCTGGACTTCGGCGACGGCGACGAGGGGCGCGGCGAGGCGGCGCCGCTCGAGCCGTACGACGGGGTCTCGCTCGGCGTCGTGGCGGCGGCGCTCGACGCCTACGGCGCGATCCTCCGCGACGCCGGGCCGCGCGACGACCACGGCGCGCTGCTGGCGGCATGCGCGGCGGAGCGCGACCTGCCGGCGGCGCTCGCCGCGATCGACCTCGCGCTCTGGGACCGCGCCGGGCGGCGCGCGGGGCGCCCGGTCGCGCCGCTGCTCGCGGCGGGCGCGGCGGCGGCGGTGCCGGTCAACGCGACGATCGGCGCGACCGACCGCGCGGGCGCTGCCGCGGCGGCGGCGGCGGCGGCGCGCGCGGGCTTCGCCTGCGTGAAGGTCAAGGTGGGCGTCGGCGACGACGCGGGCCGGATCGCCGCGGTGCGCGCGGCGGCCGGGCCGGGGATGGCGATCCGGGTCGACGCGAACGGCGCGTGGTCGACGGCGCACGAGGCGCTGGCGAACCTGCGCGCGCTCGCGCCCGCGGGGCTCGAGTACGCGGAGGAGCCGGTCCACGGCGCGGACGCGCTGGCCGCGGTGCGCGCCGCCGGCGTCTGCGCGGTCGCGATGGACGAGACCGCCGAGCCGGGCGCGGGGGTCACCGACGCCGTGTGCCTGAAGGTCGGCCGCTGCGGCGGGATCACCGGCCTGCTGCGCGACGCGCGGCTCGCCCGCGCGGCCGGGAGCGACGTCTACGTGGCGTCGGCGTTCGACGGGCCGCTCGGGATCGCGGCCGGGGTGCACGCGGCGGCGGCGCTGGCCGCCGGCGGTCCGCTGCCGTGGTGCGGGCTGGCGACGCTGGGCGCGTTCGACGCTCCGCCGCCGGCGCTGCTCGCGGCCGCGGGCGCGATCGCGGTGCCGGCGGGCCCGGGCCTGCTGGGCTGAGCTCCGCGACGTCAGGCCGCCAGGACCTCGACGACCGCGTCGGGCGCCTCGAGGTGCGGCGCGTGGCCGGCGCCGGGGACGACCGTCACGGTCGCGTGCGGCAGCGCGTACGCCATCTTCTCCGCGATCGCGCGGAACTTCTCGTCGCGCTCGCCGGCGACGAGGTCGACGCGGAGGTCGAGGTCGGGGAGCCGCTCCCACAGCGACGGCATCACGCCGGTGCCGAGCCCGCGCAGCGCGGCGGCCAGGCCTGCGGCGGTGTTGCGGCGCCGGTCCTCGCCCGCGAGCTCGGCGACGCCGCGCGGCATGCCCGGCGAGCAGCGGCTGCGCCTCCCACTCGGCCGCGAAGGCCTCGATCCCGATCGCCTCGATCCGATCGGCGAGCGCGGCGTCGGACGTGGCGCGCGCCGCGCGCTCGGCGGCGTCCGCGATCCCCGGGCTCGCCCCGATCAGCACGAGCCGGCGCACGCGGTCGCCGAGCCCGAACGCCGCATGGAGCGCGACCCGGCCGCCCATCGAGTAGCCGCACAGCACGTACGGCTCGTCGGAGACCGCGCGGAGGTAGGCGTCGCACGCGGGAAACGTGGCCGGGCGGCGCTCCGCGAAGGCGCCGTGGCCGGGCAGGTCGGGCGCGGCCGCCCGGTACCGTCCCGCCAGCGCGTGGCCGATCGGCTGCCAGCTGCGCCCGGTCTGGGTGAAGCCGTGCAGCAGGACGAGGTCGGCCATCGCGCCCGGAACCATGACAGCCCTCGACACCTATCTCGGCCTGCGCGCGTTCGTCGACGAGCTCGCCCGCTGCGGCGTGCGCGAGGCGTGCACCTCGCCGGGCTCGCGGTCGACGCCGCTCGTGCTCTCGCTCGCGCGCGACCCGCGGCTGCGCGCGACCTCGCACCTGGACGAGCGCAGCGGCGGGTTCTTCGCGCTCGGGCTCGCGAAGGCGTCCGGGCTGCCGGTCGTGCTCGCCTGCACGTCGGGCACCGCCGCCGCCAACTACGCGCCGGCCGTGATCGAGGCGCACGAGGCGCGCGTGCCGCTGCTCGTGCTCACCGCCGACCGCCCGCCCGAGCTGCGCGACGTCGGCGCCGGGCAGACGATCGACCAGGTCAAGCTCTACGGCAGCGCCGCCAAGTGGTACGCCGAGGTCGACGACCACGCGGCGACGCCGGAGCGGATCCGCTGGCTGCGCCAGCTCGCCTGCCGCGCGGTGTGGACCGCGCTGGACGGCCGCCCGGGGCCGGTGCACCTCAACTTCGCGCTGCGCGAGCCGCTCGTGCTCGACGAGCCGCTGCCGGACGCCGAGCCGGGCGGCGGCGGGCGCGCCGGCGGGCGGCCGTGGGTCACGCGTCCCGGCCGCAGCCGCGCCGCCCGCGCCGGGGGTCGTCGACACGCTGGCCGAGGAGCTCGAGCAGCGCCCGCGCGCGCTGCTGGTCGCCGGGCGGGCCGAGCGCGACCCGCGGCTGGGCGCCGCGCTCGCCGCGCTCGCCGACAAGGCCGCGCTCCCGCTCCTGGCCGAGCCGCTGTCGGGCGCGCGCCGCGGCCCGGCGGCGATCGCCCACTACGACGCGCTGCTGCGCGACCCGGCCTTCGGCGCGGCCCGGGTGCCCGAGCTCGTCCTGCGCGTCGGGGACCTCCCCACCTCGAAGCCGCTGCGGCAGTGGCTCGCCGGGCTCGACACGCTGCAGATCGTGCTCGACCCCGAGACCGCGTGGCAGGACCCGTCCGGCTCGGCGGCGACGCTGCTGCCCGGCGACCCGCGCACGCTGATCGACGCGCTCGCGGAGCACGTCACGCGGCGCACCCGCGGGCGCTTCTGGCTCGACGAGTGGACCGCTCCGGATCGCGCCGCCGCGGCCGCGATCGCGTCCGTGCTCGGCGACGACGAGGGGCTGAGCGAGCCGCGCGTGGCCGCCGAGCTCGGCGTGCGGCTGCCGGCCGAGGCGACGCTCGTCGTGGCGTCGAGCATGCCCGTGCGCGACGTCGAGACCTTCTTCCCGCTGCGCTCCGGGCGGCCGCCGCGCGTGCTCTCGAACCGCGGCGCGAACGGGATCGACGGCACCGTCTCGACGGCGTTCGGCGTCGCCGCCGCGGGCGGCCCGGTGGTGCTGCTGACCGGCGACGTCGCGCTCCTGCACGACCTCGGCGGGCTGCTCGCGGCGCGCCGGCTCGGGCTGCCGCTCGTGATCGTGCTGCTCGACAACGACGGCGGCGGGATCTTCCACTTCCTGCCCGTCGCGACGCAGGGCGCCGCGTTCGAGGAGCACGTCGCGACGCCGCACGGGACCGACTTCGCGCACGCCGCGGCGCTGTTCGGGTTCGACCACGTCCGCGTCGCCGCCCCGGCGCCGTTCCGGGAGGCGCTCGACGCCGCGCTGGCGTCCGGTCGCGCCACGCTGATCCACGTCCGCACCGACCGCGAGGCGAACGTCGCGGTCCACCGCGCCGTGTGGGACGCCGTCCGGGCCGCGGTCTAGCGTTCCGCCGACGATGGCGCAGGAGCGACTGCTGGACATCCCCGGCGAGCCGGAGCCCGACGCGGCGCCGGGGCGCCAGACCTCGAAGGGGATCGGCCCGGGCGACATCGTGCTCGTCGACAAGAAGGGCCGCCGCTTCCACGCGCTGGTGACGGAGCTCGAGCAGCTCGAGTCCGGGCGCTTCGAGCTGGTCGTGCGCCCGCTCGACTCCCGCATCTCCTACCGCACGGCGAGCGTGCGCGAGGTGCTCGACGTCTGGCGCAAGCGCCGCGCGCTATGACCGCCGAGCTGCATCAGACGCGGATGGCGACGGCGGCCGAGCCGCCGTTCCACGACGAGGTGGAGGCCGTCTGGGGCCGCCCGTGGGGCGCCGCGGACGAGGTCGGGCGCCTGCGCAGCGTGCTCGTGCGCCCGCCCGGGCCGGCGCTGGACCGGATCCGCGCCGACGCCTGGGACGCGGATCTGGGCGCGCTCGTCGACCCCGACGGCGGCTGGTACTGGACCCGGCGCGAGCCGCCCGACGTCGCGCGCGCCGAGGCGCAGCACGCGGGGCTCGTCGCGGCGCTCGAGGCCGACGGCGTCGAGGTCGTGACCGCGGCGCCGCTGGACAGCGCCTTCACCAAGGCGATGTACGTGCGCGACCCGCTCATCACCGTCCCCGGCGGCGCCGTGATCGGGCGGATGGCGGTGCGGATGCGGCGCGGCGAGGAGGCGGACGTCACGCGCGTCGTCGCCGCGGCCGGGCTGCCGATCCTCGCCACGATGACGGGCACGGCGACGATGGAGGGCGGCTCGTTCGCCAAGCTCCGCCCGGGGCTCGCGGCGCTCGGCACCTCGATCCGCTGCAACCCGGAGGGCGCGCGCCAGCTGCGCGCGGTGCTGGCCGAGGTCGGCTGGGAGCTGATCGACGTGCCGCTGCCCGGCTACACGATCCACATCGACGGGCACCTCGCGATGGTCGACCAGGACCTGGCGCTGATCGACGCGGACGGGCTGCCGTTCTTCTTCCTCGAGCGCCTGCGCGCCGAGGGCATCGAGACGATCCACGTCGCGCCCGGCGAGGAGTGGGGCATCAACCTGCTCACGCTCGCGCCGCGGCGGGTGCTGATGTCCGACGGCAACCCGCGCTCGGCCGAGCGGCTCGCCGCCGCGGGCGTCGAGGTGCTGACCGTCCCGTACGACGAGCTGCAGAACAACGGCGGCGGCGTGCACTGCTCCACGATGGAGCTCGTGCGCGAGCCGGCGTCCTAGCCGGAGAGGACCGGCAGCAGCGCGCCGAGCTTGACCTCGGTCTCGGTCAGCTCGGCGGCCGGATCCGAGTCCCGCACGACGCCGACGCCCGCGAACAGCCGCGCCTCGGTCTCCGCGCAGCAGCGCGCAGCGCAGCGCGACGCAGAACTCGCCGTCGTCGTTCGCGTCCGTCCAGCCGACCGGGCCGGCGTACCAGCCCCGGTCCAGCCCCTCGAAGGCCGGGATCTGCGGCGTCGCCACCGCGTGCGGCTCGCCGCCGACCGCCGGCGTCGGGTGCAGCAGCCCGGCGAGCTCGACGACCGAGCGCGGGTGCGTGAGCTGCGCGCGGATCGGCGTCGCCAGGTGCTGGATGTTCGCGACGCGGATGATCTCCGGCTCGTCCGGCGCGGTCACCCAGACGCTCAGCGGGCGCAGCGCCCGCGCGATCCGGCGCGTGACGATGTCCTGCTCCTCGCGGTCCTTGGCCGAGCCCATGAGCTGCTCGCCGAGGTGCGCGTCGACGGCGGGGTCGGCCGAGCGGCGCGTGGAGCCGGCCAGCGCGACCGTCGAGGCGCGCAACCCCTCGCGCCGCACCAGCAGCTCCGGCGAGGCGCCGACGAAGGCGCCGTCGCCGCGCCCCGCGCAGTACACGAAGCAGGACGAGAAGCCTGCGCGCAGGACGCCGAACACCGCCGCGGCGTCGTGCGGCGCGGGCGCGTGGACGGCGACCTCGCGGGCGAGGACGATCTTCTCGAACGCGCCCGCGCGGATCCGCTCCACCGCCCGCTCGACGGCCGCCTCGTAGTGCTCGGGCGGCGCGACGCTCGCGATCCGGAAGCGCCCGGCGGGCGCCGGGTCGAGCAGCGGCAGCTCCGCGGCGCGCAGGCCGGTCAGCCGCGCCTCGACCCGGGCCACGACGTCGTCGGCGAGGTCGTCCGGCGCGGCCAGCGCGGCGACGGTCAGCCGCACGTCGCGGCCGCGCCGCGCGAGCGCGACCTCGGGCACGACCAGGCCGCCGGGGCCGAACCCGGCCCAGTGCGGCGCCGCGGCGCCGCCCGGGGCGAACGGGAAGCCGCCCGCGGCGACGAGCCCCGCGCCCGGCGGCCCGTCGGGCGGGTCGGCGACCGCCTCGCCGGCGAACCGCCGCCAGGACTCGGCGACCGAGCTGAAGCGGTCGGCGCGCGCGTCGAGCCGCACCACCGCGCCGAGCGTCGCGAGCGCCGCCCGGTCGCGGTCGGGCTGCTCGAAGCAGAACCAGTCGTCGCCCGCGCGGCGCGACGCGAAGACGACGGCGCTCGGGTCGACGTCGGGATCGACGCGGACGGTCAGCGCGGCGACGACGCCGCGTCCGCGCCGGCGCGCGCGCCGGACGGCGCGCTCGCAGCGGACGAGCAGCTCGGCGCGCGCGGCGCCGTAGAGCGCGATCCCGTGGTCCTGTGTGCGCGCCTCCGCCGCCACGCTCCCAGGGTACGGCGCGCGACGGCGCGGACGGCGGCACCTTGCCGCCGCCGCGCCTCCGCGACGGATCAGGTCTCGCCGCGACCGCGCGACAGCGCGATCTCGCCGGTGCGGGCCATCTCGACGAGGCCGAACGGGCGGACCATCCGCTCGAACGCCTCGATCTTGTCGTGCGTCCCGGTGACCTCGACGATCAGCGACCGGCGCTGGACGTCGATGATCTTCGCGCGGAAGATCTCGGTCACCTGCATGATCTCCCCGCGCCCGCCGGCGTCCGCGGAGATCTTGAACAGCGCCATCTCGCGCGCGACCGCCTCGTCGGGCTCGAGGTCGCGGATCTTGAGCACGTTGACCAGCTTGTGCAGCTGCTTCGTCACCTGGTCGATCGGGTGCATCGCGCCGTCGACCGTGAGCGTGATCCGCGACAGCGACGCGTCGTCGGTCGGCCCGACCACGAGCGTGTCGATGTTGAAGCCGCGCCGCGCGAACAGCCCGGCGATCCGGGTCAGGACGCCCGGCTTGTTCTCCACGAGGATCGACAGGACGTGCTTGCGGCCGGTCCGCACGCCGGCGGCCGCCTCCAGGTCCTCGAGCGACAGCAGCTCCTTCGTTCCGGGCTCGCCCATCGCTCAGCCCACCATGTTCCGGGCGGCCTCGCCCGGGGCGATCATCGGGTACACGGACTCCTCGCGCGTGACGCGCGCGTCGACCACGACCGGGCCGTCGACGGCGAGCGCCGCGCGCAGGTCGTCGACCAGCGTGCTCTTGTCCGTCAGCCGCACGCCGTGGCAGCCCATCGCCTCGGCGAGCTTGACGAAGTCCGGGTACTGGCTCATCTCGACGTGCGAGTAGCGCCGGTCCCAGAACAGCTCCTGCCACTGCCGGACCATGCCGAGGAAGCCGTTGTTCATGATCACGACCTTGACGGGGATCCCGTAGGTCGCGAGCGTCGACAGCTCCTGCATGTTCATCTGGATCGACGCGTCGCCCGAGAGGACGATCGTCTGCGTGTCGGGCTGCGCGACCTGGGCGCCCATCGCGGCCGGCAGGCCGAAGCCCATCGTCCCGAGGCCGCCCGACTGGATCCAGCGCCGCGGCCGGTTGAAGTGGAAGTACTGCGCCGCCCACATCTGGTGCTGGCCGATGTCGGTCGCGAGGATGCAGTCGCCCTGGTCCGTGGCCTCGTAGAGCGCCTGGACGAGGAACTGCGGCTTGATCTCGCTGTCGGTCGAGTCGTCGTAGCGGAGCGGGTACTGGACGCGCCAGCGCTCGATCCGCTCCCACCACTCGGCGATCCGGGCGGGATCGGGCGCCAGCCCGCGGTACTCCTCGAGCAGCCGGGCGAGGATGTTCCTCGCGTCGCCGACGATCGGGATGTGCGCCGGGACGTTCTTCGAGATCTCGGCCGGGTCGATGTCGATGTGGATGAACTTCGCGCGCGGCGCGAACTCCGACAGCTTGCCGGTGATGCGGTCGTCGAAGCGCGCCCCGACCGCCACGATCAGGTCGGCCTCGTCCATCGCGTAGTTCGCGGTCCGCGTCCCGTGCATGCCCAGCATCCCCAGCCACTGCGGGTCGGGCGCCGGGAAGGCGCCGAGGCCCATCAGCGTGCAGGTGACCGGCAGCCTGTCGACGCGCGCGAGCGCGGTCAGCTCCTCCGACGCGTTCGCGTTGATCACGCCGCCGCCCGCGTAGATCACGGGCCGGCGCGCGTTGGCGAGCGCCTTCGCGGCGAGCCGGATCTGCTTCTGGTTGCCCTCGGTGGTCGGCTGGTAGCCGGGCAGGCGGACGTCGCCGACCGGCTCGTAGTCGATCTCGACCCGCGTGAGGTCGGTCGGCATGTCGATCAGCACCGGCCCCGGGCGCCCGGAGCGCGCGATGTGGAACGCCTCGTGCACGACCCGCGGGATCTCCGTCGGGTGCTGGATCATGAAGGAGTGCTTGACGATCGGCATCGTGATGCCGAACGTGTCCGCCTCCTGGAAGCCGTCGGTGCCGAGCAGGTCCGTGCGGACCTGGCCGGTGAAGAAGACCACCGGGACGGAGTCCATCATCGCGTCGGTGAGCGGCGTGACGATGTTCGTCGCGCCCGGGCCCGAGGTGGCGAAGCAGACGCCGACCTTGCCCGACGCCTTCGCGTAGCCCTCCGCGGCGTGGCCGCCGCCGGCCTCGTGGCGGACGAGGATGTGGTGGATCCCCGAGTCGTACATCGCGTCGTACGTCGGGAGGTTCGCGCCGCCGGGATACCCGAATACGACGTCGACACCCTCCGCCTTGAGGCACTCCATGATCGCGTCGACCGCTCGCATCATCGCTTGCTCGAACCTCCTTCCACCAGACTCGGTGATTGACGAACGACCGAGTCTAACGGCCGTATGCGGCCGATTCGGGCTCGATCGCGACCTCGGGGAAGTCGAGCTCGGTGCCGCAGCGCATGCACATCGCGTCGTACAGCGGGACGATCTTCCCGCAGCCCGGGCACTGCCGCCGGACCTCGTTGCGCTCGGAGCGGTAGAGGATCGCCGCGAGCAGCCCCAGCACCGGCAGGACGCCGCTGATGATGAACCAGATCCAGAACGACGACCCCTTGATCTTGCCCACGATGCCGCCCGCGAGCGCGAACGAGAAGGCGATGATCAGGTACGGCACGGGGTCAGATGTGGCGCAGCGCCCAGATCACGAGGACCACGAGGCCGACGACCAGGACCAGCCCGAGGATCATCGTGATGAAGCCGATGACCGAGCCGACGATGATCTTCAGCGCGATGATCACGGCGGCGATGAGGACGAGCCACGCGACCGCCTTCTTGCCGAGGTCGCCGAAGGTGGAAGACGACGAAGTGTTCTCCATGGTCATGCAGAGCGTACCGGGCGTCCTTAAGCGGACGCTGAGATGGGACCGCCGCCCGCCGCGCCCGGTCGCGCGCGGCGGGCGGCGGGAGGAGAGAGCTTCAGTCGTACGAGCGCTTGACGTGCTCGAAGCGCTCGGTGCGCGCGACGTCGCGGCCCTCGAGCCGGAGCCGCGCGAGGCGGTAGCGCCGCACCTGGGCGTCGCCCCGGCCCTGCGCGCGCTCGGGCGCCGCGGGGACGAGGACCAGCCGGCGGGTCGCTGCGGCTGCGGTGGTGGCGGTCATGACGAGCATGATCCGCGCCGCGGCGCCGTCGCCGCCATGGACCGGCGGCCCGGCACTTCGCCGCCCGCCGGTTCGACATCTGGGTGGGTGCTAGCTGATCGCGCGGGCGGCGGCGAGCGCCGGGCGCATCGGCTTCGGGAGCCGGTGCCGGAGCCGCCACGTCCCCCCGCTGAAGGCGAGGTTCGCGACGGTCGCGAACCCGGCCTCGTCCTCGCGCAGGGCGAGCAGCAGGTGGGCGGTGCGGTCCGCCGAGGGCAGGTCCGCGTCGACCTTCACGCACCAGCAGTCGACGCGCCGGCCGCCGGGCCGGACGAGCAGCGCCCCGGCCTCCCCCACGAGCCAGACGCCCAGCCCGCCGCGCTCCAGCGCGAGGCCGGTGCGGGCATGCAGCTCGCGCGCCTCGTGGCCGAGCAGGTCGCCGAGCAGCCCGAGCGCGGTCCGCTCGGAGCCGTCGTCCGCGCGCGGGCGCGGCCGGACCACGCAGGCGCCGCGATTGGCGTAGAGCGCCGGGATCCCCCAGGCGTGGACGATCGCGATCGCCGCCACCGGGAACGACAGCGGCTCGAGGTAGAGCATCAGCGCCGCGACGGCGAGGAACGGGATCGTGTGCGCGAGCGTGCTCAGCGTCCAGCCGAGCTCGCGCCGGCGCAGCCGCGCGGCGTCGAGCCGCGGCCGCCAGTAGACGGCCGCGGTCTCGGGCAGGACCGGGGCGGTGCTCACCCGCCGGCGATCGGCCGCCGCAGGATCACGAGCTCGGCGCCCTCGGGCAGCTCGCGCACCTGCTCGGCGTGCCCCTCGCCCGTGCTGACGACCGCGTAGAGCCCGCGGTCGAGCTCCTCGCGGAAGGCGATCGCGGCCGCCTCGACGGCGGCGGCGTCGCCCGGCGTCCACTCCGCGAGCGTCGTGTGCCCGGTCTGGTCCATGCGTACAAGGCGTGCCATCGACCCATCGTACGCCGCTCGCGGGGCGGCTCGGTGCCGGGTCAGC
This sequence comes from uncultured Solirubrobacteraceae bacterium, assembly GCA_963724145.1. Taxonomy (GTDB): domain Bacteria; phylum Actinomycetota; class Thermoleophilia; order Solirubrobacterales; family Solirubrobacteraceae; genus DASQMT01. Next base: position 426,257 of record CAVRTO010000032.1, read on the forward strand.
CGCAGTCGGGCGTGAGATCTCGCCCGGCACGCCACCGGTCGGGCGCGTCGGGTTCGAAGCGCGCGGGTCCGAACGCGCGAAGCTACGGCGACGCGGCGCCGCGAGCGCATGGAGGCACGGCGGCCCGACGCCGCCGCGCGGCGCCACGCCGAGCCTCAGACGCCGAGCTGCTCGCGGATCAGGCGGCCGACCTCGCCGCCGTCGGCGCGGCCCTTGGTCTCGCGCATCACGAAGCCGACGATCGGGCCCATCGCCTTGGCGTTGCCGCCGCGGACCTTCTCGGCGGCGTCGCCGTTGGCGGCGATCGCCGCGGCGACGACGCCGGCCAGCTCATCCCCGCCGCCCATCGAGCCGAGGCCCTCGCGCTCGACGATCGCGGCCGGGTCGCCGCCCTCGGCGACGAGCGCGTCGAGCACCTGGCGGCCGGCGCCGGCGTTGATCTTCCGCTCGCCGACGAGCCCGATGAGCTGCGCGAGCGCCTGCGGGGTGACCTTCGACGCCGCGGGGTCGGCGTCGGCGCCGATCCGCGCGCGCAGCTGCTCGACCCAGTTCGCCGCGGCCTTCGCCGTCGGCGTCGACCCGCTCGAAGTAGTCGCCCCACTGCGGCTCGTAGGCCAGCAGCCGCGCCGGGTCGGCGGCCAGTCCGAACTCCGCGCGGTAGCGCGCCTCGCGGTCGGCCGGGAGCTCGGGCAGCGCGGCGCGCGCGGCGGCGATCATCGTCCTCGGTCGGGACGAGCGGGACGAGGTCCGGCTCGGGGAAGTAGCGGTAGTCGTGCGCCTCCTCCTTCGAGCGCAGCGACGAGAGCCGCCCGCTCGCGGGATCGAAGTGCAGCGTCTCCTGGACGACCGGCTCGCCCGCCTCGAGCAGCGCGATCTGGCGCTCGATCTCGGCGTTGACGCCGCGCTCGAGGTAGCGGAACGAGTTCATGTTCTTCAGCTCGGTCTTGGTCCCCAGCTCCGTGCTGCCGGCCGGGCCGGACGGAGACGTTGGCGTCGCAGCGCAGCGAGCCCTCCTCCATGTTCACGTCGCTCACGCCGAGCTGGCGCAGCGTCACCCGCAGCAGGTTCAGCCAGTCGCGCGCCTGCTCGGCGGAGTGGATGTCCGGCTCGGTGACGATCTCGCACAGCGGCGTGCCGCCGCGGTTGTAGTCCACGATCGAGGCGTCGGCGCCGTGGATCCGGCCGGACTCGCCGAGGTGGACGAGCTTCGCCGCGTCCTCCTCGAGGTGGATCCGGTGCAGCCGCACGTCGCCCAGCCGGCCGCCCGAGCAGATCGGGATGTCGTACTGGGAGATCTGGTAGTTCTTCGCCTGGTCGGGATAGAAGTAGTTCTTGCGGTGGAAGATCGACCGCGGGGCGATCTCGCAGCCCAGCGCCATCCCCATCATCAGCGCGAAGTGGACCGCCTGCGCGTTGATCACCGGCAGCGTGCCGGGGAGGCCGAGGCAGACCGGGCAGGTGCGCGAGTTCGGCGGCTCGCCGAAGCTCAGCGCGCAGCCGCAGAACATCTTCGTCCGCGTGTCGAGCTGGACGTGGATCTCCAGGCCGATGACCGGCTCCCACTGCGTCATGCGGCCGCCTCCACGGCGCGGCGTCGAACCCGATCGCGCCCTCGAGCGCGTGGGCGGCGTCGAGCAGGGCGTTCTCGCTGAACGCCGGCCCGGCGAGCTGGAAGCCGACCGGCAGCCCCTCGCTCAGCCCGCTCGGGATCGAGATCCCGGGGATGCCGGCGAGCGACATCGGGACGGTGCAGAAGTCGTTCAGGTACATCGCCAGCGGGTCGTCGGTCTTGGCGCCGAGCGCGAAGGCGACGCTCGGGGCGGTCGGGGTGACGACGAAGTCGAACCGCTCCCAGGCGGTGTCGAAGTCGCGGCTGATCAGCGTCCGCACCTTCTGCGCGCGGCCGTAGTAGGCGTCGTAGTAGCCGGACGAGAGCGCGTAGGTCCCGAGCATGATCCGGCGCTTGACCTCGGCGCCGAAGCCCTGCTCGCGCGTCTCGGTGTACATGTGCAGCAGGTCGCGCGCGCCGTCCGCGCGGAAGCCGTAGCGGACGCCGTCGTAGCGCGCGAGGTTGGACGACGCCTCGGCCGGGGCGATCAGGTAGTACGCGCTCAGCGCGTGCGGGGCGTGCGGGAGCTGGCACGGCTCGACGGTCGCGCCCAGCTCGCGGGCGAGGTCGAGCGTCGCGGTGAACGAGGCGAGCACGCCCGGCTCGATCCCCTCGCCGGAGAGCTCCTCCGGCACGCCGAGGCGGACGCCCTGCAGATCGGTCCGGCGCGGCAGCTCGACCGGCCCGGGCAGCCCGACCGAGGTCGAGTCGCACTTGTCCTTCCCGGCCATCGCGCCGAACAGGAGCGCCGCGTCGGTCACGTCACGCGTGAACGGCCCGGCCTGGTCGAGCGACGAGGCGAAGGCGATCATCCCGTAGCGGCTGACGGCGCCGTAGGTCGGCTTGAGCCCGACGATCCCGCACAGCGCGGCGGGCTGGCGGATCGAGCCGCCGGTGTCGGTCCCGATCGCCCACGGCGCGCTGCCGGCGGCGACGGCCGCGGCGGAGCCGCCCGAGCTCCCGCCGGGGACGCGCGTCGGGTCCCACGGGTTCGTCGTCGGGCCGTAGGCGGAGTTCTCGGTCGACGAGCCCATCGCGAACTCGTCCTGGTTCGTCTTGGCCAGCAGCGGCGCGCCGGCCGCGATCAGCCGCTCGACGGACGTCGCGGTGTACGGCGGGCGGTAGCCCTCGAGGATCCGCGAGCCCGCCTGGCTCGGGACGCCCTTCGTGGCGAACAGGTCCTTGACCGCGACGGGGACGCCGCCCAGCGGGGCGTCGCGATCCACCGGCGCGGCGCCGGCGTCCGACACCCAGGTGAACGCGTTGTGGTCGTCGGCCGCGGCGCGCGCCCGGTAGCCGTCCCACAGCTCGGCGGGGTCGAGGTCGCCCGCGCGGACGCGCGCGGCCGCCGCGGCCGCGGTGAGCGAGAGGGCGTCGCTCATGCCGGGGCGGGGCCGGGGCTGGGGACGCGGAAGCCGCCCTGATCCGCCTCGGGCGCGCTCGCGAGCGCCTCCTCTGCGGGCAGCGACGGGCGCGGCTCGTCGGCGCGCAGGGCGTTCTCGACGGCGATCACGTGCGAGGTCGGCTCGACGTCGTCGAGGTCGCCGAGCTCGGCGATCCGCTCGATGTGGTCGAGCACCTTGCTCAGCTCCTCGCTCATCCGCTCCTGCTCGTCCTCGCTCAGCTCGAGGCGCGCGAGGCGGGCGACGTGGAGCACCTGGTCACGGCTCAGCACGGCGTGCAGTCTAGGGCGCGGGCGCCGGCATCTCCCGCACGGGCGGGGGCGGCATGCCGGGCATCGACTCGACGCGCGCGGAGCGCCAGCCGCCGACGAGGATCAGCACCGCGGCGGCGAGCCCCAGCCACGCGCCCGGCTGCGACGGAGACCAGCGCGTTCGGGCCGGGCTGGAAGACGATCCGGAGCAGGATCAGCAGCACCGCGAGCAGGCCGGCGACGATCGTCATCACGCTGAAGAAGACCGGGATCGCCGGACTCGAACGCGTCGCCTGGGTCGCGAACAGCGCGACCGCGACGAGCGCCAGCAGCACGAGCACCACGTCGAGGATCCCGAACGCCTGCCATGCGGTCACCTCGGCGCCGCCGGCCTCCGTCCCGTACCAGTGCAGGAACAGCGAGGCGATCGAGCGCGACGGCCCCCGCGAGCGCGATCCACTCCCCGTCGCGCAGCCGTCTCACGCCGCCGCCTTCGCCGCCTCGAGCGTGTTGCGCAGCAGCATCGCGATCGTCATCGGGCCGACCCCGCGCGGCACGGGCGTGATCCGCGCGGCGCGCTCCGCCGCGGCGTCGAAGTCGACGTCGCCGACGAGGCCGTCGTCGGTGCGGTTGATCCCCACGTCGAGCACCGTCGCGCCGGGCTTGACCCAGTCCCCCTGGACCATCCGCGGCCGTCCGACCGCGGCGACCAGGACGTCGGCGCGGCGGCAGACCTCCGGCAGGTCGCGCGTGCGCGAGTGACACACGGTCACGGTCGCGTTGCGGGCGAGCAGCATCTGGGCGACCGGCTTGCCGACGAGGTCGGACCGGCCGACGACGACCGCCTCGGCGCCCTCGAGCTCGACGTCGTGGCGGTCGAGCAGCTCCATGCACCCGGCGGGCGTGCAGGGACGCAGGCCCGGGCGGCCCTTGGCCAGGAGCCCGGCGGAGACCGGCGTCAGCCCGTCGACGTCCTTGCCGGGGTCGATCAGCCAGGTCAGGCCGTTGCCGTCGATGTGCCCCGGCGTCGGAAGCTGGAGCAGGATCCCCGACACGCGCGGATCGGCGTTGAGCTCGCCGAGCAGCGCCTCGACGTCGGCCTGCGGCGTGTCGGCCGCCAGCCGGTGGTCGAAGCCCTGCATGCCGACCTCGTGCGTCGCCTTCTGCTTGCCGCCGACGTAGACGGCGGAGGCGGGGTCCTCCCCGACCAGCACCGTCGCCAGGCCGGGCGCGTCGTGGCCGGCGGCGACCCATTCCGCGACCTGGGCCGCCACCTCGCGCCGGACCTCCTCGGCGATCGCCTTCCCGTCGATGATCTCTGCGCTCATGTGGCGCGGCAATCTAGACGAAGCCGTGCACGGGTTGCGCAGGAAGCGGAAGCGCGCCAGTATGCCGCGGATGCGACGGGGGGAAGCGGGCACGGATCGTGGCGATCGCGCGCCGCGGTCTGCGCGCTCGCGTGCGCCGCGCCCGCGTCCGCGGCGGAGCTGATCCAGGACTCGTTCAAGAACAGCACGGTCAACAATCCGAACTACCTCGTCGGCGGCTCGGCCTGGACGCCGTGCCTGACCGCCTCGCAGCTGCTCAACCAGGTCCCGGTTCCAGGCTGCCCACTCGGCCAGCCGTCCCTGCCGGCCGACGGCGACCCGGACGGCGACGGCGCCCTGCGGCTGACCAGCAACAACGGGTTCAGCAGCGGCTTCATCCTCTACCAGGACGCGCTGCCGCTCACCGCCGGCCTCGACATCCGGTTCTCGTTCTACGCCTACAACGGGAGCGGCGCCGACGGCTTCTCGTTCTTCGTCGCCGACGGCGCGCGAGAACCTCACGAAGCCGGGCGCCGACGGCGGCAGCCTCGGCTACGCCCAGCGCAACGACACCCCGGGCCTGCTCGGCGGCTACTTCGGCGTCGGCATCGACGAGTACGGCAACTTCTCGAACGACGGGGAGAACCGCGGCAACGGCTGCTCGCCGGCACCCGGAGAACGAGCTGCTATCCGGACCACGTCAGCCTGCGCGGCCCGGGCAGCGGCGTCGACCGGCTACTGCCTGCTCGCGACGACGGACGTCGGCGCGGTCGGCAGCCTCGACAAGCCGGGCGCCACCGATCGCGACGACGGCGTCCAGCGCGACGTCCGGATCACCGTCGACCCGCTCTCGCAGAGCGGCGCCCAGGTCACCGTCTACCTGAAGACCCCCGCGCAGGCGGACTACACCGAGGTGCTCCGGCAGCCGCTGCCGCCGAACCCGCCGCCGACGTTCAAGTTCGGCTTCAGCGCCTCGACCGGCGGCAGCACGAACATCCACGAGATCCGCACGCTGGTCGTCGACAGCATCAACCCGCTGCCGCGGCTCAAGCTCGAGAAGTCGAACAACGGGCCGTTCGTGACGGGCGGCAGCGGCACGTTCACGCTGACGGCCGGCACGGAGCGGGGCACCGGGGTCGGCCCGGTCGGCTCGCCGGTCACCGTCACCGACACCTTCCCCGCGGGCACGATCACCGCGACCCCGAGCGGTGCCGGCTGGGACTGCAGCGCCACCACGACCGGCTCGTCGGCGCTCAGCTGCACGCGGCCGGCACCGATCCCGGCCGGCACGACACTGCCGCCGATCTCGGTGCCCGTCGCCTGGGACGAGCAGACGTCGGGCAAGTACGTCAACGTCGCCGAGGTCGACTCGCTCGACAACGCGAACAGCCCCGAGCAGAGCCAGGCGCGCGATCCGTACGTCGTCCGCCCGCTCGGCGCCGACGACAGCGCGACGACCCGCGTCGGCCGGCCGGTCTCGCTGCCGCTGCTCGACAACGACCGCGGCTCGCTGGACCCCGACGACGGTCCGGGTGCGCAAGCCGGCGCACGGATTCGCGTTCTGGAGCCCGGGGACGGAGCGACCTGCTCTACATCCCCCACCCGGGCTACTCGGGCATCGAGCGCTTCACCTACACGGTGCGCGACACGAGCGGCCAGCGGCTGCGCCAGAACATCACGATCACGGTCACGCCGCTCGCGCGCGACGACGCGCGGACCACCCCCTTCGAGACGCCGGTCCGGATCCCGGTCCTCCGCAATGACAGCGGCTCGCTTCGATCCCTCGACCGTGACCGTGATCCGCGCGCCGGCGAACGGGAGCACGGCGGTCGACGCCAAGGGCCGCGTGACCTACACGCCGAACGCCGGCTTCACGGGCCGCGACACCTTCGACTACCGCGTCGCCGACCGCGACGGGCAGGTCGTCACGGCGACCGTGACCGTCGACGTGGGCCCACCCGGGCCCACGCCGCCGAACCCCGGCACGCCGGACCTCGTGGTGACGAAGACGGCCGACAAGCACGTGGTCGTCGTCGGTGAGCTCGTCACCTACCGCGTCGTGATCGAGAACCGCGGCGACGGCCCCGCCGAGGACGTCGTCCTCGTGGACACGCCGGTCTTCGACGTCGACGTCGTCTCGGTCGACGTCAGCCAGGGCACCTGCGAGGCCGGGCCACCGCCGACCTGCGCCCTCGGCACGATCCCGGCGGGCGGCAAGGTGACGATCACCGTCGGCGTCCGGCCGCAGGAGCCGGGCCGTGTGCGCAACGGCGTCGCGGTGACCGGGCCGAGCGCCGAGACGGGCAACGACAACAACGGCGACGTGGCCGGCGTCGTGGTGCGCGACCGCGGCGCGTCGGTGCGCATCACCAAGCGCGCCGACCGCAGGCGGATGCGTCCCGGCGGCAAGGTCATCTACACGATCCGCGTCACCTCGCGCGGGCCGGAGACGGCGCGCAACCTGCGCATCTGCGACTTCCTCCCGCGGGGCATGCAGGCGGTCCGCGCGCCCGGCGGCACGATCCGCGGCCAGCGGGTGTGCTGGCGCCGCGCCAAGGCCAAGGTCGGCCGCCACCTGCGCTACCAGGTGCAGGCGCGCGCGACGCTGGCCGGCGCGCCGGTGCGGGTCAACCCGGTCGCCGTGGCCGGCGCGAACTTCGCGCCGCGCGTCGCGGCGGCGCGGGTGCGGGTCATCGGCGGGCAGCGCGTCTGCGCATCCGCGGCGGCCGGCCCGGTCGCGCGCGCGGCCTGCTGATCAGGAGTCGAACCCGAGCCCGAGCCGGTCGAGCACGCGCAGCCACGGGCCGCGCCGGCCCTCGCGCTCGTCGGCGCGCGCCAGCGCCCGCTGCGTGAGCCGGATGCCCGCCCACCGGGCCGGCTCCGGCGGGAACGGGAGCGGCCGGCGCCGGACCATCTCCAGTCGCGTGCGCTCGTTGTCGGCGCCGTCGAGCAGGTCCAGCGCGACGCGGGCGCCGAACCGGCTCGAGCCGACGCCGAGGCCGGTGAACCCGACGACGTAGACCGCGCGGCCGCCGAGCGCGCGGCCCCACAGCGGCGAGAAGCGGCTGCACGTGTCGATCGCGCCGCCCCAGCGGTGCGAGAAGCCGATCCCCTCGAGCTGCGGGAAGGCCGTGAAGAAGTGCTCGGTCAGCCGGTCGAACGTGGCCGGGCGCTCGTCGCGCTCGGGCGCCACCCGGCCGGCGAAGTCGTAGACCGCGTCGTAGCCGCCCCAGAGGATCCGGCCGTCGTCGGTCATGCGGAAGTAGTGGAAGAGGTTCGTCACGTCGGAGAGCCCCTGCCCGCCGTCCCAGCCGACCGCCGCGCGCTGCTCGGCCGACAGCGGCTCGGTCACCAGCACGTAGTCGTAGACGGGCACGACGTAGCGCCCGATCGCGCGCACGAGCGGCGGGAACGCGCTCGTCGCGAGCAGCGCGCCGCGCGCGAGCACGCGACCCCCGGGCGTCTCGGCGCGCACGCCCGCGCCGTCGCGGGCGAGCGCCGTGACGGGCGTGCCCTCGCAGATCCGGGCGCCGGCCGCCTCCGCCGCCCGCGCCAGCCCCCAGCACAGCCGCACCGGATCGACGAGCGCCGAGACGTCGCGGGTCCACAGCCCGCCCAGGAACGTCGGCGAGTTCACCTGCGCGCGCACCGCCGGCCCGTCGAGCAGCTCGGCGTCCCAGCCGTGCGCGCGCAGCAGCTCCGCCTCCTCCTCGAGCCACGGCAGCTGGTGCTCGGCGGTCGCGACCGCGATCTCGCCGCGCTCCCGCCACCCGCAGTCGATCCCGTGGCGCTCGATCGCCGCCCGGATCCCGGCGAGGTTCTCGCGGCCCATCCGCTCGAGCTGCGCGAGCTCGTCCGGCCAGCGCGCGACGCCGTTGCCGATCCCGTGGGTGAGCGAGGCGGAGCAGAAGCCGCCGTTGCGGCCGGACGCGCCGAACGCGAGCCGCTCGCCCTCGAGCAGCGACGACGCGCTTGCCCTCCTCGGCGGCCTGCAGCGCGCCCCACAGCCCCGTCAGGCCGCCGCCGACCACGACCAGGTCGGCCTCCTCGAGGCCGTCGAGCGGCGGGCGCCGGTCCGGCCCCGGCTGGTCGAGCCAGAACGGGGTCACGTGAGCTGCAGCGATCGCGGGCGGACGCGGACGAGGACGACGAGCGTCGCGGCGCAGATCACGCACAGGAGCAGGTACGGGCACGGCGTCGCTCGTGGCGTCCGCGAGCCCCGCGCTCGCGGCCGCGCCGATCGTGTAGCCCATCGACCAGCCGAGGTTCGAGAGCGCGAAGGCGAACCCCTGCGCGATCCCGAGCGCCTCCGCGCCGTCGGAGAGCATCGCCATCGCCGGTGCCCAGAGCATCCCGATCGTCGGCGCCGCGAGCACCACCAGGAGGATGAGCTGCCAGATCTTCTCCGGCAGCGGGAACAGCAGCATCAGCGTGGCGCCGGCCGCGAGCGCGATCAGGCACGGGAACAGCCGCCCGCGGCGGTCCGAGACGCGTCCGACGACCGGGCTGACGCCGGATTCGAGCGCGCCGGCGGCGAGGAACGCCGCGCCGATCACGCCGGCCCCGGCGCCGAGGTCGTCGAGCCGCAGCGGCGCCAGCACCCCGACCGTCCCGAACAGCAGGCCGGGCACGGCGATCAGCCAGATGCCGGCGGCGACGCGGCCGTCGTGCAGCGCGGCCCACAGCTCGCGCGGGCGTCGACGTCCCCTCGGGCTCGGCGGGCGGCGTGCGCAGCGCGACCGCCGCCAGCACGACGCCCAGCACGGCGACGCCGCAGAAGGTCGGCGCGATCCCGATCACGTCGGCCAGCGTGCCGATCGCCGGGCCGACGATCGTGCCGGCCACGGCCGCGCCCATCGTCGTCCCGATCAGCTCCCCGCGGCGGTCGCGCGGCGCGGCGCCCGCCACCCAGGCGAGCGCGCCCGCCCACGAGGCGGCGCCGCCGATGCCCTGGACGAAGCGGGCGAGGACCAGGAGCTCCGCCGAGTTCGCGAACGCGAACATCACGCAGGTGACGACGAGCAGGCCGATGCCGAGCAGCACGGTCGCCCGGACGCCGGCCTTCGCGGCCAGGTAGCCGCCCGGGATCGCGCCCGCGAACGTGCCCGCCGGATAGGCGGCCGCGAGGATCCCGGCGCCGGACTTCGACAGGTCGTACTCGTCCTCGAAGTGCGGCAGCAACGGGGTGATCGCGGCGAAGAAGACCGTGTCGAGGAACACGATCGCGCAGCAGAGGAGCAGCAGACGGCGCACGGCCCGGCGGATGCTAGGGCTCCGCCGCCCGTCGCTCGGTACAGCGCGCGGTGCTCAGCGCCGCCGGATCGGCGCGTAGTCGGCCATCAGCTTGCGCTCCCGGCCCTCGCCCGCGAAGTTGACGACCACGATCCCGCCCGGCTCGACCCCGGTGACGACGCCGTCGCCGAACGCCGCGTGGACGACGTCGTCGCCGACGCGGAAGACCGCGCCGCCGCCGGCGGGCTCGCCCAGCGCCTCGGCCGACGCCGCGGCGGCGGTGCCCCACGACGCCACGCGCCCGAGCCCCGCCGGCCGGCCCGCGCCGACCGCGTTGCGGTCCGGCTGGTCGGTCAGCTCGCGCGGGATCTCGTCGATGAACCGCGAGCGGACGCCGAACGACTGGTCGCCGAACACGTTGCGGCGGCGGGCGTAGGTGATGTACAGGTCGCGCATCGCGCGCGTGATGCCCACGTAGGCGAGCCGCCGCTCCTCCTCCAGCGACCCCTCGTCGAGCGCGCGGCTGTGCGGGAAGACGCCGTCCTCGCACCCGATCATGAACACGATCGGGAACTCGAGCCCCTTGGCGTTGTGGAGCGTCATCAGCGTCACGAGGCCCTCGTCGTCGCGCAGCGTGTCGGCGTCCGCGATCAGCGAGATCTGCTGGAGGAACTCGGCGACGCCGGCGGCCTCCCCCGTGCTCGGCTGCGCGTCGTACTCGCGCGCGACCTGCACGAGCTCGCCGAGGTTCTCGATCCGGCCCTGCGCCTCGATCGTCCGCTCCGCCTCGAGCGCGTCGAGGTAGCCGGTCTCGCGCAGCGTCTCCTCCAGCACCTCGGCGACCGGCGCGCCGCTGTCGACGCGCTCCTTCAACCGCTCGATCGTCGACATGAAGCGGGCGAACGCGCGCCGCGCGGCGGTGCCGAGCGTCGGCACGTCCTCGGCGGCCGCCGCCGCCTCCCACGGCGTGATCCCCATCGTCTCGGCGTGCGCGAGCACGCGCGAGAGCGAGGTCTGGCCGATCCCCCGCTTCGGCGCGTTGGCGATCCGCGTGAACGCGCCGCCGTCGGCCGGGTTGACCAGGAAGGTGAGGTAGGCGACCGCGTCCTTGATCTCGGCGCGCTCGTAGAACTTGGTCCCGCCGATCACCTGGTAGCCGATCTGCGCGCGGACCAGCATGTCCTCCAGCACGCGCGACTGCGCGTTCGTGCGGTAGAAGACGGCGAGCTCGGCGCGGCTGACGCCCTCGTCGACCAGCCGCTCGATCTCGGCGGTGACGTAGCGCGCCTCGGCGTGCTCGTCGGCCAGCTCGCGGACCTTGATCTCGTCGCCCTCGCCGACGTCGGTCCACAGCTCCTTCGGCTTCTGCCCGCGGTTGTTCGCGATCAGCGCGTTCGCGGCCGAGAGGATCGTCTGCGTGGAGCGGTAGTTCTGCTCCAGCTTGATCACGGTCGCGTCGGGATAGTCGTCCTCGAAGTTGAGGATGTTCGTGATGTCCGCGCCGCGGAAGCCGTAGATCGACTGGGCGTCGTCGCCGACGACCGACAGGTTCCGGTGCTCGCTCGAGAGCAGCTGGAGCCAGCGGTACTGGGCCTGGTTCGTGTCCTGGTACTCGTCGACGAGCACCCAGCGGAACGCCTGCGCGTAGCGGTCGCGGACCTCCTGGAACAGCTCGAGCACGTTGACCGCGCGGAACAGCAGGTCGTCGAAGTCCATCGCGTTCGCGCGGTGCAGCTCGCGCTCGTAGGCCTCGTAGACGTCGGCGGCCGTCTGCTCGAAGAACGAGCCGACGAGCTGGCGGTAGTCCTCCGCGCTGCGGAGCTTGTTCTTGGCGTCGGAGATCTGCCCCTGCATCGCCCGCGGCGTGAACCGCTTCGGGTCGATGTCGAGGTCGTCGATGCACTTCTTGATCAGCCGCCGCGAGTCGGCCGCGTCGTAGATCGTGAACTGGCGCGTGTAGCCGAGCCGGTGGGCGTCGGCGCGCAGCATCCGCGCGCAGGCGGAGTGGAACGTCATCACCCACATCGCCCGGGTCGCGCGGCCGACGAGCAGCTCGACGCGCTCGCGCATCTCCTGCGCCGCCTTGTTGGTGAACGTGATCGCGAGGATCTCGTCCGCGCGCGCCTGGCCGGTGCGCAGCAGGTAGGCGATCCGGTGGGTGAGCACGCGGGTCTTGCCCGAGCCGGCGCCGGCGAGGATCAGCAGCGGCCCCTCGCCTGCCGTGACCGCCTCGCGCTGCGGCGGGTTCAGGCCCTCGAGGAGGGCGTCGACGGCTTGCTCGGACGGCACCCGCAGCACGCTAGCGCGAGCGGCGGTCGGGTCTAGGATCCGCGCGCATGGCGCTGCCCGACGACATCCGCGCGGCGTGCGCCCGCGTGGCGGCGTCGGCGCGGTCGGTGCGGGTGGTCGACGACGCCGTGGCGGCCTACGCGAGCGACGCTGCCGGCCGCCTCGCCGCCGGCGCCGGACCTCGCGCCCGGGGCGGCCGACGAGGAGCGGGCCGCGTTCTCGCTCCAGCTCAACGCGGTCAACTTCGGCTCGGGCTGGTTCCCGACGCTGCGCAAGCCGCCCGGGCTCTCGGGCTTCCGCACCGTCGAGGCGGGCCTGCGCGCGCGCGGCCCGTGGACGGCGGCGGAGCTGCGGCGGGTCGACGCCGGCGCGGTGGCCGACGGCGTTCGGGCAGGACCCGGAGCACGAGCTGATGGCGCTGTTCGCCACGGCCCTGGCAGAGCTCGGCGCGGTCGTCGGGGACGGCTCCTTCCTCGCGCTCGCCCGGAGCGGGGACGGCTCGGCGGTCGCGCTGGCGGAGCGGCTCGCGGCGATCCCGACCTGGGCGGACCGCTCGCCCTACGACGGCGCCGTCGTGCCGTTCTTCAAGCGCGCGCAGCTCGCGGCCGCCGACCTGCACCTCCAGGGCCTCGCCCCGGCCGCCGACCTCGGGCGGCTGACGCTGTTCGCCGACAACCTCGTCCCGCACGTGCTGCGGATCGACGGCGTGCTCGCCTTCGACCCGGAGCTGGTCGCGCGGATCGACCGCGAGGAGCTGCTCGCGCACGACTCGCCCGAGGAGGTCGAGATCCGCGCCTGCGCCGTCCACGCCGTCGAGCAGCTCGTCGCGGCGCACGGCGCCACGACCGCGACGGCGGTCGACAACGCGCTCTGGCACCGCGGCGCCGCGCCGCGCTACAAGGCGCATCCGCGCCACCGCGCGCGCACCACGGCGTACTAGATCGCGGATAGGGTCGGTCACAGGCTCCCCGCCTGCTCCGAAGAACCGGATGCATGGCCACGACCGCCCCCACCGACGCGGTGCTCCTCGCGGCCGGCGACCCCGCCGCGTTCGACCGGCTGTATCGCCGCCACGCCGAGGACCTGCTCGGGTTCTTCGCGCGCCGGACGCACGACCCTGAGCTCGCCGCGGACCTGACCGCGGAGACGTTCGCCGCGGCGCTCGGCGCGCGCCGCCGCTACAAGCCGGCGGCCGGCGTGCCGGCGGCGTGGCTGTTCGGGATCGCGATGCACAAGCTCGCCGACGCGCAGCGCCGCGGCTGTGCCGAGGAGCGCGCGCGCAGGCGTCTGGGGATGGAGCGGCTCGAGCTCGACGACGCGGACCTCGCGCAGATCGAGGCGCTGGCCGACGGGAGCGGCGCGACCGCGCTGCTGGAGCTGCTGTCGCCGGACCAGCGTGACGCGATCCGGGCGCATGTGATCGACGAGCGCGGCTACGACGAGATCGCGCTCTCGCTCGCGACCTCGGAGTCGGTCGTGCGCAAGCGCGTCAGCCGCGGGCTGGCCGCGGTCCGGCGGAGGATGGGGACATGAGCGACGACTTCGTGACCAGGCTCGGGCTGCAGCTGCAGGAGGCGGCCGAGCGCGACATGCGGCGCAGCGCGCCTGTCCCGGGCCCTGCGCGGCCAGCGCTGGCTCACCCCCGCGCTCGCCGGCGCGATCGCGCTCGCGGTGGTCGTCGCCGCCGTGGCCGCCGCGACCCTCTGGCTGCGCGGCGACGCGACGCCGCTGCCGGCCCAGCCGCGCGTCGTGGCGACGCTGCACGTGACCGACAACCCCGTGCAGATCGTCGATGCCTTCGGCTCGATCTGGATCGCCGACCACATCGCGGGCCGGATCCTGCGCCTCGATCCCGCGACCGGCGCGGTGCAGGCGACGATCCAGGTCCGGACCGGCAACTGGCTCTGGATCACGCCGGTCCGCGGCCAGCTCTGGGCCTCCGTCGACGAGCTGCCCCTGATCCAGCGGATCGACCCGGAGACGAACCGCGTCGTCGCCCGCACGCCGGTGCGCACGCCGGACGGGCGGCCGTTCCGGGTGGGCAACGTGTTGGCGGCGGGCGACAACGTCTGGGCGGTCTCCGGGATCGGCGCGCTGCGCCTCGACCCCGCCACCGGCCGCGGGCGTCGTGGTGGCCGACGCGCCGCGTGCCGTGCGCAGGTTCGAGCTCGGCGACGACACCCTGTGGGCGCTCGGCCTCGGCGACACGCTCCACCGGCTCGACCCGCGCACCGGGGCGCGCCGGGGCAGCATCCCGTCCGGGCTCCCCGGCACGGAGGGGATCGCGGCGATCGAGGGCGCCCTCTACGCGACGCGCGGAGCGGAGCTCGCCCGGCTGGACCCGGCGACGGGCGCGGCGATCTGGACCCGCACGTTCCCGGGGCGGTTGAACGGGATGACGCAGTCCCGGGACGTCGGCTGGGCGCACGTCACGATCGACGGGCAGGGCGACCGGCTCGTCTCGTTCGACGTCGCGACGGGGCGCACGCGCAGCACGACGCCGCTCGACACGATCGGGCTGTCGGGGCTGGCCGCGCGCGGCGACCGGGTCTGGCTGAACACGCCGGGCGGGGCGACGGTCGTCGTGGGTCAGGACACGCGGTAGCGCGTCCAGAGGTCGCCGAGCGGCACCGGCGAGGCGGCGTCCATCGCCGCGCGGAAGGCGGCAGCCGGTCGACCAGCCGTAGCGGTGCGCGAGCGCGTAGCCGCGCAGGGCGGCGTCGAACCGCGCGGCGCCCATCCGCTTGCGCAGCACGTCGAGCAGGCAGGCGCCCTCCGTGTAGACGAAGCCGTAGGCCGACGATCCGGCGGCCGCGGAAGAAGTCGACCGGCTTCGTCACGAGGCCCGCCCCGCGGCGCGGGTGCCGGCACCAGGGCCGCTGCTGCGAGCCGGCGGCCTCCTCGGCGTACGACGCGAAGCCCTCGTCGAGCCACGGCGCCAGCGCCTGGTCGTCCGAGATCAGCGCGTACCACCACTCGTGCGCGAGCTCGTGGGTGACGACGAAGTCCTGCGGCGGGGACATGATCAGCCCCGTGTGCTCCATCGCGGCGTCGCGGTTGATGACGATCTGCAGGTCGGGCCAGCCGTACGGGCCGAAGCGCGCCGCGAGCCGCGGGAGCCGGGTGCGGGCGATCCGCAGCACCCGGTCGAGGCCGGAGCGGTGGCGGCTCCGCACGGCCCAGACCGTGACGCGGACGCCGTCGATCGTGGCGGCCTTCGAGCGCAGCCGCCCGGCGGCGAACGAGAAGTCGCGCCCGTGCTGCAGGCGGCGGACCCCGCCGGCGCCGAGCACGCCCGGCGCCGCGACCTGCGTCCCCGGCGGCGGGTCGAGCCGCACGGTCCAGTCCGCGGCGGGATAGGTCCACGACTCGCCCGCGCCGAAGTAGGGGTCGAGCCGCCAGCGGCCGCCCTCGAGATGCGCGAGCGCCGGGATCGCGTTCGAGAGCAGCGCGAGCCGCCCGCGGCGCCCGAAGCGCCCGGGCCGGCGCGGGACGCGGATCCCGACGTCGAAGGCGACGCTGCCGCGCGCGCCCGGGGGCGATCGGGACGCTCAGCGCGAGCGGCACCGCCGTGCAGCGGACCGCGAGCCTGCCCGCGACCGCGCCGGCCACGTTGCCGATCGTCACCGGCCGGCGGCCGCCGCAGCCGGACACGCCGTTGCCCCAGAGCCGGATCCAGACCCGGCTCAGCGGCGTCGCGCCGGGGTTGGTGATCGTCAGCGTCTCGCGCCCCGTCCAGCGCAGCCCGCGGTCGCTGCCCCGCAGCGCGAGGTCGTAGGCGGGCGCGGTCGCGTCCGGCTCGCCCGCGTGCGCGGGCGCGGCGAGCAGGCCGAGCAGGAGCAGCGCCGCGAGCGCCGCCCGGACGGTCACTCGAGCACCAGGATGACGAGCGTGCGCGGCCCGTGGACGCCCTCGACCCGCTCGAGCTCGATGTCCGACGTCGCGCTCGGGCCGGAGACGAACGTGAGCGGCCGGCCCTCGGCCGCGGCGGGCGCGAGCGCGGCGATCGCGTCGGGGACCGAGGCGTGGATGCGCGCCGCCTCGACGAGGCAGACGTGGAAGTCCGGGACGAGCGTCAGCGCGCGGCGGCCGCTCAGGTCGCCGCCGTCCAGCACGACGGTGCCGGTCTCGGCGATCGCGAGCGCGCAGCCCGTGAGCACGCCGTCGACCTGGTCGAGCCCGCGCGCCGAGATCGGCGGGTCGTCGACCAGCAGCTCGAGGCCCGCGACGTGGTGCGGCGCGCCCGGCGGGACGGCGAGCCGGCGGGCGCCCTGCTCGCGGCACGCCTCCGCGACGGCGTCCTCGACGTCCGCCGCGGAGATGCGGCGGACCGTGGCCTTGTAGTCGCCCGGCGCGCTCGCAGAAGCGCGCGACGACCGCCTCGCTGCCGGCCGCCGCGCCGCTGCCCGGCGACGTGGTAGTCGCGCGGGATCTCCGGCACGACACCGCCGGCGCCGAGCGCGCCGCGGATCCGGCCGAGGACGTCCTCGCGCGCGCCCGTCATGCCGGCGGCCCGCCGTGCGATCGGCCCGCGGTGTCGGCGCGCGGCGAATCGGCTGGCGCGGGCGGCGCGGGCGGCCGCTCGGCCCACCACTCGCGGAACGACTGCGGCGGGACGTCGGGCAGCTCGCGCATCGCCGTCCAGCCCGACGTGCCGGGCAGATGGCGGGCGAGCGGCCCGTTGCCGGCCCGGGCGAGCCGCTGCGCGCGCTCGTAGCGCCCGCGCGACCCGAACACCTTCGCGAGCGCGTCCATCGCCAGCCGCTCGGGGCTCCAGCGCGACTTGACCTCGTCCACGACCCGCCCGCGCAGGTGGACGAGCACGGTCGGGATGTCGATCTTGACCGGGCAGACCTCGTAGCACGCGCCGCACAGCGAGGACGCCCACGGCAGCGTCGGCGCCTGGTCGAGGCCCTTGAGCTGCGGGGTGAGGATCGCGCCGATCGGGCCCGGGTAGACCGACTCGTAGGCGTGGCCGCCCGTGCGCGAGTAGACCGGGCAGGAGTTCAGGCAGGCCGAGCAGCGGATGCAGTGCAGCGCCTGGCGACCGGTCTCGTCCGCGAGCACGTCGGTCCGGCCCGCGTCGATCAGGACGAGGTGGAACTCGCGCGGGCCGTCGTCCTCGCGCACGCCCGTCCAGATCGACGTGTACGGGTTCATCCGCTCCGCGGTCGAGGAGCGCGGCAGCAGCTGGAGCATGATCTCGAGGTCGCGCCAGGCCGGCAGCACCTTCTCGATCCCCATCAGCGTGATCAGGACCTTCGGCAGCGTCGTGCACATGCGGCCGTTGCCCTCGGACTCGACGACGCCGACCGACCCGGTCTCGGCGATCGCGAAGTTCGCGCCCGAGACCGCCACCGGGACGGTGAGGAACTTCTCGCGCAGGTGCCTGCGGGCCGCCTCGGCGATCGCGGCCGGCTCGAGCCCGAGCTCCTGGCCCTCGGCGATCGTGCGCTCGAACAGGGCGGCGATCTCGGCCCGGTTGCGGTGGATCGCGGGGACGAGGATGTGCGACTGCTCGTCGTCGCCGAGCTGGACGATCAGCTCGGCGAGATCGGTCTCGATCGCTTGGATCGCCGCGGAGGGCGAGCGCCTCGTTGAGGCCGATCTCGTCGGACAGCAGCGACTTGACCTTGATGACCTCGTCCGTCCCGTTGTCGCGCGCGATCCCGGCGACGATCGCGTTCGCCTCGGCGCCGTCGCGCGCCCAGTGGACGGTGCCGCCCGCGCGGGTGACGCTCGCCTCCAGCCGCTCGAGCTGCTCCGGGAGCGTCGCC
This sequence comes from uncultured Solirubrobacteraceae bacterium, assembly GCA_963724145.1. Classification (GTDB taxonomy): domain Bacteria; phylum Actinomycetota; class Thermoleophilia; order Solirubrobacterales; family Solirubrobacteraceae; genus DASQMT01. The sequence goes on from CAVRTO010000032.1 coordinate 444,125, forward strand.
ATCGCGTGCGCCTTGAGCGCGGCGCCGGCGTCGCGCAGCTGCGTCCAGTCGTCGAGCTCGCCGACCGCGTTCGCGCGCTTGACGCGGATCGCGGTCGTCGCCTTGCCGAGGTTGCGCCGCAGCTGGGCGTCGGCGAGCGCCTTCTTCGCGGCGGCCGGGAAGCCCGCGGTCATTCCTGCGCCGCCAGGATCTCGGCGATGTGCATCACGCGGACGCCGGCGCGCTGGCGGGCGAGCGCGCCGCCGATGTGCATCAGGCACGACGTGTCGACCGCCGTGCAGACCTCGGCGCGCGTGTCGAGCACGCCGCGGACCTTGTCGCCGAGCATCGCCATCGAGGTGTCGGCGTTCTTGACCGCGAACGTCCCGCCGAAGCCGCAGCACTCGCGCGCCCCGTCGAGCTCGACGAGGTCGATCCCGCGGACGTTGCGCAGCAGCCGCTCGGGGCGGTCGCCGATCCCGAGCGCGCGGATCGAGTGGCAGGTCGGGTGCAGGGTCACGCGGTGCGGGAACGAGGCGCCGACGTCCTCGACGCCGAGCACGTCGCAGACGAACTCGGACAGCTCGTGGACCTTCGGCCCGTCGAACGGGACGCCGAGCCGGGCGTAGTGCTCGCGCACGAAGCCGGCGCACGACGCGCTCGGCGAGACGATGTGCTCCGCGTCGCCGAACACGCGCGCGAACCGCCGCGCCAGCGGCCGCGCGTCGTCCTCGAAGCCCGAGTTCCCGTGCATCTGGCCGCAGCAGGTCTGCTCGAGCGGGAAGTCGACCTCGCAGCCGAGCCGCTCGAGCAGCGCGACGGTCGCCCGCCCGGCGTCCGGGAAGAGCGTGTCGTTGAAGCACGTGACGAACAGCGAGACGCGCACGAGGCGCGGAGTCTGCCACGCCGCCGCGTCGCACCACCTGGTTGCATCACGCACGAGCCGGGTACGCCTCCGCGCAACCGAACGCGTCAGGGGAGGCGAACGGATGTATCAGCAGGTCACCGATCCCGTCGGGGATTCCCTCGGTCTCAGCGTCATCTTCGCGGTGGTGCCGCTGATCACGCTCTTCGTGCTACTCGGCGGCCTGAAGTGGGCCGCACACTGGTCCGCGCTCACCGCGCTCGCCGCCTCGCTGATCGTCGCGATCGCGGTCTACTCCGTCCCGGTCGGCCAGGCGTTCGACTCCGCGCTCCTCGGCGCGGTCTTCGGCCTGTTCCCGATCATGTGGATCGTCTGGAACGCGATCTGGATCTACAACATGACGGAGGCGACCGGGCACTTCGCGGTCCTCCGGCGGTCGTTCGGTCGGATATCAGACGACCAGCGCGTCCAGGCCGTGATCATCGCCTTCTGCTTCGGCGCGCTGCTCGAGGCGCTCGCCGGCTTCGGCACGCCGGTCGCCATCACCGCGGTGATGCTGATCGCGCTCGGCTTCCAGCCGATCAAGGCGGCCGCCGTCGCGCTCGTCGCCAACACCGCGCCCGTCGCCTTCGGCGCGATCGCGATCCCGATCATCACGCTCGGCGAGATCACCGGGCTCCCGAAGGAGGACCTCGGCGCGATGGTCGGGCGCCAGACCCCGCTGCTCGCGCTGTTCGTGCCGCTGGTCCTCGTCGGCATGGTCGACGGGATGCGCGGCGTGCGCCAGACCTGGCCCGCGGCCGTCGTCGGCGGCTTCGTCTTCGCGATCGCCCAGTTCGCCTGCTCGAACTACATCTCGGTCGAGCTGACCGACATCGTCGCCTCGCTGCTGGCCACCGGCGCGATCGTGGCGCTCCTGCAGGTCTGGCAGCCGAGCGAGCCGATCCGCGGCGAGCGCTTCCAGCGCGGCGGCCCGGCGATCGCCGGCGCGGCCGTCGCCGACCCGGCGATGGAGGCCGAGATCCGGCGCAAGGACGACGAGCACAAGGACACGAAGGGCGAGATCGCCGTCGCCTACGCGCCCTACCTGATCATCATCGCGATCTTCGGCATCGCGCAGATCGGGCCGGTCAAGACCTTCCTCACCGACCTCGGCAGCGAGTTCACCTGGCCCGGGCTCGACATCCGGACGCCGGACGGCGAGGCGGTCTCCTCGACCACGTTCAAGTTCAACTGGGCGACCGCGGCCGGATCGCTGCTGCTGGTCGCCGGCCTGCTGACGATGCTCGTCCTGAAGCTCTCCCCCGGCCGCGCGCTGAAGGTCTACGGGCGCACGCTGAACCAGCTCAAGTGGGCGACGCTGACCGTGGCCTCCGTGCTGGCCATCGCGTACGTGATGAACCTCTCGGCCCAGACGATCACGCTCGGCCTGTGGATCGCCGGCGCGGGCGGGATCCTCGCCTTCCTGTCGTCGATCATCGGCTGGATCGGCGTCGCGGTCACCGGCTCGGACACGAGCTCGAACTCGCTGTTCGGCGCGCTGCAGGTCTCGGCGGCGAAGGAGGCCGGCCTCGACCCGACGCTGCTCGCGGCGGCGAACTCGTCCGGCGGCGTGCTCGGGAAGATGATCTCGCCGCAGAACCTGGCCATCGGCGCGGCCGCCGTCGGCCTGGGCGGACGCGAGGGCGAGCTGTTCAGGCGCGTGGTCGGCTGGAGCCTCGTGCTGCTGCTGATCATGTGCGTGCTCGTCTACCTGCAGTCGACGAGCCGTGCTGTCCTGGATGGTCGTCTAGGCGCGGGCGACGCGATGGCCCCAGTGGCGCACGTGCTGCGTGACGAGGGCGGCGGCCTCCTCGCCGTCGCCCCGCACGATCGCGGCGAGGATCGCCCGGTGCTCGCGCGATCAGCTGCGGGCGCACCGCGTCCCAGTCCCAGGCGATCAGCGCCACGTCGGTGACGATCTTGCGCAGGAGGCCGTCCACGGCCTCCTCCACCAGGTCGAGCAGCGCGTTGCCGGCCGAGCGGACCAGCCCGACGTGGAACGTCGCGTCGAGCGCGTGGAACGTGGCCTGGCGGATGCCGGGCGCCTCCATCTCGTCGAGGATCTCCCCCAGCTCGGCGCCCTCGCCGGTCTCGGCGAGCCGGCGGGCGGCGCCGGCCTCGACCAGCACGCGGAACTCGATCGCGTCGTCGAGCGACACGTGGCGCAGCGCGACGAGCAGCCGCAGCACGGGCCCGAACGCGTTGCCGGGCTCCTGCAGCAGGACGACGCCGTGCTCGGCACCGCGCCGGACGGAGACGATCCCCATCGCCTCGAGCACGCGGATCGCCTCGCGCACCGACGTGCGCGACACGCCGTAGCGCGCGGCGAGCTCGCGCTCGGCGGGCAGCCGGTCGCCCGCCTCCAGCGCGCCCGCGGAGATCTCCGCCTCGAGCGCGCCGAGGATCTGCTCGAACGCGCGCGGCGGCGGCGCGATGGTCGGACCAAGCGTCATGGCGGGTGACACTACGCGATGACGGCGACTTCCACTATGGTCCGACCAATGAGGGAGCTCATCGGGCGGCTGCGCGACATCGTCGGCGACGAGTGGTGCCTGACCGCCGAGCACGACCTGCGGACCTACGAGTCCGACGGGCTGCTCCAGTACGCCGCGACGCCCGGCGTGGCGGTCCTGCCGGGCACCGCGGAGCAGGTCCAGGCGTGCGTCCGCGCGTGCGCCGAGGCGGAGGTCCCGTGGGTCGCGCGCGGCTCGGGCTCGGGGCTGTCGGGCGGCGCCCTGCCGCTGACCGAGGGCGTCCTGATCGTCACCTCCCGGATGAAGCGGATCCTCGAGATCGACCTGCCGAACCAGCGCGTCTGCGTCGAGCCGGGCGTGACGAACATCTCGGTCTCCTCCGCGGTCGCGCCGGACTTCTTCTACCCGCCGGACCCGAGCTCGCAGATCGTCTGCTCGATCGGCGGCAACGTCGCCGAGAACTCGGGCGGCGCGCACTGCTTCAAGTACGGGTTCACGACGAACTACGTCTGCGGGCTGGAGATCGTCCTCGCCGGACGGCGAGCTCGTGACGCTCGGCGGGCGCGAGCTCGACCCGCCCGGCTACGACCTGCTCGGCGCGTTCGTCGGCTCCGAGGGGACGCTGGGGATCGCCACCAAGGTCTGGCTGCGCGTGATGCCGGCGCCGGAGACCGTCAAGACGCTGGTCGCCTTCTTCGACTCGACGCACGCGGCCGGCGAGGCGGTGTCGGAGATCGTCCAGTCCGGCGTCGTCCCCGGCGCGATCGAGATGATGGACAAGGTCGCGATCGAGGCGAGCGAGCAGATGGCGCACGCCGGCTACCCGGTCGGCCGCGGCGCCGCGCTGCTCGTCGAGCTCGACGGCGCGGAGCGCGAGTGCGAGACGCGCTTCGAGGAGGTCGTGGCCGTCTGCGAGCGCTGCGGCTCCGACGACGTCCGCGTCGCGCGCGACGAGGCCGAGCGCCAGCTGTTCTGGAAGACGCGCAAGGCCGCGTTCCCCGCGATGGGGCGCATCTCGCCGAACTACTTCGTCCAGGACGGCGTGATCCCGCGCACGAAGCTGCCGGAGGTGCTCGAGGCGATCGACGCGCTCGCCCAGGAGTACGGGATGATCGTCGCCAACGTCTTCCACGCCGGCGACGGCAACCTGCACCCGCTCGTCTGCTTCGACGGGCGCAACGAGGGCGAGGCCGAGCGGGCGGAGGAGCTGTCGGGCCGGATCCTCGACGCGTGCCTCGAGGCCGGCGGCTCGATCACCGGCGAGCACGGCGTCGGCGTCGACAAGAAGAAGCACATGCCGAAGATGTTCTCCGAGCCCGACCTCGACGCGTTCCAGCGCCTGCGCTGCGCCTGGGACCCCGCCGGGCTCGCCAATCCCGGCAAGGTCATGCCGACGCCGCGCCTGTGCGGCGAGGTGCCCGGCGTGTACCGGCAGCACCCGCTCGAGGCGGCCGGCCTGGCGGAGCGGTTTTGAGGCCGGAGACGGCAGAGGACGCGGCCGCGCTGCTCAAGACGCTGGGCGAGGAGGGCCGGACGGTGGTCCCGCGCGGCGGCGGGACGAAGCCGTGGGGCCCGACCGGCGAGGGCGCGGTGGTCGAGACCACGGGGCTCGCGCGCCTGCTCGAGCACAACGTGGGCGACTTCACGGCGATCCTCGAGGCGGGCGCGCCGCTCGCGGACGCGCAGGCGGCGTTCGAGGCGGAGGGCCAGATGCTCGCGCTCGACCCGGCGCTGGACGACCGCGCCACGATCGGCGGGATCATGGCCACGGCCGACTCCGGCCCGCTGCGCCACCGCTACGGCGGCGATGCGCGACCTCGTCGTCGGGGCGACCGTCGCGCTGTCGGACGGCACGCTGGCGAAGTCCGGCGGCAAGGTGATCAAGAACGTCGCGGGCTACGACCTGGCGAAGCTGTTCACCGGCTCGTACGGCACGCTCGGGCTGATCGTGCGGGTCGCGGTGCGGCTGCACCCGCTCCCGCCGCGCACGGCGACCGCCATCGGCGCGAGCGACGACCCGGACGTGCTCGGCGCGGCCGCGACCGACCTGGCCTCGCACCCGCTCGAGGCCGACTGCCTCGACGTCGACTGGCGCGACGGCGCCGGGCGGCTGCTCGTGCGCTTCGGCAGCGCCGCCGCCGACCAGCAGGCGGCCGCGACCGTGGCGCGGATGGAGGACCTCGGGCTCGAGGAGCGCGCCGTCGTCGAGGACGACGACGAGCTCTGGATGACGCAGCGCGTCCATCAGCGCGGCGCCTGCGTGCTGAAGGTCTCCGGCCGGATCGGCGACCTGCCGGCCGTCTGCCGGACCGGCGCGAGCGTCGTCGGCCGCGCCGGCCTCGGTCTGTTCTGGCTGGCGCTCGACCCCGCGGACGTCGCCGGGGCGCGCGAGGCGCTCGCCCCGCGCGCCTGCACGCTGCTCGACGCGCCGCCCGAGCTGCGCGAGCACGCGTGGGCCGATCCCGACCCCGGCGCGCTCGCGGTGATGGCGCGCGTCAAGGAGCGCTTCGACCCCGCCCGCATCTTCCGTCCCGGCGCCTTCGTGGGAGGCATATGAGCACCGACACCGCGTGGGACGCACAGCGTCCGCCCGATCCCGACCTGATCGCCGACTGCGTCCACTGCGGCTTCTGCCTGCCGACGTGCCCGAGCTACTCGGTCTTCGAGGACGAGATGGACTCCCCGCGCGGCCGGATCGTGCTGATGCGGGTCGGCAACGAGCCGGGCTCGAAGCCGTCGGACGAGCTGCGCGTCCACCTCGACCGCTGCCTGGGCTGCATGGCCTGCGTGACCGCCTGCCCGTCGGGCGTCCAGTACGACAAGCTGATCGAGCAGGCGCGGCCGCAGGTCGAGCGCAACGCGCCGCGGCCGCTGCGCGAGAAGCTGCACCGGCGGCTGATCTTCGCCCTGTTCACCCACCCCGGGCGGCTGCGCGCGCTCGCACCCGGGTTGTGGGCGCAGCAGAAGCTCGGGTTGAACGACCGGATCGCGCCGCTCCTGGGCCGGTTCCCCGAGCTGCAGGCGATGCTCAAGCTCGCGCCGCCGGTGTCGCGGCGCGCGGCGATCGCGCAGCTGCCGGAGGTGACGCCGGCGCGCGGCACGCGCCGCGGCCGCGTCGCGCTGATGCAGGGCTGCGTGAATCGCGTGTTCTTCGGCGACGTCAACGCCGCCACGGTGCGCGTGCTGAGCGCCGAGGGCTGGGAGGTCCACGCGCCGCGGCTCCCGCGCTGCTGCGGCGCGCTGCAGCTGCACGCGGGCCAGGAGCCGGAGGCGCTCGAGCTGGCCAAGGCCACGATCGCCGCCTACGAGGACTTCGAGGCGGTCGCGGTCAACGTGGCCGGCTGCGGCTCGGCGATGAAGGACTACGCGCACCTGCTCTCCGACGACCCCGCGTGGGCCGATCGCGCCGCCGCGTTCTCGGCCCGCGTCAAGGACGTCTCCGAGCTGCTCGCGGACGTCGAGCCGCAGGCGCCGCGCCATCCGCTCCCGCTGCGGGTCGCCTACCACGACGCCTGCCATCTCGCGCACGCGCAGGGCGTCCGCGCCCAGCCGCGCGCGCTGCTGCGCGGGATCCCCGAGCTGGAGCTGCTCGAGCCGGCGGACTGGGAGTTGTGCTGCGGCTCGGCGGGCATCTACAACCTCGTGGAACCCGAGGCAGCCGCCGAGCTCGGCGCGCGCAAGGCGCGCAACCTCGTCGCCACCGGCGCCGACGTCGTCGCGGCCGGGAACCCCGGCTGCGCGCTCCAGATCGCGGCGCACCTCGACGGGCGCGAGCTGCCGATCCTCCACCCGATGACCCTGCTGGACCACTCGATCAGAGGAACCCGCCCATGAAACTGGAAGTCGCCCCGACCGGAGCCGAGCAGCAGATCCTCACCAGCGAGGCCGATCGACTTCCTCGGCGAGCTCCACGCGCGCTTCGGCCGCCGCCGCGGCGAGCTGCTCGCGGCCCGGCACGCGCGGGCGGCCGACCTGGAGGGCGGCGCGACGCTCGACTTCCTCGCCGAGACGCGCGAGCTCCGCGAGGGCGACTGGCAGGTGGCGGCGCCGCCGCCGGACTACCTCGACCGCCGCGTCGAGATCACCGGCCCGACCGACCGCAAGCTCGTGATCAACGCGCTGAACTCGGGCGCGCGCGGGTTCATGGCCGACTTCGAGGACGCGAACTCGCCGACCTGGGCCAACCAGGTCGAGGGCCACGTCAACCTGATCGACGCGATCGAGGGGACGATCGAGTACGACTCGTCCGAGGGCAAGGAGTACCGGCTCGACGACGAGATCGCGACGCTGCTGGTCCGGCCGCGCGGCTGGCACCTGCCCGAGAAGCACCTCGTCATCGACGGGCATCCCGCGTCGGGCGCGCTCGTCGACTTCGGCCTGCACGTGTTCCACGGCGGCCGCCGGCTCGCCGAGCAGGGGCGCGGCGTCTTCTTCTACCTGCCCAAGCTCGAGCATCACCTCGAGGCGCGGCTCTGGAACGACGTCTTCAGCTTCAGCGAGGACCAGTTCGGGCTGGCGCGCGGCACCCTGCGCGCGACCGTCCTGATCGAGACGCTGCCCGGCGGCGTTCCAGATGGACGAGATCCTGTGGGAGCTGCGCGAGCACTCGCTCGGGCTCAACGCGGGCCGCTGGGACTACATCTTCTCGATGATCAAGTGCTTCCGCGACCGGCCGGAGTTCGTCCTCCCCGACCGCAACGACGTGAAGATGACGGTCCCGTTCATGAAGGCGTACTCCGAGCTGCTGGTGAAGACCTGCCACGCGCGCGGCGCCTTCGCGATGGGCGGGATGGCGGCGCTGATCCCGTCGCGCAAGGACGCCGAGGCCAACGAGCGGGCGATCGCCGCGGTCCGCGAGGACAAGGAGCGCGAGGCGAAGGCCGGCTTCGACGGCACGTGGGTCGCGCATCCCGACGTCGTCCCGGTGGCCACCGAGGAGTTCGACAAGGTGCTCGGCGACCGGCCGAACCAGATCTCGAAGCAGCGGCCGGACGTCGACGTCGGCGCCGCCGAGCTGCTCGACGCCGCCGCGACGCCGGGCGAGATCACCGAGGAGGGCCTGCGCAGCGACGTCAACGTCGGCTTCCAGTACATCTCGTTCTGGCTCGGCGGCCGCGGCGCGGCCGGGATCGACAACCTGATGGAGGACGCCGCGACCGCCGAGATCTCGCGCTCGCAGATCTGGCAGTGGATCCGCCACGGCAAGGTCACGCGCGAGCGGGTGCGCGAGGTGCTCGACGAGGAGATGGCCAAGATCCACGCCGACGTCGGCGACGAGGTGTGGGAGAAGGGCCGGCCGGAGGAGACGCGCGCGGTGTTCGAGCGCGTGGCGCTCGGGGAGGAGTTCCCCGAGTTCCTGACCCTGCCGGCGTACGAGTACCTGGACTAGGCGAGCGTCGCGGGCTGCAGGCCGCGCAGCGCGCTCGCGACCTCGAGCGCGTCCGCGGCGCGCAGGTCGTCGAGCGTCAGCCGGCGCGGGCGCGCGCCGCTGGCCGCCACCGTGACGCCCGGCAGGATGCGGCCGTCGGCCGGCGGGGTGTGGCGCGTGCCGGCGCCGTCGGTCGCCACCACGCTCGTCCGGCTCGTCTCGAGCACGACGCCGTCCGCGTCGAGCAGCAGCGGCAGCGTGGCGGGGTCGTCGGCCTCGTGCGCGTCGAGCAGCGTGCGGTCGCGCCACTTGTGCGGGCCGATGCCGCCGGGGACGACGACGGGCCGCAGCACGACCGGCGCCGGGGGCGCGGCCGGCGTGACGAGGAGCGCCGCGTCCGCGCCCGGGACCACGTCGATCCGCAGCCGGGCGCGCTCGTGGCCGGCGGCGGCGGCGCGGGCGCGCTCGGCGAGCGCGCCCGGCGGCGCGAGGCCGTAGAGCGCGCGCAGGCTCGCCGCGAGCCGCGCGAGATGGGCGGCGAGGTCCTGCGGCTCGCCCGCGAGCACGAGCAGCGTCTCGTACAGGCCGGCGGCCGGGTCGGGGCGCGGCACCGGGCGCGGGCCGCGGCGCGCGACGCGCGGCGGGGCGGCGCCGCCGGGCGCGGCGGGCGGCGGGCCGGCGCCGATCGCGGCGAGCAGCGGCGCGGCCTTGGCGGCCGCCTCGCGCGCCTCCTCCTCCCCCACCGAGTCGGCCACGATCCCGCCGCCCGCGCCGAGCCAGATCCGCGTCCCGCGGACCTCGAACGTGCGGATCGCGACGCTCAGCTCGAGCCCGGCGAGCGGGCTGGCGAAGCCGATCGCGCCCGGTGTAGGCCTCGCGGCCGGTCGACTCCAGCTCGGCGATCACGTCGAGCGCGGCCAGCTTCGGCGCGCCGGTGACCGAGCCGGGCGGGAACGTCGCGCGCAGCAGGCCGGCGTCGCCGACGCCGTCGCGCAGCTCGCCCTCGACCTCCGAGACCATGTGCCAGACGCCCGCGTGGGCGCGGACCTGGGCGAGCGCCGCGACGCGGACCGTCCCCGGCCGGCAGACCCGTCCGAGGTCGTTGCGGACGAGGTCGACGATCATCACGTTCTCCGCCCGGTCCTTCGCGGACGTCTCCAGCTCCGCGCGGCGGCCGGCCGGGCGGGTGCCCTTGATCGGCTCGCTGCGCACGGTCCGGCCGGCGCGGGTCAGGAACAGCTCCGGCGACAGGCTCGCGACCGTCCCCCACGGCCCGGCGACGAACGCGGCGCGGTCGGTCGGCAGCGCCTCCGCGGCGGTGGCGAAGAGGTCGAAGGCGTCGCCCTCGAGCCGGCCCTGGAGCCGCAGGCAGAGGTTCGCCTGGAACAGGTCGCCCTCGCGGATCCGCGTCCGGCACGCCTCGACGACCTCGGCGTGGCCGCGCGGCGTCGGCGTCCAGCGCCAGTCGCGCGTCGCGAACGGGCGCAGCGCCGGGCCGCGCTCGAGCCGCCCGAGCAGGTCCTCGCGGCGGCGCGCGATCGCCTCCGCGCGCGCATCGGTCACGAGCGCCTCGAACCACCACGCTCCGTCGCGGTCCATCCGCAGCAGGTGGTCGTAGTACGACAGCGCCCCGTCGGGGAGCGGGACCGGGCGCGGCGGCGGCGGGTGGCCGGGCTCGACGCGGTGGCGCGCCTCGAACCCGAGGAACCCGAACCAGCCGCCCCCGACCCCACCGGGGTCGCCCGCGTCGACGGCCGGCAGCGCGTCGAGCAGCCCGAACAGGTCGTCGCCGGGCCCCGAGACGCGGACCGGCTCCGACCCGAGCAGCGCGCCGCCGCCCGCCCACGCGCCGATCAGCGCGAACGGCCGGTCGTCGCCGCGCAGCGCGAGCGCCGCGAGCGGCGGCGCGATCTCGACGCCGAGCGGCTCGCGGAGCAGGGTGGCGCGCACCCGCGGCACCCTAGCCGCGGGGCGTCAGCAGGGTCCGGGGCGCCGCGCGCCGGGCGGCAGGCAGAGGCGGCGGACGCGCGGCAGCTTCTCGCGGCGCAGCGTGTAGCGGACGACCTTGCCGATCGCGTTCGGCGCCGTCACCCGCACCTCGAGCACGATCCCGGCCCGCAGCCCGCGCTCGAACCACGGCGTGAGGCGGGCGCCGCCGTGCGCGCCGGTCGCCTTCGAGCGCCGCTCCCACGGGCAGCGCGCGCCGTGGCAGCGGACCTCGGCGATCGCCCCGGCCGGCGCCTCGCGCACGCCGAGCCGCCGGACCACCGTCCTGCCGCCCTTCACCAGCCAGGAGTTGACGATCGCCCCGGTCACGCGACCGGGCATGTCGCCGCCGGCGCAGTCGTCGTCGACACCGTTCGCGGCTCGCTCCGGCGCGCCGGGATGGATCGTGGAGTTCGTGTCGTCGCAGTCGGCCGGCGGCTGGTGCCCGTCGCGGTCGGCGTCGACGACCCCGGGCGGCGGCGGGGGCCCGCCACCACCGCCGCCGGGCGGCGGCGCGGGCGGATCCGGGCGGCCGATGTAGTGCGACGGCAGGCAGCTGATCCCGCTGCTGTTGAAGACGCAGAAGTCGAATCGCAGGTACGGGATCACGTTCGGGGCGACGTCGAGCCGGCGGTCGATCGGCACGTTGACGAAGTCCCCCTCGTCGATGTCGTAGTGCGCGAGCGGCCGGCCGGTCGAGCTGAACGCCCAGACGCGCAGGCGCACGTCCTTGCCGTCGGTGACCGTGTCGCGGATGTATCCGCGCGGGAACGCCTGGGTGCTGGGCAGGAACGCGCCCGAGGGCTCCTGGAACGGCCGGTCGTCGATGTAGGCGTAGCCCCAGCTCGGCGTCAGCTCGGCGGCGCGGGCGGGTGCGGCTCGCCACGCACGCGAGCGCGCAGGCGAGCACGAGGGCCAATCGGATCGGGGGGACCGGCATGAGGCGCGGGGGGAGGCGCCACTATCTCATGTCGTAGGCGCGCGTGGCCGGACGGTCACGCGGGTGACGCCGGCTAGAAGCCGCCTCCGCCGCCGAAGTCCCCGCCGCCCCCGAAGTCGCTCCGCCGCCGCCGAAGTCGCCGCCCATCCCGCCGCCGAAGTCGCCGCCGCCGAAGTCCCCGCCCCCCGAGCTGTCGCCGTAGGACAGGTCCGGCGTGGCGCCGAGCGTGGACCCGATCAGGATCCCCGGCAGCAGCCCGCCGCCGAAGCCGCCGAAGTAGCCGCCCGCGTACGGCGCGTAGGCCGCGCCGGCCTGCCAGTACGGCACGCGCCGCCCGCCCCACTCGATCTCGCGCGGCGCCGGTTCGTCGCCCTGCTCGACGCGCAGCGCGTCGGCCTCGCAGGCGGGCACCTCGCGCGGCTGCCCGTACGGTGGGGACCACAGGACGTCGCGCGTGGACGGGCCGTGACGCGGGTCGAAGAAGCACGGCGGCCGCCGCTCGGGCGGCTCCTCGCCGTCCATCCGCGCCTTCGCGGACGCCATCGCCCAGCGGCCCTCCTCGAGCGCCTCCCCGACCGGCGCGAGATCGCCGGGCCGCTGCGCCACCTCCCAGCGCTCGTCCGCCTCGGTGTAGCGCTGGACGGCGTGCTCGTAGTCGGAGCGGACGTCCGGGTCGGTGTCCGGCAGCTCGACGTCGAGGTCGAGCGCGCGGATGTCGTCGCCGAGCGCGACCAGGTCGTCGCGCGCGTTGCGGCGCGCGTCCTCGAACTCCTCCGCCTCGCGCGCCCGCCGTCGGCGGCGCGAGAGCAGCAGCGCACCGCCGCCGACGGCGCCCGCGCCGACGAGCACGATCGCCCCGACGGGGACGCCGCCGCCGTCGTCGCCGCCGCCGTTGCGCTCCGCGCCGACCCGGTCGGTGAGGTCGAGCAGGATCGCGTCCAGGTCGGGCGCCTCCGCCTCGATCGCCTCCGTCGGCCAGCTTCCCGGCTTCGCCGGTCGGCATCACGTCCGCGCTGGCCAGTGCGCGGATGTTGCGCCCGGCGACGATCACGTAGGTACCCGCGCTGGTCCAGAGCGTGTTGCCGATCTCGCGCAGCGCAGCGGCGGGCGGAGCCGCCTGCTTCGTGCGACGATCGCCCGCGGCGCGACGACCACGTACATCGGGTCGGCGCGCTCGCTGACGATCCGGTCGCGCAGCGCGTCGGCCTGGGCGGCGGTGAGCGTCGGATCGGCGTCGGGGTCGACGTAGACGTTGTCGCTCTGCAGGCCCTCGACCGCGCGGTCGATCAGCGCGCCGGCGTGGGCGGGCGCAGGCGCGACCAGGACGAGCAGCGCCGCGATCAGGAGCGCCCGTCGCATCAGCGCCTCAGTGCGGCGGCCCGAACGCGCCCTTCAGGCGCGCGAGGTCGTGATCGAGCTTCTCCTGCAGCTTGGCCTGGACCATCGGCGCGATCAGCCGCGCCTTGAACGACGTCGTGTCGCCGTCGATCACCCAGGTCACCTTCGACCCCTCGGCCGCCTCGGCGACCGTGTACTCGTTGGCGGCCTTGAAGCCCGAGCCCTCGAAGCGCAGCACCGCGCGGTGCGGCGCGTCGAGCTCCGTGACGCGGAGCTCGAACTTGAGCTGCTGGCCCGACACCGACAGGTGCTGGCGGATCCGCGACCCGACCTGCAGCGGCGGCGGGTCGAGCGGCTCGTAGACCTCCAGCCCGGTCATCCACTTCGGCACCTTCTCGGCCTCGAGCAGCCACGGGAAGATCGTGCCGGGCAGCTCGGGCAGGACGACGGAGGACTCGCAGCGCATCAGCCGCCGGCCGGGTTCGGGCCGCGCCGGTGGCGCAGCGGGACGACCTCGGCGGGCGGCGCCGTGCCCTCGGCGGCGGCGAGCCGGCGCTCGAGCTCGGCGACCCGCGCGGAGAGCACCTTGACCGCGTCGGCGACCGGGTCGGGCAGGTGCGCCCAGTCGGCGTCCGGCCCCTCCGGGCGCACGCCCTCGACGCGCACGGGGTGCCCCGGCACGCCGACGACGGTGGAGTTCGGCGGCACGTCGTGGATCACGACCGAGTTCGCCCCGATCTTCGAGCCGTGGCCGATCGTGATCGGGCCGAGCAGCTTCGCGCCGGACCCGATCGTCACGTTGTCCTCGATCGTCGGGTGGCGCTTGCCGGTGGCGAAGCCGGTGCCGCCGAGCGTCACGCCCTGGTAGATCGTCACGTCGTCGCCGATCTCGGCCGTCTCGCCGATCACGACGCCGGTGCCGTGGTCGATGAACAGCCCCTGGCCGATCTGCGCGTTCGGGTGGATCTCGATGTTCGTCAGCGCGCGCGTGGCGAGCGCGACGAGCCGCGCGGGGGCGGTCCAGCCCCGGTTCGCGAGCCCCTGCGCGCCGCGGTGCGCGAGCAGCGCCTGCACGCCGGGCCAGGCCGCGAGGACCTGCGCCGACGACACCCCGCGCGCCGCGGGATCGCGATCGTGCGCGGCGGCGACGTCACGGCGCAGCTCGTTCGCCAGGCGGCGGAGGGTGCCCACGCGGCGAATGCTAGAGGGGCGGAGCCCCGGGTCACGTCCGGCAGGATGCCGGCGACCCGATCAGACGCGGTCCGGATGACCCGCGGAGCTACAGATTCGAGCAGTCCGGGCAGTCGTCGCGGCGCGCGGTGCGGACGCGCAGCACGTCCGCCGTCGCGAGGTCCAGCTGGAGGAAGCCGTCGGTGATCGGGGGCGCGACGCCGGTGAGCAGCTTCAGCGCCTCGAGCGCCTGGAGCGAGCCGACCACGCCCGCGGCCGGCCCGAGCACCCCGGCGTCGGCGCAGCTCGGGGCGTCGGCGGGCGCCTCCGGGAACGCGCAGCGGTAGCACGCCGTCCGGCCCGGGCGGATGCTCATCACGAGCCCGGACATCCCGATCACGCCGCCCTCGACGAGCCGGACCCGGCCCGCGCAGCACGCGGCGTTGACGGCGTAGCGGGTGGCGAAGGCGTCCGAGCAGTCGACGACGAGATCGTGGCCCTCGACGAGCGACCCGGCGTTCTCGGCGTCGACCCGCATCCGGTACGGCTCGACGAGCGTGTCCGGGTTGAGGAAGCGCAGCTTGGCGGCCGCGCTCTCGGCCTTCGACTCGCCGAGGTCGGGCGTGAAGTGGAGCGGCTGGCGCTGCAGGTTGGAGACCTCGACGACGTCGTCGTCGACGATCCCGAGCCGCCCGACGCCCGCGCCCGCCAGGTACAGCGCGACCGGCGAGCCGAGCCCGCCGGCGCCGATCACGAGCACGCTCGCCTCCGACAGCGCGAGCTGCGCCGCCTCGCCCCACTCGGGCAGCACGAGCTGGCGCGCGTAGCGCTCGACCTCGGCGTCGGTGAGCTGCGCGACCATCGGGGCGGGCTCCGGCGCGTCCGGCGGCTCGAGCACCTCGCGCGCGGACGCCACGGCGGACGCCAGATCGCGCAGGAAGCCGCGGCGGGACGACCCGCTCATGCGGCCCGCACGATCCGGATCGTGGTCCCGTCGACGGTGACGTCGTGGCCGGCCGCGCGCGCCGAGCGCGGGACGTTCTCGAGCGCCTCGCCGGGACTGCAGGTCACCTCGAGCGCGGCGCCCGCGGGCATCCGCTCGAGCTCGAGCTTGGTGCGCACCCACGTCATCGGGCAGGTGAGCGCGGAGATGTCGAGCGACCGCGCGGTCATGCGGTTACGGTAGCGGCGGTGTTCGTGATCCTCCACGGCTACCTGGGCTCGGGACCGGACCACTGGCAGACGTGGCTGGCCGGGCGGCTGCAGGCGCGGGGCGAGCGCGTCGCCTACCCCGACCTGCCCGACCCGGAGCTCCCGCGCCGCGCAGCCTGGCGCGCCGCGTTCGCGGACGCGATCGAGGACGGCGCCACCGTGATCGCGCACTCGCTCGCGTGCGTGGTCTGGCTCGACCACTGCGCCGACCGGGTGTGCGCCGCACGGCCCGAGCGCGTGCTGCTGGTCGCGCCGCCGTCGCGCGCGGGCGCGCCGGATGCGCTCGCCGAGTTCTTCCCGGTCCCGCTCGACGCCGGCCGGGTCGCCGCCGCGGCGGGCAGCACGCGGCTCGTCTGCGCGCCCGACGATCCCTACTGCCCCGAGGACGCGGCGCTGCTCTACGGCGCGCCGCTCGGGCTCGACGTCGACCTCCTGCCGGGCGCCGCTCACGTCAACCCGGAGGCCGGCTACGGCCCGTGGCCGGGGGTCGAGGCGTGGTGCTACGGGGCCAGCGCGAGCACGAGCTCGCGGATCGCGCCGGGGTAGCGGTACGTCAGCCCGGCGTGGGTGCCGTCGAACAGCTCGAGCGTGCACGTCGCCCCCGCCTTCTCCACCTCGTGGGCGAACGCGGTCGCCCCGAGGTCGAGGAAGTACTCGTCGCGGTTGCCGGCGTCGAGGTAGATCCGCTTCATCGAGCGCAGCGCGTCCGCGTGGGTCGGCGCGAGCCGCACGGGATCCCAGTCGAGCCACTGCGCCCAGACGTCCTCCACGACCCGGCCGGTCGACAGCTCGAACGGGAGCAGCGCCTTGCCCGGCGCCGCCGGGTCGGGCGAGTAGGCGGCGGCGTAGCCGTACGCCTCGAGCGGCGCCGCGTAGGTGTCGAAGTCGACGTGGTCGGCCGCCGCGAGCTTCTCGAAGAAGACCTCGTAGGAGCCGTCGAACTCGTCGCGCAGCTTGCGCGCCGCGACGCGGAAGTCGGCATAGCAGACCTCGAACAGCGCGTCGCCGCAGTGCGAGGCGAGCGCGCCGAACACGTCGGGCCGGAGCATCGGGACGACCATCGCGCCGTAGCCACCGGACGACTTGCCGGTCAGCCCGCGGTGGTCGCGGTGCGCGACGGTCGGGTACTGCTCGTCGACGAAGCCGACGACCTCCTCGCACAGGTAGGTCATGTACGGGCCGGTCGAGCTCGAGTCGAGGAACTGCGAGCCGCCGAAGCTCGTCCAGGCGTCGACCATGACGACGACCGCGTCGGGGCAGTCGCCGGTCGCGAACAGGTGGTCGAGCCGCTCGAGGAACGTCGGCTCGAACGCGGTGCGGTTCGCCCACATGTCGATCTGGCCGGTGTAGCCCTGGATCACGTAGACGGACGGGAGCGGCCGCGGGTGGTCGCGCTCGACGCCCGGCGGGAGGTAGACCCACAGCGGCCGGTGGGCCGGGTCGCCGAGCGGGTTGCCCGCCAGCAGGTCGCTCTCCACGACGTGCCGCGTCAGCGTGCCGTGCAGCGGCCGGTCCCACGGCGCGCCCGCGGCGCCGTCGCGCTCGCGCAGGCTCACGCGCGCACCGGCTGCGGCGCCTCGGGGGCGAAGAACGGCGTCGACACGTAGCGCTCGCCGCTGTCGGGGAGCACGACCGCGATCCGCCGCGGGGCGTCGTCGCGGCGCGCGACCTCGATCGCCCCGTGCAGCGCGGCGCCGCAGGAGATGCCGGCCAGCACGCCCTCGCGCCGGGCGGCGCGCCGGGCGGTCTCGATCGCGTCCTCGTCGTCGACGGCGATGATCTCGTCGACGAGCGTGCGGTCGAGCACCGGCGGGACGAAGCCGGCGCCGATGCCCTGGATCTTGTGCGGGCCGGGCGCGCCGCCGGACAGGACCGGCGACGAGGCGGGCTCGACGGCGACGACGTGGCAGCGCGGGTTGCGCTCCTTCAGGAAGCGGCCGGCGCCGGTCAGCGTGCCGCCGGTGCCGACGCCGGCGACGAGGCAGTCGACGTCCTCCCCCATCGCCTCCCAGATCTCCGGGCCCGGTCGCGCGGAAGTGCGCCTCCGGGTTCGCCGGGTTGGAGAACTGGTCGGGCAGCCAGAAGTCGTCGCCGCGGGCGAGCGCCTGGGCGGCCGCGACCGCCTCGTTCATGCCGCCGAGCGACTCGGTGATGTGGAACTGGGCGCCGTAGAGCCGCAGCAGGCCCTCGCGCTCGCGGCTCATCCCCTGCGGCAGCGTGAGGATCAGGTCGTAGCCCTTCGCGGCGGCGACGAAGGCGAGCGCGATGCCGGTGTTGCCGCTCGTGGCCTCGACGATCGTGGTCCGGCCCGGCTCGATCCGCCCCTCGCGCTCGGCCGCCTCGATCATCGCGACGCCGATCCGGTCCTTGACCGAGCCGCCGGGGTTGAACATCTCCAGCTTCGCGAAGATCTGGCCCTGCGTCCCGGGCGCGAGCCGCGTCAGCTGCACCATCGGGGTGCGGCCCACGTGATCGGCAATGTTGACCGGGATTGTCGCCATTCCCCGGTACAGCCTAGCCGCGGTCAGACGAGCCGCATCGTGACGCGCCGCCGCGGCTTGCCCTTGCGGTGGCAGTCGGCGCGGTCGTCCGGGTAGCTGCAGCGCCAGCGTCCCGCGCCCCAGCGGGCGCCGTAGACCGACATGCCGCGCGGCGCCTCCTCCCCGTCCTGCAGGGCGCGCTGGATCTGCGCGGCGATCGCCTCGGCGACCAGGCACCGGGGCGCGTACCCGCTCGTCCGGCGCGGGAGATTGTGGGCGCGGAGGTTCGCGATCCGCGGGTTCTCGCCGTGCAGGAGCTGGTACTGGCCGGCGTCGCAGGTGATCGTGATCGCCCTGCCCTGCGCGGTCGCGGGGACGACGAGGGCGATGGCGGCGAGCAGCAGGACGGTGCGCATGGCGCCCAGGGTAGGGGCCCGGACATGCCGGCGCCGCGGCGATCCTCGCCGCGGCGCCGGAGCCTGTTGCCGCCGGTGACTAGACGGCGGGCGCCTTGAGCGTGATGCGGCGCGTGGTCGTCTTCGTGTTGCCGGCCGCGTCGGTCGCGGTGATCACGGCCTTCGCCTTGATCCGGCCGAGGTCCGCCAGCTTCGCGCGAGCGCTGCTGGAGAGCTTCAGGCGGAACGTCCGCGTGCTGCCGCCCGGGACGGTCAGCGTCTTGCGGGCGATGCGCTTGCCGTTCCGCTTCACCTTGACGGTGATCGCGCAGCTCTCCTCCGACCGCGGGCAGCGGATGCGCAGCTTCGCGACGCCGCTGTCCGAGACCTTCAGCGAGCGGCCCAGCACGAGCACGTTCGGCTGCGTGGTGTCGCGCGCCGTCTCGCCGCCGCCATGAGGCCATCTGTATCTTGCTGTGCCGATACAGATGGGTTCCGCCTCGCTCGCAGCACACTTGGCACAGGAGATCGCCGCTGGGCGGTGGCCCGAAGGCGCGGCCATGCCCGGTGTGCGGAAGCTCGCCCGCGAGGTCGGGTGCTCGGCGGGGACCGCCGCACGGGCGTACACGGCACTTCGCGATGCCGGCGTGCTGTCGGGAAGCCCGCGGTCGCGGTTCGTGATCCCGGTCGGCGGGGCTGTACGTGCGGCTGACTGGCGCGTCGATGCGCGGGCGCTTCGCGTGGGCGGCAGCGATGACCCCGCGCTCGACCTGCTGCTCCGAGCAGTCGGTGACGCGGTCTCAGTCGTTCCGGGCCCCAGGGGAAGCGTCAACGGCATCGTCTCGCTGGCACGCGGCGCGGCGGATGCGGCGACCGTGCACCTGCTCGACGTGGCCAGCGGTCGGTGGAACGACCCCATGGCGCGCGGTGCCCTCGGAGGGGCGCCGGTCGAGCTGGTGCACCTCTGGCGGCGGGAGCAGGGCCTGGTCGTCGCGAGCGGCAATCCGCACGGCATCGCGGGCGTTGCCGATCTGGACGCCCGGCGGGTTGCCTGGCGCCCACCCGGCACGGGCTCGCGCCTGCTGCTGGAGCGGTTGATGCTGGCCGCGGGGTGCTCTCCGCGTCCGGAGCTGGGCGAGCCGGTGGAATCGCACCTGGCGGTCGCTGCCGCCGTCGCGACAGGCGCGGCCGATGCCGGGCTGGCGGTGCGGGCGGTCGCCGAGTCGGCGGGCCTCGGCTGGGTACCGGTGATGAGCGAGCCGTTCGAGCTGGCGCTCGATCCAGCCGCGAGGCCGGCGGCCGAGCCGCTGCTGGCGAAGCTCGCCGAGTCCAGCATGCAGGCACGGCTCGCGGCGATGCCCGGATATGACCTGTCGAGAAGCGGCGAACGCAGGGTGGCGGCGTGAGACGCGCAGCGGCCGTGCTTCTCGTTCTGGCCTCGCTCGGGATCGGGGCCTGCGGTGGTGACGACTCGGGCGGGTCGCAGTCGGGAACCGACGACGGGGCGATGATCCTGGCCACCACCACGAGCACGCAGGACTCGGGTCTGCTCGACGAGCTGATCCCACGCTTCCAAAAGGACTCCGGATGCTCGGTGAAGACGGTCGCGGTCGGGTCGGGCGAGGCGCTCGAGCTCGGCGCGAAGGGCGACGCGGACGTGCTCCTGGTGCATTCCCCTGAAGCGGAGCAGGAGTACATGGACGCCGGTCACGGGGTGAGCCGCGAGGCGGTGATGCACAACGACTACGTCGTGGTCGGGCCGGCGGACGATCCTGCCCATGTCAAGGGCGCGGACTCTGCCGCCGAGGCGTTCGCGGGCATCGCCAAGGCCCAGGCGCCGTTCGCCTCGCGCGCTGACGAGTCGGGCACGAACACGAAGGAGCTGTCGCTCTGGGAGGCGGCCGGGGTCGAGCCGGAGGGCTCGTGGTACATCGAGACCGGCCAGGGGATGGGCGAGACGCTCACGATCGCCAGCCAGAAGCAGGCGTACACGCTCGCTGACCGGGGCACGTTCCTCGCAACCGACAACCTCGACCTGGACGTGCTGGTCGAGGGCGGAAAGGACCTTCTCAACCCGTACCACGTCATCGTGGTCGAGGGTGAGGACGTGAACCGCGCCTGCGCGCAGCAGTTCTCCGACTGGATCACCTCGCCGACGATCCAGGACGAGATCGGTCGGTTTGGCGTCGCCGAGTACGGCGAGCAGCTCTTCGTCCCCGACGCGGAGGGCTGATGGACGCCGTTCCCGAGGTGCTCGGTCGCTCCGCTCTCGTTTCCCTGACGGCGACGGCCATCGCGCTCGCGTTCGGAGTTCCGCTCGGCACCTGGCTCGCGCTCAGGCGGCGTCGGGGGCGCGGCGCGCTCGCCACCGTCGTCAACACCGGCATGGCCATCCCGACGGTCGTGGTCGGGCTCGCCGTCGCCCTGCTGCTCTGGCGCAGCGGACCGCTCGGCGACCTCGGGTTGATCTACACCCTGCGCGGGATGATCATCGCCCAGGTGCTGATCGCAGGCCCGCTGATCGCCGGGATCACCATGGCCGGGCTACAGGCGCTGCCGGCGGAGCTGCCGGACCAGCTGCGAGCGCTCGGGGCGAACAGGACCCAGCTCGTCGTGCGGCTGTGGATGGAGGCGCGCGTTCCGCTCCTCGCGGCCGCCATGGCCGGCTTCGGCCACGCGATCTCGGAGGTAGGATCGGCAACGATCGTCGGCGGCAACATCCATGGGCAGACGCAGGTGATGACCACGTCGATCGTCGAGAAGGTCGGCAAGGGCGACTTCAACGAGGCGCTGGTCTACGCCGGGGTCCTGCTGGGGCTGGCCTTCACGATCAACGCCGTGCTCACCTCGGTCCAGCAGCGCGCAGCAGCGTGGGCGCAGTCGTAAGCCTGCGCGCCGTCCGCCACCGCCGTAGCGGACGCGATGTGCTCGCGATCGACCATCTCGACCTGCAAGCCGGCGAGAAGCTCGCGGTGCTCGGACCCAACGGCGCCGGCAAGACGACCCTGCTCCGGCTTCTCGCAGGCCTCGAGGCCCCGACGACGGGCCGCGTCGCGATCGACGGCGAACCGATCGCCGGCGCCGACCTGAAGCTGCGGCGCAGCATCGCGTACGCGACGCAGCGGCCAGCTCTGCTCGCCACCAGCGTGATCCGGAACGTCGAGTTGCCACTTCGCTGGCGACGGATCGAAGGACGAGCGCGGAGATCCGCCGCGCTCGAGGCGCTCGAGCGCCTGAACGTCGCATCGCTCGCGGAGCGGAGCGCACTATCGCTCTCGGGCGGCGAAGCGCAACGGGTCAGCCTCGCACGCGCGCTCGCGATCCAACCCCGGCTCCTGCTCCTCGACGAGCCCGCCGCCGGCCTCGACGCCCAAGCCCGCCGAGCCTTCTTCGACGACCTCGAACAAGCGCTCGGCGACCGCGCCACCACGACCGTCCACGTATCGCACCGCGCCGAGGAGGCCTTGCGCCTCGCCGACTCCGTCGCAGCCCTCACCGATGGCGCGATCCGCCAACTGAGCGACCCGGCGTCATTCGTGCGCCGACCGGCGGACGGGACCGTCGCGCGCCTCGTCGGCTACGAGAACGTGATCCCGGCGCGGATCGATGCTGACGGGCAGGTGCTCATCGGGGGTGCGCCGAGCGGCGTCACCACGACGACGGCGCCAGGCTCGGCCACCCTCGCCGCCTGGGCCACCGCGATCCAGCTCGTCTCGCCCGACAGCGCGCCGCTGCGCGCGACCGTCGAACGCGTGTCGCATGGACCGAGATATTGGGAGATCGCGCTCGCGGGCCGCGAGAGACTCCGCGCCCATCTGCCGTTGGAGCGAAGCCCGCCGCTGCCTGGGGACGTGGTCGGCGTGTGCATCGACCCGCCGCGCTCAGTCGTGATCCCGGCTCCGCGCCGGCCAGGACGCGATTCGTGACTGCGCGACACTTGCGGGGGACCGTGGGAGGAGCGCCGCGGCTTCCTTCGGCGACGGCGCCAGCCCCTGACCGCGCACTCTTCGGCAGCTCAAACCCAGTGGAACCGGTGTCACTTCTGCCTCCGTTGCGATAGCGACGGTGCTTGAGCTCCGACCGACCCGGGGCCGCTCCCGATCGCGCTCGTCGAGGTTCAACCGAGCTGCTCGGCCAGTCCGACGATGAAGCCCTCGGGGCCTCGCACGAAGCAGAGCCGGTAGCTGTCCTCGTACTGCGCGATCTCGCCGACGAGCTCGGCACCGTGGGTGCGCAGGCGGGCGAGGACGTCGTCGAGTTCGTCGACGGTGAACATGATGCGGCGGATGCCCAGCGCGTTCGCCGGCGCGCTCTTCGGCTCGGCCCTGACCGCCGGCGGCGTGTGGAACCTCGTCAGCTCGACCCGGCCGTGGCCGTCCGGGGTCCGCATCATGGCGATGTCGGCACGGACGCCGTCGAGCCCGACGGTGCTGTCCACCGACGGCCCCTCGACCAGCGTCTCGCCTTCCAGCTCCATCCCGAGCTCGGCGAAGAACGCCTTCGCGGCCTCGAGGTCCTCGACGACGATGAGCACGTTGTCCATCCGCTTGAGCGTCATTTCTTCGGGTCTCCTGGTGTCGTGGGCCGCCCCTGTCGTGGCGCTTCATCTGGTGAGCGGAGCCGGTCAGAGCTTCTCGACATGCAAGCGCGCTTCTGGCTGACCATCGCGTATCGCTTCGGCGACGAAGCCGTGCGGCTACTCGACCTCGAGGACGCAGGCCAGCGCGACCGCCACAGATGGAGTGCACCCCTGCGAAACGGCTCTACGCCGCGGCCCGCGAGGAGCTGGGGGAAGTAGCAGGGGATGTTGACCCGCCGCCGACCTCCCGCGCAAGGTACGCGTCGAGGACGGTCGCTGCTTCGGCTTGGCTGCCGGGCATCAAGTGGACATAGAGGTCGAGGGTTATCCCGATATGTACGTGTGCCGCGCGTCGTGAAGCGTCAGCCGATCAAGCCCGGCGTCCGTCCAGCTCTGTCCAGCCCGTTCGGCCTGCGCGCGGATCTGCCGGGGCCTTGCGAAGACGCGGCCCTCCGGAGAATGAGGCGGTCGCACCCGAGTGCGGCGCACATGAGATCGTCCCTCACACCCGCAGGATCTCATGCCGATGCGGATGCCCCGACGCGACACGGAGCTAGTGTCGCTTCTGCTTCGAAGCGACAGTCGGACCAATCGACGCGCGTTCACTCAGGGGAGACTTCGAGACGTCGAAGCCTTCAACAAGCTAGTCGCTCGGGTCGCGGCCCCAGTAGTCGGCCCAGGAGCGCGTCGTACAAGCGCCCCATGCCGTTCGCGAGCGCGTGGAGAGGTCGGCGTACGGCGGGGTGCCAGAACACGAGCGCAGCAGCCGTTCCCAGGACGGCACCGGCGAGCACGTCGCCGGGATAGTGCGTGCCAACTGCGACCCGCGCGACGCACAGCGTCACCGCCATCGCGATCGCGAGGATGCCGGCCTTCCGGTGACGCAACAGCACCGCTACCGCGATCGCGAACGCCGCCGTCGCATGATCGCTCGGGAACGACGGATCGTGCGATGCGGCGATGAACAAATGCGCGTCGCCCGGATGGGCGATGTACGGGCGCGGCCGCTCCCAGACATGGGCGATGACCTGAGCCACCGCCAGAGCGAGTGCGGTACTCATGCCAGCCGCCACGACGCCATGACGTCCGTTGACCGATCGCCACTTGCCGCGCGCCAGGAACAGCACAGCGAGCAGCGCGACGAAGAACACCTGTCCCTGCAACGCGAAGAACCGCAACGGGTCCTCGATGCCGTCGTGCCGCAAGGCGAGCCCATTGAGAACTCTGTAGGCGTCGAAATCGATGACCAGACCTTACCTGTCGGCCGCGACGCGCCCGCCCCTCCGAAGGCCAGGATCGGCGTCGACAGGCGGTCGTGGCGCGTTATCGCTTCCGCCTGGAAAGAGCAGCCGGGCTCGTACCGCCCGCCTCGGGTGAGCGCGAGTGCTGCTACTGCCTCTAAGCAGCAGCGTTGCTGGTTCCCGGGGCGAGCGTCCACCGGGTTCCACGGTGGAGTGACCGCCCAAGGCTGCGCTCAGGTGGGCTCGTCGAGAGCCGTGACCGCCGGTGGCCATCCAGGGAGGAACCGTCCCGCCCGCTCGACGCCGTCATGCGCCGCCGTCCAACCCCGGGCCGATAGGCGGAACTCGACGGAATCCGCTTCCTGCTCTTCGCCTGCGAGCTCGACGTAGCCGGCCGTCATGAGGTCAAACAGCAGCTCAGCGGCGTCGTCGCGATCGAGCGTCAACTGGACTGCGAGCCCCTCCACGGATACTGTCGGATGCTCGTACGGCGCGGAGTCGATCAGTGCGAGCGCCATGAGCATCTGCCGCTGCTCGGGAACGAGGTCGCCGCGCCGTACCGGCGGCGTGAAGATGCGACGGGCCAGGACCGCCGCCTGCAATGCGACGAGCCCGATCTCGCGAAAAGCAGGGTCCCAACCATGCCGCTCGGCACTGTTCATCGATGGAACGTACCGCGCAGATTCGCCCAGCGCCTCCCGTAGCCGCGAAGGACCGACCGGCTGCTGCCTTCGCCTGAAGCGATAGCCACCTGCGCTCCGGCACTCCCGAGGCGTCGCGTTAGCTAGGCGGCGACGGGTCCACGATGACCGGCGACGCGGGATCATCGGTCCACGCGGCGTGCGCTCGCGCCCATGCGACCGCCTGTTGCGCCTCGACGTCGTCGCATACGAGGCGGCGCGAGTTGGGCCGCTTGCCGCGCCACGAGTGCGACCTCGGGTCTCACGACCGGGAACTTCGGAGTGCCGCTTCTATCTCGGCGTCCATATCGGCGAGCGGGTCGTCCTCGTCCTCGAGCTCGTCCCCGACGGTGCGGCTCGAGGGCGTCGAGGCCGCAGGTCCGCCGACGCCCCCGGCCGCCCTGAGCGCCTTCGGCGTCAGGACGGGTGAATCAGCTCTTCTGCGGGTAGATCGTCTCGCCGCGGGCGAGCATGGCGACGAACTTCTCGATCCGCCGCTGCCGCGTCTCGGGCTTCTTGGCGGTGGCGATCCGATAGAGCACGGAGTAGCGGTTCTGGCTCGTGAGCCGCTCGAACATCGCCCGCGCCTCGGGCTCCGCCTTCAGCGCGTCCGCCAGGTCGTCCGGGACCTCGATCGTCGCGGGACCGGCGTAGGCCGCCTCCCAGCGGCCGTCGGCCTTGGCCCGCTCGACCTCGGCGAGCCCGGCCGGGTGCATCCGCCCGTCCTCGGTGAGCCGCTCGACGATCTTCACGTTGCGCTGCGACCACGCGCTGCGCGAGCGGCGGGGCGTGTAGCGCTGGAGGTACGTGGCGTCGTCGCGGCTGCGGGCCTGGCCGTCGATCCAGCCGTGGCACAGCGCCTCCTCGAGCGCGTCGTCGCGGCTGACCCCGGCGGCGCCCTTCTTGGCGGTCACGAGCCAGACGCCCGGGCTGTCGTCATGGTGCTCCGCGAGCCAGGCGCGCCAGGCCGCGCCGTCGGGGAGCGTCAGGCTGTCGTCGGCCATCGGGGAGAATGGCAGTCACCGTGGCGCGCCGGGCAGCTGGCGGCCGAGTTGGAGCGCGAGGGGATCACGTGCGTCGCGTTCCCGCAGTCCGACAGCCGCATGATCCCGGCCAGCGCCCTGCTGCACGCGGCGGTCACGGAGCGGCGGCTGCAGCTGCCGGACCTGCCGGAGCTGCACGCGCACGCGGCGAACACGATCGCCCGTCACGGCCGTCGCAGCTGGCGGCTCGACAAGCCGGACGGGGCCACGCCGAACGACGCGATCATCGCGCTGGCGATGGCGGTCGACGCCGTCGAGCAGCGGCCGGAACCGGCGCGCGTGCTCGGGTTCGTGTGATCACCACGAACCGAACCTGCGCAGTACTCGCACGGTCAGCGTCGCCGGACGCGCATCCACGCCATGACGAGCAATGGCACCACGACCACGACGATGATGATCACCGGCCACATGGGCGCGAGCCTAATCCATCCGATGATCGGCGATGAACTGCAGGTGCCTTGGGTGTCGCCAGCTGATCGACTCCGGGTCTTACTGCCCGGCGTGCCAGCCGCGCCCCGCCGACCCCGGGCGAATCCGCGGGCGGCGCAACCAGCAACGGCGCGCGCGCCTCACGGCGGCGCAGGGCGGTCGCTGCGCCCGCTGCGGGGCGGTCGAGCCGCTGGAGCTGCACCACCGCGACCACGACCCGGCGAACGACGACCCCGCGAACCACGAGATGCTGTGCCGCCGCTGTGACCGGCTCGCCGGCGGCCTCTCCCGCTGATCCGCGATGATCGACGGGGCGGGCGGTTGTGCTTTCAGGCGAATGTGCAAGCGCCCGACGCCGTGCGGCCGAAGTGCCTCGATCGCCGAGCGCCGGCTGTCGGTGAGAACTTGCTCTACATGGTCGAGGGCGGCTTGCTTCGCCCGCCTCCGGCTCCGGCTCCGGCTGCGGCGGCCACAACCGGCCGTCCTCGCCGCCCCGCCACGGAACGCGCGCTAGCTCGAAATGGGAGGCGTCCTAGGGTCAGCTCGTTTCGCGGCCACCGCTGGGGGCCTGTCCGGGTCGCTTCACCAGTCTCAAGGGAGGCCGCACCCACCGTCGCCCGGCGCGGACCCTGCGCTCAAACCGCCGCCGAAGGCTCGCCGCTCAGCAGGACCGCCCCGGGCACGCCGTGACGGACGATCCAACTCTCGAGCGTCCGGGCCGGCACGTCCGGCTGAAGGACCGTGTCCACGACGCGGAAGTCGCTGCGCCAGGTCCCACGCTCGCGGTCGAGCTCCACGCGCACGTAGCCGCGGTGGAAGTCGTCGAGCAGGATGTGCGGGTTGTTGGGATCGCCGCCGTGAACGGGGGGGAGGAGCCTCTTCGGGTCGTCGCCGTCGCTGCTGATGGAGGTGCCGATGAACTCGGTCGTGAGTATGGGCCCGGCGGGGTCGGTGTAGTGCTCGGCCACGTTGCGCACGGAGTTCTGATGCTTGTCACCCGTGATCACCACGGTGTTCTTCTGGTCGAGCTCCTTGAGGAAGTCGAGCACGAGCTGGCGCTCGGCGACGTAGCCGTCCCAGCTGTCGCGGAAGAAGAGGCGCCTGCCCTGACGCGGGTTGTCGTCCTGCGCCGCGAAGCCGACCTGGTTGGCCAGCACGTTCCAGCCGCTCGCCGGCGCCGCCGCGAGGCCCTCGAACAGCCAGTCGCGCTGCTCGGCGCCGAGGATCGTCCGTGTCGGGTTCAGCGCCTCCGGGCAGTAGCCGAACCCGGACGCCGGGTCGCGCTCGGCCTGGCTGCACTGGGCGATCTGATCGTCCCGGTACTGGCGCGTGTCGAGCACATGGATAGTGGCGAGGTCGCCCCAGTGCGCGCGCCGGTAGAGGTTCATGTCCTTCCCGACCGGCTTGCGCGAGCGCGCCAGCGGCGCGTGCTCCCAGTAGGCCAGGTACGCGGCAGCGCGCCGCGCGGCGACGTCCTCGAGCGGCTGGTCGGGCTCGAGATCGAGGTTGGCGTAATTGTCCTTGAACTCGTGGTCGTCCCAGGTCATCAGCCACGGGAAGGCGGCGTGGGCCGCCCGCAGGTCGGGATCGGTCCGGTACAGCGCGTGCCGGGTCCGGTAGTCGCTCAGCGAGAGGAGCTCCGTCTGCGGGACGTGGTCACGGACGCGGTTGGCGCTGAGGCCGGCGCCCTCGTAGATGTAGTCGCCCAGGTGCACCACGAGCTCGATGTCGTCCTGAAGCGCGAGGTCGGCGTAGGCCGGGTAGTAGCCGTGCGTGTAGTTCTGGCACGAGACGAACGCGAAGCGGAACGCCTCCGGGCTCGAACCCGCGGGCGGCGCCGTCCGGGTCCGCCCGACCGGGCTGATCGCCGTGCCCCACTTGAACCGGTACCAGTACTGCGTCTCAGGCTGCAGGCCGGTGAGCTCGACGTGCACCGTGTGGACCTCATCGGGCAGCGCCTCCACCGCCCCGCGCCGCACGATGGTGCGGAAATCCTCATCGGCTGCGAGTTCATAGCGCACGCCGTAGGCCTCATCCTTTAGACCGCCGCCCTCCAGCGGCGCCGGCGCCAGGCGCGTCCACAGCACGATCCCGTCCGGGGTCGGGTCTCCCGACGCGACGCCGAGGCTGAACGGGTCGCCCGAGAAGGGCGGCGCCGCCTTCGCCGCGGCCATCCGGCCGACCACGAAGAGACCGGCCGCCGCCGAGCCGCCGGTCCGCAGCAGCGTGCGCCGGCTGATCCGTCCGTCCCAGCCACCCGTCAGACCGACGCCGCGCTTGCCTTCCCCAGCCCCTCCTATGACGGGCAGTTCAGGTACCCGACACCGCGAAGTACTCTGCGCGACACTCTCACCATTAACACCGTGAGCGAGGAACTTGCCGGTCATCGCAGCTCTCCTTTCGTCGACGAGACACGGTCATCGCGCCTCGTGGTGAGCGCTACCGACGCTCCGCCGATCCTGCGGGCCGCGATAGCCCCCACCGGGGTAGCTGGCACTCCACCCAGAGAAACGTCCGGCCACGTTCAGACGCGGACTCGTCACACCGCAGCAGACCGGCGGTGGCGGGCGCACGGCCCCGATGTGAGTCGATCATCCGCCTGATGCACTGGTCGTCGGCCGGGGCCGGTGGCGAGTATCAGCCTGCGACAAGGGTGCTCCGGCGTCGGTAGGCCGTTTATCATCCATGTCGACGTCAAGAAGCTCGGTCGGATCCAGGGCGGGGCAGGCAAGCGGGTTCGCGGCGGTGCACGCCACTACACGCCGACCTACACCGACGCGACCGGAGCGCGCCGCAAGACAGTCGGCTGGCAGTTCTGCCACGTCGCCATCGACGATGCCACCCGCCTGGCCTACGTCGAGCTGCTCGACGACGAGACGGCGCTGACCGCCACCGGCTTTCTGCGCCGCGCCGTCGCCTTCTTTGCCAGCTATGGCATCACCGTCGAGCGCGTTATGACCGACAACGGCGGCGCGTACCGATCGGCCATCCACGCGCTGGCCTGCAAGGCGCTGCGCCTCAAGCACCTGCGCACCCGCGCCTACCGGCCCCAGACCAACGGCAAAGCAGAACGGTTCATCCGCACCCTCCTCGGCGGCTGGGCCTACGGCGCGATCTACGGCTCAAGCACCGAACGCGCCGCCGCCCTTGACGGCTGGCTCTACCGCTACAACCATCACCGCCCACACAGCGCCCTCAGCCGCCAAACCCGGCCAACGACTACACAACCTGCTCGGGATTACACTAGGGCATCACGCTCGCCCGGCCGGGCTCTACCAGGATGCGAGAGGTGCGGGACGTCGGTCGGGCGACCCGCGCCCTCGCGTCCGGCTGCTGCGTTGTGGCACCTGGCACCCAGGGCTGCC
Source organism: uncultured Solirubrobacteraceae bacterium (assembly GCA_963724145.1). Lineage (GTDB taxonomy): Bacteria > Actinomycetota > Thermoleophilia > Solirubrobacterales > Solirubrobacteraceae > DASQMT01. Next base: position 473,711 of record CAVRTO010000032.1, read on the forward strand.
GGGCGAGGGCGTCGAGAGGGTCGTGTCAGCGATCCGATTTCGGCCGCCATGCGACGGCGTTTTGCCGGGGCGAGGAGTGGGGTAGCGCCAACTGGGGACGCGCTGGCGGAACCGTTAGGCGGGCTCCCCTTTTCTTCGCTGGCAACGGCTCGCTTCGCTGCAGCGCGGAGTCGTGTCGGGACCGGCGCTGACGAACCCACACTGATCCACGGAAGGACCGCGCCAATGCTGACGGCTGACGCCATCATTGATATCGCGCTCGCGTGTGGTGACCGGGCGCGTGCCGGGCTACTGGATCGCGGGCACGACCCCGCCCGCTACGAACCGCTGGTGGAGTCGCTTGAGGAGGCAGTAGCCGGGCTGCTCGCCGCCCGCGAGTTGCGCGCCGCCGATGCCCTCACCCTGCCTCCGGCCCTGTCGGACGTGGGTCGCTGGCAGCGACACGTCGCCGCCGTGCAACGCGCGATCGGCGCCGAACCGCCCGGACAGGTCCCGATGCCGCCGACGGTGACCTCGCTGCGGCTGCTTCAGGCACTAGCGACAGCTCGCGCCGCACGACGCGACCCTCAGGCGGCTTGACATTCGTCACCGGGAATCCTCGCTGGCAAGGGGTTGCCGGGGTTGCGCTCACCACGGTGCCGGAGCGTTGCTCTCTCCTCAACCGGCACCGTCGGTAGTGGACCCACGCGGCCGGTACGCAGCTCCCGCCGCTGTATGCCGGCCGCAAGGGCCTCTGTTCAGGCGCAGTCTGGGCCTAGCCGGGCGGCGACGGCTCCACGATCACCAGGGGCGCCGGATCCTCGGTCCACGCCGGGTGCGCTCGCGCCCAGGCAACCGCCTGTTCCGCCTCCACGTCGTCGCAGACGACCGAGCGCGAGTTGCGTAGAAGTTCCCCGACGATCCCGGGCGCCCCGTGTGGGTACTCCGCGACCGCCTCCCACCAAGAGCCGGCTGATCCGTCGTCGTGTCGCGTGAGGAACCGCACGGCCGGGGCATACGAACACGCGTTTCGTATGTGCGAATGCGGCCCCGCAGGGCAGGATGGCCCCGGCCAAACGCCGGGGCCCACGCGAGTCTTACCTCTGCCCAGTGCCGCCCCTGCACAGTCCGAGCTTCCCCGGGGCACCCTTCGGAAGCCCGTAGTACTTCCAAGAGTCCGCCGCCGTCTGCACCTGCGACACCGTCTGTCCCGGGTCTGCCAAGTCGAAGTCGTTCAGTCCGCTCGCGGCGCACGCCGAGTTCGCGTGCGCGAAAGCCCCCGTTTCGTTGGTGTTGTTCAGCTGGTTCGGCGGACCTTTGACCTCGCCAGCAAATGCCGCGCTCGCTCCGGAACCTACGAGCATGGCCACCGAGGCTGTAACTACGACTAGCCGCTTCATGCGGGCTCCCTCCGTTGATTCGACGCTCTTCCTGAGGGCTGATGCTGAACCTACGCCCGTGGTCAATCGCGGTCAACTGGCCCCTCCGCGCCTCAACGGCTTCCGATCGCCTGACAAGCGATAGTGCCGCCAGCGCAAGCGGCAAACGTGGGGCAAACTTGCCCCACGGCTGCGGTCTACTGCCCCGCTACTGCCCCGCAAACCCGCTCTAGACCGCGAAGCTTCACGGACTGAAGCCGTGGCCGTTAGATGTGTACATCCGAGCCGTTCGGCTCTACGCCGCGGCCTGGCGGGTGCCAGTGGTAGTGGCAGTGGGAGTTGACCCCCCGGCTTCGCGGGCGAGGTACGCGTCGAGGAGGTCCGCAGCTTCGGCCTGGCTGCCGGGCATCAGGTGCCCGTAGAGGTCCAGCGTGATGCCGATGTTCGCGTGGCCCATGAACGTCGACAGCGCCTTGGCGTTGACGCCGGCGGCGATCATCAGCGACGCGTAGGTGTGACGCGCGTCGTGGAGCGTCAGGCGCCCGAGGCCGCGGTCCTCCCACAGGTCTGCGCCACGGTCAGCGACAGACCGGACGCGGGCGAATGTGGGCCCCTCCCTCCAGCTCGCGCATCCGGTGCTCGACGAGGTAGTCGCGCAGGACGGCCGGGACGGGCACTTCACGGCGCCCTTGGCGGCTCTTGGGAGCGATCTCCCCGCTACCGCGTCCCAGCCCCTCCGCACCCGGAGCACGCCTGAGGCAAGGTCGACGTCCTTCCACCGCAGTCCGATGAGCTCGCCGCGGCGCAGGCCCGCGTAGAACGCGGTCGCCCACAGTGGCCGGTCGGCCTGGGCGAGCATCGCGATTCGGGCGGCAGCGTCAGCCGGTGTCGCGGTGACGCGAACCATCGCACGGACGGCTGGCTTCTCGATGCGTAGCGTCGGGTTGACCGCTACGTCCCCGCGGGCGACGGCGCGGCGGTACATCGCCCGGAGCGGCGTCAGCGCCTTGTCGATCGATCGAGGACGTAGCCCTCCTCGATCACATCCGCCGGTAAGCCGTCGTAACAGTTGAGCTGATGCGGCTCCAGCTCGCGCTTCCAGCGCGGCGGGATGTGCTCGACGCGCATCCCGACCTGGCGCATTCGACGTCGTGCGGCATCAGGACGCCTCGTTGACGATGTCGTGCAGCGTGCGTGCGTTGATCCCCGTCCAACGCTCCAGCGCCGCGTAGGGCACGTTGATCGCGCGCGCATCACGCGTCAGCGCGTTGCGCGCCTGGATCGCAGCGCGGTAGGCCTTCTCCGCCTCGCGGACGGCCGATGTGGCATGGCGGAACGCGTCGGGCGTGAGGCTGTCGGGGTTGCGCGCGGCCGCGTGTAAGGCGGCCGCGTCGAGCTGAACAATGGTCATGCGCTTTGCGTGTGTCTTTCGTTGGGCTTGCCGACGTTATTGGCGGCACGCCAACAAAGACACCCGCGGCGAAGGATCGTTACGCGCGCAGCAGACATTGCGGGGATAACGGTGCGGCCTACGGGCAACTACAGAGACGCCCGCGAGCCGGCGTCGTGCGGTTCGCGCTGCAGTGCGTCGGCGAGCGCTTCCTCCGCCCGTGCCAGCGCGGCACGAGCCTTCTGCACGTTCTCGCGCGCCGTCTCGACGTTCATAGGCTCAGAGCGCTGCCGCTGGCGGTTGCGCCAGCCGCTCTCGCGTTCACGGCAGCGCTTGGAGCAATACCGCGCATTACCCGCGGCTGTGGGAGGAATCGGGCGGTCGCACCCGAGTGCGGCGCACACGAGATCGTCGCTCACACCCGCAGAATCTCATTGTCGATGCGCAAAGCCCAACGCGATACGGAGCTGGTGTCGCTTCTGCCTCTGAGGAGCAGTGACGGGTCTCGCGTGACTCGTCGATGGACGACCGTCGTCAGTCACGCCCGCCGGGGGAGATACTGGCCGAGCCGGGCCAGCGCGTGCAGAATGGCACGCTGAAGCCCGATCGGGACGCGCGGCACGAAGATCTCGGCTTCGTGCGGTCTCGCGGTGGCCAGCCGTAGGGGACTGCCTCGTCCCTTGGCGTTGAGGTGGCCGGCGCGATCCAGAGCAAACATGCGCTCGACGAAGCGCTCGAAGTCCAACGATGGACGGAACTCGACGATCATCTCGACTGCGTCGTTTCCCACCGGTCCGACGGTGTGCGGCTCACCGGGCGGTGTGGAGATCGTCCCGCCGGGGCCGAGCACGCGCCTGACTCCGCCGCTGGTCGAGAGAACCGCGCCGCTGACGACTTCGATGCGCTCCTCCTGTCGCGGATGGACGTGCAGTGGTGGCGGCGATGCGTCACCCCGCATCCAGAAGTTGAAGCGGAAAAGCTCGCCGCCCGTGCCGACGGAGTTGGACAGGCACGTGACCCTGTGCCCCATCGTTGGGGCTTCGATCGTTTCCTCAGGGCGCATTGGAGCGGGACTCTTTCGCGGTCAGGCTGTCGCCGTCAAGCGAACGCGGGCAAGGATGCGGACGACGCAAGGCTTGGACTATCGCTTTCGCCTGGAACCGGCACGCGCCGGCCTCGCGCCGCCGCTATCGCTTGTGCCTCGAAGCGGTAGCGCGTCTTCCTGCGGCGGCTCGATTGCCGCGCTGCCGCTGCGCGACAGTTCCGATAGCTCGTCGAGTGCCGCACGAGGTGCGCTGAGGTCCCGAAGGTCCGCCTTTCGGCGGACCTTCGGGCGAAGAGCTGCCCCAGCGACGTTCTAGCCGTCGTCCGGGCGTCCGTGGTGTCGGTGCCGTGGTGTCACGGAACGACGGTGACGATGTGTGGGACGACGAAGTGCTCGCCGTTCGTGAACAGCGTGTCGCCGACGATCGTGTGCTCGCCCACGCTCAGCTTGTTAACGACCGCGCCCCATCCGTGCGCACTGAGGGTGATGGTCTGCGGCCCGTCGAGGCCGAGGAAGTTGTCGGCGGGCAACAGCACCGTCCGCTGCGGCGAGAACAGCTCGAACCGTGGAGTGCGGATCTCGACCGGCTCGCCGCCATCGACGGCGACGGTCATCCCGGCCACGAACTCGTAGTCGACCTCAGTCGCGAGTGCGAGCTGCTCCGCTCTGGTTTCCGGGAACGGGTCCTCGACGTTGCTCCACGACGTCCCGAACCCGAGCGTGAGCGCCGTGCCCTGCTCGACCGTGCAGGGGGCGCCGCCGACCTCCTGGATCACCTTGTGCCCCACCGTGAGGCATGGATTGCCGTTCCCCTCGAAGGGATTCTCCGAGACGGGCAGCGAGTAGAGCTGCGCCCAATACTCCCCCAGCCACTTGTCCTTCGCGGGCGCAACAACCGCACCACCCCCCGTTCGCGACGCGTCAGCGCCCGCAACCGGCGCGATGCACAGGGCGACGGCCAGGGCCGCCAGAACGGTATGACGGAGATGCCGCATGGCATCCTCCTCGCGTAGACAGCCCACCGTCCCACGATCCAGGTCGCCGCGCAGAAAACCTCTCTTCGGCGGGCACCGCGACCGACCACGGCGTGTCGCTGCACGGCTCCAATCGACGCGTGTTAGCAGCAGTGTGCCGCGCGGCGATGTCTCCGCCCGGACTATCGCTTTCGCCTGAAGCGATGGTGCGCAGGGCGGCTCGCCAGGAGCCCCTACAGCGGTCGCGCGAGTTCCTGCCAGTTGGGGCCGGCGGCGACCTCGAGCGCCTGGATAACACGGCTGCGCAGCATCTGCTCGCCGGTCGCGCACTCAAAGGCGAGCACCGCCTCGCCGGTCCGGGCCATGGCGATCGGGGGGTCTGACTGAACCGCGAGCTCCGTCGTCAGGCGGCTGAGGAGGTCAGGGTTGTCGGGCAGGGCGATTGAGAACTGGGCGCGGTCCATGCCCGGACCGTATCGAACGTGTGTTCGTATAGCAATGATCGGACGACGGCACTGGCGACGAGCCCTCCGAGTCTCCTGCCGCGTCGAACTCCAATGTCTCGAGCGCCATCTACGCCACCCACTCGCTGCCAGGTCGGTTTCGCACGCTGTCAAGCGCGGCCTTGTGCTCCGCGCGGATCTGCGCCTCGCCCTCCGGCGTGTCCTTCCAGACAGCGCCGCGCGGATCGCGTCCCGACGCCCCGGCGAGCTCGCGCCGCTGCGCCGGAGACGCCGCATCCCGGACGAAATCGAGATCGGCGCGAAGGCCGGCGATGACCTGGCTGAACTTGATCTGCGATGTCAGCCCGAAGATCCGCTTCAACGGCTCCATCCGCGCGCCGATCAACGCGTCCCGGTAAGCAACGGCCGCAAGAGCGATCGCTGGTAGCGGCGACTGCTTCCCGTTTGCCTCGAAGGAGCAGCGCGGCTCGTATCGCTCGACTCCGCGCCGCGCTGCCGAGATTCGTCCGTTGCGACTGGCTATCGAGTGACCGTCCCGGTGAACGTCTCCCGGCCCTCCTCGCCTCCCGACTCAAGGACCCCCGTCATCTGGCCCCCACCGCTGAGTCCCTCGAAGCGGCCGAGACCGTTCGCGACCTTCCAATCGCTGCGTTGTTCCACACCAGGGGGCGTTGAGGTGAACGTGATCGTCAGGGTGCCTCCGGGGCAGCGGAACGACCTCAGCACCGACCGGCTCGGAATCTGCACAGGCCCATCGATGAACTTCCCCCCGGCGCAGAAGGCTGAGTCGCCGAGGGTAGATCCGGAAAGCACCTCGCCGGACGTCTTGCCCTCCTTCTTGACGGGGCCCAGGTGTGTCTTGATCAGGATCGGTTCGTTGCCCTCGGTGGGCGTCGTCGAAGTCGGTTCGACGTCCGGGGACGCGGTCGTCCCACCCTCGTCCCCGTCGTCGTCGCTACAGGCAGCGATGCCGAGGAAAGAGACCATCAGCAGCGCCGCTAAGGCGGCTTTGATGCCGACCATGCCCTGAACCTATCCGCGCAGCCGCCTTATGGTCAAACCGACCCACTACCGCAGGTCCTCGTCGACCGAGCAGCCCCTCTAAGAACTCGACTAGTGGTAATCCAGTGGGAGTCGAAGCCCCCGCGCCAGCGGTTCCGAGCGGTCCGCCAGCGGTCGAAATGGCTCTAGAGCGCCAGATCGGCACGCCCTAGAGCCAATCCGTTAGATGTAGTACATCGCGGCGAAGCCGCTCTACATCGCGGTCGACACGGGGTGCGTAGCAGTCGGGGTAGCAGTCGCCGCTCCGAGCTGGCGCTCGATCAGCGCCTGCGCCTCGTCGGCGGTCGGCCGGGTCACGTCCGTGAACGTCGGAATGTCGTGGCCGCCCGGACCGATCGTCCGCGTGCGCTCCAGCATCGCGACCTCGTCGACGCTGGGCAGCACCGCGTCGCGGTCGATCGGTGGCGGGTCGACGGGCGGACTGATCATGGCCGCCGGCCTCGCACCACGTGCGCGACGATGGCGCGCGGCAGCTGCGCAGACTGCTTGGGCCTGACCGCGCGTTTGCGCTTGGGCACTGGCTCGGGCTCGGGCTCGGGCTCTGGCTTGGGCGGCTCGGCCGGACGCTTCGCGGGCGGGTTCACGGGGCCGCGATCCGGACCGCCGCGTCGATCCGCTCGGCGTTGAACAGCGCGTGCGTCTCCAGCCGGACGGTCGAGCTGTTCGTGCTGCCGGCGTTCTCTTCGACCGCCGGTTCGTCGCCAATCAGTGGACCGAACGCGCGCAGCACTGGCTGCCGCCGGGCGCGTGGCAGGCGTGCGTAACGGCGCCGACGATCCCGGACGGCGAGTCGATCTACGTCGGCGTCGATGTCGGTGGCCAGCGCTCGGCGACGGCGGTCGCGTGGGTGACCGACGACCTGCGCGTCGGCGTCTGGATCGGCCACGGCGACGAGGCGGTGATCGACGCCGGCGACGTGATCCGCGAGCTGGCGGGCACCTACGTGATCCGCGAGGTCGCGTTCGACCCGTGGCGCGCGGGTCAGCTCGCGGTCGAGCTGGAGCGCGAGGGCGTCGCGGTGATCGCCTTCCCGCAGTCAGACTCGCGCATGATCCCGGCGTCGGCGCGGCTGCACGCCGCGGTCACCGAACGCCGGCTCGCCCTGCCCGACGTGCCTGAGCTGCACCAGCACGCCGCGAACACGATCGCGCGCCACGGCCGCCGCGGCTGGCGGCTGGACAAGCCGACCGAGAGCACGCCGAACGACGCGATCATCGCGCTGTGCATGGCGGTCGACGCGGTCGAGAATCGGCCGGCGCCGGCGCGCGTGCTCGGGTTCGTGTGAAGCGGCGTTGCATCGGCTGCCGGCGGCTGCTCGACGCCGGGTCCTACTGCCCGAGCTGCCAGCCGCGCCCCGTCGAGCCCGGACGGATCCGCGGGCGCCGCAATCAGGCACGGCGCGCGCGCCTGATCGCCGCGCAGGGCGGGCGTTGCGCCCGTTGCGGCGCGACCGGCCCGCTGGAGCTGCACCACCTCGACCACGACTCGACGAACGACGATCCGGCGAACCACGAGGCGCTCTGCCCCCGATGTCACCGATCGGCCGGGCTCTCCCGCTGATCGGCGTAATGGGACGAGGAGCGACTCACCTTCGGTCGGGGAGGTCGGCGACGACGGGTGGACCACTCGTCACGTCGAAGCCGGCGGGGGCAGGCCTTCGCCTGCTGGCTGGTCGGTAGTTGCGTGGGTGACCGATGGTGAAGCACCGCGCCTCCACACCAGGACGAACAGTAGAACGGTCGTGATGCCGATTGTGTTGATGATCGTGATTGACACCGTGACCAGCGGGTCAGCTGCAAAGGGATAAATCATCATCAGAAGCATCGGACCGATGTTGCGTACCGCCGTGGTCGCCTCGGTCGCATGCCTGATTCCCACGTCTTTGACTCGAAGGCTGGAAACGAGAAGGTAGCCACACCCGAGGCCGATGAATGGGCCGGCTATGGCCGCGATGTAACTCTCGGTGCCCCATTCCTGCTCGAAGAGATTCCAATACGCAACCAGCGTGAAGTTGAGATTGAAGAGCAGACAGAGAATTGAAACCCGGACGGCCCACTGCGCCAATTCCCGCGTCAGGTCGGGCCACCAGACCCTGAAGCCGCAACCGAGAACCACCGGCAGGAGGATAAAAAGCAGCAGTGGCCACGCAACATCCCAGGCCGAGGTCTTGAGTTGCGCGTCAACCGCATCAATGGCGAAGGGCAAACCTAGCGGGAGGGCGATAATCGTTCCGGCACTCAAAACCACCAACAGCGTGGTGGCAATGCTGGTATCCGCCTTGGCTAGCCGAGCGAGGAGGGGAGCGAACGGCATACCTGCGCACAGGGCTGCGACACAGAACCCGACCTTGATCTCTCCAGGAATGGACGAGGCTATCGTCAGCAAATAGCCGACGAACAGGAGCGGGATGATCACGAAATTGATCACCAACGCCGACACGGCGATCTTCCAGTGGGCGAAGGCCTCTGCCAGCAGCTTGCCGACCGTAAGCCTGAGGCCCAACCCGAACGAGTTCAATATCACGAAGAGCACCCCAAACCCGTTGATCAGGACGCTCTGACTGGACGTCATATCACTCCCCTCTCACGAGCAGACGATCCGACGGCGGTGAGCACGAGGCCGATCGCGAGGTCATCGGCACGATCACGGACGAGGGCGGTTAGAACCTATGCCGACGCGCATAGAGCGCTCATCATCCGAATGGGGTGATCGTCGCCGAGCGCGACCGTTCTTGCTCAGCGCGGGCTAAGGGCGTGTCCGCTCAGCTGGTCAAAAAGCCGCCTCCCGAGGGAGGACAGCGGCGGCGCTTCCGGGCTCGCGCCAGACGAGCGCGAGCGTACAACCGATGCCGCTTACTCTGGGTGAGTGGCGCCAGACGGGCCGGGTGCGTACCAGTCGCGTAGCAGTCCGACCCCGAATCCCAGCGGTTGAGTGCGGTTCTCCAGCGGTTGATTTGGCTCTAGCCCGCCGCATCTGGCGCTACCGCGTGGGCGCTTTCAG